>NZ_FOAM01000049.1 GCF_900109605.1 Xaviernesmea oryzae
GCCCGTGTGCCATCCGGCCCATAGGTCAGGGCCACCGTGGCATTGTCGCGGATGAAGGAGGACAGCTGGTTGGCGCCGTTCCACACGAGGCTGCGACTGCCGTCCGACAGGAGGTTGCCGTGCGCCATCAAAGCCAGGGATAAAAAATCGAACGACGGCTACGTCATTCGACAACAAATTGGCCATCTGCAGACTTGTAAACGAAAATTTCCGGATTTGGAAGGTTGGGAACCTTCGAGATAGTTATCTTAGAGTCTTGTGAAAAATAAATTTCGATATCGTCCATATTTTCTTTTATTTCCAAAAACTTTATCGGTGTCGTAGAGAAATTTATTTCTACTTTTGTATTGGAATAAATCGTAATCGTAGATTTGTTCACAAATACGATTGATAGGGAGTCGTCAAGTAATTCTAATACAGAAATTTCAGAATCCTGCATGTATTGATCCAAAGTCATTTGATTTCCTCAGTCGTTGCCGATGTGACTAAATGGATGATCTTTTGAGATTGTTCGTCCTGTATATGGGTTAACGGTTTGGATGCCGCCGTTTGGTGTTGGACTTGAATACGTATTATATCCATTCGGGTAGCCCTGGATGTCAGCGGCTCGAGTTCCTCTTGGTGCGACAGCCTCTCTGGGATCCATCATCCTCAGACTCATCGGCTTGTCTGTGGGGCCAAAGCCGGTAAATGCTGACCCGGTAATATTTCCTGCACGGTTAGTTACTGGGCTTGGTATCGGGTTTGCATCTTTCGGAACGGGAAGTACTACGCCTTTTGATGTCACAACAAAGTTTGGTGGCATCATAGGACCAGGAACCAGCGTCTCTTCCAGAACATGAATACCATCGATTGTTTGCTCTGGACGCGGGCTTAGACTGAGCACATGTGGTTCACTAGGGTCTATACTGTCCTCTACCCCATTATGATTTTCGTCGATCTCCCCGGCGGCTATCCGGTTTGGTGACTTCTTATCCTTAGTACGCTCTCCGAAAGCAAAGTCTGCAGAATCGCTAATCTCCGTCGAAAGCTGCGTGTCCAGTTGCTGATTGCCATGGTCTTCATTGGCGGCTTCGCCTTCATCGTCCGAAATATTCGGATCTATTAAATGCCCATTCGCGTCGCTTTTATTGATTGGGTCATCTTCCGAATAGGAATATCGATTCGTTCCCACGCCTTTCACGATTGTATCCCACGTGTCTGGCGAGATGAAGCGACCGAAGGCTGGATCGTAGTATCGGGCGTTCAGGTAGGTCAGGCCGGTCTGCGGATCGAAGCGCTCGCCGATATAGCTCTTCTGCGTCTGCATGGC
>NZ_FOAM01000048.1 GCF_900109605.1 Xaviernesmea oryzae
GGGGCCGTCGACGAGGTATTGTAGAGCCAGTTTTCACCCGAGAAGGACGAAGACTGGGCCGTCGACGAGATCTGGTTCTTGAGCTCGACGAGCTCCTTGTTGATCTTGTCCTTGTCGGCGCCCGGTTCACGGGCGGCGACCAGCTTAGCCTTGATCGTGGAAACAATGTCGATCGTGGTCTTCAGACCGCTATATGCGGTGTCCGTCTTGGCCGAGGCGAGGCCGAGTGCGTCCTGAACGGCGGAGAGCGCCTTCTCGTCCGAGCGCTGCGTCGTCGCAATCGACCAATAGGATGCGTTGTCCTTTGCAGCAGCGATCTTCAGGCCAGAGGAAATGTGAGCCTGCGTCGATTCCATGTTGGAATTGATGCCGCGCAAGGTCGAAAGAGCTGCGATCGCGGAAACGTTCGTGATAATGCTAGTCATTTTAGAGTGTCCCTCAGATACGAGATACAAATTTTGGGGGACATACCGGACTCTATACTAAACCGGTGAAGACTTTTTGGCTTCATGCCAGCCATTCGGCTTAAAATGTTACCGATATGACCGCGTCTTGTGAGATTGATACTATGTCGGTAACCATTAATAAAGAGTAAAAAAATGTACATTCCTCATTTAGGATAAAAAAAAATACGGTCAGCGAGTGGTCTGCGGTTCATTTGGCCTGCGGGCCGCATGAGAATGAGGCCCGTCATCAGATGTCTTGGCATTCCGCCATGCAGCAGTGAGAACCGTTTTCGGGCGGGTCATGCTGCGCGCAGCTGTCCCTTCCGCCCTCTGCAAAACATCGGCCTGCGATGCAGGACAATCCGTGACCGCAATCCAATGTCTTGCCCTGATGCGAATGAGAGCGAACTTCATAACCGCAATGCGGCTCAAACGAAGTTGGCCGCGCCTGGAGAGGCACGGCCAACTTGAACTGGTCTAACCCTGAATTTTAAGGCGCACCTAATCGGCGAAAGAATTTCGGCCAAAACCGCGACTTGGGCCGTACATGCTCGCAGCTTAACTGCGGAAGAGCGACATGATGCTGTCCGGGCCGGAATTGGCGATCGACAGGGCTTGGATGCCCAGCTGCTGCTGCGTCTGCAGAGCCTTCAGGCGCGTGGACTCTTCGTTCATGTCGGCGTCCACGAGGCGGCCAATACCCTTGGTGATCGTGTCGCGCAGATCCTTGACGAAGGTGTTCTGCAGATCGATGCGGGCATTGGTGGCGCCAAGGTTAGCGGCCGAGTCGGTCAGACCCTTCAGCATCGTGTCGACGGCGCTGACCATCTGTTCGACCTGCTCGTTTGTGGTGGCCGAGGTCAGTTC
>NZ_FOAM01000047.1 GCF_900109605.1 Xaviernesmea oryzae
GGTCACCCAATCATCCTCTTCGATCATGCGCACAGCGAAACGAGGCTTGTCGATGCAGCTCTTTCTCCGCACCCTGTGGGTCCGCCTTCTGTCGAACCTGCTGGTCTGCAGCCTCGTCTGCGTGCCCTTCGGCTCCGCCGCAAACGCACGCTTCATCGCACCCGACCCCATGGATCCAACCATCCAGGGCGTCGGAACAAACCGATATGCCTACTCGGGAAACGATCCCGTCAATAAAAGTGACCAAAACGGACATACGTTCAATGAACTCTTTGGAGACTTTTTCGGAGCGTTCTACGGTCAAAATCCAAATGATCGGGAAAGCCCTGATGTGCTCGCAAACAGGGCATCATCGGATGCCAATGAAGGAGCAAAGGCCAGCGCCACTAACATCATCGGTTTTGCAGCTGACCAAACGGGCA
This sequence comes from Xaviernesmea oryzae, assembly GCF_900109605.1. Classification (GTDB taxonomy): domain Bacteria; phylum Pseudomonadota; class Alphaproteobacteria; order Rhizobiales; family Rhizobiaceae; genus Xaviernesmea; species Xaviernesmea oryzae. Next base: position 423 of record NZ_FOAM01000047.1, read on the forward strand.
TCCGCGATGTCGTCGAGGGCGTACGAGAGCGTGACGGTTTCAAGACATTCATTGGCGCGATAAATCTCCTACTTTTGGCGGCCCCTGAGCTGAAGGGAGCAGGGGTTGCGATCAAAGCAGCATCAACAGCTAAAAACGTTACCCAGGAAACGCGTTTCATTAGCGGAGTGACAGTCGAAAACGTATATAATGGGACAAAACTACAAGGCACAGTTGATATCAAACCAACCCTGGATAGGATACAATCCGGCGTTGCGAATTCTCATCGTCGGGACGGGACGATTTTTCAAAATCGGGAAGGTCTTCTTCCGCCTGAGGTAAATGGCTATTATAGGGAATACGTCCATCCAACGCCGGGGTTTAACGGTCCAGGGCCGCAACGAGTCATAACGGGTCAGAATGGAGAGCTATATTACACGCCGGATCATTATAACTCCTTTATTAGGCTGGACCGATAGGTGCGATTGTGACCTTTATGTTTTACGAAACGCTTGATGATGTTATCAAAGCTGAAGCATTTACAATATTTTTAAGAAAAGGGCTTATGTCTAAGTCCGAAATTCTACAGATATTTGCCGAGCAAGCTCAGTTTCCTGGACACTTCGGTATGAACTGGGATGCATTTGAAGAGTGCATCTTAGACTTATCATGGATAGGTCCTCACGAAGTGAGGATAATACATGAGGATATACCGATGGGAGGAGATTTTAATTCGGCAAAAATATATATTAACATAATTTCAGAGGCTTCTGCTTATTGGAATAGTACCGATCCTTCTTCAACAGCTAAAGGGCCCGGCCATAAATTGGAAGTATTTTTTCCGACTGAAATCCACGACGAAGTAAATAAATACCTAGACTCTAGCCACTGAGTATCCCCGGCTATATCACGGCGACGAGCTATGAGGCGGACGGCAAGACCCGGTCGATCGCCTACTTCAACGGCGTGACCACCACCTTCACCTATTC
>NZ_FOAM01000020.1 GCF_900109605.1 Xaviernesmea oryzae
AAGCTCCAGACAGCACATCCATGCCAGCCAGAGCCCAAGCTCTCATACTCAAAACGTGACCGTCCATAAGTCTCTTCCAAAGGCCTGATGATCCTAAAACCACCAGACCGGCGAAACTCCGCCGACCACGTTTCTCTTTCTTCCATCTTCAATTGTCAAAAAACAGAGAGCAAAGCAGCCCTCAAACCCACACAAAACCAACCCAAAACGACACCAAATCAACCCCACCAGCCACAAGGGCCAACAAGGCAGAAACGCCGCCATCCGGCAGATCCTGTCGGAAAACATTCAGCCAAAACCGGCCAAACAACAAAAACAAAGAAAACCAGCGCCAGAAGCGCCGCAACCCCTCGTTCGATGAGCGCCTTATATTGTGATCCGAGCCCGATCGTCAATGGCTTCAAAACAGAAAAATGACAGGAATTCGCAAGTTGTTGATTTAAAATAAGAATTTTCGCCTTCGAAAGAGGCAGTCTGCCCGCTTTCGCGCCATGTCGACAGTGCAAGAGTAAGGTCGATGGCTGCCGGAGCTATCAAAATACCGCTGAAGCACCGAGATCTGGTCGCTTCGTAGGACGATCAGGTGCAGATTGCACCGGCTGAACCGGCGGCGAAGACCGCCGCCGGTGGCTTGGCAGGCCTTTCGGCCGTGTCAAACCGATCAAGCCGCCTCTGACCGGCTCGACGGGGTATAGTTCAGGATCGGCGATAGCCAGCGCTCCACCGCTTCGATGCTCATGCCCTTGCGTCGGGCGTAGTCGCTGACCTGGTCATGCTCGATTTTCGCCACACCAAAATAATAGGCTTCGGGATGGGCGATATAGAGGCCCGATACCGAGGAGCCGGGCCACATGGCATAGCTCTCCGTCAGTTCGAGACCGATCGCAGCCTGTGCGTCGAGCAGCTTGAACAGCGTGACCTTTTCCGTGTGATCGGGCTGGGCCGGATAGCCCGGCGCCGGACGAATGCCGGCATAGGGCTCACGGATCAGATCCTCGGGCGAGAGATCCTCATCAGGCGCGTAGGCCCAGAGTTCGCGACGAACCACTTCATGCAGCCGCTCGGCGAAAGCCTCGGCAAAACGGTCGGCCAATGCCTTGACCATGATCGCGGCATAATCGTCATTCGCGCGCTCGAAGCGCTCGGCAATGGCGATCTCCTCGAAGCCCGCCGTAACGGCGAAACCACCGATATAATCAGCCGGGCCGCCTTCAAGCGGTGCCACAAAGTCCGACAGCGCGACGTTTGGCCTTCCATCGCGCTTGACCATCTGCTGGCGCAGCGTGAAGAAGGTTTCGAGCGTTTCCGTGCGATCGTCGCCGGTGAAGAGACGGATGTCGTCACCGATCGCATTGGCCGGCCAGAAGCCGACAACGGCGCGCGGCACGAACCATTTTTCCGCAACGATCTTGTCGAGCATGGCCTGGGCATCGGCATAAAGCTGGCGTGCGGCCTCGCCCTGGCGCTCATCCTCCAGGAGAGCGGGATAGCTGCCCTTCAGCTCCCAGGTCTGGAAGAACGGCGTCCAGTCGATGTAGCGGCGCAATTCCGCCAGATCCCAGCCATCGAACACCCGCGTCCCGAGAAAGCTCGGCTTGACCGGACGATAGGCCGACCAGTCGCTGCGGTGGTGGTTGGCGCGGGCCTTGGCGATCGGCAGGCGCTGCTTGTCGACCTCGCTCTTGCGGTGCTTCTCGGCCACGCGGCTATATTCCGCCTTGGTCTCGGCAATGAAGCCATCACGGGCCTCGGGCGAGAGCAGGCTGGACACGACGCCGACGGCGCGGCTGGCATCGGGCACATAGACCGTGGCACCGCGGTGATAGTTCGGGTCGATCTTGACGGCGGTGTGCACGCGGCTGGTCGTCGCCCCGCCGATCAGCAGCGGCACGTCGAAGCCCTCGCGCTCCATCTCGGCGGCGAGAAAGGCCATTTCGTCCAGCGACGGCGTGATCAGGCCGGACAGGCCAATGACATCGACCTTCTCGGCGCGCGCGGTTTCGAGGATCTTGGTGGCCGGCACCATGACGCCGAGATCGATGATCTCGTAATTGTTGCAGGCGAGCACGACGCCGACGATGTTCTTGCCGATGTCATGGACGTCGCCTTTGACGGTGGCGAGCAGGATGCGGCCGGCACTGCTGCGCTCCTGAGCCTCAATGCCCTCGGCACGCATGGCGGCTTTTTCCGCCTCCATATAGGGCAGAAGCACGGAGACGGCCTGCTTCATCACGCGCGCGGACTTGACCACCTGTGGCAGGAACATCTTGCCGGCACCGAAGAGATCGCCGACGACATTCATCCCAGCCATCAGCGGCCCTTCGATCACATGCAGCGGCCGCTGGCTATTCTGGCGGGCTTCTTCGGTATCCTCGACAATGAAATCGGTGATGCCATTGACGAGCGCATGTTCCAGCCGCTTTTCGACCGGCCATTCGCGCCAGGCGAGATCGCGCCCCTTCGCTTCCTTGGCGCCAGTGCCCTTGAAGCGCTCGGCAATTTCCAAAAGGCGCTCGGTGGAGTCCGAACGGCGGTTGAGTACCACATCCTCGCAGGCCTCACGCAGATCCAGCTCGATCGACTCGTAGACGGCGAGCTGGCCGGCATTGACGATGCCCATATCCATGCCGGCCTGAATGGCATGGTAGAGGAACACGGCATGCATGGCCTCGCGCACCGGCTCATTGCCGCGGAAGGAGAAGGAGAGATTGGAAACACCGCCCGAAATATGCGCATGCGGCAGCGTCGCGCGGATCGCCCGCGTCGCCTCGATGAAATCGACGCCGTAATTGTCATGCTCCTCGATGCCGGTGGCAACGGCGAAGATGTTCGGATCGAAGACGATATCCTCGGGCGGGAAGCCGGCCTTCTCGGTCAGCAGGCGATAGGCGCGGGTGGAGATCTCCACCTTGCGCGCCTGGGTGTCGGCCTGCCCTTGCTCGTCAAAGGCCATGACGACGACGGCCGCGCCATAGGCCCGGCAAAGCCGCGCCTGGGCGAGGAAATTCGCTTCCCCCTCTTTGAGCGAGATGGAATTGACCAAGGGCTTACCCTGGACGCATTTCAGCCCGGCCTCGATCACCTCCCATTTGGAGCTGTCGATCATCACAGGCACGCGGGCAATATCCGGCTCGGCCGCAGCGAGGTTGAGGAAGGAGACCATGGCCGCCTTCGAATCGATCAGGCCCTCGTCCATGTTGATGTCGATGATCTGGGCGCCGTTTTCCACCTGGTCACGCGCGACAGCGAGCGCGGCGGTAAAATCGCCCGAGGTGATGAGCTTGCGGAAGCGGGCGGAGCCGGTGACATTGGTGCGTTCGCCGACATTGACGAAAGGGATTTCCGCGGTGAGCGTGAACGGCTCCAGGCCGGACAGGCGCATGCGCGGCGCGATCTCGGGCACGGCGCGGGGCGTGCGCCCGGCAATTACTTCCGCCACGGCCTTGATATGGGCCGGTGTCGAGCCGCAGCAGCCGCCGACGATATTGACGAGGCCCTCTTCGGCAAAGCGGGCGACCTGTGCCGCCATTTGCTCGGGTCCCTGATCATAATCGCCGAATGCATTGGGCAGGCCGGCATTGGGATAGGCGCAGATCAGCGTATCGGCGATCGGCGACAGCTCGGCCAGATGCGGACGCATGGCATCGGCGCCCAGCGCACAGTTGAGACCAATGGAGATCGGCCGCGCATGGCGCATCGAATACCAAAAGGCCGTCGGCGTCTGGCCTGAAAGCGTACGGCCGGACTGGTCGGTGATCGTGCCGGAGATCATCACAGGCAGCTCGAAGCCGACCTCGTCGAAGACGATCGTCGCCGCGAAATAGGCAGCCTTGGCGTTGAGCGTGTCAAAGATCGTCTCGATCAGCAGGAGATCGGCGCCGCCATCGATGAGGCCACGGATCTGCTCGGCATAAGCCGTTGTCAGATCGTCAAACGTCACGGCGCGGAAACCCGGATCATTGACATCGGGCGACATGGAGGCAGTACGGTTGGTCGGGCCGATGGCGCCGGCAACGAAGCGCCGGCGGCCATCCGCCTCTTCAGCGCGAATCGCGGCGCGGCGGGCAAGCCGTGCGCCATCGCGGTTCAGCGCATAGACTTCCGCTTCCATGCCGTAATCGGCCTGGGCGATGGAGGTGGACGAGAAGGTGTTGGTTTCCAGAATATCCGCACCCGCCATGGCGTAGGCATAGTGGATATCCTCGATCATCTGCGGCTGGGTCAGCGTCAGGAGATCGTTGTTGCCCTTGAGATGGCAGGCGCAATCGACGAAACGCTCGCCGCGAAAATGCGTCTCCTCCAGCTTCAGCTGCTGGATTTCCGTCCCCATGGCGCCATCCATGATCAGGATACGCGCGCGGGCAGCCTCCAGAAGGGTTTCGCGAACGTCGCTGCGGCGATCACGCGGCGTGGCGTCCTCGAACAGGGCATCGATAGCGGACATGGCGTTGCTCCTTCTGGGGCGCGCACCCTCGACCGAAGCCGATGCGCCCGGCCCTTCACTATGGGTTGCCGTTCCGGCGCATGCAAGCTTGCGCCGGAACAGACCTTCCATCAGGAGCGATCACATAAAGATATGTTTATGTCAACATGCCGCACTCAAGCCAAGCGATCGAGGCAATCTTCAACTTCGTAGATCGCGCAGAGAATATGGTAAAAGGTGCTGGCCGGTGCCGGCTCCTCGACAAAGGTGCCGTCCGGCCGCTGCTTGTCGCGCCAAAGACCCTCTACCTCTGTTTCCAGGAATGGACGGAAAGCTGCAAGCGCCCTATCCGCGGAGACGAGATAGGCCTCGCGCTCGGCGCCATCGGTCAAGGCGGCAAAGCGGATGGCCGATTTCAGCCATTCCGTCTGCGGCCAGAGCCGGGCGACCGGATCATGCACCGAGAAATCGTCGAGCAGCTGCATGACGGCCACCTTGCGGGTGGGGCAAATGCCATGTTCCTCGCCGATTGCAAACAGGCGCCTGGCTTTGGCAAGCGCCCCCGCATGGCCACGGCGCTCGCCCCAGCGGGTGAGGAGCCAGGCCCATTCGAACTGATGGCCCGGTTCGACGATGCGGCCCTTTTCGCCAGCCATCGGCTGCCAGTCATGATCGAAGAATTCGCGCAGCGCGCCGCTTTCTGAATCGATGAAGCGATCCATGGCGAGTTGGGCGATCTCATCGGCCAGGTTTGCCCAGGCTGTCCGGTCGAAACCCTCAACCTCCTCGCTGGCGAGCGACGCCTCGAACAGGTGCATATGAGGATTGGAGCAGAGCGGCAGGCGCGGTGGCTGATCCTCCTCGAAGCCGGCGATCGGATGGCGGACGCGCTTTTCCAGGGCAGTGCGCAGGGCATTGCTGCGCTCGGCCATTTCCCCGAGCCGCTCGGGAAAGACCTGAGCGAGATAGGCGAAGGCCAGGAAGGCGAAGGCTTGGTTGTAGATATCGAAACTATCGTCCAGCACCTTTCCATCGGCGCTGGCAAGGGCTGCATAGAACCCATCCGGGCGGGCATAGACGCGGTCGAAATAGGCGAGCCCTTCCGAGGCGAGGCGCGCCCAATCGCCCGACCAGCCACGCCGGCCGGCTTCGGCAAAGCAATAAACCTGGCGCGGCTGCACGCGGGCGCGGCGATGCGCCTCGGTCGGCTCGCCATCCAGCGCGATGGTTTCGACAAAGCCGCCCCTGATGGCGTCATAGCCTTTCTCGGCCCAGAGCGGCAAAGCGCGCTCGGTCAGCCAATGGCGAAGGTCCTGGGATTGACGGCGAAGGTCCATGATCGACTCGCAGAAAAAAGAGGGAAATTTAGCCGGATAAAGCAAGAGACGTGGGATCGAGACCGAGCTCATCGGCAAGCGCCGCGACAACCAGAGCATGATCCTCGCGCTGCGGCAGGCCGGAAACGGTGACGGCGCCAACGCAGCCGGCACCCTCGACATGGATCGGGAAGCTGCCGCCATGGGCGGCAAAATCGGCGTCCGGCAGACCAAAAGTCTCCGCCAGGGTGCTGCCCTTCAACTTCAGAGACAGGCCGACCCCATAGCTGGAGCGGAAGAAGCGAAAGACGCAGGCGCGCTTGCGGCGCACCCAATGCGGATTATCCGGTGTCGCACCCGAAAGCGCGGTGAAAAACAGCGGCATCGAGATCAGGCTGATATCGATCACGACAGGCGCTTGGCGCGCACTGGCCATCTGGCGCAGGCGCATGCCGAGGGCCAGAGCGCGTTCCGCATCGAAAGACGGGAAGACCAAGCGCGCCTCCTGCTCGGCGATGACGGACAGATCCTTCTCAATGCTCATGCTTTCCTCCAACTCCCTTGCGATGCGCGCCAGACAAGCTTGCCCACGCATGCCAGGCAAGCCCTTTTGTCTCGCGGGATGCAAATGGCCATGGGAAAGACCGGATTGCGGCTTGTCATTCCCGGCCTTACCCTCGCATCAGATCAGTCGCCATCCTGCCAGAGCCAGGCAGCGCCGCGCACGCCGGAACTGTCGCCATGCAGCGCCTTGCGGATCGGCGTCTCGAAACTGTCGCCGAAGAGATAGGGAAGGATGCGGCCCGGAAGATCCTCGTAGATCTCGTCGACATTGGACATACCGCCGCCGAGCACGAAAACATCGGGATCGACGATATTGGTGAGCAGCGCCAGAGATCGCGCCAGCCGATCGACAAAACGATCATAGACCGCAACGGCAACGGCGTCGCCCGCGCGCTTGGCCTCGATGATCTCGCGACCCTTGATGCGCGCGCCGGTCACCTCGGCATAGTCGAGCTCAAGCCCCGTGCCGCAGGCATACATGTCGAGGCAGCCCTTCTTGCCGCACCAGCAGGTCAGACCCGGATATTCGGCCGGGGTCATCCAGGGCAGGGAATAATGGCCGATCTCGGCCGCGATCCCTTGAAAGCCGGCATGAACACGCTTGTCGATAGCAATGCCCCCGCCATGGCCCGTGCCGACGATGACGCCGAAGACGACGCGCGCATCGGCGCCCGCACCATCGACGGCCTCGGATATCGCGAGACAATTGGCATCATTGGCAAGCCGGACCGGCCGGCCGAGCGCGGCCTCCAGATCGCGGCCAAGCGGCTTGCCATTGATGATCACCGCGTTGGAATTGCGCACAAGGCCGGTTCGCGGATTGGGGCTGCCGGGAATACCGAGACCCACGGTGCAGGTCTCGCCTGCATCGGCCTCGGCCAGCGCGACCAGATCACGCACGGTCTCGATGCAAGCGTCATAGGTCTTGGGCGTATCCCGGCGATGGCGCGCGCGCACCGTGCCGGCCCTATCGAGCGCGACGACCTCCATCTTGGTTCCGCCCCAGTCGATCCCGATCCGCATCGCCATGCCTCATCTCCCTCTTAGGCGCACGCCGCAACCCTTGCCTTGCCTTCGCATCAGGCCCAGGCGCACGCGTCATGCGCCAAGTCCGGATGTCTGGACATCGTCTCAATCCGGCGCCTGCTTAGCATTCTCTCCTGCGGGAAAGAAAGAGGTACGGGCATGCGAATAAAAACGTTTTTATAAGAAGAGGCCGCAAAGTCGCAGCGTGAGGAAAGGGCTTGGCAATCCGGACTGGCTTTTGTAAGGATTTTGGTCTGTGGTCCCGTAGCTCAGCAGGATAGAGCAGTTTTTAGGGCATACCGCTTTTACCGGTTTCGCAACGTATTGAAATCGCTATTTTAATGCCGGTACAGAGACCGGTACAGGACTTCATCGTCCGTCAGCAATTTTCCACAATCCGCAGGGCTTATCAGGGCACTTCTCCATCCTGTCCATAACTTCCAAAACTTGTTATTCCGACGACGGAAACGGTTTTCTGGCCAGGCCTAAGTGCCGGCCGCGTGTGACAGGATCGCTCTCAAGGTTGGATCGGGCTCGACCGTCACCACGGCCATAGCAGGCGGCGTGGCTAAAGATTGGGGACGCAATTGGTCGAAGGGAGCCTTAGAATTATCGTCAGCGTCCTCTCTACCTTGATGCGACGGAACCCGATGCCGGTACGCTCATACAACCTGTATGGCTGAGCTCGCAATGCATCGTCGAAATTGAAGTCTTCGTTTGCAGTTTCGGAGACGGGAGCAAACGTTGTGTGCACTGAGAAGATTTCAGGGTTCCTTAAAGTTGTCGGATTGGCCGTTGGACAAACCACATTTCATTTGTAAACTGGCGCTATCAAAACCAGAGATGGAGCCGATTCGCTAAATGCACGTCGTCGCCAATTCCCTCGACGATCTTCTCCGAAAAGTATATCGCCGGCTCGTTCGGAAAAACGATGTTATCGCGCCTACCAAAGGAAATAACCTCGAAGAGTTTGGCAATCTGCTGACTCTGAAGAATCCCAGGGCCCGGTTGAGCAGAACGGAAACCAAGGGAACTGTCTTCAGCTGCCTCGGCGAGTTCGTTTGGTATATGTCCGGATCGAATTCGCTCGCCTTTATCGAACATTACTTCAAGGACTACAAAAAGTATTCGGATGACGGCGTCACCATATACGGCGCGTACGGACCAAGGCTGTTTGACAAAGGCGGCGTAAATCAGCTCGACTACATCGTGACGAAGTTGAAGGAGAACTCGGCGTCCAGGAAGGCCGTCATCCAGCTTTTCGATGCCTGTGATGTTGTCGAAGATCACGAGGACGTTCCATGCACCTGCACACTCCAGTTCGTCGTGCGGCAAAACAGGCTCTATCTCCACGTGAACATGCGTTCAAACGACGCCTTTAAGGGTCTTCCGCACGACGTCTTCTCGTTTACGATGCTCCAAGAGTTTCTCGCGGTAACCCTGGGCTTGGGTCTCGGGCAGTATCATCATTCCGTGGGCAGCCTGCATCTCTACACTGACGATATCGAAAAGGCAGAACTCTTCCTAAAGGAAGGGCTGCAGGATGATGTTCCCATGCCCCCGATGCCGATCGGCGATCCCACGACCGGCATCACGGCCTTGAAGCAAGCGGAAAAGACGATCCGCGACACTCGGCAACTGCCCGTCCTCGCACCCGAGCTACCGCCCTATTGGCAGGACCTCATACGACTGCTGGCGATATATTCGGCCAGTACGGCCCGAGATATTGTTGCCATCAAGAACGGAATGTCGTCGAGAACTTACGAAAACTTTATCCGCAAGCGCCAATCACTGCGCGGACGGCAAACCGACCTGCCGCTTTTCGACAGGGTCATGGAGGAAACGGGTGCCGGGGCTTCATCGCGATAAAATCGATCAGATTCGGGATACGCTTGCCAATTTCAGCGCAAACGTATTTCCGCTTGCAGGCGTGGCCGGCGACGCTGAGCGCCAGGCTTGCGCCGAACAGCTCGTTTCGAGCATGAGACGCGTCGACTATGTCAAGGACCTCGCCACGAAGGCTCTCCACCCCAACAGGGCCGATCCGGCATCCGAGATTTTCGATCCGCTTATGGCGGCCGCACTGGCGACACGACAGGGAAACTACGACGAGGCCTGGTGGCTGTCTTTTCTCGCGACCCATTTCGGGAAGCACATCAACGACGGGTGGCGACTAACCAAGGATTTCTACGGCGCGTTCGGCACGCGTGCTGCGTGGTCCTGGGCTACCATTTCCAATAACGTGGCCGACCTCCACAGTTGGCTCGATCAGCAGTGGCCCGATCTCCTCAACGACGGCGTGTCGCGCCGTTTCAGCAATCATCGGAAGTATGAAAGCAAGTCGCCGGCGCAGATGAAGGCCGTCCTCGGCTCCTACATAGACTTCATTTCGACGTTCGGGAGCCACCAAGCTCTGGTGCAGGACATCCACAGGGCGGTAGGGCAGCATCCGCATGCAGGATTTGACGAACTCTATAAAAGGATGCGTGCGGTCAAGCGTTTTGGCCGGTTGGGCACCTTCGACTTCCTGACCATGCTTGGAAAGTTGGGCATTGCGCCGATCGAGCCGGGAAGTGCTTACCTCGCCGACGCCACGGGACCCCTGAGGGGGACAAAGCTGTTTGTCCACGGCGATCCTGAAGCCGATGCCGATCCGACTGAACTCGAGGAGATTCTCGACCAGTTGGATGCCCAACTGCAGGTAGGAAAACAGGTCCTGGAGGACGCTCTGTGCAACTGGCAGAAAACGCCGGACAGGTTCGTCTTGTTCAGGGGCTGACTGTAGACGCGGGCACGACATTCGGGTCGTGCGACAACTCGTTCCAATCATACCTCCGCTTGAGGAAGTTAAGCCGGTTTTCCGCCATCAGCTTACGATGTTGCATCTGTCCCACCACGATCCCAGGCGAAGTGCCGGCTTTGTAGGCAAACCTAATTACGTCGCGCTGGAAGGGCTTCACCTGTAGGAGCTCGTCGGCGAACTCTTCCGGAATGAGAAATCTCTCGGAAAACGCGTTCGCTTGGGCCTCTTCAGTTTCCATCATTCCGGAACTGTTCTCCAGGAAGAGGTGGTTCTCTCCATGCAAGACAAGATGACCCGCCTCGTGGAAGAAGGTGAACCAGAAATGATCGTCGGAAAGATACCGGAAGCTCAACTGGATCACGGCTCTCTCGTCGGACAGGATGCGTGCGGCCCCGCTGGCACGGCATCCCTGGGGCGCTCTCGCGACAACTACCGCGACGCCGGCTTCCGCACAAATGTTCCGCAGCCGAGGAAGAAAGTGGCTGGGAGAGCTTTGCCTCATCAGTGGCCTGATGTCCCAAAGCGCGTCTTCCAACGCATCCGAATTCCAGCGATCGCAAGCCATCTCTGCCGCGGCGCGTTCTCCCTGTCGAAGCCAAGCCAAGGTCGAGAGAGTGTTCTCTGTAAACGAGGAGCTTTTGCGGAACGCGACCGAGTTCATCACTCCATGGTATTTCGCTGTCCAATCGGAGAAATCACGGAGACCAAAGAACGATAGTGCTTCGCCGAGGGTATCAAGGCGGGAAGTATGTTTGCGCATCCACCCTGCCGCGACCATATCCTTGAGCGGCAGCTCCTTGAGCCAGACAAACGGATCGTCGAAATCCGCCGCCGAGCTTTTTGCGCCCGACTTCCGGAAGTCGCTTTCCCGCTTCAGCCAAAACGAGACGGAAGCACCGAGGTTTTCCGAGAGTGCTTCAGCAAGGGCCTGATCGATATACCGGTCGCCGCGACGCAAAGCTGCGGCAAAACCCGCGTGCTCACCGACCATATCCTCGAACTCGGCTTCGTCGATGCCACGGAGACGTAACACGTCTGCGATGGTCTCCCACGGCGACGAGGCCCAATCCGGATTTGGTTCACCAATCATTCGGTAGCCATCCTGAAAATTCGCGAAACCTTCACCCGCGCCACCTTATCCCAATCTATCTTGCCGGAGCCTTTTGTTGGATTCTGGACATGGTTGGCGACCATCACCAATTCAAACCCACCGCCAAGCTCTACATGGATTGCCTCACACTCACCATCCTCGACGAACCGAGTGCCGACGAGCAAGTCACTGGCGGTTTCGGCAGCTCGGATGTCAGCCAATCGCTTTTTCAGCTGCTGCGCGATTTCAGGGCCGTGCACCGCAAGCGCTCGACCTCGCGTTGTGCACACCGCACGCAACTGCTCATCTTCGAACGAGAGTTCCAATTCGCCTGCCGTGAGCCAGATGGCTCTATCGCTGTCATTCTTTTCTATGTAACGCCCTGCGGTTGAATTCGCCAGAGAAATGGAAACGCACCCACAGAAACCTCGCCAGCCCCGAGGTATCGTACCGAAGCATCGGGAAGTGCGCTGCCACGCCCGCTCTTGAGAGTGCACCACTACCTAGCATAAATCGGAAAAGAGGCTGAGCTCGATACCCTGCTCGAAATCTGGGATGCTTCAGTTGCGAAATCGGATTTCGATGAAATGGCGGCAAACTTCCCATCGTTCCTCTTCACACTTCTCGTCCTGACTGGCGAGGCCCCGAAGGCTTTCCAGATAGAGGACGATGCTGGCGTTAGTTACGTCTTGGCGCTTCTCCGCCGTGCGATCGCGGGAACGAATCAGCAATCCTTTTGTGCCACTGACAGTGCATTTCTTGAGGACGCGAGTGGCGACCGTGGTGGACTATCCGAAGAGCCTTGACGCTTCAATGACCCTTCCGCATACTCTGTCATACGAATATGGTCTGAGTGGCATAGTGAAACCGTTGACCATGATGAACTCACGGGAAGCGATGATCCTCCTCTCTGATTTCATCTTTGAAGTTGATGGTTTTGTTTCAAACCTCATTGCAGCCCGTCACGCTTGGTGTCGTTGGACGGGGCGTAAGTATTGTACACCGGCGGTTTTCTGATTGCGCCTTCCGATGTAGCGTTATTGTTGTGAGGCAAGCCAACGCGCGTGAAACATCTTACTGTTGATATTCGCCATCGCATCGGTTACGAACTCGCGTGAATAACAGTTTGTCCACGTAGCTCAGCAGGATAGAGCACAGGATTCCTGGTTGTAAATTGGGGGCTACACAACGAAAGTGTGTAGTCGATCTGCTCAAAGTCGGGGAACGCTTCGCTGAACTCTCAGCATGCCAATCCCGAGCCAAGCTTCGGAGAAATCCGTTGAAGGTGTAGAGACTGGATGGGCAGCACCTAAAGGCTTCGGCTCATGGTGAAGGGACAGTCCAGACCACGAACGCCCACGGGCGGCGGCTAAAGCCGAAGTGGTATGAATCCTGGGGTCGGAGGTTCGAATCCTCTCGTGGACACCATTTTTTCGCCGGTGGATTGGTGGCCTCGTGCCGCTTGGGTTCGCTCAATAGGTTGGTCCCTACGGGCGCTGTTTTGTCCCTAACGCTTTAATAGGCTTGTCCCTGAAGTCAAAACAGTAATTTTTACGATTTTCTCGAAATCCCAGCCTTCGAAATAACGGCTGAGCGAAGACCTCGCCTCTATTGCTTACACGCCCTGCGGTTACTACATTTTTCTTCAAATTGTAGTGGAGACTCAGGCATGAATGATTTCGAGGAGCAGAATGCCGGGTTCTCCGGTTTGGCAGGACTGTTCAACCAGAAGCCGACGCTGCCGGACCCGTTCGGACTCAGCTCGCTATTTGATTCGTTAAAGCAAGACTCCGTCAGGACCCGCAGTTCGTGGAATGACCGCTTCTCCCACTGGGAGACCGCCGAGAGCACCACTGAGACGAAAGCGATTGAACGGGCGCGTGACATGGTCCACAGCGCCCTTCGCGAAAACAAGTGGCTCGCAAACGAGGGCGTGGTGTTCGGCCCGCAGGGCAGTTTCACCAACCGCACTAACGTCAGGAACGAGGCTGATATCGACCTGCGAGTGCAGCATCCGTCGCTTCGGATCGAATGCGACCCCAATGTCAACTTCCAAGCGGCTTACCAGGCTGGCACCTACTTCGACACAGGAAGGTCTTTCGCCAATATCGCCCAATATATGCGTACCGAGATATCGCGCGATCTCAAAGCCTACTTCGGCAAGGGCGCTGTGGACGACACCGGGAAGAAAGCGATCCGTGTGAACGGCGTCGACGGCAGCCGCGGCGAAGTGGATGTAGTTCCTTGTTTCACCCTCCACCATATTCGCGCCGGTGCTGGCTTTGTACCGTTCAACACCGCTCAGGGCGTCGCCATCCTCTCTACAGACGGCAGCTGGACAATGAACTACCCAGAGCAGCACATCGCGAACGGTCGGCTAAAACGCGCGACAACAGGTCACCAGTTCAAGCGAATGGTCAGGATCGTAAAGCGGCTACAGACAGACATGGAAGAGTACGGCGTTCTCGAGGAGCGTGTACCGTCGTTTCTGATTGAATGCCTTGTCTATCTCGTCGAGGACCATCACTTCGTCTACAACGAAGATCGCTATGACCGCGTGAAACGTGTCCTTGGCCGTGTGTCCGAAATCCTTTCGCAGGGAGGCTTCCTGTCCCCCTACCTGCTTCTCGAAATTAACGGCATTAAGCCACTTTTCGGTAGCAGCCAGGCTTGGACACTGGACAAGGCACAGCGGTTCGTGAACTCGGCGCTTCGCCATCTTGGCAGTCGCTGATGTGGTCCCTTTTCCAGCGCAAGACCCAGTTATTGATCATTGTAACGGCCTCCATCCTCGCGGCATGGGGACTTGAGGCCGTTTGGTTCTGGTACTTTGGAGAACAAACAACACCACTAAAGTGGATTTCGTTCGTTATATCCATCGTTGGCGTCGTGATGGTGGCCGTGGCCGAACTGCTCTGGTTCAGGCTCGCACGGATTATGCCCCTCATGCAGACAAAAATGTTTCCCGATCTCAACGGCGAGTGGGTCGGGCATCTGAAATCCACCTGGATCAATCCAGAGACGGGGACGACTTTGCCGCCTATTCCGACCAGCCTGAAAATAAGCCAGACCTTCTTTACGACCAGTGTAACACTGAAGACGGGAGAATCGTTTTCGAAATCGACGCGCGTGTTCCTCGAACCGGACTATGAAAACCGTCGCTACCGTGTCTGGTACAGCTACAACAACGACCCGCAAGCCCAGTTCTGGCATCGGAGTTCCCAACACGAGGGTGTCGCGTATCTCGACTTGGACTGGGATGCGGATCGAAACAGACTTACGGGTACATACTACACCGCACGCAAGACCTCGGGCGATATCGACGTTCGACGGTCTCAGTAGCTCGCGCCTTGCCCCACAGAATTCGTGAGTGCGAATCTTCATCGATGAATTGGGCTCGTTCGAGGACGGCGAGTCAGAGGAGACAACGATCATCGCGACTATCGCCGTCAGGTGATCAACGGCCTCCTGGAGTGCCTTGACCCGTCCAAATGGCGTAAGGGCGTGGTGGTGGTCGGAGCGACCAACAATCCCGACGTGATCGACCGCGCGCTCTTGAGATCGGGGCGGCTCGAAACGCTGGTCGAAATTCTCCTCCTCGACGGCAAAGCCAGGGTCGCAATATCCTCACCATCACCTTCGTCTAGTCCCTCTAAGACAAACCTACCGAACCGCCCTAGTCACTTGTAAGCCCGTTTGGCTCGTCGCTGATGGGTTCAATCACGTCCTCGAGGTCTGCCTTTTTGTGTCGCCCACATTTGAGAAGCGAAAAAATCTTCTCTGCCGCGCCTCGCTTTCTCCATCAGCTATATCGCTCTCGTAAGCATATGGGGCTCTGGTTTCGATCGACCATCACACGCCGGTCCTTAGGACCATTTCGATGCTTTGGCTCCAGGCGGCTTTGAACGCCGGATCAGAAGCGAAAAGCTTATACAGCTCAAGTTCTTCCTTTCGGCGTTTAAGCATCACGTCTTGCATCATCTTCTCGAGCGCGAGTCCGCGATTGTATGTTCGAGGACTCATTGGACGAGGTGAAGCTCGGCTTCATGAACGCGCGAAACAAACTGGTACTTCCATCCACGAATCGATGACGCAGGCCCATTTCCAGCCGGCTGCCACATATTTTTGTGCGGCCAACGAAGTAATTGCGGATTATACAACTATAAGGTACATGTTCACACCTACTGGGAGGGCAGACAGATGGCCGAACTATGCGACGCGGTTCCCCGCGGCCGTTTCATTCCTATGTTTGACGACGTTCGGGAAGAGATCGTCGCGACCGATATCGATGCGCTGGAGGCGCATCGCCCCAATGATGTGGTGGGCGTTTCTCTCTACGTCTGGGATGAGATGGTGCATCGGGGAGTGACGAAAGAGCCTTTCAAAATCTCTCCCATCATCAATGGCGGCATGGTCGGCATCTATGATTTCGTTCGAAAGGAACTCGGGCGGGAACCTGTAACGGATGTGTATTCGACGAGGTTCTTCAACGAGATCGATCCAACCATGTCCTTTGTGGACGTGACACTGCTCCAATGCTTTCCCGACGACATCCATATTGCCGACGTCGAGTTCGCCGACAATCGGCGTCCGATTGACGATACCCCGCCGGTCAAGGGAGCTCGGAATTACCATGGGCTCAACATTTTCGACGATTTCCTCGAACGGCTGAAGGGTGTGGCTAGGGACCGTGGTGCAGGTAGGCTATCGCTGATGGTTGGTGGCCCGGGCCTGTACGAAGTGTTTGCCCGCCACGGCTTCAAGGTCGGGGATTCCGCAATGGCGCAGATGGCGTTCCAGACCACGAGAGTAGGGTTCTCGATGTATCAGGACATCTGAGGCTAATTGTGCGCACGCGCTATGAGCGCCTTACGCGTGGCGGAGGCCGGAACCGCTAACAAGCGACGATTAAACAAGTGCAGCCGAGGAATAGCTCCTCAAAGCTCGGTCTGCATCTTGTCGTTTGCTGCCTCAATCTCAGCGTGTAGCGAATCTGAAATCGGATGATTTGGGGCCACCTCAACCACAGTAGCTACCTTAACCGGCATTACAACCGGATTTCCTGTCAAGGGGTTGCGGGCGACTGTCGGGAATACGCCGAGACAGAGGACCGCGCCGACCGCTTTCTTTCCAGCAAATATTCGATCAATTTCTGCTTGTCCGTTGTCGATAACAACTTGGGAAACCATCTGAGTGAACAATTCGACCGCCTTTGCAGCGGGAATACGCCAGTCGACGTAGTAACTGTTCTCCGGCCATAGATCGGCTTTCGCGATACGTGGCGTCAGTTGAAATGCAACGATTCCTTCGCTGGCTTCAGATCGTTCAATTTGGTCGATCCCCTTTTTCAGGTGATCTAAAAGGCTCTGAGTATGGGGCGATCTAATTGTCTTGAACGCGTAGGCCCGGTTGGTTGCCGGACCTAGAGCGATTACATCGGGATTGGTTCCAAGCGAGTGCTTGGGATGGTCGAGATTGATGCGCAACCCGTTGCCCATCAAGAGGCAAGCCCAGTACAGTTCGATAAGCTTATTATAGACGTCGGCACTTCCGTACGGCGGCTCTTTGGTAAGATGAACCGCGCCAGAAGCCAACATCTTCAGGTGCGGGACGAGTAAATCGAAGTCTGGATGGTTTCCAACTGCAACGACCTTGGCGGCCAGATCATGGACCGCCACTCCAGCAGTGTACTCGTCGCGCAAGTCATCGGGGTTTCCGGTGAAACCTTCACGGATACGCTTCAAAATTAGCCACAACGGAAGCATATCATCGCCCGACACGCCGTTTGCGGGAATGCTTATTCCCTTAGCTGCAATGAGGGCCTCGAACCGATCGACGGTCTGCATCGCGTCACTCAACTGTAGAAGCATTCCCGAACTCCCTGTTGTGTCGAAGCACATCGATTATTTTGAGACGAGTGGTCAAGTGGCATACTTGAGATATTGGGTAGCCATAGGATGCCACCGGCGGCAGGTCGCATCCGCCCGCTGATTTTTCACAACTAAGACCCAATCGTGTTTTCGGTCAGACGACGGTGAGAGATGCAATCATGCCTTGGGGTAGTGAGAATGCCGGCGAAGACCACGCCGTGCGCCACTTCGCGCCGATGGTGAGTTGGTGAACGCCGTGCGGGCCGTGTAGTGTCAAGGTTCTCCAGCGCTTTGACTTTCGAGTGTATCCCCCGACCGAACGCTCAACCCCTCCCGTTTCATACCACGTGGCCGAGGCGACATCGATCGTGTGGTCGCCGAACTCGCCTCGCCAGAGGCTGCCGTCCGACGGATCGACGTACCACAGTTCGTTGTAGCCGAGCGCCTTCGCCCACTTTTCCCAAGGCTTGATCGAATATTTCGAGATAACAATGCCGCCGGGTGTCGGCTTGGAATTCTCCTTCATCTCTGGCGAAAGGATGCCGACCCATAGAACCGGGACCTGCGCTGCGATGTAGGCCTTTGTTCTCGCCTCGATGGCGGGATACAGAATAGGCGTGTGCTGGATTTCGAACGCCCACCGGCTCTGTCCATCAGGCGAGGTGACGAACACGTCGGCGCGGCGATCTCCTTGAATGGACAGCACGTTCACTTCGTAGTTGGCGACATAGCCCAGTCTGCGAAATGCGTCACGCAGCGCGACCTTGGCCTCGAGGTGCGCTGCCGTCTCCCCCTTTGCCCAATAGCAGTCGGCTGGAGGCTTGTGCGCGAAGTGCGCGACCTTGATCTGGCCTTTACGAAGGGTAACGGCGTGACCGCATTCCGGGCAGTGATACGAAAAGCCTTTGGCGGAGGTCGCGGCATCCACGCTCGAGCCGTTCCAGTTTGCTGTCAGCATTCAGCTAGTCCTTCGCTCAGGCTGCGATCAAAGGTCCTTCAACCGCAGGAGTTCTCGCTCGACTTCCTTTTCGAACCGCCGCAACTGGCGCAAAATCATGTCTCCATTGTCAAAGAGCTTTGCGCTTCGTCGAGCGTATGACGAGAAATTGCGGGCTGCGACCGAAGTGAACCGCTTTCGCAGTTTCTTGGTGTAAACCTTGCTGGCCTTGCCTTGAGCAATCGCCTTCGCAGCAACATCGCGGGTGCGACGGAATCCCTTGCGCATCTTGCGCCATTGCCGCGACAGCGAGCTCGGGCGGATCGCCGCACCTTCCCCGTGGAAGGTGAAGCCGAGATACTGGGCGGCCTTCCGCGATGCGAGCGCAGCGTTTGCAGGGTCGAACTCGGACACTTCTGTCTTGCCCCTGCTGATCTCCAGCGCGTCGGCCGCGAGAAGGTCTTCGATTTTGACCTCTACGTCTCGAGCATGTTCAAGCGTGCACACGACGAGGATATCATCAGAGTAACGCCGATAGAGCGCGCCGATAGAGCGGCAGTAAGCGCTCATCGCGATATCGAAATCCAGCATGTACAAATTGGAAAACGCGGCGCTGATCGGTGTTCCCTGCGGTATTCCGAATGCGTTGGGGTTTTCGTGTATCGGGATGCCGGCTTCCTTCACCTCCGCGATGGTGGCGATCGGGTCCCGCGTCCTTCGTTGAAGGCTTTGTAAGAAGGTAGGCTGCGCGCGGAGGTCATCCAGGCGGACGAAGCGGAATTTCGTCATGAATCGAAAGACCTTGAACCAGCTTTCTGGGAGGTTTTTGACACCGAGCAATCGTCGGAGCCGGGTCTTGAGCAGTCGGTGATCGAGTGTATCGAAGAATTTCGTTACATCGTAGGCTAATATGGCTACGGGTGCATTGGAGCGGGCGTAGCGATACACGTCGGATGCGAAATGATAATTGCCCTTACCAAGCGACCGGTATGCGATGACGTTTTCATCGATCTCGTGCGAGGCATAGGCCGCCTCCAACCGATGGTTCAACAACCAAGCATAATATGAGAGGACGCAGGCGTCGCGATGTGACGCGAACATGATCGCGCGGTCCTTTAGCCTGGTCTTGTGATCCTTCGGCTTGTAGCGCTTTTCGGATTTAACGTAGTGGATGAGGGGTGAGAACGAATGAGCCTCGACGAAGTCCGGCTGCAGTACTTTTCTCGCGAACGACTGGCCGACCTGGCGATCGAAATGCCTATATCCTCGAGGAGCAAACCAGCCAAAATGGATCAAGCGTTGCGGCTCCGCAGAGTTCGGGGAGTTGATCCTGACCCTGGACCCCAGCTCGTAGAGCTGGACACTTCCCGAACGCACGCCGCCATCTGTCTGCACCTCAATCGATTGCATCGAATGCGATCCCGACACGGGTCTTTTAACGCGAGGCGGTATTGTGTAACCACGGAGGTCCGAGCCATGCTCGATATCTCGTTCATCATTCCATACCTGGTGGCGAAGATCATCGATCTCGTCCTGCCGGGAAGCAACTTCGAACTTGACAGTCTCAACGGTCCGACCCGTCGGCCAATTCCAGGGGCAAATACAACGTAGGTGTGCAGACCCGATTCTGCAATCTCGACTCGCCGCAAATACACAAATTACTTCAATGCCGTAGCCGTCAGCTCAGGATGCCAAGCTGAAGGTGAGTTGTGGCACACCCTACCCTCAGAGCCTCTAGGCCAGCCTCAACATTCTCGGATAAGTCGACATACACCGTGTTTCCGAGATAGCATGGCGCGACACTATCGTCTATTTTGACAGGGATGATCCGAAGCTCTGGCTTCGAAAGCGATTTCAATGCGAGGCTTGCGACCTCTTTCCGGGATTGGCTCGAACTTAGCAGGTACCGGCTGATAATAGGAACGATTGCATCTACGCCCTCAGCGTCGTTAGCGACATTTCGCGCCGCGTTGACGCCAGGCGCAATGTTCGCCGCGTCCAATAGGGCCTCATACCCCATGATTTGACCGCATTGGCGATGCGGTTGGCGTGACGGCTATCCGGCGCACTAAAGCTGACAGGGACTTTCATCGTAGTACCCGCGATCAGTTTCCAACGCGTCTCATCGTGTCCTTTGCAGGTTTATATTAAGATGCTGTTTCTCAGGATATTGGGGAACGACTGGCCCAGGATCGGAATCGCGAGCTAGGATAGCTAGGTTAGAGGGACAGTCCATGGCCGGCTTTAGTCGCTTACCTTTAGAGGCCGTCATAATTTAATCTCAGTGAGGCGATGCCACGGCGCAACGTCACAAACCGCTTTGCCGTATTGCCGTGGTGCACCGAGACAGTCTGCAGGACCCGACGGAAACAGGTCACTTGGAAATCGATAAGCCATTCTTGAATGCAGTATCGGAACGGATTGCCCGGACGTTGCGGTGGCCCCTTGTGGCAGGCCGCCGAATTATTTTCGTCACGATTATCGATCGGTATGCGCACCCGAGATGAAGGTTGCGAGAACTGCGCCTCGGTCTGAACGAGGCGGCATGACTTCTTCCTTATCTGTGTCGGAGAGCCTCGCGATAGCGAGCGGATCATTTGATTTTTGAGGATCGCGTTCTGCGCCTAACCATGAATGCAAGACACCGGGGAGACAATCGTCGGCCAGACGCCAGCAGCACCGAACGGGTTTCTATTTCGTTTAGATAGGAAACGCCTTTGTTCTGAGCATCATCGGTTGCGCCACCCGGACATAGCTTCGGCATTTCAACATGAGCCACAGGGGAAGATACCCACCTTTCGGCAACCCGAAAGGCACCTTTCCCCGTTAATTCGCCATAAGACAAGCCGCACCTTTGGAAGACATTCAGAGACTCCAATTTGTAGACACCAATATAATTCAAGACCTCAAGCAGAATTGGAGTCCATCATTTCCTGGGGCGCGACGCCAACCAATAACCGCTTCCATCGTTTATCAATTCCTTTGTTCGCCAGAGCACGCGGCTCAGGAATTTCGCAGGGTCGCGCGTTTGGATCACAATCCCGGCGTCGACAATTTTTTCGAGTATCTCGCTGCGGTCAAGTGGGCGGTCCGATGCAGTTAATTCAGCGATCGCGAAATCCCTTATCTTACTAGAAATACTATTTTTTTTGCCTTTTCTCTTTCTTTTACCGCTCGCCGAAGAAGGCGAGCCCTTGGTGGTCATCACATCCTCGAGCGCAGTGATGGCGTTTTCAATTTTCTCTAAGTCACGCTTCCACGATGCGTTCTTCGTGCGCATCTCCTGCAGCAATGTGACCTTTTTCGCTTTTAGCAGCTCAAGCGAGTCCAGAATGGTCCCGTCGCTGTCTCTCTGTTCCGTCTCGTCTGTCATCTCAAATCACTATTGGCATCTCATCTGGAGTATGATAGCCGATTGGAGTCCAACCGGCTTGTGGGTGATTCCACACTAATGATTGCCGCACGGTTGGTCCATGGAGTGCGGCGGCCTTTGTCGTGGTTAATAACGGGCGGTAATATGTGGAATGGGCGCTTACGTCCCGCAGGGACCTACCACACAGTCAGCTGGAGGCCGCATCCCAGTGATCCTCATCTGCAGCTACCTGTCTTGCTGCTGCGCAACAAGGGAGAAGTGACGTCCCGGGAATATCTACCGGCTACAAACTATCTGTTCGGAATTTCAGCTTCACCGACCACCCTGAAGAAGCTTCCCTCCATGCTCGGCTTGATATGGGATTGCCTTGTCGAGCTTGAGATTTCTCCTGACAGTTTAGCGGACGTCGCAGCGGTCAAAAATCTGATGATCGCGATATGCCGGTTCCTTCTTTATGGCGCGCGTTCGTTTACCGCCGGACAACATAATATATCGTCGTTGGGTTGGTCACCGAGGTCGGAACGCGTTGTCGATGGTCTGGGCTTAGCGTTCGATGCGTTCGTCAGAGACCTACCGTCCAGCGTTTCATCTGATGACCCGTTCCTAAGCAGATGCCCGGGCCTCTTCGGTGGATCGTTTTCCGTAGCCTACAAGAAGGCTAGAAGGGACAGCTCTGGTTTCAGCCGCGTCGCCCACCGCGGAGAAGCAAGTATCGGACACAACGGCCCTCCTGAGCCTGAACCAGCTGCCCCGAAGCCGATACTTGATAAACTCAAGCCGAAGAACGAGAGAAAAAAACCATATATCCTGTCCCCGACGAAACGGTTTCCCAAGGACCACCTTATCCCCTTCCTGACTAAGGGTTTCCGTGTGGGCTCAAAGGCTCACCCACGCGACGAAACAGGCGAATTTGCAGCGAGGCTGCTCCTTGGCGGCATCCGCGGGTCCGAAGTTATCAACCTCTGGGTGAGTGATCTGACTCTTCTCGGTGGCCGGCGACGTGGATACCTCAGAAGCCCAACGCTGTTTAAAGAGCAGAGCGGACGGACCCGCAGAGAAGAGCTAGAGAAGAAATACGGCCTTCTTCCGCGCACCGAGATCAGGGGCAAGAACAGGGCCGGATTTAAATCGCCCGCGCTCGATGGCGGCCATTCAGCGACGATATACTGGATGGTGGGCAGCGAGGAGTTCCTTGGGCAATCGTTCGCGAGATATATCCTAAACGTACGTGCGCCGGCTATGGCTGAACGGCGGGCGCTCGGCTATCCGGACCATCCGTATCTTCTCGTTTTTCCCAAATCGATCCCGCACCTCGGGATTGTTGTAGGTGACCCCTACACGATGGGAGCGTTTCGGAGCTCCTGGAAACGGGCTGTGCGACGTTACGCCAGAATTGCAAAATTGCGCGATATGGACGTGGCAAAATATCTTGGAACGACCATCCATGCAGTTCGGCATCTATCTGGCAAGACGCATCAGGAAGATGGGGACGGCATTCAGCGCATCCAAATCAAGCTACATCACAAATCCATCCTCAGCAGTATTGTCTACACAATTCCTGACGATGAGGAGATTCATAAGGCCGCTGAAGAGGTCAAAGAGCGGATAAAATCCGGTAAATTCAAAGCGGACTTTCGGCAGTTTGCCACCATGGAAGAATCTGTGCGGACCTACGCCGAGAGCGTACTGGGCGGGAGGTTTCGGCGGTGGTGAGCGCCCATCTCGTTCCTACTCAATCCTGTCGTCGAAGACTTGCAGACGTCAGTCGAGCCCTGCGGGCCGCGAATCCGGCGTCGCCCTCCCGCCTCGCGCACTAACTCCCGACGCCGCGAACATCCGAACATCAGCAAAACGCGGCCATAGACTACCAAATTCTCGCACGATTCGGGCCTGTGAGGGCAGCCGGGTCTTTATCCCAACCCAAACCGAGCAGCCGAGTTGTACCTTGCCAGCACCTAAAGTCGTCCATTTCAACAACGGTCCGTCCATCATCGTCAAAAACGAGACGGAGAAAGAATTCATTGCGGAGATAGTAACCAATCTCACTAACCTGCAGCCAAGCTTCCGCTCCAGACTAGATAGGCGGAAAGCCGGCTCTACGTCGGACTTCCCACTTCTGTCTATCTACGCCAGCACGCTCGTGAAACACAACGCGAGCGGCAACCTTCAATTGCGCCTTCATGACTTCGTCTATGGGGCGAAGGATAGCATCCCGGTGCAAGTCGCCGATCACATGCTCGACAACAGTGATTTGGGAGCGGACGTTCTTCGGATTTTCGACAAGCTTGAAATTCCGAACGATATTTTTGGAAAGCTTGAGTTCTCTGACAACAGGGTGAGATATGAACGGTTTTACCGATACCATCTAGCAGCGATGGTAATGTGCATTTCAGGAGCAACTCGCTTCGATGATATCGGAAAAAAAATATATCGAAGTGGCTATCGTTCTACTATAACCATAATAAACTTAGCTTCAATAGACCAGATTTGTTTACATCCAACCTTGAGATACACAAAAAAATATTCAAGGTAATCGCAAAATCTCTCGGCCGCCACTTCAATGACCAAGATATATTGGGACTTGGCATGGTTCGGCGCACAGAGGGGTCGTTTGCAAAAAACCTGCTTGAGAACCCACCCGAACATTTGGCGGATTTGGTTCGTCACTGGAAGCAGTGGCGAAACAGCGAGGCCCCACTGTCAAAATCTCCGAAAGGGTCATTAAGGTATCTGGCGGACTACCTTAGCCTTCACAAAGATATAGCAACCGATCTCAATGTTTTGCTCCGCACCAACCGTAAAGTGAGTTTCTACGAATTTTACAAGAACAAAAGGCTTGAAAGAGGGCTTAGTGAATTGTCCGGCGGCGACGAGTTCCCGCTCATCCGGCGGTTCTCCAATCATCTGGATAGACAACTGGGAAGCTCCAAAACAGGTGTATTGTTTCCACGCATATCAGCGGAAGACGACCGCACCTTTAGAGCGTTTCCCTTTCATGCTGGATCGTATCCGCAGGAATTGAAGTAGTTTCGGGCCTCCTTCGGCTCGATGAGTTCGATGCTCTTTGCAATCTGATCCCACAGTCCTGTGACGGTTCTCTCTGCAGCTTTCCGCAGGAGTGCCTTCAGCTTGGAGAAGGCCTTCTCTATCGGGTTGAAGTCGGGACTATAGGGCGGAAGGAACATCATTGTTGCGCCTGCAGCCTCGATCATTTCCCGCGCCGCCGGTCGCTTGTGGCTCGACAGATTATCGAGGATGACAATGTCCCCGGGCTTCAAGGTCGGAACCAGAACCTGGGCGACATAGGCCTCAAACCACTCACCGTTGATTGGCCCGTCGATAACAAGCGGTGCGACCATTCCCGTGCTGCGTAGGCCTGCGACCAACGTCGTTGTCTTGCGGTGACCATGAGGGAACCCCATTCGCAACCGCTCGCCTTTCTTGCATCGTCCATGCGTGCGGGCCATATTCGTCGCCGTCCAGGTCTCGTCGATGAACACGAGCCGCTCCGGGTCGAGATCGAGCTGGTCCTCGAACCAGCATTGTCGTTTTTCCTGGATGTCCGGACGGCTCTGCTCTACCGCATGGCCAGTCTTTTTTTGCGCGTCTGGTCGTGCCGAACCAGAAACCGGTGCAGCGCCGACTTGCTGGCAATGATGCCCTGGGCCGCAAGAGTGTCACGAAGCTCGAACAATGTCCCATCCCGGTGCTCTCCGAGCCAGGCCATGATCAGATCGGCATGGGCTTCAATCTTGTGGGAGCTACGGTCGCCACCGAGCGGACCGGGACGAACGTTCCCTTGCCGGAGTTGCAGGCTACGCCAACGGCTCACGCTGGCCGCACTCACGCCGAAACGCTCGGCCGCCTCTCTATGCGACGCTCCCCCTTCGACGGCGGCAAGAACACGTATGCGAAGATCAATGGAAAGGGCTTTCGACATATCTGCCGACCTCCATCGGCAGATAGCTTGAATCAGAACGCGCGCGATTTGCAAAGCCATTCGATTCAATCAGCCTGGGAAACGCTCTAATAAGCAGCGCAAGGATAGAGGCCTAACCATAAAGCGCCACGAGGCGGGCGCTACGCCTCTTCCCTATCACTATTATCAAATATTGAGGGAGATACTCGAAGAAGGCGAGAACGGATGGCCGGGGAGGCACCCGTTGTGCCGGGCCTTCATCAAAGGGCAAGACCGATATGTACCGGTCCTGCCGACGTTGTACCTGGTTCTATTCGATATACCCCTGAGAACGGTTCAGGTTCGTCGACTGTGCAGCGGAGAAGGCGATCCTCGAACCTTCAACGGGGACACGCTAGTCTGGGGTCCCAACGAGGGACCTCACGCGAGCTATTGGCAGAACACCGAGCGGACCGATCCGTATAGAGGATATGCCCGAATGACAAACAACCCGAGCAAAACCGGGTTCTTTATCAATACCAACAAGCATTCTGAGCCATACCTCGTTCCTTGGCAAAATGTTGACCTACACCGGATGCTCTACGCCCTGAAGGTTTGGCAGGAGACTTGGAATCCCGTTAACGGCCCAGTTCAACTTGAATACGACGGCGACCCCGAAGAGGGCGCAAAGGATGCGCTTCCAAAAGTTTTTCCCCTATTTCGCATGCCGGCTGGCAGGCATGCGACGAAATTTAACCCGCTGAGATACCAGCAGTGCTCTAGGTTTTGGCTCGACTTGATGCTCGAGGTTCAGACGAGATGGAACGCCCACGCGCTTCCAGAAGATCGGGACGAATTCGTCACGATGACCAAATCTGGCAAACAGGTTCAAAAATCTCGCTATACCTCTCACGGGATGCGCGTCGCGGGAATTACTATTCTTCTCCAAGCCGGGCTGTCGATTGAACTTGTCAGCCGAATGTTCGCAGGACACGCGACCATACTGCAGTCTATCTACTACGCGAAGTTCGAGGCGAGCTTCATGTCCAGTTCGTTTGATGACCTGGATGTTCCGGGGATGGTGCGCGCGAGAGCCGAACTGTTCAGAAATGCCAAAGAAATGGAGTTCGACGAGGCCAGCAGTCGGCTGGTTGCCGCGTCACCAGACCTCATGAAACTGGCGCTATCGGCGGTCGGTTCATGGGAGAGACGAGACCTCGGAATTTGCCCCTACAGCGGCCAACGATGTTTCGATGGAAATCCGGAAGGTGGCATCGTTGAGGGCGGCCCAGGTAACTGTCTTCTGTGCAAACATCATCTGACCGGGCCTGAATATGCTCACGCTGTATGGTCGTACGGTTGCCACCTCTTGTTCCGTCTCGGTCGTATGAACCGTCGGGTCATGGCGCTAACCGAGGAAATCGACCAGATCGATGCCGAATTGAACATCATGGACCAAATTCACAACGACTTCCGGGTGCTGTACGGGAAGAAGAGAACGACTGAAACCACTCGCAATAACGTGACCCTAGATCAAGTTCCTCTGTCCAAAACCCTTGCCGAATGCGTCAGGCTGCTCGCAGTTTTCGAGGAAATGGAACGTCGAGGCCTCGGTGACGACCAAAGGCGGACCCTAATCACCTCGCCGAACTCATCATTGGAACATACGGAACTGTCCGAAGTTCGACAGGCTCTCGGCCTGGCCGAAAACGCGGAGATTTATAAGAGCACTTACGATCCGGAGGTAAGCCACATCCTTATATCGTTTGCGCAGGAGGCGGCCCGGAGTTGCGGATACCGACCTATAGCCATGCCCTCGCGCTCGCCCGAACAGGTAAATAGAGCCGCGCGATACACCGTCAGAAAGATGTTGCGAGAGGTCACCGAGCAACAATTGATCAGGTTGGAAGCTGGTGCGATCGAAATGAGCGAACTTCTGCCTGACGACGTCGCCGAAGATATTTTCGTAAAGGGACTACAGCTGGAACGGCTCGACCAATCGCCACGAAGTGATATACACCAGCTCGAAAGAGCAGGAGCATGACGGTCAACAACGCTAAACCCGCCGATGATCCCCGTGAGTTCATCCTTGAGGAAGCGGAGAAGGCGTCGCTCCAGATTATCGCGGCGCGCAAGTTTAACACCAGGCATAAGAAGTCGGTCGAGAACTACACACGGATTCACGACATTTCCAAAGCCTTGCTGGCCGACAAGGATCAACCGATCCGGCCGGACGCCGAAGGGCTGGTTAGATTTGCGGCAATCGGAGGAGTTCCGATGATGGCGGTGCAGACCATCAGAAACTCCTATCGCAACATGACGGCAATCTGGATCGAGGCACACACCAAGCTCGTCGCGCTGCTGGTATCCGATCGTCTTGCGAACCCGCGGAAGCGCAAGTCGAGGGGCATCGAGATCGACGCGGAAATACAGTCACTCGAAGACGTCATACGGGTTCTGTATATCGAGAACTGCGATCTTCGGTCTCGAATGTCGAACGCCGACCTTGTCGTTACGCCTTCGAGTGACCCATCCAGGTTCCGCAAGGTATCCGACCCAATGGATGACGGGGCTTCTGCACCATCGGGCGCGAGTTTCGTAGATATGCGCCCTGTTCGCGCGTGGGTAAAGGACCTTTCACGCGACGATTCCTACCTGCGTATCACGGAACTCGGCCTCAAACTCAGCCCCCTTGCCCGGCCGAACTTCACGATCGTTCCTAAAGACGTTTTTGAGGTTTTCAAATCGCTGTGACCTGCCTGTTGGAAAACTCAACGGTGGAGATGAGCACCATGATCGCGCCTCCAGCGGCTGACCTAGTCGCGCGTATCGAAGCATGCGGTCAACGATCAGATCGGGCCACGATACCGCCGCCGTACGCCACGTCCTGGATTGGGCACGCCACCAACGCTGGTCGTCATCGGCGTAGTCGTGGGCCGTCGCCAGCCTGTTGAGCGGTGCGAATGGCAAAAGGCCATTCATCGACCCCGGATGCGGGGCGTCGATTGTAGATATTGATCATCGGCTAAACCCAGGAATAGGACGTTTGGGAGGGGCAAGCATGCGTTCTTGCGAATTCTTTCCGGGCAAGCTGTGACTAAAACAACGGTTACAATGCTTTAGACTTCGGCTACGAAATCAGCATCAAACCCCGTTACTTCGTCCGGATAACCCCGGGCATTCGAGACAACCCGGGTAGTTCCAACCACATAGTCATTCCGGTGATGAATGTGACCGTGCACCCAAAGCGATGGGCTGGTCTCGTAAATGAGGTCTTCCAAATCCGACGCATAGCACGCCGATAGCGGGTCGTGGCGAAAGGCTGGTTCGATGGAGCGTGGAGATGGCGCGTGATGCGTGACAACTACCGTCTTCCGGCCCATATTTTCACGGAGCTTGGTAGCAATATAATCCCGTGTCTCGACATGCTGCCGGTAAGCGTGAATTGGCTTGAACCTGCAATAAGGGGTCTTTGAAAATTTGATCTTCTTGAAGTCGTTCATCCCGTGTTGGGCATACGACATGCTCACTTCCGGCCTTCGTCCGCAGAGCCGGAAATCGGTCCAAAGAGTTCCACCGACAAACCGAACACCGCCGATGTCGATAGCATCGTTCTCAAGGAAGTGAAGGCGCGGATAATGCCTCGCTGCTTCGCGGGCTTCAAGAATGTCTGACTGCAGGCACGAATTGTAGAATTCGTGGTTGCCGGCGACGAAAACAACCGGAATGTCGGGAGCAAATTTGGTCAGCCATTTGATGCTGGGCACAACGCCTTTTATGAGCACGTCCCCTGCGCACACTAAAACGTCGACATTGGTCGGCGGGGTCTCCTCAAATGGCCATCCGAATTCCAGGTGAAGATCGGAAACGATCCAGATTCTCATTGATCTATCCTTTGTCGTGCTAACCTATCCCAGCGGACGGGTATCGAGGGACCGCGTTTTCGACCTTCACGCGCGTCGATCCAGTCAAGTCCACGTCTTCCAATTAACAAAGGTCCTATTTGGAGAGAAACCGCTGGCGAGGCAGGTATCGAGCCGCGAAGGCCCGCCTCATTTCCATGGCAAGCGGATCGTACGGGAAACGGAGCGACCGTTTGACTTCATCCGGTGGGAGCCATCCGTCCTGAAGACGCCATCGGCGGCAGAAGAGGTGATCCAGGTGATCCCGATGAAAATTTTCCAGCAGAAGCCGGATTTCGTGCTTTGTTCTCGGCTGGACTCGATGCCTCACCTCGAGCGCATGTCTTTCGGAAATTTCCTCGTCGGTTACCACCGCGATCGTTTCGATCTCGGCGACAATATCAGCGGGAACACTCTCCAGCGCGTAACGACATGCTGTGAGGAAACGCTCGTCCCGAGTGAAATCTATCGCCCATTCGGGCGGATCGTCGCGCCACAAGATCGGTTCAGCAGCCTCGGTCCAACACCCGCCGAGAATCAGCCCCAAACTTCGAAAAGCCTCGAACGCTTCCGGTGCGAGGTAAGCTGGACCGCAGCCGTGAGAAGAACGGATGTTCGGCCGAAAGCGGCCCTGCAGGTTGGCCTGCTCTCGCGAACCGGCGAAGTGGCGGTAACCGAGAAGGTTGCTCTGCGCCGCGATACAAACCACTGCGGTCGCTACGTCGTCCCAGCGTGGAAGCACTTCCGGTATTTCCGGGTCAACAAGTGGCTCCGCTCCGCAAGGTGTACACTTGGCCTGCCCAAGGGCTGTCAACGCTTCACAGCCAGCCTCGTAGGCGGTGATGAAGAGGTGGTCCCAACCGACGGAGGAATCACCGGGCAGATTGTCCGCGAGGAACTCTATGACTGGTAATGTCCATGCAGGGGCAGTCGGTCGCTTGAGGCGACTGGTGGACGCCTCGGCCTGCGGTACGGTAGTCGCTGGTAGTTTTTCACCGCCATTCTTAGGCTCACCGACCATGATGCGGCGTCCGAGGGGGCTGACACCGGCGTTGTTGAGCATCTCACCCAATGAGCCGGGCAATGCCGTTTTCGATTTGACCTTTCGGCCGTTGCCAAGTCGCTTTGGTTTTACCATCACGTCGTCGCCTTCTTCGCTAGGCTCACGGTCGGCCGCCGATGTTGCTCCATGATTTTGAAGACCTCGTCGCCTGGCATTGTGTTTGCTTGTATAAACTGTCCGACGATGGCATCCAGAGCGGTTCGCCGGGTCCGAATTGCGGATTTCGCGCGCGCGAACCCGCTTCGCAAAACTGCGTGAACGTGTTTCCGGAATTCAAGATTGTATGTACGCAATCGCTCAAGTTGGTCCTCGTACTCGACGACGAGGGTATCCCCATGCCGAGCCCCCTTCGAGCATTACCGCAGGCTCGGTCGCTCTGTTTAGGTCGGCGGTGTCCAAGCTCGTTGCGCCGTCGAAAAACGATCCGAAGACTTTGAGTTCCGCGGGTATGCCGGCAAGGCACACCGCGATCGCCTGCCGATAGTCGAAGCGTGTCTTGGGTCGAACTCCGGCTTGATGATACCGGACGTAGCCCAATGCGCTCCTCATGGTATCGCTCCGGTAGCGTGAAATTCTGATTTCGGTGGCCTGCCCGTGTATGCGATTTCGTTTGCGACAAGGGCGTGGCGCGCCTCGTGGATAGCAAGGTATAGAAGGTATTCGTCCGGAAGTTCCGTAATTGGCTGCAGTTGGCCGACAACGTGACCTCCGGAAAATCTTCCAGACGCCGTCGCACACAGGGAGGCAGACCGGCACGACGAAGCGCGGCCTCGACATGCCGCTTCGTCTGCCGCTCCACATCCAGGACGGCGTCGTAAAGCAGCCCGTCCTCGTCATCGAGATTGTAATCAGGCGAAGCGACGAGCTCGCTCTTCTGTTTCTTTGGGCTTCCATTTCGTCACGAAATGACCGGTCCTTCCACTCGCAGGCGTAGGAGGTGAACTCCCGGCGCGTCCAGATGGCGGCGGCGAAAACCTCCACCGCGTCAGCATAGACAGGGTAGTAGAAATCAGCCCTAGCCCGCAGGGTCACGACGAATTTCGAATGCGGTCTGTTCCAAGATGGCATAGAAGCTGCAATCGCGCAAAACGCCATAAAGACGGGCAATAT
Organism: Xaviernesmea oryzae; assembly: GCF_900109605.1. Taxonomy (GTDB): domain Bacteria; phylum Pseudomonadota; class Alphaproteobacteria; order Rhizobiales; family Rhizobiaceae; genus Xaviernesmea; species Xaviernesmea oryzae. The sequence continues at coordinate 31,376 of NZ_FOAM01000020.1, forward strand.
CACGTTTGTGTCACGGACCTGCGAATCCGCCTTCCAAGGCACACGTTTACATTTACCGGACCCTGCCATCAGCGGCATTGTTCACTCCCAAAATTCAAGGTTTCGATTGGGAAGGGACTAATTCGCGGCGGAAACCTAGCCCTCATCGCCCATGGTTAGCCGGGCGGTCCAGAATTCCGGATCAACACGCGTTCCTAACCGATACCATCGGGACATCGTCCGCGCGATCCGTCGTTCCGGGTCCAGGTAAAAGAGTTCGCTAGAGCATGCAGGTCTGCCGTCCTCTATCCCTGGATGTCCGACAGGAAGACCTATCAAGCAAGGGACTGCCCTTTCCGCTAAAGCCCAGCAGTTGATGGCGACTTCCAGAGTAAGACCGCCCCCGAAATCATCCACATTATCGAGGTCGGTAGCTAACTGGCGTAGGTGCGCCGCGAAGCTAGGACGTGACCTGCCGAACCATGCCTGAAAGAGCGAATCGCCTGTCTTCATTGCGGTCTCCGGATTTAGATACCCGAATCGGTATCAAAGGAACCTTTATAACGATCTCTTGAGTTATTAAAAGACCTCAAGAGGCCGTTGTTGACATTATCCTCGACTACCGGCTTTTCGAATGAATGAGGATCATCGCTCCCGCAGAGGCTCTTAGGGCCGCACGCGCGCTTCTGAACGTCTCCCAGCGTGACGTTGCGGAGCATTCAGGTGTCTTGCAGAAATCATTGTCGATAATCGAAAATGCTGACGACCTACTCGCAGACACAAATCTCCGTCTCGTAGACTTCTACACTGCTCGAGGAATCCAATTTCTCGGCGAAGGTGTCATAGGTTCTGAGATAGCCCGGTGCGGAGCGAGGTGGGCAGCTCCCGAAAGTCCGTCAATGGTGGCCCCTTCAATACCGTTTCATGCTCAAAACGTCTCTGTTTCCTTCAAGGCTGCCCGCGCCTTCTTGAACAGAGAGCAGAGGGACATCGCAAAAGCAGCTGGACTTACAATCGCTGCCGTGAAGGGTCTGGAAGCCGGGAAAAAATGGGCTGAATCCTATCAGAAACTCGTAGCTTTCTACGAAGCGGAAGGTGTGGAATTTACTGGCTGGGGAGAACCTTCTACTCGAAAGTTTTACGGCGTCGGAGTACGGTGGAAGGCAGAACGGAAAGCGACGGCGAAGCTCTAGTTTTTCGAACACGCTATTTTAGCTTCACGCCTATGCTCAAATAATGGAAAAATTGAAGAGTGCCTGTTTCGGTGAATCTGCTGCGTTGTAGGGGAAACTGAGGCTCTTCAGCGTCCACCTTGATAGATTTTCGAAGAAATCGTTCCGAATTGAGCGATACGATGGCGGATGACGCCAGGTTTGAGTAGGGCTGCCGTCCCTCGCCGTGCTGACCACACACTGACTCCCATAATGGTCACGAGCTCGCTCGGCTCCAACTCCCCGCGTAGAGCATTGCTGTTAGCGCTGCATCCAACCTTTGCGAGATCGCCCCGGCGCGCATTTCGTGATGTGCCCGTGCAGGACCCGGTCACGGAGCTTATACGTCTCTATCATGAGTCCGACGAATGGAACCATGTCGAGTTCCATGGGTGGAACGACGTGGCCACAAAACACTTCTGCGGCGTCGGTGTCCGTTGGAAGAAATTCAAACGAGAGACCCCCGTCCAATACCGCGCCTAACGCGGCGGACAACTTGTTACGTGTGCCCGTTTGTTGATGTCGCGGTTGCGCTCACAGTGACCAAGCTAAAGCCGAGGCGTCTCGCAAGCGAGACGATAATGACGGGCCCCTACGGGCCCGGCTTTTGTTTTGTATACGGGCCGAACGGACCGCCAGACGTTGGGTCGCTGGTCCGAACGGCTCGTATACCTAAACGGAATCCGCCTAGTCGGCGGATGCGTCTTAGTAAATGCTCCGAACGGTATGAACTGGTATGCCCCAAAAAGAGCACCAGATTCCTAATCTGGGGGTCGCGCGTTCGAATCGCGCCGGGATCACCAGCGATTCACATAGTCCGCTATTAGATTATACGATTTCAAGCTCTCGCTTTGCAGCTTTTGTGATAAATCCAGAGCGGGTTAGTCCATTGCTTGCTGCGTAGCTGTCGATCTGGCGGAGCACATCCTCTGGGAGCGTGATGTTCACGCGAACGATCTTTGGAGCGGGAGATTTCAAGGTCACCAGAATCGCGACGCTACCATTGCTCTCTGGATTGGCCATGATCTGTTCCAGACTAGAAGGTTCCGGCACAGCTTCGTCGTCATCGACCATCCCTTCAACATGAAGAGACAGAGCTTCTTCGGCCATGCGTCGTGCGTCGTCGAGGTCTGTGCCAGCTGTAATAAGACCTGGAAAATCAGGAAACGAAACACCGTAGTCGCTATCGGCGTCTTTGTGGATCAATCCGATATAATTGCGCATGATGTTCACCTCAATTTCAACCCGGCCTGCTTTTCAACGCTCTTGATAGTCCCTATGGGAAGATACCGCTTAGGATGCGGAACGGTAACTCGTCCAGGCTTTGAAGGGTGTTTGAACTGCAGATGACTGCCCTTTGTGGCGATGTGATACCACCCATCTGCCTTCAGCGCCTTGATGATCTCACCGCTTTCCATACGGAAAGAATACACACCAATGTGTGTTCATCAAGCCGGAAAGTTCGAACGTCGTCTTCGGCGGGGTAAACGCAATCGCCGCATCTATTGCACCCGGCTCAAGCAGCAGAGCCGAGGCTTTGGATTGCGCACGTGCCGAGGATGTTGGTCAATCTCCTCCTGCCTTGTCCCCTCCCCTATTCGCCTGTAAAGCCTCCTTCTTCGATCAGGAGGAACGAATCTTGGCCTCAGGCGGACGAACGGGCAGCCCTCGGCGCATCACGGTTCTTGGTGCGACAGGCTCGATCGGGTGCAACACGCTTGACGTGATTGGCCAACTCGGCGGGCGCGACGCCTTCGAGGTCGAAGCGCTGACTGGCCATGCCAATATCGGACTTCTGGCCGAACAGGCCAAGGCTGTCGGTGCCAAGATGGCCGTGACGGCGGACGAGACGCTCTATGGCGCCTTGAAATCCGCCTTGGCCGGTACGGGCATTGCGGTTGCCGCTGGCGCCTCCGGCCTTATGGAGGCTGCAGAGCGCGACGTCGATCTGGTGATGGCTGCAATTGTCGGCACGGCGGGACTGGCGCCGACACTGGCAGCAGCGCGGCGCGGTGCCGATATCGCGCTTGCCAACAAGGAATGCCTCGTCTCGGCCGGCCGGCTCTTCGTCTCGGCGGTGGCCGATGGCGGCGGCACGTTGATTCCTGTCGACAGCGAGCACAGCGCCATCTTCCAGTCGATGGAGGACGATCAGCGCCATGCGGTCGAGCGGATCGTGCTCACCGCCTCGGGAGGGCCTTTCCGCCAGATGTCGCGGGAGGAGATGGCGCTCGTCACGCCGGAGCGCGCCCGCGCCCATCCCAACTGGTCCATGGGGCTCAAGATCTCGATCGGCAGCGCCACCATGTTCAACAAGGCGCTGGAGATGATCGAGGCGCATCATCTGTTTGCCGTCGCGCCCGAGGCGATCGAAGTGATCGTCCATCCGCAATCGATCATCCACTCCATGGTCGGCTATAGCGACGGCTCGGTGATCGCCCAGCTCGGCGCGCCCGACATGCGCACGGCCATTGGCTATGCGCTCGCCTATCCACGCCGTCCGAAGCTCAATGTCGAGCGCCTGGATTTCGCCAAGCTCGCCCGATTGGATTTCGAAGCGCCCGACGAGGCGCGCTTTCCCGCCCTGCGCCTTGCACGGTTGGCCATGGCGCGGGGCGGCATGCAGAGCGCGGTGATGAATGCGGCGGAGGAGGTGGCCTGCGCCGCTTTTGTTGCCGGCCGAATCGGCTTTCTCGCCATGGCGGAGGTGGCCGAGGCGGTAATGGACGAGATGATCGACTGGCCCGCCGGCGATGGCATGCAGGTCGTCTTCGCGGCCGATGCCGAAGCGCGCGCACGGGCGGCAAGCCGGATCAGCCGTCTGGAACGGGCGGCTTGAGGCTGCCACAAATCTAACCAAACAGGTCTGAAAGACGCATCTCACAGAGGCGTTTCACGTGGATCATCAACATGTTAGATGATTAGACCACGGTTCAGGGCAGGCATCATCACCCTGAAACGACAAAGCCGCCCGAAGGCGGCTCGTCATCGCATATCGGCTTGTGAACGACGATCGCCTCAGGCAACCGCACGCGCCAGGGCACAGCGCGACCAGAGCGCATGCAGGGCGCCGACCAGATGATCGATGTCCGCGTCCGTATGCAGCGGCGTCGGGGTGATGCGCAGGCGCTCGGTCTTCTTCGGCACGGTCGGATAGTTGATCGGCTGGACGTAGATGCCCCAATTGTCGAGCAGCAGATCGGAGATCCACTTGCACTTGGCGGCATCGCCGACGATCACGGGCACGATGTGGCTGGGATTGGCCAGATGCGGAATGCCGTTCTTATCAAGACAGTGCCGCAGGCGGCGAACCCGGGACTGATGCGCGAAGCGCTCGCCATTGCTGGCCTTGAGATGACGAATCGAAGCAAGCGCGCCAGCGGCGAGCGCCGGCGGCAGCGCGGTGGTGAAGATGAAGCCTGAGGCGAAGGAGCGCAGGAAGTCGCACAAAGCGGCCGATGCCGCGACATAGCCGCCCATCACACCGAAGGCCTTGCCCAGCGTGCCCTCGATCAGCGTCAGCCGGTCCATCAGCCCTTCGCGTTCGGCGATGCCGCCGCCGCGCGGGCCATACATGCCGACCGCATGGACCTCGTCGAGATAGGTCATGGCGCCGAACTCGTCGGCGAGATCACAGATCTCCTTGATAGGGGCGATGTCGCCATCCATCGAATAGACCGACTCGAACGCGATCAGCTTCGGCGCGGCCGGATCGGCCGCCATCAGCTTGGCGCGCAGATCGTCCACCGAATTATGCTGGAAGATCACCCGCTGACACTTGGAGTGGCGAATGCCCTCGATCATCGAGGCATGGTTCCCGGCGTCCGAAAAGACGATCACGCCGGGAATGCGCGAACAGAGCGTTCCGAGCGCGGCCCAGTTGGACACATAGCCCGAGGTGAACAGCAGCGCGGCTTCCTTGCCATGCAGATCGGCAAGCTCGCGCTCGAGCAGCACATGATAATGATTGGTGCCGGAAATATTGCGCGTGCCGCCGGCGCCGGCGCCGCATTCGTCGATCGCCTGCTTCATCGCCTCGGTCACGGCCGGGTGCTGGCCCATGCCGAGATAATCGTTAGAACACCAAACCGTCACCTCGCCTGCACCTTCGCCGGTATGGCGCAGCGCCTTGGGAAATTCGCCCCGCTGGCGCTTCAGGTCGGCAAACACGCGGTAGCGGCCTTCCTGGTGCAGTCCATCGATTTCCGATTTGAAGAAGCTTTCGAAATCCATCACCGTCTCCAGATATCCGTCGTCTGACTGCGCCTGACGGACCCGCCCGTCAACCGCAAACAGCGCCGGAGCCGCGCACTGCGGCAATTCGCCCGTCGGGCAAAACACCCTCTCATGCCTGCAATGCTTACATGGTCCGACCTCGGCCGTCATTGATTTCGGTCAATCAATATCAGGCACAAAGCTCCGGAGATCGCAGGCCCCTTGCCCAGACTGACACGATAGGCCTGAAGGAAAAACCCCATCCCGTAAAATTGGCGATACCGATTGCGATCGACCATTGCCCCGTGTTCCGACATATCAACGAAAATGCGTAGACAAATGCAAAAGAGCGCTGCGCACGGAGCGACGGCGATAGACTTTGTCCCCGTGCGAACTATTGTTTTCATCGCAGGACGGATGAAGACGCGATTGCCGCCGCGCATTGCCTCTTTCGCCAGGCTCAGCCTTCGGGCTCGGCCGGTTCGTCCGACAGTCAAGAGCGGTTCAGCGATCAAGCGGCCGCGGCGTCAAAAGGGAGACGAGCAATGAAGAAAGCCATCGCGCTGGTCGTGGTCGCACTCGGCCTGGCAAGCTGCACCCAGACTGAACAGGGCGCCGGCATCGGCGCGGTGTCGGGCGCCATTATCGGCGGCGCGGTCACCGGCAATGTTCGTGGCGCCGCTGTCGGCGCGGCGATCGGTGGCGTCTCCGGCGCGGTCATCGGTTCGGTCGCCGAACAGCCTGGCCAGTGCTACTACCGCGACCGCTACGGCCGCCGCTACATCGACGCCTGCCCGCGCTAAGCGCGTCCATGCTGGAAACCGGCCGGCGTTCCTCATGAGCGCCCGGCCGGTGACGACAGAGTGTCTTCAAAGCCGTCCATCGGGCGTGGAGACCCGATCGGATCAGATCGCCATCGCAAGGTGTTTGATCTCGGTCGTTCTCATGCCGATGCTGGGTTCGCATTGGCCGCGTCATGCTTTCTTCATCGAAGATGTTCGACCGGCAGAGGCGCAGCGCGGCTGTTTCGGCAAAGCCACAACGGGGCCTATTTTCATCCAAATTTAATCAAAGGAGAGAGTAGGGCTTCAACGTGGGGTAAACAATGTATAGTTTGTCTGTATGGGAATGGATGATCCTGACTTGCTCGCGCAGCCAGGCCATTGCGGCGACGATACATGCCGGAAGGCCCCTCGACATGATGATACGGGCCTCGACATGCGTCAATCGACCGCCAGCCGACTCCTAAGGACAACGGGCCTGGGCCTTGCCGCCCTGGCGCTGGCGCTGGCGCTTGGCGGCCCGCTTTCGGCCCCGCCGGCCCATGCCTTCAAGCTTTTCGGCATCAATTTCTTCGGCAAGAGCGACGAGGATGAGGATGCTGCCCGGATCACCGATCCGGTCGCCTATTCCGTCACCATCGATGCGCCGAGCGCTGACGATGCGCTGACCGAAGCCCTGCAGAATGCCTCGCAGCTTTACCAGGAGCGTGAACGTCCGGCATCGGGCGATCTCGGCCTGCTGATCCGCGCACGCGACGACCGCGAGCGGCTCCTGGCGGCGCTGTATGAGCAGGCCCGCTATGGCGGCGTGGTCGATGTGCTGATCGATGGGCGTTCCATCGACAGCCTTCCGCCGAGCCCGGAGTTTCGGCGGGGTCAGGCCGTGCCGGTGGTCGTGCGGGTGAAGCCCGGCCCGGTCTTCGCGATCGGCCAGGTGCGGCTGACGGGCGACATCGCGGGTGGCGACCCTTCCGCCTATGACCTGAAGACCGGTCGCCGTGCCGATTCGACCGTGATACTCAAGGCGGGCCGTCAGGCAGTCGACGATCTCAAGCAGGAATCCTACCCCTTTGCCAAGCTGACCGATCGCCAGGCCGTGGCCGATCACGGCAATGACACCGTCGATGTGACTCTCGGCGCGCAAAGCGGGCCGAAGGCCACGTTCGGCGACGTCGCCGTCACCGGCACCAAGACGATGAATCCGGCGTTCGTCGCATCCTATTCGCGGCTCGACACGCGCAAGCCCTACTCGCCGGAAGAGTTGCGCAAGGCGCAGGAGCGGCTGCGCGCGCTCGGCGTCTTCTCCTCGATCTCGATCAAGGAGGGTACGGCGCTCGACCAGCTCGGTGGCCTGCCGCTGACCATCGAGGTCTCGGAAGGCAAGCAGCGCTATTTCGGCGTCGGGGCGAATTTCTCCTCGGCCGATGGGTTCGGCGCGCAGGGCTATTGGGGCCATCGCAATCTCTTTGGTCAGGCCGAATCGCTGCGCATCGAGGGCGAGGTCAGCCGGCTCGGCCTGAAGGACGTCACCGACTTCGACTATTCGGCCGGCATCATCTTTACCAAACCCGGCGCCTTCGGTCCGCCGACGGCGCTGACCGTCAGCCTGAAGGCCGCGTTGATGGATCCCGATAGCTATGAGGCCAAGACCATCACCGGCCTGGTCATGGCAAGCTACGAGCTCAACGACACCGATACCGTTTCGGCCGGCGGCGAGCTGGCCTGGGCGGATGTGGACGACGCCTTCGGCAAGCGCGATTACCTGACCGCTTCCGTGCCGATCGAATTCGTACGCGACGCACGCGACGACAAGCTCAATCCCAAGAACGGCTACCGCGCCAGCCTTGCCATCAAGCCGAGCTACGAAATTTACGGGCAGACGCCATTCGTTTCGACCGAGGGTTCGATCACCGGCTATTATGGCCTTGGCGCGACGGGGAACACGGTTCTGGCCGGCCGTCTGGCCGCCGGCATCGTTGGCGGCGGAGACGATACGCTGGATGACATTCCCGCGACCCGCCGCTTTTTCCTGGGCGGCGGCGGCACGGTGCGCGGTTTTGCCTATCAGGAGATCAGTCCGCGCAATGCCAAGGACGATCCGCTGGGCGGACGGTCCTATGTCAATGTCAACCTCGAAGCCCGCATCGGCGTGACCGAGACGATCAGCATCGTGCCCTTTATCGATGCGGCGGCCGTCTCCGCCCAGGCCGTGCCCGATTTCAAGGATATCCGGACAGGCGCCGGCATTGGCGTGCGCTATAATACCGGTTTCGGGCCGATCCGCGTGGATGTGGCCTTACCGCTCAATCCCTATCCGGGCGGCACGCGCTACGGCATCTATGCCGGGATCGGCCAGACCTTTTGATCCGCGACACGCTTTAGCCCTTTCCCGAAGGCACATGGCGTGCAGGCAATGGCATGACGAGAGAGGACACAGCGATGACGCCGACCAGCCCGACCGGACGTGTTCTGCGCTGGCTTGCCGCCACGCTCGGCATTCTCGTGGTGATCCTCGTCTTTGCCGTCGCCCTTCTCGGATTGACCACGCCGGGTGCGCGGATCGTCGCCGGCCTGGTGGAGCGCTACGCCGCCACGCCGGACCTGACGATTTCCATTTCCGAACCCGGCCCCCTGCTCACGGGCCGCTTCAGGGCCGGACGCATCACGCTGAGCGATAGCCGCGGCGCCTATGCCGTCATCGACAGTGCTGAACTCGTCTGGCATCCGCTGGCGCTTCTGTCGGGCCGTCTCGATGCCGACAGCCTCACGGCGCAGGCGGTTCGCATCGAGCGCCAGCCGGTCAGCACCCAGCCCAGCCAGCCATCGTCAGGCGGCTTCACCCTGCCGATCGAGATCCAGGCCGATGTGATCGACATCAGGGAATTGATGCTCGGCAAGGCGCTGGTCGGCCAGGACGAGCGCCTGACCCTGCAAGGCAGCCTCGCCGCCACCTCTCGGCAGATCGCCGCCAAGTTGAATGCCGCCGAACTTGCCCGCCCCGATGCCAAGCTCAACGCCGATTTCGCCTATGCGCCCGAGGCGGCAACCCTGAAGCTCGATGCAGCGCTGTCCGAACCGAAGGGCGGTGTTCTCGCCCGACTTCTGCAATTGCCCAACGATCCGGCCGTTGGCCTGACGCTGAAGGGCGATGGACCTTTGACCGACTGGCAGGGCGCCATCACCGGCGCGCTCGACGGGGAACAGGTGCTTTCGCTCAACGGGCGCCATCAGTTGACGGCAGACGGTGTACGCAGCTTCGCGCTGGCCGGCGGCGGCCGGTTCGCCGGGCTCATGCCGCCCGCCAGCCGTCCGCTTTTCGAAGGCGAGACGGCGATCGATATCGCCGCCTCCATGGATGCACAGACGCCGATCCGCATCGACCGTGGCCGCATCACGACCGGGGCACTGAACCTGACGGCATCCGGCGCCGTGACGACCGCAGGCAAGAGCAACCTCCAGGCAGAGCTGACCGGACCGAACGGCCCGCTGGTGCTGAACCTGCCGGTGGAGGGAGGACAGGCCGACATCACGCTCGACCGCGCGGCCCTCTCGGTCACCGGCCGGCCCGAGGCCGCGCGTGTCGACCTCTCCGCCTCGCTGGCCAAGGCAGCACTGCCGCAAGTTAGCGTCGAAGCCATGCATCTGACCGCACGCACTGACAGCTTTAATCTCAGCGCCCGCACGGGCCGTCTCGATCTCGCTCTCGCGGCACAAGGTTCGCATTTTGCCGATCCCAATCTGGACCGGTTGGTCAAGGCACCTCTGACGGTGGCAGGCCCCATCGACATCACGCCCGAGACCATCCGCTTCGACCGCCTGATCCTGTCGAGCCAAGGCGTGAGCGGCACGGTCAACGGCTTTTTCGGTCGGGCGACGCAGGCGCTCGAAGCCGCCTTTGACCTGGCCATTCCGCAGACAGGCCTGCCGGATGCCGTGCAGGCGAGGGTCGAGGGTCCGGTCGCGCTGTCGGGCCGGCTCAGCCGTGCTGCGACCGGCGCCCTCGCCCTCAACGATCTCGATCTTAAGGCATCGAGCCTGACGGCCACGGGGTCGGCCAAGCTGGAAAACGGCCAGTTGAAGGCGGCTCTGTCGGGCCAGGTGCCGGATCTTGGCAAGCTGGCGCCCAATGCCAGTGGGGCTGCACAGTTTTCCGCCGAGCTTTCCGGTCCGCTTGCCGATCTCGCGGTCAAGGCGCAGGTCACCTCGCCCCAGGCTACCGTCGCCGGCCGGCAGATCGACAATCTGGCGCTCAATGCGCAGGGCACGCTTGCGGCCGAGCAGACGATTGCGCTGACGGCCACAGGCGCTCTCAACGGTCAGGCCGTCGAGGCCCAGGCCAAGCTGGAGCGCGCCGACGGCACGCTCTCCTTGCCGGATCTCGCCGCCACGATCGGCGAGAACAAGATCACCGGCGCGCTCGCCTTCACACCGGACCTGATGCCGACCGGGTCTATTGCCTTCGACCTGCCCGACCTGAAAAGCGTCGGCACCTTGGCGGGGCAGACGGGCGAAGGCCAGGAACTGACCGGCGATCTCAAGGGCACCGCCCGCTTTGGCGCCGACAATGGTCGCTCCACCCTCTCCATGCAGGCCGAAGGGCAGAAGATCGAGCGCGGCGCGCTGTCGGTTGATCAACCCCGCGTCGATCTGACCGTGAGCGACCTCAAGACACTGGCGGCTGAAGGCCGGATCACCGCGCGCGCGGTGGCCCAGGGCGAAAACCGGGTTGCCGACGCAACGGTCACCTTGAAGCACCCGGGCGGAACCGGTGCAGGTGGCGAAACCGCGCTGGCGCTCAACGGCACGTATGACAAAGCGCCGCTGGCCTTGCGCGCGACGATCGGCGCCGGCGCAGGCGGCTCTCCCTCCGTCACCGTTCAGTCTCTTCAGGCTACGCCGCGCGGCATTCCATTGACGCTGGACAATCCCACGACCCTGGCGCTTGACCAGGGCGCGCTGGCCCTTCCGGAAACGGTAATCGCGCTGAAAGGCGGCGAAGCCCGGCTTTCCGGCCGCATCGGTACGGACCTCGACGTGACGCTGAAGGTCGAAGGCAAGCCGGCTGTCGAATTCGCCACCCCAATTGCCGGCGGTGAAGCACGGGTGGCCATTGCCTCGGCGCTCGCCACGGTCAAGGGCCCGATGACATCGGCCCGGATCGACGCCACGGCCGACCTTGCCTGGCTTGCCACGCCACAGGCACGGCTCGAGGCGATCCGCCTGAAGGTGCAAAGCCCGGGCTTCAACCTGACGGGACGGCAGGGCACGGCGACGGCGCGCGTCGAAGCGGCTCGGCTCAACACGCCCAATGCCGATCTTGCACGGCTTGTCGCCGGGCCACTGGTGCTGAACGGAACGGTCGATGTCACGCCTGAGAGAATCGGCTTCAATCCGGTGACCCTCGACACGGCAGGCCTGGATGGCCGCGTGACCGGCGCCTTCACCCTCACGGACGGCAGCCTCGACGCCGATATCGCGCTGACCAGCCCGCCGGCAGCCCTGCCTGCCGCTCTCGCCGGCCGGATCGACACGCCGCTCACCGTCAATGCCAAAGTCGCGCGTGCCGCCGATGGTGCGCTCAATGTTCATGGGCTCAGGCTCGATTCGGGAAGCATCAAAGCCGACGGTCAGGTATCGCTGGAAGGCGAGACGCTCGCCGCCGATCTGAAGGGCAGTTTTCCCGATCTTGGCAAGCTGCTTGGCGATGCCAAGGGCAGCGCCGGCTTTACGCTCTCGGCCAATGGTCCGGTGGCAGCGCCGGCCTTCAACCTGCAGCTCAATTCGGCGCAGGCGACCCTGGTTGGCCGCCCCTTGCGCGATCTGACGATCAACGCGACTGGCACCGCCAGCCGTACCGCGCCGCAGGCCACCATCAAGGGCACGGGCAGCATCGACACGCAGCCTGTGGCAATCGACGTTGCCGTGCAGAGCGCGGAAAGCGGCGGCACGACGGTGCCCGCGCTCAATGTGACAGTCGGGCCAAACCGAATCAACGGGGCGCTCGCCTTTTCGCCCGATTTCAAGCCCAGCGGCAACCTCACCTTCACGCTGCCGGATATCAGCCTGATCGCGGCCCTGGCCGGCCAGCGTGCAAGCGGCGATCTCGCAGGCACGGCGGATATCACGACGCGAGATGCGGTGACCTCCATCGTCCTCAAGGCCAACGGCACCGGCTTGAAGCGTGACGATCTGGTGATCGAACGGCCTGTGGTGGACCTGACCATCAGCGACCTCGCCAAGCTCGCCATCAATGGCCGGCTCCAAGTGGCAACGCTTGCCCAAGGTGCAAACCGCGTGACCGGCCTGTCTGCCGATTTCGATCGCAGTGGCGACACCACGCGCTTCGCCGTCAACGGACGCTATGATGAAGCTCCGCTGGTGATCCGAGGCGATATCGCTGCGCAAGGCGCAAAGCTGACCCTGAACCTGGCCGAGCTTCAGGCCGCGCCGCGCCGGATTGCTTTGAAGCTGGCCGCGCCCACAGCGATCGCCATCGAAAACGGCACGGTGTCTCTCTCTGGTGCGCGCATCGGCGCGTCCGACGGCACGATCACTGTCAACGGCTCGGCCGGACAGGCACTGGATCTTGCCGTGCGGCTCGACGCCGTGCCGGCGCGGCTGATCAATGCGGTGGCACCCACTATCGGCGCGGAAGGCGCCATCAGCGGCACCATCACCGCCAAGGGCACGGCGCAGCGCCCTGACGTCACCTTCGATCTCGGCTGGCGCGATGCCTCGCTCGCCCAGACCCGCTCGGCCGGTGTCGGCAAGCTGGCGATCACGGCCAAGGGGCAACTGGCAAACCAGAACCTGCGTGTCGACACGACGCTTTCAGGCAGTGGCGGTCTTTCGTTCAAGGGCGGCGGCACGCTGAGGCTTGAGGGCAATCGGCCGCTGAACATGCGTTTTGCCGGCCGGCTGCCCTTCGGCCTTGCCGAGCCCATCCTCGCCGCCCAAGGCTTTACCGCGTCCGGTACGGCCGATCTCGACATTGCCGTCGGCGGCTCGGTCTCTGCACCCGCCATCTCCGGGACGATCAACACGGCGGGCGCGCGGCTGACGGATGTGCGCCGCAATCTGACGCTCAACAATCTGACGGCCGCGATCACGCTCGAAGGGCAGCAGGCGCGGATCAACAGGCTGACGGGCCGGCTGGCGACGGGTGGCAGCCTGACCGTCACCGGCACGGTCGGCTATGCCCCCGGAGCGAACTATCCCGCCGATCTCGCCATCCGCCTGGACAAAGCAACTTACGTCGATGGCACGCTGGTGACGGCCGATGTCACGGGCGCCCTGACGCTGAAGGGGCCTCTCCTTGGTCAGCCGACACTGGCCGGCACGATCAATATTGAAAAGGCCGCGATCACCGTGCCGCAGCGCCTGCCCGGTGCCTTGTCGGAACTCGACATCAAGCACCGCAAGGCGCCTGCCGATGTCAAACGGATGGAGAAGCTGCTGACGAAGGACCAAGGCCAGCCCGGTGAACGCACCGATCGCGGCATCGCGCTCGATGTCAAACTCTCCGCACCGAGCAAGCTTTATGTGCGCGGCCGTGGCATCGATGCCGAACTGGGTGGCGACCTGACGATCCAGGGCACGGCGGCAGCGCCAGCCGTCTCCGGCGGCTTCACCATGCGGCGCGGCCGCCTCGACGTCATCGGCCGGCGTCTCACCTTCAGCGAAGGCACGATCACCTTCGGCGGCGGGCTGATCCCGACACTCAACCTCTCGGCCACATCGACCACCGATACGGCAACGGTCACCGTGACGGTTGCCGGCGAGGCGAACGATCCCAACATCGTCTTCAGCTCATCGCCGTCCCTGCCGCAGGATGAGATCCTGGCGCAGCTGATCTTCCGCCGCTCGCTGTCCAATCTGTCGCCCGTGCAGATCGCCCAGCTGGCGAGCGCCGTTGCCCAGCTTGCCGGCGGCAGCTCCACCTCGCTGCTCGACGGGCTGCGCAACCAGCTCGGCGTCGACGACCTCGATGTCTCCACCGATGCCGGCGGCGGCGCCCTGGTGCGCGCCGGGCGCTACCTGAACGACCGCACCTACCTGGAACTCCAGCAAAGCGCCGAGGATGGCGCAAAGGCGGTTATCAATCTGGATGTCGGACGCGGCGTCAAGCTGAAGGGCGAGGCCGGCAGCGAAGGCGGCGGCGCAGGCATCTTCTATGAGCGGGAATATTGATCGGACGCGATTGGCGAACGCCATGTCTTGGCTGTCCTCCGGATCTCGGCGCGATGGCGGCATCGTTTTCGGGCCTCCCGTGGCGTCCGCCGCGGCGTAGGACAGAGGAAGCCGAATTCCTGCCTGACATCACGATGCATCGGATTGACCGCATGATGCTGTCGGTGCTGCATGTCCAGCCGCGAGCCGCAGAATCAAGGAGCTGAATGCCATGACCGAACCGAACAAGACCCCGGTGACCCTGATCGGCGTGCCGCTGGAAGAGGGGTCCGGCCGGCGTGGCTGCGTCATGGGGCCGACGGCGCTTCGCATCGCCGGTGTCGACAGGGTGCTGGCGGAACTCGGCTTCCGCGTGAGCGACGCGGGTGACTTGAAGCCCGAGCCCGTCGAAGGGCTGGAGGTCGGTCTGCCACCACAGGCGCAGGCGAAAAACCTTGCCATCGTCGCCGGCTTTACCCGCGCACTGGAAGCGGCGACCCATGCGGCCGCCAGCGCCGGACAGCTGCCGATCCTGCTGGGTGGCGATCATGCCCTGTCCATGGGCAGCGTCTCCGGCATGGCCCGGCATGCGAGCGAACGCGGCCGCCCGCTCTTCGTGCTCTGGCTCGATGCCCATGCCGATTTCAATTCGAGCGAGACGTCCCCATCCGGCAATATGCACGGCATGCCGGTTGCCTTTTTCTGCGGAGAGGCAGCTTTGCCCGGCATCCTGCCCGACGACCGGCCGCTGGTCGATCCGCGCCGCGTCTACCAGGTCGGCATTCGCTCGGTCGATGCGCGCGAGCGCGAAGAGGTCGCCGAGCACGGGGTCAATGTCTATGACATGCGCGCGCTCGACGAAATGGGAGCCGCCGCGATCATGCGCGAAATCCTGGCGGCCGTGGAGGCTGAAAACGGCCTTCTCCATGTCAGCCTCGACGTCGATTTCCTCGATCCGGAGGTCGCACCGGGCGTCGGAACCACCGTGCCGGGTGGTGCGACCTTTCGCGAGGCGCATCTGATCATGGAAATGCTGTGCGACAGCGGCTTGGTCAGTTCGCTCGATCTGGTCGAGCTCAACCCCTTTCTGGATGATCGCGGCAAAAGCGCGCGCATCCTGGTGGAGCTGACCGCCAGCCTCTTTGGCCGGCGCATTTTCGACCGGCCGACGCGCAGCGCCTGACAAGGGCATCCGAACACCAAGCAACCTGCGAATTCGAGTGCCAAAGCGATAAGAACTCTTAAGAAATCATCGCTAATCTTGCTTCAAGAGGCTATTGCGGCGCCGCTCTACTGACGGCGGCGCTTGAGGATCGGAAGGACGAGATTATGAGCAGCCCTTTGAAAATGGCCGGCTTCGACGGCGAGACCCTCGAAATCATCGCTTTCAGGCTGCATGAGCAGGAATTCTGCGTGAAGACCACGACCATCCGCGAAATCCGCGGCTGGGCCCCCTCCACGCCCATCCCGCATTCGCCGGCCGAGGTGATCGGCGTGATGAACCTGCGCGGCACGGTTATTCCCATCATCGACCTCGCCCACAAGCTCGGCATGGAAAGCACTGTTGCCAACGAGCGCAGCGCCATCGTCGTGGCGGAAGTGCACAATATGGTCGTCGGCCTGGTGGTCGATCGCGTCTCCGACATTCTGACGGTTCAGGGCAGCCAAGTGCAGCCGGTTCCGGAAATCACCACCTCCTTCGACCGCAGCTTCGCGGAAGGCATCATCGCCAGCGATGCCGGCATGATCTGCTTCCTCAATCTCGCCCGCATGTTCAAGGAACGCGACACCGACGACTGGGCAGCGTAAAGCATCGAGCGGGAAGTCGTTATCGGCCGACGCTCTCGATTCTTCGCTCTTGCATCGGATGTCCCGGCCATCGATTGCGATTGCTGCCCGCACCGGATCTCAGCTTCCAGCAGCGTGTCGATTCGGCCTGACGATCGACAAAAGCCCGGCCCCGCAGGCTGGGCTTTTGCGTAGGGTGCATTCGCCAGTTCGCGCGTCTCCGCCCTGGCTTTTCTCTGTAGCCCCGATCGCCCTGCCCTGATGCAACCCTTGACGCAGCGCCCTGGCGCTTTAGCTCGGCCTGAAGAGACGAGCGGCGGGCCTCATACCCAGTCTCGCTGATAGGAACCCAGAGGATGGCGCAGGACAAGACACGGGACCGCACAGGCTTCTGGCGTCTGCGCGAAAGGCTGCGCGCGCTCTATCTCGGCACCGGAGCGGCCGCATTGCGCTTTCAGGTCACCATTGCGCTGGTCGATCTGGCGATTATCCTATTCTTCCTTGCCGGCCCCTATCTGACATCGCGCAACACTTATCTGGCGGTCGATTATACGGTGGCCGGCGTCATCGCGCTGGAGCTTGTCGCCCGTGGCCTTGTAGCGCAGAAGCCGCTGCGCTGGCTCGTCCGCCCGATGACGCTTGTGGACTTCGCCATCCTTGCCACGCTGCTCTTCCCGGCGCTGTTTTCCAATTTCGCTTTTCTTCGGGCCTTGCGCATCTGGTCGCTCAGCCAGAGCCGCATGTTCGGCGTGCTCGTCGCGCGGCTGGGCGGCAGGGCCTATGAAGACATCATTCGCGCGGTGATCAATTTCGTCACCTTTCTCTTCCTGGTCACGGGCTTCGTCTACACCGCCTTCTTCTATCAGGATTCCGGGATCAACGGCTTCGTCGATGCGCTGTACTTTACCGTCGCAACCATCACCACCACCGGGTTCGGCGATATCACCTTGCCGGGTACGCTTGGGAAACTGACCTCGATCGTGACGATGATCTTCGGCATCTCGCTCTTCGTCCGCCTCGCCCAAGCGATCGTGCGGCCCTACAAGGTCACTTTCCCCTGCCCGCAATGCGGATTGATGCGCCATGATGCCGATGCGGTGCATTGCAAGGCGTGCGGCCAAGTGCTCAACATCCCCGACGAGGGATCGTGATCGGTGCGTTCGCCCAGGAGGTCAGGCTGAGGCAGGCTTGGCGACAGACAGTGATGTGCGCGCCTTACTGAGCCATGATCGCCAATCTGGATTGAGACATCCGGCGTCTTGGAAAGAAGACGCCAGATCGGGATGACCGCCGGCCCGCCTGGCCGAGGGTCGGAATCCCAGTCTTATTTCAGCTTTGGAGTTGCATGCAGGGGCCAGACGGAAACGGCCACACCGCTGCGGCTCCAGCGGAGCGATGATGCTGTTCAACATTTTCGTGGCGCTGTATGCCGTTATCGCGGTGGTCTTCCTCGACAATACGTTACGGGAAGGCCAGACCATCGGCGCCGGCCGCTGGGACATGATGCGGCTGATCGGCATTGCCGCCTGTTCCATCTGGCCGCTTCTGGTCGCCTATGCCATCATCGTCGCCTTACGAGGCCGTCTGCCTCAATCCGGCCGCTGGATGCTGTAATATCCTTGATCGGAGGCCAGGGCCCAAGGATCCTGCCTCACCCCGTCGGTCGTCTCGGCTGAAGCGATGAGAACATTTTTCGCGCCTTCCGCCGCAGGAAACGCGATCATAGAACTTTTGTTAACGGGACCTGGGATAAAGCTGGGGGTCGCGCCTCCTCTTCCATTCTCTTTTTAAGAAGGTTCTTGCAGACCTCCCCCGCCATGGCGCACAAGGAGCGACAGCCTCTCCCTTTCGCACGCAGAACAGCAGGAGCTCCAGCCACGTCATGGATAAGATCCGCGAGCGCAAGCGCAAAAGCCGCTCGGCCCGGAACTTCTTTTTCATCATGCTTCTGTTCATCAGCCTGGCAATCGGCCTGACGGTTCTCTTGGCCGAAGACATGCGGAACCTGAAATTCCTGATGGCGCGTTTCGGGCTTGATTCGACCCATGTCGTTGCGCGGCTCTACGAGCTGACAAGCTTCTCCTCGTCCACACCGCCAGAAGCTTCGCCCCTGACCACGGTGCGCAAGAGCGAAAGGCTCGCGGCGTTGCAGATCAGGCTGCCCTCGCTCATGTTCCGAGACCTCAAGGCGCCGCAGCAATCCTTCCTGCGCCGGATCCTCGATCCGCCCGCCGGGATCTGCCAGGCTTTCGACAAAGCCGGCTTCAACCCCATGGCCTGGGAGCCCAGCGCCGAAGGACTGGGCGGTCAGGGCGCCTCCGGCTTCGAGTGCTCCGTCATCATGCCGGTCGGCAAGCCGCCGCTGCGCCCGTCGATTGCGCCCTCGAAGGCCGCCAATGCGCTGGCCGAGGAAGACCCCGCGCCGGAGCAATCCTCGGTCTTCATTTATGTGCATGGGCCGCGGCTCGATGCGTTCGACACCTTCCGCATCAAGATGAACATCGAGCATCCCGAGGACCGCGAAGCCGTGCTCAGACTGGCAAGCCGCGCGGCGGCGCTGTTCTTCAAGCAGGTGCAGTGGGAGGATGCGGGCGACATTGCCAGTCGCATCCTGCATGCCGAAGAGTTCGACCAGCGCAAATTCGGCAGCCGTCTTCAGCTGAAGAAGGAATTCGGCGAAACCCCGCGCTACAATTTCCTTGCCGCCGAAGCACGGCGGTCGCAGGCGCGCGCTCCGTCCGAGCGTTTCTTCGACCGCGAGCAGTGGCTGCCCCTGTTTCGCGACGGCCTGCTCTTCACCAAGGGCACCGTGCCGCTGGAGCATGTGACCGGCGGCCTGCCGCACAGCGCCGCCATGGCCGCGCACCGTCCTTGAGCAGCAACGGCGGGATTAACCAAGCACCATGAGTCTGCGCTGGGCCATCTTGCCAGATCGGCATTAGTTTAATATCTCATTATCCAACAAAAAAACTTAAGTTTTTAAAACTGAACGGGGACAGGCGTCTCACACGAAGAGAAACGTTGGTGTGTTTCGAAATGCAACAACGATTCCCGATGTGAGACACCAGTGCGACAAAAGCGGACGAGCGGGGTCAATGAACATGCACCGTCTCACCTAGCGGTGAGCGAGGCATGGTGCTTGTCCGTTATATGCAGGAGCGGACTGGCCAAGTCGGGAGGAACCGTTTGACCAATCGATCTGCTCAAGAACCAGGCAGCAAGGAGCATCTCACCATCAGGAGCCACGGCGCGCGCGGCCTTGACGGATTGCAGAAGCTTGACCCAACGTCGGAGAAGTTGTCGATGCAGTCGTCCAGCACCTATGACGTGCGCGCCAATGTCTTCATTACGCCCGTTGCCGTTCCCGACATGCCGGTGCAGCTCGCCGTCAAGCGGCTGATCGATATTCTCGTATCCGGCTTTATGCTCGTCCTGCTCGCCCCCGTGCTGGCGCTCATCGCGCTCGCCATCAAATGGGAAAGCCGCGGGCCGGTGCTGTTTCGCCAGATGCGCACCGGCCGCTACGAGGTCCCCTTCGAAATCCTGAAATTCCGTTCGATGTATACCGACCGTGGGGACAGGACCGGCGTGATGCAGACGGTCGATGGCGATCCGCGCGTCACACGGATCGGGCGCTTCCTGCGCAAGACCAATCTCGACGAGATTCCGCAGCTCTTCAACGTGCTGATCGGTGATATGTCGCTGGTCGGACCACGCCCCCATGTGCCTGACATGCTTGCAGCCGGTCGGGTCTATTCGGATCTCGTCCAAGGCTATGAGTATCGCCACCTGATGCGTCCGGGCCTCACCGGCCTGTCTCAGGCACGCGGCTTGCGCGGGCCGACCGTGCAGCGCTGGAAGGCGATCCGCCGCATCGTCTGCGATGTGGAATATGTTCGCCGTTTCTCCCTTCTCCTCGATATGAAGATCATCCTGCGGACCATTTCCAACGAGCTGAGGGGCGGCACGGGCTTTTGAAGCTGAACGCGCGCCCGATCCTGATATCAGGAACCGGCAGACAGGCCTGACGGGCGCATGGGGTGACATGATGATCCGGCTCATCATCGACACTTTGCCGAAACCGCCCCGTTGCGCCTCGTCGCGCTTGCTGCCATGCCCGCGCGCGTCCCGATTGACGAGCCGGAGCGGCGCATGATCGACAAGCTGGAATTCTTCATCACCCTCGCGCAAGAGCGCCACTTCGGCCGGGCGGCCGAGGAGCTGGGCATTTCGCAGCCAACCCTTTCGGCCGCGCTGCGCCAGCTGGAGGACCAGCTGGGCGTGGCGCTGGTGGTGCGTGGCTCGCGTTTCCAAGGGCTGACGCCGGAAGGCCAGCGCGTGCTGGAATGGGCGCGCCGCATTGTCGGAGACGCGCGCACCATGCGCGAGGAGATGCGCGCGGCGCGCAAGGGGCTCGCCGGCCATGTGCGGCTCGCCGTCATTCCCACCGCACTGTCCATGGTCCCCAGGCTGACCGAACCCTTTCAGGCACGCCATCCCGACGTCACTTTCTCCGTAACCTCCCGCACCTCGCTGCAGGTGCTGAGCCAGCTTGAGAATCTCGAGATCGATGCCGGCATCACCTATCTCGACAACGAGCCGCTGGGGCGCGTGACCACCGTGCCGCTCTATAGCGAGCGCTATCATCTGATCACCGGTGCGGAAACACCGCTGGCCGATCGCGCTGAGGTCAGTTGGGCCGAAGTGTCGCGTCTTCGGCTTTGTCTATTGACGGCCGATATGCAGAACCGGCGCATCATCAATGCCCATATGGCCCAAGCCGGCGTCAGCGCCCATCCGACGCTCGAGTCCAACTCGATGATCGTTCTCTTCTCCCATATCCGAACCGGGAAATGGGCGTCGGTCATGCCGCGCAATGTGGCGGAATCCTTCGGTTTTTCCGAGGAAATTCGCATGATCCCGATCATCGAGCCGGAGGCCGAGCATATGGTCGGCCTGGTCGCCACACATCGCGAGCCGCATACGCCGCTGGTCTCCGCTCTGCTGCATGCCGCCCGCTCCGGCGTCGCGGCCTCCGCCTTTGATAGAGAAAAGCTATCAAGCGACGGATTACCATTATTGACCTGATCCCTCTCGCTCCTCATTGTCGGCGGATGTAGACGACGAGCCTCGCACCCGGATTTCAACAGTGGCTGGGCGGGCAAAGGCCAAGAGGCTTTGATCGCCGCGCCGACCGGGGCTGGATCCGCCAGTGGGCCGATCTTCGTCCGCTTGTCGGTTTGGGAGGACTGACCTGATGACCCTGCATACGACCGCGCCCGAAGAGGCAGACCGCCTTCCCGCTTCGGCCAAGGAACGGATCCTGGAGATCGTCGCCGACTGTCGAAGCCTGGAAGGCCCGCTCCTTCCCATCCTGCATGCGGTCCAGCATGAATTCGGCTATATTCCCGAAGGCGCCAAGCCGGTGATCGCCTCGGCGCTCAATCTTTCGCGCGCCGAAGTGCATGGCACCGTCACCTTCTATCCCGATTTTCGCGCGCATCCCGCCGGCCGTCATGTGCTGAAGCTCTGTCGCGCCGAAGCCTGTCAGGCGCTGGGCGGCCATGCGCTGGGCGACCAGGCCCGCGCGATGCTTGGCATCGACTGGCACGAGACCGCCGCCGATGGCACGATCACCCTGGAGCCGGTCTTCTGTCTCGGGCTCTGCGCCTGTGGCCCTGCCGCCATGCTTGATGGCGAGCTTCATGCGCGGCTCGATGCCGACGGCCTTGCTGAGCTGATCACGGAGATCGGCCGATGAGCATCACCCTCTTCATTCCCGCAGATGCGGCGGCCGTCGCGCTCGGCGCCGACCGGGTCGCCAGGGCGCTGACACAGGAAGCGGCAGCGCGCGGTCTCGACATCACCCTCGTGCGCAATGGCTCGCGCGGCCTCTTCTGGCTGGAGCCGCTGGTCGAGGTCGAGACACCGGAAGGACGCATCGCCTATGGTCCGGTCAGCGCAAAAGATGTCCCCGGCCTCCTCGATGCCGGGCTCCTCAATGCAAGCCTGCTGGATGGCGCCGACCATCCTCTATGTCTCGGGAAAACCGAGGAGATCCCGTTTCTCAAAGGGCAGACGCGGCTGACATTCTCCCGCTGCGGCATCACCGATCCGCTCTCGCTGGAGGATTATCGCCGTCATGATGGGCTGAAGGGACTCACGCGCGCCCTCGCCTTGAGCCCTGCCCAGATCCTGGCCGAAGTGACCGACAGCGGCCTGCGCGGCCGCGGCGGCGCGGGCTTTCCGACCGGAATCAAATGGAAGACGGTCGCGGATGCCAAGGCCGACCGGAAATATATCGTCTGCAATGCCGACGAGGGCGATTCCGGCACCTTTGCCGACCGGATGATCATGGAGGGCGATCCCTTCGTGCTGATCGAGGGCATGACGATTGCCGGCATCGCGGTCGGCGCTACCAAAGGTTATGTCTATATCCGCTCGGAATATCCGCATGCGATCGCGGTGATGGAGGAGGCGGTCGCACGGGCCCGGTCCGCAGGCCTACTCGGTCCTTCGGTGCTGGGCTCGGCCCATGCTTTCGACATGGAAGTGCGCTCCGGCGCCGGCGCCTATGTCTGCGGCGAGGAAACCTCGCTGCTCAACAGTCTCGAAGGCAAGCGCGGCGTGGTGCGCGCCAAGCCGCCGCTGCCGGCACTGCAGGGTCTGTTCGGCCGACCGACCGTGGTCAACAACGTGCTGTCGCTCACCTCCGTGCCGATCATTCTTGAGAAGGGCGCGGGTTTCTACCGTGATTTCGGCGTCGGCCGCTCCAAGGGCACGATCCCGATCCAGCTTGCCGGAAACGTCAGGCATGGCGGGCTCTACGAGATCGCCTTCGGGCTGACGCTCGGGGAGATCGTCGAGGGCATTGGCGGCGGCACGGCTTCGGGACGTCCGGTCAAGGCCGTGCAAGTCGGCGGCCCGCTCGGCGCCTATTTTCCGCCTTCGCTGTTCGATACGGTTTTCGACTACGAGGCCTTCACCGCCGCCGACGGGCTCATCGGCCATGCCGGCATCACCGTCTTTGACGAGACGGTCGACATGCTCGCCCAGGCCCGCTTCGCCTTCGAATTCTGCGCGGTGGAGAGCTGTGGCAAATGCACGCCCTGCCGCATCGGTTCGACGCGCGGAGTCGAGGTGGTCGACCGCATCGCGCAAGGCATCGAGCCGGAGGCGAACAGGCTGCTGCTGACCGATCTCTGCAACACGATGAAATTCGGCTCGCTCTGCGCGTTGGGCGGCTTCACGCCCTATCCGGTGATGAGCGCGCTCAACCATTTCCCGCAGGATTTCCAGCCTGCGTCCCTCGTTGAAGCGGCGGAGTGATTCCATGGCCCTCATCCACGAAATCGACTACGGCACCCCAGCCTCGCAGGCCGAGGAGCAGGTGACGCTGACCATCGATGGCCGCGAAATCACCGTGCCCGCCGGCACCTCGATCATGCGGGCCTCCATGGAAGCCGGTATTCAGGTGCCGAAGCTCTGCGCCACCGACATGGTCGACGCCTTCGGCTCCTGCCGCCTCTGTCTGATCGAGATCGAGGGGCGCGGCGGCACGCCGGCCTCCTGCACGACGCCGGTGATGCCGGGGCTTGTGGTCCACACCCAGACCAAGCGGCTGAAGGCCATCCGTAAGGGGGTGATGGAGCTTTACATCTCCGACCACCCGCTGGACTGCCTGACCTGCGCGGCCAATGGCGATTGCGAACTGCAGGACATGGCTGGCGCGGTGGGCCTGCGCGACGTGCGCTACGGCACGGACGGGGGCAATCACGTCAAGGCGCGCGCAAGCGATGGCGTTGCCAATGCCCGCTATCTGCCAAAAGACGAGTCGAACCCCTATTTCACCTATGATCCCTCCAAATGCATCGTCTGTTCGCGTTGCGTGCGCGCCTGCGAAGAGGTGCAGGGCACCTTCGCGCTGACGATCGAGGGACGCGGATTCGACAGCCGGGTTTCGCCCGGCGCGCATGAAAGCTTCCTCTCTTCCGAATGCGTTTCCTGTGGCGCTTGCGTGCAGGCCTGCCCGACAGCGACTCTGACGGAAAAATCGGTCATCGCCATCGGCCAGCCGGAGCATTCCGAAGTCACCACCTGCGCCTATTGCGGCGTCGGCTGCTCGTTCAAGGCGGAGATGCGTGGGCAAGAGCTGGTGCGGATGGTGCCGTGGAAGGACGGGCAGGCCAATCGCGGCCATTCCTGCGTCAAGGGCCGCTTCGCCTATGGCTACGCCACGCATAAGGACCGCATCCTCAATCCGATGATCCGCGAGAAGATCTCCGATCCCTGGCGAGAGGTCAGCTGGGAAGAGGCGTTTTCCCATGTCGCCGCGGAATTCCGTCGCATCCAGTATCAATATGGACGGGAAGCGGTTGGCGGCATCACCTCCTCGCGCTGCACCAATGAGGAAACCTATCTGGTGCAGAAGCTGGTGCGCGCCGGCTTCGGCAACAACAATGTCGACACCTGCGCCCGCGTCTGCCATTCGCCCACCGGCTACGGTCTCGGCCAGGCGTTCGGCACCTCGGCCGGCACGCAGAATTTCGATTCGGTCGAACACGCGGATGTCGTGCTCGTCATCGGCGCCAACCCCACTGACGGCCATCCGGTGTTCGGCTCGCGGCTGAAGAAACGGCTGAGACAGGGCGCCAAGCTGATCGTCATCGATCCGCGCCGGATCGACCTCGTGCGCACGCCGCATGTAGAGGCTGCCTTCCACCTGCCGCTGAAGCCCGGCACCAATGTTGCGGTGCTGACCGCGCTTGCCCATGTGATCGTCACAGAGGGGCTCGCCAATGAAGCCTTCATCCGCGCGCGCTGCGACTGGTCGGAATTTGAGGATTGGGCGGCCTTCGTCGCCGAGCCGCAGCATAGTCCCGAAGTCAGCGAAGCCTATACCGGCGTTCCGGCCGCACTGGTGCGCGGTGCGGCCCGGCTTTATGCCACCGGCGGCAACGGCGCGATCTATTACGGCCTCGGCGTCACCGAGCACAGCCAGGGCTCGACGACGGTCATGGCGATCGCCAATCTCGCCATGGCGACAGGCAATATCGGCCGCCCCGGCGTCGGTGTGAATCCCTTGCGCGGGCAGAATAATGTCCAGGGCTCCTGCGACATGGGATCCTTCCCGCATGAGCTGCCCGGCTATCGCCACGTCTCCGACGATGCCACGCGCGAGACCTTCGAAAAGCTCTGGGGCGTCAAGCTCGACAATGAGCCGGGCCTTCGCATTCCCAATATGCTGGATGCCGCCGTCGATGGCTCGTTCAAGGGCCTCTATATTCAGGGCGAGGATATTCTGCAGTCCGATCCCGACACCAAGCATGTTTCGGCGGGTCTCGCCGCCATGGAATGCGTGGTGGTTCACGATCTCTTCCTCAACGAAACCGCCAATTACGCCCATGTCTTCCTGCCCGGCTCGACCTTCCTGGAAAAGGACGGCACGTTTACCAATGCCGAGCGGCGCATCAACCGGGTGCGCAAGGTGATGACACCGAAGAATGGCTATGCCGACTGGGAGGTGACACAGGAACTGGCGAAGGCCATGGGCCTCGCCTGGACCTATGCCCATCCTTCCGAAATCATGGACGAGATTGCCGCGACCACGCCGAGCTTTGCCGGCGTCTCCTACGCCTATCTGGAGGAAAAGGGTTCGGTGCAGTGGCCCTGCAACGAGGCGTTCCCCTTGGGCTCGCCGATCATGCATGTCGATGGCTTCGTGCGCGGCAAGGGCAAGTTCATCCGCACGGAATATGTGCCGACCGACGAAAAGACCGGCCCGCGCTTTCCGCTGCTGCTCACCACCGGCCGCATTCTCTCGCAATATAATGTCGGGGCCCAGACCCGGCGCACGGAGAATGTCGCCTGGCACCAGGAGGACCGGCTGGAAATCCATCCGCATGATGCCGAGCAGCGCGGCATCAAGGAGGGAGACTGGATCAAGCTCGCCAGCCGCTCCGGCGATACGACCTTGCGCGCGCTGATCACTGATCGCGTGGCGCCGGGCGTGGTCTATACCACCTTCCACCATCCCGATACGCAGGCCAATGTGATCACCACCGACTTCTCCGACTGGGCGACCAATTGCCCTGAGTACAAGGTGACGGCCGTGCAGGTCTCCCCTTCCAACGGCCCGAGCGAATGGCAGCAGGATTATGAGGAACTCAGCCGCCGCTCCCGGCGTATTGGAGGCAAGTTGGAAGCGGCGGAGTAAGTCGATGACGAGACTGTCTTATCCAGGTCCGGGAGCATGCCAATGATCCCGCCCGCCCGCCGCCTTGCCAGCCTCTCCGTCCGCGCCGGCCAAGCGCGCGATGGTGTGCGGATAGTGCCGGAGGAAGTACCCATTGCCTTTTCCTATGGCGGTTCGACCCATGCGGTGATGATGGCGACCCCTTCGGATCTCGAAGATTTCGCCGTCGGCTTCTCGCTTGCCGAGGGCATCATCACCAAGGCTGCGGATATCCTGTCGGTCGATCTGGTGGAGGCGGGCGATGGCATCGATGTGCAGATGCAACTGGCTGATGCGACGGCCGAAGCCCTGACAGCGCGCCGGCGCCGTATGGCCGGTCCCGTCGGCTGTGGCCTGTGCGGCATCGAATCGATCGAGCAGGCGACACGCGCGGTCCCCTCGGTCGAGGAGACTGTGCTTTGCCTGACGCCGGAACAGATCGCCGAGGCCATGCGGGCGCTTGGCGACGCCCAGCAGCTGAACCGCGAGACCCGCGCGGTGCATGGCGCCGGCTTCTACCGGCCGGGCGAAAAGGGTCTGCTGGCCATGCGTGAGGATGTCGGCCGCCACAATGCGCTCGACAAGCTCTGCGGCGCGGTCTTGCGCAGCGGCCTTAGCGGCAGCGACGGTGTCGTTGTCGTCACCAGCCGGCTTTCGGTGGAGATGGTGCAGAAGGCGGCGGCCTTGGGCAGCCCGGTTCTGATCGCCATTTCCGCGCCGACGGCGCTTGCCATCCGCACGGCAGAGACCGCAGGCATGACGCTGATCGGCATTGCCCGCGACGAGGATTTCGAGGTCTTTACCCGGCCGGACCGGGTCAGCATGGAAGGATCGCGCCATGTCGCATGACGGAACCGACGAGAAGCTGGTCCGCATGGCCAACCAGATCGCCACCTTCTTTCTCTCGCAGCCCGAAGCGGTGCGCGCGGAAGGCGTGGCCACCCACATCAACAAGTTTTGGGAGCCGCGCATGCGACGGCGGTTCTTCGAGATGATCGATGCGGGCGCTGAAGGCTTCCTGCCGCTGGTGGTGAACGCCGTCCCCCAGATCCGCCGTCCCCATGCGCCTGCCGAAACCGGTGCCGGCCTGCCGGTCGAGGAAGCGAGCCAGCCGGGCAAAGGCGTGGTCGCCGGCCAGTCCTTGTCCGAGCCCAGCATACCGGAAAATCCGGCCTGACGCGGCACCGTCAAACCTATGCCACACCACGCAGTCTTCCGTGACGGGGGCAACAGACCATAAAAACGCCGCCTGATGAGGGCGGCGTTTGCATGTGAGGTCTATGGTGAGGCCTGAATAGGGCCCAGTCGCCGGCAGGGCGACACAGGCGTCTGCCGTCGCGCAGTCCCTGGGTAAAGCCCGCCGCTGCGCGGGAGCGTCAATACATCGATGCGCCGAGTAGCGCAGGCGCGACCGTCGTCTTGATGAACAGTTCGAGGAAATAGAGGATCACCAGCACGACCAGCGGCGAAAGATCGACGCCGCCCATATCGGGCAGGATACGTCGAATGGGACGGTAGAGCGGCTCGGTCAGCTGATAGAGCGAACGGCCGATCATGTTGATCGCCTGGTTGTTGGTGTTGATCACGTTGAAGGCATAGAGCCAGGAGAAGATCGCCGAGGCAATGACGAAGAACCAGATGATGTTGAGCAGGAACAAGACGGTCTGAATGACAGCGATCATACGCTTCTCCAAATGATGGCGTCCGCCAGAGGCCAGATTTCGCGTGGGCCCGCTTGCAGGATGGCCCGCCGATTGAGTTGACAGACATGTAGACATTGACGACGAAGCGGGCAAGCCTGCGCACCCTTGGCAAGGCCGTGCTTTGCGCTTCACGATTGACGAATTCGCAACAGCGCGATTGAAAGCGCAGGGATCGATAGCAAGCCGGCCGCCGCCCGGCGGATTCGGCCGTCGAGGCATCCGAGGCGATGACAGGCCGAGATTCTGGAACACTGGCTTCAGGGAAGAGGCATTCATGTCACAGGCCGTATCAGGCAATCGCTTCGCAGCCTTCCAGCATGTCGGCTACAGGCGCTATTTCTTTGCCCGCTTCCTGGCCTATTTCGCGGTGCAGATCGTCAGCGTCGCCGTCGGCTGGCAGATCTATGATCTGACGAAGGATCCTTTCGATCTCGGCCTGATCGGCCTCGTCCAGTTTCTTCCCTCTCTCGCCTTGATCCTGGTGACCGGCAGCGTGGCGGATCGCTTCAACCGGCGCGTCATCATGGGGCTGTGCATGGTGGTGAGCATGATCTGCGCCGGCGCGCTGCTCGCCTTGACGCTGACCGGCCTGTTTACACCCTTGCCAGTTTATGCCGTTCTCCTGGTCTTCGGCATCGAGCGCGCCTTTCTCGGCCCAGCCGCCAATTCGCTGGCGCCGAACCTGGTGCCGCCGGAAGACCTGCCGAGCGCAATTGCATGGAACTCCTCCTCCTGGCAGACCGCAATGATCGTCGGTCCCGTTGCCGGCGGTCTGCTCTATGCGCTGGGACCGGCCGTCCCCTATCTGGTTGCCGTTCTTTTCTTCCTGGCCTCGGCAATCATGGTCTTCGTCATTCCCAAGCCGGCTCAGCGCACGGCTGGCAAAGCGCAGAACTGGCAGACGATCACCGCCGGTTTTCGCTACATCATGAGCGAGAAGGTGGTACTCGGAGCGATCTCGCTCGATCTCTTCGCGGTGCTGCTGGGCGGCGCCGTGGCGCTGATGCCGGTCTTTGCCCGTGACATCCTGGCACTGGGGCCATGGGGGCTCGGCATGCTGCGCGCCGCGCCCGGTGTAGGGGCCGTTTCCATGGCACTGTTTCTCGCCGCCCACCCGATCCGCAGCCATGCCGGGCTTTTGATGTTCGTCGGCGTAGCGCTCTTCGGCGTCGGCACCGTGATCTTCGGCCTGTCGACCACGCCGTGGCTGTCGATTGCCGCGCTGGTTCTGATCGGCGCCTCGGACATGGTGTCCGTCTATGTCCGCGAGACGCTGATCATGCTGTGGACACCCGATGAGCTGCGCGGGCGGGTCAATGCCGTCAACATGGTCTTTGTCGGCGCCTCGAACGAGCTCGGCGAATTTCGCGCGGGCATGATGGCCTCGGCCTTCGGGGCGGTGCATGCCGTGGTCATCGGCGGGGTCGGTACGCTTGCGGTCTCGATCCTCTGGGCGCTTGGCTTTCCCAAGCTGCGCCAGATCCAGACGCTGGATGTGCCGGAGAGCCATCAGGACAAGGCGCGCTGATCGCTGTTGCAGAGGGATTGGCGATGCCGCCAGCCCCGATAACGCGATCTCCGGATCAGACCGCGCGCTCTCGATCTGCGCCGTGGCGCATCTCGCGCTCGAAGATCAGCCGCAGGAAATCCTGCATGAAGCGGCGCAGCGGCGCATCGTAATCGAAACGGCCCTCCAGATGCTGCGCACCGAACTGCGCGCCGGGCAGGCTGAAGCGGTCAGCGCCATGCACCACCCAGCGATGCATCATCGCCCGTGTCAGCTCGCCATGAAACTGAATGCCCCAGGCGTTCTCCCCATAGCGGAAAGCCTGGTTCGGATAGGCGCTGGCCGTTGCCAGCCGCTCCGCGCCTATCGGCAGATCGAAGCCTTCCTGATGGAAGTGGTACACCATGGCGGGCCAGTCCGGCAGGATCTGCCGGCCACGCTCGGTCGCCTCCAGCGGATACCAGCCGATTTCGGTCAACCCATGCGGATGAGGTGCGACCAGCCCGCCAAGCTGGCGCACCAGCATCTGCGCGCCAAGGCAGATGCCGAGAAACGGCTTGTTCTCTCTGAGCGGCACACCAATGAAATCGATTTCCTCGCGGATGAAGGGCTCCTGATCATTAGCGCTCATCGGCCCGCCAAAGACGATGGCGCCGGCATGTTCGGCAAGCGTGCGCGGCAAGGAATCGCCCAGAGCCGGGCGACGAATATCCAGCGCAAAGCCACGCGCAGCCAGGATCTGCCCGACCCGGCCCGCGCTCGAACGCTCCTGATGCAGCACGGTGAGGATGGGCCTGCGTCTTTTGTCCAACCGGCTTTCCCGGGCCAATCCATGCATTGTCTCTCACCTTCCCGGCCAGCGCCCTTATAAAGGAGGCGCACAGGCGGACGAGAGGCAAACCCGCGCCGCATAGGCCGTCAGAATATCGTTCGCGCCTGATCCCGTGTGATGGCCGCAGGAAAGGCTGCGTTCAGCCATCCACATCAGCGCCCGCTTCGGGCTCATGAGCGCGCGAAGCCACTTCCTGCCGCTTCATGATGCGGTCGCGACCGGAAACGCCGAGCAGGTCGGCGATACGCCAGATGACGTGATCTTCCATCTCGCTGCGGCTGCCATCGGCATAGACGATTTCCCAGAGCAGGCCGATCAGGTCGACGCATTGCTCCTCGCTCAGATGGCGTTTGATCTCGGAGGTGAAGCGGAAATAATCGATCGCCACGCTTTCGGCGTCGGTCCCGGCCGCCAAAAGGGCCTCGAAGGTCGTCGCATCGAGATCGAAGGTTTCCATGACCTTGCGGCGCATGGTCTCCTGCTCGGCCTGGCTGACAATGCCATCGGCCTCCATCACCTGCAGGCATAGCGCGATGATGGCGACGCGGTAATCTTCCGACAAAAGCGGGCCCGGCGTTGCCGGACCCGTCAGAGTTTCGATGAAGCTGTGCAAGCGTTCGAACATTCATGCCCCTGTCTGGTCGCTCGAGGCGAGGGCCTGCCCAAGCGGACCATCTCTCGCGGTTGCGATATCAGAACAGACGCATGGATGCATTTTCAAGAGGCTTTTCCTCGCGAACACCAGGATCATCCGGCGGGCGGCCAAAAAAGGGCTCGACCGGTGCGGAATTGCGCCCGCCAATGGGCTCCTCGCGTCGTGGGGCCGGCATGGGAGCGGGTTTTGGTGCCGGTGCGGGTTTGGCCACCTGCGCAGGCTTGGGCGCTTGTGGAGCGGGCACCGGCTCCGGCACGATCACCGATTCGCTCGGCACGGGCATGGCGGCAACGGGCTTCGGTGCAGGTTCCACCGGCCGCGCGCCGGCAGCCGGTTCCGTCGCACCGGGCACCGTCTTGTCTGCCTGGCGCGGCTCCGGCCGGGCAGCCTCGATCGGCGCGGCGGGTTTGTCGGCGGTATCCGCGGCCGTGGCCGGAGCCGTCGTGCCGCGCAGCTCGCTCGGCGTCGGCGCGGCATAGGGCGTCTTGGCCGGCCGAACGGCGGGGGCGACCGGCGGCAGCGAGCGGATCGCTTCCTCGCCCAGCGCTTTGCCGTCTTCGACAGGACCTGCGAAAGAGCGCACCGGCCGCTTCCATTCGAACACGCCAAGCGCACCGGTTACGGGATGCACCGGCAGCCAATCTTCCGAGGTCAGGCCGTCAGCCGTCCAGACAGGATCCGGCAGGCTCTTCAGCGCCTGCGACATCCAGTGGCGAATGCGGCCGTCGTCGCTGGTATCCACCTGCTCGATATCGGCCAAGAGCAGGAATACGGATTCCGTTGGCTCGAGGCGCGCGGCGGCCTCCGCCTTCTCCCGCGCCAGCGTCAGGTCACGGGCCTCCAGCGCGCTCCTGGCCACCGCCATCAGCGCAACCGCGCTTGTCGGGCGGATCGCTTCCAGCTTGCGCGCGCGCTTGAGACGGTCGAGCGCACTGTCGCCGGAACGTGCGCGCAGATAGGTTTCCGCCACATCCGGATGCGGCATCTGGCGCCAGGAGCGCTCAAGCACGCTGGCAGCCCGGCGCGGACTGTCCTGGCGGTAGAAGACCTGAGCAGCGGCGACGGCGGCCGGCACGAGGTTGGGATCAAGCTTGAGAGCAGCCAGCGCATCGTCGCGGGCGCTGCGCGGGTCGCTGTCGATGCGGGCGCGGGCGCGGGCCGTGAGCAGCGTGGCGCGCTTGTGGCGGAAGTCGCGCTTGTCGATGGCGCGGTGCCGGCGGCTGACCTCCAGAAGACGAAGCGCCTCGTCCCAGTCGCCTGCGCGGGCACGCTCGTCCAGCGTCGCCAGCACGGCCCAGCCGAGCTGCGGCGCGCCCTCGGCGGCGCGGGCCGCATATTGGCGGGCCGCCTCGTCGGCACCCAGACGCTTTGCTTCCAGATAGAGGCCGCGCAGGCCGAGCGCCTTGGTTTCCTCCTGCTCGGACATCACCTCGAAGGCCCGGCGGGCATCCTCATGGCGGCCGTCCAGAAGGGCGGTCTGCGCCTCCAGGAGATGCACCAGGGGTTCGCGTCTCGCACCGAGCAGGCTACGGGCCTTGGCGCCCATCTGGCGCGCGAGAACGGCGTCACCCGAGCCGGCGGCAACCAGGCCGGTCGACAGCGCGTGGTATCCGCGATCACGCTTGCGTCGCCGCCAGAAACGGCTGGCCGCGCCGGGCGAGCTGATCAGCGCGCGCACCAGCCAGATCACCAGGAAGATCGCCAGCACCAGCACGACCAAGGCTGTGGCGGCCACGACGAGACTGGTCTCAAGGCGCTGGCCCTCCCAGACGAGGGTCACATCGCCAGGGCGATCGGCCAGCCAGGAAAAGCCGGCGGCCAGACCCAGCACGATCAGGACATAGAACAGAATTTTGATCATGATCGCTTTGCCTTACCCTTGCTTGGCTGCGGTGGCGCCGGCCATCAGCCGGCCAATGGTCTCTTCGACGCGCAGACGGCGGTCGAGTTCCTCCTTGAAGCCCGCGCCGGCCTGCTTGGCCGCATCGGGCAGGCCTTGCCATTCGGCCTGTGCGCCCTGGAGATCGCCTGTCGACAGGCGGTTTTCGATCCGCGCGACAATGGCTGCGGGCTCATTACCCTGCGGCTCGCCCACGGGCCGCATGCGCACCAGTGAGCCGGCGCTGCCCATCAGCCGCGACAAAAATCCCTCTCCGGTGCCGCCAGGCGTGCGCGTGGCCGAGAGCATGGCATCCGCCACGGCGGGGAAGCGCTGCACCAGATCACGCCGCGCGGGCAGGCCGCCGCTCGCGTCGGCCTTCAGCTGATCGAGCGCGGCCTCGTCGGGATCGACGGCCTTGGCCGCGTCGAGTTCCGATTGAAACGGACCGCCACGGTCGATGGCCGTCTTCAAGGCGGCGATTGCCACGGCGCGGGCGAGCTGCACCTCGCTGGCCGGCGCTTCGACCTTACGTTCGGTTTCCTCCAGCCGCCCTGTCAGGGCCTCGCTGGACTGGCGCAGGCTTCCCAGCTGCGACTGAAGTGTTTCGACTGTGCTTTTCAAGGTGGCGATCTCGGCGGTTGGATCGCCAAGCCGCTGCTGTGCCTGTTCGACTGCGGAAAGCCGAGGGGCGATCTGGCCGAGCTGGTCTTGAAGCGCGGCGACCTGCTCCGAGGCCTCGCGGCTGTCGGGCGAAAGCGACGGCAGGACACCGCCATATTGCAACGCCCCGGCGCCGATGAGAACGATCAGCCCGCCGAGGATGCCGGCTGCCAACCCCTTGGTCCCGGAGCCGGACGGCGCAGTGGAGCGTACCGGCTGCGTCGGGTTCGACGAGGACGCGCGTGCGGCAGGACCCGAGGCCGCCCCTGCGCCCGTCGTCGAGCTTGAGGATGTGGACGCGGCGGACGCGGATTTTCCCGTCGATGCATTCCAGGCGGATTTGTCGGTTCCCGGCCGGTCGGCAGCCGGCTTGCCGGAAAGCGATGGGCCGGCGGAAGGCTTGTCTTCGCCCGGCTTATCCGCATCCGGCTTGCCGGTCAGCGAGCCCGCTGCGGGTTTTTCTCCCGGCTTGACGGCGGAGGCCGATGCGGCTTTCGCCATGTCCGATGGCTTGGTGCCGACAGCCTCGGCGCCGGTCCCCGCTGACCCGGAAACGCCGGCCGCAGTCTCGGCCTTGTCGTTTGACGTGCTTGCCGGCGCATCGGCATCGATGGACGATGCCGCCAAAGGCGTAGAGGGCTCTGGCGCCCCCGCGCCAGCCGCCGGCGTGGCATCCGGCCCGGTGGAAGGCTCTGACGCAACCCTTTCGGCCGTCAGGTCGATGGTCGTCGGGGACGTCTGGCGACGCGGCGGCTTTTCGGGTTCCATGGTCGTCTCTCGTCTGGGATGCGCCGGACAGGGGCAGCCCAGGATCGATCCTGGCCGCCCTGGCCCGTCGCGCATGCGGGGGCAAGGATTTCGGAAACCGGCAGCGGGTCGGCGAAAACGACCGTCCACTGCCTTCATAATGGTCCACTTGCAGAAGGTAGAGACCTGCCTGCGATAGGGAAAGACCTTTACCGCGATTTGATGACGGAGCCCTCGCAGGATTGCGCTCAGCCATGCCTTTTCCTAGGGCCTTTCCCGTCTTTCAGGTCCCATCTAGCAGGGCCAGCAGACTGTCCTCGTCGGGACTGTCCGCCACGGCCACCCTCCCCCATTCCACCGGCACCGCCTGGGCGACGCGCGCACCGAGGCAGAGCACGCGGCCGAAGGACAGGCGGAGATTCCCTTGCGCCATCACATCCGCCAGCCGAAGAACGGCCTCGCGCGAATAAAAAAGCGCTGCCTCCGGCGCTCCTTCCACAAGCGCAGCGGACAGATCGTTCATGTCGATCGGCCTTGGCGCCATGCGATAGGCCTCCACCGGTCGGACCGGAATGCCGGCCTGGTTAAGCCCCGCCTCGAAATCCGGTGCGCGAGGCTTTCCCGCGAGATAGAGCAGCGGCGGCGCAAGCGGGTCATTGCCTGTCGCGATGCCGGATGGTGTCTTTCCCGGCAGATATCGGGTGGAAGGTGGACGCGGCGCATCATGAGCGCGATTCCAGTCGCCGATCACCGCTTCGGCAAGCCCTCGCCCATCGCCGGGGCCGATTACCAGCGGAGCCAGGCCTAGCGCGTCCGCTGCACGCGCCGTTGCCGCGCCAACACAATAGACCGGATGCCCGGCGGCCAGCGCCGGCCCTTCCGGCACGCTGGCCAGGGCGGCGACGGCCTCGGCACTGGTGAGGGCCAGAGCTGCGAAGGGAAGGCGCAGTGCTGCGGCGATGGCATCGTGCTCATGCCACGCCTCGGTCAACGGCAGAAGAATCGGCTGATGGCCGCTCGCGCGAAGCCGCGATGCCGTCAGCGCGGCTGACCGTGCCGGTCGGGTGACGAGCACCCGCACCTGGTCAGCTCCAGCTCGTAAAGAATTCCGGTCCCGCGGCGGCCCTGACGGCATCGCCCGCCGCGCGGCCGATCGCTTCCGGATCGGAGGCCGGCCCTTCGCGCTCGACACGATGATGCCAGGTGCCGTCAGGCGTCAGAATCATGCCGGAAAACCGGATCGTCTGACCATCCGTTTGCGCAAAGCCGGCAATCGGCGTGCGGCAGGAGCCGTCGAGCGCGGACAGGAAAGCGCGTTCGCAGGTCACTGCCTCGAAGGTGGGGATATCGTTGATTGCCTCGACCAGCGCAGCGACGCGCAGATCGTCCTTGCGGCTTTCGATGCAGATCGCGCCTTGTGCCGGGGCCGGCGGAAACTCCTGCGGGTCGAGAATCTCTGTCACGACATCGGTGCGGCCGATGCGCTTGAGGCCGGCGAGCGCCAGCAGCGTGCCATCCACCTGGCCTTCATCCAACTTGCGCAGACGGGTTTCCACGGCCCCGCGATAGACGATCACCTGCAGGTCCGGCCGCAGCCGGCGGATCAGCGCCTGGCGGCGCAGAGAGGCCGAGCCGATCACCGAGCCCTCCGGCAGTTCCAGGAGGCGCGGGCCTGCCCGGCCGATGAAGGCGTCACGGGCATCCTCGCGCGGCAGATAGGCCGAGAGGAACAAACCCTCCGGCAGGCGCGTCGGCATATCCTTCGATGAATGCACGGCAAAATCGAGCTCACCGGAAAGAAGCTTGTCTTCGAGCTCCTGGGTGAAGAGCCCCTTGCCGCCGATCTCGGCCAGCGCCCGGTCGGTGATGCGGTCGCCGGCGGTCGACATCACGACGATCTCGAACATCTCGTCGCCGAGCCCATGGGCGGCCATCAGCCGGTCGCGGGTCTCGAAGGCCTGGGCCAGCGCCAGCGGGCTG
Organism: Xaviernesmea oryzae; assembly: GCF_900109605.1. GTDB lineage: Bacteria > Pseudomonadota > Alphaproteobacteria > Rhizobiales > Rhizobiaceae > Xaviernesmea > Xaviernesmea oryzae. Next base: position 67,720 of record NZ_FOAM01000020.1, read on the forward strand.
CCGCGCGTGCCGATGCGGAAAGGTTTCGTTTGCATCCCATGCGATCCGTTGTTACCGGAAGCCGATGTACCGGGCTTTGCCCGCACCCGCAACCTTTCCGCCCCCGATCCGGCGCCTCATGATTGAGGAAAGCCGCCGCCTGGACCGCGCCCGCCATGACTGCCGCCGCCGCGAATACATTGCCTCATCAACGCCGAGAGGGTGAAAGCCTGGTTCTCGGCATTGAGACGAGCTGCGACGAGACGGCAGCCTCCGTCGTCGCGCGCGGACCGGATGGCGTGGGCCGCATCCTCAGCGATGTGGTTCTCAGCCAGATCGCCGAACACAGCGCCTATGGCGGCGTGGTGCCGGAGATCGCGGCGCGCGCCCATGTCGAGGCATTGGACGGCCTGATCAAGGCGGCGCTTGCCGAGGCAGGCACACGCCTTGACGTCGTCGATGCGGTGGCGGCCACGGCCGGCCCCGGCCTGATCGGCGGCCTGCTGGTGGGCCTGATGACCGGCAAGGCGATTGCGCGCGCGGCCGGCAAGCCGCTCTATGCCATCAATCATCTGGAAGGCCACGCGCTGACGGCGCGGCTCACCGACCGCCTCGCCTTCCCCTATCTGATGCTGCTCGTCTCCGGCGGACATACGCAGCTGGTCCTGGTCAAGGGCGTGGGCGATTACGAGCGCTGGGGCACGACCATCGACGATGCGCTGGGCGAAGCCTTCGACAAGACCGCCAAACTGCTCGGCCTGCCCTATCCCGGCGGCCCGGCCGTCGAGTCCGCCGCCCGGCACGGCGATCCGGACCGCTTCAGCTTTCCCCGCCCGCTGGTGGGCGAGGCGCGGCTCGACTTTTCCTTCTCCGGGCTGAAGACGGCCGTGCGCCAGGCAGCACAGGCGATTGCGCCTGTCAGCGATCAGGATGTGGCCGATATCTGTGCCTCCTTCCAGAAGGCGATCACCCGCACGCTCAAGGATCGCATCGGCAGGGGGCTTGGCCGCTACCGGCAGCTTGCGGCTGATCTGCCGGAGGCGGCCTTGGTGGTGGCCGGAGGCGTTGCCGCCAACAGCGCGATCCGGCAGATGCTGCAGGCGCTCTGCGCCGAGCACGGCGTGCGCTTCGTCGCCCCGCCGATCAAGCTGTGCACCGACAATGCGGCGATGATCGCCTGGGCCGGGGCCGAGCGGCTGGCGCTCGATCTCGCCGCCGATCCGCTCAGCGTGTCACCGCGCTCGCGCTGGCCGCTGGATGCCCAGGCCGAGGCCGTCATCGGCTATGGCAAACGGGGCGCAAAGGCATAGTGGTTCGATTCCATCCTTTCTTGGCGCAACCGCCTCGCGCCATGCCCGCTATGAACAGGAGATGCGTATGGAGAGCCCGAGCGACCGCCTTCTCGACGTTCATTGCGTGGCCGTGATCGGCGCAGGGGCCTTCGGAACGGCGCTTGCCACGGTTGCCCTGCAGGCCGGCGGTCTTGCTTCGCGCAGGGTACTGTTGCTTGCCCGGCGCGAAAGCCTGGTCGAGGACTTCAAGGCAACCGGCCGCAATGACGAGGCGCTGCCAGGCATTTCCCTGCCTGAAGGCCTGGTGATGACGGCAGATCCCGCCGATATCGAACATGCCGGCACGGTGCTCCTCGCCGTTCCCTCCCAGGCCCAAAGCGAGGTGGCCCGCGCCGTGCTGCCCTCGATCGGACGCAGCGCGGATGTGGTCGTCTGCGCCAAGGGGTTGGAACGCGAAAGCGGCCGGCTGCTGACAGACGTGGTAGGTGAGACGCTCGGACGCCAGGATATCGCCGTCCTTTCCGGCCCTGGTTTTGCTGCCGACATCGCGCGTGGTCTGCCCACGGCCATGACGCTCGCCGCCGCCGACATGGATCAGGCCCATCGGATCGCTATTCGGTTGAGTGGACCGAGCTTCCGTCTCTATGCCGCCGAAGACCGGATCGGCGTCCAGCTCGGCGGCGCCTTGAAAAACGTGCTGGCGATTGCCTGCGGCCTGATCGAGGGCGCGGGACTCGGCGAATCGGCCAGGGCAGCGATGATTTCGCGCGGCCTTGCGGAAATGTCGCGGCTGGTGACGGCGCGGGGCGGCACGGCCGACACGGTACGCGGCCTGTCTGGCCTCGGCGATCTCGTGCTGACGGGAACGAGCCACCAGTCGCGCAATCTACGCTATGGCATCGCGCTCGGCCGCGGCGGCGCGGCGCGGAACACAGCGTCGGGCGAACTGGTGGAAGGCGCGCTGGCCGCAGCCATTGCAGCGCGGGATGCCGAAGCGCGTGGCATCGACATGCCCATCACCAAGGCCATTGCCGCCGTCATCGACGGGCGCGTCAGTGTCCACGCCGCCGTCGAAGCCCTGATGAGCCGACCGATCACCCAGGAATAACAGCTTTCCCCTTCCACTCTCGATCCCTCTTGAAAGGACTGACCGATGCTTTTTGCCTTTCTCTGCACCGACAAGCCGGACGCGCTGCAATTGCGGATGGATACGCGCCCGGAACATGTCGCCTATCTCGACGGGCTGAACGCCAAGGGCACTCTTAAAATGGCTGGTCCCTTCCTGTCGCCGGAGGGCTCGCCGATCGGCAGCCTGGTCATCGTCGAAGCCGCTGATGCAGAGGCCGCACGCGTGCTCGCCGAGGGCGATCCTTACGCCAAGGCCGGCCTTTTCGCCTCGGTCGAGATCAAGCCGTTCAACTGGGTCTTCAACAAGCCGGGAGCCTGACATGGCCTATTGGCTCTACAAGTCCGAGCCCTTCAAATGGTCGTGGTCCATGCAGAAGGAGGCCGGCGAGGCCGGCACCGAATGGACCGGCGTGCGCAACTATCTCGCCCGCAACCACATGCGGGCGATGAAGCTGGGCGATAAAGGCTTTTTCTACCATTCGAACGAGGGCTTGGAGATCGTCGGCATCACCGAGGTCTGCGCGCTGACCCATCCCGATTCCACCGCCGAGGGAGATGCACGCTGGGACTGCGTCGATATTCGCGCCGTCTGTGACATGCCCAAGCCGGTGAGCCTGAAGGCAATCAAGGCCAATCCGGCACTCGCCAACATGGCGCTGGTCACCTCCATGCGGCTTTCCGTTCAGCCGGTGACCGAGGACGAATGGGACGAGGTCTGCCGCATGGGCGGGCTGGAGCCGCCGCCGCGCGCACCATGAAGCGCATGCCAGCCAAAGGCGGACCATGAAAACCGATCCCCAACGCTTCATCCTCGACAATACCGGGATCTTGCCCCCTCCGCATGTGCCCGAAATTCGGCTGCACCTGGCGGACGAAGCGCATGATCTCTGGTTGAAGACAGAGGAAGAATTGGAAGAGATCGGCCTGCCGCCGCCCTTTTGGGCCTTTGCCTGGGCCGGCGGGCAAGGCCTTGCCCGGCACCTGCTCGATCATCCCGCGCTCGTCGCCGGCAAGCGCGTCCTGGATTTCGCCACCGGCTCCGGCTTAGTGGCGATTGCGGCCGCACGTGCCGGGGCGGCCAGCGTGGCCGCCTGCGATATCGATCCCTGGGCCGAAGCGGCCGTGCGGCTTAATGCCGCGCTCAACGGCGTATCGGTTCGTTTTCGCCGCGAGGACGTGATCGGCCTCGATGTGGAGGCAAATATCCTGCTGGCCGGCGATGTTTTCTACGATCAAAGCTTCGCCGAACGGCTGGTGCCGTGGTTCGCACAGCTGACGGAACAGGGTGTGACGGTGCTGGTCGGCGATCCCGGCCGAGCCTACTGCCCACGTGCGCGTCTGGCGAAGCTGGCGGTCTACGATGTTCCGGTGACCCGCGCCCTGGAGGATAGCGAGGTCAAACGAACCACCGTATGGCGCTTTGCCGGCTCATGAACGACGCGCGGGGGATCCGGCTCATATGACCGGCGGTTTTCATCGTCCGCGAATGACGCAGACACCGGCCTCCATGGAGCAGGCATGTGTGTATGGCGTCACACGAATGATCCGCGCCTGTGGCAATGGCCCGACCTCTGGCCCTAGCACGTCATAAACCGCACCGCCCTGCACGAACATGCCGTTTCCGCGCTCATGCCAGACATTCAGACCGGCATAGGAGCCGCCAAGGCCGTCGCGGTCGTGGCGCCAATATGGCTGGCGCCAGTTCCGGTCGCGCCAGCCGGGCCGCAATCTCCGCTCGACCGTCACACTGCTGTGTCGTGGTGCGTCGCCATGCCGAATGGCATGATGACGTCGTCCGTCGCGAAGCCATTCGCTGGGACCGCCACGAATGGCGGACGGTCCGGCTTCAGTCCGGTCGAAGGCATGAGCTGCTGTCACGGGAAGAGCGGCGAAGACTGCGACGATGAGGCTGAAACGGGTAAGACGCACCATGAAAACCTCCGCATAGACGCAAAACACATGCATCGAAAATTGGCGCTTCCAGACCAAATGTCACGCGGCAGAAAGAAATTCCTTACCATAGGATTAACAAGCCGGTTTATCGGGTCTTTATCTTGCGAAAATATCCTCTTCGGCTAATCGATTAAATTCACGATGCGCCGCAAACGGGCTTGTCGATGCGGCGCGGGACGATTAAAGCTCGCGCTTGAGCAAGTTGTGCACATTTGGTGCCCGCCGGACCGTCGTCCCTTTGCATCGTCTTCGTCCCCGGGGACGGGGGCGGCTGGCTCGGCGCTTCCCCGTGAGGTCCCGATGACGAACGTCACAAACGGCCGGCCGCTTTCGCCGCACCTGCAGATCTACAAATTCGAGCCGACCATGGCGATGTCGATCATCCATCGCATCACCGGCGGCGCGCTTTATTTCGGAACGATCTTGGTCGCCGCCTGGCTGGTGGCCGCCGCCTCCGGCAAGGAGACCTTTGACTGGGTCAACGGGATCTACGGCTCGATCATCGGCCAGATCGTGCTCTTCGGCTACACCTGGGCCATGATCCATCACCTGCTCGGCGGCCTGCGCCACATTGCCTGGGATCTCGGCTACGGCTTTGAAAAGCACTTCGCCAACAAGCTCGCACGCCTGAGCTTCATCAGTTCGATCACGCTCACGATCCTTGTCTGGATCGCGATCTTCATCGTGCGCTGAGACCGTTCCAAGGACAATCGACATGGATATGCGCACTCCTCTCGCCAAGGTCCGCGGCCTCGGCTCGGCCAAGTCAGGCACCGAACATTTCTGGCGCGTTCGCACGACGGCCGTCGTGCTCGTGCCGCTGATCCTGTTCTACATCGTCTTCCTGATCTCCCATGCAGGGGCACCCTACGAGGTGGTCGTGGCTTCCTTGGCCAATCCCTTCGTCTGCGTGATCACGGCTCTGACGATCGTTGCCACCATCGTCCACATGCAGTTGGGCATGGAAGAGATCATTCAGGACTACATCCACTCGGAAGGCCTCAAGGTCGCGCTTCTGCTGCTCAATGCCTTCTTTTCGCTCTTCATCGGCGGACTCTGTCTTTTCGCCGCGCTGAAGATCGCTTTCGCGGGATAATTCGAACATGGCTTCCGTATCGTCTTCCGCCGGCGCCAGCCCGGCCTATCGCTATGTCGACCACGCCTATGACGTCGTTGTCGTCGGTGCAGGCGGCGCGGGCCTGCGCGCCACGCTCGGCATGGCCGAGCAGGGTCTGCGCACCGCCTGCATCACCAAGGTCTTCCCCACCCGCTCGCATACGGTCGCGGCACAGGGCGGCATCGCCGCTTCGCTGCAAAACATGACACCGGATAGCTGGCAGTGGCATCTCTATGACACCGTCAAGGGCTCCGACTGGCTCGGCGATGTCGACGCCATGCAGTACCTCGCCATGGAAGCGCCCAAGGCGGTCTATGAGCTGGAGCATTACGGCGTGCCCTTCTCGCGCAACGAGGAAGGCAAGATCTATCAGCGCCCCTTCGGCGGCCATATGCAGAACTACGGCGAAGGCCCCCCAGTGCAGCGCACCTGCGCGGCAGCCGACCGCACCGGCCACGCCATTCTGCACACGCTCTACGGCCAGTCGCTGCGCAACAATGCCCAGTTCTTCATCGAATATTTCGCGCTCGACCTGATCATGTCGGAAGACGGGCGCTGCACCGGCGTTATCGCCTGGTGCCTGGATGACGGCACCATTCATCGGTTCTCGGCCAAGATGGTCGTTCTGGCGACCGGCGGCTATGGCCGCGCCTATTTCTCGGCGACTTCGGCGCACACCTGCACGGGCGATGGCGGCGGCATGGTCGCGCGCGCCGGCCTGCCGCTGCAGGACATGGAATTCGTGCAGTTCCACCCCACCGGCATCTACGGCGCCGGCTGTCTGATCACCGAGGGCGCGCGCGGCGAAGGCGGCTATCTCGTCAATTCCGAGGGCGAGCGCTTCATGGAGCGTTACGCGCCTTCGGCCAAGGACCTGGCCTCGCGCGACGTCGTCTCGCGCTGCATGACGCTGGAGATCCGCGAGGGCCGTGGCGTCGGCAAGAACAAGGACCACATCTTCCTGCATCTCGACCATCTGGACCCGGCGGTGCTGCATGAGCGCCTACCCGGCATCTCCGAATCGGCGCGAATCTTCGCCGGCGTGGACGTGACGCGCGAGCCGATCCCGGTTCTGCCGACGGTGCACTACAACATGGGCGGCATCCCCACCAATTTCTGGGGCGAGGTGCTGAACGCCAATTCCGAGAACCCCGAGCGCCTGGCGCCCGGCCTGATGGCTGTCGGCGAAGCCGGCTGCGCCTCGGTCCATGGCGCCAACCGGCTCGGGTCCAACTCGCTGATCGACCTCGTGGTCTTTGGCCGCGCCGCCGCTATTCGGGCGGGCCAGGTGATCGACCGCAACGAGGCGATCCCCAGCCTCGACAAGGCTGCCTGCGACCAGATCATGACCCGCTTCGACGGGCTGCGCCACGCCAAGGGCTCGACGCCGACCGCCGTGCTGCGCGAGAAGATGCAACGCGCTATGCAGGAAGACGCCGCCGTCTTCCGCACCCAGGAGTCGCTTGAATCCGGCTGCCAGCGCCTCTCGGCCATCTGGAAGGAACTGCCTGATGTCAAGGTCGTCGACCGGTCGATGATCTGGAACTCCGACCTTGTGGAAACGCTGGAGCTGCACAATCTGATGGCCAATGCCATCACGACGGTCTACGGCGCGGAAGCGCGCAAGGAGAGCCGTGGCTCGCATGCGCGCGAAGACTATACGGACGGTCCGTTTGCCGGACGCGACGACGTCAACTGGCGCAAGCACACGCTGGCCTGGCTCAACGAAGCCGGCGACGTGACGCTGGACTATCGTCCGGTGCATACGGAGCTGATCGCCGAGGGCATCGACCCGAAGAAGATCGAACCGAAGGCGCGCGTGTACTGACGGACGAGTCGAAAATTCACCGGTGAAAGGATATCGCCGTGAATATGATAGGACACAACAGGAGGATGTCGCGTTCAATGTATGCCATTACATTTGACTCGGACACCGACACCCTGAAAAAGAGCTATCACAGTACGTCTTGGCAGAATGCCTACAACGATATTGCGAAGTTTCTTCGCAGCCATGGATTCGATCGCCAACAAGGCAGCGTCTATTTCGGCGATGCGACGATCGATAGCGTCAAGTGTCAGATAGCAGTCCAGCGCCTGACCCTCGAATATGAGTGGTTCGCGCCATCGGTAACGGATATTCGAATGCTTCGAATCGAAGACAACAACGATCTAACACCAGCAATTGAACTGGCGCTGATGGCAAAAGGGATGGCGCGCTAATGGTTGAACTCGCACTTCCCAAGAACTCGCAGATGACCGAGGGCAAGACCTGGCCGAAGCCGGCTGGGGCGAAGAATGTCCGCGAAGTCCGCGTCTATCGCTGGAGTCCTGACGATGGCCGCAACCCGTCGATCGACACCTTCTATGTCGATGTCGACGATTGCGGCCCGATGGTTCTCGACGCACTGCTCTACATCAAGAACAATGTCGATCCGACGCTGACCCTGCGGCGGAGCTGTCGCGAGGGCATTTGCGGTTCCTGCGCGATGAACATCGACGGCACCAACACCCTTGCCTGCACCAAGGGCATGGACGAGGTGAAGGGCACGATCAAAATCTACCCACTGCCGCACATGCCCGTGGTCAAGGACCTCGTGCCGGACCTGACCAATTTCTACGCCCAGCACCGCTCCATCGAACCTTGGCTGAAGACCGTTTCGCCGACGCCGGCCAAGGAATGGCAGCAGAGCCACGAGGACCGGCTGAAGCTCGACGGCCTCTATGAGTGCATTCTCTGCGCCTGCTGCTCGACCTCCTGCCCAAGCTACTGGTGGAATGGCGACCGCTATCTCGGTCCGGCCGTCCTCCTCCAGGCCTATCGCTGGCTGATCGACTCCAGAGACGAGGCCAAGGGCGAGCGGCTGGATGATCTGGAAGATCCGTTCCGGCTCTATCGCTGCCACACGATCATGAACTGCGCACAGACCTGTCCCAAGGGCCTCAATCCGGCCAAGGCCATTGCCGAAATCAAGAAGATGATGGTGGAACGCCGGGTCTAGAGCCGAACCCGTTCAGAGCGAAACGCGGCCCGAGAGGGCCGCGTGCCAAACGGGCCCGCTGGAATGCCGCTCCGCGACCATCGAACCAGCATCCCGGCAGCATCGTACCGTTCTCTGCGATGACGAACGGCGTCGCGATCAAGTGGAAAACTTGCTGGCGGCTAAGCCACTCGACGGAAACAGACGCCACTTGCGAATCGGAACCGAAGGACGGTCAGGCGTCACACTGTTGCGGATGACGGCTCTATCTGGTCACGAAACGGCCGTTGATGGACGCACGTGCCGTCATTTCTTGTCCTGAGCGTCGCCAGGGTGCAACAGCAGCGGCCAAACCTTGCCCCATTCCCCGGTTAAGGCTCGATTAACCTTCGGCTATCCACTATCTGGACTGAACGAATGCGACGCGACATCAATCGGGAGTCAAAGATGCGGACCCTTCCCCTTGCGGCTGGACTGATGGCAATGCTGGCCATGGCGGGCTGCCAGAGAACATCCATGTCCGATTACGGTGGCGCCCCCTCGGGTCCCGCGCCGCTTCAGGCGCAGCCGGTTCCCAGCGTTTCGGCCACGCAGCTGCCGCCGCCCGGCGCGCCGGGCGCGTCGTCGCAATTCCCCGCAGCGCCCGTCAATACCGCCGCTGCCAATCCAAACCCCGTCCCCGACGCGGCGCCCCCTGCTGCCTCGCTCGATGTCACCAAGGAATCGATGGTCGGCAACTGGCGCGTTACGTCCTCGGGCAGTTCCTGCGACATGTTTCTGACGCTGACCAATCTCGGCTCCGGTTCGCGCGGCGGCACGCGCGGCTGCGCCGGCGAGCTGACGCAGATGGGCTCCTGGGAAGTTGCCGGCAAGCAGGTCATCCTGAAGAGCCGGAGCGGCGACCCGATCGCGCGCCTCTACAAGAGCGCCGATGCGCGGTTCGACGGCTCGACCACCTCAGGTCAATCGGTCAGCCTCAGCCGCTAAAGCCGCTTGCGAGCGGTCCGCCACGATCATCGGCGGCGAATCAGCTCATGGGCGGCGACTGGCCGCTCATGGTCAGGCAACACTACCTTGAGCCAACGAGCGTATGCGCGGTGCAGGAGCCTGGAGCGCGGCGGAAAGCGTCGTGTAGCGGCGCGCACCGGCAACAGGCCATGATGGCAACTACGCGCCGCTCGTTCCCGCGCAGAGCGAGAACACAAAATTTCCAAAAGCCTGGTAGAAGCTTGGAAAGACCGAAAGCCCGGCAGACCCGCCAGCATGTTCGTGGACTGCATCGAGGCCTGCGTGCCGCCCTTCCCGCGATCACGCCGCGGCATCGAACCGGAAGCCTGCCTTGCCCAATCCCGGAAACAGCATCACCCGCCGTCTCGAAGCGCTCGTGGCGGAGGACCGCCTTCAGCGCGATGAGCGGCAGATGGCGATCGCAGCGCGGCTCGATCGTGTCGCGGCCGAGCTGACGACCAGCCGAGCCCAGCGCAAGACCAATGCCCTCGGCTGGCTCTTTGCCGCCCGCCGCCAAGCCCAGCCGCCGCTTCGCGGGCTGTATATCTATGGCGGCGTCGGGCGCGGCAAGACCATGCTGATGGATCTGTTCTTCGAGACCGTGCCGATCGAGCGCAAGCGTCGGGCGCATTTTCATGCCTTCATGGCCGACGTGCAGGAGCGGATCTTCCGCCACCGACAGAGGCTGAAGGCCGGGGAAACGCGCGAAGTCGATCCAATGCCGCCTGTCGCCGCCGAGATTTACGGCGAATCGCGTCTGCTCTGCTTCGATGAGTTCACCGTAACCGATATTGCGGATGCGATGATCTTGTCCCGGCTGTTTACCGAGCTTTTCGCACGTGGCTGTGTGCTGGTCGCCACGTCAAATGTCGCGCCCGACGATCTCTATCGCGACGGCCTCAATCGCGGCCTGTTCCTGCCCTTCATCGGCCTCCTGAAACAGCATGCCGATGTAGTCTGTCTCGATAGCGAGACGGATTATCGGATGGAAAAAACCGAAGGCATTCGCGTCTGGAACGCGCCCTTGAACGAAACGTCGCGCAAGGCCTTCGAGGAGGCCTGGCTGCAATTTACGGCTGGGCATGCGCCGGCGCCCGCGACCGTACCGATGAAGGGGCGGGAAATCACCGTGCCGTTGGCCGCCGGCCGAGCCGCGCGATTCGGCTTTGCCGATCTGTGCCAGCGCCCTCTCGGCGCTACCGATTATCTGGCCTTGCTCGCGCAGTATGACACGCTGTTCGTCGAAGGCGTGCCACGGCTGTCCGCCGACCGACGCAACGAGGTCAAGCGCCTGATTTTGCTGGTCGACACGGTCTATGACAAAGGCGGGCTGATCATCGCCACGGCCGAAAGTGCGCCGGACGCCTTGCTGCTGGAACGACGCGGCACGGAAGGCTTCGAATTCGACCGCACCATCTCCCGCCTCACCGAGATGCAGAGCAGCGAATATCGCGAAGCACATCGCCAACACCACCAAATCGTGACGGAATGACGACTGAAATTCTTACGTTTACGTAAGAATTTTTCGATCTAACCGTTTGAAATTGCTAACATCAAAACTATTCATTGATCTTTTAGAGTTTGCGGGTTACCTCCTTGCGCCGTGAGGTTTCGGGGTTCTCGGCGATCGGATGTCGCAAAGGGGGGACCTTGCACGTTTGGATCGCAAAGGAAGCACTTCATGGCCCGCAACAAGATTGCACTCATCGGTTCCGGTATGATCGGCGGCACGCTCGCGCATCTCGCCGGGCTGAAGGAACTGGGCGATATCGTCCTGTTCGACATTGCCGACGGGATTCCGCAGGGCAAAGGTCTCGACATCGCCCAGTCCTCGCCTGTCGAAGGCTTCAACGCCAATCTGACGGGCGCAAGCGACTATTCCGCCATCGAAGGCGCCGATGTCTGCATCGTCACCGCCGGTGTCGCCCGCAAGCCCGGCATGAGCCGCGACGACCTGCTCGGCATCAACCTCAAGGTCATGGAGCAGGTTGGCGCCGGCATCAAGAAATACGCACCTGACGCCTTCGTGATCTGCATCACCAATCCGCTCGACGCCATGGTCTGGGCGCTGCAGAAGTTCTCCGGCCTGCCGAAGAACAAGGTCGTCGGCATGGCCGGCGTGCTCGACTCGGCCCGCTTCCGCCTGTTCCTCAGCCAGGAATTCAACGTTTCGGTCCAAGACGTCACCGCTTTCGTCCTCGGCGGCCATGGCGACACCATGGTGCCGCTCGCCCGCTACTCGACCATTGGCGGCATTCCGCTGACCGACCTCGTCAAGATGGGGTGGGTTACCGAAGAGCGCCTGGAGCAGATCATCCAGCGCACCCGTGACGGTGGCGCCGAGATCGTCGGCCTGCTGAAGACCGGCTCGGCCTATTACGCCCCGGCCGCCTCTGCCATCGAGATGGCTGAATCCTACCTGAAGGACAAGAAGCGCGTCCTGCCTTGCGCGGCGCATCTGTCCGGCCAGTACGGCGTGAACGACATGTATGTCGGCGTGCCCACCATCATCGGCGCCGGCGGCGTCGAGCGCATCATCGAAATCGACCTGAACAAGAGCGAGGAAGAGGCCTTCCAGAAGTCTGTCGGCGCCGTTGCCGGCCTCTGCGAAGCCTGCGTCGCCATCGCGCCCGCGCTGAAGTAACGGACCGGCGCGGGCGGGCTTTAAGAGGCCCGCCCGCTTCGCCTTTCACGCCGCTTTTCATCGGCCCGGTCGGCAGTTTCGAGCGGCGAACGGTCAAGCCCAAACAGGACACTTTCCATGAACATCCATGAATACCAGGCCAAGGCTCTCCTGAAGGGGTATGGCGCACCGGTCGCGCAGGGCGTGGCCATTCTCAAGGCCGAGGAAGCGGAAGCGGCTGCCAAGCAGCTTCCCGGTCCGCTCTATGTGGTCAAGAGCCAGATCCATGCCGGCGGTCGCGGCAAGGGCAAGTTCAAGGAACTCGGCCCCGACGCCAAGGGCGGCGTTCGCCTGGCGAAGTCGATCGACGAAGTCGTGGCCCATGCCAAGGACATGCTCGGCAATACGCTGGTGACGGCCCAGACGGGCGAAGCCGGCAAGCAGGTCAACCGCCTCTACATCGAAGACGGCGCCGACATTGCCCGCGAACTCTATTGCTCGCTCCTGGTCGATCGTTCGGTCGGCAAGGTGGCCTTTGTGGTCTCCACCGAAGGCGGCATGGACATCGAGGCCGTCGCCCACGACACGCCTGAGAAGATCCACACCATCGCCATCGACCCGGAAGCCGGTGTGACGGCGGATGACGTTTCCAAGATCGCTTCGGCTCTTGCGCTCGAAGGCGCAGCCGTCGAAGATGCCAAGTCGCTCTTCCCGGCGCTCTACAAGGCCTTCAACGAGAAGGACATGGCTCTTCTCGAAGTGAACCCGCTGATCGTCATGCAGGACGGCCATCTGCGTGTGCTCGACGCCAAGATGTCCTTCGACGGCAACGCGCTGTTCCGCCATGACGATGTCAAGGCGCTGCGCGACGAGACCGAGGAAGACGCCAAGGAAATCGAAGCCTCCAAGTGGGACCTCGCCTATGTCGCCCTCGACGGCAACATCGGCTGCATGGTCAATGGCGCCGGTCTCGCCATGGCGACGATGGACATCATCAAGCTGTACGGCAAGGAACCGGCAAACTTCTGCGACGTCGGCGGCGGTGCCGGCAAGGAGAAGGTCGCGGCCGCCTTCAAGATCATCACGGCCGACCCGAAGGTCGAGGGCATCCTCGTCAACATCTTCGGCGGCATCATGAAGTGCGACGTCATCGCTGAAGGCGTTGTCGCCGCTGTTCAGGAAGTGGGCCTCAAGGTTCCGCTCGTCGTGCGCCTGGAAGGCACCAATGTCGAACTCGGCAAGAAGATTCTGAACGAATCGGGTCTGGCGATCACGGCTGCCGACGATCTCGACGACGCCGCCAAGAAGATCGTCGCGGCGATCAAGGGCTGAACTGTCATGGCCAACGCTTCCTCGCAGCTTTCGCAACATCATCTTCGTCTCGGCGCCCTTGTGGGGGCGTGGGTCGGCGACGAGCAGGTTGCGGCCTCTGCCTGGACGGCGGCCGGTGCGGCTGAAAGCGATGTCGCGGCGGAACCCCTGTTCGGCGGCGTGTTCGTCGAACAGCGGTACCGACAGGTTCGCGACCAGTCCGTCGCCTTCGAATCCCGGAACGTGTTCGGTTTCGATGCGACGGATCAACGCTACAAGCTCTATCAGTTCGATACTTTCGGCTTTGCGCCGCCGACGCCGGCCAGCGGTGTGTGGGAAGGCGATGACCTCGTTTTCGAACGCAGCTCGCCGCGCGGAACGCAGCGCACCGTGTTTCACTTCGAAAACGAAGACAGCTACCGGATGAGCGTTTCGTTCCTTCCTGCCGGCGGCTCTGATTGGCAGGAGGTTGTCAGCGGATCCTATCGCCGCAGCACCTCCGTTTCGAAAAGCAATTCTTAAGAAGAAGGCCTCGCATGTCGATTATCGTCAACAAAGACACAAAGGTCCTCGTTCAGGGCCTGACCGGCAAGACCGGTACCTTCCACACCGAGCAGGCGCTGGCCTATTACGGCACGCAGATGGTCGGCGGCATCCATCCGGCCAAGGGCGGCAGCAACTGGACCGGGTCCAAGGGCGAAACCCTGCCGATCTTTGCTTCCGTCGCCGAAGGTAAGGAAAAGACCGGCGCGAACGCGTCCGTGATCTATGTTCCGCCGGCGGGCGCCGCGGATGCGATCATCGAAGCGATCGAAGCCGAGATCCCGTTCATCACCTGCATCACCGAGGGCATCCCGGTCATGGACATGGTGCGGGTCAAGGCCAAGCTCGACAAGTCCAAGTCGCGCCTGCTGGGGCCTAACTGCCCGGGCATCCTGACGCCGGAAGAATGCAAGATCGGCATCATGCCGGGCTCCATCTTCCGCAAGGGCTCGGTCGGCATCGTCTCGCGCTCGGGCACGCTGACCTATGAAGCCGTGTTCCAGACCTCGAACGAAGGCCTCGGCCAGACCACGGCTGTGGGCATCGGCGGCGACCCGGTCAAGGGCACCGAATTCATCGATGTGCTTGAGATGTTCCTGGCCGACGACGCCACGACTTCGATCATCATGATCGGTGAAATCGGCGGCTCGGCGGAAGAGGATGCCGCCCAGTTCCTGATCGACGAAGCCAAGAAGGGCCGCAAGAAGCCGATGGCCGGCTTCATCGCCGGGCGCACCGCGCCGAAGGGCCGCACCATGGGCCATGCCGGTGCCGTGGTTTCCGGTGGCAAGGGCGATGCGGAATCCAAGATCGCCGCCATGGAAGCAGCCGGCATCAAGGTCTCCCCCTCCCCGGCCCGCCTCGGCAAGACGCTGGTCGAAGTTCTCAAGGGCTGAAGCCCCCAAAACCGGCAGGCCGGGCCTTGGGGTCCGGCCTGCCCTGACCCATCTGTAGGTGCATGCTGACATTTCAGCATCCCCACAGGAAGAACAGGCGCAACGCTCCTCGATGAACGGGCGCAGCGCCGCGACGGCCGGTTCGGCCGACGACCCCACACGCGAGGAGGCGGACGGACAGGTCCGCGGATCACATCATGGCAAGGCAAGAAGCCAACGAGCAATTCCAGCTCACCTCGTTTCTCGACGGCGCGAATGCGGGCTATATCGAACAGCTTTACGCGCGCTACGAGACCGACCCCGCTTCCGTTTCGGCCGAATGGCAGTCCTTCTTCAAGGCGCTGGCCGACAATCCCGACGACGTGGTGCGCGCAGCCAAGGGCGCGTCCTGGAAGAAGCCGCACTGGCCGATTCCGGAAGGCGGCGAACTGGTTTCGGCACTCGACGGCAACTGGGGCGTGGTCGAGAAGGTCATCGAAAAGAAGGTGAAGGCCAAGGCCGAGGAAAAGGCCGCCGCATCGGGCGAGCCGGTCAATCCGGTCGACGTTCACCAGTCGACGCGCGATTCCGTGCGCGCCATCATGCTGATCCGTGCCTACCGTGCCCGTGGCCATCTGCACGCCAAGCTGGACCCGCTGGGCCTTGCCGCCCCGGTCGAGGACTATAACGAACTGTCGCCGAAGAGCTACGGCTTCGAGGAGAAGGACCTCGACCGCAAGATCTTCATCGACAACATGCTGGGGCTGGAATACGCCACCATGCGCGAGATCGTCGAGATCCTAGAGCGTACCTATTGCTCGACGCTCGGCGTCGAATTCATGCATATCTCCGATCCCGAAATCAAAGGCTGGATCCAGGAGCGCATCGAAGGCCCGGATAAAGGCGTCGACTTCACGCCCGAAGGCAAGAAGGCCATCCTGCAGAAGCTGATCGAGTCGGAAGGCTTCGAGCAGTTCATTGACGTCAAGTACAAGGGCACCAAGCGCTTCGGCCTCGACGGCGGCGAATCGCTGATCCCGGCGCTGGAACAGATCATCAAGCGCGGCGGCCAGGAAGGCCTGAAAGAAATCGTTCTCGGCATGGCCCATCGCGGCCGCCTGAACGTGCTCACCAACGTCATGGGCAAGCCGCACCGCGCCGTGTTCCACGAGTTCAAGGGTGGCTCCTACGCGCCTGACGACGTCGAAGGCTCCGGCGACGTCAAGTATCACCTGGGCGCCTCGTCCGACCGCGAGTTCGACGGCAACCGCGTGCACCTGTCGCTGACGGCCAATCCGTCGCATCTGGAAATCGTCAATCCCGTGGTCATGGGCAAGGCCCGCGCCAAGCAGGACCAGATCGCCACCTCCTGGGATGGCGACGTGATCCCGCTGAAGGAGCGCGCCAAGGTTCTGCCGCTCTTGCTGCACGGCGATGCTGCCTTTGCCGGCCAGGGTGTGACCGCTGAAATCCTCGGCCTGTCGGGCCTGCGCGGCCACCGCGTCGGCGGCACGCTGCATTTCATCATCAACAACCAGATCGGTTTCACCACCAATCCGGCCTTCTCGCGTTCCTCGCCCTATCCGTCCGACGTGGCGAAGATGATCGAGGCGCCGATCTTCCACGTCAACGGCGACGATCCCGAAGCGGTCACCTATGCCGCCAAGATCGCCACCGAATTCCGCATGAAGTTCCACAAGCCCGTTGTGGTCGACATGTTCTGCTATCGTCGCTACGGCCATAACGAAGGCGACGAACCGAGCTTCACCCAGCCGAAGATGTACAAGGTCATTCGCGGCCATAAGCCGGTCGTGCAGATCTATGCAGAACGCCTGATCGCCGAAGGCCTGATCACCGAAGGCGAACTGGAAAAGATGAAGGCCGACTGGCGCGCCCATCTCGAACAGGAATTTGAGGCCGGTCAGTCCTACAAGCCGAACAAGGCCGACTGGCTGGATGGCGTCTGGTCGGGCCTGCGCACGGCCGACAATGCCGACGAGCAGCGCCGCGGCAAGACCGGCGTGCCGATGAAGACGCTGAAGGAAATCGGCCGCAAGCTGTCCGAGGTTCCCGCAGGCTTCAACGTACACCGCACGATCCAGCGCTTCATGGACAACCGCGCGCAGATGGTCGAAACCGGCGAAGGCATCGATTGGGCGATGGCGGAAGCCTTCGCCTTCGGCACGCTCTGTGTCGAAGGCACCAAGATCCGCCTCTCCGGCCAGGATTGCGAGCGCGGCACCTTCTCCCAGCGCCATTCGGTCCTTTACGATCAGGAAACCGAGGAGCGCTACATCCCGCTCGCCAATCTGGCGCCAAACCAGGGCCGCTACGAGGTCATCAATTCGATGCTCTCGGAAGAGGCCGTGCTCGGCTTCGAATATGGCTATTCGCTCTCGCGCCCCGGCGCGCTGACGCTCTGGGAAGCCCAATTCGGCGACTTCGCCAACGGGGCCCAGGTCGTGTTCGACCAGTTCATCTCGTCGGGCGAACGCAAGTGGCTGCGCATGTCCGGCCTCGTCTGCCTTCTGCCGCATGGCTATGAAGGCCAGGGACCGGAACATTCCTCCGCCCGCCTGGAGCGCTATCTCCAGCTCTGCGCGGAAGACAACATGCAGGTGGCCAACTGCACGACGCCGGCTAACTATTTCCACGTGCTGCGCCGGCAGATCAAGCGCGACTTCCGCAAGCCGCTGATCCTGATGACGCCGAAGTCGCTCCTTCGCCACAAGCGCGCTGTCTCCTCGCTGTCGGAAATGGCGGGCGACAGCTCGTTCCACCGCCTGCTGTGGGACGATGCCGAGGTGATCAAGGACGGCCCGGTCAAGCTGCAGAAGGACAACAAGATCCGCCGCGTGGTCATGTGCACGGGCAAGGTCTATTACGACCTTCTGGAAGAGCGCGAAAAGCGCGGCATCGACGACATCTACCTCCTGCGCCTGGAGCAGCTCTATCCGTTCCCGGCCAAGGCGCTGATCAACGAGCTCTCGCGCTTCCGCAATGCCGAAATGGTCTGGTGCCAGGAAGAGCCCAAGAACATGGGTGCCTGGGCCTTCATCGACCCCTATCTGGAATGGGTGCTGGCCCATATCGACGCCAAGTATCAGCGCGTGCGCTATACCGGCCGTCCGGCTGCCGCCTCTCCGGCCACGGGCCTGATGTCGAAGCACTTGGCACAGCTCGCCGCCTTCCTGGAAGACGCGCTCGGCGGCTGATGCCGATCGCCTTGAGCCCGGCTCAGGCCGCCCGTCGATCCGCCGCTTTCGCCCGCATCTGCCCTTTTGGCAGAGGGGCGGGGCGGAGGGGTAACGGGCGGCGGGCCGGCTTGTCCGGCATCTCATTGCTCATCCTGAGACATGGCGCCTGACCGGCGCCAATCGAAACGCAAGACACGAACAACATCAGGACTTCAGATCATGGCCACAGAAATCCGCGTTCCAACCCTTGGGGAATCCGTCAGCGAAGCGACGGTCGGCACCTGGTTCAAGAAGGTCGGCGACATCATCAAGGCCGATGAGCCGCTGCTCGAACTCGAAACCGACAAGGTGACCGTCGAAGTCCCGGCGCCGGCCTCCGGCACGCTGTCGGAAATCGTGGCGCAGGCCGGCGAGACCGTCGGCCTTGGCGCGCTGCTCGGCCAGATCGCCGCTGGCGCTGCCGCCTCGGCCCCTGCCGCAGCCGCTGCTCCGGCTGCCGCTCCAGCCCCTGCGGCTGCTCCGGCTCCTGCCGCCGCAGCTGCCCCGGCAGCCTCCGCCCCGGCGGCTTCGTCCATGCCGCCGGCCCCGGCTGCCGCCAAGCTTCTGGCTGAAAACAACATCTCCGCCTCCGATGTCGATGGCTCGGGCAAGCGCGGCCAGGTGCTGAAGGGTGACGTTCTCGCCGCCGTCAAGACCATCGGTCAGGCCGCACCGGCCGCTGCCGAAGCGCCGAAGGCCTCCACCCGTGGCCCGTCGGCCGCCGAGGATGCGCCGCGCGAAGAGCGTGTGAAGATGACGCGCCTGCGCCAGACCATCGCCAAGCGGCTGAAGGATGCCCAGAACACCGCCGCCATGCTGACCACCTATAACGAGGTGGACATGAAAGCCGTGATGGACCTGCGCAACCGGTACAAGGACGTGTTCGAGAAGAAGCACGGCGTAAAGCTCGGCTTCATGGGCTTCTTCACCAAGGCTGTCACGCATGCGCTGAAGGAACTGCCGGCTGTCAACGCCGAGATCGACGGCACCGACATCATCTACAAGAACTTCTGCCATGTCGGCATGGCCGTCGGCACCGACAAGGGCCTGGTCGTGCCTGTCATCCGCGATGCCGACCAGCTGTCGATCGCCGGCGTCGAGAAGGAACTCGGCCGTCTCGCCAAGGCTGCGCGCGATGGCTCGCTCTCCATGGCGGAAATGCAGGGCGGCACCTTCACCATCACCAATGGCGGTGTCTATGGTTCGCTGATGTCCTCGCCGATCCTCAACGCCCCGCAGTCCGGCATTCTCGGCATGCACAAGATCCAAGAGCGCCCCGTGGTCGTCGGCGGCCAGATCGTCATCCGCCCGATGATGTATCTGGCACTCTCCTACGATCACCGGATCGTCGACGGCAAGGAAGCCGTCACCTTCCTGGTGCGCGTCAAGGAAAGCCTGGAAGATCCGGAACGCCTGGTTCTCGATCTCTGATCGACGAGCCTTAGGCAGGCCGGGGCCAGCGCCCCGACCTGCACCTCTGCATCGTGCTTTCGATCGCGATCGATCAAGGACGAACGCAGCAGACTGAACGTGCGACGGCACCGTGTTTCATGAGAGGCACGATGCCATGTTTCCGGCTTTGCGGGCGACCGTCCGCAAAGCCTTTCGCCTTGTCCCGCCAGGCCCATGTCGCGCCTGGAAAGAGAGTGCGCCATGGATCCGATGATGTTCGATGCCTCGCCCTTTCCCGCGCTGATCGCCTGGAGCGTGGTGCTGCTCTTTATCCATATCGGCCTTCAGAGCGTGATCGCAACGCGGGAACTGGGATCGACCTGGAATGCCGGCCCGCGTGACGACGAAAAGAAGCCGAAGGGCAAGTTCGCCGGCCGCGCCGAGCGCGCCTCCTTGAATTTCCGCGAGACCTATCCGGCCTTCATCGCGCTGGCGCTGGTGCAGATGTTCACGGGCGATCCGACGGATTGGGGCTTTTATGGCGGCTTGGTCTGGTTTCTCTGCCGCATCGTCTACGTGCCGCTCTACCTCTTCGGCATTCCCTACATCCGGTCCTTGGTTTGGCTTGGCTCCGTAGCAGGCCTTGTCATCATGGCCTTCCATCTGATCTTCTGATCCGACAACGCTAAGGACCAAGGACGATGACACCCTATCTTTTCGAACTCGCCTCGCTGATGGCGGTCTTTTCCTTCGCCATCGTCTCGCCCGGCGCCGATCTTGCCATGGTCATGCGCCAGTCGATCGCCCATGGCCGCCGGCAGGCGATCATCACCAGCTTCGGCATCGGCACATCGCTGATGTTTCACGTCACCTATACGATCCTGGGTCTTGGCCTGATCATTTCCCAGTCGATCACCCTGTTCAACATCATCAAATGGTGCGGCGTCGCCTATCTCGTCTATATCGGCGTTAAAGCGCTGAAGGCGAAAAAGGCGGAAACGCCACTGGAGGCTTCGGGCGAGGCACCCGATGCCGGTAGGCTCCCGCGCCGCCAGTCACCCGCCAAGGCCTTTCTGCTCGGTTTCGCCGCCAATGCGCTGAACCCGAAGCCGGTCTTCTTCTTCCTGTCGATCTTCTCCACCGTGGTCAGCGCCCACACGCCCATCGAGGTGAAGTTCGTCTATGGCCTGGTCATGGCCACGGCGCTGGTCACTTGGTTCGTCGGTGTCAGCCTGTTCATGACGACACCGCGCATGCGCGCCGCCTTCACCGGCATCAGCCATTGGATCGACCGCGCCAGCGGCGCCGTCTTCATCGCGCTCGGCGTGAAGCTGGCCATGGAAAAGGCGAGCTGATGCCAGCAATGGCGATGCTTGGCGTTGAGGAGAGATCCCATGGCAGATGACCGTCCTGTTCTGTTGGTCACCGGCGCCAGCCGCGGCATCGGCGCTGCCATTGCCCGCGGCGCAGCCGAACGCGGCTGGCAGGTCCTGGTCAATTACCTGTCGAATGCGGCAGCAGCCGAAGCTCTTGTGACGGCCATTTCCGATGCAGGCGGCAAGGCCTTAGCGGTCCAAGGCGATACCGGCACGGAAGAGGGCATTGCCGCGATCTTTTCAGCGGTAGACGGACGCTTCAGCCGGTTGGACGGCCTCGTCAACAATGCCGGCGTGGTCGACAGGACGGCGCGGGTGGACGAAATGTCCCGTGACCGGTTGGAGCGGATGTTCGCCATCAATGTTATCGGCAAGATCCGCTGTGCCTCCGAGGCCGTCAAGCGCATGTCGACGCGCCATGGCGGACGCGGTGGCGTCATCGTCAATATCTCCTCCATGGCCGCAGTACTCGGCAGCGGCGGGCAATATGTCGACTATGCCGCCGCCAAGGGTGCCGTCGACACCTTTACCATCGGCCTTGCGCGCGAAGTCGCCGCCGAGGGCATCCGCGTCAACGCCATTCGCCCGGGGATCATCGATACAGACATCCATGCCTCTGGCGGTCTGCCGGAGCGTGCACGGGATCTGGCACCGACCGTGCCGATGCAACGCGCCGGAACGGCGGAGGAAGTGGCCGAAGCGGTACTGTACCTGCTTTCACCCCAAGCCTCCTATGTCACGGGCGCCATCATGAACGTCAGCGGCGGCAGATAGCCGCCCCAGCAAGGAAAGTTTCAGCAATGGCTTACGATATCATCGTGATCGGCACGGGCCCCGGCGGTTATGTCTGCGCCGTCAAGGCGGCCCAGCTCGGCCTCCAGGTCGCGGTCGTCGAAAAGCGCGCGACCTATGGCGGTACCTGCCTCAATGTCGGCTGCATCCCGTCCAAGGCGCTGCTGCACGCCTCGGAAATGTACCATGCCGCCCATCATCTCGACGGGCTCGGCATCGAGATCGGCGAAGCGCGGTTGAACCTCGACAAGATGATGGCGCACAAGGATGCGACCGTGAAGTCGAACGTCGATGGCGTGGCTTATCTCTTCAAGAAGAACAAGATCGACACCTTCCAGGGCACAGGCCGCGTGGTCTCCGCCGGCAAGGTCTCGGTCACGGCAGAGGACGGCTCGGCCCAGGAGCTTGAGGCCAAGGCGATCGTGATCGCCACGGGATCGGATGTCGCCGGCATTCCCGGCGTGCAGGTCGATATCGATGAGGAGGTCATCGTCTCCTCCACCGGCGGCATCGCGCTGAAGCAGGTGCCCGGCCATATGGTCGTCGTCGGCGGTGGCGTCATCGGGCTGGAGCTGGGCTCGGTCTGGGCGCGCCTTGGCGCCAAGGTGACCGTGGTGGAATATCTCGATTCGATCCTCGGCGGCATGGATGGCGAAGTGTCCAAGCAGTTCCAGCGCATGCTGGCCAAGCAGGGACTGACCTTCAATCTCGGCGCCAAGGTCACCGGCGTGACGCGTACCGAGAGTGGCGCCAACGTGACTTTCGAGCCGGTCAAGGGTGGGGAAGCCCAGACGATCACTGCCGATATCGTTCTGGTCGCCACCGGCCGCAAGCCCTACACGGCCGGCCTCGGCTTGGAGGAGGCCGGCGTGGCGCTGGACAATCGCGGTCGCATCGAGATCGACAATCATTTCCAGACCAATGTGCCCGGCATCTTCGCCATCGGCGACGTGGTCAAGGGCCCGATGCTGGCCCATAAGGCCGAGGATGAGGGCGTGGCGCTGGCCGAGATCCTCGCCGGCCAGCGTGGCCATGTGAACTACGACGTCATTCCCGGCGTGGTCTACACTCAGCCGGAGGTCGCCTCAGTCGGCAAGACCGAGGAAGAGCTCAAGGCCCAGGGCATCGCCTACAAGGTCGGCAAGTTCCCCTTCTCCGCCAATGGCCGCGCCCGCGCCATGCTGGCCACCGATGGCTTCGTCAAGATCCTGGCCGATGCCGAGACCGACCGCCTTCTCGGCGGCCATATCATCGGCTTCGGTGCTGGCGAAATGATCCACGAGATCGCGACCGTGATGGAATTCGGCGGCTCGTCGGAAGATCTCGGCCGCACCTGCCACGCCCATCCGACCATGTCGGAAGCCGTGAAGGAAGCCGCGCTCGCCACCTTCTTCAAGCCGATCCATATGTAAGCGACGGACGGGCGGCTGTCGGCCATCTGTCGACGCCTCCATGAAAGTTTTTCGATGCCATCCGCCCCGCTTGCGCCCGCAGGCGGGGTGCTTCTTTATGGCGCCTCTCCTGCCTTGAACGAACGAGGAGTTCGCCCGATGCGTCCAGCCATCTATTCCTTGCCCCAGCGCGCGCTGCACTGGCTGATGGCGTTGTTGATCTTCTTTAACCTGATCTTTTCCGACGGCATGGAGCACTGGGCCCGGCTGATGCGACATGGCCAGCCGGCTACGCCTGACGACGTTGGCGCTGCCAATATCCATGCCTATGTCGGCATCGCCATCCTCGTTCTCGCGCTCTGTCGCCTGGTTTTGCGCCTCGTTCAAGGCGCGCCTGAGCCGCCTGCGGATGAGCCACCGATCTTGCGCCTAGCCGCCAAAGCAACGCATAGCTTGTTATACATCCTCTTCTTCGCGATGCCCTTGTCAGGGATAGCCCGCTATTATTTCGGTGTGGAGGTAGCGGGCTTTCTCCATGGCGGGCCGATGAAGGTGCTGCTCTGGGCTTTGATCGCGACACATGTCGCTGGCGCGCTCGCGCATCAGTTCCTCTGGAAGAGCAATGTGCTGGCGCGCATGACGCGGGGCTGAAGGCGCGGCATTTCGCCCTCTTTCGGCAGGGGTCGGATCGGTGAAGAGTAAAGGCACCGAAACCGGACCGCTTTCATGATTCCTGTCCCGACCGCTCAAACTGTGGCTGATCCCCCTGCCTGGCGCCGATTGGTTCGATCGCTACGAGATCCATCTGGAAGATGCCAGCCTGAGCGCGGGCGAGGCTGCCCATCGCATCCTGGCCAATCCGCCACCATGGGCCACACCCTTGATGCGGCTGCGCAATGCGCTTGTGCGGCTGGCGGGTCTTCGCGGCGTTGCCTTACAGGCAGGGGCCGGGGCCGGCGGCTTTCCCATTCTCGAAGACGGGCCCGAACGCTGCGTGCTCGGCTTTGACGATCGACATCTGGATTTCCGGATCGTCGTCGAACGCGACGAGGCCGAAACAGGCTCTCTCCTCGCCGTCACCACGCTGGTGAGGCGGCATAATGCTTTGGGCCGGGTCTATCTGGCAGCTGTCGGCCCCTTCCACAGGCTGATCGTGCCCGCAAGCCTTCAGCGTCTGCAGCCACAGGGCAAACGTCCTTATCGGGCGGCAGGCTCGGGGCACGGGCGGGTTTGATCGAACCTGCTCTCGCCGGCTTAATTGGCAGGGCTGATGCGAAAGCCCTTCTCTCGCAACAGTGCGATCACGCCCGCTTCGCCGGGCAGATGCAGCGCACCGACGGCCATGAAGACGCCGCCCTGGTCGAGAGCGGGCGCGGCGCGGGTCGCCATCACGCGGTTTCGGTCGAGGATGATCCGCTTTTCGAAATCGGCGCTGACGCCTTTTTCTCCCCCTCCCTCGGCGCCCGCGGCCTCCATCATCGGTAGGATCATCCCTATCGATCCGGCAAGATAGAGACCGGTGGTGGTGCGCATCACGTCCTGCACCTGATCGCCCATGGCAAGAGTTTCCAAAAGGGCGGAAAGGTGAAACTCCACCGGCAGGCTGTTCATCGCCTCCACCTGCTCGGCCAGAGTCTCCAGTCCCTTTAGATGTTTGCCTTCCTTCAGCGCGCGATCGGCAAGTTGCTTGTCGAGAAAGGTGTCACCCGCCGCTTTGCGCTGCAGTTCGCAGGGCGGCAGCGCCACGAAGCTTGCCAGCATCCAGGGCCGCATGCGCGCCACGAGATCGAGCGACAGGCCGCGTGCCGCTAGGCCGGTCTTCAGCTTTTCGCGTTGATCTTCGTCCAGATAATCGTTGATGGTCTTGCCATCGGTCAGCATGGTCAGGTCGGGCCGGGACATCAGCGAGGCGGCCGCCTTGCGATCATCGGCGATCTCGTCGGATTCGACGATGACCGTGCCGGCACGGGTGAAAGCTTCGGCGGCCCCTTTCGGCATGGCCAGCACGCGCGGATCGGAGACATGCATGGTGCCGAGCAGATAAGACGGAGCGACACCAGGCTTTTCCACGCGCCAGAAAGTGCCCTGCGCATTGGGCACGTCCGCTGCCTCCGCCTCGATCCGCGCCAAGCGCTCCGGCGCGGTCCGCCGCCAGAGATCGATCAGATCCTGACCGCCGCAGTCGGCTGCCTGGGACCTGCCGGCGACGGCGAGAACGAAGACCAGGGTCAGCAGGACTAGCAAAGGGCCAAGCGCGAAGAGGCGCGCCAGCCATAAAAGCAACGCATCGCCGGGCGCGGTCATCGCGCCCGTCAGGCCAGCGGCGACGACGCGCCGACCCTCCCGCTTCCTGTCGCGTGGCCAGCCAGGCAGATTGCCGATCATGCTCTCAACTCCTTGCCGCTGCCATCGGCAACGATCGCGGTTCCGGCTCAGTCACTCTTCAGATCGCCGTGCTATCATAGGCGTGCGGCCGCGATCAGGCGCGGGGATGGGCGCGGTCATAGACATCGAGAAGGCGAGCCGCGTCCACGCCGGTGTAGACCTGGGTCGTGGAGAGACTGGCATGGCCGAGCAATTCCTGAATCGAGCGCAGATCGCCGCCGCCCGCCAGAAGATGCGTGGCGAAGGAGTGGCGCAGTGCATGCGGCGTGGCGCTGTCGGGCAGGCCGAGCGCGCCACGAAGCTTCTGCATTTCTCGCTGGATGATACCCGGATTGAGCGCGCCGCCCTTGGCGCCACGAAAAATCGGGGCGGGCGCCGACGGCTGATAGGGGCAGAGGCGCCGATAGGCAGCCACGGCCTCGCGTGCGGCCAGAAGAAGCGGCACCAGCCTCGTCTTGCCGCCCTTGCCTGTGATGCGCAGCACGGTCGGCTCGCCGGCGAAATCATCGGCGGTCAGTCCCAGCGCTTCGGAAATGCGCAGGCCGCATCCGTAAAGAAGCGTGAGCAGCGCGGCATTGCGCGCGGCGATCCAGGGCTCCTCGGCAAGCTGGCCCTCCTGCGAGACGACGGCCAGCGCTTCGCCGGCCGAAAGCGGCTTGGGCAGGGAGCGCGGCTGGCGCGGCGCGCGCACGGCCCGCGCACCGGCCGCATTCACCAGGCCCTGCCGCTCCAGATGGCGCAGGAAGGAGCGGATGCCGGCCAGCCCACGCCCAAGCGTGCGCGCGCCGACCCCCTCGCGCCGGCGCGTGGCCAAAAAGCCGCGAAAATCGGCCGGCTGCAGCTCGCGCAGGTCGTCGAGCCCGGCAGGGCCGCCGACATGGCCGGTCAGGAAAGTCAGGAATTGCCGCGTGTCGCGCTCATAGGCGTCAACGGTTTCGCCGGAAAGACGCCGCTCGCTCATCAGCGCGATCAGCCAGGACTGGCGGGCGGCCATCAGCTCCGGCGTGCCGATCACCAGGATTTCGTTCATTGCGCCCTCTTTCCAAAGCCTGTGTCGAGCCGTGCAAGCTCTCGCCTCAGCCTGTCTGGCATTTCCTTGCCGATTTCCTAACGTCCTCTTGGAATTCGTCATCCGTCGATCATATTCCCTTGCAAAGACTGGAACCGGGCCCGCGCACTGGCGGGAGGATCGGGCAAAGCGGAGGCGACGCCGGCGTCAGGGCGCACCGGCTCCTTCGGCCGGAAAGCAGGGGGAAGGCAGGATGTTGACCAGACCCGGGACGACCACGCTGTCGCAACTGGCCGAGCGCATTGCGCTGGTCTCCCAGGGGCAGCCCGGCCACATCGTCGATACGCTGATCGCCGAGCGCGGCGGCCGGATCATTGCCAGCCCCTTCTGGCCGCTGATGCGACCTTTTCTCTACAGCCTGCTGCATTACCGCCAAGCGATCGGCTTTGCCGAAGGCGTTGCCAACTTGCCGGGTTTTCAGGCCTTCGAGTTCATCAGCCAGTTGCTGGCGCTCGACATTCTGGTCGATCGTGCCGAGCGCATTCCCGAGCAAGGCGGATTCCTGCTGGTCAGCAACCACCCGACCGGCATCGCCGACGGCATCGCCGTCTTCGACCTGCTGAAGCACCGCAGACCCGATATGA
The DNA here is from genome assembly GCF_900109605.1 of Xaviernesmea oryzae. GTDB lineage: Bacteria > Pseudomonadota > Alphaproteobacteria > Rhizobiales > Rhizobiaceae > Xaviernesmea > Xaviernesmea oryzae. The sequence continues at coordinate 94,752 of NZ_FOAM01000020.1, forward strand.
TGTTCTTCGCCAATCGCGATGCCATCCGGGTCAATCCGCGCTTTGTCGAGATGATCATCCCCGTTGAATGGCGCGACGAGCACAAGAGCAAGCTGAAATCGCGCGAAACGCTGAAGATCACCAATCACGCCATTGCCGAACGCAAGGCGACCATCCTGTTCCCCTCCGGGCGCATCGCCTATTGGGCCGATGGCCGGCTGAACGAACGGCCCTGGAAGACGTCTGCCGTCAGCTTCGCGCGCAAATACGACCTGCCGATCCTCCCCGTTCATATTTCCGCGCGCAATTCCGGCCTGTTCTACTGGTTCGCCAAATGGTCGACCGAGCTGCGCGACATGACCGTATTTCACGAGCTGTTGAACAAGAAAAACAACAGCTTCCATTTCACCATCGGCGAGATGATCAGCCCGGACGCGCTCGATGGTGACCCGGCCGACGTGACGCGCGCGCTGGAGAGGCATACGGTTCATGACCTCGCTCGCGATGCCGATGCGGTGTTCTCTGCGAGGGTTTAGAGAGAACGATCCCGGCGGCATAGGATGCGCTCCAACCTCTTTGCCTTTCGGGTCAGGCTATCTATAATCGCGACCTCATGAAGCTGCGCTCTCTCCAAGCTCAGGGCTATCGCTCGCTGCGCGCCATCGATCTCGATCTTTCGCAGGTCAATCTCTTCGTTGGCGAAAACGGGGTCGGCAAGTCCAATCTCTATCGCGCGCTGCAGCTCCTGCAAGCCGCCGCCACAGGCCGGCTGGCCGAAGAGATCGCGGCGGAGGGCGGCATGGGCTCGGCGCTCTGGTCCGGCCAGCGCCGCAAGACCGAGCCGGCGCGCATCATCCTTTCGGCCGAACTGCTGGACGACGAGCGTGCCGTCACCTTTCGCTATCGCGCCGAGGCTGGCCTGCGTCCGCCCCAGGCTGCGGTCGGCTTTGCGCTGGAGCCGCAGATCAAGGAGGAGGAGCTGAGCGTGGAGACGGGCCACACGCCCGTCGCGATGATGCGACGCAAGGGTCCAGCCGTCTTCGTGCGCGACGAGAGTGGTCGGATGGTGGATTATCCCGAGCGGGCGATGACATCGGAAACCGCGCTGGCCATGCTGGGCGATGCCGGCCATTATCCGGAGATCGGCACCGTCCGGAGCCTTCTGGAGCGCTGGCGCTTCTTCCATGGCTTTCGCACGGATCGCGATTCGCCGCTGCGCAGGCCATGCCTGGCCATTACCGCCCCGCTTCTGGCCGAGGATGGCGCCAATCTCGCTGCCGTCTTCGCGACGCTGTCGGTTACGCGTGAGGATACGGCAGAGCTCGATGCGGCCGTGTCCGATGCGCTCGGAGGTGCCCGGCTGATGATCCCCGAGCCGGGAGAGACGGCCTCCTTCGGCTTGGTGCTGCCGGAATTTCCCCGCAGGGTGTTCCAGCCGCGCGAGCTGTCGGATGGGCAGATCCGCTTCCTGGCGCTGGCCGGCGCGCTGCTCTCCTACCGCCGGCCACCCCTGATCGCGCTCAACGAGCCGGAGGCAAGCCTGCATCCCGACATGCTCGCCCCGCTCGCCCGGCTGGTGGCAGAGGCATCGCGCGACAGCCAGATCTGGGTTGTGACCCATTCCGAAAAGCTGGCGACGGAGATCGCCGCCCGGGCGAGCGCGCAGCGCTGGACGGTCACGCGGGAAGAGGGCGAAACCCGGCTCGTTGCAGGGATCGCGTCACGCAACACCCGCCATTCTTAAGACGAGGCGGTCGAGGGAAACCCGGCGTACAGCCATGCCGGTAACGCCTGCGATGCCGGCGGCTGAGTACCACGCGGAAGCCGGGCCTATTCGAATTCCGGCGAGAAGGCCTTGGCCATGCGTTTTCCGGTTCCCATTTGTTCCCCATCCATGCATGGTCCGGCCGCAATGGGAAAAGATTCGCCCACTCTCCTCGACAGCCTGTTTGCCGCGCCGGCCGCACGCACCGTTCCCGTGCTTGTGCCCATGCCGGCACCCAAGCCCTATTCCTATCTCGTGCCCGAGCACATGCATGTCGAGCCCGGCTCGATCGTGCAGGTGCCGCTTGGGCCGCGGCAGGTCATGGGCCTGGTCTGGGATGGCGAGGACAAGCCGGATGTCGATCCGAAGAAGCTGAAGAGCATCACCCATGTCTTCGACTGCCCACCCTTGAAGCGCGACATGCGCGCCTTCCTGGACTGGGTTGCCGCTTACACGCTTTCGCCGCCCGGTCTGGTGGCTCGCATGGCACTGCGCGCGCCGGCCGCGCTCGACCCCGAACCCATGGTGGAAGGTTTGAGGCTTACGGCTGCCCGGCCGGACCGGATGACGCCAGCGCGCGCACGCGTGATCGAAACGGCGAGCAACGGCCTGTTCTGGACCCGCTCGGGCCTTGCGCATGCCGCCAACGCCTCCTCCAGCGTGATCGACGGGCTTCTGGCGCAGGGTGTGTTCGAAACCGCCTTCATGCCGCCGCCGCCCGTCGTGGCGGCGCCAGAGCCGGACCATGCACCTGTCAGTCTCGATCCCGGCCAGGCCCGCGCGGCGGACGTGGTCTGCGCCGCAGCCCGACGGGGCGGGTTCGACGTGGCGCTGATCGATGGCGTCACCGGATCGGGCAAGACCGAGGTCTATTTCGAAGCGATCGCCGAAACCCTGCGCCGGGGCCGTCAGGTGCTGATCCTGCTGCCGGAAATCGCGCTCACCGCCGCTTTTCTCGACCGGTTCGAGGCACGCTTCGGTGCCAAGCCCGCGGAGTGGCATTCCGAGCTTGCGCCGCGCACGCGCGAGAAGGTCTGGCGCCAGGTGACGGAAGGGGGTGTGCGCGTGGTTGCCGGCGCGCGCTCGGCGCTCTTCCTGCCCTTCAGCGATCTCGGCCTGATCATTGTCGACGAAGAGCATGACCCCGCTTACAAGCAGGAAGACCGGGTCTTCTACAATGCCCGCGACATGGCGGTGGTGCGTGCCCGACTTGGCGATTTTCCGCTGGTGCTGGTGTCCGCCACGCCCTCGCTGGAAAGCCGGGTGAATGGCGAGATCGGCCGCTATCGGCCCGTGCATCTACCGACGCGCTTTGCCGAGGCGGCGCTTCCTGATCTCGGCCTGATCGACATGCGTCGTCATCCGCCGGCGCGCGGCGGCTTTCTCTCGCCGGTGCTGATCGAGGCGATCGGCAAGACCGTGAGGCGCGGCGAACAGGCGCTGCTCTTCCTGAACCGCCGTGGTTACGCGCCCTTGACGCTCTGCCGCGTCTGCGGCCACCGCTTCCAATGCCCGCAATGTTCCAGCTGGCTGGTCGAGCATCGGTTTCGCAGCCAGATCCAATGCCATCACTGCGGCTATGCCGAACGCACGCCGGACGTCTGCCCGGAATGCGGCACGTTCGATCATCTGGCGGCTTGCGGACCCGGCGTGGAGCGCATCGCCGAAGAGATCGACGGACATTTTCCCGAGGCCCGGACCATCGTGCTCTCCTCCGACCTAATGGGCGTCAAACGCTTACGCCTCGAGCTGGAAGCGATCGCCAAGGGCGAGGCCGATATCGTGGTCGGCACGCAGCTGGTGGCCAAGGGCCATAATTTTCCGCTGATGACGCTGGTCGGTGTCGTCGATGCCGATCTCGGCCTTGCCAATGGCGATCCGCGTGCGGCCGAGCGCACTTTCCAGCTCTTGAGCCAGGTGACCGGCCGCGCCGGGCGCACCGGGCGCAAGAGCCACGGCCTGATCCAGACCTACCAGCCGGCTCACCCCGTCATGCAAGCCATCGTTTCGGGCGATCGCGAGCAGTTCTACGAGCGGGAGACGACTGAACGGGAGCGCGCGCTGCTGCCGCCCTTCGGCCGGCTGGCTGCCATCATCGTTTCGGCAGATACCCGAGGGGAGGCCGAAACGCATGCGCGTGCGTTGCGCCAAGCCGCTCCAGTGCCCGGCGATATCCGCATTCTCGGACCGGCCGAGGCGCCGCTCGCCATGATTCGCGGCCGCCATCGCTTTCGTCTGCTGGTTCACGGCAAGCGCTCCAGCGACATGCAGGCCTTCATGCGAGCCATGATCGCGGCAGGGCCTAAGCCGCGCGGCACGCTGTCGGTGCAGGTCGATATCGATCCGCAGAGCTTTCTGTAGGCTCTGACCGACGCAGGCGCCCCTGGTCTGATCGCGGACACAAAGCTTACCAAAGCGGCGCATGCGCACACCCGGTTTTTCACGCGACTCGAAAGACCGGCCCCGCGCCAGCGTTGCAGGCTTGCATGCTCAGGCCTAGAAAGCAGATATCGGCGCCTGTTCCAGCTTGACTTGCGCTGCCGGGCAGCGTCCTTTCGCAGCCAAACCAGCGCGTAACCGAGCGGCCAGGCGGACCAACCTGCTCGCTCGCGCCCGTGCAAGATGACAATGGCAGGCCCATGGACGTTTACATTCCGCATGAGACCGGCGAATTCGTCGCCTTTTGCGCCGCGCTGCTGACCATGGTGCTTTCTCTGCCCTTTCTTTTCGCCCCCGCCGCCAGCCTCAGGCTTCTCGGCCTGATGCCGCGCGAAGGTCGCCGTGGGGTCTATGCGGAGGCGCGTTCGACGCTCGGCGGATTTCCGCTCGGCCTCGGCCTTGCCGCCGTGCTGCTTGCCCAGCCCATGGTCTATCTCGCGCTCGGTGCGGCTTACGCACTGGCTGCCTTTGGCCGGCTGCTGGCGATTCTCTCCGATGATGCCGGAACACTGGCCAACTGGGCTCTCCTGATCCTGCAGATCGCTCTTGCTGTGGCACCGCTCGCTTACGTCTTCGGCTTCCTCTGACCAATAACCGGCAACAGACAGCCGAAAGCGCCGCGCAAGCGCCAAACCATGTCGAAAATGCGGCCAGACGCCCTAGAACCGGGAAAAGCCGGGCGGCTTCATGTTGCGAGTCCAGATATCCTATGCTAGACGGACCCCGACTTATGGGGGAAGCAGGCCCGGCAAGGCTTGGACGTCCTGAGGAATACAGCAACAAATTCAAGGTTTTCAGCTTACGGCTCCGGCCGCAGCCAGACAGCTTGAATTCAGCAGCGAGAAACACGCGCCCGTGGCAGAACCATCCGAGCTCATTTCCGGTGTTGCAGAACGGTACGCCTCGTCTCTTTTCGATCTGGCTCTGGAAGCCGGCTCGGTGGAGGCTGTTGGCTCCGACCTCGACCGTTTCCAGGCCCTGATCGATGAAAGCGCTGATCTCAAGCGCCTGATCGTCAGCCCGGTCTTCACCTCAGACGACCAGTTCAAGGCCGTCTCGGCGATCGTCGAGAAGGCCGGCATAACCGGCCTGGTCGCCAATTTTCTCAAGGTGGTGGCCAAGAACCGCCGGCTCTTCGCGATCCCGGGCATCGTCCGGTCGTATCGCGAGATCGCGGCGCGCCATCGCGGCGAAGTTGCCGCGCAGGTCACCTCCGCCCATGCGCTCAACGATGCGCAGATCGAAGAATTGAAGGCGGCGCTGAAGAGCGTCACCGGCAAAGACGTGGCGGTGAATCTCACCGTCGATCCGTCCATTCTCGGTGGTTTGATCGTCAAGGTCGGGTCCCGCCAGATTGACACTTCCCTTCGCACAAAGCTCTCGAGCCTTAAGCTTGCACTGAAAGAGGTCGGCTGATGGATATCCGCGCCGCGGAAATTTCCGCAATTCTCAAAGATCAGATCAAAAATTTCGGCCAGGAAGCGGAAGTTTCCGAGGTTGGCCAGGTCCTGTCCGTCGGCGACGGCATTGCCCGCGTCTACGGTCTCGACAATGTCCAGGCCGGTGAGATGGTCGAATTCCCGGGCGGCATCCGCGGCATGGCGCTGAACCTCGAAGCCGACAATGTCGGCGTCGTCATCTTCGGTTCGGACCGCGCCATCAAGGAAGGCGATACCGTCAAGCGCACCGGCGCGATCGTCGACGTTCCGGTCGGTCCGGAACTGCTCGGCCGCGTGGTCGACGCGCTCGGCAACCCGATCGACGGCAAGGGCCCGATCAACGCGACACGGCGCGCCCGCGTCGACGTCAAGGCACCCGGCATCATTCCGCGCAAGTCGGTTCATGAGCCGATGTCCACGGGCATCAAGGCCATCGACGCACTGATCCCGGTCGGCCGCGGCCAGCGCGAGCTGGTGATCGGTGACCGTCAGACCGGCAAGACCGCCATCATCCTGGACGCCTTCCTCAACCAGAAGCCGATCCACGACAACGGCCCCGAGAACGACAAGCTGTTCTGCGTTTACGTCGCCATCGGCCAGAAGCGCTCGACCGTCGCCCAGTTCGTCAAGGTGCTCGAAGAGCGCGGAGCCCTGCCCTATTCGATCGTGATCGCCGCCACGGCGTCCGACCCGGCGCCGATGCAGTATCTGGCGCCCTTTGCCGGCTGCACGATGGGCGAATATTTCCGCGACAACGGCCAGCACGCGCTAATCGCATATGACGACCTGTCCAAGCAGGCCGTCGCTTACCGTCAGATGTCGCTGCTGCTGCGCCGTCCGCCGGGCCGCGAAGCCTATCCGGGCGACGTCTTCTATCTGCATTCGCGTTTGCTCGAGCGCGCTGCCAAGCTCTCCGACGCCCGTGGCGCCGGCTCGCTGACGGCTCTGCCCGTCATCGAAACCCAGGGCAACGACGTCTCGGCCTTCATTCCGACCAACGTGATCTCGATCACCGATGGCCAGATCTTCCTGGAAACCGACCTGTTCTACCAGGGCATCCGCCCGGCCGTGAACGTCGGTCTCTCGGTCTCGCGCGTCGGGTCTTCGGCCCAGATCAAGGCGATGAAGCAGGTTGCCGGCTCGATCAAGGGTGAGCTTGCCCAGTATCGTGAAATGGCGGCCTTCGCGCAGTTCGGCTCCGACCTCGATGCCTCGACGCAGCGCCTCCTCAACCGTGGCGCCCGCCTGACCGAACTCCTGAAGCAGCCGCAGTTCTCGCCGCTGAAGACGGAAGAGCAGGTCGCGGTGATCTTCGCCGGTGTCAACGGCTACCTGGACAAGCTGCCGGTCGCCAAGATCGGCGCATTCGAACAGGGCCTGCTGTCTTACCTGCGCTCCGAGGGCAAGGGCGTTCTCGACGCCATCCGCACGGAAAAGCAGATTTCCGACGACACCAAGGGCAAGCTGAAGGGCGCACTCGACACCTTCACAAAGTCTTTCGCCGCCTAATCGGCAGGACTCCTTCTCGCCGCGCGCCAATCCTTCCAGACGGTGCGCGGCGTCTTCGAACGACCAGCGAGAACGGGCGAAGCGCAAGCCGCCCGATCGTGAGACAAGCGCCAGCCTAGGACGAACACCGGATGCCGTCACTTAAGGATCTGAAAAACCGGATCGCCTCCGTCAAGGCGACGCAGAAGATCACCAAGGCGATGAAGATGGTCGCCGCGGCGAAGCTTCGGCGCGCCCAGGAGGCTGCGGAAGCCGCGCGTCCCTATTCGCAGCGGATGAGCGTCGTTCTCGCCAACATCGCCCAGGCCGTCGGCACGGATGACAGCGTACCGCGCCTGATGACCGGCACCGGCCAGAGCCAGACACACCTTCTGGTCGTCTGCACGGCCGAACGTGGCCTGTGCGGCGGTTTCAATTCCCAGATCGCCCGTTTTGCCCGCGACCATATCCGTCGCCTCCAGTCCGAAGGCAAGACAGTCAAGATCATCTGCGTCGGCAAGAAGGGCTATGATATCCTTCGTCGCGACTTCAACGCATTGATCGTCGACCGTATTGATCTGCGTGAAGTCAAGAAGATCGGCTTTGCCAATGCCGACGAGATCGGCAAGCGGATCATCGCACTGTTCAACAAGGACGAATTCGACGTCTGCACGCTGTTCTATTCCGAGTTCAAGTCGGTCATCAGCCAGGTGCCGACGGCGCTCCAGCTCATCCCCGCCGCCGTGCCTGCGGCCGAAGCCGCGCCCGAATCCGCAGCGGCTATCTATGATTACGAGCCGGATGCCGGCGAAATCCTGAACGACCTTATTCCGCGCAACATTTCCGTGCAGATTTTCCGGGCCTTGCTCGAAAACGTCGCGGGCGAAATGGGCGCCAAAATGAGCGCGATGGACAATGCCACGCGCAATGCCGGTGAGATGATCAATAAGCTGACGCTGTCCTACAACCGCCAGCGTCAGGCGCAGATCACCAAGGAACTGATCGAAATCATTTCGGGCGCGGAAGCGCTTTAAGGAACAAGAGGGCAAGGACATGGCTCACGAAGCGACCCCCCATCACAATAAGAAGACGCGGGCGATGGCCGAGTCTGCAGGCTCGGTTTCCGTCTCCGGCTCCGTCAAGGCTGCCGGCCGCGTGACGCAGGTCATCGGCGCCGTTGTCGACGTGACCTTCGAGGAAGGCCAGCTTCCGGCGATCTTGAACGCGCTGGAAACCGACAACAACGGCAACCGCCTCGTTCTGGAAGTGGCCCAGCACCTCGGCGAAAATGCCGTGCGCACCATTGCCATGGACTCGACTGAAGGTCTGGTTCGCGGCCAGCAGGTTATTGACACCGGCTCCCCGATCCTGGTTCCGGTTGGCGATGAAACGCTCGGCCGCATCCTCAACGTCATCGGCGAGCCCGTCGATGAGCTCGGCCCTGTTCCGACGCAGGCCCGCCGCGCAATCCACCAGCCGGCTCCTGATTATGTCGAGCAGTCGACGGAATCGCAGATTCTCGTCACCGGCATTAAGGTCGTCGACCTCCTGGCGCCTTATGCCAAGGGCGGCAAGATCGGCCTGTTCGGCGGCGCCGGCGTTGGCAAGACCGTTCTGATCATGGAACTGATCAACAACGTCGCCAAGGCGCATGGCGGTTACTCGGTCTTCGCCGGCGTGGGCGAACGCACCCGCGAAGGCAACGACCTCTATCACGAAATGATCGAGTCCAAGGTCAATGTCGATCCGCATGAACATGGCGGTTCGGCTGCCGGCTCCAAGTGCGCGCTGGTCTATGGGCAGATGAACGAGCCCCCGGGCGCCCGCGCCCGCGTGGCCCTGACCGGTCTGACCATTGCCGAAGACTTCCGCGACAAGGGCCAGGACGTTCTGTTCTTCGTCGACAACATCTTCCGCTTCACCCAGGCAGGTTCGGAAGTGTCTGCTCTGCTCGGCCGTATCCCGTCGGCCGTGGGCTATCAGCCGACACTCGCCACCGACATGGGCGCGCTTCAGGAACGCATCACCACCACGACCAAGGGTTCGATCACCTCGGTCCAGGCCATCTACGTTCCCGCCGACGACTTGACCGACCCGGCCCCGGCCACCTCCTTCGCGCATCTGGATGCCACGACCGTTCTGTCGCGTTCGATCGCCGAAAAGGGCATCTACCCGGCCGTCGATCCGCTCGACTCGACCTCGCGCATGCTCGACCCGATGATCGTCGGCGAAGAGCATTACGAGGTTGCCCGTAAGGTGCAATCGACCCTGCAGCGCTACAAGGCGCTTCAGGACATCATCGCCATCCTCGGCATGGACGAACTGTCGGAAGAGGACAAGCTGTCGGTGGCGCGCGCCCGCAAGATCGAGCGCTTCCTGTCGCAGCCCTTCCACGTCGCCGAAGTCTTCACGGGTTCGCCGGGCAAGCTCGTCTCGCTCGAAGACACCATCAAGGGCTTCAAGGGCCTCGTGAATGGCGAATACGACCACCTGCCGGAAGCCGCCTTCTACATGGTCGGCTCGATGGACGAGGCGATCGCCAAGGCCAAGAAGCTGGCCGCCGAAGCCTGATGACATCTGGGGGACGACGCGGATGACGCGCCGTCCCCCGATCCTGTGCGTGGCTTCCCGCATTCCTGAGACCGATACACGCTGCCGCGGAAGGCTTTCATTCGCAGCGCGCTTCAAAACCCAAGCGGACGATCATGGCTGACTTCACCTTCGAGCTCGTATCCCCTGAACGTCTCCTCGTTTCCGAAACGGCGAGCGAAGTCGTGTTGCCCGCAACCGAGGGCGAAATGACCGTGATGGCCAATCACGCGCCGACGATGACCACCATCCGCCCGGGCGTCGTCACCGTGAAGTCCGCCGGCAAGGTGTCTCGCTACGTCGTCTTCGGTGGATTCGCCGACATCCTGCCCTCTGGCTGCACCCTTCTGGCGGAATCGGCCGTTCCGGTCGATGAATTCGACCGCACGCTGATCGAGCGCCGCATTGAGGAGGCGCGTAGCCATCTCGACAATGGCGATCATGCCGACGAGCACAAGACCCGTCTGGAGCAGTTCCTCAGCGAGCTGACCCATCTGAACGGCGTTCTCAATCCTGCTTGAGACGCATCCGATCCGGCATCGGCCAAAGGCGCCTTCGTGGCGCCTTTTTCTTTGGCCTACGGCTTGATCTGCGGACAACGGCGAGCTTCGATGGTGCGGCATTGGTCTGTTGGAAGCAGCAAAACGCCGCCCGAGTCGCAACGGCATTCGTGGACTTGCTAAATTGCAATCGGCTTAGTAGGCGTCCACCGCGTTTACACAGATCAAGCGATCGGCAAACGTTTCCTGGCGTCGCCAGAACGGCCTGACAGGAGAGACCATGTCTGCGAAGAAGATCGTCCCCGTCATCATGGCAGGTGGCAAGGGCACGCGCCTCTGGCCGCTGTCCCGCGCGGCCGCGCCCAAGCAATTCCTGCAGTTTCTGGGCGAGCATTCGCTGTTTCAAAAGACGTTGCAGCGCGTCAGCGATCGCGACTGGTATGCGCCGGCGCTGATCGTCACCAATTCGCAATTCCGCTTCCTTGTCGCCGAGCAGGCGCAAACCGTGGGTGCTCCGCTTGCGGGGATCCTGCTCGAACCTGTGGCGCGCAACACCGCGCCGGCGCTGGCGGTCGCTGCCTTGACGGTCGCGCGGGATTTTGGTGCTGACGCCATCATGCAGGTGCTGGCATCCGACCACGAGATCGAAGCCGGCACTGTCTATTTCGATTGTATTCGGCTCGCCAGAGATACGGCGGCGGCCGGCAAACTGGTGACCTTCGGCATCCAGCCGACAGAGCCGGCGACCGGCTATGGCTATATCGAGACCGGCAGCGCCCTGCCTGATGGCGCCCATACGGTGGCACGCTTTGTCGAAAAGCCCAACCAGGCCCGCGCCGTGGAACTTTTGGCCAGCGGCCGCTACCTCTGGAATTCCGGCATGTTCATGCTCCCGGTCGGCCTGTTCCTGGACGAGATCAGGCGCTATGAGCCCGCCGTGCTGGAGGCCAGCGAGAAGGCGCTTGCCGCTGCCCGACGCGATCTCGATTTTGAAAGGCTGGACGAATCGGCCTTCGCGGCCGCTCCCGATATTTCGGTCGATTATGCCGTCTTCGAGCGGACGGACCATGCTGCCGTCGTCCCATCGGCCTTTGCCTGGTCAGATCTCGGCAGTTGGGACTCGGTTTGGGCGATTGGCGAGAAGGACGAGAACGGCAATGTCCTGGGGCAGAAAGCCACCGTCAGCGCCACGCGCAATTCCCTCGTGCTGTCGCGCGATATTCACCTTGCCGTCCATGGCATGGAAGATGTGGCGGTGATTGCCAGCGAGGATGCCGTTTATATCGGCCGGATGGCCGATAGCCAGAACGTCGGCCAGATCGTCAAGACGCTTGCCGCCTCGGCTGCCACGCGCGGGCTAACGGAGACCCATCCGACCTCCTACAAGCCCTGGGGCTCGGTGGCCTCGGTCATCTCCGGTGATCGCTTCGAGGTCAAGAGGCTGATGATTCAGCCTGGACGCAAGATCTCTCTGCAGAAACATCATCACCGTTCGGAACATTGGGTCGTGGTGCGCGGCACGGCGGAGGTGACGATCGGCGAAGACACGCGGCTGCTGCACGAGAATGAGTCGGTCTATGTCCCCCAAGGCGTGGTGCATCGCCTCTCCAATCCGGGCAAGATCCCCCTGGAGCTGATCGAGGTGCAGACCGGTTCCTATCTGAAGGACGACGATACCGTCCGCCTGCACGACGAATTTGGCCGCGCCTAAGCGCGGCCGGACGAAAGATGCAATAGCGCTCGTGCGCTTGGTCAGGAGGCGAGCCGCGCGGCCTCCGCGGGCGTTGCATAGAGGGCGCCGAAACGGTTTTCCAGGAAATCGGCAAGCGCGATCTCTTCCTGGCGGATGAAGCCGCGCGACGGCAGCGCACCAGTGGCCAGCATGTCGAGCACGGCGCAAATGCTGCCAGCGGTGGTGATCTGAATGGCGCTCATCCGTCGGCCGGCCACAAGTCCAGCATAGATCTTGTTGGCATAGGTTTCCTGCACCAGTCGCCCATCCTGCCAGCCGGAAACGGTGACGAAGACGATCACGACATCCTGCACCGTCGTTGGCAGCGCATGTTCGAGAATATCTTTCAGCACCTCACGCCGGTGCTTGAGCCCGAGATCGTTTAGCAGCGCCTTCATGATGGCGGCGTGGCCGGGATAGCGGATCGTGCGGTAGTTGAGTGTGCGCACCTTATCCGCCAGGGTGTCGCACAGAGTACCAAGCCCGCCCGAAGTGTTGAAGGCCTCATAGGTCACGCCGTCGAGGGAGAATTCCTCGCGCTCTTCCAGCGCCGGCACCAGCGTCGGCCGGCCCTCGACGATCGCCTCGCAGGGTTCGATATATTCGTTGATGACCCCGTCCGTGCTCCAGGTGAGATTGTAGTTGAGGGCATTGGACGGATATTGCGGCAGAGCGCCGACGCGCATGCGCACGGTATCGAGCCGCTCGAATCGGCGGGCGAGATCCTGGGCGACGATCGAAATAAAGCCTGGGGCCAGGCCACATTGCGGAATGAAGGTGCTATGAGCCGTTTCAGCGATCTCGGTGACCCGCCGGGTCGAGCGCACATCTTCCGTCAGATCGAGATAATGGACGCCGGCGCGGGCCGCCGCTTCGGCAATCGCTACCGTCAGATGAAAGGGCGCAGCGCTCAAGACGGCGAAGCGCCCTGCAAGCAGCCGCTCCAGCGCGCCCGCATCGGCGACATCCACCTCCGCCGTTTCCACCGCCGGATGGCGCTCCAGGCGCGCAAGCTGATCGGCGGAACGATCTGCCACGGTCACCTGATAATCCCGCGTTTCAGCCAGAAGATGCGCAATGGTCGCGCCGATCTTGCCTGCCCCAATAACCACGATCTGCTTCATAAGCGTCTCTCCCTCAATGCCCGAGCCATCCTGCGGAATGCGGCCCCGCAGCCGCTGTCAGGCTTGACAATGCGGCGAGATCCTGTCGGTCTGAAGCGTGATTTTGCACATTCTGCAGGATCATTCTCGGCACTATGCAGGATCAAAATGACGGAATGACAGATATATCGACGAAGGATCGGGAACTCATCGCCGTCCTGAGCGAAAATGCTCGTTTGCCGACGGCGACCATTGCCAAGCGCCTCGGCCTGTCGCGTACGACCGTGCAGGCCCGTATCGAACGCCTTGAGCGGTCGGGGATCATTGCGGGCTATGGTGTCAGGCTGTCCGAGGAGTATGAGCGGGGTCTGGTGCGTGCCCATGTGTTGATTACGCTGGCGGCCAAGGCGCTGCCCAAGGTGACGCAGGCGTTGGCGGGGATGGAGGAGGTACGTATGCTGCACTCGGTGAGCGGCAGCTTCGACCTGATCGCCTTGCTCGCCGCACCGTCCATCGGCGCGCTTGATCTGGTGATCGATGCGATCGGCGCCTTGGACGGCGTGGAGAAGACCCTGTCGTCTATCATTCTATCGACGCGCATCGCGCGCTGAACCAGGTCGCTATCGCGCGCCATGCCCGCGAACGCGCGGAGACAAACGCAAACCGCCGCGCGCCATGGAGAGCGCGCGGCGGTTTGAAAGGGATCGTCTGGCCTTCGCTTAGCGCGTCAGACCGAAATCGTCATTGTCCGACCCTTAAAGCATGTCGCATTTATTCAGCCTCATATCCTGCGGCTTTGAAGAAGTTTCGGCATTCGGTGACGGAGAAGAGGCTGATGATGTCACCGAGGGCTTGGGCAAGCGCGTCGAAGCTTCTGGCGGCTCGCTTTCGTAAGAGCGCCTTGAGCTTTGAGAACGCCATTTCGATGGGGTTCAGGTCCGGCGAATAGGGCGGCAGGAAGAGCAGCCACGCTCCCTTGGCCTTGACCAACTGTTCTGCTCGTTCACTTTTGTGGAAACCGACATTGTCGAGAATGACGACATCGCCGGGCGACAGTGTCGGCACAAGCTGTGTCTCGATCCAGG
>NZ_FOAM01000006.1 GCF_900109605.1 Xaviernesmea oryzae
CCGCATTTTCGAAACCTGGATCGAGACACAGCTTGTGCCGACACTGTCGCCCGGCGATGTCGTCATTCTCGACAATGTCGGTTTCCACAAAAGTGAACGAGCAGAACAGTTGGTCAAGGCCAAGGGAGCGTGGCTGCTCTTCCTGCCGCCCTATTCGCCGGACCTGAACCCCATCGAAATGGCGTTCTCAAAGCTCAAGGCGCTCTTACGAAAGCGAGCCGCCAGAAGCTTCGACGCGCTTGCCCAAGCCCTCGGTGACATCATCAGCCTCTTCTCCGTCACCGAATGCCGAAACTTCTTCAAAGCCGCAGGATATGAGGCTGAATAAATGCGACATACTTTAGACACCAAACGAAAAACGAAAATGGCCGGCGCTTTGAACGCCGGCCATCCTGCTTTCTGTTCACGTGCTGACCCGGCACATGGCGTTTTGTACGCCCTTAGGGGCACAAAAAGCCTTTAGCCAGCCGAAGGCTTGATCGCGGCCCAAGTGCGCAGCGCCTGGCTGAAAGCATCGGCGCCGGCCGTGCCCTTGTCCAGGGTCAGCAAAGCACGACGGCCGTTGCGATAGGTCAAGGGAATGTCCATCCAGCCGCGGCTGCCCAGAAGGTCGAGATTGGTCTTCACGGCTTCCGGAAAATCGTTGAGCGCGATCATATGGAAGTCGTCGGTGATCTTGGCCGGCACACCGATCAGCGCATCGCCGCGATCCTGTTCGGTCCGCTTCATCGAGACGCGCTGAACGCCGGCAATCGTGCCGCCCTCGAAATTGGCGGGCAGCGAGAAGACAAATTCGATCACGTGGCTGGCCGGCAGCGAGCTGTCGGTGTTGCGTTTGATCGTCATCAGCGCTGTCAGACCACGCCCGGGCACCGTGATCTGGGCCTGGATGACGGGCTCGGGCCGGCTGGCGCCATCCGGCGTCTCTTCTTTCAGGGTCCAGGCCACACTGCCCTCGATCGCCGTCGGCGCGGCCTGGCCGAGCCGCTCCTCGTAAAGGAACATCTTCTGCGCGCCGGCCGGCACCTCGACGGAGGCCGCCGCGGCAGGCGTCCCCGCATCCGTGGCAGAGACCGAACCGGCCGGAGGCGGCGTGGTGGCCGGCGCGGCAGCGCCTTCGGCTGGTGCGGGATTGGCTGTCGGCGTCGGGGCCGGATCGGCCTGGGCCGTTTCCACCGGATTGCCGGCTTCCGTTTGCGCGGAAACGGATCGGCCTTCGTCGGCTGTCGAGCGGCCGGCCGCCGGGGCGACGCCCTCGTCGATCTCGCTGCCATCGGCCCGAAGCCGCTGGGTGAACTTGTTCGCGACCGCTGCCGTTTCGGTCGTGGCGGCAGGGCTTGCGCTGCCGGAAGACTGGCCTGCATTGCCGGGCGCTTGGCTTGGCGCGGGCACACTGGCCGAGGCCAGGAGGTCGCCGACCCAGGCGTCTACCGTGCTGCGATGGAGCCAATAGGCATAGCCGCCGCCGCCGAGAACACCGAGAAGCACGATCAGGCCCAATGCCTTCTTGATGCTGAACCGCGGTGGCTTGGGTTCCGTGCGGTAGGAAATCGGACGCGGCGCCACGACAGGCGCCTCCGTTTCCGCTGCCGGCTCATCCTTGTTCACGCTGCGCGACAGCAGGGCGTCGATGGCTTCCCAGTCCTGCTCCAGCCGCTCGTCCTGCACGGTTGCGGGCTGAGCCTCCACTGGCCAGGCCCAGCCTGTCGCGCTGTCGGCCTCGCCCTCTTTGCGGACGTCATTTTTGGGCGATGACCCCGCGTCCGGCGTGGCGGCGAAGGGATCGTGATCGTCCCACGTCCATCCCTCGGCCTGGCCGGCTTCCCGCTGAGGATCGGCCATGACCGCCGGCGCCCCGGCTGCGGGTGCGACCGCAGCAGCCGCAGGCACGACCACGGCCTCCGGTTCGTCGGGATAGGCGACGTGCTCGGCCGTCTGATGCCATTCCGGCTCGATATGGGCATGAACGGGCTGGGCCGGCGCCGGTGCTGAGGCCGTGTTCCACTCGGGAAGCTCCCAGTCGGCGGACGGGATCTGCTGCGCGCGGCCCGCGCCGTCGCCATAGGCTTCCACAAGCGCGGCCGCGGCATCATCCTCGGCCGAAGCAGCGGCAGCCTGCTGGGATGGCGCAGGGGCCGGAACTTCGTAGGCAGGCTCTGCCGGCACATGCGGCTCGACCACAGCCTGCGCATGCGTCTCGAACGGGCCCGAAGCCTGATCGGAGAGATCGTCATATTCTTCGGCCAGAGCACGCGCGGCATCGTCCGCCGCCGCATCCCCTGCATGATAGGCCTCCGGTGCGGGCCAAGGTTCGGCATGCGCTTGAGGCGCGGCTTGCACCTCTGCATGCTGCGCATAAGGATCGTCTAGCAGCCGGTCGTCATAGGCCTCTGGCGCGGCGTCCGTCCACGCATCATGGGCAGGCTCGACGGGAGCCGGCTCGGCAGGCGCAAATTCGGCATGCTCGGGTTCATAAGGCGCCGGTTCGACAGGCGCGATGCCGAAGCGATCCTCGGCCGCAGTCTCGGCGGGACGGCCTGCGAATTCATCCGGCACATATCCATCGGTCCGATGATCGTCGGGGAGATCATAGGCATCTGCCGGATGATGAGCATGATCGTGCGCAGGTGCCGCGTCGTGATCGTCGTCATAGGCAGCCGACGGCGCTGGTGCATGCTCCGCCGGCGCATAGGCCGGCTCATCAGCCCGGTCGGGATGTGGCGCCGGCTCAAAGGTCCGGTTCTCATGGACATCGGCCTCATGCGAATGGACCTGGTCATTGACGACAGGCTCATAAGCCTCGGCAGGCTCGTAATGCTCGACAGGCTGACGGGCCTCAGGCTCGGCATGATCGGCGTATCGGGCCTCATCCTCGGCACGGCTGCGATCATCCGCCTCCAGCGCCGCCTGGTGGACGGCTGGATCCGGGAGCGTGGCGGCAGGCGCAGGCTCTTCCTGCAACACAACAGGCGTCTGCCAATGTTCGGGCGGCGGCTCGTGCGGCGAGAGAGGCGCCGGCCCTTCGGAGCGCTCGGCATCTGCCGGCTCGGCCTGGGATTCGGCATGCGCGGCGTCGGCTCGCTCGTCTTGCGCAGCCGGCTCGTGACTTTCATCATAGACCGGCTGATCGGGCGCTGCCGCTTCGCCTGCGATATCCTCGATCGGCGCCTCTTCGGCAACCGCCTCGGCGAAATCGCTTTCGACATCGGCGATTGCCGCTTCGAGCTTGGTCATCTGACGGTTGATCATGTCGTCAGACGGACGCGGCTTCATTCCCTCGAGCTGACGGCGAACGGCGCCGCGCGCCTTTTCATAGACTCGCGCACGCATTTCGGGACTATTGTCGGACAGGCCGTCAACGGTCCTGCGAATAACTGCTACAAAATCCGCCATCAGAACTTTCTCAAAATGCTCGCGAGGCTCTCGGCACCTGCTATCGAGCCGTCAAGCCTCAAACTAATCCTCAAACGGGTCCGTCACAAGTATCGTGTCGTCCCGCTCGGGGCTTGTGGACAGAAGCGCCACCGGCGCGCCGATCAATTCTTCGACCTGGCGCACATATTTGATCGCCTGGGCAGGCAGATCCGCCCAGGAACGGGCACCCACCGTCGATTCCTTCCAGCCTTCCAGGGTGATGTAGATCGGCTCCACCCGTGCCTGAGCGGCTTGCGCGGCCGGAAGGTGGTCGATCTCCACGCCGTCGAGCTTGTACCCGACGCAGATCTTCAGCTCGTCCAAGCCGTCGAGCACGTCGAGCTTCGTCAGCGCGATGCCGCTAATGCCGTTGACGGCGACCGACTGGCGCACCAGCGCCGCATCGAACCAGCCGCACCGCCGCTTACGCCCTGTAACCACGCCGAATTCATGGCCGCGCTCGCCCAGAAACTCGCCGATCGCATCTTTCAGCTCGGTTGGGAACGGGCCTTCGCCGACACGGGTCGTATAGGCCTTGGTGATGCCGAGAATATAGCCGAGCGCGCCCGGCCCCATGCCCGATCCCGCCGCCGCCTGTCCGGCCACCGTATTGGAGGAGGTGACAAAGGGGTAGGTGCCATGGTCGATATCGAGCAGCGTGCCCTGCGCGCCTTCGAACAGGATCCGCGCGCCACGGCGGCGGTGCCGGTCGAGAAGCAGCCAGACCGTGTCCATGAAGGGCAGTACGCGAGCGGCGATCGTGGACAGCTCTTCCATGATGCTTTCATGGCTGACTTCGGGCTCGCCCAGACCACGACGAAGCGCATTGTGATGGGTCAGCAGCCGGTCGACCTTGGCCGGGAGCGTATCGAGATCGGCCAGGTCCATGACGCGGATGGCGCGGCGGCCGACCTTGTCCTCATAGGCCGGGCCGATGCCGCGGCGGGTGGTCCCGATCTTGGTGCCGCTGTTGGAGGCCGCATCCTCGCGCAACGCGTCGAGCTGGCGGTGCAGCGAAAGGATCAGCGTGGCATTGTCGGCAACGCGCAGATTGTCGGGCGAAATCGTCACGCCCTGCCCGTCCAGCCGCTCGATTTCGGCAATCAGCGCATGCGGATCGATGACCACGCCATTGCCGATGACAGCCAGCTTGCCGGGACGCACGACGCCCGACGGCAGCAGAGAAAGCTTGTAGCTGACGCCGTCGATCACGAGGGTATGTCCGGCATTGTGACCGCCCTGGAAGCGCACGACGACATCGGCGCGCTCGGAAAGCCAGTCGACGATCTTGCCCTTGCCCTCGTCGCCCCATTGCGAGCCGACCACCACGACATTCGTCATTTTCACCTATCCCATAGCTGAAGCGCAGGGCTTCGCCTGCCACAAAAATTCGCGCATCTATACTGACTTGTTCCGGGGAAATCGACTCCCATGGGCGGGAAACTCGCCGTTGGCCACTTGATTTCCTCGCTAATCGTCGCCTCCAGCCGCAAAGCCAGCCGTGGCGGCGGTTGAACAGGCCGGAGCCGGCGGCTAGGAACGGGGCAGACACCGGCGCCTGGAGCCCCCAGCCGCACGCTTGCCATCCCGAGATCCCCGTATGCATGCCACTTCAAACGCCAAGGCCTACACCTTCCTCATCGTCACCACGCTGATCTGGGGCGGCAATTCGGTTGCCGGAAAAATGTCGGTCGGCCATGTCAGCCCCATGGCGCTCAATGCCATGCGTTGGGCGATTGCCGGTTGCGCACTCGCGCTCTTCGCCGGCCCGCAGATCCGGCGGGACTGGCGGGTGATCCGCCAGCACCTGCCGCTGCTCTTGGGATATGGGGCGGTGGGCTTCACCTGTTTCAATGCCTTTCTTTATGCCGCGCTTCAGCACACCAGCGCCATCAACGCGGTCGTCGCCCAGGCGGCGATCCCCATGGTGATCTTCGGCCTGAATTTCCTGCTGTTCCGCACCGCAGTCCGCATCGCGCAATGGGCAGGCTTCGCGCTCACCATCCTCGGCGTGGTCCTGACGGTGTCGCAGGGCGAGCCAGCACGGCTTCTCGCGCTCGACCTCAACCGAGGCGATGCACTGATGATGGCAGCTGTGCTGGTCTATGCGATTTATACCGTTGCGCTGCGCTTCAAGCCGTCCATCCACTGGCAGAGCCTGATCTCGGTCTCGGTTCTCGGCGCCTTCCTCGCCGCGCTGGTGCCGCTCGTGGTGGAAATGGAAAGCGGGAAATTTCATTTGCCGGACACGACAGGCTGGGGCGTAGCGCTGTTTGCCGGCCTCATGCCCTCGCTGATCTCGCAGATTCTGTATGTGCGCGGCGTCGAGATGATCGGCCCCAACCGCGCCGGCCTGTTCATCAACCTGATCCCGATCTTCGGCACCCTGCTGTCGCTGGCTTTCCTGGGCGAGACCCTGCACCTCTACCATCTCGCCGCACTGGCACTGGCGCTGGGCGGGATCGCGGTGGCGGAATGGGGACGCAACGTCAAACCGTAAGTCCGACCTGCCCGGATTAACAATCCATTAACCATCAAAGGTGAAAAATCGGCTCCAGACAAAAGCGCCGGAAGGGATTCGTTTCCGGGCAAGCGAGACGGAGCGGATATGGAACGCGGGGGATGGTGGATTGCGGCGGGTCTTCTCGTCGTGCTGGCAGCCGGCGCTCCGGCCCATGGTGCCGACATGAATTTCGAACAGGTGCCGGAAGTCGTGATCGGCAAGGCCTCCGACAGCCCCACGCTTTATCTCCGCGGTGACATCGGCTTCACGGTGAAGAGCAAGGGCGGCGACGCCAGCTTGAAGGCTTTCGACGGCACCTCGACGCGCACCATCGGCTTTGACGAAGTGCGCTTCGGCGAACCGCTGGCCGGCACGATCGGCATCGGTGCGCGTGTCAACGACATGCTGCGCACGGATATCACCGCCGAATATTTTCAGGGTGATTTCAAAGGCGACAGCGACGTGCTCGGCGCCTGCTCCGGCGAAGCGAGCGGCACCAACTGCCACCATTCGCACAAGGCCGACTATGAGGGCATCAGCCTGATGGCCAATGGCTATGTCGATCTTGCCACCATTGCCGGCATCACCCCCTATATCGGCGCAGGCGTCGGCGCCACCAGGCTGTCCTATGGCTCGGTGAAGGAAAGCTGGACGTGCCAGGAGGCCGGGGCCGCCTGCTCCGGCAACGCCCTGCAGGGCGAACGCTATGATGGAGAGGCCAGCTGGCGCTTCACCTATGCCCTGATGGCCGGCGCCTCCTACAATCTGACGGACCGCCTGGCGCTGGATGTCGGCTATCGCTACAGCGACATCGCCGATGGCAAGATCTTCGATTACAAGGGCTGGGAAGCGGCCAATGGCGCGACCGGGGACAAGACCCGCGACGACGGCCTGCGCCGCCATGAGATCCGCGCCGGCCTGCGCTTCTTCTTCGATTGACGCGGCGCGCATCCTCAAAATATCAAAAACAAGAACGGGCGGCCTTCGACTGGGCCGCCCTTCTGCGCTGCCTCGTCCTTTTCAGAGACCGATCCTGAGCCCTTCATGTCTCCCGGATCCGTCAGCCCAGAGCCGATGGTCAAAGCTGCGACATATTAGGCTTTTAAAACGACATCGCCGCCTTGACTTTCTCCGCGCATCCGCTTAACAACGGCGGCGGGACACCTCTCCCCAACGAGAGGCTTTCTATCTGGAAGGATAGCCAATATGGCGGATCTCGCAACGCCGGACGCACGTCCGAACAATACCCATTTCTCTTCTGGCCCCTGCTCGAAGCGTCCCGGTTGGTCGCTCGATGCCCTCTCCGATGCGCCGCTCGGCCGCTCGCACAGGGCCAAGGTTGGCAAGGCCAAGCTGAAGCTGGCCATCGATCTCACCCGCGAAATTCTTGAGGTTCCGGCGGATTACCGCATCGGCATCGTGCCGGCCTCCGACACCGGTGCCGTCGAAATGGCGCTCTGGTCGCTGCTCGGCGCCCGTGGCGTCGACATGGTCGCGTGGGAAAGCTTCGGCTCCGGCTGGGTCACCGATGTCGTCAAGCAGCTGAAGCTGCCCGACGTGCGCAAGTTCGAGGCCGATTACGGCAAGCTGCCGGATCTCGGTGCACTCGACTTCGACCGCGACGTCGTCTTCACCTGGAACGGCACCACCTCGGGCGTTCGCGTTCCCAATGCCGATTTCATCCCGGCCGATCGTCAAGGCCTGACCATCTGCGACGCCACCTCGGCGGCGTTTGCCCAGGCGATGGACTTCTCCAAGCTCGATGTCGTTACCTTCTCCTGGCAGAAGGTGCTTGGTGGCGAAGGCGGTCATGGTGTGCTGATCCTGAGCCCGCGCGCCGTTGCCCGGCTGGAATCCTATGCGCCCGCTTGGCCACTGCCGAAGATCTTCCGCATGACCAAGGGCGGCAAGCTGATCGAGGGCATCTTCGAGGGTGAGACGATCAACACCCCCTCCATGCTCTGCGTGGAAGACTATATCGACGCGCTGAATTGGGCGAAGTCCATCGGCGGGCTGAAGGCGCTGATGGCGCGTGCGGACGCCAATGCCAAGGTGATCTTCGACTTCGTCGAGAAGACTCCGTGGATCGCCAATCTGGCGGAAGACCCGGCAACGCGTTCCAACACCTCCGTCTGCCTCAAGATCGTCGATCCAGAGGTGACGGCACTCGATGAGAAGGCCCAGGCCGCCTTTGCCAAGGGCTTGGTGACCGCGCTCGAAGGTCAGGGTGTTGCCCATGATATCGGTGCCTATCGCGACGCGCCTTCAGGCCTGCGCATCTGGGCCGGCGCCACGATCGAGACCGCCGATATGGCCGCGCTGATGCCTTGGCTCGATTGGGCCTTTGCCGCGCAGAAGGCGTCGCTCGCCAAGGCCGCCGCTTAAACCGCGCATCGGCCATTTCCTTGCAGGTCGCGTTTCAGCGCCGGAGCCTGTTCCGTCGCTGGACGCTTTGAAGCATCCTCGCCGCGCAAGCTCGGTTTGCGCGGTCATGCTCCTCTTTGCTCAAATTCTGCCCTTTGCCCATTCTTGGAGGCTACCATGGCACCCCGCGTTCTCGTGTCCGACGAACTTTCCGAAACCGCCGTCCAGATCTTCCGCGACCGTGGCGTCGAGGTCGATTTTCAGCCGCAGCTCGGCAAGGACAAGGACAAGCTCGCCGAGATCATCGGCAATTATGACGGCCTGGCGATCCGCTCGGCCACCAAGGCGACCGAAAAGCTGATCGCCGCCGCCACCAATCTCAAGGTGATCGGCCGCGCCGGCATCGGCGTCGACAATGTCGATATCCCGGCCGCCTCGCGTCGCGGCATCATCGTCATGAACACGCCCTTCGGCAATTCGATCACCACGGCCGAGCACGCCATCGCGCTGATGTTCGCCGTCGCCCGCCAGATTCCGGCTGCCGATGCCTCGACCCAGGCCGGCAAGTGGGAAAAGTCCAAATTCATGGGCGTCGAGATCACCGGCAAGACGCTCGGCGTCATCGGCGCCGGCAATATCGGCTCAATCGTCTGCGCCCGCGCTATCGGGCTTAAGATGCGCGTCATCGCCTATGACCCCTTCCTGTCGAAGGAGCGGGCCGAAGAGATGGGCGTTGCCAAGGTCGAGCTGGACGAACTGCTGGCCCAGGCCGACTTCATCACCCTGCACGTGCCGATGACCGACAAGACGCGCGGCATTCTGAATGCCGAGGCGCTGGCCAAGACCAAGCCGGGCGTGCGTATCATCAACTGCGCCCGCGGTGGCCTGGTCGATGAGGCTGCCCTTGCCGACGCCATCAAGTCCGGCCATGTCGCCGGTGCCGGCTTCGACGTCTTCGAGGTCGAGCCCGCCAAGGAAAGCCCGCTCTTCGGTCTTCCGAACGTCGTCTGCACGCCGCATCTGGGCGCCTCGACCACGGAAGCGCAGGAAAATGTCGCGCTCCAGGTGGCCGAGCAGATGTCGGACTATCTGGTGAAGGGTGCCGTTTCCAACGCCATCAACATGCCCTCGATCACCGCTGAGGAAGCCCCGATCCTGAAGCCCTTTATCCGGCTTGCCGACGTGCTCGGCGCCTTTGTCGGTCAGGTCACGGAAGAGCCGATCAAGGAAATCGAGATCCTGTTCGACGGCTCGACAGCACGCATGAACACCAAGGCTCTGACCAGCGCGGCTCTGGCCGGCCTGATCCGCAGCCAGGTATCGGACGTCAACATGGTCTCCGCGCCGATCATGATCAAGGAGAAGGGCGTGATCCTCTCCGAGATCAAGCGCGACAAGACCGGCGTCTTCGACGGCTATATCAAGCTGACGGTCAAGACGGATTCGATGACCCGCGCCGTCGCCGGCACGGTGTTCTCGGACGGCAAGCCGCGCTTCATTCAGATCAAGGACATCAATCTGGACGCCGATGTCGGCAGCCACATGATCTACATCACCAACACCGACGTTCCCGGCATGATCGGCTTCATCGGCTCCACCCTCGGCGAAGCCGGCGTCAACATCGCCAACTTCCAGCTGGGCCGCAAGGAAGCCGGTTCGGACGCGATCGCGCTGCTCTATGTCGATGGCCCGGTCTCGGAAGAGGTGCTTGACCGTCTGCGCGCCAACCCGGCCATCCGCCACGCCAAGCCGCTGGCCTTCGCTGTGGAATAAGCCACCGATCGTCTGCCTTTGCAAAAGGCCGCTGCAGGCACCCTTCCGGGGCTTGCGGCGGCCTTTTCTTATTGGACAGAGGCCCTCAAGATCGGTGCAGGACTGAGCACTGTCCGTCGCGCGCTCAGTCGATCGCCTCGACGTCGAAGTGATCGGGCTCGGCCCCGGCCTTGGCGCGCTCCACCATGTGGCGATAGCCGGCTTCCAGATGACGGGTGAGCCGCAACGTATCGAAAAGCGGCATGGTGGTTCGATTTTCCGCCAGGCGGGCGCGCAGGGCTTTCAGCCTGCTTCGGTCACTGGCCAGTGCCACCATCATGGCGACATAGGCGTCGTCATCCTCCGCCACGAGATCGTCGAGTCCGATGGCCGTAAGGAGACTTTCCGACACGCGCGAGGCGAAGTGGCGCCCTTTGATCGTTGCGACCGGCACGCCTGCCCAGAGAAGGTCGCTGGTCGTCGTGTGGCCGTTGCAAGGGAAAGCGTCCAGGCCAAGATCGGCCGCCTTCACCCGCCCGATATGCGCATCATAAGGCGTCCAACCGGCCTGAAAGATGCGTTCGCGGGCAATGCCTTGCGCTTCCATCCAGTTGACGAAATTGTCAAATCCAAGCTCGCTGTAAGGCAATATCCAGAGCACCGCTTGGGGCGCACCCTTCAGGATCCGCGCCCAGAGCGTGGCGGTGCGGTGGGTGATCTTGCGGGCGACGTTGAACGAGGCGAGCACCACCGCATCCTCCGGCAGACCAAGGTTGCGGCGCGGGGGAGCAGGCGGGTCCGGGCGGTAGAAGTCGTCATTGGCCTGGTAGCTGTGTGGCAGCCGGCAGAATTTCTCGTGATAATATGGCTTGCTGCTCTCGGGCAGCACGATCCGGTCGCCGATGATATAGTCATAGTCGATGCCGCAGCCCGAGCCGGGAAAACCGAGATAGGCAACCTGGATGGGAGCGGCTCCGGCATTTAAAATCCCGCTGCGGCTATCGCGTGTGTGACCCTTGAGATCCACGAGAATATCGATCTTGGCCGCCCGGATGACCTCTGCCGCTTCGGCGTCCGAAAGCGCCATAACGGAAACGAGCGATGGCTCTAGATCGCGCCAGCCATCGTCCATCAGGATGTTCTTGGGCGTGGTGTGGCAAAAGAGCTTGACCTCGAACGCTTCGGGATCGTGCATTTCCAGCACGCCGCGCATGAGAGCCATGGTCGCATGGGCGGAGAAGAAATCGCCGGAGAGATAACCGACCCGGATCTTTTCCCCGAAGGCGTGCGTCCGCGCCTTGCGAGCCGCGCGGTTGGCCTTGCTGAAGGGCGTGGCGAAGGACATTTTCGTCAGGCGCGCGGCGATGCTTTCGTCATCGCACCAGATGACGGTAGCCAGCGGAAACTCCACGCCCAGCAGCCTCTCGTCGCCCTTGCGCAGGCCGTCGAGAAGCCGCTCGTTCTCCGCGCGCGACTCCTCCAGAAAGAGGTAGTCGTGCAGGCAGCGTCGATACATATCTTCCCTGTCGGGATCGAAAGTGCCGCTGCGGGCGGCCAATCGCCAGGCGTCGGTTGCCCCCAGATCATCACCGGCCCGCGTCAGGAAATTGGCCGCCAGCGTATAAAGCATCGGCGCGTTGGGCGGCCCCAGATCACCGGCGCGGCGATAGGCGACGGCCGCCTCCCGCCATTGCTCGGCCTTGCCGAAGCACTGGCCCATCAAAAGGAGAAGCTCCAGATCGAGATCGTCGGTCGTCTCCAGCAAAGGCGTGAGCAAGGCAAGCGCGCCGGTAAGGTCATTCGCGAGGTAAAGGTTCATCGCCTGAGCGAGCAAGGCCGACATGACTAACAATCCTGAAGGAAAAGCATCCGCATCATGAATGGCCAGCGAATGCGGGTTTGCGATCTGGAGCATCGTGGTTACGATCGGAGTCGGCGCGATGCTTTGGAAGTGTGTTCTCGCATCGAACGTTCCGAAAGCCAGCCGCCACTTCGGTCCAATGCTCTATCTCAAAACGCGCCGCGCGCTCTGCCAGGCGCCGGACCATCCTATGCCCCATGATCCAGAGCCGGAACGTCGAAATGATCGGGCTCCTGGCCGGTCTGGGCACGCTCGGCCATCATCCGGTAGGCCTTCTCGAGATGGCGAGTGAAGCGCGCCGTGTCGAAGAGGGGCGCCTCAGCCCGCACCTTTGAAAGATGGTGGCGCAGAGCCGACAGCCGCTCACGGTCCTTGGCCAGCGACACCACCAGATCGACATAGGCGTCGTCGTCTTCGGCCACGAGTTCGGAAAGGCCCACTGCGGCAAGGAGGCTCTCCGACACGCGGGAGGCGAAGTGGCGCCCCTTGATGGTGGCAAGCGGCAGCCCTGCCCAGAGCTTGTCGCTGCTCGTCGTGTGGCCGTTGACAGGAAAGGTGTCGAGACCGAAATCGGCGACCTTCAGCCGCGCGATATGCTCGGGATAATGGGCGAAGGGCGCAAAGAGGATGCGGCTGCGGGCGACGCCCTTCCCTTCCATCCAGCTCGCCAGGTTGTCGCGGGCAAAGTCGCCGGCACACAGGATCCAGAGAACGGAATTCGGCACCGAAAGAAGGATGCGCGCCCAAAGCGCGGCCGTACGCGGCGTGACTTTCCGCACCGCGTTGAACGAAGCGAAGACAAAGGCTCCTTCGGGCAGGCCGAGACTGGCGCGCGACGTTGCCGGCGGATCCGGCCGGTGGAGCCGGTCGTTTGCCTGGTAGCTCTCCGGCAGGCGGCAGAATTTCTCGTGGTAATAGGGCTTGCTGCTCTCCGGCAGCACGATGGGATCGCCGATGATATAGTCGCAATCGATGCCGACGCCGGAACCGGGAAAGCCCAGATAGGCCACCTGGATGGGCGCCGCACCGATGTTGAGGATATCCCCGCGCCCACCCCGCGTGTGCCCCTTTAGATCGACCAGAATATCGATCTCTTCCTCCCTGATACGGGCGACGGCCTGCTCGTCCGACAGCGTGTGGATGTCGATCAGCTTGGGCTGCTGGCCGCGCCAGCCATCGTCTAAGACGGTGTTTTTGGGATTGGTATAGCAAAAGAGCGTGACGTCGACCTGCTCGGGATCGTGCAAATCGAGCACACCGCGAAAGAGCAGCATTGTCGCGTGCTGGGAATAGAAATCGCAGGAGAGATAGCCGATCCGCAGCCGGTCTTGAAACGCATGCGGCCGCGCCCGCCGGGCTGCCCGCGCTTGCGCGGTCAAAGGGATCTTCAGCTTGGTGTTGGTCATGCGCGCGTTGATGCTCTCGTCATCGCACCAGTTGATGTTCATGAAGGGGTATTCGACGCCGAGCAGCTTCTCGTCGCCCGCCTTGAGGCCGGCCAGGAACCGCTCGTTCTCCACCTGCGCCTCATCGAGGCAGACGAAATCCTGCAGATTCCTGCGATAGATGTCTTCGGCATCGGCATCGAAGACACCGTTGCGCGCCGCTTTTCGCGCAGTCTGCATAGCCTCGTAGCTATCGTCGGTGCGCGCCAGGAGATTGGCCGCCAGTGCGCGCAGCATCGGCGCATTGGCGGCGTGCAAATCCGCTGCCCGGCTGTAATAGCTCGCAGCCTCGCGCCAATGCTCTGCCTTGGTGAAGCACTGCCCCGCCAGCAGCAGCACCTCGAGCGGGATGCGCTTTGGCTGCAGCATCGGCTTCAAGGCGGCAATGGCGCCGGAAACGTCATCGGCCTTATAGCGCTGCAAGGCCTTGGCGAAGGACGCGGACATGGGCGGATCTCCAGATGGATCGAAATTCTTCCGCCATAGCCGATCCGGCTGGCGCGAACCTGCCGTCGCGCTGGTCCAGCCAGGATGTCGCCACAGCCATAATTCTCGTTGCAGAGATGCGGCCGGGATCACGGCAAAGGCGGCACGTCGAAATGATCGGGATCCAGCCCGGCCTTTGCCCGGTCGATCATCATGCGATAGGCGCATTCCAGATGACGGGTAAAGTGCAGCGTGTCGAAGAGAGGCGTCGTCGTCCTGTTGTTCTGCAGTTTTTCGCGCAAGGCCGCCAGGCGCTGGCGATCCTTGGCGAGCGCCACGACCAGTGCCTCATAGGCCTCCTCGTCCTCGGCCACCATTTCCGGCAGGCCGATTGCGTTCAGCAGGCTCTCCGAAACCCGTGAGGCGAAATGCCGACCCTTGAAGGTGGCGATCGGTAGGCCGGCCCAGAGCTTGTCGCTGCTCGTCGTATGGCCATTGACCGGATAGGTTTCGAGGCCGAAATCGGCTGCCTTTAACCTGGCGATATGCCGCCCGTAATCAAGGCCTCCGGTCATGATGATGCGATCGCGGGAAATGCCCTGGTCGACCATCCAGTTCGAGAAATTGTCGCGCGCGAGATTGCCGAGGCACAGGATCCACAGCACGGAGTCCGGCACCTGCCTCATGATACGCGCCCAGAGCCTCGCGGTACGATGCGAGATTTTGCGGGCGGCATTGAAGGAGGCGAAGACGAAGCGGTCAGCCGGAAGCCCCAGCGCCGAACGCGGCAAGGGCGGTGGATCGGGCCGATAAAAATCGTCGTTGGCCTGATAGCTCTCCGGCATCCGGCAGAATTTTTCGTGATAATACGGCTTGCTGCTGTCGGGCAGCACAAAGCGGTCGCCAATGATATAATCATAGTCGATGCCGCAGCCGGAGCCGGGATAGCCGATATAGGCCACCTGGATCGGCGCCGCTCCCGCATTGAGGATGCCGCCCCGGCCGCCTTTCGTATGGCCCTTGAGATCGATGAGAATATCGATCCCCGCAGCACGGATGGTCTCGGCAGCCTGCGCATCCGTCATGTCGCGGACAGAGACCAGCGATGGCTGCAGGGCGCGCCAGCCCGTATCGGTGGCGGCATGATCGGGGTCGGTGTGGCAGAAGAAGGTCACCTCAGAGAGGTCGGGATCGTGCAGTTCCAGCACACCGCGAAACAGCACGAGCGTGGCGTGCGAGGCAAAGAAATCGCTGGAGAGATAGCCGACGCGGATCTTCTCCTGAAAGACGTGCGGACGGCGCCGGCGCGCGGCGGTGCTCTGCGGCGTAAAAGGCGTTTCGATCAGCGTGTACGTCATACGAGAATTGATGCTCTCGTCATCGCACCAGTTGATGTTGCTGGACGGAAATTCGACGCCGAAGAGCTTGGCATCGCCCGCCTTCATGCCGGCCAGGAAGCGCTCGTCTTCAGCGTGCCTCATTGATGCACACATGTTCATGCAGCAGGAAGCGGTAGTAGTTCTCCACCTCCTGATTGAACACACCGCTAAGGGCCGCCTGACGGGCGCGATCAAGCATCGCATAATCGTCGTCCACGCGCACCATCAGCCCTGCGGCAAGACCACGCAACATCGGCGCGTTGGCGGTCTGGAGATCGGCGGCGCGGTTATAATAGGTGGCAGCCTCGCGTCACAGCTCCGCCTTGGTAAAACACTGGGCCGCCAGCAAGAGCACCTCGAAAGGCAGCGGCTTGCCCGATCGCAACAGCGGATCAAGCGCGGCAATGGCGCCCGAAACATCCTCGGCCTTGTAGCGTGCAATGGCCTTGGCGAAGGGAGCGGACATCAGCGTCTCCATGTCGATGACCATCCCTCCCTTGCACCTCACCTCCCTAAACCGGCATCGATTTAAGGAAAAAATGACGCAAAGGTTTGAAGGCGTTACAGCGTCCTTGAGGCGCTGTCAGATGTGCGAAGCTGTAGACGGTCAGGCTGGCGTGAACCTGCCGTTCCAGGCGGCATCGCTCCGCTCGCGATGGCTTATCAATCCGGTGGAGACATCGTCGTAAGCGCAACAGGCCTGGAGAAGACGCAGAAAAGGCCGCGCGGTGGCGGCCTTTGCAGGATGTGGAATGGAGGATCGCTTACTTGTAGATTGGCTGGTCCACCGGAACTTCGGGCACATAGGCTGCCTGTTCGCAATCGCCGAAATTATAGCGCAGACCGGCGCGGGCTTCATGGACATAAAGCCCCTTGTCGGAACCGGGACCGCCATGCAGCTTTGAGCCGAACATATCGCCGGCCAGGATATGGCGGAAGCGATAGCCGATATCGGCCTGCAGATTGCAGGTGATGTCGATGGCGGTACCGGCCATCAGCCCATAGGTGAAGCGCCAGCGCTCCTTGCCCTCATGCTCCACCGTCTCGTCGCAATTCCCGGAATTGCCGGTTTCGCAGCTGGTGTTCTTCAGCTTGTCCCACTTGACCCGCGTGCCGCCGATGCCGCCACCGACATAGGGCGTGAAGCGACCCCAAGTGCCGATATCGACATAGGCATTGGCCATCAGGCTCCAGGCCGTCAGGGCGGAAACATCCCGCGAGGTGCAGGCGGTCGCGACGCCGCAGCTTCCCGTGGTCGAGCCGCTGAAATCTGCTTTTCCGAGATGGTCCAGCGTCAGATCGGCGCGCAGATGCTCGCTGGCGCGGTAACCCACACCAATGCCGGCCGTCCAGGTATCGTCGAGATCGGCCTTGTCGAAGTCACGGACATAGCGACCAGGGCCTTGGTAATAATGCGCGCCACGCAGGTCGGTGAAGGCGTAGCCGATATCACCGCGCAGATACCAGCCGCCTGCCACGGGCGCGACCGCGACCGGCGGTGGCGCCTCTTGCACCGGGTAAAGGTCGGCGGCCACGCCGGGTGTGCTCGCAAGCAAAACGGCGAACACGCCGATCACGCTTCTCTTCATGGGACGACTCCAGACCGGGCGCCTGGAACGGACAGACCTTCCCAGACTTCATGGAGCTGGACAATAATGAGTAAGAGTTAAATTCCTGTTAACTACGATCATTCATCGGCATTAAGAAAATGCGTAGATTGCAAGTATCGGAGTATTGCTTATGAGCAACTGCTTTACAGAAGGCATTGCGATCTTAGCGCGAGATAATGAACCCATTCATCCTGCGGCCATTTCATAAGGGTAAAGTTTCGCCATGCCCTCGCGCAACGCAATTCGACAGTGTCCGTGATCGGCGAACACTGTCGAACGGCAGACCCAAAGAGGGTTTGATTGTCGATCGGTCAGGCAGCGCTGCGCGCCGCGCCGATGACGCCTACCAGACCATCGACGATGGCCTCGACCTCGGCGCGATCATCGCCCTCCGCCATCACGCGGATGAGCGGCTCAGTGCCCGAGGGGCGGATCAGCAGCCGCCCCCGACCCTTTAGACGCGATTCGGCCTCGCCGATCGCCTGGGCAACCGCCGGCTCTTCCAAAGGCTTGCCGGAAGCAATGCGGACATTCTTCAAGACCTGCGGCACGGGCTCGAAACGATGGCAGATTTCGCTTACCGGCCGGCCCAGCCGCTTGACGGCAGCCAAGACCTGAAGCGCGGCCACCAGACCGTCGCCGGTCGTGCCGAAATCCGACATGACGATGTGGCCGGACTGTTCGCCGCCGAGATTGTAGCCATGCTCACGCATATGCTCGACCACGTAGCGGTCGCCGACCTTGGTGCGTTGCAGGGTCAGGCCACGACCGTGCAGATAACGCTCCAGCCCCAGATTGGACATGACGGTCGCGACGATGCCGTCGCCTTTGAGCTGACCATCCAGGGCCCATTGATCGGCGATCACAGCCATCAACTGGTCGCCATCGACGATCTGGCCGCGTTCATCGACGAGCTGGACGCGATCGGCGTCGCCATCCAGCGCAATACCGATATCGGCGCGCACCTCGTGCACCTTCTTCTGCAGAGCGGCGGGGTTGGTGGAACCGCAATCGAGATTGATGTTGGTACCATTCGGATCGGCACCGATCGTCACCACATCGGCGCCGAGCTCCCAAAGGGCCAGCGGCGCGACCTTGTAGGCTGCACCATTGGCGCAATCGATGGCCACGCGCAGGCCCTTGAGCGTGACATCACGCGGCAGCGTGCGCTTGGCATGTTCGATATAGCGATAGATGTCGCCATCCACGCGCTTGGCGCGGCCGATATCTTCCGCCTTGGCCAACTGGCCTGACAGATCCTGATCGAGAAGCTCCTCGATACGCGCCTCGATTTCGTCCGAGAGCTTATAGCCATCAGGGCCGAACAGCTTGATGCCATTGTCTTGGAAGGGATTGTGGGAGGCCGAAATCATCACGCCGATATCCGCACGCAGCGAGCGGGTCAGCATCGCGACGCCGGGCGTGGGAATTGGTCCGAGAAGGAAGACATCGAGCCCGGCGGCGGTGAAGCCCGCAACCATCGCATTTTCCAGCATATAGCCCGAAAGCCGCGTGTCCTTGCCGATCACCACCCGATGGCGATGCGCGCCCCGGCGGAAAATGGTGCCAACCGCAATGCCGACCCGCATCGCCAGATCCGGCGTCATCGGAAAGAGGTTGGACTGGCCGCGAATGCCATCGGTGCCGAAATAGCGACGTGTCATAAAAGCTCCTTCATCGTCGCGCCTTGCAAGCGCGCGGTCTAGATCGGGGATTGAACCCGCTCTGTGTCTGAGGACCCAATTGGCTCACTGCCTGGTCTTTGCCATGTCTTAGCGGCACAGGTCTCAAAATTAGAGTCAAAATTCATTAAATCCCGTTACCGGGAAGGAGCTGGAACTGGCACCTGTCGTTCTGTCTCATGCCAGCCTCGCCATCCTGTGCTCCTCGGCCGGCCTTCGGCTATTCCTCCTGACGGCGCGTCTCATCACGATTGCGCTCATAATGCCTGCGGACTGCAAAGGGCGGAAGCCAAGCCTCACGCCGGATCGTCCAGAGTTCATAGGTCGGTGTGAAACGATCGGGAGCATCGAGCGAACCGAGATGAATCTCGACTTCATCTCCGCTTCGCGCAAAGACCGGAGAGCCACAGGTAGGGCAGAAGAAGCGCCCGGCATAATCCCGCGCTTCGCCTTCGACCACCACGGCATCCTCGGGAAAGATAGCGGAGGCATGAAACAGAGCGCCGTGATGCTTCCGGCAGTCAAGGCAATGGCAGATGCCCACTCGGTAGGGCTGCCCCGAGGCGACGAAACGCAGCTTCCCACACAGGCAGCCGCCGCTGATATGCTCCATCCCCGTCTCCTCTTCGTTTGCTGCAAATATGCTCTGCAGCCAAACCCGGAGAATGGACGCTTGGTTCACCTGATATGAAAAAGCCGCCGCGGGGATGCCGCGACGGCTTTAGGTCGAACAGATTCGACGTGGAGTTTATTGCGGTTGCGGCAGGCCGCTTTCCGGTTCGTCGCCCTTCGCACCGCTCGGGCCATCCTTCTTCGCGCCGGTCGATGGAACGGCGGAGCCACGGTGCGGCGGGCTATCGTCGCCAAGGTCACGGGCCGGCTTGTCGCCCCGGATCAGCGCCTTGATCTCTTCACCGGTCAGCGTTTCATATTCGAGGAGGCCCTCGGCCAGAGCCACGAATTCGGAATGCTTTTCGGTGATGATCCGCTTAGCCTCTTCATAGGCCTCGTCGATCAGACGACGGATTTCATTGTCGATCTTCTGCGCGGTCGCTTCGGAGAGGTTCTTCGACTGGGCCACGGAATGGCCGAGGAAGACCTCCTGCTGGTTCTCGCCATAGGCAACCTGACCGAGCTGGTCGGAGAAGCCCCACTGGGTGACCATCGCGCGGGCCAGCTTCGTGGCCTGCTCGATGTCGGAAGAGGCGCCGGAAGTGATGTTTTCCTTGCCGAAAGTCACCTCTTCGGCCACGCGGCCACCCATCATGATGGCGAGGCGCGAGACCATCCACTTATAGCTCATCGAATAGCGGTCGCCTTCGGGCAGCTGCATGACCATGCCGAGCGCACGGCCGCGCGGAATGATCGTCGCCTTGTGCAGTGGATCCGCCGCCGGCACGTTCAGCGCCAGAATGGCGTGGCCGGCTTCGTGATAGGCAGTCAGCTTTTTCTCGGCCTCGGTCATGGCGGACGAGCGGCGTTCCGCGCCCATCATGATCTTGTCCTTGGCGTCCTCGAATTCCTGCATGGTGACGACGCGCTTGTTGCGCCGTGCCGCCATCAGCGCCGCCTCGTTGACGAGGTTCATCAGATCGGCACCGGAGAAGCCGGGCGTGCCGCGCGCAAGCGTCTTCAGATCGACATTGGGGGCGAGCGGAACGTTGCGGATGTGAACCTTGAGAATGCGCTCGCGGCCATTGATGTCTGGATTCGGCACGACGACCTGACGGTCGAAACGACCGGGACGCAGAAGCGCGGGATCGAGAACGTCGGGACGGTTGGTCGCGGCGATCAGGATGATCCCCTCATTCGCTTCGAAGCCATCCATCTCGACCAGAAGCTGGTTCAGCGTCTGCTCGCGCTCGTCATTGCCGCCGCCGAGGCCCGCGCCGCGATGGCGGCCGACGGCATCGATTTCGTCGATGAAGATGATGCAAGGCGCGTTCTTCTTGGCCTGCTCGAACATGTCACGGACGCGAGACGCGCCGACACCGACGAACATTTCCACGAAGTCGGAGCCCGAAATGGTGAAGAACGGCACATTGGCTTCGCCGGCGACGGAGCGGGCGAGCAAGGTCTTGCCGGTGCCCGGAGGACCGACCAGCAGCACGCCGCGCGGAATACGGCCGCCCAGACGCTGGAACTTCTGCGGATCGCGCAGGAATTCAACGATTTCCTCGAGATCCTGCTTGGCCTCGTCGACGCCGGCGACGTCCTCGAAGGTCACGCGGCCATGCGCTTCGGTCAGAAGCTTGGCCTTGGACTTGCCGAAGCCCATGGCACCGCGCGAGCCGCCCTGCATCTGGCGCATGAAGAACAGCCAGACGCCGAGGATCAGCAGCATGGGCAGCAGCGTGCCGATATAGCTCAGGAAGCCGGAGGATCCGTCGGTTTCCGGACGTACCGTCACGGTGACGTTCTTGGCCTCCAGCCGCTCGGTCAAGGCCGTATCGACGGAGGGCGCATAGGTCTGGAAAGTGGTGCCGCTCTCGGAATAATTGCCGACCACCTTATTGCCGGTGATCACGACTTCCTTCACACGGCTGCCGTCGACATCCTTCAGAAACTGCGAGAAGGGGATTTCACGCGAACCGCTGCGCTCCGCCGGCTGCTGAAACATGCTGAACAGCGCGATCAGCAGAAGAGCGATGATCGCCCAGAGGGCGAAATTACGAAAATTAGGGTTCATTGAACTCCCCGGAACCTCATTTTCAGCAGCCGGAGATCCGCGCCTCCCTTGTCAGGGGCAAATCGCTCCGCCGGACACGCCGACTTTTGCGTCTAACATAGGATTGCAGGAGAGGCTTGCCAAGGCAAAGCACGCCTTCGCTCTGGATTTCGTCCGGTAAATCTCTCGGCATCCTGAAAGAAACTTGTTCTTTTACCAGGGACCCGACTGCAGCAGGTCCGTCAGCGGCACGCGGATATAGCGTTCGCAGCCAATCAGGATGGCGATCTGGTCGGCAATCATCCGGTCGAAACACGGCAAAAACGTGTCGTATAGAGTGAGTGCCGGCCTGACGACAACCATGTCGCGGGTAACAGGACGATCATCTGCAAAGCTCAGCCGAAGGGCGGCTCGGGCGGCTCGGCGGACGACACCTTTTGGAACAGCATCGGCGATATCAGTGCCGGCATGACCGAGGGAAAGAGAAGCCGCGTCCCCTCCGCTTGAGAGCACCAGTGGTGCGGCGCCAAGATTGCGCACGTGATAGCGGCCATCCCAGAGCGCCTCCTGCCCCGAGAGCAGCCTCGTCACCGGCAGGTCGCGCGCCTCGCGGTAAAGAAAGAGACCTTCGCGGCGGCGGTCGAAGACCACGCCCGAGGCCGTCATCCGTCCGGGCATGCCACCTTGCAGGAAGGTCGCCACCCGCCCCATGGTCTCGCGCCCTACCGGCATGGCCTTGCCGCCCATGGCGGCCGCCAGAAGGGCGATGGCGCGTGCCGTATCGTCCTCGCCGGCGCTCGCGCAGAGCCTCGGCGAAAGCCGCAGGATCCCCTCCCCGACGCTTGCGGCCTCCTCACCCATCAGCGCGGCGATGCGTGCGCCCGACGCCGCTCGGTCGCTGGCTTTCGAAAAAGGGAAGAAAGGCCGAGGCTGCAGGCACGCCGGCTCCATGGACTGGCGCAGCCGAACGCGCTCGAAACGAGGATTGTCATTGCTCGGATCGTCGATGAAGGCCTGTCCGAGAGACTGAAGGTAAAGGCGGATCTGCGCGCGGCTGAGCGGAAGGAAAGGACGGAGCAGCCAAACCTGGCCAAAGAGCAGCACTGCCGGCGCCATGCCAGCCAGCCCTGGTTGGCCAGGCGCGGAGCGCAGACTGCGCATGGCGATGGTTTCCGCCTGATCATTCGCTGTATGGCCGCTGAGGATCGCCTGCGCATCCCGCGCCTGGGCCACATCGACAAGCAGCCTGTAACGCGCCAGCCGCGCGGCCGCCTGAAGCCCGGAGGCTGGCTTTTCCCCCTCCCAGCGACGGATGTGGTGAGCGATGCCCAGCTGTGCGCATAGCGCCGCCATGGCACGCGCCTCGTCCGCGGAGGCCGGGCGCAATCCATGATCGATGGTGCAGGCTTCGAGGCTAAGGCCGGGATGGCGCGGCAGAGCCGCATGCAAAGCGCGCAGCAGCCCGGTGGAATCGCTGCCGCCTGACAAGGCGCAGATCAGCCGCGCGGGGGACCGAAAGCGCTGCAGCATGTCGTCCGCCGCAATTGCCACAGGATCGGTCAAGGCATCGGCGAGAGTGGGCATGGGAGCAATCCAAGGGCATTCTGCGGCACAAGGCGCGCGGCTGGGCCGGAAAAAGGACCGCTGAGCAAACACGCCGGACGGCGCGTCAGCTCAACAGGCCAGACGGCTCATTTCGCTCGTCACCTTGGTTTTGACGGCCTGGGATGCCTTGGGATAGCGCTTGTTGACCTCGCGCAAGGTGGCGCAGGCGGTTTCCTTGTTGTCCAGCTTGGACAGCGACATGCCAAGCTTCAGCAGCATTTCCGGCGCCTTCGGCGATTTGCCATAGGTCTGATGCGCATTGAGGAAGGTCTTGGCGGCGTCGTTGAATTTCCCTTGGGAATATTGTGCTTCGCCCATCCAGAAGCTGGCATCGGCGGCCTTGTCGCTCTTGGGGAAGGAATCGAGATAATCGCGGAACTCGCCCTCTGCCACGGCATAATCGCCCGCGAGAACATGGCCATAGGCGGACTGGTAGAGATCGGCGTCGCTGTTGAGCGCTGCCGTGCGAGTCGGGGCCTGCGTCTGGGCCGGCGCGGAAGGCTGGGGCGCGGCGGTGGCCGACAGGGACTGCCCCTCGGAATCGAGAATGATCTGACCGAGGTCGCTCGGCGGGGCGCCCGTCGTGGCTGAGCTGCCAGCGGAATTGCGGGCGGAAAGACCGGGCTCCTGCCCGGTCGAGGCCGCCGGGCTCTCCGTCGCGGGGACGGAGGCCTGGTCTTGCGTGCGCGGGGTTTCGAGCGCGCTCTTCTTCTTCGGGGCTGCAGCACCGCCGCCGCCACCCTTTTCGAGATCCTGGAAGCGGAACTCGTTGTCCTCCTGGAACTTGCGGATCTGCTCCTGCATCTGGAGGAGCTGGAAGCTCATCTCCTCGATGCGGCCATTGAGCGAGCGGACCTGCTCCTCGAGCTGGCCGATGCGGCCGGCCTCGCTCGACTGCACCTTGATCACTGGCGCAGCAGACGGCCGCGCCGGCGGCGATGTCGCCTCGCCGCGGTGCAGAGCCTGATCGATCAGGGCAGAGAGCGGCATGGCGGTTACCGGCAGCACCGAGGCCGAAAAGGCCAGAACCCCGATCGTTGCCGCCACGGCGAAGTGTTTCATGGCTCAAACGTCCCTTAAGGCAGCCACCCACCCGCGCGTCCTTCATCGGCGCCGGAGAGGAGCGAGCTGCGAAAACCATCCGGAAGCCGGGGAACGCGACGCGCGAAATCATTTCGCCGACACGCCTCGGCAAGGTGAAAGTGCCATACGAACGTTTCAGGGACAGCACGTCCCTCTCACGGGCGCATGGCATGGTCCAAGAGCCGCACGCAGGTCACGTGCGGAAGGCTTGCAGCCGAGCTGCCGCGTCCACAAGGAACGGCCCCAGGAATTCGTGAGGCGCCTCGCGCGGTCGCAGGCATTTTTTCCAGTTGCCGTCAAAAAGCAACCGGACTTCGGTCAAACTATGACAAACGCAAAAGGCGGCCCCTGGTCCGGACCGCCCCGCAACCTGCGAAACGCAAGAGGCCGGCTAGGCCGAACCCATCAAGCGGCAGAGGCAAGTGCCCGCGACGCCGTGAGGTCCAGCATGATGGCCTGATACCCGTGCAAGGCGGCAGGGGCGCCAAGGCCCCGGCCCTCCTCACGCCGCGATTTACATGCCAGCGCCGCCCAGAACGGTGACGGCGCGGCGGTTCTGCGACCAGCAGGAAATATCGTCGCAAACGGCAACCGGCTTTTCCTTGCCGTAGGAGATCGTCTTGATACGGCTGGCGGGAATGCCGCGCGAGACCAGATAGTCGCGGGCTGCGGCGGCGCGACGGGCACCGAGTGCCAGGTTGTATTCGCGCGTGCCGCGCTCGTCGGCATGGCCTTCTACCGTGATCGGATACTTCGAATAGCGCTGCAGCCACTGGGCCTGCTTGTCGAGCGTCGCCTGGGCATCGCCGCGCACGGACGACGAGTCCGTGTCGAAGAAGATGCGGTCGCCGACATTGACGGTGAAATCCTGCTGGGAGCCAGGCGTGGCCGAGCCGCCAGCGCCGCCGTTCAGGCCGAGATCACCGGCGCTGTTGGGCAGGTTCTTCTTCGAGGCGCAGCCGGCGATGGACAGCGTGAGGAAGAGCGCGATGGCCACGGGGTTGCGGGCGATGGACTGCATGCGGCCTGCGGCCGGAACGGGAATGCGGCTCATGGGCCGGTCTCTCCTTCAAGGATGGTCTTAACGATCAGAGTTGCCAGACGGTAACCGGAAACGGTTACTTTTTATGCACCGCTCTTGGTTAAAGAAGTTTCAAGATACGCCTCCCGATGGGGCTAATCAGCACTTTGCGGCAGGAAGGCGGCAAGGGTGCCAAGACATGGCCGCAAGCGCGCCATCTTCCCGCCCGCCTCTCGCCAAAACCGCAGCAATTCAAACAGGGCCGCGGCAGGCACCTGTTTTTTCTGCACAATCACCCATCGTCCAAAAGACGAAGCGCTTGAACAGCGGCGGCTATCCAAGCGCTTCAGGCGCTTTGCCATTAGCGTGAGCCTGAGGATCGGCCCGGCAGACAGAGGGTTAAGAGCAATGATTGCAAAGGCGATTCGCCCTAGCTCGCACTATTCCAACAGCGGCGACCACGCCGGATCGGACGCGAAGCCCTGGGTCGGGATCAGCTGTTCGTTATAGCCGGTCAGATCGATCGAGTAGAGCTGCGGGCCGCCCGCGCCGGCATTCTGGCGGAAGAACATGATGACGCGGCCATTGGGCGCCCAGGTCGGGCCTTCATTATGGAAGCCGCTGGTCAGGATGCGCTCGCCCGAACCATCCGGCTTCATCACGCCGATCGAGAACTTGCCGCCCGACTGCTTGGTGAAAGCGATCAGATCGCCGCGCGGCGACCAGACCGGCGTCGAATAGGCGCCGTCGCCGAAGGAGATGCGGGACTGACCGGAGCCATCGGAGCCCATGACGTAAAGCTGCTGCCGTCCGCCGCGGTCGCTTTCGAAGACGATGCGGCCGCCATCGGGGGCGTAGGAGGGCGAAGTATCGATCGCCGATGTCGAGGTCAGGCGCGTGGTCGTGCGCGAGCGCAGGTCCATCGTGTAGATATTGGCATTGCCGTCCTGCTGAAGGCTCATGATGACACGCTGGCCATCGGGCGAGAAGCGCGGTGAGAAGGTCATGCCGGGGAAGTTGCCGACCACCTCGCGCTGCCCGGTCTCAAGCTGCAGCAGGTAGACACGGGGCTGCTGCCCCTCGAAGGACATATAGGTGATTTCCTGCTTGTTCGGCGAGAAGCGCGGCGTCAGCACGATATCGTTGGAATTGGTGAGCGCACGCGAGTTGAAGCCGTCCTGATCCATGATCGCCAGCTGGCGCTTGCGCGCCGTCTTCGGGCCGCTTTCGGCGACATAGACGATGCGCGTGTCGAAATAGCCCTTCTCGCCGGTCACGCGCTCATAGATCGCATCGGCGATGATATGGGCGACGCGGCGCCAGTTTTCCGGCTGGGTGAAGAATTGCTGGCCGGTCATCTGCTGATTGGCGAAGACGTCCCACAGGCGGAACTCCGCCTTGAGGCGGCCGTCGCCCTCCTGCGTCACCCGGCCGGTGACCAGCGCCTGGGCGTTGATGACCTTCCAGTCGTCAAAGCGCGGCGCGGCATCCGGATTGGAAACCTTTTCGATAAAGGCCGAGCGGTTGATCGGCGCGAACAGGCCGGAGCGCTTGAGATCCGCGGCCACCACGTCCGAGATCTTCCGCCCCAGGTCGCCTTGGAGGAAGTCAGTTACCGCGATCGGCATCGGCTCGACATTGCCGCGGTTGATGTTGATCTCGACCCGGGCTTCGGCAGGCGCGGCGGCCAGGGCAGCCATACCGGTTGCGGCACCGGCTAGTTGGAAGAACGTACGTCTCAGCATGGAGTTACAGCCTTTCAGCCATTCATATCGTCAAAGTTCGAGCGCGCCGGCACTGTTTTCGCGGACCACCTTGCGCGCAGTCGCAAGCGTCTGGAGCATTGCCGGTGAAAGTCGGATCACCCTGATGCTCTTTGTTGTTGCGCATGATCCGGCGATGAAGCGATCTCGCTTCATCCGGACATGCTTCAGAAGCCCATCTCGCTCGGGTCGAAATTCAGCACCATCTCGCTCCAGTCATCATATTTGTCCGGTGGCAGCCCCTTGAGCGGCAGCGATTTCATGATCGCGCGGCGAACACCGCCCTCATGCGTTCTGCGTGCCGCGTCGGACCCGCCGGACGAGGAAATTTCCGGCTGTCCGATGATGTTGCCGTCACGGTCGAGATGCAGCGTGACCTTGATCAGGATACCGGCCGTATCGGCGATGCCTGGAATGATCGACCAGTTGCCCTGGATCTGCTGCTTGATCGCATCCTTGTCGCTCTGCGACAACGTCGAGCCGCCCGTCGTCTTCTTGCCGCCGAGTGCTGCCGTCTGGGTCGAGCGCTTGGCGCCGCCACCAGACGAATCCTGCTTGTTCAACAGGCTGGAGATCTCGTCGGCGTTGAAGTCGCTCTGCTTGGCGGAGGCGGATTTCTTCGCATCCTTCTTGCCCTCGTCGGCCTTGCGATCCGGCGTCTTGGCCGTCTGCGCCGGCGGGGTCGCCTTGGCCTGTTCAACCGGCTTCGGCGGCTCAGGTTTCGGCTCGACCTTCGGCTTGGCCATCGGCGCCGGCACCTTGTCCGGCAAGGCCTCGGCGTCGGGCTTCTCGATCGGCTTTTCTTCCGCCTGCTCGGGCTCTTCCTTCGGCGGCGGAGGCGCCTCGGTCTTCGTTTCGGGCTTTGGCGGCTCGGGGCGCGGCTGCGGCGTCACCTCTGCCTTCGGCGTGGGAAGTGCTGCCACCTCGGTGGCCGGCGTTGCCGGCGGCTTCTCGTCCACGAGCTCGGGCTTGTCCTGCGGGGTCGGCTCGGGGGTCGGCACCGGCGTTTCCGCAGCCTTGGGCGCGGCGCTCGATTCCTTTTCCAACGGCTTGGCTTCGGGGCGTGGCGGCGTCTTCAGGTCGACGCTGTTTTCGCCCAGATTCTCGGCATTTTCCACGACATCCGGCCGCTTGGTCGGCGCGGGCGCGGCCTTCTCAGCCTTGGGCGCCTTCTTATCGCCCTGCTGGATCTGCGTCAGCTCCTCCACCGGCACGATATCGACAGGCATCGCCTCGGTATCCGCCACTTCGAAGTGTGCCGGACTGCCGAGCGAGATCATCGCCCAGGCAAGAACCAGGACGTGAAGCGCTGCCGATGTCGCGATACTGCCTCTCATTGTCGAAGCTTTATCCGTTCGTCTTCTGCTGGGTGACCAGGCCTATATTCTTGAAGCCTGCCGTCTGGATGCGCGCCATCACGTCGGCGATGACGCCATAAGGGGCGGTGGCATCGCCGCGCACGAAGATGCGCTCATTATAGCCCGTCGTGGCGATCGCCTGCAGCTTGGCCACCACCTCTTCGGCGGGGATCGGCGTTTCCTGCAGATAGATCTCGCCGGAATTCTTGAT
This sequence comes from Xaviernesmea oryzae, assembly GCF_900109605.1. Taxonomy (GTDB): domain Bacteria; phylum Pseudomonadota; class Alphaproteobacteria; order Rhizobiales; family Rhizobiaceae; genus Xaviernesmea; species Xaviernesmea oryzae. The sequence continues at coordinate 28,146 of NZ_FOAM01000006.1, forward strand.
CGAGATGGTGATCGGCTGCGTCTGGGCGTTCAGTGCCTTGGCCTGCGTTTCCGGCAGGTCGATCGGCACGCCGACCGTCATCATCGGCGCGGCGACCATGAAGATGATCAGAAGCACGAGCATGACGTCGACGAGCGGCGTTACGTTGATCTCGCTGATAGCGCCCTTGCGCCGTCCGCGCCGTCCGCGCCGACCGCCAGAGCCCGCCCCTCCGCCGACTGCCATGCCCATGGGATCTGTCCTTCTTTCAAGCAGGCCAAGGGCGCCTGTCTCGGCGCCGGGCCTTCAAGCCTTATTGCGCCGCCTGGCGCGTCTGCATCTTCTCGTCGATCTGGCGCGAGAGGATGGCGGAGAATTCGTCGGCAAAGCCTTCCATGCGCGCCGTCATCTTGCCGGCATCGGCGGTGAACTTGTTGTAGGCGATGACAGCGGGAATAGCGGCGACCAGGCCGATGGCGGTGGCCAGCAGCGCCTCGGCAATACCGGGCGCGACGACCGCGAGGTTGGTGGACTTCGAGCCGGCAATTGCCTGGAACGAGGTCATGATCCCCACGACCGTGCCGAACAGGCCGATAAAGGGACCGGCCGAGCCGATGGTGGCGAGCGAGCCGAGCCGCGCTTCCAGCCCTTCGGCCTCGCGCGCCAGCGTCACGTCCATGGCCTTGTCGATGCGCATCTGCAGGCCGATCGGCGAACGCGCACCGCGCTCGAAACTCTTCTTCCATTCGCGCATGGCGGAGACGAAGATTGCCGCCATTCCCGTAGGATTGCGATCCGACAGCGTGCGGTAGAGCTCTTCCAGCGATTGACCCGACCAGAAGACCTGTTCGAAATTGTCGGCCTGCTTGCGCGCGCGGGCAAAGCGCACCGACTTGTCGACCACGATCGCCCATGTCCAGACCGAGGCGCCGATAAGCCCCAGCATGACGAGCTTTACGACGAGGCCCGCCTGCATGAAGAGCGACCACAGCGTCACGTCCGTCGTCGCCGCCAGTCCAACCTGTTCCATTTTCGTCTAATCCCCGAATCCGAACGCCCGGCGATCCCGAGCGCGTGTGGCGCGAAATGAGCCGGGCCGTTCAAACAAGTCCGTCCGCCTGAAAGACCGCTCACCATGGGCCTCGCCGCCGCTGCATGCGCAACGGGCCGAAGACCGGCATGGCACGGCCGGTCAGCGCCGGTCTGCTCTGTCAAGCGTAATCTTGGTGAAAGGATGACGTGCACCGCACAAACCCTTTCAGCCCGAGCATTAAGACATCATTATGGTTAAGAAGTCGTTACGGCGCCGTATCGATGGCCCGACGCGGCGGGCCAGACCGACCGTCGGTGTCAAAGCACCATGATCATGCCACAATGGGAGCCGCATTGGCGAGAAAACGCTGGGCCAGCGTCTCGGGCAGGCGGCGCGGTCGTCCGGCGGCATTGATGACGGCGATGATCACGCGCGCATTGATCAGCGGACGCTCGCCGTTCCAGATCGCCTGGGACAGCACCATCTTCGCCCCGCCGGCCTTTTCGGTCACGGTTTCGATGGTCAGAATATCGTCCATCCGAGCCGGCGCCTTGAAATCGATCTCCATGCGATGGACGACGAAGACCAGCCCTTCCGTGTCGCCTTCGACGGCGAGCGAGGCCTGCTCTACCCCCAGCAGGCGCAGATAGTCGGTGCGGGCGCGCTCCATGAAATGCAGGTAGCGGGCATGATAGACGACGCCGGAGAAGTCCGTGTCCTCATAATAGACACGCTGGACCAGACGGTGGCCGGCTTCCGTCAATTCGCCGGCAAGCGAAATCTGCATGGTGCAGCCTCATCAAACTGTGAAATTCGTTCAAAATTCTCTGCAGGAAGCCTTGGTCTTTTTCAAGCGCGGCACATCTGTCACATTTCTGGCCTATCGACCGACAGGGCTGCCAGTCCAGTCTATCGACGAACAGAACAGGCTGGGCTCGGCCTCTCGACACACGCGAAGGAGACGGCGCATGAAGATCGCGGTTCTGGGCGGGGATGGTTTCGTGGGCTGGCCGACGGCCCTGCATCTGTCGAAAGCCGGCCATGACATCCACATTCTCGACAATCTCTCCCGACGCTGGATCGACACCGAGCTCGGCGTCCAGTCGCTGACGCCGATGGACTCGATCCAGGAGCGCACACGCATCTGGCATGCCGAAACCGGCCGGCGCATCCATTTTCACCTGATCGATCTCGCCCGCGACTACGAGCTCTTGAAGAACTGGCTGGCGCAGCATCGCCCCGACGCCATCGTTCACTTTGCCGAGCAGCGCGCCGCGCCCTATTCGATGAAGACGGACCGACACAAGAACTACACGGTCAACAACAACGTCAACGCCACGCATCACCTGCTGAACGCCATGGTCGAGCTGCAGCTCGATGCCCATCTGGTGCATCTCGGCACCATGGGCGTTTACGGCTATTCCACTGTCGGCGCGGCGATCCCCGAAGGCTATCTGCCTGTCGGCATCGAGACGCAGACGGGCGAAACCGTTTCCCAGGACATCCTCTATCCCGCCAATCCAGGCTCGATCTACCACATGACCAAGTGCCTGGATCAGCTGCTCTTTCAGTTCTATGCGAGGAATGACGGCCTGAGGATCACCGACCTGCATCAGGGCATCGTCTGGGGCACGCATACCGAACAGACGCGCATCCATCCGCAGTTGATCAACCGCTTCGATTATGACGGCGACTATGGCACGGTGCTCAACCGCTTCCTGATCCAGGCCGCCATCGGCTATCCGCTGACGGTGCACGGCACCGGCGGCCAGACCCGCGCCTTCATCCACATCCAGGATTCGGTGCGCTGCATCGAGATCGCGCTGAAAAACCCGCCGGCGCGCGGCAGCCGGGTCGAGATCTTCAACCAGATGACCGAAACCCATCGTGTGCGCGACCTTGCCGAGATCGTGGCGCGCATGGCCGGCGGCGAGATCGTCTGGCTGCCCAATCCCCGCAAGGAAGCGGCGGAAAACGATCTTGTCGTCAAGAACGACAAGTTCCTGGCGCTCGGCCTCTCGCCGACGACACTGGAAAGCGGCCTGCTGTCCGAAATCGTCGATGTCGCCAGAAAGTTCGCCTATCGTGTCGATCGCTCCCGTGTACCAGCCGTTTCGGCCTGGACACGCGACATCGCCGCCAAGATCAATCACGATCCGGAAGGCAAGCGGCTGAAGTCGGTGTCATGATGTCGACAGATCCCTCCGGTGGCCTGGGGCGCGCTCGTTCCGCCTCAGGCAACCACGCCTTCGTCACGCTCGTCACCAATGCCGATTACGCCATGGGCGCCCGGGCGCTGCTGCAATCGCTGAGGCAGACGGGGACGAAGGCCGATCTCGTCGTGCTCCATACCGGCGGTGTTGACGGCGCGCGGCTTGCACCCCTGGAGGCGCTGGGTGCGCGGCTGGTCGCCTGCGATCACTTGCCCCTGTCAGACGCCTTCAACCAGCGTCACGCGCGCGGAGCGCTGCATGGCGCGGCGCCCTTTGCAAAGGGGCGAAAACCGCTCTTCCACTCGCCGCTCGACAATTTCTGCAAGCTTCGGCTCTGGCAGCTGACGGATTACGAGCGCGTGATCTTCCTCGATGCCGATACGATCGTGCTGAGGCCGATCGACCGCTTCTTCGCCTATCCGGAGTTTTGCGCCGCGCCGAATGTCTATCAGTCGCTGGCCGATTTTCACCGGCTGAATTCCGGCGTCTTCGTCGCCGCCCCGTCTGAGGACACCTTCGCCGCCATGCTGGCGCGGCTCGACGTGCCTGACGCCTTCTGGCAGCGCACCGACCAGACCTTCCTCCAAGCCTTCTTCCCCGAGTGGCATGGCCTGCCGGTGACGATGAACATGCTGCAATATGTCTGGTTCGCGCTGCCCGACCTCTGGGACTGGCAGTCGATCTCGGTGCTGCATTACCAGTATGAAAAGCCTTGGGAGCGGGATCACCCCAAGGCAAAGCAGCTGAAGCCGCTGATCGATCTCTGGCACCGGGTCTATCGGGGAGAGCCGATCGGCGATCTCTCAGCCCTTCCCCAGTCCGGCAGCAGCAGCACCGATATGGGGCAGGATAAAGCCGCCGTCTCATGACCCATGTCCTGGTCACCGGCGGTACGGGTCTCGTCGGCCGTTTTATTGTCGAAGATCTCTTGCAGAGCGGCGCGCGTGTCACGGTGGCCGGCCGCACACCGCCACAGCCAGGGCTGTTCTCGCGCCGTGTCGGTTTTCGCCCCATGCGCCTGGATCCGGACGAGGACATGCTGGCGCTGTTCGATGACGTCTATCACCTTGTCCATGCGGCTTTTTCTCATGTTCCGGGACGCTATCGCGGTGGCGAGGGCGACGATCCTGAAGGCTTCCTGAAAGCCAATGTCGATGGCAGCATCCGCCTGTTCGAGGCGGCGCGCGATGCAGGCGTCCGCCGATGCGTGTTCCTGTCGAGCCGGGCAGTCTATGGCGCGGTGGCCGGCCAAGCCTCCCTGTCCGAAGCCGATACACCGCGTCCCGATACGCTTTACGGCAAAGCCAAGTTAGCCGTCGAGCGCAGCCTCACCGCGCTCTGTTACCATGCGTTTTTCACGGCAAGCTTGAGAATCACAGGCGTTTACGGCGCGCCGAGAGCCGGGCTTCCGCATAAGTGGCAGGATCTTTTCGCTGACTACCGGGAAGGACTTCCGATCGCCAGCCGCGCCGGGGGCGAGGTGCATGGCGCTGACGTCGCAAAAGCGGTCAGGTTGATGCTTCAGGCCGATCCGATCCGCATCAATGGCGAGAACTTCAATGTCGGCGATATCGTCACCGACACGCATGAGATTCTCGCCTTGTTCCAGAAGGCGACGGGTCTTTGCCATCCCCTTCCCGCACCCGCCGATCCCGGACTTTACCGCGACATGCTGACGGATCGCCTCCGCAGCCTTGGCTGGACACCAGGAGGCAAAGCGCGACTGGCGCAGACGATCACGATGCTGGCGACGGCGCCCAGCGCTGAGTGAAGCGCACAAGCACCAACGCATGAGCCGATTCTCCGGCCGCCCGCCAGCCTCAAGGAACCGTCAGGACGCCGAGGCGCGCATGTCCGGTTTGCTGTTCTTTTTACCACTCTGGGCGGATTTGGCCGATTTCGCCTTCGCGCCGTTTTTTTTCGGCGCCTTATCGCTTGTCTCGTCCATCTGTTTGGCCACCCAGTCGCGGCCAGCATCGCCACCCCAGAGCAACCAGGCGACATAGCCAGCAGAAGGATTGTCGTCATCGCCGAAATTCGCAGCGCGCTTGTCGACCTTGTGGCGGGCAAAGTAGCTGCGCATGCGCTTTAGCGTCTCGTCGGACAGTGACTGACGGTTTTTCAAATCGCGGGCGCGGGAGACGCCAACCTGTGTACCGCCGCGCTTGAAGCGTTCGCGCAGATCAAGGCCCTTTTCCGCCATTTTGGCCACAGCGGCCGGCGGCACGTGTTTGCCTGTTTCGGTCATCAGATGCTCCGCAGTTCCGAGTGACTCTTGAGCACGCGGGCGCCATCCTCCTGCTTGATCAGATAGGCAGGTTCGTCGGCGCTTGCCTTGCGCTTGATCTTATGACCTTCGATCGTACGCTCCACATCCTCGGTAAAGCTCTCGTCGATCTTGCCTTCAGCTTTGCTCTTGCCCCAGGTCCACTCGACCTTGGTGCCCTTGCGGAATTTCGTCATGGCTCGCTCCTTGGCTTTTGAGCGCAGCCTTGCCCGTCCGCAAACCTGCCTCGCCAGAAGAATGCCCGGTCCCACAGGTTGTTCCAGACAGCTACGCAGCCGTAGCGCGCCTGTCCGCAGGACCAAAAAGCGTCAGGGGCGGTCGAGATCGCCATCATGCCAGATGATGTGGCGCGGGGTCTCCGGCAGGCTCTCGATGGTTTCGGCGAGGAAATAGGGCGGGATATCGAGCGCCCGCAGGCTGTCGCTGGTAGCCAGCACCCATTTGAATTCCAGCTCGGACTTCCCGTCGATATTGCGGTGAACGATATCGCTGCGATGAAAGGGAAAATGCTCCGGCACGTCCATGAGATAGTAGAAGCCGAGTTCGTGGACGTCGACGCCCTCGTAATGGAAGAAGTTTTCGACCGTCCAAAGCATCCGCCCGATGCCGACCTCCACGCCAAGCTCCTCCATCATCTCGCGCTTCAGCGTGAGATCGGAGCTTTCTCCGATTTCCGCGCGCCCGCCGGGGAGGGTCCAGAAGCTTTCATGCGTGGCGCGATGAACGAGCAGATGGCCATCGCGAAAGGCAAGGCCGGCGATGCGCAGCTGAAAAAGCGGCTCGCCCGCGCGCTTTGGCTTCATGCGGATCATCCGGCGCGTGGTCATCGGCAACTTCCTTTCACCGTCCATGATGGACGTGTTTCTGGCCGATCGCCATATCACTTTCAACCCATGCCCGCCGAGCCTGTGGGCACCGCGTCAGCGGGGCGCTGTGTCAAGCGGAAGCCTGGGCACCGAGTTCGACTACGACAATCTCCGGCGGCACACCGAAGCGCATGGGAACACCCGAGGTGCCGAGCCCTGCCGAAACAATCAGGTGACGGCCTTCCTCGACGATATGGCCATGGGCATAGCGCGCGCCGTAACGCGAGGGAATGAACGGCATCATACCGAAGATCTTGATCTGCCCGCCATGGGTATGACCGGACAAGGTGACGGCGACGCGATCCGGCACCTTGGGAAAGATATCCGGCTCATGCGCCATGAGGATCACAGGCGCCGCATCCTTCACCTGCGCCAGCGTGCCCGGCAGATCATCCAGCGGCCGAAGAGGGCCATATTGGTCGGCAAGCCCCGCCAGCCAGAAGCGGTGACCGTCCTTATCCATGGCAACAGCGCGGTTGTCATAGACGGGCACGCCAATGCCTGCCAGCGCGCGATGAACGACGGTCGGCCCGTGGCCTTGCGCCATGGCCTCGGGATCATCGGCCCAATCATGATTGCCGAGGATGGCATGAACACCGAACGGGGCGGAAAGGCCCGACAAGGCGTCTGCCCAGTCCTCCGGCGCCACCTGGCCGCCGGACAGGCGCATGCCCGACAGAAAGTCTCCGAGCAGCAGCACCATATCGCCCTGCAACGCCTGAGCCTGGTCGGCAATGCCCTTGATCCGCTGTGCCGTCATCCACGGGCGACAGGCATGAAAATCCGCCAGAAGCACGAGGCGCAGACGCAAGCCGTCCGGCCAGTTCGGCGGTGTCAGGCGATAGGTCACGGTCTTCAGCCGCAGGATCGGCTCGATGCCGACCGCATAGGTGGTGGTCGACAGGCTGGCGAAGAGAAAGCCGGCGGCGGCCCGCAGGAAATTGCGGCGGGCGATCACTCCCCTTCCTCCTGAAACAGACGGAACTGCGTGGCCTCCGCCTCCTTGGGCGGGATCAGGCCGAGATGCTTCCAGGCGTTGACCGTCAGAACGCGGCCGCGCGGGGTGCGCTGGATGAAGCCCTGCTGGATCATATAGGGTTCGATAATGTCCTCGATCGTATCGCGCGGCTCGGACAGGCCGGCGGCGATCGTCTCGATGCCGACAGGGCCGCCGGCGAAATTCAGCGCGATCATGGTGAGATAGCGCTTGTCGAGCTGGTCGAAGCCCATCTTGTCGACCAGAAGCCTTGTCAGCGCGACATCGGCAATCTCCCGCGTCACCGCTTCCGCGCGCGCCACCTCGGCGAAATCGCGCACACGCCTGAGAAGCCGGCCCGCGATGCGCGGCGTGCCACGCGAGCGCCGAGCGATCTCTCGCGCGCCCTCCTCCGTCATCGGCAGGCCCATCAGCCTTGCGCCGCGCCGCACGATCAGTTCCAGTTCCTCGACCGTGTAAAAACTCAAGCGCACGGGAATGCCGAAGCGATCGCGCAAGGGATTGGTGAGCAGGCCGAAGCGGGTGGTGGCCGCCACCAGCGTGAACTTGGCCAGGTCGATCTTGACCGAGCGCGCCGCCGGCCCCTCGCCGATGATCAGGTCGAGCTGGAAATCCTCCATCGCCGGATAGAGGATTTCCTCGACGGCGGGATTGAGCCGGTGGATCTCGTCGATGAACAGAACGTCGCGCTCTTCGAGCTGGGTCAGAAGGGCTGCGAGATCGCCGGCCTTGGCGATGACGGGGCCCGAGGTCGAGCGGAAATTGACGCCGAGCTCCTTGGCCATGATCTGCGCCAGCGTCGTCTTGCCCAGGCCCGGCGGGCCGACGAAGAGCACATGGTCCAGCGCCTCGCCACGATTCTTGGCCGCCTCGATGAAGATCTTCAGATTGGCCCGCGCCTCGGCCTGGCCGGTAAAGTCGTCAAGCGACTGCGGCCTCAAGGTAGTGTCGACATCCTCGCCGCGCTTTTCGGCAGAGAGAAGGCGGGGAGGCATGGTCATGCGAGAAGTTCCATTCCAGAAATTTTACGGGCGGCAGAGCGGTCGAAGGTCAAGGTCGCCTCGCACCCAGCAAACCGATTGCATTCGGCAATCAAAGCATCTTCAAAATCAGCTTTTGTGCGGCGAACCACTTCGATCGTGTTGGCGAGGATCTCGAAGTCTGCGACCTCCATCTCGCGGCGCTCAAGGACAGCCTGAAAGAAGTCCATAATCACATCGATTGAGCACTTGTAGTAGCGACCAAGAACCCAGTGCGTTTCCAGAATGACGGGAAGACCGATCAGCAATGTTTCTTCGGGAGCGAGGGAAGCAAAAAGACGCTCGATGGCCTTGATTTGCTGGGCATCATCGGCAACGGCAATTCGGACAAGCACATTGGTGTCGATCGCGCGCTGCGATGTCACGACTCGCCATCCTTGCGCAGATCTTTTTCGCTGTTCCGAAGAAAACGCTCGACAGCGGCGTCCGCTACGCTATCGCGCATGGCAGTCTCGGAGGCTGGCGCATCACCGCGTGCAGCCGAACGCGCAAAACCCAAAAGCTCGGCCACCGGTTTGCTGCGTGGAATGACGATCATCTCGCCATTTCGAACCCACGCATAACATTTATCGCCAGGCTGCATGTTCAGTTGCTCGCGCACAATCTTCGGGACGGTCATCTGCCCCTTGGAGGTGATTGTCATCTCAAAACCCATGGCCACCTCTCTATCGCTTGCCAGAAAAGTAAGGCAAATCGGAGGATGCGTCCATCATCGCGCCAGCTCCTTCAGCCCGAGCCGGATGAGCTTGGCGCTGTCGGCCCCTTCCCCGCCATTCTTCAGCGCCGCGGCGATGGCGTTGGCGGCCTGGTCGCGGGAATAGCCGAGGTTGGTCAGCGCCGAGACGGCATCGGAGACTGGGGCTGAGGCCACGCCTTCGCCAAGCTCCTGCTTGAAGCCGATGGCGCTATCCATCTCGCCGGCAAAGGACGGCGCGCGGGATTTCAATTCGGTGGTGATGCGCAGCGCGACCTTCGGCCCGACGCCGGGCGCGCGCGAGATTGCCGCACGATCCTGCAGCGCAATGGCATTGGCGAGTTCGCCTGGCGTCATCACCGAGAGCACGTTCAGCGCCACCTTCGAACCAACGCCCTGCACACTCTGCAAAAGCCGGAACCACTCCCGCTCCAGCGCGGAGAGGAAGCCGAAGAGGCGCAACTGATCCTCGCGCACATAGGTCTCGATAAACAAGGCCGCCGCCTCGCCGACGCTCATCTTGGAGAGCGTGCGCGCCGAGCAATGGGCGACATAGCCGACACCGTGGACATCGACCACAACATGGTCTTCGCCGACCTCGTCGACGGTCCCCTTCAACTTTCCGATCATGATCCGCTCTTCAACGCTTAGCGAGGTCCAGTGACATGGGGAGCGGCGGCAGCGACGTGTCCCACTCTCCCTCATGTCCTTCTGACTAAAGGCGGACATTCAAGAACAAGTCAAGAACATGCCGCCGAAAGACGGCAGCAATCGGTCGTATCCTCATAAAGCGAGGAATGAAGCCGACCGGCACGTCATTTGGCGGAAAGTTTATGATGGGATGATGCGCGACGCGAGCCGGTTGACTGAAACATTAGGATGACAGGCAGCGGCGCACGCTATCGCGCCAGCCGGCCGTGGCCTGCGCACGTTCGGTCGTATCCATGGCCGGTTCGAAGCGGCGGTCGCGATGCCAGCGGGCAGAGAACCCCTTGGCATCTGGCCAGAGGCCGGCGCGCGAGGCGGCCAGCCAGGCGGCGCCGAGGATCGTGGTTTCCAGGAAAACCGGGCGGTCGACGGGCGCCGCAAGAATATCGGCGAGGCGCTGCATGGTCCAGTTCGAGGCAACCATGCCGCCATCCACGCGCAGCACGGTGCGCCCATCATGCCCCTCCCAGTCCTGCTGCATGGCGTCGAGCAAATCGAGCGTCTGAAAGGCGACACTTTCCAATGCCGCGCGGGCAAATTCCGCAGGGCCGGTGCCGCGTGTCAGGCCGAAGATCGCGCCGCGCGCCTCCGCATCCCACCAGGGTGCGCCAAGGCCGGTAAAGGCCGGCACGAGATAGACGCGCTGGTTGGGATCGGCGGCCTCTGCCAGCGCACTGACCTCGGAAGCGACCTTGATAAAGCCCATCTCGTCGCGCAGCCATTGAACGGCGGCGCCGGCGATGAAGATCGAGCCTTCGAGCGCATAGGTGGTCACACCATCCAGCCTGTAGGCGATGGTGGTCAGCAGCCGGTTGGTGGAGGCGACGCGATCCGTGCCGGTGTTGAGCAGCGCGAAGCAGCCGGTGCCATAGGTCGATTTCATCATGCCCGGCTCGAAGCAGGCATTGCCGATCACGGCGGCCTGCTGATCCCCGGCCACGCCGAGGATCGGCACCTCGGCGCCGAAAAGCGCCGCATCGGTCACGCCGAAATCGGCGGCGCAGTCCAGCACCTCGGGCAGCATGGCCATGGGCACATTCAAAATGCCGGCCAGTTCCTCGTCCCAGCAATTTCGCCCGATATCGTAGAGCAGCGTGCGCGAGGCATTGGTGGCATCGGTCACATGCCGGCGTCCGCCGGTCAGCCGGTAGATCAGGAAGCTGTCCACCGTGCCGAAACAGACCTCGCCACGCTCGGCACGCGCGCGCAGCCCATCGACATGATCGAGCAGCCAGGAAAGCTTTGTGCCTGCGAAATAAGGATCGAGCAGCAGGCCGGTGCGCGCGGCAAACAGCGGCTCCAGCCCCTTCTCCTTCAAGGCCTCGCAGATCGGCGCTCCACGTCGGTCTTGCCAGACGATGGCGCGATGGAGCGGTTTGCCGGTCGCCTTGTCCCAAACAACAGTGGTTTCGCGTTGGTTGGTGATGCCGATTGCGGCAAGGTCGCTGGCGGCAATGCCGGCATTGGCAAGTGCCAGGCGAATCGTTTCGGTGACACTCGTCCAGATATCCTCCGGCTCATGCTCCACCCAGCCTGAATCGGGAAAATGCTGCGGAAACTCCCGTTGTCCCGAGCCCACCACCCGCATGTCCTGGTCGAAGACCATCGACCGCGTGGATGTCGTGCCCTGGTCGATGGCCAGAATATAACCGCGCATTCCCGTCGCTCCCCCTCATGCCGTGAAGGACCGGGGCGGCCAGCCGCCCCGGTCCTTTTGTTCAAGAGCTTACTTCTGCCAGCTCTTCACCAGCTCGTCATAATTGACGGTGACCGGCTTTTCCTTCTCGTTGGCGATCTTCAGCTGCGGCGCCAGGTTGCCCTTGGAAACCGCGTCCTTGTTCCAGTATTCGATGTCGTGCTCCTTGGCGAGTTTCGGGCCTGCATCGCCCTGCACACCGGCCTTCTCCAGGCGCGCCATCACCTTCTCCTGGGCTTCGCAGAGCGAATCCATCGCCTGCTGCGCGGTCTTGGCGCCGGCTGCGGCATCGCCGATCGCCTGCCACCAGAGCTGCGCGAGCTTCGGATAGTCAGGCACGTTGGTGCCGGTCGGCGACCACTGCACGCGCGCCGGCGAGCGGTAGAACTCGACCAGGCCGCCGAGCTTGGAGGCGCGATCGGTGAAGCTCTTGTGGTGAATGGTCGAGTCACGGATGAAGGTGAGACCGACATGGCTCTTCTTCACGTCGACGGTCTTGGAGGTGACGAACTGGGCATAGAGCCAGGCGGCCTTGGCACGGTCGTCGGGGGTGGACTTCATCAGGGTCCAGGAGCCGACGTCCTGATAGCCGAGCTTCATGCCGTCCTTCCAGTAGACGCCATGCGGCGAGGGTGCGACGCGCCATTTCGGCGAACCGTCCTCGTTGACCACGGGCAAGCCGGGCTTGGCCATGTCGGCGGTAAAGGCGGTGTACCAGAAGATCTGCTGGGCGACATTGCCCTGCGACGGAACCGGGCCGGATTCGGAGAAGGTCATGCCCTGGGCTTCCGGCGGGGCGTATTTCTTCAGCCATTCGAGATATTTCTCGATGGAGTAGACCGCCGCCGGGCCGTTGGTATCGCCGCCGCGCGCCACGCAGGAGCCGACCGGCTGCGACTTCTCATTGACCTTGATGCCCCATTCGTCGACCGGCAGGCCATTGGGCAGGCCCTTGTCGCCATTGCCGGCCATGGAGAGCCAGGCATCGGTGAAGCGCCAGCCGAGCGACGGGTCCTTCTTGCCGTAGTCCATATGGCCGAAGACCTTCTTGCCGCCGACATCGCGGCCGGTGAAGAATTCGGCAATATCCTCATAGGCCGACCAGTTGACGGGAACACCCAGATCGTAGCCATACTTGGCCTTGAAATCGGCCTTGTTCTTCTCGTCGTTGAACCAGTCGTAGCGGAACCAATAGAGGTTGGCGAACTGCTGGTCGGGCAGCTGATAGAGCTTCTTGTCCGGCGCCGTGGTGAAGGAGGAGCCGATGAAGTCCTTCAGGTCGAGGTCCGGATTGGTGACATCCTTGCCTTCATTGGCCATGAAGTCGGTCAGGTTGCGCACCTGCTTGTAGCGCCAATGCGTGCCGATCAGGTCGCTGTCGTTGACCCAGCCATCATAAAGGTTCTGGCCGGTCTGCATCTGGGTCTGGATCTTTTCGACCACATCCCCTTCCTGGATGATGTCGTGCGTCACCTTGATGCCGGTGATCGCGGTGAAGGCGGGCGCCAGCACCTTGGACTCATATTCATGGGTGGTCAGCGATTCGGAAACGACCTTGATCTCCATGCCGGCGAAGGGCTTCGCCGCATCGATGAACCATTGCATTTCCTTTTCCTGGCCGGCGCGATCGAGCGACGAGAGATCGCCGATTTCCTTGTCCAAGAATTGCTTCGCATCGTCCATCCCGGCAAAAGCCGAGCCTGTCATGGCCAAGACGATGGCCGCCGTCGTCGTCATCAAATGCCGTCGCATGATTGTCCTCCCAGTTGCGATTGCATGCGGTTGGTCGGGCGGCGTCTCCTCGCGCGCCCGAGATCCTCTTGCCTCTCGGAGCCTCGCGCTTCAGACGAAGCGGAAGACCCCGATGGCAAAGACCACGGACAGGACGAGAGCCCACCAGAGGTCAAGGCCGGAAAGGCCCAGCCAGGCAAGATGAATGAATGCGCTGCCAAGCAGCGAAATGAACAGCCGGTCGCCGCGCGTCGTCTCAAAACGCAGGATGCCGTGGCGCGGCGCTCCGCCGGGCGAAGCAGCCTCCCAGAGGCCCATGCCCAGGATCAAAAGCGCGATGACGGCGAAGAAGGCGGCCGTTTGCCAGGTCCAGGCCATCCAGGAAAAATTGGGCCAGGAAAAATCGGACAGAGACGTCATATCAAACCCTCCCCAGGGCAAAGCCCTTGGCGATGTAGTTGCGCACGAACCAGATGACGAGCGCGCCGGGGATCAGCGTGAGAACACCGGCGGCAGCCAGCAGGCCCCAGTCCATGCCGGCGGCCGAAACAGTGCGGGTCATGGTGGCGGCGATCGGCTTGGCGTCGGTCGTCGTCAGGGTGCGGGCGATCAGGAGCTCGACCCAGGAAAACATGAAGCAGAAGAAGCAGGCGACCCCGATGCCCGAAGCGATCAGCGGCGTGAAGATCTTCACGAAGAAGGTCGGGAAGGAATAGCCGTCGATATAGGCGGTCTCGTCGATTTCCTTGGGTACGCCCGACATGAAGCCCTCGAGGATCCACACGGCGAGCGGCACGTTGAACAGGCAATGGGCCAGCGCCACGGCGATGTGGGTGTCGATCAGGCCGAAGGCCGAATAGAGCTGGAAGAAGGGCAGCGCAAAGACGGCCGGCGGCGCCATGCGGTTGGTCAGGAGCCAGAAGAACAGGTGCTTGTCGCCCAGGAAGCGGTAGCGCGAGAAGGCGTAAGCCGCCGGCAGCGCCGCCGCCACCGAGATCACCATGTTCATCACGACATAAAGGATCGAGTTGATATAGCCGGAATACCAGGAGCTGTCGGTGAAGATCGTCCGGTAATTGGCGAGCGTCGGCTGATGCGGATAGAGCGTCATGGACGAGACGATTTCCGTGTTCGTCTTGAAGCTCATATTCACGAGCCAGTAGATCGGCACCATCAGCAGGATGATGTAGATCGTCGGCACCAGGAAGCCGAAGCGCGAGGCACCGTCGCGTCTGATGCGCCGGGCCGCGGCCGGCGTGGTCGCGGAGCGGACGGTGGGCGCCTGTGCAGCGCTTCTGTCCAAAACGGGCGATGTCGCATTGCTGGCGGTCATGGGCATCAAGCCTCCGCGTCGTGGCTGGTCATGACGGTGTAGAACACCCATGACAGAAGCAGGATGATGAGGAAGTAGATCAGCGACATGGCGGCCGCGGGCCCGAGATCGAACTGGCCGAGCGCCATCTTCACGAGATCGATGGACAGGAAGGTGGTGGAATTGCCCGGTCCGCCGCCGGTGACGACGAAGGGCTCGGTATAGATCATGAAGCTGTCCATGAAGCGCAGCAGGAAGGCGATCAGCAGCACACGCTTCATCTTCGGCAGCTGGATGAAGCGGAAGATGGCGAGGCGCGACGCTCCGTCGATGCGTGCGGCCTGGTAATAGGCATCGGGGATGGAAACGAGGCTGGCATAGCAGAGCAGCACGACGAGGCTGGTCCAGTGCCAGACATCCATGACGATGACCGTGACCCAGGCATCGAAGGGATCGTTGACGTAATTGTAATCAAGGCCGATCGCATTGGCGGCATAGCCAAGCAGGCCGATATCGGAGCGGCCGAAGACCTGCCAGATCGTGCCCACCACGTTCCACGGCACCAGCAGCGGCAGCGCCATGGTGACCAGGCAGATCGGCACGCCGAGGCCCGCCTTCGGCATTTTCAGCGCGATGAAGATGCCGAGCGGTATCTCGATCGCCAGGATGATGCCGGAAAACAGGAGATTGCGGCCGAGCGCATCCCAAAAGCGGTCGGACGAGAGGATCTCCTCGAACCATTGGGTGCCGGCCCAGAAGAACTCGTTATTGCCGAACGTGTCCTGAACCGAATAGTTGACCACCGTCATCAACGGGATGACCGCCGAGAAGGCGACCAGCACGAGAACCGGCAGGACCATGAACCAGGCCTTGTTGTTCCAGGTCTTTTCCATCTCTTAAGCTCCCATGCCGACGCGCCAGGAATCGGCGAAGACGCCGATTGCCGAGGGATCGAAGCGGATGCCGGCCTCTGCCGGAATCTCTTCCTCTTCCGGCACGACGATGGCCAGCTTCTGCCCGGCGAAGCGGGCGCGCACGATCTTGTGGCGGCCGATATCCTCGACTTTTTCGACCTGTACCGGCAGGCCGCCACGCTCCAGCTTGACGAATTCGGGGCGAATGCCGAGCTCAATGCGGCCAGCCGCCGGCAGGCGCGGCGCGGCCGAGAGCGCAATCGTCTGGCCGCCGACACTCGCTGTGGCGCCATCGATCGAAGCGGGCATCACATTCATGCCCGGCGAACCGATGAAATAGCCGACGAAGGTGTGGCGCGGCGTTTCGAACAGTTCGGCCGGCGTGCCGATCTGGACGATCTGGCCGTCATACATCACCACTACCTTGTCGGCGAAGGTCAGCGCCTCGGTCTGATCATGGGTGACATAGACCATGGTGAAGCCGGACTGACGATGCAGGCGCTTCAGCTGCGAGCGCAGCACCCATTTCATATGCGGGTCGATGACGGTCAGCGGTTCGTCGAACAGGATGGCGTTGACATCGGCGCGCACCAGCCCGCGGCCGAGCGAGATCTTCTGCTTCTGGTCGGCCGTCAGGCCGCGTGCCCGGCGCGTGGCCATGCCTGAGAGATCGGTCATCTCGAGAATGTCGCGCACGCGGCGGTCGACCTCGGCTTCCGGCACCTGCCGGTTGCGCAAGGGAAAGGCCAGATTGTCGTAGACCGTCATCGTGTCGTAGACGACCGGAAACTGGAAGACCTGGGCGATATTGCGCTCTTCGGTCGAAAGATCCGTCACATCGGCTCCGTCGAAGGCGATCCGCCCTTCCGAGGGGCGCAGAAGGCCCGAGATGATGTTGAGCAGCGTGGTCTTGCCGCAGCCGGAGGGCCCGAGCAGCGCATAAGCGCCCCCATCCTCCCATTCGTGATGGACCTCTTTCAGCGCGTAGTCGCCAGCGGCGCGCGCCTTCTCGTTATAAGCATGGCGGATGTGGTCGAGCGTGATGCGGGCCATGGACTGTCTCCTCAAACGCGGCCGGGGGATGCCGCGCCGGGCACATGCCGGCTGCCGCCGATTGCCTGTCCGCGTCCGTCGAAAGCCAGCAGGTGGCGCGTGTCGAGAAACAGGTCGATCTCGCGGTCGGGTTCGATATCGTGAATGCCGTGGGCGAGCATGACCCAGCGCGCGCCTTCGAAATCGACATGCACGAAGCTTTCCGAACCGGCGATTTCGGAGATCAGCGTGCGGGCACGCAAGGGCGTCTGTGCGGAGCCGGCAGCCTTTGGAAAGAGATGATGCGGCTGGAAGCCCA
This sequence comes from Xaviernesmea oryzae, assembly GCF_900109605.1. Taxonomy (GTDB): domain Bacteria; phylum Pseudomonadota; class Alphaproteobacteria; order Rhizobiales; family Rhizobiaceae; genus Xaviernesmea; species Xaviernesmea oryzae. The sequence goes on from NZ_FOAM01000006.1 coordinate 44,967, forward strand.
TGGTGACAGGACCATCCGGCACATTGGCGAGGTGGGCTGGCACATCGACCACCGGCCGGCCGGCCCGGCTGAAGCGCCCGTCGGCCTTAACCACATCGATGGTGTTGAGCGGCGGATCGGCAAAGGTGCGCGCGGTGACGAGATCGACCGGATGGCGATAGACCTCGATGGTCTTGTCGAACTGGGTCACCGCCCCCTCGCTCAGGGTCGCGGTGTTGCCGCCAAGCAGCAGGGCTTCGGAGGGTTCGGTCGTGGCATAGACGAAGATCGAGCCGGTCGCGGCGAAGATGCGCGGCAATTCCTCGCGCAGCTCTTCGCGCAGCTTGTAGTCGAGATTGGCGAGCGGCTCGTCGAGGAGAACGAGCTTGGCATTCTTGACGATGGCGCGGGCGAGCGCCGTGCGCTGCTGCTGACCACCGGAGAGGTTGAGCGGCGTGCGGTCGAGATAGGGCGTCAGCCGGAGGAGTTCGGCCGCCTTGCGCACCTCGCGGTCGATGGTCGCGGCATCCTTGCCGGCAACGCGCATCGGCGACGCGATATTTTCATAGACCGTGAAGGCCGGGTAGTTGATGAATTGCTGGTAGACCATGGCCACCGCGCGCTTCTGCACAGGCCAGCCGGTGACATCGACGCCGTCGAACCAGACCTGGCCCTCGGTCGGCTTGTCGAGCCCGGCCATCAGCCGCATCAGCGATGTCTTGCCAGACAGGGTCGGGCCGAGCAGCACGTTGAGGCTGCCCCTTTCGAGGGTCAGGTTGGTCGGGTGAATATGATAGGCGCCCGCCACCGTCTTCGAGACATTTCGTAATTCCAGCATGTCGACCTCGGGCCTCCTCAAACCCTCAGCGCTTAGAGCCTCGAACCGGAACCTTGGTCGGTCTGACGCTCTCCATTCTTTGTTTTCACATCGGATTGACCCGGAAGCAGCTCCCACTTGCCGGTCCGACGTCCCGTCAGACAGCTTGCAGCCGCCCGACAACCCCTTCCAAATAGCTCTCTAGCGCCGCGACCTCGTCTTGGCTCAAGAAAAGACCCTGCTTGGTCCGGCGCCACAAAATGTCCTGCGCCGTCACGGCCCATTCGCGCTCGACCAGCCAGAGCACCTCCGCCTCGTAAAGCGTGCCGCCGAAGTGGCGGCCAAGATCGGAGGCGTCTCTGGCCGCGTGCAGCATCTTGGCCGCATCGCTGCCATAACAGCGCACCAGCCGCTCGGCATGGCGCTGCGACAGGAACGGGAAGCGCCCGCGCAAGGCCTTGACTTCGCCGCCTGCCCCTTCGACCGGGAAATCGCCGCCTGGTAGGCGGGCGCCAGCCGTCCAAGCCGGCCCTTTGGCGCCGATCGCCTCGCCGATCTTTTCCAGCGCATGCTCGGCCAGCCGCCGATAGGTGGTCAGCTTGCCGCCGAAGACATTGAGCAAAGGTGGCTCGCCCTCACTGCCGTCCAGCTTCAGCACATAGTCTCGCGTGGCTTCCTGCGCCTTGGACGCCCCGTCGTCGAAGAGCGGCCGCACGCCGGAGTAGCTCCAGACGATATCCTCCGGCCGGACCGGATCGGCAAAATATTCGCTCGCCGCCCTGCAGAGATAATCCACCTCCTCGCCTGTGATCGCAATCTTGCGCGGGTCGCCCGTGAAATCGCGATCTGTCGTGCCGATCAGGGTAAAATCATCTTCGTAAGGGATAGCGAACATGATGCGGCCATCCGGATTTTGGAAGAAATATGCGCGTGGATCGGCGAATTTTCGCCTCACCACGATGTGGCTGCCCTGCACGAGGCGGACATTGCGCACATCGTTGCGGGCCAGCACGCCGGCGAGAACCTGGTCCACCCAGGGGCCCGCGGCATTGACGAGCATGCGCGCTTGATGCGTCGACACCCTGCCCTGCGCATCTCGAGTCTCGATGCGCCAGCCCTTGCCCTCGCGCCGGGCCGAAAGCACCTGGGCGCGATTGAGGATGAAGGCGCCCCGCTCGGCGGCGTCGCGCGCATTCAGAACCACGAGCCGCGCATCATCTACCCAGCCATCCGAATATTCGAAGGCCTTGCGAAAGATCGGCTTTAGCGGCCGACCGGCAGGATCACGCTTGAGATCGAGCGTTCGGGTTGCCGGCAACAGCTTTCGGCCGCCCAGATGATCGTAGAGAAACAGGCCGAGCCGCACCAGCCAGGCCGGCCGGACCCCGCCCTTCTGGAACGGCAGAACGAAACGCATGGGCCAGATGATGTGCGGCGCCATGGTCCACAGGATCTCGCGCTCCATCAGCGCTTCGCGCACCAGCCGGAATTCATAATGTTCGAGATAGCGCAGGCCGCCATGAATGAGCTTGGTAGAGGCAGACGAAGTGCCGGACGCGAAATCGTTCATTTCAGCCAGAGCGACCGAATAGCCGCGCCCTGCCGCATCACGCGCAATGCCGCAGCCGTTGATGCCGCCGCCGATCACGAACAGATCATGCATGGTCCCGTCTGACATAATGTCTCCCCGCTTTCCGGCGCTCTTCCCTCGCCTTATTCGAAAGCACAGCCATCTAGACCGAAGAAAAAACGAATGTCAAACGAAGATTTTCGCTCGCAGTTGCGAAAGGATTCAGGCGTTGGTTTCGATCAGCCGCACGTCGTTTTCCTGACAGATCGTCCGGATGCGCTCGCTCGGACAGCGATCGGTGATGAAGCTATGAACCTGGGATAGATGCCCTATGCGCACGGGAGCGGTGCGTTCGAACTTCGATGAGTCCGAGACCAGGATGACGTGACGGGCATTGGTCATGATCGCCTGCGCCACTTTCACTTCACGAAAATCGAAATCCAGCAACGCGCCATCGCTGTCGATTGCCGAGACGCCGATCACCGCGAAATCCACCTTGAACTGCCGGATGAAATCGACCGCCGCCTCGCCGACGATACCGCCGTCGGACCGACGGACGACGCCGCCGGCAATGACCACCTCGATGCCGGACGAAAGTCTCAACCGGTTGGCAACATTGATGTTATTGGTAATAACCATCAGGCCGGCATGATCGAACAGCGCCTCGCCCACGGCTTCCGTGGTCGTCCCGATATTGATGAAGAGCGAGGCATTGTCCGGGATCATTCCGGCTGCGGTGCGACCGATTGCCTGCTTCTCCGTCGCGGCAATGGCACGGCGCGCTTCATATTGCACATTTTCGTTTCCACTGGGAAAGATCGCGCCGCCATGCACGCGCGTCAGCATCTGGCCATCGCAGAGATCGTTGAGATCCTTGCGGATGGTCTGGGGCGTGACGCTGAAGCGCGCCGCGAGATCATCGACAATGACACGCCCGCTCGCCTTGGCCAGCGCGACAATCTCCTCCTGGCGTGCGCTCAGCAGCATGCGCTTCTCCCTTCGCGTTCTCTGATTTTCGGATGAAGAGAAAGCGAACCTTGGGCGAAGTCAACCTGATCTTGCGTGCATGCGGCCAGAGATCAGGATGGTTCCTGTGTCCGATCGCGCAAAAATGCGACGAAGCTGCCGGTCATGCGGCCACAGATGAGGCCCTCGCTCGCGAGCACCGACTGGACATCGAGGCGCGCCCGCTTCTTGCGCGCGAGCGTTTTCACGAAGGCAGGCCACACGGTTTCGTCGACCAGACGGGAGGTTGCTGTGAACACCTCTACCATCGGCTTGTCATAGGCCATGTGATTGGCCTGGATGACGATTTCGCTCGGACGGCCCGCCTGCTCCAGACGCAGATGCACGAGCGACCAGGCCGCCAGGATCGCGACGGCCGAAGCACTCCCGCCGAACACCGTCTGCTTATGGTTGATGTTGGGTCCGAGCGGCGCGGACAGCACGACGGACTGGTCGCTGACGAAGGAGACGGAGACACCCATGGCTGCCGACAGCGGAATCTGCCGGTGCAGATACTCTTCGAGCCTCTGCTTGCTATCCATCGGCATCCACCTTTCGTGCTGCTCGCCGTCCCTTACGACAACCTACGCCTCCCGCCAAACCCAGCCATGACGATGCAATGACCATATGGCGATCAGCACACGCATGCCGCTTAGCCCCCTGCCATGATCGCCGCCAGCCGGCCGGTCACGCTCTGGCGATGGTGGGCATGGCAGATGGCGATCGCCAGGGCGTCCGCCGCATCATTGCCCTGAAAGGTGGCGCGCGGCATTAGCACTTTCAGCATCATGTGGATCTGCTGTTTCTCGCCATGGCCGACGCCGATGACCGCCTTCTTCACCGCATTGGGGGCATACTCGGCCACGCGCAGGCCCGCACGCGCCGGCACCAGCATGGCGATGCCGCGCGCCTGGCCGAGCTTCAACGTGGCCACCGCGTCCTTGTTGACGAAGGTCTGCTCCACGGCGGCCTCGTCGGGCTGCAGGCGATGGACGACATCGGCCAGTCCATCATGCAGCTGGCAAAGACGGGAAGCCAGATCCATGTCGCCATCGGACGTCACCGTACCGGACTCGACGAAGCGTAGGCTATGCCCGATGGTCTCGATAACGCCCCAGCCGGTGCGACGCAGGCCAGGATCGATGCCGATGATCCGAATCGTAGCTGTCATGCGCAAAACCCTAAACTCAATAGGGCCAAACTGCCATTCAAAAGTGAACAAAACAAAAACAGTTAAGCATGAGACGCCGAGACATGCGGTTATGGCAAAGAGAGGTGCCCTGGCCCCGGGAAAGCGCCGGCCTGCCTGTGAACGGATCTGAATTCTTTTCTAAAACAATAGGTTGAAGGCGATCATGGGCAACGCCCTTACCCATTTTTCGCCACAGGGCACAAGGGTTGGATTCGCCCGGCGAATGCTTACATGAGAGTCAAACTCCGATTTCTCTTCAGAGAAGGCGCATATGATGGTCCCCTTTTCCATCCTTGATCTCTCCCCGATCACCCAGGGCGCCACGGCGAGCGATGCGCTCGCCAATTCGCGCCGGCTGGCGCAGGAGGCGGAAGCCTATGGCTACAAGCGCTTCTGGCTGGCCGAGCATCATGGCATGCGTGGCATTGCCAGCGCGGCGACGGCGGTCGTCATCAACCACGTCGCGGCCGGCACGCAGTCGATCCGTGTCGGCTCGGGCGGCATCATGCTGCCCAACCACGCTCCGCTGGTCATTGCCGAGCAGTTCGGCACGCTTGCAGCGCTGCATCCGGGCCGTATCGATCTTGGCCTCGGCCGCGCACCGGGCACGGACATGCGCACGGCCGCAGCGCTGCGTCGCAACATGGATGCCGGCGCGGAAAGCTTTCCCAATGACGTGGTCGAGCTGCAGGCGCTTCTGGCCGAGCCAGGCGAGAACCAGGGGCTGATCGCCGTTCCCGGCGCCGGTACCAATGTGCCGATCTGGCTGCTCGGCTCCTCGACCTATAGCGCGCAACTGGCCGCCATGCTTGGCCTGCCCTTTGCCTTCGCCTCGCATTTCGCGCCCGATATGCTGATGACCGCGCTGCAGATCTACCGCGAACGCTTCCGCCCGTCTGAGACGCTGCCCAAGCCCTATGCGATGGTCGGCATCATGGGTGTGGCGGCGGCAAGCGATGCGGAGGCCGACCACCTGTTCACCTCAATGCAGCAGTCTTTCGTGGCGCTCCGGCGCAATGCACGCGGCCAGTTTCCGCCACCGGTCGACAGCATGGACGGCCTCTGGTCGCCGGCCGAGAAGGAGTTCGTCGATCATTCCATGACCTATGCGGTCGTCGGCGGCCCGGAGCGCGTCGCGCGCAAGATCGGCGACTTCCTTGACATGACCAAGGCCGATGAGCTGATCGTCTCCATGCCGATCTTCGACATGGACGCCCGCCTCCAGTCCGTGAGGCTCTTCGCCGGTGCGCAGCAAAGGCTCGCCGAGGCGGCTTGAGCGGATTTCCGCACCCATAAGGACAAACAAAAATCCCCGGCACGAAGACCGGGGATTTTTTTGGGATGTAATGTCGGCGATCAGGCCGAAAGCTTGGCCATGACCTCGTCGGAAACTTCGAAATTGGTGTAGACGTTCTGGACGTCGTCATCGTCTTCGAGCGTTTCAACCAGCTTCAGAAGCGAGGCGGCGCGCTCTTCATCGACGGGCACGGTGTTCTGCGGACGCCAGACGGCCTTGATGGTCTCGGCTTCACCGAGCGCGCCTTCCAGCGCCTTGGAGACATCGTTGATGTCCTCGAAACCGCAATAGATCGTGTGGCTGTCCTCGTCGGAAACTACATCCTCGGCGCCTGCCTCGATGGCGGCGTCCATCACTTTGTCGGCGCTGCCGACGGAGGCCTTGTAGGTGATTTCGCCGACACGGTCAAAGGAGAAGGAGACCGAGCCTGTTTCGCCCAGCGCGCCGCCCGCCTTGGAAAAGGTGGAGCGCACGCTGGAGGCGGTGCGGTTGCGGTTGTCGGTCAGCGCCTCGACGATGACGGCAACGCCGCCGGGGCCATATCCTTCGTAGCGGACTTCATCATAGCTTTCGCCATCGGCGCCGGACGCCTTCTTGATGGCGCGCTCGATATTGTCCTTAGGCATGGACTGCGCCTTGGCGTTCTGGACAGCCAGACGCAGGCGCGAGTTCATGGTCGGATCGGGCAGACCCGTCTTGGCGGCAACGGTGATTTCGCGGGCGAGCTTGGAAAACATCTTGGAGCGCACGGCATCCTGGCGCCCCTTGCGGTGCATGATGTTCTTGAACTGTGAATGGCCTGCCATGGGTGTGACTCGTGTTCATTCCAGGGTTTTGACGGCACATCGTCCGGGATGAAGGTCGGACAGGATATGCGGAGGCGATCGGCTCAAGACGGCCGCGCAGTCGAGCTTCATGAAGATCGCGTGACGTCTTTGAGGGAAGTGGCCGCCTTATAGTCGGCTTGAACGCGCAGGTCCAGCGGCAGCCATGGGGAAATTGCGCTCAGACCCCTTGGAGAACCAGGATCAGGGGCCGCTTCGGCAGGCTGTTGAGCGAGACGGTGACCTGATCGCTGTCGGCATAGCGGGACTGAAAGCCCGCACCGAAGAGCGAAAGAAAGCGATCGATCGGCGGACCGCGGCGGTGCATGGGCAGGATCAGTGCCGAGCGCAGCCTTGTCACCACCCGGCTCATGCTGTCAGGGCCGAGCGTCAAGCCGCCATCGACAGGCACCATCACGACATCGAGCCGCCCGATTTCGGCATAATGCACCTCCGTCAGCTCCTGATGCAGATGGCCGAGATGGCCGATGCAGAGCCCGGCGATCTCGAAGATGAAGATCGAATTGCCGTTCTTCTCCATCGCCTCGCTGCCCCAGCCCATCCGGATATCGGTGACGACGTTGCGGACATAGGTATCGCGCAGCACGAGATCATGATCGGCCGGCCCGCCATCGTCCCGCCAGCCATGCAGCACATGGGCGATCGCCGGATCAGGGGACAAGGTATAGTGGGTCGAATGCGCCTTGTTCATCGTCACGATCTCAGGCGTTCCGGCCGGCTTGTACCAGCCGTTATAATCCGTGACGATCGACACACCCTCAGGGCTGACGATGTTGAAGGCGGAATGGCCGAGATAGGTGATGGTGACCGCGCCTGCCTTGCCCGCTGCCTTTGTCGGCACCGTCTCACCCGCGCCGAAGGCGGCATAGCGGACATGCGGCAGCCGACCGGCAATCGCCTGACACTGGCTCACCGGCTGCGCGGCAGGTGCCTCTGGCCGCAAGCCTTGCGCATGAGCGCCCGGCATGGGCCAGACGAGATGAAGGAAGGCAATGGCGACAAACAACAGAACGGCATAGCGCAGCATGACGGCAGCTCCCGCGCGCGTGGACTTCTCGTTCGCGAAAGGGAGGATAGCTGAGCGCGGATTTGCGTCCAGCACCGGCGTGATCGGGGAGCGTCACGTTTGCGTCATTGAAACGGGCCCTCTCGCTCCGTGCCGTCCCATGTCAGGATCGAGGCGGAGCGACTGTCTTTGCGGCAATCCTATCAGAGCCGGCAAGATCGACGCCGAAATGCAACGCAGCGTCATTGATAAGATCAGCTAAAGCAATCATCGATGCATCAAGCTCGCTTTTCTCTGGCTTGGCCGGCAGACGGCCCGCGTCCTTTGGATAGCGGTAGGTCGTTGCGTAGATCGTCAGAAAGGCCAGAGGCTGGAGTCTTGCCTTGAAAGCGTTGATCTCGGGAAGAAGGTCAAGCAAGACATCGAGGCGATGGACGTTGCGCCGCTCTGCCTTAACCTCCTCTGCGGTGAGAAGCGCCAGAAGAAGTTTCTCGGCGGCTTGCTGAAGATGGTAAGCACCATATCGGTTGCCGACACGGATCAACATCTCAGCCGCATCCAGATCCTCGTGGGCAAGCCGCAGATGATTGGCGATATGAAGCTCAATCGACAAGAAGAACGAGCCCGTCGCCAACGATATGGCTTGCTGCCGAATTCGCCACCATCATGTCGGCTTGGAAGTCCGATAGCCGTGCGCAGGACACATCGGCGTGAACACCTGTTCCTTCCTGTATCGTCCAGCCAAGCATAGGGGACAAAACGTCGTCAGGCGCATTGTCATCGACGATGACCTTTAGGTCCCAGTCACTTTGAGCGGTCGCCTCACCTCGCGCCCTGCTGCCATAGAGGATGATATCGACAGGGCGATAGGTTTCCTGAATTCGACCAAGCAGCGTCGAAAGCTCGGGAAAAAGCGCTGAGGACACAACACGTCCGCCCAGATTTTGCGCGACCAAGCCCATAGCGCACCCCATTGACTGTTCCAATATGTTAGAGCATTCGCCAGGAAAGTGAAACGCCGATCTCGAAATGCCAATTGCCGTTGACGGTCAAGGTTTAGACAACACGAAGAGGTCATCATGATTGAGATACGGCCACTCGCCGATGAAGATTTCCAGTCGTGGCTGCCTCTCTGGAAAGGCTATCAGACCTTCTACAAGGTCGAGATCGCTGAAGCTGTGACACGGCAGACATGGCAGAGGCTCAATGACCCCGACGAGCCGATGGGCGGCGCGCTTGCCTTGGTTGGCGGACTTGCGGCCGGCCTGGTCCATTTCATCATGCACCGCTCCTGCTGGACCACGGGCGACTATTGCTACCCTCAGGACCTCTTTGTCGATCCGGCGTTTCGAAAGCAGGGCCTGGGCATCAAGCTCATCGAACATGTGTTCGAGGTCGCGGAGCGCGCAGCATGCTCCAGGGTTTATTGGCTGACGCAGAGCTCGAACGCCACCGCCATGGAGCTTTATGACAAGCTCGCGCAAAGAACGGACTTCGTTCAGTACCGCAAGCTGCTGCCCTAAAGCGCGGCCATGGTCGAAACGGCCGGCGGCGTCACCTTGCGAAAGGTCAGAGAAATCCGTCTTCCGCGTTGGGCCTTCGCGCCGTCCACGATGTCGGATTTTCGCGCCGGAATTTCATGTGTCCAATCATATCGGCCAGCGCCCGTCAGCACGATGCATGAACGTGGGTGGAGCGTTACGGCAAGCGACCGGGAGCCGCCTCTTTCCCGGAAGATCATCTCGCATGGGGATAGAAGACTGATCGACGCAATCGATTGACCGAAGCATGGCACGCAATCCACATGGGCGCTGATTCCCTGGCCCGGTAAATATTCATTTGCGATGACCTGATCCGGCAAAGCGGAGACATGCCCTGAGATCAGCAACCTATCCGCAAGATCTCCAAGCCAGGCGGGCAGCGCTCCCAGATAGGCCTCCGCCGACACCGTCCGCGCCTTGTAGTCATAGATATATCCGAAATGCTGCACACGGCGCTTCAGCACATTGCTCCATGTCGCCGCATCGAGCTTGTCGGTGATAACCTGCTCCTCCTCGGAGGACAGGACGTCGCGGACATAGGTGACTCCAGGAGGCAGGGCGGCCGCATTGAGGGCATGATCCATGGACAGCCAATCCTTGCCATCCCGTCAGGCTCAATCCTTCAGCCGCTCCAGCCCCTCGGCCGCTATGCTGAAGGCCACCTCGGTCACCTCGTAATCCGCCACGCCATGCAGGGCGAAGGGATCGGCGGCGAGGAACGCGTCGAGCGCGGCGCGGTCGCCGTCGGCTAGGATCACGCCGCCGGTGCGTGGGATCTTGCGGCCCGACGCCAGGAACAGGCCGGACGAATAGCCCTGCTTCAGCCAGTCAATATGGGCGGTGAGATGGTCGTCGGCAGCTTCAGGGCCGTTGTGATAGGTCAGCGAGACGATGAACATGGCGCGTTCCGTTGGCGTTCAGGCCCAGAAGGGCGGAAGGGTTTCGGTCAGCCGCGGGCCCAGGCGCAAAGGCGCGATGGCTTCGGCAAGGCCCGTGCGGTCGGAAATCTCCACGCCGACGCCGCAGATCGTCGCAGGCCCGGAGGCTGCCTCGAAGCGGCCCTTCGGCATTTTCGAAATGAAGCGGTTGAGCGGCTCTTCCTTATCCATGCCGAGCGACGAGTCATAATCGCCGCACATGCCGGCATCCGAAAGATAGGCCGTGCCGCCATTGAGGATCTGGTGATCGGCGGTCGGCACATGCGTATGGGTGCCGACGACGAAGCTCGCGCGGCCATCGACGAAATGGCCGAAGCACTGCTTTTCGCTGGTGGCCTCCGCGTGGAAATCGAAGACCACGGCGTCCGCCTGCTCCTTCAGCGGCGCCGCCTCCAGAATGGCCTCGGCTGCCTTGAAGGGATCGTCGAGTTCCGGATGCATGAAGACCCGACCCATGACGTTGGCAACGAGCACGCGCGCGCCGTTGCGGGCAAAGTAGAGGCCGGAGCCGCGCCCCGGCGTTCCCTGCGGATAATTCGCCGGACGCAGGAACTGGTCGTGCCGCTCGCAGAAGACCACGGCCTCCTTCTGGTCCCAGACATGGTTGCCCGTGGTGACCACATCGGCGCCGGCATTGATCGTCTCAAGAAAGATCTCCTCGGTGATGCCAAAGCCGCCGGCGGCATTCTCGCCATTGACGATCACGAAATCGAGCTTCAGGTCGGAGACCAAGCCGGGCAGACGATCCCAGACCGCCGTTCGCCCCGTCTTGCCCACCATGTCGCCCAGAAACAAAAGCCGCATTCACTCATCCATCTTCGCCCGGCGGAACCAGCGCAATCCGCTTTCCGTCAGCACCGCGTTCATGGCCCTGTCATGCGCCTCTGCCGGCACGGACGCAACCTCCTGAATGGCGAAAGCCACGCCAATCAGTGTCGGCGCGGAACCTGCGGCGGACAGCCGCTCGATCGCCCGGTCATAATAGCCGCCGCCATAACCGATGCGGTGGCCCTCGGCATCGAAGGCGGAAAGCGGCAGAAGCAAGATCTCGGGCGCCACCTCCGGCGCCTCCGGTCCGGGACCGTAACTGCCGAAGCCGGTCTTGACCACGGGCGCATCCGGCAGGACTTCGCGAAAGACGATGGTCTGCCGGTCCAGCACGACGGGAAGCGCGATACGGGCGCCGCGCTGGCGCAGGGCTTCGAGAAGCGGACGGATATCGGCCTCGGAGCGGATCGGCCAGAAGCCGGAGACGATGGTGTCAGGCTTGAAAGCGATGGCTTCAAGCCCGTGGGCGAAAATGGCCGCATTGGCGGCTGTGCGCTCGGCCTCGCTCATGGCATCGCGCAAGGCCAGCTGCTCGGCACGAAGCCGCGCCTTCTCCTCCTGCCGCGTCAGCGTCATGTTCTCTTCCCCGCACATTGGACGACGCTTGTCTCTCACAGCGCCATGCGCAGGGCTTTTCCGCTTGCGGCATGGGCTGTCAAGGGCATCAGGCACAAGGCACAAGGCACGAAACATCGCCGGCGCCCCGACAAGTCGAAACGCGGATGGCAACGATGCTCAACAATTTGAACGGGAACACGCGCAGCGCATGCCGGGCTGAAGCTGAGGCCAAGCGGCAATGTCGCGAGAAGCAGCGCCATCGTGCTGCTCAAAAGTACGATCCACGACGACCGATGGAGATTTACGATCCTGGGTGCCTACAAACGTAGGTGGGCGCCATATGTCCAGCCCCACGGGACTGGTCAGGGACAGCTCCCTTTGGATCGAGTATGGCCCCAGGGATTGTGGTTCCTGTCGGGAAGCGCAGACCGTGAGGGCAATATAGGCGCAGTGATACGGTTAGGCCAGAGCGCATTGCGGGATCGCGGGTAAAATCCTTGACGTCTCAGCGCCGGATGCCCGCGCTCAAGACGAGGCGGCCTGTGTCTGGCCACTGATGCGCGATGCGATGCCGTGGATCTGGGAGGTGACCTCGCCGAGCGCCGAGGCCAGGGCCTGCTCGATGCGCGCCTGGCTGTTGGTGGCCTCTTCACGCTGGCGCTTGAGCTCCTCGACCTCGCGCTCCAGTGCCGCCAGACGCCGGCCGACCTCGCTCAGCTCATCGGTCACCATGATCCCCGCCATGACGGTGATGCGCAAGTCGCCGATCTCGCCGAACTGCGCCTTAAGATGGCTGACATAGCGATCGAACCGGCTGGCGAGATCGGTCAGGTGATCCTCCTGCCCTTCCTCACAGGCCATGCGATAGGCCTTGCCGTCGATCGTTACCGTTACCTGCGCCATCGACCGTTCCTGTCCTTACAGCTTTGCGCGGCCTGTGGCCCTGCCCATCGCCTCTTTGCCGCCTTCAGAAGGGCGGCCCTCTCAAAGGTGGCTCGCCTTGATGCCTCAGCGATCCAGCACGGCGCGGATGGTTTCCATCGCGGTCACCAGCCGGCGCGAGACCTCGCGGTTGACCTCTTCCAGCCGATTGGCGCGAAATTGCGATTGATCCAGCTCCTGGGCCAGCCGCGATCGGTCTTCATTGACCCTGCGCACCTCGCCCTCGATCTCGCCAAGGTCGCGCTCACGCTCGAACCGCCCGTCCACGAGCCGGTCCAGGCGGTCGACAGCCTGACGCAGAGCGTCGATCGCACCCGCCACCGTGTTCTCCGCCGCCATGCCTTCGGGCTCCTCGAAATGCCTGCCGCCAGCCGCGCCTCAGATCGCGTCGCGCCGACGAATCAGCCGCCGGCGTCCGAGCGGCCGCTGGCGAGCCGAATCAAAGGGCAGGCTGGATATGCTCGTCCAAACACTTAAGCCTATTCGTCAAGTGGCGGCAACGCCCGCCTGTTTTGGTCATGGGCAATAGCTGTGGATCCGCAAGGCTTCAGCGACGCAACCGGGCAGCCGGCCCTTTGTTGACTCCGCCTGTCGAGGTGCTATGTCTCAGCCGCTTCCGATACGGCCTTCGGAGGAGCTTCGAGGCCGTCCTGATCACGTAACACTTCACGTCACACAAGCGGAACCGTCATGATCTCTCGCGAAACCCACGACCGGATGGCCAATGCCATCCGATTCCTGTCCATGGACGCAGTCGAGAAGGCGAACTCGGGTCACCCGGGCCTTCCCATGGGGGCCGCGGACGTCGCCACGGTTCTCTTCTCGCGCTATCTGCGCTTCGACCCCAAGAAGCCGAACTGGCCCAACCGCGACCGCTTCATCCTCTCGGCCGGCCACGGCTCGATGCTCCTTTATTCGCTCCTCTACCTCACCGGCTACGAGGACATGACGATCGAGGAGATCAAGAATTTCCGCCAGCTCGGCTCCAAGACGGCCGGCCATCCGGAATTCGGTCATGCCGCCGGCATCGAGACGACCACCGGCCCGCTCGGGCAGGGCATTGCCAATTCGGTTGGCTTCGCCATTGCCGAACGCAAGCTCAATATCGAATTCGGTCCCGAATTCATCGATCACTTCACCTATGTGCTGGTCGGCGACGGCTGCCTGATGGAAGGCATCAGTCAGGAAGCCATCGCGCTTGCCGGGCACCTGAAGCTCAACAAGCTGATCGTCTTCTGGGACAACAACAACATCACCATCGACGGCGCAGTCTCGCTCTCGGATTCGACCGACCAGATCGCCCGCTTCAAGTCGGTGCATTGGAACACGATCGAGATCGACGGCCACGATCCCGAGCAGATCGCCCAGGCGATCGAAGCCGCGCAGAAGTCCGACCGTCCGACCTTCATCGCCGCCAAGACCACCATCGGCTTCGGCGCGCCCAACAAGGCTGGCACCCACAAGGTCCATGGTTCGCCGCTCGGCGCCGAGGAAATCGCCGCCACCCGCAAGGCGCTGAACTGGGAAAGCCCGGCCTTCGAAACGCCTGCCGACGTTCTCTCCGCCTGGCGCCAGGCTGGCGCCCGCTCGGTCGAGCTGCGCGAAGCCTGGGAAAAGGGCCTGGAACAGACGGATGCCGGCAAGAAGTCGGAATTCCTGCGCCGCTTTGCCGGCGACCTGCCGAAGGGCTTGGATGCGGCGATTGCCGACTACAAGAAGAAGCTGGCCGAAACCAAGCCGAACCCGGCGACCCGCAAGGCTTCGGAAGACGCGCTCGAGGTCATCAACGGCATCGTCGTGGAAACGCTGGGCGGTTCGGCCGACCTGACGCCGTCCAACAACACCAAGACCAGCCAGATGGTCTCGATCACGCCGACGGATTTCTCCGGCCGCTACATGCACTACGGCATCCGCGAGCACGGCATGGCCGCGGCGATGAACGGCATCGCGCTGCACGGCGGCCTGATCCCCTATTCGGGCGGCTTCCTGATCTTCTCGGACTATTGCCGTCCGCCGATCCGCCTGGCAGCTCTGATGGGCGTGCGCGTCATCCACGTGCTCACCCATGACTCGATCGGCCTGGGCGAAGATGGCCCGACGCACCAGCCGGTGGAGCAGATCGCCGCCCTACGCGCGATCCCGAACCTGCTCGTCTTCCGTCCGGCCGATGCCACGGAAACGGCGGAATGCTGGCAGCTGGCGCTGCACAACCAGCACCGTCCCTCGGCGCTGGCGCTCACTCGCCAGAACCTGATGGCCGTACGCACCGACTATGTGGAGGAGAACCTCTGCGCCAAGGGTGCCTACGAGCTCGTCAAGGCCGACGATGCCAAGGTGTCGATCTTTGCCTCGGGCTCCGAGATCGAGATCGCCGTCAAGGCGGCAGAGGCGCTGAAGGCCAAGGGCGTTTCCGCCCGCGTCGTCTCCGTCCCCTGCTTCGCGCTTTTCGAAGAGCAGTCGGACGACTATCGCGCCGCCGTCATCGGCAAGGCGCCGGTCAAGATTGCGGTGGAAGCCGCCGTTCGCCAGGGCTGGGATCACCTGATCGGCTCGGACGGCACCTTCATCGGCATGAAGAGCTTCGGCGCATCCGGTCCTTACAAGGATCTCTACCAGCACTTCGGCATCACGGTTGACGCCGTCGTCGAAGCTGCCGAAGCCAAGCTCGGCTGAGTGTGCAGGCTCGTCCGGCCGCCGCTTGCCAGGAGCAGCGGCCGGATGAGCCCCTCCATTTGCGCAGGTCGGTCATGCAATCCTTCGCTGACCTTTC
Organism: Xaviernesmea oryzae; assembly: GCF_900109605.1. GTDB lineage: Bacteria > Pseudomonadota > Alphaproteobacteria > Rhizobiales > Rhizobiaceae > Xaviernesmea > Xaviernesmea oryzae. The sequence continues at coordinate 60,255 of NZ_FOAM01000006.1, forward strand.
GCTCGCAATCGCAAATGGATTGCGGTAATTCGACATAAGGGTGTGCTTGTGCACCTAGGGGGAATTCTTCTGCTTGCGGGCGCGCGGTTGCGCTCTTCCCAAGGCATCGGACCGAAAAGTGGACACCGGTTTTCGGATCGATCCGATGCAAAGACAAAAGCCTGTAGCATCGAGCCTGCTCCGATTTTCGGCATGATGCTCCAGGCTGCCGAGACGCCTGCCCGCGCCACCGTTTCTACGATAGGGAGTTTGCATCCATGACAGTGAAAGTCGCCATCAACGGCTTCGGCCGCATCGGCCGCAACATTTTGCGCGCCATCGTCGAGTCCGGCCGCACCGACATCGAAGTCGTCGCCATCAACGATCTCGGCCCGGTCGAGACCAATGCGCATCTCCTGCGCTACGACTCGATCCATGGCCGCTTCCCGGCCGAGGTCAAGGTCGAAGGCGACTCCATCATCGTTGGCGGCGGCAAGCCGATCAAGGTGACGGCCGTCAAGGATCCGGCCACTCTGCCGCACAAGGAACTGGGCGTCGACATCGCGTTCGAATGCACCGGCATCTTCACCGCCCGTGACAAGGCCGCAGCCCACCTGACAGCCGGCGCCAAGCGCGTCATCGTTTCGGCCCCGGCCGAGAATGCCGACCTCACGGTCGTCTATGGCGTGAACCATGACCAGCTGACCAAGGACCACCTGGTCATCTCCAACGCCTCCTGCACCACCAACTGCCTGGTGCCGGTGGTCAAGGTGCTCGACGATGCCGTCGGCATCGATCATGGCTTCATGACCACGATCCATTCTTACACCAACGACCAGCCGTCGCTCGACCAGATGCACAAGGATTTGTATCGCGCCCGTGCCGCCGCGCTGTCGATGATCCCGACCTCGACGGGTGCCGCAAAGGCCGTCGGCCTCGTGCTGCCGCATCTCAAGGGCAAGCTGGACGGCACCTCTATCCGCGTTCCCACGCCGAACGTCTCGGTCGTCGACTTCAAGTTCGTCGCCAAGCGCGACACGACGGTTCAGGAAATCAACGAGGCGATCAAGGCTGCTGCCAACGGTCCGCTGAAAGGCGTTCTCGGCTATACCGAGGAGCCGCTGGTCTCGCGCGACTTCAACCACGACAACCACTCCTCGATCTTCGCCATCGACCAGACCAAGGTCATGGAAGGTAATTTCGTGCGTATCCTCAGCTGGTACGACAACGAGTGGGGCTTCTCCAACCGCATGTCCGACACCGCGGTTGCCATGGCCAAGCTGATCTGATGTTTGCGCGCCCCTCCCCCCGAACGGTCCGTTGGCGTCCGATCGATGGAGAGGGGCTCGAACATCTTCAGCTCACTCCCAAGACCGATGGCGGCCTCACGGCGCAGGGCGTCATCATCGGCGCGCAGGACGAACATGCCTTCGGCGTCAGCTATGCCATCGACTGCGATGCCGGCTGGCATGTGCGGCGCTTCAGCCTTCAAACCACCGATGGCCGGCACCTGGCGATGGCCAGTGATGGCCAGGGCCATTGGATCAATGAAGCCGGCGCCGCCTGCCCCGCCTTTGACGGCTGCATCGATATCGACCTTGGCGGCACCCCTTTCACCAACACGCTTCCCATCCGCCGGCTGGCGCTGGCGCCGAAAGACGGCCCCCGCCGGCTCTCCATGCTCTATGTTCCCTTCGACACGTTCGAGCCTGTGATCGACGGCCAGATCTATACCTGCCTGTCGCCGGCAGCGCTCTACCGCTATCAGGCGGCGGATCGCAGCTTTTCGGCCGAGCTGCCTGTCGATGCGGACGGACTGGTGCTGGATTACCCCACGCTGTTTCAGCGCGTTTGACCCCCGGAGACCCCGATGACCTTCAAGACCCTCGACGACCTGACTGATATCAAGGGCAAGCGCGTGCTCGTGCGCGTCGATCTCAACGTGCCCGTTGCCGATGGCAAGGTGACCGACGCCACCCGGATCGAGCGTGTGGTGCCGACCATTCGGGAATTGTCCGAAAAGGGCGCCAAGGTGATCCTGCTTGCCCATTTCGGCCGCCCAAAGGGTGCGCCGGTGGCCGACATGTCGCTGAAGCTGGTGGCGCCTGCCGTCGAGGACATTCTCGATCAGCGCGTGCTCTTCGCCGAGGATTGCATTGGCGACAAGGCCAAGGCCGCCATCGACGCGATGAAGGATGGCGACGTGCTGCTTCTGGAAAACACCCGCTTCCACAAGGGTGAAGAAAAGAACGATGCGGAATTCGTCGCGGCGCTCGCTGCCAATGGCGATATCTACGTCAACGACGCCTTCTCGGCCGCCCACCGTGCCCATGCCTCGACCGAGGGCCTCGCCCGCCACCTTCCCGCCTATGCCGGCCGCACCATGCAGGCCGAATTGGAAGCGCTGGAAAAGGGGCTCGGCAATCCCAAGCGCCCGGTCGTCGCCATTGTCGGCGGCGCCAAGGTCTCGACCAAGATCGATCTTTTGCAGAACCTCGTGAAGAAGGTCGACGCACTCGTCATCGGCGGCGGCATGGCCAATACCTTTCTGGCAGCCGGCGGCACGAATGTCGGCAAGTCGCTCTGCGAGCATGATCTTGCCGATACCGCCAAGACGATCATGGCGGAAGCCGAGAAGGCCGGCTGCACCATCGTCCTGCCGGTCGATGGCGTGATCGCGCGCGAATTCAAGGCTGGCGCTGAAAACGAAGTGGTCGATATCGCCGCCATTCCGGCCGATGCCATGGTGCTCGATGTCGGCCCGGCTTCCGTTGCCGCTGTCAATGCCTGGGTCAGCAAGGCCACGACGCTGGTCTGGAACGGCCCGCTCGGCGCGTTTGAAATCGCACCCTTCGACAAGGCAACGGTCTCCGTGGCCAAGCATGCGGCCAGCCGCACCCGCTCGGGCGACCTCGTCTCCGTCGCCGGCGGCGGCGACACGGTCGCAGCGCTGAACCATGCCGATGTGGCCGAAGACTTCACCTATGTCTCGACCGCCGGCGGTGCGTTCCTCGAATGGATGGAAGGCAAGCCGCTTCCGGGCGTTGACATCCTCAAGAACAGCTAAGGTCTATGCTGGTCTCTTTTGCATAAAGCCGACGTTGATTTTGGAGCGCGTCCCTCATCGGGGGCGCGCTTTTCTCATGGAGAGCAGGCGGTCTCAAATGCAGTTATACATAAGCAGTCAACGGAAACAGAACACTTTCAAACGATTAAAATATTTTCAATCGTTTCAATGGCTTGAGTGCCTATTTGCCGGAAAAAAATCTTCTGCTACGCCTGCTTCCCGAGAGAAAACAATCGGGAGAGGCAGAGATGACCGAGAAACTGGAAGATATCGCCGGCGCGATGATGTCAAAAGGCCAGGGCTTGCTGGCCGCGGACGAGTCCACCTCCACCATTGAAAAGCGCTTCGACACGATCGGCCTTGCCTCGACCGAAGACAGCCGCCGCGATTATCGCGAAATGCTGTTTCGCGCCGATGATGCGATGAAGCCCTGCATCTCCGGCGTCATCCTTTATGAGGAAACCCTGTTCCAGAAGGCTGCCGACGGCACGCCGCTGGTCGAGATCATCCGCAAGGCCGGCGCCGTGCCGGGCATCAAGGTCGATCTCGGCGCCAAGCCGATGGCCGGTTTTGCCGGTGAAACCATCACCGAAGGCCTGGATGGGTTGGCCGGCCGCCTTGCTCGCTATTACGAGGCCGGCGCCCGATTTGCCAAATGGCGCGGCGTCATCGCCATATCGGACATCCTGCCAAGCAGCGGTTCGGTCAGGGCCAATGCCCATGCGCTGGCGCGTTATGCGGCCCTCTGCCAGGCTGCCGGCATTGTACCGATCGTCGAGCCAGAGGTTTTGATGGACGGCACGCCGGGCGACCATGCGATCGCCCGCAGCGAAGAGGTGACGGAAGCGACCCTGCGCATCGTCTTCGAAGAACTCGCCGCCCAGCGCGTCTCGCTCGAAGGCATGATCCTGAAGCCGAGCATGGTGATCGACGGCAAGAATGCCCGCAAGGCCTCCGTCGAGGACGTGGCCGAGCGGACGGTCAAGGTGCTCAAGCGCACCGTGCCCTCTGCCGTTCCCGGCATTGCCTTCCTGTCGGGCGGCCAGTCGACCGAGGAGGCTACCGCACACCTTTCTGCGATGGTTTCCGGCTTCGCGCTCCCCTGGACGCTGACTTTCTCCTATGGCCGCGCACTGCAGGCCGAAGCGCTGAAGGCTTGGCAGGGCAAGGCGGAAAATGTCGCCGCCGGTCAGCGCGCCTTCACCCACCGCGCCCGCATGTGCAGCCTTGCCGCGCTCGGCGGCTGGCGCCGCGAGTTAGAAAAGGCGGCCTGATCAAGCTTACCCCTGCGGGCCGAAGATGCCCGCAGGATCCTTCTGGAGGGGAGGAGGGCCCGGTCGCGCAAGTGGCCGGGTTTTTTTGTCGAAGGACGAAGCTCCGATGCATGGGAGAAAGGCGGAACTGGCTTCGGCAAAGCGGACGCATCGATTCAAGAGGTACAGCGGCACCTATTTTTGCTGGAGGACAAGTGGCGTTCTACGGCCGGATCAGGACCGTCACCATCATCAGCGCAATGGCCGCCACCGCGATCTTCCAGAAATCGCGGCGCCGGCGCAGCCCCGGCAAAGCCAACGGCTTCAGGAGATGAAGGACCATTGCGAGGAGCAGGAGAAGCGAGAGCGCCTTGGTCATGCCGGTCTGCCCTGCCTCAACGATGTCAGGCCAGCGCCGACAGGTTTCACATCAGCCACGGCGCCCCACCCTCTTTTCAATCGCTCGGCATGAACGGCCATGTCTTCGTGCAGGCCGCAGTCCTGTCAGCGCATTGACGCCATATGCCATGATCGTCAAACTGCCGTACTCTCCATAACGAGAGCCTCCATCCTATTTCATGGGCGGCAAGTGATTGCAATTTCCGACGGCTTTTGCACATTAGCCCGTCAGGGAGGCCTTGAATCGTCGCGGCGACGCGGCACGGGCGACATTCCCTGCAAATTCACCGCCAGCCCGTTGTGCTTTTCGACGGGCATCTCCTGGCGGCAATTGCTCTTCGCGTTACCAAGCCAGCGGATTGTTCATGCGCAATAACCTTGTCCCGGTCGCCGCCCTGCTTCTCGGCACATTGTTTCTCTTTCTCGGCAACGGTCTGCACGGCCTGCTCCTGCCGATCCGTGGAACTGCCGAGGGGTATTCGGCGACGCTGCTTGGTTTTCTCGGCACATCCTGGGCCACGGGCTTCGTGCTCGGCTGCCTGTCGGCGCCCACCATCGTGCGCCGCGCCGGCCATGTCCGGGCCTTTTCGATCTTCAGCTCGTTTCTGGCGATCATTGCGCTCCTGACCGGCATCCTGGTCGATCCCATCTGGTGGGTCGCGTTGCGCGCCGTCACCGGCTTCTCGACGGCCGGCACCTCGATGATCATCGAGAGCTGGCTGAACGAACGGGCTACAAATGAGAGCCGAGGCGCGATCTTCTCGCTCTACATCGCCATTACCCTGTTCGGTGTCGTCGCCGGTCAGCTGATGGTGCCCTTTGGCGACACGCACACCGCGTTCTTCTTCATGATCTGCGGTATCGTCTATTGCCTGTCGATGCTGCCGACGTTGATGTCGACGGCTGCCAGCCCGGCGCCCTTGAAACAGGTGCGCCTGGATCTCGGCGGCCTTTACAGAAACTCGCCTGTCTCCTTCCTCGGCATTCTCCTGATCGGCATTGCCAACGGCGCCTATGGCACGCTTGGCGCGGTTTTCGGCCGGCAGGCAGGTCTGTCCGACGCGGATGTCGCCTTCATGGTCAGCTCGGTCATCTTTGCCGGGGCGGTCATGCAATTTCCGGCCGGCCGCCTGTCCGACCGAATTGATCGGCGCTACGTGCTCGCCGGCCTTGCGCTGGTTGCCGCGATTGCCGGCCTGCTGATCTTCGTTATCGAGCCCGCCCGGGTGTGGCTGCTGGTGACACTGGTGGCGGTCTATGGCGCGACGGCCAATGCGCTCTATCCGATCGCCGCATCCCATGCCAACGACTTCGCTGCGCCCGAGGATTTCGTCAAGGTCTCCGGCGGCCTGCTGCTGCTTTACGGCATCGGCACCATTATCGGCCCGACCATCGGCGGGCCGATCATGACCGCGATGGGACCCTATGGCCTGTTCATGATCACCGCGTGCGCCCATGTGCTGATCGCGATCTATGCGATCATCCGCAGCCGGATGCGCGCGGCCATCCCCATCGACCGCCGCGACAGCTTCGCAGCCACCAATGCCGGGCTCATGACCACGCCGGAAAGCCTGCAGATGTCGCCGCGCGCGCCGGCTGCGGAAGGCCCACTTCCGACCGCTGCGAACGAGGCAGTTGCGCCAGACAAGCCGGAAGAGCCGACGCCTCCGGCCGAGACATCCTTGAGCGAACAGGCCGTTTCAGCGTCCGTCCATGACGCGGCTGCGGCGCCATCCGTATCGCCGGAAGCCGGCACCGCGAAACAGGAGGATGACCGCAGCGAAACCCCGCGCTGACAGAGCATCGAATCGCCAGCGGTCAACGAAAAAATTTCGCCGTTTTTGCATTTTCGCATCTGATAAAATACCGAGCGAAACCCTTTGTTAAGCAACGCCCGGTAAAGCTGTTGTCATCCAGATCGCTCTGGATTCAGGCCCGTCGCCCTTGGCGAAAGGTCTGATTTTTCTCCCTGTTTTACCTTGAGAGCCGCCTCCGAGCGGCTCTTTTTTTATGGCTCTGGGTCTATTTGGTACAAGGTGAAGAGAATTGTGGGTATTAACCCTCTATTAAGAACAGACTTGCGTGTCATGCGGTAAAGGACCATCTTCACCTCAAGCACGCAGGGGCAAGCGAAACTTTTCGCCGGAAGGCCCGTTACCTGCGCAGATTGATTGATGCGCAAGCAGGGAAATGGACATGTCAGAACCGAGTCTGAACACTGTGAGCTTTGCAGGTCACGCGGCATCTTCCGCCCAGTTCAAGGCGCTCTATGCCGAGGGCATGGCCTTGGTGGAAGAAACGGCGACCTATCTCGACGGGCCCGGCCGCACGGCCTCCAAGCTCCTGCCGCGTCTGGCATCAGTTCTTTATGCTGCTGAATCCATGCGGTTGACCACCCGGCTGATGCAGATGGCCTCCTGGCTGCTCCTGCAGCGTGCCGTCAACAATGGCGAGATGACGCGCGACCAGGTTCTGTCGGAAAAGAACAAGGTCCGCCTCGACAGCTTCAACGTCGATCGCAGCGCTCCCGGCTGGCACGATCTGCCGGAAGGCTTCCGCGATTTGATCGAGCGCTCGCTGCGCCTGCAGAACCGTGTGGCCCTGCTCGACCGCGAAATCTATCGGCCGCAGGATGCCACCAGCTTCTCCCCCGACAATCAGAATGCGGTGAAAGCCCAGCTTAACCTGCTGCAGACGGCGTTTGCCCGCACCTGAACTGAATAAGATCTCTGCTGGCGTACGAGGCTCGGTCAAGCGACCGGGCCTTTTTCGTTTGGCCTGCCCTTTTTGCCGATCTTCCCCCGGCAGAGCATGCCCCCGCGTGCGTTGGCATGATCGCAGCCGCCCTCGCTGCGTGAACACACCTCCCTGCATCCTTGCCAAATCAAAGCCAGCAAACGCAAAAAGCCCGGCGCGAGGCCGGGCTTTTCTGACGTCCGCCAGGAGCGGAAATTTTAGAGGCCGAGGCCTTCGAAGCGCTTCTTGAACTTGGAGACGCGGCCGCCGCGGTCCATGAGCTGCTGGTTGCCGCCGGTCCAGGCCGGGTGGGACTTGGGATCGATTTCCAGGTTCATGACGGCGCCTTCGGAGCCCCAGGTCGAGCGGGTCTCATACTCGGTACCATCGGTCATGACGACCTTGATCATGTGGTAAGCGGGGTGGATATCAGCCTTCATGTTTGTCTTCCTAGATCTCTGGCGGGTCCATTCGTCGCACGCCATTGCGACAGGAGGACCGAACACGTAAATGAAGCCGCACAGCATTTCCAGAACGGCCTCTTTCGGGATGCGGTGCCTATACATGAAGGCCGGTGCGATCACAAGTGCGATCACGGCCCCGGCAGGAGAAGATGCGTGTCTGTCGACGTTCAAATGCCCCGCCGCAAAGGTTTTGCCTTGGCACAGCTGTCCCCGCTGATGTTGCTCGGACCCTATGTCGTCCGATACAAGGCCATGGCGGCCGGCGCGCTGGTGGCGCTGACCATGGCGGCGGTGACCACGCTGACCCTGCCCATGGCCGTCAGGCGCATGGTGGACAAGGGCTTTTCCGCCTCGGATGCCGGTTTCGTCAACAGCTACTTCGCCATGCTGATGGTGCTGGCCGCCGTTCTCGCCCTGTCGAGCGCGGCGCGCTATTATTTCGTCATCACGCTCGGCGAGCGCATTGTCTCGGATATTCGGCGCGATGTCTTCGCCCATGTCGTGCGGCTCTCCCCCGCTTTCTTTGACGTCAACCAGTCGGGCGAAATCGTCTCGCGGCTGACGGCGGATGCCACGCAGATCAAATCCGCCGTCGGCGCCTCCGCCTCGATTGCGCTGCGCAACATCATCCTCTGCGCCGGCGCCATCGTGATGATGGTTGCGACCAGTCCGAAGCTGTCGAGCCTCGTCCTGGCGGCGATCCCACTGATCGTCTTTCCGCTGGTGGCCTTTGGCCGCTCGGTGCGTCGGCGCGCCCGCGCCGCGCAGGACCGGCTGGCCCAGGCCTCGGCTTTTGCCGGCGAAGCGATCGCCGCCAGCCGCGACGTCCAGGCTTTCAATGGCGAAGAGGCGGCCACCACCCGCTATGGTGCGGCCGTCGAGGATGCCTTCCAGGCGGCCCGCGCCTCCACCAAGGCGCGCGCGGCGCTGACGGCATTTGCCATCACCATGGTGTTCGGCAGCGTCGTTGCCGTGCTCTGGTTCGGTGCTCATGACGTGCTGGCCGGCTCGCTGTCGGCGGGCACGCTCGGGCAATTCCTGCTCTATTCCGTCTTCGCTGCCGGCAGCCTGGGCGCTCTCTCGGAAGTCTGGGGCGAGCTGTCACAGGCCGCTGGCGCCGCCGAGCGTCTGTCCGAGCTGCTGCAGGAAGTTCCGGCCATTGCCGCACCGCCGACGCCAAAATCCCTGCCGATGCCGCCGCGCGGGAGCCTCGCCTTCGAGCAGGTGTCCTTCGCCTATCCCTCCCGTCAGGGCACGGCGAGCCTCGATGGCGTCAGCTTTGCCGTCAAGCCGGGCGAGACGGTGGCGATCGTCGGCCCATCCGGCGCGGGCAAGAGCACGCTGTTTGCCTTGCTGTTGCGCTTCTACGATCCCGTCAGCGGGACGATCCGGCTGGATGGAGAAGACATCCGCCAGACCGATCCGCAGGACCTGCGTCAGCGGCTGGCCATCGTTCCGCAGGACGTGGCGATCTTTGCCGCAACCGTGCATGACAACATCGCCTTCGGCCGACCAGAGGCAAGCCGCGCCGACGTGGAGGCTGCTGCCCGGGCTGCCCAGGCCGATGGCTTCATCCGGGCGCTGGACCAAGGCTATGATACGCAGGTGGGCGAGCGTGGCATCACCCTTTCAGGCGGCCAGCGCCAGCGCATCGGGATTGCCCGCGCAATCTTGAAGGATGCGCCGGTGCTGCTTCTCGACGAGGCAACCTCCGCGCTCGATGCCGAGAGCGAGACGCTGGTTCAGCGTGCGCTCGAGGGTCTGATGGAGCACCGCACCACGCTCGTCATTGCTCACCGCCTCGCAACGGTCCTGAAGGCCGACCGCATCCTCGTGATGGACAATGGCCGGATCGTCGAGGATGGCACCCATGCCAGCCTGATGCGTCATGGCGGCCTCTATGCCCGGCTGGCCCGCCTGCAATTCACCGATGGCGGCCTGGTTCAGCAGGCCGCCGGTGGCTGATCGGCGCGCAAATAAATCGACCAGGTCAAGGAAGAACGTCCGGTCGACTTACCCGGCCTGACGACATGCGAAGAGCACACCGCACAGCCAGCGCAACGGCCTTGCGCTACTTCACACAAGCGCCCGTAAGCCGAAACTCGTCCTACTTCTCGGTGAGCGCCAGCTCGATGCGCCGGTTCTGGTCGCGCGCTTCCTTGGTGTCGCCGGGCGCGATGGGCTGGTATTGCCCGAAGCCTGCGGCCACCAGCCGGTCTGCCGGCACGCCGCGCGAGATCAGGAACTTGACGACCGAGGTGGCGCGGGCCGACGACAGCTCCCAATTGTCGGCATAGCGGCCATTGCCGGATAGCGGCACATTGTCCGTATGCCCATCGACACGCAGCACCCAATCGATCTCCGGCGGAATTTCCTTGGCGAGATCGATCAGCGCCATGGCCAGCTTGGCCATCTCCTCCTGGCCGGCGGGATTGAGTTCATTGCCGCCGGACGGAAACAGAACTTCCGACTGGAAAACGAAACGGTCGCCGACAATGCGGATATTTTCGCGGTCGGACAGGATCTCGCGCAGGCGGCCGAAAAAGTCCGAGCGGTAACGGTTGAGCTCCTGCACACGCTGGGCAAGCGCCACGTTTAGCCGTCGGCCGAGATCGGCGATCTTGGTCTGCGACGTCGCATCCTTGGCCTCGGAGGCCTGCAGCGCGCTTTCCACGGCAGCGATCTGAGCGCGCAGAGCGGCAATCTGCTGATTGAGGAGATCGATCTGGCTGAGCGCCCGGGCGCTGGTCTGGCGCTCGCTCTCGAGCTGGCCGGTCAGTTCGCCGACACGCTGATTGGCCGTATCGGCGCTGCCGCTGCCTTGGGAGAGCAAGGCCTGCAGACGCGAGCGTTCGCTCTCGGAGGTCGACAGCGAGGCCTGGAGACTGGCGAGCGAATCCTCCAGATCCTGCTTGCCGCTCTTTTCCAGCGCCAGAAGCTGAGTCAGCTCGTTGATCTGGCTGTTCAGCCGGTTGAGAACGTCTTCCTTGCCGCTGATCTCACGGCTCAGCAGGAATTGCGCCAGCACGAAGACCGACAGCAGGAACATGATGGCGAGCAAAAGCGTGGACAGGGCGTCGACGAAGCCCGGCCAGTAATCCACGGTGCGGTGCGAGCGGGCGCGGCGCGACAGGGCCAAGGCGTTAGTCCCCCTGTCCGTCGCGCGGGGGTTCCCGACGGCGGCGCACGGGCGCTCCAGCCGGGGGCGCCTCGGGCGTGCGGGATGCTGCCGCAGTCTGTCTGGCGGCGGCTGGCGTGGCCGTTGAGGCTGCAGCCACAGGCGCAGCAGAGACCGGCGGCGCGGCGGATTGCGCGGGTGCAGGCGGAACTGTCGCCTGGGGCATCATCGGGCGCTGTGGTGCCACGGCGCCGGCGCTGCGGTCCGGCAGCCGGTTGATCAGCCCTTCGAGCGTCGAGCGCATGGCGCGCGCCTCTTCCTGCTGCGCCTCGATCCAGTCGCGCAGCATCTGCTGCTCGCCGCGCATGTTCTTCACCAGGCCCTGAATGCCATCGGCCAGATTGGCCATGGCGGCGGCGGTGCGCTGGCTGACCCCGGAGTCCTGGGCCAGCCGGCTCAGCTGTTCGCTGACATCGCGCATCTCGTCATGATCGACGGCGCCGGTCGAGGACACCACGCGGTCGGCGCCGACATCGGTGACCGAGGACAGCCAGTTTTCGAGTTCGGTGTAAAACCGGCTCTGCGCCCGGCCGGCCTGCAGATCGAGAAAGCCGAGGATCAGCGAGGAAGCAAGGCCGAACAGCGATGTGGAAAAGGCTGTGCCCATCCCCGTCAGCGGCGCGGACAGGCCCGTTTTCAGCGCCGACAGCACGTCCTGCGTGCTACCGGACCCGGCATCGAGCGACTGGATGACGGTATTGATCGAGCCGATCGTGCCGAGCAGGCCCCAAAAGGTGCCGAGCAGGCCGAGGAAGACCAGAAGGCCGATGAGATAGCGCGACGTGTCGCGCGTCTCGTCCAGCCGCGTGGCGATGGAATCGAGGATCGAGCGAAGTGCGGCGGTGGAGATGCCACGCGTCGGCTGGCGCTGGCCGATCAGCGCCCGCATCGGCGCAAGAAGAACGGGTTCGCGACCCACCTTCTCGGCATTGCCGACAGCACGGAAGGCATTGAACCAGCGAACCTCCGGGCGCAGGCTCAGCACATGGCTGAACGCCATGAGAATGCCGATCAGCAGCACGCCGAGGATCAGCCCGTTCAGCCCGGGATTGCTCAGAAAGGCTGCATGGGCCTGGCGAAACAGAATGGCACCGACGAAAGCGATGATGATCAGGAAGATCACCATGGTCCAGACGAAGACCATGGGGCTCGTCAGCTGCGCCTCAGCCAGGCCATGCTCCTCCGGCCCGTCCGCATATCCGCGTTCCAACGCTCTCAGCCTGGCCATTCTGTCCTCATCCTTCGCGGCCTCTTCTGTTTTTCCCCAGACGGCGCCCACGCTTCCGGCCGGTCGAGATCTGCAAGCCTGCCTCAGGCCGCGCCCATCTTGGCGCGCCATCTCCATCCTGCGGCGGGATGTAAATTATGTTTGTGCCGAATTGAAGAAGCAAGAGGCCAAAGTCCTGCCCATTGGGGACACCGGATATCCCCGACGCCCCGCTCCTCGAGAGCCGCTAGCTGACGCCTCGACGTGGCGATCACGTCGCGTCGCGGTCGAGCGCCTCCAGCTCGTCGATCAGACCTTCGATCATCGACAGGCCCTTCTGCCAGAAATTCGGGTCGGCAGCATCGAGGCCGAAGGGAGCGAGGAGTTCGCTGTGGTGCTTGCTGCCGCCGGCCTTCAAGAGGTCGAAATACTTGTCCTGAAATCCGCTCTCGGCGTTCTGGTAGACGGCATAGAGCGAATTCACCAGGCAATCGCCGAAAGCATAGGCATAGACGTAGAAGGGGGAGTGGATGAAGTGGGGGATATAGGTCCACCAGGTTTCATAGCCCTCCGAGAGCCGGATCGCCGGTCCCAGGCTTTCCGCCTGCACCGCCAGCCAGATCCCGCCGATTGCCTCCGATGTCAGCTCTCCCTCGCGGCGCGCCGTATGCAGGCGGCGCTCGAAATCGTAAAAAGCGATCTGGCGCACCACGGTGTTGATCATGTCCTCGACCTTCTGGGCGAGCATGGCCTTGCGTTCGCGCCTGTCGCGCGTCTTGTCGAGAAGTGCGCGGAAGGTCAGCATTTCGCCGAAGACGGAGGCGGTCTCCGCAAGCGTGAGCGGCGTGGACGCCATCAGCGCCCCCTGCTCCGCCGCCAGGACCTGGTGCACGCCATGGCCCAGTTCATGCGCGAGCGTCATCACGTCGCGCGGCTTGCCCATATAATTGACCAGCACGTAGGGATGGGCGGACGGTACGGTCGGATGGGCAAACGCACCGGGCGCCTTGCCGGGCTTGACCGGCGCATCGATCCAACCGCCGTCGAAGAAGCGTTGGGCGATCGCCGCCATCTCCGGCGAAAAGCCTGCATAGGCCGACAGCACGGTGTCGCGCGCTTCGTCCCAGGCAATCAGCGCATTCGGCGTTTCCGGCAGCGGCGCGTTGCGATCCCAGAAATTCAGCTGGTCCATGCCCAGCCATTTCGCCTTCATCCCATAATAGCGATGCGAAAGCCTGGGATAGGCGGATTTGACCGCCTCGGCCAGCGCATCGACCACCTCGCGCTCGACACGGTTGGCCAGATGGCGGCTATCGGCAATGTCGGTGAAGCCGCGCCAGCGGTCGGAGATTTCCTTGTCCTTGGCAAGCGTGTTGGTGATCAGCGTGAAGATGGCGAGCTTGCTTTCGAAGGTCTCCGTCAGGCCGGCGGCAGCGGCGGCGCGGGTTTCCGGCGCGCGCTCCTGCAGAAGGCTCAGCGCCACTTCCATGGGAAGGCTCTCGCCATCGATCGTCACCGTCATGGCGGCCATGGTCTCGTCGAACAGCCGGTTGAAGGCCGCAGCACCCGTCATCGACTTTTCAAGGAAAATCTGCTCGATCCTGTCATCCAGCTGGTACGGCTTCTCCAGACGCAGGTCGCGGATCCAGGGCGCGTAGTGGGCGGCCAGGGGATCGTTGGCGATGGCACTATCGATGGCCGCATCGTCAAGCCGGTTCAGCTCCAGCGCGAAGAACAGGAGATGGCTCGAAAGATCGGTGAGCTTGGCCTGGATGTCGCCATAGAATTTGCCATTGGCCGGATCGGTGGTGTTGGAGAAATAGGTCAGCCCGGCAAAAGAGGCGATGCGGCCGATCAGGTCCTCCAGCGCCTCCATCTGCTGAATGGACGCGCCGAGCCCCTCTTCGCCGTCTTTGCCCGCAGCCTCGGCCAGCCGACCCTTCCACCGCGCTTCGAAGGCCAGCGTATCGGCCTGCGCCTTGGCGAGATCGCTCTTGAAGACGTCCGAATCGCGTGCCGGGTAAAGATCCTCCAGCCGCCAGCTGGGCAGAGCGCCGAGCTCGGCCATGTCAGGCTTTGCAAGGGCGGTGTCCTGCGCCGAAAGGGCATGGGAAGGCTGGATGCGGATCATGGTCAATCGTCCCTTCGTTCAATGCGGCCAGGCTTCCATAATCACTTGAAGCAGCCATGAAAGGCCGGTCCCTCATGGTGCGGCCCTGTCTGTCGCGGCGCATCTGACACGCTTTGCTCAGCCCATGTAAGAGCCCCGGTGAAATCTGAAAGGTCGGCCGGCCCAAAAAGCGTGCAGCATATGGCCGCCCATGAAAATGCCGATGCCTAAAATGCGAGCTTTTCTCAAAAGAGGATGTTCAAATCCAGCATGCAATGAGGAAGGGGTCGGATCTCCGCTGATGCCTGCGGCTTACCTTTCAGATGGCTGCGGAAGCGGGGGTGTCTCAAAAACACCGGGGACATGAAGGCGTTCCGCCATAGGCGGCAAAACGCGTCCCTTAAGGCAAGGCACGAGGAGAGGAACCATGCCGTCCCATATTCTGGTGATCGACGACGATCCGGTGCAGCGCCGCTTGCTGGCCGGCATGATCGAGCAGCTCGGTCATGTCGCGCATCATGCGGAGAATGGCCGGACCGGTCTATCGATCCTTGAAGAGTTGGGCGAGCGCATCGACGTGGTTCTTCTCGATCTGCTGATGCCGGAAATGTCCGGCCAGGCCTTTCTGGAGGAAATCGGGCGGCGTGGGCTGGATGTGCCCGTGATCGTCCAGACCGGCCAGGGCGGCATCGAAACGGTGGTGCATGCGATGCAGGCCGGCGCGTTCGATTTCGTGATGAAGCCGGTGACGCCAGAGCGGCTGACAGTGGCCCTGCATCAGGCCATGAAGGTGGAACGCCGCCATGACGACGCAACCCGCATGGCCGAGCCGGCCAGCGACGATATCGGCTTTGAGTCCATCGTTTCCGCCAGCCCGGCGATGATCCGGGCGCTCGATCTCGCGCGCCGCGCCGCCGCCTCCGATATTCCGGTGCTGATTGAGGGCGAATCCGGCGTCGGCAAGAAGCGGCTGGCCCGGGCGATCCACCAGGAAGGCCGCCGCGCTGGTGGCCCTTTCGTCGTGGTCGATTGCGCCGCTCTGGCGCCGGCACTCGCCGAGGCGATCCTGTTCGGGCGCGAACGGGGGATCGGTGCTGCCGTGCGTCTTGCCGGCAAGTTCCGCGATGCCGATGGCGGCACGCTGCTGCTCAACGATGTCGCGTCCCTGCCGACGACCGTGCAGGCCAAGCTTCTGCATGCCGTACAGTTCGGCGAGATCGAACCGGTGAATGCACGTAACCCGGTCAAGGTGGACCTGCGGCTGATGGTGTCCAGCGGGCGCGACCTGATCACCGAAGTGCGCGAGGGGCGATTCCGCGAGGATCTCTATTACCGTCTCAGCGTGTTTCCGATCGCCATTCCCGCGCTTGCCCGTCGGCGGGAGGATGTGCCCGCGCTGGTTCGCCACATCGTTCGCCGCCTGGCCGTGGCGCAAGGCCACGAGGGCGTAGGCCAGGGCATCGATGCCGGCGCCATGGCTCTTCTGACCGCCTATGACTGGCCCGGCAATATCCGCGAGCTGGAAAATCTTCTCTATCGCGCGCTTATCCTTGCAGAAGGCCGCGAGCTGACGGTGCGCGACTTTCCGGATGTGGCCGCGCGCACCGGCCCGATCGGTCTGCGCTCGGTGGCAGCCGAAGGCATGTCCGCGCGCCTTGCCGGCACCACGGCGCCACAGGAACAGGCAGCCTCCGGCAAGCTCTCCATTCTCGGTGTCAGCGAGGCTGGCCGCAATGACGCCCACTCCGGACGCGAGGACGGCACGATCGCGGGGCTGGATGCGACGGGCGAGGTGCGCAAGCTCGCCGATGTCGAGGAGGATCTGATCCGCTTTGCCCTGAAATTTTATCGCGGCCAGATGAGCCAGGTGGCACGCAAGCTCGGCATTGGCCGGTCGACGCTCTACCGGAAGCTGAAGGATTACGGAATCGACCCCGACAATCCCCTGAGCAGCGCCGCATGATTCGAGGCGCCACACGCGCTCGCTTGTGCAGAAGCAGGATTTTGAGCGGAATGAGAGCGAAAATCTGTTGATTGCGAAGGCCGCCACGCCGCGGCGCAGGGGTGAAACTTGTGCCAGCCTTGCGGCTTTGTCGCATTTTGGAACGGAAACACGGGCTTGCTTAGTAAGTGAAAAGCCCCGCAAGCCGGGCTTTATGCGCCCGTTGCGTCCGGAACGCGCACGAATCACCGGCGTCTGGCGTTTGATAAAGGCGTCGTTTAGACCTTGTTAGGCATCCGTTCACTATATTATAAGGATCGCCGGCGACTGTGGCATATTTGCCATGCTCTCACCGTATTTG
The DNA here is from genome assembly GCF_900109605.1 of Xaviernesmea oryzae. Taxonomy (GTDB): domain Bacteria; phylum Pseudomonadota; class Alphaproteobacteria; order Rhizobiales; family Rhizobiaceae; genus Xaviernesmea; species Xaviernesmea oryzae. The sequence goes on from NZ_FOAM01000006.1 coordinate 76,951, forward strand.
GCCGGCATCCAGTCGGCTACGAGGCGCATGTCCTTGGGACGGGGATCAGGTTTGCAGAAATTTTTCGAAAAGCCCAACGGCGCCACGGTCTGCGACACGTGCGGCAAGATGGTCCGTAAGATGCCAAGGCTGCTTGCCGCGCTCCTGATCGCGGTCTCCATGGCCACCCCCGGATTCACGCCACCTGTCGAGGCGGCGGGGCAGACACGCACGCTCAAGCTCTATTTCGTCCATACGGGCGAGAAGGCGCAGATCACCTTCAAGCGCAATGGCCGCTATGATCCGAAGGGCTTGCAGCAGGTCAATCAGTTCCTACGAGACTGGCGCCGCAACGAGCCGACGAAGATGGATCCGCGCCTGCTGGATCTCGTCTGGGAGGTCTATCAGAAGAGCGGCTCGCACGAATATATCCACGTCGTTTCCGCCTATCGCTCGCCGGCCACCAACGGCATGCTGCGCTCGCGCACCAAGGGTGTCGCCAAGAAGAGCCAGCATATGCTCGGCAAGGCGATGGACTTCTACCTGCCCGACGTGAAGCTCGCCACGCTGCGCGAGATCGGCATGAAATTCCAGGTCGGCGGCGTCGGCTTTTATCCGACCTCCGGCTCTCCCTTTGTGCACATGGATGTCGGCGGCGTGCGGGCGTGGCCGCGCATGAGCCGCAACGAACTCGTACGGCTGTTCCCCGATGGCCGGACCATGCATCTGCCGGCCGATGGCGGGCCGCTGCCGGGTTATGAGGCCGCCGTGGCCGACTACAAGCGCCGTGTGGGCGCCGATGCCATCCAGGTGGCCGGTGGCGGCTATACCGGCACAGGCGACAAGGACGTCAAGCGGCGCGCAACCCTCTTCGCCATGCTGTTTGGCGGCGGCGACGAGGATGAAGAACCCACGGCGATCGCCAGCGCCGACGAGGGCGGCGAAAGCGAAGCACCGGCTCGTGGCCGTGCCAAGCCCGCCGCCGCCACTCCGGCTGCCCAGCCCGTACTGGCTGGCGTCGAGACGGGTGAAGAGCCGCCGGCTGCTGCCGCAGCCCCCGCCGCCGAGGCGCCGCTTGCCGTGGCCAAGGCGCCGGTTCCCGCCGTACGTCCGTCGCTGGCCGCTATGCCGGGTGGCGCGGTGGAGACGGCCCTGGTCGCTCCGCCGAAGAATGCTGCCGCCGAGGCGCTCGCCGCCGCGACGCCGGAACCCGCGTCTCAATTCGCCGATCTTTCAACCTTCAAGAAGATTCCCGTTCCGCAGACGCGCGTCGTGCCGGAAGCCGTGGCCGCCATCGATCCCGCCGTGGGCGAGGACGCCGAGGAACTGGCTTTCGTTCCCGTACCGGCACTGCGCCCGGCCGGCCAGGATGCGTTGACAACACTGGCCGCCGCCAACGTGGCCGCCGAGCCCGAGCGGCCGCAGCTGACCGAGGTGGCCGCTGCCGATCCGGATGCCGAGGAGGATGCAGCCGAGCCTGTCCAGTCTGCGATCCCCTCGCCGCGCGCGCTTGCCGCCCATCCGCATCCGGCCGTTGCCCAGGCGGAAACCAAGGTTGCCATGGCACTGCCAAGCCCGGCGGCCGCCCGCCCCGCGCTCGCTCAGCCGTCCCAGCAGCGCAAGTCCGCTTCGGCTGAACCGGCGCCGGTCGAACTGGCTGCCTATCAGCCCGCCCAGGCCAGCAGGCCGAATGGGCTGGACGCCTTCGCGCCCCAGACCGAAGCACCGGTCAAGGGAAAGCGACCGAAGAAGGAGCAGGCCGAGGAGCATGCGCCGACCTCCGTGCGCACCGAGCCAAAGCTCACCGAGAAAATCATTGCCGAATGGGCCCTGTCGAACAGTCGGATGGCGACGCTGTCGCGGCCGGTGAAGGCGCCACGCTTCGTTTCGAAGTCCCTTCGCAGTTCGCCGACCACGGTCTATTCCGCCGGCTTCTCCGCCGATCCGCCGCAGCCGGTCGATACCGCACGCTTTTCCGGCACTGCCGTGAACTTCCTCGAAGTGAAGAAATTCAGCACCAATTGATGGCCTGATGCCCATGACAAAAGCCCGCCGGAGATGCTCTCCGGCGGGCTTTTCTTTCGATATGACGTGTGGTCAGGCCGCCTTGGCGAGATCGCCGTGCGGATCGAGCACGAATTTCGTCGCTGCGCCCTGGTCAAAGCTTTCATAGCCTTCTGCGGCACTGTCGAGCGGGATGATCTTGGCATTGACGATATCGGCGATCGGCAGGCGGCCATGCAGGATGGCCTGCATCAGCTGGCGGTTATATTTCAACACCGGCGTCTGGCCTGTGTGGAAAGACTGTGCCTTGGCCCAGCCGAGACCGAAGCGCAGGGAGAGGCTGCCTTCTTTGGCCGCCTTGTCGACCGCGCCCGGATCCTCGGTGACATAAAGGCCGGGAATGCCGATCGAGCCTGCGGCGCGGGTGATCTCCATCATCTGATTGAGAACGATGGCGGGCTGCTCGCCACCGGCATGGCCGCGCGCCTCGAAGCCCACCGCGTCAATGGCGCTGTCCACCTCATCCGTGCCGATCACCTGGGCGACGAGATCGCCAAGACGATCGCTCTTCGTCAGGTCTATCGGCTCGAAGCCGACCCTGGCGGCGTGGGCCAGACGATCCTTGTTAAAGTCGCCGATCATGACCACCGCCGCGCCGAGAATGCGGGCCGAGGCAGCGGCGGCAAGACCGACCGGGCCGGCGCCCGCGACATAAACCGTGGAGCCCACGCCGACGCCCGCACGCACCGCACCGTGGAACCCCGTCGGCAGAATGTCAGAGAGCATGGTCAGGTCCCGGATCTTGGCCATGGCCTGGTCGCGGTCGGGAAATTTCAGCAGATTGAAATCGGCATAGGGCACCGTTACATAACGCGCCTGCCCACCGATCCAGCCGCCCATGTCGACATAGCCATAGGCCCCGCCCGCCCGTGAGGGATTGACCGTGAGGCAAACGCCGGTGTCCTGCGACTTGCAGCAGCGGCAGCGGCCGCAGGCGACGTTGAAGGGCACGGAGACCATGTCGCCGATTTCGAGCATCTCGACGTCGACGCCCTTTTCGACCACCTGGCCGGTAATCTCATGACCAAGCACGAGGCCCGGCATGGCCGTGGTGCGGCCGCGCACCATATGCTGGTCCGAGCCGCAAATATTGGTGGAGACCACCTTGAGAATGACGCCATGCTCGATACGCCGGCCATCGGGCGCCTCCAGCTTGGGGTCGTCAATGTCGCGCACCTCCACTTGGCCCGGCTTGATATAGACAACGCCTCGGTTCCTGCTCATGCGATCTCCTCCTGTGGTTGGCGGCCAATCCTCAGTCGGATTGCAGCCGCATCGACCGCCCGCGCCGCTCCTCAACGACGTTGTTCGGGTCGGTCCGTTCGCGGCGCGCGCCGGGCCGATGTCGCATGCCCGGCTTCGCTTAAGGCCCTTGATCGGGCCGCGTCGTGAACAGCAACCAGAAGACCATGGGCAAACAGCGGGCGCGGGCGGGAATGCGACATGCCCGCCTTGCGCGGCGACATGGCACGTCAGGTTGCGCGCGAGGGAAACGACAAAAAACCCGCCGGAGCGATCCGGCGGGCCGAGGGCAGTGTGATGAGGTATGCGCGGCACAGAGACCGATACGGCGCCGGATCGTGCAGGGCTCAGTCTTCGTCCTGCGGCAGCTCGATCATGCCGAGCGCGGCCAGATAGGTGTCGAGAATGGCTTCCTGCTCAGCGCGTTCGTCCTTGTCCTGCTTGCGGATCTGGATGACCTTGCGCAGGATCTTGGTATCGAAGCCCGTGCCCTTGGCCTCGCCATAGACGTCCTTGATATCGTCGGCGATGGTCTTCTTTTCTTCTTCAAGGCGCTCGATCCGCTCGATGAACGAGCGCAGCTGATCGCGTGCGACTTCATGCGCGTCCGCCATGGCAATCTCCTTTATGCGGGATGGGAGCACCTAACAAAAGCTCTTCGATCCGGCCTCGTCACGCTTCGCCGCAAGATGAAGCTAAGCGCGTCAGAGGCATCGCTCAGAGATCGTGTTAGGTGCTCCAAGCGTGGATGGCAGTCCCTGCCGTGAAGCCGCCGCAAGGTCAAGCCTTGAATCGGAGCGTGGGCGCAATAGTCCCTTTCAGGCGCTTCAGCGCGTGGGCCAGGCCCGGATCAATCCTTGTGATCCGGCTTGTTCGCGTCGAAGGCGGCCTGCGCTTGGGGCGAGGCCTCCTTTTGATGCTGGGCCCGCCAGGCCTCGTAGGGCATGCCATAGATGTGCTCGCGCGCCTGATCCTTGGTCAGCGGCACGCCGGCTGCCTGGGCGGCCTCGCCATACCAGTTGGACAGGCAGTTCCGGCAAAAGCCGGCCAGATTCATCAGGTCGATGTTCTGCACGTCGCTGCGCTGGTCGAGATGGGCCAGCAGCCTGCGAAATGCGGCAGCCTCGAAGGCCTGTTGCTGTTCGGGGGTCAGCGCCGTCATGCTCTCTCCTTCTGGTCCAACGGTTCGATCGACCGATGTGCACTGATGTGGCGGCCTGCGCGTCCGGAAGCAAGGGCTTCTTGCCCAGATGCCCCTAAGGTGAAAGCGTAAAGCCTTGCCGCAGCGTCAGCACCCGATCCTGGCTCAGGCCGATCCGCTTCCGGCCGTATCCACGTCCGGATAGGGTCCCGTGCGCGAGGCATGGCGCTCGTAGCGATGCAGCTCAGGTCGGCGGTTGAGATCCATCAGCAACAGCGCCAGGCGATCCGCCCATGCCTCGACGCCTGCCGCATCGCCGATCTCGTCCTGGCGTACCTCGATCAAAGCATGCGGAATGCCCGTCATCATGCAGTGACGATAGAGCGTGTCACCCTTCAGCGCGCCATCGTAAGGCTCGTTGTCGCCGGTGTGGATGGAGAGCGCTTCCAGCGCTGCGATCAGCGGCCGGGCAACACGGTCATCCCCATCCCAGAGGACGGCCGCCGCCCAGGGGCGCGGGACACCCTTCCAGCTCGGTGTATAGGAATGCAGCGAGATCACCAGCGGCGCCGCCCCATGCGCTGCCGCAGCCTCCTTGATCAAGGCGTCGACAGCGGTATGGTAGGGCCGATGGAAGCGGTCGATACGCTCTTGCCACGCCTCTTTCGTGATCGGATGATTGCCGGGAATGATCGCACCGTCCGAAATGCGCATGATCAGCGTCGGGTCGTCCTCGCCGCGGTTTGGATCGATCAGCAACCGGGAAAAGCGGCTCATGACAGCGGGCGCCCCTGTCAACTGGCACAGGCGACGCAGCAGCGGCTCGATGCCGATATCATAGGCGATATGGCGGGCGAAGGCACTTTCCGGCAAGCCAAGGCGGCCATATTCAGTGGGAACGAGGCTGGTCGCATGGTCGCCGAGAAGCACCAGGCCTGCCGCAAAATTGCCCTCAATGCGTTCGAAAGCCGCGCTGTTGTCCATCATTTTCCGGTTGCCTCTTCCGCCCCGAGCGTAAGAAGTCTTTGAAATCGGACTCATTCTCGGGAATTATGCAGCCATTTCAAAATTCTGCAGTCTGCCTTCGCCATACTGGTCCAGGCGGCGGCTGCAGGGAGAAAGAATGACGTTCTGATGACATGCGATGATCTGGCCGGCAAGGGGCGGCTGCCCGGCAAAGGGCGGCAAATGCAGTTTCCGCAGGCCTTGAAAGACGGGTCGCGGCCCGGTTTAAGTTCGGATTATTCCTTGTCAGCTAGAGTGATTAAATCGATTAGATCTGCGTTGACATCGTCGGCGTCGCGTCGCAAGAAGGCGCAGGTCAAACACAGTGGAGCACCATTGGGAACCGTGTCTGGAGTTCAGGGCGCGCGGGCGGGCGGCTGGTCTGCCGCAGGGCTTGGTCTCTTTCTCGTCGTAGCGGCCGCGCCTGTTCTGGCGCCTGGCGCCGCCCATGCCGAATTCCGGGTGTGCAATGGCACACAGAATCTGGTGGGCGTTGCGATCGGCTATCGCGCGAAGGAAGGCTGGGTCACGGAAGGCTGGTGGCAGGTGCCGGCCACCACCTGCGCCACCCTGATCGAGGGCGAACTGCAATCGCGCTACTATTATCTCTATGCCGAGGATGCAGCGCGCGGCGGTCGATGGACGGGGGACGTGAACATGTGCGTCGCCGAAAACGAGTTCAAGATCGTCGGCGTTCAGGATTGCTTTGCGCGCGGTTTCCAGCGGATGGGCTTCAAGGAATATGACACGGGCCGACAGGGCAGCTGGATGGTTCAGCTCTCCGATACGCCCGGCTCCCAGGAAGGTCAGAATTGATGATGCGCAACAGAAAAGCCAAGATCCTCGCCACGCTCGGTCCGGCTTCGGGCGAGGAGGAGATGATCCAGAAGCTGCATGAGGCGGGGGCCGACCTCTTCCGCATCAATATGAGCCATGCCAGCCATGATCTGATGCGCACGCTGATTGCGCGCATTCGCTCGGTGGAGGCGCGCTGTGGCCGGCCGATCGGCATTCTGGCCGATCTTCAGGGGCCGAAGCTGCGCGTCGGCAAGTTTGCCAATACCAAGGTGACGCTGACGCCGGGCCAGACCTTCACGCTCGACAACAACGAGGCTCTGGGCGACGAGACCCGGGTCTTCCTGCCGCATCCCGAAATTCTCGAAGCGGTCAAGCCGGGCCATCGGCTCTTGATCGACGATGGCAAGCTGCATCTGAAGGCGGAGCAGGCCGACGGCAAGAGCATCGTCTGCACCGTCGTTTCCGGCACCTCGATATCAGACCGCAAGGGCGTCAGCCTGCCGGATACGCTGCTCGGCGTCGGCGTTCTGACCGAAAAGGATCGCGCCGATCTCGACGCGGTGCTCGCCACCAACGAGGTAGACTGGATTGCGCTCTCCTTCGTGCAGCGCCCGGAAGACCTGGCCGAAGTGCGCAAGATCTCCCAGGGGCGCGCCGGCCTGATGTCGAAGATCGAAAAGCCGCAGGCCATCGAGCGGATCGATGAGATCATCGAACTCTCCGACGCTCTGATGGTGGCACGTGGCGATCTGGGCGTTGAAATGCCGCTCGAAGCCGTGCCGGGCCTGCAGAAGCAACTGATCCGCGCCTGCCGCCGCGCCGGCAAGCCGGTGGTCGTCGCCACGCAGATGCTGGAGTCGATGATCTCCGCGCCGGTTCCCACCCGCGCCGAAGTGTCCGACGTTGCCACCGCCGTCTTCGAAGGCGCGGATGCCGTCATGCTGTCGGCCGAGTCGGCCTCGGGTGCCTATCCGGTCGAAGCCGTATCGACCATGGCCTCGATCGCCAGCAAGGTGGAGCGAGACCCGCATTATTCCGGCATCATCTACGCCCAGCGCACGCCACCGGAAGCGACCGGCGCCGATGCGATTTCACTCGCCGCCCACCAGATCGCCGAGACGCTGAACCTTGCCGCCATCGTCTGCTACACCTCTTCGGGCAATACCGGCTTGCGTGCGGCCCGCGAACGTCCGCAGGTGCCGGTCATCGCTCTGTCGCCCGTGATCCAGACCGCGCGCCGCCTGTCGGTGGTCTGGGGCCTCCACAGCGTCGTCACCGGCGATGCATCCGATCTCGACGACATGGTCAACCGTGCCTGCCGCATCGTTGTGGACGAAGGATTCGGCAAGCCGGGCGACCGCATCATCATCTCTGCCGGTGTCCCGCTTGGCACGCCTGGCGCGACCAACATGCTGCGTATCGCCTATATCGGCCCCGATGGCCAAACCGGGTTCTAAACGTCGATTTTCAATGAAAACTCGAAAGGGCGCGTCCTGCCGGGCGCGCCCTTTTTTTGTCGTCCTGTTCCCGTTATCGACGACGCCGTCGATGACAGCAAGGCAGGTGCCGTCTATGGCTCCTTGTCGTTCGCGATCCGCCGCTCGGCCCGCCGCGCAATGCCGGCCAGGTCAGGATGCTGGCCGGCCACGGTCTCGATCGCGGCAATGGCAACGTCGGTAACGACATAATCGGGCTTGTGACCGAGATTATGGATCCGCACCAGCCGTGAGCCTGCAATGGCCTTGTGCAACCCTTCGGAATGGATCTCCGGCAGGACGATATGATCACGGTCGCCGGTGACAATGACAGTGGGCACGTGGATCTCGCTGTAGCGTGGCGCGACCTTGCGGACATACTCAAGCAGATTGGCAATATCGGTGGCGTTGTTGCGGAAGACGTCGGGCCTCAGGGCAAGACGGGCCCGCGTGCGCGCAATGTAATCGTCCGGGCGCGGATTGGGCGCAAAGACGGCGCGGGTCGCCTTGTCGATCGACAGGAGGCCGACCGGCGGCACGACGAGCGTGGAAAAGAGCGGCCCGATCACCGGCGTCCTGGCAACGGAATAATACCATTCGATGCCGCCCGGCCAAGGATGAGTCGCGGGCGACAGAAAAACGAGGCCGGCGACCATCTCCCGATGACGCAGGGCAAAGGTGGCGGCGATGGCCCCGCCGAAGGAATGGCTGACGATAATCGCCTTGCGGATGCCCCGCGTCTCCATCAGCGCGGCGATCGCATCGGCCTGTCCATCGGGAAAGCGGTTGCGGGCGGGCCCCGCATCGGAAAAGCCCAGCCCGGGGCGATCGACGAACAGCATTTCCGCCCGCCCATCCAGAGGCGCCCGGAACGCCCCCAGCGGATCGAGCAGGCTGGTGCTGGCGCCATGGATGAAGACGAGCGGCGGCAGATCGGCGCCCGCAGGGCGGGGCACATGCACGCTGTTCATCTTGAAGCCGCCGACATCGATGCGTTCGGCCTGTTCCGGCCCTGGCGGACGAGCGGCGGCATGACGCGCAGAGTCGGTCGCGCCGGCCGCCTGAGCGGCCGGAGGCATAACCATGGCCGAGAGCGTCAGCGAAACCATGAGGGCGCTCAGGCGCGGGATTGAGGCGGACCAGGCAAAGCGGCTGGCAAGGGGAAAAGAGCGTGTCATATGCCACATACGCCCGCAGGCTGGCGTCGGTTCAAGCGGAACGGCAAGAGAGCCGGATTTCACCACAGCCGGACACAGATGCCATCTTCGATAATGGTGGTCTGTGCAGAGAGAAAGGCCTCATGCCGACCGTATCCGGCATGACCGTCAGGTCCGGCTGCCCGCGACCTTCTCCTGCAGCTCGTTCAACTGCTCCTGCGCCTTTCGCTCGGCCGGGTAAATCGCCAGAAAGCGCTCCCACGCGCGGGCGGCCAGCTCAGGCTTGTCGGTCGAGGTCAGAATCGTCGCCATGCCGGCCAGCGCGCCGAAATGGCGCGGCTCGAGCTGCAGCACGTGATTGATGTCGGACATCGCCTTGCGGTAATTGTTCATCTGATAATGCAGCGTCGCCCGCGCATTCCAGCCCTCGGAGTAATCCGGCGCGAGCGCGATCACCTGGTCGTAGAAATCGAGGGCGCTGGTCTGGCGGTTTTCAGCGATGGCCTTGGACGCCCAGAGCATCAGGAGATTGACCGTTGGGCTGCCGGATTCCGCCCATTCGAGCCGGATCTGGCCGGACAGCTCACGCGCCTTGTCCGGATTGCGCTCGCGCTTCAGCGCATCGAACAGCGCATCCAGCGTGGCCTTGCGGTCGTCGGAGGCGATCCCCCGTCTGGCCGCAGCGGAATCGGCCAGCGCTGTCTTTGGCAGGGACGGAGCCACCACATCCGGACTGTCCAGCATGGGCGCCGTTTCTTGACCCGGCCCTTCGGCCGATCTGGCCACGCCAACGGCTCCAAGCGACAGAAGCAGACATGCGGCAAATACACGAATCAAAAAATTGGCCATGGCGTTCAGGTTACCCCGCCATGGCCGATCTTCAAATCACAAAAGCTGTGACATGTCCCGGCATTCCCGAACGACCGTCAAAGCGGTGTCCAGAGACGCCAGCAAGCCTGAAGGCTCAGCCCTGACGGGCCTTGAAGCGCGGGTTCAGCTTGTTGATGATGTAGATGCGGCCCTTACGGCGAACCAGACGGTTCTCGCGATGACGGGTCTTCAGCGACTTGAGCGAATTCTTGATCTTCATTTTCCTGATCCGCAGTTCTCGGCGGCGTGCAGCTCGCCCTGTCCCAAACATAAATGAAAGCGCGCCCTCATACCGGAACGCGCTTTCTTCAAGAGTGGCAGGCAGATAACCCGGACACGTGCCTCTGTCAATGCAAAAGCCGCCATTGCCGGCACCTTCAAGGGCTAAAAGCGGGAAGCTTTGGGCCGTGTGTCGTGGATGCCGCCAAGCGCGACGCCCCGCCGCTCAGCGCGGGGAAAGAACCGTGACATGGCCCATCTTGCGGCCCGGCCTCGCCTCGTCCTTGCCGTAGAGGTGCAACAGGGCATCCGGGGTTGCCAGCCAGTCCGGCACGCGATCGATATCGTCGCCGATCAGATTGTGCATGAGGCAATCGCTGTGGCGCCGGGTTTGGCCGAGGGGCAGGCCGGCCACGGCGCGCATGTGCTGCTCGAACTGTGAGACAAGGCAAGCGGCCTCTGTCCAATGACCCGAATTGTGCACGCGCGGCGCAATCTCGTTCACCGCCAGCTTGCCGCTGGCCAGCACGAAGAACTCGACGCCGATCACGCCGACATAATCGAGTGCGGTGAGAATCGAGGCCGCCGCGGACCGAGCGGCTTGCATGATGGCCACATCGACGTTCGCCGGCACCCGGGAGGTCGAGAGAATGCCATCACGATGGATGTTTTCCGCCGGATCGAAAGCCGAAATCGCTCCATCGATGCTCCGGGCGGCGATGATCGAGATCTCGCGGATGAAAGGCACGAAGCTTTCGAGAATGAGGGGCACGCCGCCGAGTTCCGCAAAAGCGGCCTCTATGTCCAGGCCTTCCGGCTTCAGCACCAGCTGCCCTTTGCCATCGTAACCGAAGCGGCGGGTCTTCAGGATGCCATGTCCGCCGAAATCCTCCAGCCCTGCCTGCAGGGCCTCCAGACTGTCGATCGCATGGTAGCGTGCCGTGTCCAGGCCACAGCCATTCAGGAAGCGCTTTTCCACCAGCCGGTCCTGCGAGACCTCAAGAGCCTTCGGCGGCGGGTAGACCGGGAGGCGCCGCGCCAGTCGCGTGGCTGCGATGAGCGGCACATTCTCGAATTCATAGGTAACGACGTCGCAGGCCTCAGCCAAAGCATCGAGCGCGGCCTCGTCGTCATAGGGTGCGACGATGACTCGATTGGCGACCTGCGCCGCTGGACAGTTCGCATCCGGCTCCAGGATGACGACTTTCAGCGACAGGCGCGCCGCCGCCATGGCGAGCATGCGGCCGAGCTGGCCGCCGCCAATGATGCCAATCGTTTTCATAGAGCATCCACCGGATGAAGGGCCACGGCCTCGCTTTGCTCGGCGCGCCATTGATCGAGCCGGTCGGCAAGGTCGAGATCCGACAAGGCGAGCACCGCGGCGGCCAGCAGCGCGGCATTGATGGCGCCGGCGCGGCCAATGGCCAACGTGCCCACGGGAATCCCAGCCGGCATCTGGACGATGGACAGGAGGCTGTCCTGACCGGAGAGCGCCTTGGACTGAACGGGAACGCCAAAGACCGGCAGAGGCGTCAGCGCCGCCGTCATGCCCGGCAAATGGGCCGCACCGCCCGCACCGGCGATGATCACCTTGAAGCCTTCCTCGCGGGCGCCCTGCGCGAAATCGATCATGCGCTCCGGCGTCCGATGCGCCGAAATGATTCGCGCGTCATAGGGGATGTCGAGCGCGTCGAGAATATCGGCCGCGTTCTTCATGGTCTCCCAATCCGACTGGCTGCCCATGATGAGGGCGACGGGAGGCGAGGAATGGGAGGTCACGTCTTGCGGCTCCTCTAGAGGCGCCCGACCGGAGATCCGATACCGGCGGGCTTAAGGCCATGTTGCCTTTGAAAGGCTGGGATCGGAACAGGCATCTTCCCGCACCGAAACAGCGCAGGCAAGAGGCGAGCCGGATCAGGCGATGATATCGGGAATGATCTGGTCTTCCAGCTTGGTGATCTTGTCCTTGATCGCCAGCTTTTTCTTCTTCATCCGCTGGATGCGCAGGGCGTCGCAACCCGTCTGGATCATGGCGTTGATGGCGGTATCGTAGTCTTCATGCTCCTGCCGCAACCGCGCTACACTCAATCTGAGTTCCGCCTGATCCTGATCTGGCATGTGCTTGACCCTCGCCGCGCCTTTCAAGCGTGTCACGCTCTCCTGGAGCCGCTCCGACGCTTCACCTCTTTGCTTCGACGCATGCCATCGCAAGGCCGCTTGGCGACCTCATGTGACACGCCCGGGACGGCGCAACCGCCCTCTTGTCGTTTCGACGCGTCGCTTAGCATGGATTAACCGCAAACGGGAAGTTCGCCCCTGCCACGAAAACGCCTTCGACAAATGAAAAATGTCATGGCACACTCCTGTGCGTTACCAACCGGAACATCCGGCATCCAAGACCGGGTGCAAGCTAGAAGGAAGGGACTGCCAAATGAACATTGAGGCCCATCTCGCAACGCTTGAAAAGAAACATGGAGTATTGGAGGAAGAGTTGCATTCCGCGCTCTTGCAACCATCGACCAGGGACGATTACATTTCCAGCCTGAAGCGCAGAAAGTTGCAGCTGAAGGATGAAATCGCGAAGATCAAGTCTTCGTTTCATTGAGTTTCGACTTGGCTGGCGTATAACACGTTTGGCCCGATAGAATAAGCTCTACCTGCGTTTTTCGTTGCCGAGTGGACCAGCAAAATGGGTCGTTTCGATCCGCTGTCGTCCCGCTTTGAACAGGTAGACAGGATGGCGGACTTGAAGGATCAGCCCGCCATCCGACACGGATGTTCCTTATCCCCCCACACAAAATCCGGAGTTCATCGATGCATCGCGCGGTCTTTTGACCTGTGCGCATGATCGGCGTTCGCGCGTGCCTGAATCACGCTGAAGCGGTCAACCTTGGTGCAAGGCGCGCTCAAGGCGAGCTATGGCCATCGACACGCAAGTCGAGGCGTGATGTCACGCCCTCATCATCAGAAAGGCGCGATGCAACGGCTTCGACCATGAGGATGCATCAAGCCGTCCGCCATCGCTGGCTTGCGAATATACGCTGTCCGCGCGCTGTTCCATTCGGGCTGCGCGGTCAAATCGCGGCCGATACCCAATCGAAAAACAGCCACGACTTACCCTTCATACGCCGAAGCGTGTCAGCGACGAACCGGCATCACGGTTGTATTCGCCTGCTCCACTCATGAGCTGGCAGAACAGCCGAAACTGCGGGGATCGCCACGCAATTTGGCCGAAAACGAAAGCATCCACGAACTAAGTGGGAGCTCTTCACCCGAATTGTGAAGCGCCGAGAGGGAGATTTAAAGCGCCTATAGACAGGCACCACTGACCAATCGGAGCGTGTCGCGACAAGACTCGATCACGCAGGGACTGAACATTCCGGAACCTCCTCCAGCGCCTATCATGCTGAAGACATCCTGCATTGGCGCCCTACCATTTCCGGCACTTGAACCGACCGGGCGAAGGTGACCGATCTCAATCGGAGCCACTTGCGCCTTAAACCAGATGCGGCAAACCGCTGAACGCAGGAAACAGACACTGCCCGTCACTCAGCCTTAATACAGCATTCTCAAATAAAAAATAGCACAGCAAGGTAGACGATCTTCAATAGACGACCGACCTTGAAGCAGAGCGAATTACAGGACCTGCCCACCAATATACAGGCGGAACGATGTAGCAGAATGTTGTCGTGGAGAGGGTTTCGATGACGGACGGAGACTGACGAAACTATGACCAGAACTGGTCTAGCCAGAGATTGACACGGTCGAATCCCTTTTTGTTGATAGTATAGATCCTTCGTGTTCCGCTTGGGGCAACGGAGACGAGGTCCGATTCGAGCAGCGCCTTGAGATGCTGCGAGACAGCGGGCCGGCTGATGGGCAGGCCCTCTGCAAGTTCGTTGACCGTGCGCGGCGCGCGACGGAGCTCCTCCAACAGATAACGCCGGTTGGGATCGGAGATGGCACTGAAAGGATCAACTTGAGACATAAGAGAAGGATCAACTTGGGACATGAGCGAACGCTAAGATAAAACTTTCTTATGAGCAAGCGGATTGTCACTTTAGGGGCTAAGAAAGATGTCTTTGCTTTTGCCTTTTCGCGAAAAAAGAGTGTCTCAATGTCAGCTCTCGCTTCCAAATTGCATCTTCTGACTGTAGCGCTTTGTTGATGAGCCTTTCTAGCGTGTGTCCAGGAGTGCACCGAGCGCTTCGTGAATGAGTCGCGCACCGGCGAGGAAAGCCATGGCATACATGAAGGGGTAGAAGATCTGTGGCCTCATGCGCCGCACGAAGAAGGCACCCGCCATGGTGGCAACCACCGCGAAGGGAAAGAGCGAGACGGAAACGATCAGGTTCTCCGTATCCAACTGCCCGAGCGCGAAATAGGGAATGAGCTTCACCGCGTTCAAGATGGCGAAGAAGCGCACCATGGTTCCCGTATAGTCGCGCGGCGGCAGTTGCAGCGGCAGGGCATAGACCTGGAACGGCGGTCCGCCGGCATGGGCGACGAAACTGCCGTAACCGGAGAAGGCGCCCAGCAGGACGGCCAGCGCAGGGCGATGCGGCTTCGGGGTCATGACATAGCCGTGGCGCGCGCGCCAGACGAGCACGGCATAGCGCAGCGCGAAGAGAACCGCGATCAGGCCGATGATCAGGCGAAGCGCGTCGCGCGGAACCACCGCCGCCGTGGCCCAGCCGATGGCAATGCCCGCCAGCGCACCGGGCAGCAGGATCAGCAGCGTCCTGCGGTCGCCATTCTTCCGCCAGGCCCAAAGCGAGACCATATCCATGGCGATCAGGATCGGCAGCAGCAGGGCGGCCGCCTTGACCGGCGAGACCACCAGCGACAGAAGCGGCACGCCCATCAGGGCCAGTGCCTCGCCCATGCCCCCCTTGGAAAAGCCGACGAGCAGCACGGCTGGAATGGCCACGAGATAGAAATTCAAGTCGGGCAGCATGTCGGTTCTCCTCCTCGGCGCCTGCCGGCCGCTCTTGTCGGGGCAGGCCGGCACCGTCCTCCCCGGCAAAGGCCTTCCCGCATCGGATCCGCAAAAGCGTTTCCCACGATCCGGCGACATGCTGTAAGGGAAAAGCATCGCGACGCAATGCGCATTTTTTCAAGGTTCGCGGCCTGCCTCAAAGGTCCGTCGAGGAGAGACATGACGACGAAAGACGATCGTTGCCGCCTGGTTCTGGTGGTGCCCGCGCTGGATGATATGGAACGACAGGCGCAGCTTCTCGAAGCAGCGCTGGCGGGCGGCGATGTCGCCTCGGTCATCCTGCCGCAGGGCACGCTGGACGACCAGGCCTTCCAGAAGCAGGCCGAGCGGCTGGTGCCGATCATTCAGGCGGCTGGAGCGGCAGCGCTGATCGCGGGCGACAGCCGCGTGGCCAGCCGGGTCAAGGCCGACGGGCTTCATATCTCCGGCAATGGCGAGGCCGTGGCGGAAGCGGTGGAGAAGTTCACGCCGAAGCTGATCGTCGGGGCCGGAGGCGCGGCCGACCGGCATCAGGCCCTGGAGATCGGCGAGGCGCGGCCCGACTATATGTTTTTCGGCAAGCTCGATGGCGACATCAAGCCGGAGGCGCATCCCAAGAACCTCGCGCTTGGCGAATGGTGGGCCTCGATGATCGAAATTCCCTGTATCGTGCTTGGCGGCTCCGATCTGCAATCCGCGCTTGCCGTGGCGGAGACCGGAGCGGAATTCGTGGCCCTGCGTCAGGCGATTTTCTCGGCACCGGCGCCCGGCGAGGCCGTCGCCGCCGTCAATGCGCTGCTGGACGAAAAAGCGCCACGGTTTGAGGATTAATCCGCCGGATATGATGCCGACCTCGCTCCTCTTCCGGACCGCCCTCCTCCGCCCTGCCATGTGCTGCGCGGCGCTTGCGCTTGCCGCTCTGCTGGAGGGCACGCCGCTTGGCGCCCTTGCGCAGGACATCAACCTGCCGGGTGTTTCGCCCGAAGGCGGGGCCGCCGCCGTCGATCCGGCAGCACCGGAAGGAACGCCGGTGCCGAGCGCGCCGCTTCCCGGTGAAACGATGGGCGATGCCGCACCGACTGCGGACACAACCTTTGGCGAGCGGGTGACGGGCGATGACGCAGCCTCGCCCAAGCGCGGGCGCATCACGCCCTTCAATGGCGCGGCACTGCCGGTCGAGGAACTGCCGAAGCTCGATCCGTCCGGCACGCCGCCGCCGGCACCCGGCGCCATCGCGCCGTCGGGCGGCGTCAACGTGCTGGATCGCATGGGCGCGTCTCTGCCGCCTCTGCCCAAGGAAAAGCCGTTCAAGGGCAAGCCCGACGACGCCTACGGCGCCTTTCAGCGCGGCTACTACCTGACAGCCATGGAGCTTGCCCTGCCGCGCGCCCAGAAGGGCGATCCTGCCGCCCAGACGCTGGTTGCCGAACTCTTCGCCAATGGGCTCGGCGTGCCGCGCAACACCAAGAATGCCGCCTTCTGGTACGAGCAGGCCGCCAATGCCGGCGATCCCGTCTCCATGTTCAAATTCTCGCTGATGCTGATGGAGGGCCGCGACGTTGCGCGCGACCGCAAACGCTCGGAAGAGCTGATGCGTGACGCCGCCGATCTCGGCAATGGCTCGGCGCAGTTCAATTATGCGCAGCTTCTGGTGTCCGACATGCCGGGCGAGAAAGGCCTGAAGGCAGCGCTGCCTTACTATGAGAAATCGGCCGAGAAGGGCATTGCCGACGCGCAATATGCGCTGGCGCAGATCTATATGAATGTCGAGGGGATCAGCGACGACAAGCGCGCCACTGCCCGCAGCTGGCTGCTGCGCGCGGCGGCAGCAGGCTTCGACACGGCCCAGCTCGATGCCGGCATCTGGCTGATCGACGGGCTTGGCGGCGACCGCAATCTGGAAGAAGGTTTTCGCTGGATGCGGCTTGCCGCTCAAAACGGAAACATCATCGCCCAAAACCGCGTCGCCCATCTTTATATCAATGCCATCGGCACCCAGCCCAACCCCGTCGAAGCCGGCAAATGGGCGCTGCTCTCGCTCAAAGCCGGCCTGCGCGACCCGGCACTCGAGGACTTCATGGAAGGGCTGCCCGACGAGCAGGTGGCCGAGGCGCGCAAGGCCGCCGATCTCTTCCGCCCGCGCTGAAGCATCCTCTTCTCGGGATGAAGCGGGCCTGGTGATGTTCGACATGGAAGACCCGCACCGGTCGATCCGTCCTTAGGATCGACGAGCGCGTCAAGGCACTGTAAGCCCGTCATTCCCGGCAGGAGCCGGCTTGCAGGCTTGAACTTCTTGCGCATTTATGGTCTTCCAGAGGCCTTCGAGCATGCAGCTGTCCAGCGATATGGGCGGATGCGGTCGGCCGCTGCGTGCCGACGGTTTTATGACAAGGTTTTCCGCCGGCCTTCATGCGTCCGGCTTGCCGATTGAAAAAAGGATCAAGCGGGATGGCGCGTTCAGCTCTTCTCAACGTCATGGTACAGGCTGCCTTCAAGGCGGGGCGCTCGCTGTCGCGCGATTACGGCGAAGTGCAGAACCTGCAGGTCTCGATGAAGGGGCCAGGCGATTTCGTGGCACAGGCGGCACGCAAGGCCGAGAAGATCCTGCGCGAAGAACTGATGAAGGCGCGCCCGACCTATGCCTTCCTCGGCGAGGAAGCCGGCGATATCGAGGGGACGGACGGCGCGCATCGCTGGATCGTCGAGCCGCTCGATGGCAAGACCAATTTTCTTCACGGGCTCGCACAATTCGCCGTCTGCGTTGCGCTGGAACGCCAGGGCGAGATCGTCGCCTCGCTCGTCTTCAATCCGGCGCTGGACGAGCTTTTCACCGCCGAGCGCGGCGGCGGCACCTTCCTCAACGATCGCCGCCTGCGCGTGGCCGCACGCCGCACCCTGTCGGATTGCATCATCGCCACCGGCATCCCTTATCTCGGCCGCACCAACCATGGCACCTATCTGGTCGAGCTGCGCCATATCATGGGCGAAGTCGCCGGCCTGCGCAGCTTCGGCGCGCCCTCGCTTGATCTCGCCCAGGTGGCCGCAGGCCGCTTCGACGGCTTCTGGGAGCGCGGGCTCGACCCCTGGCAGATGGCGGCCGGCATGCTTCTGGTGCGCGAAGCCGGCGGCTGGGTGTCCGATCTCGATGGCGGCAACAAGATCCTCGAAAGCCGCTCGATCATCGCCGGCAACGAATATATCCGCAAGGCGCTGCAGGACGTCGTCCATCGGCCGATCCCCGGCAAATAAGGATCCGAGAAGACCCGCATGGCGTGACATCGCGTGACGGCGGAAGGCGTCTCGCCGGCCTGAGAACGAACCTGCCGCTTGCCTCATCCTCGGGCGTGTCCCGAGGATCCACTGTTCGATGGCTGACGATGGCCGGATCAGGCCCGGCCGCAACGAGCCAGGGCTTTGCGCTTTGAGCATCGAGGCGAAAATCCGAACCGGATGCAGGCTTTTGATGGTGCATCGGACTGCCCGAAGGCCGGTTTCCACATTTCGGTCCGCCGCTCCATCGCCCATCTGAGACGACGGCAGGACATTCATATCCGGGATCGACATGGCAAGGGCAGCGTCCTCGCAAAACTTCATCCTCTTTCGTGACGATCCCGCGGACCGGACGATGCTGTTTGCCGAGCCGGTGGAGATCGTCACCGCCTGGACCCCGGAGGACTTCGAAGCCGGCTTTGCGAAGCTAGAGGCGGCGCGGGCGCAGAGGCTCTGGATTGCCGGGCTGATGGCCTATGAGGCCGGGCATCTCTTCGAACGAAAGCTTGCGCCTTTTGCCGCCGGCCGAAGAAAAACGCCGCTCTTTTCCTTCGGGCTGTTCGAAGGGCCGATCGCGGATCATCCGCTTGGCAGCCCGCGCCAGCGCGTTGAAAACGAGCCCTTCCTGAGCGAGCCGAAGGCCGCCTGGGATCTGTCGGCCTATCGCAGGCGCTTCGACCGGCTGCACCGGCACCTGGCCGAGGGCGATTGCTACCAGGCGAACCTGACCATGCCCATCGAGGCCAGGTGGACCGGCGATCCGCTTGCCGCTTTCTGGTCGCTCATTGCCCGACAGCCCGTGCGCTATGGCGCCTTCGTAGCGCTTGACGGGCCGCAAATTCTCTCGCGCTCGCCGGAGCTGTTCTTCAAGGTGGATGCCGGGGGCAGGATCGAAACGCATCCGATGAAGGGCACTGCCCGGCGTGGTGCCAGCGCGGCGGAGGACGCAGCAATCGTCGAAGCCCTTCTCGCCGATCCCAAGACGCAGGCCGAGAACCGGATGATCGTCGATCTCCTGCGCAACGACATTTCGCGCATCACCGAGGTCGGCACGCTGGATGTGCCTGCCCTCTTCGAGGTCGAAACCTATCCGACCGTCCATCAGCTAGTCAGTCATATCAGCGCGATGCTGCTGCCCGGCCTGACGCTGCGCGAGATCTTCGCGGCGCTGTTTCCTTGCGGTTCGGTCACCGGCGCGCCGAAGATCCGGGCGATGGAAATCCTGCAGGCGCTGGAGGTGGGTCCGCGCGAAGCCTATTGCGGCGCCATCGGCTGGATCGCGCCTGACGGCTCCATGCGCTTCAACGTCGCCATTCGCACGATCACCCTGTTCGACGATGGGAGAGCCACCTTCCATGTCGGCGGCGGCATCGTTTTTGATTCGACGGCGGAAGCGGAATATGAAGAATGCCTGCTGAAAGCGCGCTTTGCCGTGGGTGATCAGCTCATTGCCGCAGGGAGCGAGCCCGCGTGAGTGACTATCACCTGTTCGAGACCATGCGTTTTGCGCCCGGGGAAGGCGTCGTCCGGCAAGGTTTTCATCTTGCCCGGCTTGCCCGCTCGGCCGGGCGGTTGGGCTTTGCCGGGGCTGCGTCGGCACCTGCCTTTCTCGATGCGCAGCTTGCGGCGCTGCCGGCCGAGCGCGCCCTGCGCCTGCGGCTGGCACTGACGCGCGAGGGCGCGCTCAGTCTCGCTTCGGCGCCTTTCACGCCCCATGCCGCCGATACGGTTTGGCGCCTGCGCATTGCGGGGGTCAAGGCACAATCGCGCGATCGCCTGCTGCGCCACAAGGTGAGCCGCAGGACGCTGTATGATCAGGCGCGGGCGGAGTTTACGGCTGACGAGGCCGACGAGGTGCTGATCCTCAACGAGGCCGGCCTGCCCTGCGAAGGCACGATCACCTCGCTTTTTCTCGATGACGGCTCCGGCACGCTGAAGACCCCACCCGTTGCCTACGGCCTTCTGGCCGGCGTGCTGCGCACATCGCTGATCTGCGCCAGGCGCGCGCGGGTGGAGCGCCTGACGCTGCGCCAGGTCCGACAAGGCAGGCTCTTCATGGGCAATTCGCTGCGCGGGCTGATCCCCGCGATCCTGGACGCGGAGTAGGATGTCAGGCCCTATTTTTTGAGAAAAAGCGACAGCTCTTTATTGTGACATGGAATTGTGTTCTAGGCCTGCCACACATAAAAGGCGGGGTTAACGCAATCCCCACCAGCCTGACGCTGCAAAAGAAGGAGCGACTCTCAAATGGCAAAAAAGACCTCTGTGGACGTGAAGGAACCTGCCGTCCCGGAAGCGCCCGCGGTGACCTATCCGGTCTATGGCGAAATCACCGGCCCGATCGTCATGATCGGCTTCGGCTCGATCGGCCGCGGTACCCTGCCTTTGATCGAACGCCACTTTAAATTCGACAAGAGCCGCCTGATCGTCATCGAGCCGCGCGAGGAAGCCGCCGATGTCGAGATCATGAAGAAGCATGGCGTGCGCCACCTCAAGGCGCATGTGACCAAGGAAAACTACAAGGATATCCTGAAGCCGCTTCTGACCGAAGGCGAAGGCCAGGGCTTCTGCGTCAATCTCTCGGTCGATACCTCCTCGCTCGACCTGATGAAGCTCTGCCGCAAGCTCGATGTTCTCTATATCGATACGGTGGTCGAGCCTTGGCTGGGCTTCTACTTCGATAAGGACATGGACAATTCCGAGCGCACCAACTACGCGCTGCGCGAAACCGTGCGCAAGGAAAAGGAAAAGAACCCGGGCGGCACCACCGCCGTGTCCTGCTGCGGCGCCAATCCGGGCATGGTCTCCTGGTTTGTCAAGCAGGCGCTGGTCAACATCGCCAAGGACACCGGCCTCTCCTTCGACGAGCCCGCGCAGGACGATCGCGAAGGCTGGGCCAAGCTGATGAAGAAGGTCGGCGTCAAGGGCATCCACATTGCCGAGCGTGACACCCAGCGCACCAAGAACCCGAAGCCGCTCAACGTCTTCTGGAACACCTGGTCGGTCGAAGGCTTCATTTCCGAAGGCCTGCAGCCCGCCGAGCTCGGCTGGGGCACGCATGAAAACTGGATGCCGAAGAACGCCCAGAAGCACAAGAAGGGCAACAAGGCAGCCATTTATCTGGAGCAGCCGGGCGCCAACACCCGCGTGCGCACCTGGTGCCCGACCCCCGGCCCGCAATATGGCTTCCTGGTGACGCATAACGAGTCGATCTCGATCGCCGATTTCTTCACCGTCCGCGACAAGGACGACGAAGTCAGCTACCGCCCGACCTGCCATTACGCCTACCACCCGGCCAATGATGCCGTGCTCTCGCTGCACGAAATGTTCGGCAATGGCGGCAAGGCGCAGCCTGTTCTCCACGTTCTCGACGAGAACGAGCTGGTCGACGGCATCGACGAACTCGGCGTGCTGCTCTATGGCCACGAGAAGAACGCCTATTGGTACGGCTCGCGCCTCTCGCTGGACGAGACCCGCAAGATCGCACCCTACCAGAACGCCACCGGACTTCAGGTGACCTCGGCCGTCCTGGCCGGCATGGTCTGGGCGCTCGAAAACCCGACCGCCGGCATCGTCGAAGCCGACGAGATGGATTACAAGCGCTGCCTCGAGGTGCAGACGCCCTATCTCGGCCCGGTCGAAGGCCATTACACCGACTGGACCCCGCTCGATGGCCGCCCGGGCCTCTTCCCGGAGGATATCGACGAGAAGGATGCCTGGCAGTTCCGCAACATCCTGGTCCGCTAAATCGGCCTGACCCAATCTGACGGGGTCGGTTCCAAAGCGTGGCGCGAGCCCGCTGCGGGGCCGGCCCCTTTTTCATGTCGGTGCCTGCCTTCTGGCGCATCGCCGCAGGGGGCCCTCGTCCTGATAAGCCTCTGTGCCATATTGCTTTCGAAGGCTGCATTCGGCATGGTTCGTCGGAAGGGCCCTGACAGGCCAGGGGGCGCGGATCGGCAAGCCCCGCAGGAGAGACTTGAAAGCATGACACGTATCGCCACCTGGTTCACTCTTTCGCTGGCTGCGCTGGCCGCCTCCTGTCAATCCGCGCCGCAAGAGGTCTATCGTCCGGTCTACGGCACGGCACCGGCCACGCCCGCAGGTGTAGATGGCGCCTGGGTCGATCCGAACGGCATTGTCTCCACCTTTGCCGGTGGCACCTTTACCACCCGCACGACCGACACCAACCAGGTGCTGGCCTCCGGCAGCTACACCAACGTCACGCCGCAGCTGGTCGAGATCAACATGACCTCCATGGTTCGCAAGACCCAGTCCAAGGTCAATTGCGCGCTTGCCACGCCAAGCCAGCTGAATTGCACGACAGACTCCGGCTCCCAATTCTCGCTCACCCGCCGCAGCTGAACGATAACATCGTGACGTCGCTGGCGTCGGCGCGAGCATAATCGCTTGTGCTCAATAGGCGTGCGCGGATGAGCCGCCGCTCATATGAACGTTTCGCGACGTCGGCAAATTCCGCTTGATGTCTTCCGATGGGAATGAAACCATTCCGCCAGACGGACTGGACACGCTGCGCGAGAACCACGCCGGCGAAGACAGCGTTCCCGCAGCCCGGCTGCGGGCGCCTCAGCCAGGCAAGACCGTCCTGTGATTAGGAACGACCTTGGAGACGACCATGACAAAAACCCTTCGAACCGGGTTTCTCGCCGCCTCGCTTCTGTCCCTGTCCTCGGGCGCGGCCTTCGCGGACTACACGCTCGAAATTCTCCATATCAACGACTTCCATTCGCGCATCGAAGCGATCAACAAATTCGATTCCACCTGCTCGGCCGAGGAAGAGAGCAAGAATCAATGCTTCGGCGGCGCGGCCCGGCTGAAGACGGCGCTCGACCAGCGCCGCGCGGCGCTGGCCGGTCAGAACGTGCTGGTGCTCAATGCCGGCGATAATTTCCAGGGCTCGCTCTTCTACACGACCTACAAGGGTACGGCCGAGCTTGAGATCGTCAATGCGCTGAAATTCGACGCGATGACGCTTGGCAATCACGAGTTCGACGATGGCGAGAAGGCGCTCGCGCCCTTCCTCGACAAGGTGCAGTTCCCGGTCGTCTCGGCCAATGTCGAGATCAAGCCCGGTTCGGCGCTTGGCGACCACGTCAAGCGCTCGACCGTGATGGAGATCGGCGGCCAGAAGATCGGCATCGTCGGCGCGACGACGGTCGATACGCCGGAACTCGCTTCGCCAGGCCCCAATGTCGCCTTCAAGGACGACGTCGCCGCCATCACGGCCGAAGTGCAGGCGCTGAAGGCGCAAGGGGTCAACAAGATCATCGCGCTGACTCATGTCGGCTATCACCGCGATGTCGATGTGATCGCCAAGATTCCCGACGTGGACGTCGTCGTCGGCGGCCATTCGCATACGCTGCTGTCCAACACGGACCCTAAGGCGGCCGGCCCCTATCCGACGCTGTCGGACAATCCCGGCGGCTACAAGGTACCGGTGGTGACGGCGGCCTCCTACAGCAAGTATCTGGGCGATATCGTCATCACCTTCGATGACAATGGCGTGGTGAAAAGCGCCAAAGGCGATCCGATCCTGCTGGATTCGAGCTTCACCCCCGATTCGGGCATGACAACGCGTATCGCTGAACTGGCCAAGCCGATTGCCGATCTGCGCGCCAAGGTCATCGGCGCCAGCGAAGGCCCGATCGAAGCAGCGCGAGAGGTTTGCCGCGCCAGAGAGTGCTCGATGGGCAATCTGGTGGCCGACGCCATGCTCGACCGTGTCAAAGGCCAGGGCATCTCGATCGCCGTACAAAATGGCGGAGGCCTTCGCGCCTCGATCGACGGAGGCGAAGTGACGCAAGGCGAGGTCATCACCGTCCTGCCGTTCCAGAACACGCTCGCTACCTTCCAGTTGAAGGGTTCGGATCTCCAGGCGGCACTTGAAAACGGTGTCAGCCAGATCGACGACGGCGCCGGCCGCTTCCCGCAAGTCTCGGGCCTGAAATACAGCTTCGACAAGTCGAAGCCTGCTGGCAGCCGCATCAGCGCCATCGAGGTCAAGGACGGCGATGGTTTCGTGCCGCTCGATCCGGAGAAGACCTATGGCGTGGTGACCAACAATTATATGCGCAGCGGCGGCGACGGCTACAGCATCTTCGCCAAGAATGGCCAGAACGCATATGATTACGGCCCGGATCTGGCCGATGTGACGGCCGATTTCATCGCCGCGCATTCGCCCTACAAGCCTTATACCGACGGGCGCATCACCGACCTGACGCCGGCGGATTACAAGCCGGCGCCGAAGCCGGAAACGACCGCCCCGGCCCCTGCGACGACGACGGCACAGGCCCCGGCAACGCCCACGCCTGCCGCTCCCGCCCCGGCAACGCCCGCGCCTGCCGCTCCCGCCCCGGCAACGCCCGCGCCTGCCGCTCCCACCCCGGCCGCACCGGCTCCGGCAGCGCCCACCGCGCCTGCGCCAGTCAATCAGCCGACGCCGGCTGCACCGGCATCGGCCGCTCCGGCTCCGGTTGCCCCAGCTCCGGTTGCTCCCGCAGCGCCTGCTCCAGCCGCAAGCCAACCCACCTCTGCCGGGCCGCGAACGCATGTGATCGTCAAGGGCGATACGCTCTGGGATCTTGCGCAAGAGACCTATGGGGATGGCGAGAAGTGGCGCGTGATCTTCGACGCCAATGGCAAGCCGGCGCCGCGCCGTCTGATCGTCGGCAAGGCGCTGGTCCTTCCGGCTCAATAGGCCGAGCACGTAGCGGCACAGGCCGCCACGTGGACAATAGGTCGCAGGCCAAACTGGCCGAAATTGCCGGTCCGGGCTTTTCCGGGCCGGTTGCCGTTTTTACATCCATCCGGCAGGTGTACGCGTAATGGCGGGCGGCGGCCTTGAGATGGATGCGTGGAGAAAAAACGCCGGCGCACCCCATCGGATCAGGATCTTGCACACGATCCGAAAAACCTTCACTGCCCTGGTTTCGGCCGGACAGGCGGCATGGCCGCACAACGAGACGATGTGGCGCTGAACGGGTTTCCTCGGAAACAGCCGAAGGCGCCAGAACCCCTCTGGCCGATGGCGCGCCTCGACGCGTTGACCCAAGGCCGGAGAGCCGAGACAGGATCCTTCGCATGAACCCAGCTTCCACGACCCCCTCTTCGACCAGCGGCGCCACCATCAATCCCTTTTCCGGCGCCCCCTCGCCCACGGGCGTGAAGCCTGCCAGCCACCCGCCGGTCAAGCACGGCCGCGTCGGCGTTCTGCTGGTCAATCTGGGCACACCCGAGGGAACGGACTATGCGCCGATGCGGCGCTATCTCAAGCAGTTCCTCACCGACAAGCGCGTCATCGAGTGGTCGCGGGTGTTCTGGTATCCGATCCTCTTTGGCATCGTGCTCAACACCCGCCCCGGCAAGGTGGGCAAGGCCTATCAGAGCATCTGGAACACCGAGCGCAACGAGAGCTTCCTGCGCACCTACACACGGTCCCAGGCGGAGATCATGGCGCAGGCGTTTCAGTCGCAGACCAATGTCGTGGTCGATTGGGCGATGCGCTACGGCAATCCCTCGATCGAATCGCGCATGCAGGCGCTCCAGGCCGAAGGCTGCGAGCGCATCCTGGTCTTCCCGCTCTATCCGCAATATGCGGCCGCCACCACGGCAACGGTCAATGACGAGGCTTTCAAGGCGCTTCTGAAGATGCGCTGGCAGCCGGCCCTGCGCACCGTGCCGCCTTATCACGACGACCCCATCTATATCGATGCGCTGGCCAATTCGATCACCCGCCATCTCGCCACGCTGGACTGGGAGCCGGAGGTGGTGATCACCTCCTTCCACGGCATCCCGCAATCCTATTTCAAGAAGGGCGACCCCTATTACTGCCAGTGCCAGAAGACCGCGCGGCTGCTGCGCGAACGGCTGGGCTGGTCGAAGGACAAACTGCAGGTCACCTTCCAATCCCGCTTCGGGCCAGAAGAATGGCTGCAGCCCTACACGGACAAGACGGTGGAAGCGCTGGCGGCACAAGGGGTGAAACGGATCGCGGTGGTCAATCCCGGCTTCGTGTCCGACTGCCTGGAAACGCTGGAGGAAATCGCCGAACAGGCGGCCGAGAGCTTTCACCATGCCGGAGGCGAGAAATTCGCCCATATCCCCTGTCTGAACGACAGCGCCGATGGCATGACGGTGCTCGAACATGTCGTGCGTCGGGAGCTGGCTGGCTGGGTCTGAGGTGGCCCGCGCAAGTAAGACTCGGTTAACCATAAATCCTTAGGGTCCGGAAAGAGTTTGTTCCTCGCATCCGGACCTTTCGGCCATGGTGTCCCTCATCTCGACCTCGGCACGGCGCGACAGGCGCCTTGGCCGCTTGCTGGCGCTTCTGGCGCTCGCCGGCGTCGTGGTCGCGGGCCTCGAAAGCGAGGCGGCCCAAGCACAACAGATGCGCCAGCCATCCCCGGCCACGCCAGTCGACACGCCGGCGCCACCCTCCTCGGATGACGAGGACGGCGCCGACAATGGCCTCAGCACGGCAACGCTCCAGGCCGCCACCCAAGCCCGTGTGGCCGGCACTGGCGCGCGCGATGAAGACGCGGCAAGCGATCTTTCCTCAGGCGGGCGCATCGGCAGAGCGGGCGACGCGCCGGCTGTCGGCGACGATCTGGCCCGCCTCAACCAGCGCGAGGGCAGCGTCGACGGGCTGCGCACGCGGCTTGATCCAACGCGCAACGATGCACCTGGCATCCGGCTCGGCACCTTCACCCTGAAGCCGTCGATCAACCAATCGATCAATGTAGAGAACCGGCGCGATGGTGCCAGCCGTGAGCATCGCGGCTATCTGGAAACCGGGGTGAACGCCACCTTGACCTCCGACTGGTCACGCCATCAGCTGACGGTGACAGGCCAGGGCGCGTGGCAGAAGAATATCTCCGGCGAAGGCGCCACCGACCCCTTCGTCGATATCGATGCGGACCTCCGGCTCGATGTCAGCCACCAGACCACGGCCCATCTAAAGGCCGGCTACCGGGTCGAGCGTGAAGATGCGTCCGATCCGAATGCCGTGGCGAATGCGACGACGCAATCGACCGTTCAGCAATTCTCACTGGGCTCCAGCATCGAGCATGATTTCGGCATCCTGCGCGGCTCTGCCCGGCTTGACGGGACGCGCTATGCCTATGGCGACGTCGAGCTCGACAACGGCACCACGCTCTCGCTGAAGGACCGCAATCGCAATGTCGGCGTGGCCACTGGCAGGCTCGGCTATGAACTTTCGCCGGCGCTCATTCCCTTCATCGAAGCCTCGCTGGGCCGCGGGCTCTACGACGAACGGCGCGACATATCAGGCTATGAGCGCTCCTACACCAGCTGGGGCGGGCGCGGCGGGTTGCAGGTCGATTTCGGCGAAAAGCTCGGCGGCGAACTGGCGCTCGGCTATGGTCATTACGGCTTTGACGACGGGAGGCTGAGAGACATCGGCGCGCTGACCGTCGATGGGCTCGTCAACTGGTCGCCCCAGCGGGGTACCAACATCGCCACCAGCCTGACGACGGCGCTGGAGCCTTCGACGACCGCAGGGGAATCCGGCGCAATCGCGTATTCGCTGACCAGCCGCGCCACGCGCGAGCTGCGCAATGCGCTGGTGGCGCGCCTGTCCGGCGGCCTGACCCTGCGCAACTATCCGTCGGGCTCCGCCACGCCGGACGAGCGCGTCTGGTTCGCGGGCGCCGGGCTCACCTGGGATATCAACCGCGCGCTGGCTCTGACCGGCGACATTTCCTATGAGCGCACCTTGCGCGACAGCGGAATCAATGCCGGCATCGCCAAGATCGGCATCGGCCTGACCATGCGGCGTTGAAAAGGCCCCCTAAACGAAAACGCCCGGCGTTGAGGCCGGGCGCTCTTACGTCTGTGATGCCGTTCGATCAGAGGCCGGCGACCAGCGCCTTCAGCGGGCCTTCGACGGTGCCGCGAATATCGCCGCGGGCGAGGGCAAAGGCGACGTTGGCGAGGATGAAGCCATCCTTGGCGCCGCAGTCATAGGTTTCGCCACGGAAGTGATAGCCGGCGAACTGCTGGCTTTCGAGCAGCTTCAGCATGCCGTCCGTCAGCTGGATTTCATTACCGGCGCCGCGCTCCTGAGTTTCCAGGATCTTGAAGATCTCGGGCTGCAGGATGTAGCGGCCGTTGATGAAGAAGTTGGACGGTGCCGTGCCGGCAGCCGGCTTTTCGACCATCTGAGTGATCTTGAAGCCTTCGCCGATCGCGTCGCCCACGCCGACGATGCCGTACTTATGGGCGAGATCCGGCGCGCATTCCTCAACCGCGATGACATTGCCGCCGCTCTGCTGGTAGAGATCGACCATGCCCTTGAGGCAGCCCTTCTCGCCCTTCATGATCATGTCGGGCAGGAGAACCGCGAAGGGCTCGTCACCGACGATGTCCCGCGCGCACCAGACAGCATGGCCAAGACCGAGCGGCGCCTGCTGGCGGGTGAAGCTGGTGGTGCCGGCAGCCGGAAGAATGCCTTCGAGCAGCGTCAGCTCGGCCTTCTTGTTGCGCTCCCGCAGGGTCTGTTCCAACTCGGTCTGAATGTCGAAATAATCCTCGATCACCGCCTTGCCGCGACCGGTGACGAAAACGAGATGTTCGATCCCGGCTTCCAAAGCCTCATCGACCACGTACTGGATCACGGGCTTGTCGACGACGGTCAGCATTTCCTTCGGAACGGCCTTCGTTGCCGGCAGAAAGCGTGTGCCGAGACCAGCAACGGGGAACACGGCTTTTCGAACTTTACGCACGTCGGTCATGGAATTCTCCGGAGTTTACAGAAAGGTGAGCAGAATTTGATGATGCAACCCGATTAGCACAGATGAATATGATATTCTAAGGGGGCGGGACAAAAAAACGCACGCACGTGCGAAAAGCTGCCAAGCTCATGTTTTCGATTGTTAATATTCATCCCTCAAGCGATCAATCGGCGTCGTTTGGTGCATTGCAGCGAAGTATAGGCGCACACGCTGTTCACAAGAGTAGACCTACGCAAAGTCTGGTGGGTTTTGCAAGCGCAGGCAACCATCCAAAATCCATGGTAAAGTGTTTGTTGACTTTCATGGTTTACGATCTCCCTCAGCCGGCCTGGAGGGCATCCTCAAGACAGCCCCGCTCCGTGCTGACAGCGTAAGCTCTGACTGCAGGCGCATTGCCGGCCTATCGGCCCCACGCTGAACATGCGATGAACGACATGGAAAGGACGCCGCCCATGACCACCCGGAGAGCCCTTCTCGGCCGCACCGCCGCCGCCCTGATCGCCGCGTCGATCTCCCTTGGCGCTGGCCCGTCGCTTGCCGATTCCGGCTTCCAGACGTGGATCAACAATTTCTATGCAGTCGCCGCCAAGGAAGGCATTACCCAGACGACCTATCGCAAGGCCTTTGCCGGCGTGCGCACGCCCGATCCCGATGTCATCCAGAAGGCTGCCTATCAGCCGGAATTTACGACGAAGATCTGGGAATATGTCGATTCCCGCGTGAACCCTTTCACCCAGCGCACAGGCCAGGAAATGGCCGCCAAGCACAAGCGGACGCTGGATGCGCTGGAGCGTCACTATGGCATCGACCGCACAATCCTGCTCGCCATCTGGTCGATGGAGTCGAATTACGGCGCCGTGCTGCAGAAGGACGAGCGGCTGCATTACGTGCCGCGCGCGCTGGCGACGCTGGCTTATGCCGATCCCAAGCGCGCCAAATATGCACGCACCCAGCTGATCGCAGCGCTGAAGATCCTGCAGAACAGCGATGTCACCCCGCGCGAACTGGTCGGCTCCTGGGCCGGGGCGATGGGCCACACGCAGTTCATCCCGACGAGCTATCTGCTCTATGCGGTCGATGCCGATGGCAATGGCCATCGCGATATCTGGAGTTCCGTGCCGGATGCACTGGCGACCGCGGCCAATCTCCTGAAGTCGAATGGCTGGCAGCCCGGACAGACCTGGGGCTATGAGGTGGCCGTTCCGGCATCGCTTGCCAAATATGCCGGCCAGACCAAATCGCTGAAGCAATGGGCCGAACTTGGCCTGCGCCGGCCCAACGGCAAAGCCTTCCGCGATGGCGGCCAGCGCGCCTCGCTGAAGCTGCCGGGCGGCGCCGGCGGTCCGGGCTTCCTGATGACCAAGAATTTCTTCGTGCTGAAGCGCTACAATGCTTCCGATTCCTATGCACTCGCCGTCGGCCTTCTGGCAGACGAGATTGCCGGCTATGGCGGCATGCAGCAGGCCTGGAACCGGCCGGACGGTTCGCTCGATGTGCGCCAGAAGATGGAAATCCAGACCCGTCTCAAGGAACTCGGCTATTACAATGGCGAGGTCGATGGCAACTTCGGTTCTGGCTCGAAGGCCGCGATCCAGGCTTTCCAGAATCAGGCCGGGCTGGAGCCGGACGGTGAGCCGACACAGCATGTTTTGCGAGCGTTGCGCCGCTAAAATCACGCTTGGCCCAGATGATCTAGTGCCGTCGCACAAGGCGCGCTAAAACGGGGCTGCTCTGCCTGCCATCAATCGGCACGAGGGCTGAAACGCTGACGCGCTCTTTAAGCGACGGGGCGGCCAGCACTGGGAAGGAAAAGGCTTTGATCGGACTGCACCAGGCGCGGAACTCCAAAAGCGGCGCCTGGCATGTGCTTGCCGGCTTTAGCCGTGGCGCGCGGATCGTTCTTATGGTGCTTTTGAGCTTCTCCCTGCTGCCGGTGCCGGCAAGCGCACAGGAACCGCGCCGCACGATTCTCGACATGCTGTTCGGCACGCCGCGCGTGCGCCGCGAGGCCCCACGGGTTTATGACGATCCGAGCCTGGACGAGCGTCCGGCCGCACCACAGCGCCGCCGGCCAAAACCCGCCAAGCTAAAGGCAAAGACGCCCTCCGTCACGGTCATCGAGACGCCGAAGCTGGTGGAGAAGGCAGCGGATGCCAAGAAGGTTCTCGTGCTCGGAGATTTCGTCGCGTCCAGCCTTGCCGATGGATTGACCGAGGCGTTCGAAGAGACTGCCGGCATTGTCGTGGAGGGGCGCACCGATGGTTCATCGGGTTTGGTGCGGGACGACCATTTCGACTGGCTGAAAATGCTGCCGGTCGCTGTGGAGGACACCAAGCCGGCCCTGCTCGTCATCAGCCTGGGCGCCAATGACCGGCAGATGCTGCGCTTCGGCGAAGCCCGCGAGAAATTCCGCAGCGAGGGTTGGAAGACGGAATATACCAGCCGCGTCGAAAAACTGGCCAAGCTTGCCCAGGCTGCCAAGCTACCGGTTCTCTGGGTCGGCATGCCGCCCTTCCCCGCGACCATGATGAGCGCCGACATGGTGACGCTGAACGCGATCTACCGGGATGCCGCCGAGAGCACCGGCGCCCAGTTCATCGACGTCTGGGATGGCTTTGCCGACGAGGACGGCAAGTTCGTGATGACGGGCGCCGATATCAACGGCCAGCAGGTGCGCCTTCGCGGACAGGACGGCATCACCTTCACCCCGGCAGGCAAGCGTCGGCTGGCTTTCTATCTGGAAAAGGATATTCGCCGCCTGCTCGGCCTCGACCAGAGCGAGCCGAGCGGCGATCTCAAGGACCGAGTCGTCACCGCGCCGGCTGGCAATGAAGCGATCGTGCGAACGGCGCCGATCGCGCTGACCGACCCGGAGCTTGATGGCGGCCATACGCTGCTGGGCGCAACGCCCGCAGCCGCTAAGGACGGCAAGAGCCCCCGCGATCTGCTTGTCGAAAAAGGTGAAGTCGCCACGGCACCGGCCGGGCGCGTCGATGATTTTCGCTTGCCCGGCGCCCTCGCTGGACCGGATCGGGCGCAAAGCGCATCTGACGCCGGCGCGCAGGCAGCCGTCCCTCTGTCCGACGATACGCTCAGACCCTGAATCGAAAGGCCGCCCGCATGGCGGGCGGCCTTGAAATGCGTTGCTGATCGAGCGTTTAGCGCGGCAGAACGCTGGCGCCCATCAGCGCCTCATCGATGGCGCGGGCAGCCTGGCGTCCCTCGCGGATGGCCCAGACCACCAGCGACTGACCCCGGCGCACGTCTCCAGCCGCATAGAGACGATCAACCGAGGTGCGATAATCGCGATCATTGGCGATGACATTGCTGGAGCCGCGGCTGTCAGTGTTGATCGCCAGCTTCTCCCCGCAATCGGCAAGAACACTGGTCGTCAAAGGTCCGCGGAAACCGATGGCGATGAAGGCGAGATCGGCCTTGATCACGAATTCCGTGCCCGGAATCGGCCTGCGCCGCTCGTCCACCTGGCAGCACTTCACCCCGGTCAGGATGCCGTCCTCATCGCCGACAAATTCGAGCGTGGCGACCTGGAACTCGCGAATGGCGCCTTCGGCCTGAGAGGACGAGGTGCGCATCTTCGTCGCCCAATAGGGCCAGACGGCCAGCTTGTCTTCCTTTTCCGGGGGCTGCGGGCGGATGTCGAGCTGGGTGACCTTGACGGCGCCCTGGCGGAAGGCGGTACCGACACAGTCAGACGCCGTATCGCCGCCACCAACGACGACGACATGCTTGCCGCCGGCAAGGATCGGATCGGACGGCCAGGCCACGCTGTCGATGTTCTCGCGGCCGACACGGCGGTTCTGCTGAACGAGATAGGGCATGGCATCATGCACGCCCTCCAGCTCGACACCGGGAATACCGGCATCGCGCGGGGTTTCCGAGCCGCCGCAATAAAGAACCGCATCGTGCTCAGCCAGCAGGCTCTCCGTGGTGCGGTCGACGCCGACATTGACGCCGCAATGGAAGGTCACGCCCTCGCCCTTCATCTGCTCGACGCGGCGATCGATGAAGTTCTTTTCCATCTTGAAGTCGGGAATGCCATAGCGCAACAGGCCGCCAGGGCGCGACTCGCGCTCATAGACATGCACCGTATGGCCGGCGCGGGCGAGCTGCTGGGCTGCGGCCATGCCGGCCGGGCCCGAGCCGATGATGCCGATCGACTTGCCGGTTTTGGTCACGGCCGGCTTGGGCACGATATAGCCCATTTCATAGGCCTTATCGGCAATCGCCTGCTCGATGGTCTTGATGGTGACGGGCGCGTCCTCCAGGTTCAGCGTGCAGGCTTCCTCGCAGGGCGCGGGGCAGATGCGGCCGGTGAACTCCGGGAAGTTATTGGTCGAGTGCAGGTTGCGGATCGCCTCGTCCCAATTGTTGTTATAGACGAGGTCGTTCCAGTCCGGGATCTGGTTGTGCACGGGGCAGCCGGTTGGGCCATGGCAATAGGGAATGCCACAGTCCATGCAGCGCGCCGCCTGCTTCTGCACTTCCTGATCCGACATGGGCAGGACGAATTCGCGGAAATGACGGATGCGGTCGGAGGCCGGCTGATATTTCGCCAGTTGCCGATCGATTTCGAGAAAGCCGGTGACCTTGCCCATTGCCTGACCCTTTTTACTGTGCTGCCGGCCGAAATGGCGTTTTCGCCACCCTCGCGCCTCGCGATGATCTGCCCCATAATCCAGCCGCCTTCAGGTGCCCCTCCCCCAGAGAGAACCACCTCGCCACCGGCAATCCTTTGCGCCGGCCCGCCAGGACCCGCGATGTTGCGGTATCCGCCCAAGCCGAACTTCTTCCGCGCCGTCAAGAGACAGACGGACACGGCAGGCCTTTCAATAGCGGTTGCTGTCCAGCACCGCTTTCGGCAGCGGCCAGACCGCCTGCTTGAATTTCACCGCCTTTGCCAGCGGAAAGGCATCGAAAAGCGCCTGGCCGGTATAGTCGAGCGGACGCCAATGCGTGTCGATGAAGGCCATCGCCGCCGCCCAGTCGGTCGGCTGCGCCAGGGGCTGCAGATAGATCAGCACCGCTTCGCGCCCTGCGCCGCTGTAGAAATCCGCCATGCGATGATCGATCGGCACCGGTCCATCGAAGGGCAGATCGCCAGGCTCGCCTGCCGCCGTGCAGAACCATGCACAGGGGATGCCATAGGTCTCGGCGATGACGAGGCCATGCAGGCTCGTCGACAGGATGCGCCGGCAGGAAACGATCTCCCGCAGCTTGTCTTCCATGCCGGCCATGTCGGCCGCGCAATAGGTGTTGATGATGCGGATGCGGTCTGCCATTTCCGGCGGCAGCTTGTAGCGCTCGATCGTGGCACGCACCAAGGCGCCGGCAACTGCGTCTTCCAACTCGGAAATGTGGACGATCACACCGAGATCGTGGCTCTTTTGCACATCCTTGAACGGGAAAATCCGTGGCAGGAACCAGGCGGGATCGCCGAAGACGTCAGGCACGGTCAGCCCGCGTGCGCGCAGACCTTCGGCCGTGCGCCGGCCGCGTACGCCATGAACCACCAGCGTGGTATCCTCGGGCACGGCATAAGCACCCGGCGTGCCGTCGACATGGCGGCCGAGATCGAAGCCCGTGCCCCAGAGATGGATGGTGGAGCCACGCTGGGCGTGACCGATCGTGCCGATGGCAGCAAGCCTCTCCTCGGCATTGTTGAAAGCCGTGCGCTCGACGCCGAGACCGGAGATCGCCGAAACGATCACAGCGCTTAAGGCATCGCCGAGATTTGCATCGGGAT
This sequence comes from Xaviernesmea oryzae, assembly GCF_900109605.1. Classification (GTDB taxonomy): domain Bacteria; phylum Pseudomonadota; class Alphaproteobacteria; order Rhizobiales; family Rhizobiaceae; genus Xaviernesmea; species Xaviernesmea oryzae. The sequence continues at coordinate 111,682 of NZ_FOAM01000006.1, forward strand.
GCCGGTCGGTGGACCAGACCCACGAGAGGCGGATGCGCTTGCCCATCCGTCCCCCAACCAGAACGCCGGAAGCCGGATCGTTCTTGCGCCGCAGGAGCTGTCGTGCCGCTTCGATGACCACGCTTGATCCCCTTTCTCAGCCGCGCCCGAAGAGGCGGGACAGAAAGGAGTTCTTAGCCTCCTTCGCCGTCTTGACGACGAAATGGTCGCGCTGCGTCGGCAGGCCGCGCACCAGCGGATGATCGAAAGCACTGCCGCCGGGGCCCTTGGCCAGCATCTTGAGCGGCAGGGGGAAAGACTGGATGAGCGCTTCCTCATCCAGCGTCTTTGGGCTCCAGACCTGGTCGATCGCCTCGATCAGCGCCGCCCAGTCGGTCTCTTCGCCACGCGGCTGATACCAGACATCGAGATGATCATGGCCAAGGCCGCGATAGAGATCGACGAAGCGCAGATCCAGCCCTTCCTCCGCCAGGAGATCGATGCGGCCAAGGCCGGCATCTCGCGCGCGCGGAGAGAAGTACAGGCAGGGAATACCGTAGGATTCGGCAAAGACCATGCCGTGCAGGCTGGTGGAAACGATGCGCTTGCAGGACAGGATCTCGTCCAGCCGGTGGCGCAGTCCATCGATGCTCACAGGCGTGACCGTATTGATCAGCTTGACTGCGGATGCATCGGCCGGCGCCACCCGGTGGCGCAGCGAATCCGGCTTGGGATGGGCGTCATGGGAGCGATCCGCGAGCTCGGACAGATGCAGGATGACGCCGAGCTCGCATGTCTTTTCGACCGGCGCATTGTGAAAGCGCGGCAGCAGCCAGAGCGGATCGCCATAGACTGCCGGGCCCGGCGCCGTGTCATCCAGCACGCGCCGGCTGAATGGCCCGCGCGTTGCATAGGTCGTGAAGCGGGTGTTCTCGGGGCGCGTGTAAACGACCTTCGCTTCCGTCGACTGGTTGGGGTTGAGGTGCGGCGACGTGCCTGTCCCCCAGAAGGAAACATCTCCGCCTGCGAACATATGGCCGATCGTGCCGACAGCCGCCAGCCGCACCTGACCGGACTTGGCGGCGGCATGCTGTATCGGCAGGCCGGACATCATGGCCACGATGACAGGGGAGAGAGCATCGCCCAGATTGAGATAATCGTCGCCCCGCCCGGTCGATACCCAGGAGAGCGGAATTACCCCTTCGGAGGCAACGCGTTCTTTCAGTTCCTTCGACAAATCACACCTAGCTGCCGTTGACGGTCATGGCGCGACCCAACGCGCACCTTCTTTCGAAAGAGGCGCGCGAAGGCTCGTACGGGCAGCCCGCTACCATAACTTGAAGGCCGGAGTAAGAGGCGGCTTGCCTCGGCGCTGATTTTGCGCGCCTGCCCGCCTCTTTCCGGGAGAAGAGGCCGCGGCTTTATTCCGCGGCTTCCGCCATCTTCATGCGCTCCATGTCTTCGAGCGCCCGACGATATTCGACCGGCATGACCTTGCGGAATTTCGGCCTGTAATCCGCCCAATTGTCCAGGATCTGCTTGGCGCGCGGCGAGCCGGTATGGTGCTGATGGTTGGTGATCAGCTGATACAGACGCTCCTCGTCATGGCGCGTCATATCGCCTGTCACATCCACCATGCCCTTATGCATGATGTCGCCGCCGTGGTGATGCAGCTTTTCCAGCATGTCATCTTCCTCCGGCACCGGCTGCAGCTCGACCATGGCCATGTTGCAGCGGCGGGCAAAGTCGCCGGCTTCGTCCAGAACATAGGCGACACCGCCGGACATGCCGGCCGCGAAATTGCGGCCCGTCTCGCCGAGGACGACCACCACGCCGCCGGTCATATATTCGCAGCCGTGGTCGCCCACGCCTTCGACAACCGCGATGGCGCCGGAGTTGCGCACCGCGAAGCGCTCGCCCGCGACGCCGTTGAAGTAGCATTCACCTGACGTTGCACCATAGAGCACGGTGTTGCCGACGATGATCGACTCCTCCGGCACGATGACGGCAGTCTCGGACGGACGCACGATGATGCGGCCGCCGGACAGGCCCTTGCCGACATAGTCATTGCCGTCGCCGATCAGGCGGAACGTGATGCCGCGTGCAAGGAAAGCCCCGAAGGACTGGCCGGCCGTGCCGGTCAGCGTCACGTCGATCGTGCCATCCTTCAGGCCCTTGTTGCCCCAGCGCTTGGCGAGCGCACCCGAGAGCATCGCGCCGGCGGACCGGTCGACGTTCTTGATCGGCACCTCGATCTTCACAGGCGTCTTGCTTTCAAGCGCAGGCTTGGCCTGCTCGATCAGCGTGCGGTCGAGGATATCGACGATCGGGTGGTTCTGGCGTTCGGTCCAGTAGGTCGCGTCCTTTTCCGCTTCCACCTTGTGGAAGATCCGGGAGAAATCGAGGCCACGGGTCTTCCAATGAGCGATGAGCTCGTCCTTCTGCAGAAGCTCGGTGGCGCCGATGATCTCGTCCAGCTTGGTGAAGCCGAGCGAGGCCAGGATTTCGCGCACCTCTTCGGCAACGAAGAAGAAGTAGTTGATCACATGCTCCGGCGCGCCCTTGAAGCGCTTGCGCAGCACCGGATCCTGGGTAGCAACGCCCACGGGGCAAGTGTTGAGGTGGCACTTGCGCATCATGATGCAGCCGGCAGCGATCAGCGGCGCGGTGGCGAAGCCGAATTCATCCGCACCGAGCAGCGCACCGACGATGACGTCGCGGCCGGTCTTCAGCCCGCCATCGACCTGCAGCGCCACGCGCGAGCGCAGGCCGTTCAGGACAAGGGTCTGCTGGGTCTCGGCAAGACCGATTTCCCAAGGGCTGCCGGCATGCTTCAGCGAGGTCAGCGGCGAAGCGCCGGTGCCGCCATCGAAGCCGGAGACGGTGATATGATCCGCGCGCGCCTTGGCGACACCGGCGGCAACCGTGCCGACGCCGACTTCCGAGACGAGCTTGACCGAGACATCGGCTTCCGGGTTGACGTTCTTCAGATCGTAGATCAGCTGCGCCAGATCTTCGATCGAATAGATGTCGTGATGCGGCGGCGGCGAGATCAGGCCGACGCCCGGCGTGGAGTGCCGGGTCTTGGCAACGGTCGCGTCGACCTTGTGGCCGGGCAGCTGGCCGCCTTCGCCGGGCTTGGCACCCTGCGCCACCTTGATCTGCAGCATGTCGGCATTGACGAGATATTCCGTCGTCACGCCGAAACGTCCAGATGCTATCTGCTTGATGGCAGAGCGCTCAGGGTTCATCGATCCGTCGGCGAGCGGCGTATAGCGATCGCTCTCCTCGCCGCCTTCGCCGGTATTCGACTTGCCGCCGATCCGGTTCATGGCGATTGCCAGCGTCGTATGCGCCTCGCGCGAGATCGAGCCGAAGGACATGGCCCCGGTCGAGAAGCGCTTGACGATCTCGGCAGCCGGCTCGACCGCATCGACGGAGACGGGCGTGCGGCCGATCTCTTCCGCCGTACGGATCTTGAACAGGCCGCGGATGGTGTTCATCCTCAGCGCGCTCTCGTTCACCATCTCGGCAAATTCGCGGTAGCGGTCCTGGCTGTTGCCGCGCACGGCATGCTGCAGCGAGGCCACGGCATCGGGCGTCCAGGCATGGGATTCGCCACGCATGCGGAAGGCATATTCGCCGCCGATGTCGAGCGTGTTGGTCAGCACCGGATCGGGGCCGAAGGCCGCTTGATGGCGGGCGAAGGTCTCCTTGGCGATCTCGTCGAGGCCGATCCCTTCGATCTGCGTCGCCGTGCCGAAGAAATAGCGGTCGACGAATTCGCTCGACAGACCGACGGCATCGAAGATCTGACCGCCGCAATAGGACTGGTAGGTCGAGATGCCCATCTTGGACATGACCTTCAGAATGCCCTTACCCACCGCCTTGATATAACGATAGACGACTTCGCTGGCGTCGACCTCCTTGGGGAAGTCGCCGCGCTTGTGCATGTCGATCAGGGTGTCGAAGGCGAGATAGGGGTTGATCGCCTCGGCGCCATAGCCGGCCAGCAGACAGAAGTGATGGATCTCGCGCGGCTCGCCGGACTCGACCACCAGGCCGACCGAGGTGCGCAGGCCCTTGCGGATCAGGTGATGATGCACGGCGGCCGTCGCCAGAAGCGCCGGAATCGCCACGCGATCCGGCCCGATCTGACGGTCGGAGAGCACGATGATGTTGTAGCCGCCCTTGACCGCCGCCTCCGCGCGTTCGCACAGGCGATCGAGCGTTTCCGGCAGGCCTTCGGCACCGAGCGCGACCTCATAGGTGAAGTCGAGCGTCTTGGTGTCGAAACGGTCTTCCGTGTGGCCGATGGAGCGGATCTTTTCCAGATCGCCATTGGTCAGGATCGGCTGGCGCACTTCCAGCCGCTTGGCATGGGACGCGCCGACATGGTCGAGCAGGTTCGGCCGCGGCCCGATGAAGGAGACGAGGCTCATCACCAGTTCCTCGCGGATCGGATCGATCGGCGGGTTGGTGACCTGGGCGAAGTTCTGCTTGAAATAGGTGTAGAGCAGCTTGGGCTTGTCGGACATGGCCGAGATCGGCGTATCCGTCCCCATGGAGCCCACAGCTTCCTGACCCGTCGTCGCCATGGGCGACATCAGGATACGGGTATCTTCCTGCGTATAGCCGAAAGCCTGCTGGCGATCGAGCAGCGACACGTCGCGGCGCAGCGCGCGCGGCTCCACGGGCTTCAGCTCCTCGAGGATCAGCTGGGTGTTGTCGAGCCACTGGCGATAGGGATGCTTGCCAGCCAGCGCGGACTTCACCTCGCCATCGGAGATGATGCGGCCTTCTTCCATGTCGATCAGCAGCATCTTGCCGGGCTGCAACCGCCACTTCTTGACGATCCGCTCCTCAGGCACGGGCAAGGTGCCGGCTTCCGATGCCAGGATGACGCGATCGTCGTCGGTGACGAGATAGCGGGCCGGACGCAGGCCGTTGCGGTCGAGCGTCGCGCCGATCTGGCGACCATCCGTGAAACAGACGGCGGCAGGACCGTCCCACGGCTCCATCAGCGCGGCATGATATTCGTAGAACGCCTTGCGCTCCGGGCTCATCAGCTGGTTGCCGGCCCAGGCCTCGGGGATCAGCATCATCACCGCATGCGACAGCGAATAGCCGCCCTGCACCAGGAATTCGAGCGCATTGTCGAAGCACGCCGTGTCGGACTGGCCCTCATAGGAAATCGGCCAGAGCTTCGAGATGTCGCTGCCGAACAGGGGCGAGGACACAGACGCTTGGCGCGCCGCCATCCAGTTGACGTTGGAGCGCAGCGTGTTGATCTCGCCGTTATGGGCAACCATGCGATAGGGATGCGCCAGCTTCCAGGAGGGGAAGGTGTTGGTCGAGAAGCGCTGGTGAACGAGGGCGACGGCACTTTCGAAGCGCGGATCGGCCAGGTCCTTGTAATAGGCCGAAACCTGATAGGCTAGGAACATGCCCTTGTAGACGATCGTCTTGGAAGACAGCGACACCGGGTAGAAACCGGTCTCGGCCCCTTCGAAGGCGTCATAGATGCGGTTGGAAATCACCTTGCGCAGGGTGAACAGCCGGCGTTCGAATTCGTCCTGCGTCGCGGCATCGCGGCCGGCGCCGATGAAGACCTGCACATGGCGCGGCTCAGTCGCCGCAATGTCGGGCGCCTTGGAGAGCGAGGCATTGTCGACCGGCACGTCGCGGAAGCCGAGCAGCACCTGGCCTTCCTCGGTGACGACCTGCGCGATCACGCTCTTGAAATGTTCGACCTGGGCTTCATCCTGCGGCATGAACAGATAGCCCACACCGTAATCGCCGGCCTTGGGCAGGGTGACGCCCTGGGCCGCCATTTCCTCGCGGAAGAAGCGATCGGGGATCTGCACGAGAATGCCGGCGCCATCGCCCATCAGGGGATCGGCGCCCACGGCGCCGCGATGGGTGAGGTTCTCCAGAATGAAGAGGCCATCGCGCACGATCTGGTGCGACTTCTGGCCCTTCATATGGGCGACGAAGCCGACGCCGCAGGCATCATGCTCATTGGCAGGATCATACAGGCCCTGGCGGGCAGGAAGAGCGGCGGCGCGTCGCGTGGCGACGGCTTTGTTCACGGCGCCAGCGGTCTCGATGCTGTCGATTGGCGTATGATCCGTCATGGGTCTTCCTCCAGTTGCGCCCCGCTCGCCGAGCCGGGCCTTGCCGCAGCCGAGGTGCCGCCGCGGGAGAAGAACCCTCCCCTCAGGCAGCCTCGCCTCTATGGTTGCATGATCTCGTTTCAGCCGCAATTGAAGCCTTGGCGCTCCAGCGGGTCGGATCCCGCCCCGCGCCGTCTGCCGCCTGCCATGAACGGGGCATGCCCCTGTTCGCGCCAGCAGCGCAAAGCGCGCTTAGCGGCCCATCGACCGAACCCTTGCCGGGCAGGTCGATCGGCCTGCCGCGCCACCTTTGTCCATGCAGAAGGAGATTCTGCCGAAAGCGGGCTGCGCAGCATCATAATGCGGGCATGCGACGCACGTCGACTGAAGGACGCGCGGCGTCTTCCGCGCGAAATAGGACAGCAAGACTGTCCTATTTCGGCTGCTCTATGCCAGAAACGCCGCGATCCCGCAAGAGGTCGATGCGGAAAAACCGCATGGCTTGGTCGCTTCCTTGCGTAAAAATGCATGGCTTTGTAATTTTCTTGCGCGAACCACAGGTCTGGCGATGTTTGCTTTCAAATTCAGCAAGCCAAAGAGACGGCTGGTTCGGCCGACTTGGCTTGGCCTGCGCTTCTTCCTATTGTCAGCCCGCTGCCCGCCCGACGACATGCCACCTTCGTCCCCCCGCGTTCATCCTGCAGGACCTGTCCCATGATCTTCTCCTCCGACAATTGGGCCGGCGCCCATCCCCGCATTGCCGAAAGCCTGGTCAAGGCGGCTGGCGGTTTTGCCGCCGCCTATGGCACCAGCGCGCTGGACAAGAAGGTCGAAAGCCTGTTTTCGGAGATTTTCGAGCGGGATGTCGCGGTCTATTTCGTCGGCACGGGCACGGCTGCCAATTCGCTGGCTTTTGCCAGCGTCGCCAAACCGGGCGGCCATGTCTTCTGCCACCGGGAAGCGCATGTGAATGCGGATGAATGCAATGCGCCGGAGTTTTTCTCGCTCGGCGCCCGCATGGCGGCCGTCGACGGGCCATTCGGCAAGATGGATGCAGGCAAGCTTGCCGCCGAAATCGGCCGCTTCACACCCGGCGTCGTTCACAGCGGTCAGCCGATGGCGGTAACACTGACACAGGCGACCGAAGCAGGCACCGTCTATTCGCTTGACGAGATCGCCGAGATCTCCGCGATCGCCCGCCAATACCGCCTGCCGCTGCACATGGATGGCGCGCGCTTTGCCAATGCCCTTGTCGCGTTGAAAACAACGCCGGCCGACATGACCTGGAAGCGCGGCGTCGACATTCTTTCCTTCGGCGCCACCAAGAACGGCTGCTGGTGCGCGGAGGCGCTCGTTTTCTTCGATCCGGCGATGGCGGAGGGCTTCCCCTATCTGCGCAAGCGTTCGGCTCAGCTCTTCTCCAAGACGCGCTTCGTCTCCGCGCAGCTGGAGGCCTATTTCGAAGGCGGGCTCTGGCTGGAGATGGCCCGCCATTCGAACGCCATGGCGCGGCGCCTCGCCGATGGTCTCAAAGGCTCCAACAGCGCGCGGCTTGGCTGGGCGGCTGACGCCAACGAGCTCTTCGTCATCATCCAGCGGGAACGGGCGCAGGCTTTGATGGAACGGGGCGCCGTCTTTTACGACTGGCATCCGCCGCGCGACATGGCCCATGAACTTGCCGAGGATGAGGGCATGTACCGTCTGGTCACGAGCTTCGCCACCAGATCCGAGGACGTCGACCGGTTCCTGTCCGCTCTTTGAGCCGCCATGTCTGCGCTGGGAACTGGCAACAAAAAACGGCGCCCGAATTCGGACGCCGTCTGCTATCGTTTCCGCATGAAGAAGCAAGGTGGCGAGGCCGCGTCAACAGGCTCCCGAGAGATCCTGTCTTTCGGCCGTCCTCACCATGGAACGCGCTGTCTTAGGCAGCGGCGCCATTCACGGTCGAGGCTTCGATCTGCTTCGGAGCCGAGTTGGCCGCCGTGATTTCAATGCGGCGCGGCTTGGCGGCTTCGGGGATCTCGCGCAGGAGATCGACATGAAGCAGGCCGTTCTTCAGCGAAGCGGAGGTGATTTCCACATATTCGGCAAGCTGGAAGCGACGCTCGAAAGCCCGCTTGGCAATGCCGCGATAGAGGAACTGGTTTTCAGGGGTCTTGTCTTCGCTCTTTTCGCCCTTGACAGTCAGCGTGTGCTCACGCGCTTCGATCGAAAGTTCGGTTTCGTCGAAGCCGGCAACAGCCATCGTGATGCGATAGGTGTTCTCGCCGGTGCGCTCGATATTGTAGGGCGGATAGCTCTGCGACTGATCGGGCTGGCCGAGGCTGTCCAGCATGGTGAACAGGCGGTCGAAACCGACAGTGGAACGATAGAGCGGCGAAAAATCAACGTGACGCATAATGTCCTCCTTGGAGCAACGGATTGCGGTCTGTCCTGATCCTTCCGTCCCGGCAGCCGGCGGCGGATGAACCGTGTGAGCGGGCCCGGTCTCGGCGCCCGCAGCGTTGAGATGGGGGCCGATTTCAGCCCGTTCAAGGCGGACATTCGAAAAAAATCGGCGCGCATTTTGCTGTGCTTCACGCCAGCCGGATGAATGGCACATGAACATGCGGTTCCGCTCAGGTTCAGCCTGAGACGGATAGAACAGGCCATCGCAGCAACGGGAGCGGTGGCTGCCGAGGTGACGTCCCCCTTTGACGCCACTGGCTCCTTTAACGTTGCTGCGCCTCCTCAAGGGCCGGAATGCAAAAACAACCCCGTGGCATTCCGGCCCCTTTTCCCTGCGTCCGACGTTGCTGCGCCGCTCGGCTATGGCGCCGGCATTCCCACGCCTGCGGCCATCGAAAATGCTGCAAGCGATGCCGAGATGGACTAGGATCGTCCCCAGCCGGCCATCTGCGCATGCGACAATGCGCGCGAACCGCATGCGCCCGGCCGCTGACAGCAGACAGGACCCGCAGACCTCATGACACCGGATGCTCTTCTCTATCCCACGCCCGACAATCCGGTGCCGGGGCCGCATACGCTCGGCTTCTTCCAAGGAGTTGATGGCCGCAGGCTGCGCTATGCGATTTTCCGCGTGGAGGATCAGCCGGTGCAAGGCACCGTCATCCTGCTGCATGGGCGCAATGAGTCGATCGAGAAATATTTCGAACTGATCGGCGGCTTTCTCAAGCGCGGATTATGGGTCGCCACCTTCGACTGGCGCGGCCAGGCGGGCTCGGACCGCCTGCTTGCGCGCCTGCCACGCCGCGGCCATGTCCGGCGCTTTTCCGATTACGAGGCGGATTTCGAGGCCTTTCTGGACCAGGTCGTTCTGCCGGACACACGCCTGCCCTTCTTTCTCCTTGCGCATTCCATGGGCGGGCTGGTGGCGCTATCGCAGGCGCCCAAGCTCTCAGGCCGGATCGACCGGATGGTGCTCTCCGCGCCTTTCGTGGCGCTGGGCGGCCAGAGCCTGAGCGAAGAGCGCGTGGCGATGCTGGCCCGTCTGGCAAGCCTGAGCGGCTTCGGACGGTTCGCCTTGACGCGTGATCGGGGGCCATTGCCCTTCCCCATCAATCTCCTGACATCCGATGCCGCGCGTTTCGCCCGGGCGGAGCGGATCGCCCAGGCGCATCCGCATCTCGTGCTCGGCCCGCCCAGCGCGCGCTGGCTTCACGAAACGCTGAGGACGATGCGGCGTGTTCGCCGCCAGGAGCATCTGACGCGCATCACCGTGCCAACGCTGATCCTCGCACCGACGCGCGATCCGCTGGTGCCCTATCACGCGCAGGAAGAGCTTGCCGCACATTTCCGCGCCGCGAGGCTGATCCCGATCGCCGGCGCCCGCCATGAGGTTCTGCACGAAGCGGACCGCTATCGCGACCAGGCGCTGGCCGCCATCGCCGCCTTCCTGCCCGGCTCGGTGGAGAGCGGCCTGCCGCAGCAGATGGAAGAGGCGACCATTGTCTAGAGCATCGGACTGAAAATCATACGCAGTCTGACGCTCTAGATTTTGTTTTCGCATCGGATTCTTCCGAAAGCCGGTCCCCACTTTTCGGTCTGATGCTCAGATATGCGCTTCAGAGCGGCCTCCCGAGAAAGCACGTCGATGCGCCCCATGATCGCAAGGCTCGGTCAGGCCTTGCGCATCAGCCCTGTCATGGCGCCGCGCTGGCGAGAAGCGCCAGGGCTTTCTCATGCAGCGCCGGGTCGCCAGCCGCCAGAATGTCGCCCCCCTGTTCGGGCCGGCCGCCTGTCCAATCAGTTACCACGCCGCCCGCCTGCTCGATGAGCGGGATCAGCGCGGCGATGTCATAGGGCTTCAGCCCCGCCTCGCAGACCAGATCGACATGGCCGGCGGCCAGCAGCGCGAAGGCATAGCAGTCGCAGCCGTAACGGGCGAGCCGAACCTGGGCCTCCAGCGCCTTGTAGGATCCAGCCGAGGCTGGGCCATAGAGGAAGGGCGAGGTGGTGAACAGCGTCGCCTCGCCAAGCGACGTGCAGGCCCGCGTCTTCAGCCGCTTCTCGCCTTCCGGCCCGCGATAGTAGGTGCCGTCGCCCACCGTCAGATAGCGTTCGCCGGTAAAGGGCTGGTCCATCATACCCATCACCGCGCGACCATGATGATAAAGCCCAATCAGGGTGCCCCAAACTGGCACACCGGAAATGAAGGCGCGCGTGCCGTCGATCGGGTCGATGACCCAGACATAATCCTGATCCAGCCCCTCGCCGCCATGCTCTTCGCCGAGAATGCCATGATCCGGAAACTCGGCCTTGATCAGCGCGCGGATCGCCTCCTCGGCGGCCTGATCGGCCTCGGTGACAGGATCGAAGCCGACCTTATACTTGTTGTCGATCGCAACCCCTGTGCGGAAGCGTGGCAGGGTCTCGGCTTTGGCGGCATCCGCCAGTCGGTTGAGAAAGGCAAGATCGGGGATCATGGAAACCTCGGTCGGATCGGGAACGACAGGAAGGCCGCCCTGCCATCATCCAGAGCGGCCAGCATGCGTGAAGATGATGCAATGCGTCTGTATCATAGGCCTTTGTTTTGCACAGCCTGGGAATAAGCACGCTTCACAGGCAGCCTTTGTCCCGACGAATTATGCAATCTTTTCAAAGCCTGCATAGCCGAAGCAGGCAAGGACCTCCTTTGACCTGCCTCCTTATTCTCTGCTTGCGATTTAAGCAGCTTCCGTACCCGCACTTTTTTCATGCAAAAATGTGGCGAATACGGCAAAACCATGTTGACAATTTTGCACTGCAATATTATTGTCATAGTTACAGTCATTCGTGGCTGTAAATACCCTCCTTGGGTGTTTCCTCCCTAGACTTAACCGCGCGTCAGCGCGGTTTTTTTTGCCTTATGTCCAAGCACAACGACGCAAGCGCCGCGTGAGATTTTGAACGCGGGTCGGGACCTCATCGTTTTGATTGGATCACTCGGCTGCCAGCGGCAGGCTCTCGGCATATTTCATCATGTGGAAAGCGAAACTTTCCAGGAACAGGCCGATCATGGTCGCAAGCGCCGGAAACTCCGCCCGCTTCTCCAGGCTCGCCTCATCCACGTAGAGCGCGCGGTTCACCTCGATCTGCAGGGCATGCAGCCCCCGGCTCGGCCGGCCATAATGTTCGGTAATGAAGCCGCCGGCATAGGGCTTGTTGCGCGCAACCGAAAATCCGAGATCCTCGAGAATGCCGACCGCCGCGCGGCTCAACTCTCCGGCCGCACTGGTGCCGTACCGGTCCCCGATGATGAAATCCGGCCGGCTCGCCCCACCGGTCACCCTGATATTGCCGGGCATGGAATGGCAATCGATCAGCACGGCAAAGCCATAGCGTACATGGGTGCGGGCGATCAGCTTGCGCAGGCAAGCATGATAAGGCTTGTAGATGGTTTCGATCCGTCCGAGCGCACTGTCTACGGGAAGACGCGTACGGTAGATTTCCATGTTCTCCGCCACCAGCTTCGGCACGGTGCCCAGGCCACCGGCCACACGCAGGGACGAGATATTGGCATAAGGCGGAAGAGCGCCGTCGAACATGCGCGGATCGAGTTCGTAGGGCTCGCGATTCACATCGAGAAAGGCGCGGGGAAAATGCGCCTTGAGCATGGGCGCGCCCAGCCTCAAGCCGGCCGAAAACAGCTCTTCGACAAAGGGGTCCTCGGAGCGGCGAATCGACAAGGCGTCCAGGCGCGACTGCGCAAGGAAATCAGGCGAATAGGCACGACCGCTGTGCGGCGAGTTCAAAACAAGGGGAAGAAGCTGCTGGGCCGGCTCCAGGACCTCGAACAGCGCCTCCCCGGAAGCCTCGGACATCACATTCCTTTTTACCATGTCGCCATGTCGGCATTCTGTCATGTTGCCAGTGGAAGGCATCTGTGTCCATAGTCTCTTCAGGGCCTCGTGGGCGCGGCTTGACCGCGTCTTTTCACGGGGTATCTAGACATTTTCCGACGTCATGGCCGGGAGGCGCGCTGCGCCACCGGCATGATGAAGACCTAGAGCATCGGACCGAAAAGGGGGAACCGATTTTCGGTAAATCCGATGCAGCAACAAAAACCTGGAGCATCGAGCCGCGCCCGATTGTCGGCACGATGCTTTAAGGACAGCAACGGCTGGACATCCATGACTGCAAAGATTCTCCTCGCAGAAGATGACAATGACATGCGCCGCTTCCTGGTGAAGGCGCTGGAAAAGGCAGGCTATAAGGTCCTGTCCTTCGACAATGGCGCCAGCGCCTATGACCGGCTTCGCGAAGAACCCTTCTCGCTGCTCTTGACCGACATCGTCATGCCCGAAATGGACGGCATCGAACTTGCCCGGCGGGCGACCGAACTCGATCCCGACCTCAAGGTCATGTTCATCACCGGCTTTGCCGCTGTGGCACTCAACCCGGACTCCAAGGCGCCGAAGGATGCCAAGGTGCTCTCCAAGCCGTTCCACCTGCGCGACCTCGTCGACGAGGTCAACAAGATGCTGGCCGCATAGGCCTGTCAAAAAAGACGCAAAAAACCTTCACATCCCGTCTTGACGCCGCGAAGGGTTTTGTGGTCTATGCCGCTCATCGGATGGGCGTGTAGCTCAGCGGGAGAGCACTACGTTGACATCGTAGGGGTCACAGGTTCAATCCCTGTCACGCCCACCATCCAGATTAGTCTTACAAGACCTTCAAGGCCCTGCAATTGCAGGGCTTTTGTCGTTTTGGGGTGTCGTGAAGTTCCCTCACGTTGAGGCTTGTCGCGCTCATTCATTCCATTGCGCAACTCGCTCTGCCCCCCTCACCTTTCCAGGTGGAGAGAAGTTATTTCGGGCGACAATGTAACGGATGTTTCATTGCCGGGATTCGCTCGCGCTCTGGCAGGGCCTACACAGAAATATGAGGGCCTTTTGCGTCGTGCTCCTTAGGTTCAACGAACCTACCCTCATGCCGACCCGATCTGCCTCAATCCGACCCGATCATGAAATTGCTGTCACGTTCCGATCGGCAAGGAACGAATTGCCCCGCATCTCATTCATCGCTTGTCATTTACATTCGAAAGGACACAGGATGAAAACCCTGCTGATGGCAGCCTTCGCTCTCTCGCTCGCCGGCTCGGCGCTCGCTCAGGATGCGCCACCGCCCCCGCCGCCGGGAGGCCCCGCGCCGGTTGCCGGCGAAGCGGCTCCGCCACCCCCGCCGCCGCCGGGTGAAGCCGGCAAGCCGCCGCGTGGGCCACGTCCGCCGATGATGGAAGAAGGCCGCCCGATGCCGCCGCCGCCGCGCCCGCCCAAGGGTGCGCATTTCCGCATCGAGAAGGGTGACACCAAGGTCGAGATCAAGTGTGACGAGGAAGAGCCAATGAAGGCCTGCGCCGACACGCTGATGCAGATCCTCGATCGAGTCGAGCTGAAGGACTAAAAGCGCCTCTTCGCAGATCGTTTGGTGGGCTGCAATGGCAGGCGCTTGAAAGCCACGATCTCGATCAGACAGCGGGAGCTGCGGGTGGACTTCTCGAAGTCGCCCGCAGCTCTTTTCCGTTTTCGATCCAGAGGGCTCTGCATTTCGACCTCTGTACTGCAGAGCGGTTTGTCTGCCTTGAAATTTGGGTGCGCAACCAGAGGTAGTCCCCCAGTGTTTTACGGATGGGCTTGCGATAAACTTGGTGGCACGACTTTGCCTTTAGGCTTCCGCCACCCTAAATTCAGAGTGAAGATGGTCACTGGCATATGCGCGAAGCTGCAGAGACCCTAGAGCTTCGCCTCTGTACGTCAGTTTATGGGAAAGGCGGCCTGGCCGGAAGCAGGGTCGCTGTTGTGCAGGCCAAATCCGCCTGGCCCACGCATGGATGGGAGACGACGATGATCAAGCCGCTTGCCCTCAGCCTGTCGCTGCTGCTCATGCCCGCAGCGGCCGATGCGCAGTATAAGAATTACGAGGTGACCCCGACGGGGCGCTGTGGCGCACAGGGCACCTATGGAAACCAGAACTTCCAGATCGACTGCAGCGGCAATTCCCGATCCGGCCAGATTGGCGGACGCCGGCCGGGTGTGCGCTCCGAGCGCCCCTCCTCCGTTCGTCGCGGCAGCACGGGCGCCACGCAATCGCGCTGCTTTGTCGATGGCAATGGCAACAGCTTCTGCCAATAGGACTTCGGTCTCCGATAAGGTGTGCGGAAGCATATCGCTTTGGCAGAAACCTGTACGGGAACAGGATCGGGGTAGCGCAGACACACCGCATCGCTTCGCCCGCGTTTGAGAGGATGAACCCGGATGACAAATCTGCCTGACGATGTGGAAGACGCGCTGGAAAGCTTCATGGCGCAGGAAGGCCTGTCACGCGAAGAAGCGCTAGGGCGGATCCTGCGTGATTGGTTTTCACGCCGTTCGGCAGCAGATCCAGGAGATGCGGCGGCGGCCGATAGCAAAGGCGCCCCGGACCGGCCGAACCCCGACTTCGTGCAATATCCCGGCTATTTCAAAGGCGATGGCAGCCTGTGAGACGGCGTCGTCCATATGGCCGATCGGTCAAACATATATGTCCTTGCCATCGGAGCTGGGCATAAAGCTGCCTGAATTGAGCCCAATCCCCCGACTGGGCGATGAGGCTGGCAGTTTTAAGATACAAGTCAATGAACCTCGTCGCCCACAGATTCAAAACAGGAAAGGCCTCCGCATTGCTGCAGAGGCCTTGGAAGAACTCAGTGCTGATCACCGGCCGGCTCGACAGGGCGACTTGAGGTCACTTGTACGTCCGACCTTCATGCTCACGCCATGGCCGCTGGGTCACCGATCGGCAGAAGGGCGGGTTCCTTCAGCGTCGGATCGTTCGGGTTCTTGCTATCGCCGGGATTGAGAACCGGCGGCTCCGGCGGGCGATCCTGGCCGCGATCGGGCAAGCCTGGCGTCGCCAGAGGGCCACGCGGCGTTTCGGCGTCGGGCGTCGGAATGGGATTGCGGTTTGGCATCGGAAACTCCTTTGCTCTGTTTCAGCAAGCCGGCTTTGTTCGCCGGACGCATGGACAGATAACGAGCAGCCGACCGCGATGTTCCCATCCGGAGGTCGATCAGCTGACAAAAGCCGTGATGCTCAGGCCAGGATGCCATGCTTTGTCAGGATAGCGTGACGCGTGCGCAGCGTTTACAGTCCCGGCATCACATCAGGACTGTCCGGACGATCGATCACGTCTGCATGGCACCGGGCAGCACCAAGAGGAGGAGCCTCGCATGCGCATGATCTTCGTCAATCTCCCGGTTCGGGATCTCGACCGCTCCAAGGCCTTTTTCGAGGCTTTGGGCTTCGCCTTCAATCCGCAATTCACCGATGAGAACGCGGCCTGCATGGTAGTGGCCGAGAATATCTATGTCATGCTGCTGACCGAGGCGCGCTTCAGGGATTTCATTCTCGATGAGATCGCAGACACGGCGAAAGCAACGGAGGTTCTGACCTGTCTGTCGGCCGAGAGCCGGGCGGAGGTGGATGATCTCCTCGCCAAGGCGCTGGCCCATGGCGGCAAGCCGTGGAAGCCGGTGACGGATCTCGGCTTCATGTATGGCGCAAGCTTTCAGGATCCGGATGGCCATGTCTGGGAGCTAGTCCACATGGCGGCGCCCGCGCCGGGCACATGAGGCAGGCTGCGGTAGGCCCGACATGAAAACGGGCGGAGACATGCGCCTCCGCCCGCGGATGTGATCCGTGACGAGATCGCCTATTCGCGATCGCCCAGATCGCGTACTGCGCCACGGTCGGCCGAGGTGGCAAAGGCGGCATAGGCCTTGAGCGCCGTGGTCACCTTGCGCTTGCGCTGTTCGGCCGGCTTCCAGCCCTTGGCATCCTGTTCGGCGCGGCGGGCGGCGAGATCCTCGTCGCTCACGCGCAGCGAGATCGTGCGGTTGGGAATGTCGATGTCGATCATGTCGCCTTCGCGCACCAGGCCGATCAGGCCACCATTGGCAGCTTCGGGCGAGACATGGCCGATGGACAGACCGGACGTGCCGCCGGAGAAGCGGCCGTCGGTGATCAGCGCGCAAGCCTTGCCGAGGCCCTTCGACTTCAGATAGCTCGTCGGATAGAGCATTTCCTGCATGCCGGGGCCGCCCTTGGGGCCCTCATAGCGGATGACGACGACATCGCCGGCGACGATCTGGTTGGACAGGATCGCTTTGACCGAGGCATCCTGGCTTTCGAAGACACGGGCCGGGCCGGAGAAGACCAGGATCGATTCGTCCACGCCGGCCGTCTTTACGATGCAGCCGTCGACCGCCAGATTACCCTTCAGCACGGCAAGGCCGCCATCCTTGGAGAAAGGATGTTCGACCGAGCGGATGACGCCCTTTTCGCGGTCCATGTCCAGATCGTCCCAGCGGGCTTCCTGGCTAAAGGCCACCTGTGTCGGCACACCACCCGGGGCCGCGCGGAAGAAGCGGCGCACGGTTTCCGAATTGGTGCGGGTGATGTCCCAGCGGTCGATGGCGTCGCCCAGCGTCTCGCAATGCACGGTCGGGCAATCGCGGTTGATCAGGCCGCCGCGATCGAGCTCGCCGAGAATGCGCATGATGCCGCCGGCGCGGTGAACGTCTTCCATATGCACGTCCGCCTTGGCGGGCGCCACCTTGGAAAGGCAGGGCACCTTGCGTGACAGACGGTCGATATCGTCCATGGTAAAGTCGATTTCGCCTTCGTAAGCGGCAGCGAGAATATGCAGAACGGTGTTGGTCGAGCCGCCCATGGCGATGTCGAGCGACATCGCATTCTCGAAGGCTTCCTTGGTCGCGACCGAGCGCGGCAGGATCGAGTAATCGTCCTGCTCATAATGGCGGCGGGCGAGGTCGACGATCAGATGGCCGGCCTCGACGAAGAGGCGCTTGCGGTCGGCATGGGTGGCGAGCGTCGAGCCATTTCCTGGCAGGGACAGGCCCAGCGCTTCGGTCAGGCAGTTCATCGAATTGGCGGTGAACATGCCCGAGCAGGAGCCGCATGTCGGACAGGCCGAGCGCTCGATCACTTGGACATCGGCATCGGACACCTTGTCGTCGGCCGCCGCAACCATGGCATCGACCAGGTCGAGCGCATGGGTCTTGCCGTTGAGCACGACCTTGCCGGCCTCCATCGGGCCGCCGGAAACGAAGACAGCGGGAATGTTCAGCCGCATGGCGGCGTTCAGCATGCCGGGCGTGATCTTGTCGCAATTGGAAATGCAGACCATGGCGTCGGCGCAATGGGCATTGACCATGTATTCGACCGAGTCGGCGATGATCTCGCGCGAGGGCAGCGAATAGAGCATGCCGTCATGGCCCATGGCGATGCCGTCATCGACCGCGATGGTGTTGAATTCCTTGGCGACGCCGCCGGCCGCTTCGATCTCGCGGGCAACCAGCTGCCCAAGATCCTTGAGGTGGACATGGCCGGGAACGAACTGGGTGAAGGAGTTGACCACCGCGATGATCGGCTTGCCGAAGTCCCCATCCTTCATGCCGGTTGCGCGCCAAAGGCCGCGCGCGCCGGCCATGTTGCGGCCATGGGTGGTGGTTCTCGAACGATATGCAGGCATGTGATGTCCTCGGACGGTGCTGACGGGGCGCGTCTTCAAGGCAAAGGGCGGCCTCCACGGTCGTCATACCCTTCCGGCTGCGCGTATTTGCGGCGTTCCTAGCGCAAAACGGGGCCTACGTCACCTTTTGCTTTTGCTGGAGGCCGGTGCCGTCTTTGTGGCCGGGATGGGAACGGGCCGCGCCGGGGAACAAAGGGTAGCCTCCTGTGGTTTCGAGGGGCCAATGCCGTCTTCGGCGATCGGAGGGTTCCAAATGAGCACGTCGTCCACAACCACCGACCACAAGACCATTCGCGAATGGGCAGAGAGCCGCGATGGCCATCCAGCCAAGGTGAAGGGCAGCAAGGACGGCGGCATCCTCCGGTTCGATTTCGGTGAGCCGGAAGATTCCCTTGAGACGATCTCCTGGGACGAATTCTTCGAGATTTTCGACGAAAACGGCCCCGCGCTTCTCTATCAGGACCAAACGGCAGAGGGCAAAACCAGTCGCTTTTCCAAGTTCATCGACCGGCATTGAGGCGCTCAAAATGACCAAACATCCCAAGACACAGAAACCCGGCGATACCGATCTGACCGAGGATCCGGGCGTTGGCCGCACGCGCGGGCTTCAATCGCGTTCCGACGACGAACTCCTGCAGGGCGAGAACACGGTGGAAGGCGACACCGCCAATGACACCACGCCCGAAGGCGGCGTCGATCCGAGCGATCGCGGCCGCATCAACAAATGACCAAGGCAGCTTCAATGGGGACGGACATGCGTCAGCCCTGATCGGATCGTGCTTACTTCTTGCCAGCAGCGCATTCGCCTCATCCCGGCGGATGCGATTTCTCATATCCGCAGCTTCTTCCTCCCGCCTTCATCCCCGCCGGTCCCTCGGCCATCTTGAACCCGTTCCAGCTACAAGGCGCTTCTCTCCATGACCCGCCCCGCTTTCGCCCGCCCTCTCGCAACCTACCGCCTGCAGTTCCGCAATGGCATGACCTTCGACAAGGCTGCCAGCCTCGTTCCCTATATCAAGAACCTGGGCATAACCCATCTCTACGCGTCGCCGATCTTCGCCGCCACGAAAGGCTCGACGCACGGCTATGATGTCACCGACGCCAATCTCTTCGATCCGGATCTCGGTGGACGGGAAGGGTTCGATCGGCTGTCGGCCGCCCTCAGCGCGGCGGAACTGGGCCTGATCGTCGATATCGTCCCCAATCACATGGCCGCATCGCTGGAAAATCCCTGGTGGCGCAGCATCGTCGAATGGGGGGAAGAGAGCCCGCATGCGCGTACCTTCGATGTGGACTGGGCGCAGCCGCTGACCCTGACCGTGCTTGGCGGCAGCTTCGAGGAGGGGGTACAGAAAGGCGAGATCGGTCTGGCGATCGACCGCGAAGCCGGCGTGCTCGGCCTGTCCTATTACGAACAGGTCTTTCCGCTTCTGCCGTCCACCTACAAGATGGCGCTTGAAGGCATAGACCTGCCGCTGGCCCGCACCCTTGCCGAATGCGGTTCGAGCGCGCGCGCTGACGAGGACGAGGCCTTTCATGCCGCGATACGTCAGGCAATCGATGCCGACAAGGAGGGGATGGAGGCCCTGCAAACGGCGCTGAAAGCAGTCAAGCCGGGCAGTATTCTCGCCCTTTCGCAGGCGCAGCCCTACCGGCTGATGGATTGGAAGAAAGCGGCGAGCGGCCTGAGCTATCGGCGCTTCTTCGAAATCGCCGGGCTAGCCGGCCTGCGCGTGGAAGATGAGCAAGTGTTCGAGGCGTCGCATCGTCTGATCCTCGATCTCGTCCGCAAGGGCATCGTCCATGGCCTGCGCATCGACCATGTCGATGGCCTTGCCGACCCCAAGGCCTATCTCGACCGGTTGCGCGCCGCCGTCGGTCCCGATGTGCCGATCGTCATCGAAAAGATCATCGAGGAAGAGGAGAGCGTTGCCGAGGACTGGCCGGTCGAGGGAACCACGGGCTATGAGTTCGTGGCCGCACTGGCACAGCTTTTCACCGCCAAGGACGGCATGACGACGCTTGGCGCAGCGTATGACCGCTTCGCGCCAGGCGAAGCTTATGACGACATCCTGCAGGATGCCAAGATGCTGATGCTGCGGGAAAATTTCGAAGGCGAGGTCAAAGCGCTGACCCGTATCGGAAAAGAAGCGGCGGGACAGGCGGATGGAGCCGGCACCGGCAGCGCCGAGGCCTTTGCCGGGGCCTTGCGCGCATTGGTCGCGGGCTTTTCCGTTTACCGCACCTATGGAACAGATGGTCCCTTGAATAGCGCCGACGAGAAAGTGCTGGATGCGGCGCTGGCGAAGGCCGCAGGCGATCTTTCCGTCGAGGAGCGCGATGCGCTTGGCGACATCGAAGCGCTGCTGAGGGGGCGTCGCCCAGGGGAAAAAGCCGCCCTGTTTCGCACGCGCTTCCAGCAGTTGTCCGGCCCGGTCATGGCCAAGGCGATGGAGGACACCGCCTTTTATCGCTACAACGCCTTCCTGGCCTTGAACGAGGTCGGCGGCAACCCGGTCGAGCCGCATCCCTCGATCGACGCCTTCCACGATGCCATGGTTCGCCGCGTCAGCGAGCAGCCGGAGGCGCTGTCGACCACGGCGACCCATGACACCAAGCGTGGCGAAGATGCGCGGGCACGCCTCTATGCGCTGTCGCAGGGACCGCAGCGATGGATCGACGCCGTGGGTCGCTGGCATGCCACACAGGCCGGTTCGGTCAAGGACCTGCCCGGCGGCAAAGCGCCTGAACCTGCCGTCGAATGGGGTCTCTATCAGGCGCTGGCCGGTGCTTGGCCCGTAGGCCTGAAGACCGACGACGCCAAGGGCATCGAAGCCTTCGGCGAGCGTTTTGCAGCCTATGTCGAGAAGACGATGCGCGAGGCCAAGCTGCGCAGCTTCTGGGCCGAGCCGGACGAAGCCTATGAAGGCGCTGTTCAGGATTTCGTCCGCCAGCTCCTGTCGTCTCATACCTTCCTGCAGGACTTCGCAGCGACGCTCGGCCCCTATGCGCTGACGGGGCTCTACAATGGGCTGGCGCAGACCTTGGTCAAGCTCGCCGCGTCCGGCGTGCCCGATATCTACCAGGGTTCGGAAACGGACGATTTCAGCCTGGTCGATCCCGACAATCGCCGCATGCCGGATTTCGCACGTCTGGAGCGGCTGGCACAGCAGCCTGCGACGATCCGCCTTGATCTCGACTCGCTGGAAAGCGGCGCAGCCAAGCAGGCGCTGGTGCGGCGCGGTCTGGCTGCACGCCAGGCACTGCCAAACCTGTTTCTGAAGGGCGATTATCGCCCACTCAGTCTGTCGGGAGACCATGCCGAGCGCTTCGTGGCGTTTGCGCGGGTTTATCAGGGACAGGCCGCCATCGCGGTCGCCCCGGTCCGGATCCATGATCTGCTGGAAGCCTCCGGTGCGCAGGGGTTGGACACGGCGGCAGCCGAAATCAACGTTCATCTGCCCGAAGACCTGATCGGGCGTACCTGGCACGACCGCCTCGGCACGGACGAGGCCGCGGTCGAAGCGGACGAAATTCTGGCGCTTTCCGCCAGCGCTGCGGCGCCCTTTCTGTTAATGACCACCGAAGGTTGAATTTGGCGGGCCGACAGGCCCTCTCAGGAACAAATTCCCGCTGAGACCGTTGACGGGGCGTCGCCCCGTCGACCCGTTTTGCGCCATGATCGATTACTGGTGACCCAAAACCTCGATCCTTGCGCAGGTCGGATCTTGGGGTGGTACGTGAGGAAGCCGGTCATGCCTGAAAGAGGCATGATTGGCTCACCGACACGTGGATCACCCCCCGGGGCGGGTTTGTTTGAGGGAGCTTCTTTTGTCAGACCGCGGTTCAGTTCTTTCCCGCGCCTCCAAGGCCTTTGGCCGGCGCGGGCACATTATCCGTGTCGGCGAAAATGCCTGGCGCTCGGTGGCTGCCGAGCGGCTCGCTTTCCTGATCGATGCCGCGCAATATTACGCGGTGCTGGACCGGTTGCTGCACAAGGCCGAGCGCGAGATCCTGATTGTCGGCTGGGATTTCGACCCCGATATCCGCCTGCGGCCGGATCTGGCGGACAGCCCAACATTGGGCGACATCCTCCTGTCCCTGGTCGATGCCAATCCGGCGCTGCGGGTTCGAATCCTCATCTGGGCCATGGGCCCGATCTATTCCGGCAAGTCGCTGAAGCTGTTTCGCAAACATGGCTGGCCCAACCATCCGCGCATCGAGCTGCGCTTCGATGGCCGCCATCCCGTGCGCGGCTCGCATCACCAGAAGATGGTGTCGATCGATGATCGCATCGCCTTTCTCGGCGGAATCGACCTGACGGCGCGGCGCTGGGACGACAACCAGCATCTGCCCGGCAATCCCTTGCGCGTGACGCCCAAGGGCGAGCCTTACGAGCCGGTGCACGACATGCAGGCCATGCTGTCGGGCCCTGCGGCCGGTGCCGTGGGCGATCTCATCCGCCTGCGCTGGCGCGGTGCAATCGGCCCGGTCGAGGCACCCCAGCTGGATGATCTCACGGCGAAGCAGGCCGCCGACATCTGGCCTGACGAGATCAAGCCCGATCTGACCGATTGCCGCGTGGCCATTGCCCGCACGGAGCCGGACGGCCCCGATCATGACGGCCACCAGGAATCCATCTTGCTGCTGAAGGAGGCGCTGAAGGCCGCGCGCCGCCATGTCTATATCGAAGCGCAGTATCTGGCGTCTTTCGGGATAGCCGATATTATCGCCCAGCATCTTGAGCAGCCCGATGGGCCGGAGATCCTGATCGTCGTCAGCCGCATCTCGCACGGCTTCATCGAGAAGATCATGATGGGCAACAACCGCGACCGGCTGATCCGCCAGCTAAAGCGCCGCGATCCCTATGACCGCTTCCGCGTGATGTATTCGGTCGTGCCGAAACCAGGTGGCGGCGAGCAGGAAGTGCTTGTCCATTCCAAACTGGTCGTCGTTGACGATGTCTTCCTGCGCATCGGTTCCTCCAACCTCAACAATCGCTCGGAGGGGTTGGATACGGAAGCCGACATCGCCGTCGAGGCTGTCAGCGAAACGCACCGCCAGGCGATCACCGCGCTGCGTGACAGGCTGTTGGCCGAGCATCTCGACGTCACGCCGGAGGCTGTCTCCCGCTCGATCGCCGAGACCGGATCGCTGCTCGACGGCATCGAGGCGGTCAATCACAATCTGCGCGGCCTGCGCCATTTCGATGTGGATGTAACCAAGGGCGCGGTCGATCCTATCCCAGGCACAGCCATCGTCGATCCGCACAGGCCATTCCGGCCGTTCAAGGCGATCATGACAGGTATGAGCCAGATCGCCCGCCGGCTGCGAACAGCAGTGTTCTGAGAGACTCTGCCAGTCCTGCAATGCTGCCCCAAAACAAAGCCCGCCAAATCCGAAGGACCGGCGGGCTTTTTGATGGGCGCTTTCGGGAAAAACAGGGATCACGCCGGATGGGCGTGACCTTCAGGCGCCTCGTCGTGGCGAGGCTTGGTCTTTTCGCCCTTGCGGATCAGCATTTCGCTGCCGATCAGCAGCGGCAGACCAATGGCCAGCGGGATGAAGTAATAGACGACGCGAAAGGCGATGACGGCGGCAACCGATTGAGCACCGGGCAGGATGTGGGCAACCGTCGCTTCGAGAACGCCGATGCCACCGGGCACATGGCTGATGATCGCCGCGACATTGGCGATGATCGAGACGGCCGCGACCTTCAGATAATTGGCGTCGGAGAAGGCTGACAGCATCTGGTGCAGGCTGGCGGCGACAAAGGCGAAATTCAGCGTGCCGATCAGAACCTGGCCCGCGGCAAGCGGCAGGCTCGGCATGGTGAAGCTCCAGCTGCGCAGCTGAAGCGGCTTGCGCAGCGTGGCGGCAAGGCCGAGATAGACGAGCGGCAGGAGGAGCGATGCGATGCCAAGCAGGAAGACCGTCTGGGTCGAAAGCCCCGTCATCTGCACGGCCTCCTGCGGCCGCAGGAACAGGCCGAGCGAACCGAGCGTCATCAGGCCGAGCGCGACCGTGACACCGCAGAAGAGCACGATCTTGGCGACATCCTCGGCGGTCAGCCCCCAGCGCGCATAATAGCGATAGCGCACCGCACCGCTGCTCAAGGCGGCAACGCCGACATTATGGCCGATCGACAGGGAAACGAAGGAGGCGAGCAGCGTGCGGTGGAAAGCCAGCCGCTTGCCGGCATAGCGCACGCCCATGGCATCGAAGCAGGAGAGGCAGAGATAGGAACATGCGGCAAAACCGAGGCTGGCGAGGAGATGGCTCACGGGAATGGCGCGCAAGGCATCGAGAATTTCGTCGAGCGAATATTCCCGCAAGGTGCGGACAAGCAGGTAAAGAGCGGCAATGACCGCGACGATCATGATAGCGCGCAGGAGAAGACGAAACGTCATGGGTTCGATCCGAATAGGCCCAACGGCGGGGGCGCTTGCCCGTGAAGAGAAACCGCCGCGCCGGACAGAAGGCGTCAGGACAGGCGCCCGCATCTTCAAACCATTGCAATCGGCTCCACGGAACGAAACTGCCCCTCATCGGGTTCCGTGCCATGCCCACAAAGCACGCTTCGATGATCCCGTCCTTCCGTCTGCTCACCTATAACGTCCATAGCTGCATCGGCACCGATCGCCGCCACGATCCGGAGCGGATCGCCGAGGTGATCGCGGCTGCCAAGCCCGATATCATCGCGCTGCAGGAGCTCGATGTCGGCCGACTGCGCACAAAAGGCGTGGACCAGGCCCAGCGCATTGCCGACCATCTCAAGATGACCGCACATTTCCATCCGGCCATGCATGTCGAGAAGGAGCAGTATGGCGATGCGATCCTCACCGCCCTGCCCTCGCGCATCAGGCGCGCCGGCCCACTTCCTTCGATCGGCGAGCCGCGCGGAGCGATCTGGGTGGAGATCGATCTCGGCGGACGGCCGGTGCAGGTCGTCAACACCCATCTCGGCCTGCGGGGCGGCGAACGCCTTCTTCAGGCCAAGGCGCTGCTCGGCTCCGACTGGCTCGGGCATCCCGACTGCCGAGATGGCGCGGCGGTGCTGACGGGCGATTTCAACGCCATTACCCGTTCGGCGGTCTTCCGCATGCTCAACCATGCGCTTCCCGCCGCTGCCGATCCGGTAACGGGCAAGCTGCCGGCGACCTTTCCCTCACGCTTCCCCCTCATGCGGCTCGACCACGTCTTCATGAACGGCAGACTGAGAGCGACGGCAGCCGCACCCATCGCCACGGCCATGACCCGGATCGCATCCGATCATCTGCCGCTTCTGGCCACGCTCGCCTTTAGCGATGAGGATGACGCGCGCCGCAAACCATGAGCGGCGCTTCCGCAAGCGGTGAGGAATGCACGCGGAAGCCGGCCCTTGCATTCTGTCTTCGCATTGCACAAAGTCTCTGATGGCCAAGGTGCCCAAAGGGGACATAAAGCGCGCATGTCGATCAAAGCCAGCATCTATCATCTGACCCATTATCAGTATGACAAGCCGGTCCAGCTCGGGCCACAGGTGATCCGGCTGAAGCCGGCGGCCCATTCGCGCACAAAGGTGCTCAGCCATTCCCTCAAGGTCACGCCGGCGCAGCACTTCGTCACGCTGCAGCAGGACCCCTACGGCAACTTCCTGGCCCGCTATGTCTTTCCCGAGCCGGTGCGCGAACTGAAGATCGAAGTCGATCTGATCGCCGATATGACCGTCTACAATCCTTTCGACTTCTTCGTCGAGGAGGAAGCCGAGACCTGGCCGTTCAACTATGCAGAGGATCTGGTCGAAGACCTTTCGATCTATCGGAAGGCCGAGCCGGCCTCGCCGGCACTGAAGGCCTATCTCGACGGTATCGACCGCACACCGCGCAACACGGTGGATTTCGTCGTCGAGCTCAATGCCAAACTGCAGAAAGATATCGGCTACGTCATCCGCATGGAGCCGGGGGTGCAGACGCCGGAGGAGACGCTGGTCAGCGCGCGGGGCTCCTGTCGCGACACGAGCTGGCTGCTGGTGCAGATCCTGCGCCATCTCGGCTTCGCCGCACGCTTCGTCTCCGGCTATCTCATTCAGCTGACACCCGATCTGAAGGCGCTGGACGGGCCGTCCGGCACCGAGGTGGACTTCACCGACCTGCATGCATGGGCGGAGGTTTACCTGCCGGGCGCCGGCTGGGTCGGCCTTGATCCCACCTCCGGCCTTCTCACCGGCGAAAGCCACATTCCGCTGGCCGCCACGCCGCATTACCGCAATGCTGCGCCCATTTCGGGCGGCTTCATCGGCCAGGCGCAAACCTCCTTTGCCTTCGACATGAAGGTCGAGCGGGTGGCCGAGCATCCACGCATCACCAAGCCTTTCTCGGACGAGAGCTGGGAAGCCCTGAACAGCCTCGGCCAGGAGGTGGACGAGATCCTGAAGGCCCACGACGTCAGGCTGACCATGGGCGGCGAGCCGACCTTCGTCTCGATCGACGACTTCGAGTCCGGCGAATGGAACACCGAGGCCGTCGGCCCCACCAAGCGCGCCAAGGCCGATGCGCTGATCCGGCGCCTGCGCACCCGCTTCGCGCCCGGCGGCTTCCTGCATTACGGCCAGGGCAAATGGTATCCGGGCGAAAGCCTGCCGCGCTGGACCTTCTCGCTCTACTGGCGCAAGGACGGTCTGCCGATCTGGCGCAATGCCGACCTGATCGCCGAAGAGGGCCGCGATTACGGCGTCACCGACGACGATGCCGGGCGCCTGCTGGCCATGATCGCCGAAGCTCTGGACGTTCCCGCCGAAAATGTCGTGCCGGCCTATGAGGACCCGGCGCAATGGCTGCTCAAAGAGGCGAACCTGCCCGAGAACCTCGACCCCTCCAACAACAAGCTGGAGGATGCCGAGCAGCGGGCACGCATGGTCAAGGTCTTCGACAGAGGCTTGACCCAACCGACCGGCTATGTGCTGCCGGTGCAGCCCTGGAACGCCAGGGCCGGGGGCCGGCGCTGGATCAGCGAGCGCTGGCGCACGCGCCGCGGGCGAATCTTCCTGGCACCGGGCGACAGCCCGGTCGGCTATCGCCTGCCGTTGACCGCACTCCCCTGGCTTCCCCCCTCGCAATATCCCTATATCAATCCTGTCGATCCCAGTGTCCCCCGTGCCGCTCTGCCGGATTTCGAAAAGAAGGATGGACGGACGCTCGAGGCGGCGCATTTTCAGGCGTCTGCGGCGCAGCAGGTGCGCATGGAGCAGTCGGTCCTGGAAATCGACGGCTTCGTGCGCACGGCCATCAGCGTCGAAGCACGCGATGGGCGGCTCTGCGTCTTCATGCCGCCGACGGCGTCCATCGAAGACTATCTCGACCTGATCGCCTCCACCGAGCGCGCGGCCGCACAACTGGGCAAGCCGGTGCATATCGAGGGCTATGCGCCGCCCCATGACGAACGCGTCAATGTCATGCGCGTCGCGCCCGATCCGGGTGTGATCGAGGTCAATGTCCATCCCGCCGCGACCTGGCGCGATTGCGTGGCCATCACCAGCGCCGTCTATGAAGAGGCGCGCGAAAGCCGGCTGGGCGCTGACAAGTTCATGATCGATGGGCGTCATACCGGCACCGGTGGAGGCAACCACGTGGTGGTCGGCGGCGTCAACCCGAACGACAGCCCGTTCCTGCGCCGGCCGGATCTGCTGAAGAGCCTGATCCTGCACTGGCAGCGCCACCCGTCGCTGTCCTATCTCTTCTCCGGCCTGTTCATCGGCCCGACGAGCCAGGCGCCACGCATCGACGAGGCGCGTCACGACACGCTTTACGAGCTTGAGATCGCCATGGCCCAGGTGCCGGTGCCCGGCAAGGGCGCCCCGCCTTTGCCCTGGCTGGTCGACCGGCTGTTTCGCAATCTCCTGACCGACGTGACCGGCAACACCCACCGCTCGGAAATCTGCATCGACAAGCTGTTTTCGCCCGATGGACCGACGGGCCGGCTCGGTCTCGTGGAGTTTCGAGGCTTCGAAATGCCGCCGAATGCACGCATGTCACTTGCCCAGCAATTGCTCGTGCGCGCGCTGATTGCCCGTTTCTGGCTGAACCCGGCCGATGGCGGCCTGACCCGCTGGGGCACGACGCTGCATGATCGCTTCATGCTGCCGCATTATGTCTGGGCGGATTTCCTCGACGTGCTGAAGGACCTGAAACAGAACGGCTTCGACATACGGCCGGAATGGTTCGAGGCGCAGCTGGAGTTCCGCTTCCCCTTCTGCGGCGAGGTCGAATATGACAGCGCCAGGCTGGAGGTGCGCCAGGCGCTGGAGCCATGGCACGTGCTGGGCGAACAGGGCGCGATCGGTGGCACGGTGCGCTTCGTCGACAGTTCGGTGGAGCGCCTGCAGGTCAAGCTGGAAACCGCCAATCCCGAACGCTACACGGTGGCCTGCAACGGCCGGCCGGTGCCGCTGAGGCCGACCGGACAGAGCGGCGTGTCGGTCGCCGGCGTGCGGTTCAAGGCCTGGCATCCCGCGTCCGGCCTGCATCCGGTCCTGCCGGTCCACGCGCCATTGACCTTCGATATTTTCGATCGCTGGTCGAACCGCGCCATCGGCGGCTGCACCTATCATGTCGCCCATCCCGGCGGGCGCAATTACGAGACCTTCCCCGTCAATGGCAACGAGGCGGAAGCAAGGCGTCTTGCGCGTTTCGAACCTTGGGGGCATCGTGCAGGCCCTTACATGCTGATGCGCGAACAGCCCTCGGCGGAGTTTCCGCTGACGCTCGACATGCGCAGGCCGCCCGGATTGTGAGACCATGTCGGATCCCTTGACGCCAAAGGCCGCAGCCGCCCAAGCTCAGGTCACGCCAGACGCCGAAGGCACGGGACCGGCCCGCCGGACGGCGGCGGCAGACGCTGCGGACAGGGAGGCAGGCCCCCAGTCCCATGCGGACCAGGCCGCGTCCGCCGGCAAAGCCACCAAACGGGAGAGGTTCGACCCCGTCGCCGATTACAGCCCATTGCCTGGCGTTGCCGACGAGATGGTCGACACCACGGGCGCGGTGCGCCCTGTCTGGCAGCCGCTCTTGTCCGCGCTCGGCCGCATGGACGAAACCGAGCTCGCCAACCGCTTCGCCCGGGCGGACCGCTATCTGCGCGATGCCGGCGTGTTCTACCGCGCCTATGGCAGTACGGAAAACTCCGAGCGTGCCTGGCCGCTGTCCTATATCCCCGTGCTGATCGCCGAAAGCGAATGGCAGGTGCTGTCGCGTGGCATTATCCAGCGCGCCGAGCTTCTGGAGCAGATGGCCGGCGATATCTACGGCGAGAACCGGCTGGTGGCGGAAGGCTTCCTGCCCCCATCGCTGGTGGCGGGCAATCCGGAATTTCTGCGTCCAATGGCCGGCGTGCCCCCGGCGGACGGGCATTATCTGCACTTCTGTTCCTTCGAGATCGGCCGTGGGCCCGATGGCAATTGGTGGGTGCTGTCGGACAGGACAGAGGCCCCCTCCGGCGCAGGCTTCGCGTTGGAAAACCGGGTGGCCACCGCGCGTGCCTTTTCGGATATCTATGCCGAAACCCATGTGCATCGGCTGGCGCGCTTCTTCGGCGCCTTCCGCGAGACATTGCAGGCCAACAAGCGCCATCCCGACGACCGCATCGCCGTGCTGACACCCGGTCTCGCCAACGAGACCTATTTCGAACACGCCTATATCGCCCGCTATCTCGGTTTCATGCTGCTGGAAGGCGAGGATCTGACCGTGGTCGATGGTCGGGTCATGGTGCGCACGGTGGCGGGATTGAAACCGGTCGGCGTGCTCTGGCGACGGCTGGATTCGGTGTTCGCCGATCCGCTGGAGCTCAACCAGCGCTCCCATATCGGCACCCCCGGCATTCTTGAGGCGCTGCGTGCGCAGACGGTGACCTTCGTCAACGCCATCGGCTCCGGCGTTCTGGAAACCCGCGCCTTCCTGGCCTTCATGCCGCGCATCTGTCGCCATCTGCTCGGCGAGGATCTGCTTCTGCCGAGCATCGCCACTTGGTGGTGCGGCCAGGAACCAGAGCGGCTGCATGTGGCCGCCGAGCTAGAGAAGATGGTGATCGGCCCGGCCTATTCCACCCGGCCCTTCTTCGACGACAATGGCCAATCCGTGCTGGGTGCTTCGCTGCGCGATACGGCCAAGGCCTCGATTGCCGAGTGGCTGGCGAGCGACGGAGCAAAGCTGGTCGGGCAGGAGGTCGTCAAGCTGTCGACCACGCCGGCCTGGGTCAACGGCCGGCTCGTGCCGCGCCCCATGAGCCTGCGCGTCTATGCGGCGCGCACGCGCGATGGCTGGGAGGTGATGCCCGGCGGCTTCGGGCGCATTTCCTCTGGCGACGATGTGGCCGCCATCACCATGCAGGCCGGCGGCACGGCCGCCGATGTCTGGATCGTCAGCGACAAGCCAGTGGAGCGCATCTCGCTTCTCGCGCCGGAAGAAAGTTTCATCCGCACCATGCCCGGCAGCCTGCCGAGCCGGGCGGCGGACAACCTCTTCTGGCTGGGACGCTACATCGAGCGCGCGGAAGGCGGGCTGCGCATCCTGCGCGCCTGGCATGGCCGCTACGCCGAATCGGCCGATAGCTCCATGCCGCTGCTGAAGATCTTTACCGATTATCTAGCGGCGCTCGACATCGACCCGCACCAGCCGGTGCCCGACAGCCTGATCGCCAATATTGACGGCGCCCTGTTTTCGGCCAGCAACATCCGCGACCGCTTTTCCGCCGATGGCTGGCTGGCGCTCAACGATCTTTCCAAGACGGTGCGCAAGTTCCAGTCGCGGGTTCAGGCGGGCGACGATGCGACCCATGCCATGACCGTCTTCCTGCGCAAACTCGCCGGCTTTGCTGGCCTGGTGCATGAAAACATGTATCGGTTCACCGGCTGGCGCTTCCTGTCCATCGGCCGCTATCTGGAGCGCAGCATGCAGATGAGCCGCCTGCTCGGCCATATGTGTGGCCCGGATGCGCCTGACGGCACGCTCGACATGCTGCTGGAGATCGGCGACAGCGTGATGACCCATCGCCGCCGCTACAATGTCAACACGGTGCAGCTGACGGTGACGGATCTCCTGGCGCTCGACCCGCTGAACCCGCGCTCGATCCTCTACCAGCTGAATGAGATCCGCGCCCAGGTGGAGGAGCTGCCCAATGCTCATATCAATGGGCAGATGTCGCGCCTTTATCGCGAAGCCGTGCGCCTGCATTCCGGTTTGGCGGTCACCACCGCGGAGGCCGTCGATCGCGAGGTTTTTGCGCGGCTGGAAATCGATTTGGAACGTTTCTCCGATATTCTCGCCGAGACCTATCTGAACTGAACGCGCTTGAGTGCCGCCCGGCGTCCGCATGGCGGCTTGGGCGGCGCCGATATTGATGGAGATGGTGGGTGCAGCTTCAGCATGAAGAGATGTCGCCCATGGCGATACAGAGCCTGAAAACAGTCGACATGCTCTATGACATCACTTTGCGGATCACCTATCGCTACGAGGTTCCGGTCTCGGGCGCACGCCATGTGCTGCGCGTGATGCCGCTGTCGCTGCCTGGCCGTCAGCGTCTGGTGGCCGGCTCGCTCACCGCCACGCCAGTGCCGGACGAACGATACGACCGGCACGACTTCTTCGCCAATCCGGTCACCGGACTGCTGTTTCGCAAACCGCACGAGCGACTGGCGCTGCGCATGCAGGCACGCGTCGCCGTGGAGACGCAGATGGAGACGGTCGATCTTTCGCCTGAGCTGACCAGGCTGAAGGACGATCTGGAAGCAGTCTGGTCGCTTGCCTGCGATTCCCCGCATCATTTTCTTGCCTCCAGCCCACGCCTTGGCGACGATGCAGCGATCGCGGCCTATGCCCGCGCTCTGGTCAAGCCGGGAGACACGGTGCTGCAGCTTGCGCGGACGCTTTGCGCGGCCATCTACACCGATTTCACCTATGATCCCAAGGCCACGACAGTGGACTCCACCCCGCGCGATGCCTTCAAGATCAAGCGCGGCGTCTGCCAGGATTTCGCGCATATCATGATTGTGGCGCTGCGCGCGCTCGGCATTCCCGCCGGCTATGTCAGCGGCTTCCTGCGCACGATTCCTCCGCCGGGCAAGGAAAGGCTGGAAGGCGCCGATGCCATGCATGCCTGGGTGCGTGTCTGGTGCGGCGCTACCCTTGGCTGGATCGAGCTCGACCCGACCAACAACATCGCCGCCGGACGGGACCATATCGTCGTTGGCTATGGCCGCGACTATAGCGATGTCGCGCCCGTCATCGGCGTTCTCAAGAGCTATGGCAGCCATGATACGCAACAGGCCGTGGACGTCATTCCGGTCAAGCCCGCGTCCTGACACAGGCGCCGTCTCAGCCAGACCCTGATCCGCGCCGTCTCGGCTCCGTCATCCCCACCCGGCCCTCTGCCTCCTGCATGACGGACACACCCTCAAATCTGGCCGATGAAGACATATTGAGCAATCTTGATGACCAGACAGAAACATGGACTCCCATAAGGTAAGCTACGACCGAAATTCCGGAGGGAAAGCGCCATGGTTCATCGAGCACGTCTGCGCGCCGCGCTCGCCGCCTTCATGCGGGCAAAGGCCGGCAATTTCGGCGTGACCGCGGCGATCGCCCTGCCCATTGCCTTCGGCGCCGGGGGCGTGGCGATCGACATGACCAATATGGTGCGCGCGCGCAGCACGCTTCAGGATGCGGCGGATGCAGCAGCACTGGCCGCCTCCTCGGCCCTTGCCAACAAGACGATGAGTTCCGATCAGGCCAAGCTCGTCGCGCGTGATTTCTTCCGCACGCAGATGCGCAACTGGAGAAGCTCGTCGACGGCGGAGGACGACGCAGCCAGCGAGCGCCTCGCCCAGAGCCTGGGCATCGATATCGACCAGCAGGCGATGCCCGGCAATGGCACGCGGTACGTCGTCACCATCTCGGCCGACATGCCCGTCAAGATTTCCGGCCTGACGCGGATGCTCGGCGCGACCGACGCGGTGGTCCATGCCTCCAGCATATCCAAAGGCACGACCAGCACGCAAAATGCCGTGTCCATGTATCTCGTGCTCGATCGCTCCGGCTCGATGGGCGACCGAACCAACCAGCGTGATCCGAACTCCAGCTGCGCAGCCGGCAACACGGCTACCAGCTGCAACCTCACCAAGATCAATTCGCTCAAACTGGCAGTCTCAAGCCTCTTTACCCAGCTGAAGAACAGCGATCCGGACTCATCCTATGTGCGCACGGGCGCGGTGTCTTACAGCACCTCCATGTACACCCCGAGCCCATTGGCCTGGGGCACCGCCACAGCCATGAGCTATGTCAACGCCTTGAGCGCCGGCGGCAACACGGATTCCAGCGACGCCTTCGTGATGGCCTATAATTCTCTGGTCACTGCCGATGAGAACAAGGCCCATCTCAACAAAAACGGCCTGGTGCCGAAAAAGACCATCGTGTTCATGACCGATGGCGAGAACAATTATTTCGGCAAGAACAAGGATTCGAGCGGCGCCTCCGACAGCGCAACGCTCTCGGCCTGCAAACAGGCGAAATCCGCGGGCATGGAGGTCTATACAGTGGCCTTCATGGCGCCGGCTGCGGGCAAGAAGCTTCTGTCGAGCTGCGCGACAGATGCCGCGCATTTCTTTCCCGCCGACGATGCCGCCGGCCTGATGTCGGCCTTCAAGACCATCGGCCTGAACACGGCGAGCCTCGCCGTGACCTTGGCCCACTGACAAGCATTCAGGATGCCTGAAACACTTTAAGAAATCCTTGCGGGCATCGTAGTATTTCTCATAAATATCAAAAAGATGCGGGAAGCTTTGGCAAAGCATTCACCACCGCACAATTGTGCCATTTTCTGACAGCGTCACCCGTTGCACCACTTTCACATCAATGCATAACTATGCTCATCGTGCGGACAGGGATGGCCTTGGCCCGCCTGTTTTCCGCCTGGAACAGGGTGGCGAAACGCCTGTGTGCTTTCGTCCTGCTCCGACTTTTTGATGCAGACCGAGCGGTGTTGGAGCGGGCAGCTCCCAAACCGTCATGATCCATGCGACGAGGGGTGCGCGCTTCATGAGCAGACAAGTCGAGAATGAGAATGTTCCGGCAGCCGAGCCGCGGGAATCCAGTCCCAAGATCCTGGCGCAGGAAATCATCGAGCGCCTGACCTATCGTATAGGCAAGGATCCGAAGGTCGCCAAGCCGCATGACTGGCTGACGGCAGCCATTTTGGTGGCGCGCGACCGGATCACCGACAACTGGATGGACTCGACGCGCAAGACCTATGAGAGCGGCCGCAAGCGCGTCTATTATCTCTCGCTGGAATTCCTGATCGGCCGTCTGATGCGCGACGCCATCACCAATCTGGGCATCGACGAAGCGCTGCGCGAGGCGCTCGGCACCTTCGGCGTCGATATCGATGTGATTGCCCAGCTCGAGCCGGATGCCGCGCTTGGCAATGGCGGTCTCGGCCGTCTCGCAGCCTGTTTCATGGAATCGATGGCCACGGTGGATATCCCCGCCTATGGCTACGGCATTCGCTACGTCCACGGCCTCTTCCGCCAGCAAATGTCGGATGGCTGGCAGGTGGAGCTGCCGGAAACCTGGCTCGCCCATGGAAACCCGTGGGAATTCGAGCGGCGCGAAAGCTCCTACGAAATCGGCTTCGGCGGCTCTGTCGAAACCGTCAATATCGATGAGGAAGTCACCCGCTATCTCTGGAAGCCAGCCGAACGCGTGATCGCCACCGCCTGCGATACGCCTGTCGTCGGCTGGCGCGCCAAGCGCACCAACACGCTCCGGCTTTGGACCGCCCATCCGATCGACCCGATCCTGCTCGACGCCTTCAATGCCGGCGACCATATCGGCGCGCTGCGCGAAAGCAACAAGGCCGAGAGCCTGGCGCGCGTGCTCTATCCGGCCGATGCCACGCCCGCCGGCCAGGAGCTGCGCCTGCGGCAGGAATATTTCTTCTCCTCCGCCTCGCTGCAGGACATCCTGCGCCGCCATCTCCAGCAATATCCCGATTTCACCTCTCTGCCGGACAAGGTCTCGATCCAGCTCAACGATACCCATCCTGCGGTATCGGTCGCCGAACTCGTACGCCTGCTGACCGACGTGCATGGCTTGAGCTTCGACCAGGCTTGGGATATCGCCCGTCACACCTTCTCCTACACCAACCATACGCTGCTGCCGGAAGCGCTGGAAACCTGGCCGGTGCCGTTGTTCGAGCGGCTGCTGCCGCGCCACATGCAGATCGTCTATGCGATCAACGCCAAGATCATGATCGAGGCGCGCAAGGAGAAGCGGCTTGGCGACGAGGCCATCCGCACGATCTCGCTGATCGACGAAAGCGGCGACCGCCGCGTGCGCATGGGCAATCTCGCCTTTGTCGGTTCGCATTCGATCAATGGCGTCTCGGCCCTGCACACCGAGCTGATGAAGGACACGGTTTTTGCCGACCTGCACAGGCTCTATCCGCAGCGCATCAACAACAAGACCAACGGCATCACGCCACGCCGCTGGCTGATGCAGTGCAACCCGGCCTTGTTCAGCCTGATCCGCGAAGCCATTGGCGACGCGTTCATGGACGATGCCGAAGAGCTGAAGGCGCTGGACGCCTTTGCCGACGACCGGGAATTCCAGGCCCGTTTTGCCGCGATCAAGCGCGACAACAAGGTCAAGCTCGCTCAACTGGTGCAGAACCGCATGGGCGTGCGGCTGAACCCCTCGGCCATGTTCGACATCCAGATCAAGCGCATCCACGAATACAAGCGCCAGCTGCTCAACATCATCGAGGCGGTGTCGCTCTACGACCAGATCCGCTCGCATCCCGAACTCGACTGGGTGCCGCGCGTCAAGCTCTTCGCCGGCAAGGCGGCGCCGAGCTATCACAACGCCAAGCTGATCATCAAACTGGCCAACGACGTTGCCCGCGTCATCAATAATGATCCGGCGGTGCGTGGCCTGTTGAAAGTCGTGTTCGTCCCCAATTACAATGTCTCGCTCGCGGAGATCATGGTGCCCGCCGCCGACCTGTCGGAACAAATTTCGACCGCCGGCATGGAAGCCTCGGGAACCGGGAACATGAAATTTGCGTTGAACGGTGCGCTCACCATCGGCACGCTCGACGGGGCGAATGTCGAGATGCGCGACCAGGTAGGGGAAGAAAACATCAAGATCTTCGGCATGACGGCGGAAGAGGTGTCCAAGGCACGTGCCGAGGGTCACAATCCGCGCGCGATCATCGAGGGCTCCCGCGAATTGTCGCAGGCGCTGCAGGCGATTGCCTCCGGCGTGTTTTCGCACGATGATCGTGGCCGCTTCTCCGGCCTCGTCGACGGGCTCTACAGCCACGACTGGTTCATGGTCGCCGCCGATTTCGATGCC
Organism: Xaviernesmea oryzae; assembly: GCF_900109605.1. Taxonomy (GTDB): domain Bacteria; phylum Pseudomonadota; class Alphaproteobacteria; order Rhizobiales; family Rhizobiaceae; genus Xaviernesmea; species Xaviernesmea oryzae. The sequence continues at coordinate 148,170 of NZ_FOAM01000006.1, forward strand.
TATGCCAAAGCCCAGCGCGAGGTGGACGCGCTGTGGACGGACGAAGCCGTCTGGTACGGCAAGACCATTCGCAATACAGCGCGTATGGGCTGGTTCTCCTCCGACCGGACCATTCGCCAATATTCCAAGGAAATCTGGAGAGCAGGATGACCAACTCGACCGTGGACGCGACGACGAACCCATCATCGCTTCCGCGCGAGGACATCGATGCCATCATCGGCGCCCGGCATGGCGATCCTTTCGCCGTGCTGGGGCTTCATGACAAAAACGGCGGCGGGCTTCTGGCCCGCTGCTTGATTCCGGGCGCCGAAACCGTCGAGGTCGAGACCCTGTCGGGCGAGGCGGTCGGCACGCTGACCCGCCTTGACGATGCCGGATTCTTCGAAGGGCCGGTGACGCTCGATCGCCGCCAGCCGATCGCCTATCGCGCTGCCAATGCCGGCGGCAGCTGGCGGGTCGTTGACCCCTATTGTTTCGGTCCGGTGCTCGGGCCGATGGACGATTATCTCATCCGCGAAGGCTCCCATCTCCGTCTGTTCGACAAGATGGGCGCGCATCCGCTGGTCCATGAAGGCGTCGATGGCTTCCACTTCGCCGTCTGGGCGCCCAATGCGCAGCGCGTTTCGGTGGTGGGCGATTTCAACGGTTGGGATGGGCGCCGTCATGTCATGCGTCTGCGGCGCGACACAGGCATCTGGGAAATCTTCCTGCCCGACGTGACGACCGGCGCGGCCTACAAGTTCGAGATCCTCGGCCCGCATGGCGAACTGCAGCCGCTGAAGGCCGATCCCTATGCCCGGCGTTCCGAGCTGCGCCCGGCCACCGCCTCCGTCACCGCGCCCGTCATCGATCATGACTGGAAGGATGCGGCGCATCGGGCGCACTGGTCGTCCGTCGATGCCCGCCGCCAGCCGATCTCGATCTATGAGGTGCATGCCGGCTCCTGGCAGAAGAGCGATACGGGCGATTTCCTCAGCTGGGACGAGCTTGGCGACCGGCTGATCCCCTATTGCGTCGACATGGGCTTCACCCACATCGAATTCCTGCCGATCAGCGAATATCCCTACGACCCGTCCTGGGGCTACCAGACGACCGGGCTCTATGCGCCGACCGCGCGATTTGGCGAGCCTGAAGGCTTGGCCCGCTTTGTCGACGGTGCGCACAAGGCCGGCATCGGCGTCATCCTCGATTGGGTGCCCGCCCATTTTCCCGTCGATGCCCATGGCCTTCGCCGTTTCGACGGCACCGCGCTTTACGAGCATGAGGACCCGCGCCAGGGTTTCCACCCAGACTGGAACACGGCCATCTACAATTTCGGCCGCGCCGAGGTCTTTTCCTATCTCGTGAACAACGCGCTCTACTGGGCCGAGACCTTTCATCTGGATGGCCTGCGCGTCGATGCGGTCGCCTCGATGCTCTATCTCGACTACTCGCGCAAGCATGGCGAATGGGTGCCGAACGAATATGGCGGCAACGAAAATCTGGAGGCGGTGCGCTTTCTCCAGACGATGAACCGGCATGCCTATGGCAGCCATCCCGGCATTCTGACGATCGCCGAGGAGTCCACCTCCTGGCCCAAGGTGTCAGCCCCGGTTCATGACGGCGGGCTGGGCTTCGGGTTCAAATGGAACATGGGCTTCATGCACGACACGCTGCAATATTTGTCGCGTGAGCCGGTGCACCGCAAATATCATCACCACGATCTGACCTTCGGTCTGGTCTATGCCTTTTCCGAAAACTTCGTGCTGCCGCTCTCCCATGACGAGGTGGTGCATGGCAAAGGCTCGCTGATCGCCAAGATGGCCGGCGACGACTGGCAGAAATTCGCCAATCTCAGGGCCTATTACGGGTTCATGTGGGGTTATCCGGGCAAGAAGCTTCTGTTCATGGGCCAGGAATTCGCGCAGTGGAGCGAGTGGTCGCATGAGCGCGGGCTCGATTGGAACCTGCTGGAATATCCGCTCCATCGAGGCATGCACCGGCTGGTGCGCGATCTCAACGGCACCTATCGCGCCAAGCCTTCGCTGCATGCGCGCGACTGCGAAGGCGAAGGCTTCGAATGGCTGATCGCCGACGACCGCGAGAATTCGGTCTTTGCCTGGCTGCGCAAGGCGCCGGGCGAAAAGCGCGTTGCCGTCGTCAGCAATTTCACCCCCGTCTATCGCGAGCACTATTCGATCCCACTGCCCAAGGCCGGGCGCTGGCGCGAGATCCTGAACACGGATGCCGAGATCTATGGCGGCAGCGGCAAGGGCAATGGCGGCTCGATCGAAGCCAAGCGGATCGGCTCGGGAGCCATTTTCGCCGCCATCACCCTGCCTCCGCTCGCCACCGTGATGTTCGAGGAGGTGAGCACGGAGGACGAGGAGGACGCGCCTGGCCCGGCGATGTGATAAATCCAGGTGACAACGAGCTTTTTTAGCTCGAAATCCGGTGCCTCGATGCGTTCGAAGTGTAAGATCGAGGTGACGCGAAGCGCAGACGTCGTGGGAGAGAGACGCAAACCCATGCATCGTCCTGGGATCGGATCGGATCTTGAGGACAAAACCATGCGGCGGGTTGACGCGTTACGGCATCTGATCAGCGTTTGCCAAACGCGAAGGATGCTGTCGACAGTAGGGCTTTGACACGAATGAAGCAGTAGGCGCTCCGCCGAGCGCAGTCTGAACGAACAAGGACATCGGGAGGGACTACATGGAGAAACGCACGCAACCCCTGGCACGAGACGCCATGGCCTATGTGCTGGCCGGCGGACGCGGCAGCCGCCTGAAGGAATTGACCGACCGGCGCGCCAAGCCGGCCGTCTATTTCGGCGGCAAGGCCCGCATCATCGATTTCGCCCTCTCCAATGCTCTCAATTCGGGGATTCGCCGCATCGGCGTCGCCACCCAGTACAAAGCGCATTCGCTGATCCGCCACCTCCAGCGCGGCTGGAACTTCTTTCGTCCCGAACGCAATGAAAGCTTCGACGTTCTGCCGGCGAGCCAGCGCGTCTCCGAGACGCAATGGTATGAAGGCACGGCTGATGCCGTCTATCAGAATGCCGATATCATCGAGGATTACGGCGTTGAATTCATGGTCATCCTGGCGGGTGATCATATCTACAAAATGGACTACGAGCTGATGCTGCAGCAGCACGTGGATTCCGGCGCCGACGTCACCATCGGCTGCCTGGAAGTCCCGCGCATGGAAGCCACGGGCTTCGGCGTCATGCATGTCGATGAACATGACCGCATCATCGATTTCGTGGAAAAGCCGGCAGATCCGCCCGGCATCCCCGGCAATCCCGAGGTGGCGCTGGCCTCCATGGGGATCTATGTCTTTCACACCAAGTTCCTGATGGACATCCTGCGCCGCGATGCCGCCGATCCCAAGTCCAGCCGCGACTTCGGCAAGGACATCATCCCCTACATCGTCGAGCATGGCAAAGCGATCGCCCACCGCTTCGCCAATTCCTGCGTTCGGTCCAATTTCGAACGCGAAGCCTACTGGCGCGATGTCGGCACGATCGATGCCTATTGGCAGGCCAATATCGACCTAACCCACATCACGCCCGAACTCGATATCTATGACAGCACCTGGCCAATCTGGACCTTCGCCGAGATCAAGCCGCCGGCGAAATTCGTCCATGACGATGACAACCGCCGGGGCTCCGCCGTTTCCTCGCTGGTCTCGGGCGATTGCATCATTTCCGGCGCCTCGCTGAACCGCAGCCTGCTGTTCACAGGTGTGCGCGTGAACTCCTATTCGCACGTGGAAAATTCGGTCGTGCTGCCGGATGTGAAGATCGGCCGTCATGCGCAGCTGAGCAATGTCGTGATCGATGCCCGCGTCGTCATTCCCGAAGGCCTTGTCGTCGGCGAGGATCCCGAGCTGGATGCCAAGCGCTTCCGGCGCACCGAGAGCGGCATTTGCCTGATCACCCAGCCGATGATCGACAAGCTGATGCTCTGACGCAGACAGCTGAAACGGGCCGCCTGCCTCTCTGAGGAAAGGCGCGCGGCCTGTCATCCTCCTGAAACAGGAAGCTGCTCCAGACAAAGGCGCGAAGAGACGGCGACGCACACATGGCTCCGTCTCTTGCTTGCGAGACAATCCTGCTGCCGGAGCCGAACCTGTCTGATCAGCGCATAACCATATCAATCGAACAACAGGGCACGCCGGCGATGCAGGTTCTTTCCGTTGCCTCAGAAGTCTACCCGCTGATCAAGACAGGCGGCCTGGCCGATGTGGCGGGCGCCCTGCCGGAAGCGCTGGCCGCCCATGGCGTGACCATGCGCACGCTGCTTCCCGCCTATCCCGCCGTGCTGGCCAAGCTGCGCTATGGCGAAGAGCCGCGCGAAGTGCACGTCTTCGAGACGCTTTTCGGCAACCCTGCCCGTCTCCTGGCTGTCACGCATGAGGGGCTGGACCTTCTGCTGCTCGACGCCCCTGCCCTGTTCGACCGGCCAGGCGGACCTTACCTCGACACAGGCGGCCGCGATCATCCGGATAATTTCCGCCGTTTTGCCGGTCTTTCGCTTGCCGCCGCCCTGATTGCTGAAGGCTGCCTGAAAAATTGGCGGCCTGATCTCGTTCACGTGCATGACTGGCAGGCGGCGCTGACGCCGGTCTATCTGCGCTTCGGCCGCCGGCCGCAAACGCCTGTTGTGTTGACGATCCACAACATCGCCTTCCAGGGCCAGTTTTCCGCCGACACGTTTCAGGAACTCGCGCTTCCCCCGGCCGCTTTCCACATGGACTGGGTCGAATATTATGGCCAGGTCGGCTTCCTGAAGGGTGGCATGCGCGCGGCCGATGCCATCACCACCGTCAGCCCGTCCTATGCCGAGGAAATTCTCACGCCTGAATTCGGCATGGGTCTGGAAGGCCTGCTGGCCGCCCGACAGGAAAGGCTCGTCGGCATCGTCAACGGCATCGACACGAATGTCTGGAATCCGGCAAAGGACCCGATGATCGCTGCGCATTACGACGTGAGCCGGCTGGAGGTCCGCAAGGCCAACAGGAAGGCGCTGCTGGAGCGCTTCAAGCTCGTCGATACCGAAGGTCCGCTTTTTTCGGTGGTCAGCCGGCTGACCTGGCAGAAGGGCATGGACCTGCTTGCCGCCGTCATTCCCGACATCATCGACCAGGGCGGCATGCTGGCCGTGCTCGGCTCCGGCGATGCCGAACTCGAAGCCCTGCTCGAGGAAGCGGCCGCGCTTTATCCCGGCCGGATCGGTCTGGTGAAGGGTTATGACGAGCCCCTATCGCATCAGTTGCAGGCGGGCGCCGATTCCATTCTTATCCCCTCCCGATTCGAGCCTTGCGGTTTGACGCAACTTTATGGCCTGCGCTACGGTTGCGTGCCGATCGTGGCGCGCACCGGTGGCCTGGCGGACACCATTATCGATGCCAATGAGGCAGCGATGAATGCGGCTGCGGCGACCGGCTTCCAGTTCTCGCCTATCGGCGAGGATCCGCTTCGGCAGGCCCTGCGCCGCGCCGTCAAATTGTTCAAGGAGCCGCACCTGTGGGCCCGCCTGCAGGCACAAGGCATGAAAACGGATGTTTCCTGGAATGCGAGCGCCGGCCGCTATGCCGCGCTCTATTCCACACTCTGCGCGAAAGGCTGAACGAACCCGATGATCAAGACCGTTGCGACGACGCCCTATGGGGATCAGAAACCCGGAACCTCCGGCCTGCGCAAGAAGGTGCCGGTCTTCCAGCAGGAAAACTACGCGCAGAACTTCATCCAGTCGATCTTCGATTCGCTGGAGGATTTCCAGGGCAAGACGCTGGTGATCGGCGGTGATGGCCGCTATTTCAACCGCGAGGTCATCCAGATCGCCATCAAGATGGCGGCTGCCAACGGCTTCGGCCGGGTTCTGGTCGGTCGTGGCGGCATTCTTTCCACGCCAGCCGCCTCCAACGTCATCCGCAAATACCAGGCCTTCGGCGGCATCGTTCTGTCGGCCAGTCACAATCCCGGCGGCCCGACCGAGGATTTCGGCATCAAGTACAATATCGGCAATGGCGGCCCGGCGCCGGAGAAGATCACCGAGGCGATCTTCGCCCGCACCAAGGTGATCGACAGCTACAAGATCGCCGAGGCAGCCGACGTCAATCTCGACATCGAAGGCACGCATGAAATCGCCGGCATGCAGGTGACGATCATCGATCCCGTCAGCGACTACGCCGCGCTGATGGAAGAGCTGTTCGATTTCAACGCCATCCGCGCCCTGCTGCAGAACGGCTTCCGCATCGTCTTCGACGCGATGAGCGCGGTCACCGGTCCCTATGCCAAGGAAATCCTCGAAAACCGGCTTGGCGCGCCCAAGGGCTCAGTCCTGAACTTCATGCCGCTGCCGGATTTCGGCGGCCACCACCCCGACCCGAACCTCGTCCATGCCAAGGCGCTCTACGATCAGATGATGGGCGATGATGCGCCTGATTTCGGCGCCGCCTCCGACGGCGATGGCGACCGCAACCTCATCATCGGCCGGGGCATCTTCGTCACCCCCTCCGACAGTCTGGCCATGCTCGCCGCCAACGCCCATCTGGCGCCCGGCTATTCGAAGGGTCTCGCCGGCATCGCCCGTTCGATGCCGACCTCGGGCGCCGCCGACCGCGTGGCCGAAAAGCTTGGCATCGGCATCTATGAAACGCCGACCGGCTGGAAGTTCTTCGGCAATCTGCTCGATGCCGGTCTGGCCACCATTTGCGGCGAGGAAAGTGCCGGCACCGGCTCCAACCATGTGCGCGAAAAGGATGGCCTCTGGGCCGTGCTGCTCTGGCTCAACATCCTGGCCGTGCGCCAGGAAAGCGTTGTCGAGATCGCCCGCCAGCATTGGATGATCTATGGCCGCAACTATTATTCGCGCCATGATTATGAAGAGGTCGATTCGGCCGCCGCCAATGGTCTCGTCACCGCGCTGCGCGACAAGCTGGCCTCGCTGCCGGGCACCAAGATCGGCGATCTCACCGTTCAGACGGCGGATGATTTCTCCTATCACGATCCGGTCGACCATTCCGTCAGCAGCAATCAGGGCATCCGCATCCTTTTCGAAGGCGGCTCGCGCGTCGTCTACCGTCTGTCGGGCACCGGCACGTCGGGTGCGACGCTGCGCGTCTATATCGAGCGTTTCGAGCCGGACGCCGCCCGTCACGACATCGAGACGCAGGAGGCGCTGGCCGACCTGATCCAGGCGGCGGAAGAGATCGCCGATATCCGGCAGCGCACCGGCCGGCAGACGCCGAGCGTCATTACCTGATCCAGACATCAAGGCCCGGCGCCAGCGCGCCGGGCCTTTTTCTTGTCACCCGGATCGATCCTTAGCCCGGTATATCCGCCTCGACCAGCTCGGCCAGAAGGCCGAGCGATTCCTGCCAGCCGCGATTGCAGGCTTCCGCCGGAATGACATCCGGCAGACCGCTCTGTGTCACGGTGAGTTCGGTGCCGATCATCACCGTTCTCAGCGCCACTACCACCTCGATCTCGCCCGGCAGCGCCGGATCGTCGAAACTGTCGACATAGCGAAGCCTTTCATGCGGATGCAGTTCCAGGAAGCGGCCGGAAAAGGAATGCGACTGGCCGCTGGTGAAATTGCGGAAGGACATGCGAAAGCCACCGCCAACCTTGGCGTCCATGGCATGCACGGTGGCGGTATAGCCATGCGGCGGCAGCCATTTGACCAGCGCATCCGGCTCGATAAAGGCGCGGTAGATCCGCTCCGCCGGTGCGCGCAAAATGCGCGATTGGGTGATGCTGTAGGGCATGTCCGTCTCCTCCTCGGTGTTGCCTTGGGGCAAGGTAGCCAAACTTCGCGACAGGCGCAAAAGCGCAGAGTGACCTTACGCCCCTGCTCTTTAGACGTAGGGCCATGTATTGGGCTGGCATTATGGTCTCACGGCAAGTTTGGACGCATCCGAACTCGTGTCATCCGGTCATCCATGCGTCTGGAAGGCGAGCACGGCAGGCCTTTTTATGCATATCATGATCGCCGGGTCGGCCCGCCCCACTCTGGAACGAAGCGTCAAGACCTCCCCGTCATAGTCCAGCTCTCGACATCCCGCCGCATCGGAGTTTCCGCATGACCGACAGCCCGCTTGGCGCCTCCTTCCACGTCGATGGCACCGAATTTTCGGTGGCCTCCCGTCATGCCGCCCAGGTCGATCTCTGCCTCTTTCCCAAGACGGGCGGCGAGACGCGTCTGCCGATGCAGCGCGGCCCCGATCATGTCTGGCGGGTGAAGGCGCAGGCGCCTGCAGGCACCGCCTATGGCTTCCGCGCCGATGGCATCTATGCGCCGGACCGCGGGCTCTGGTTCGATCCTGCCAAGCTCCTGGTCGATCCCTATGCCGTGATCCTCGACCGGCCCTTCCGCTATGATCCCGCACTCGGCGTCCAAGGTGTCGATACATCCGATCTTGTGCCGCGCGCCCTCGTGACGGATCTGCCCGAACTGCCGCTGACGCCGGCGCATTGGTCGAAAGGCGGGCTGGTCTATGAAGTCGCGGTGCGCCCCTTCACGAAGCTCCATCCCGATATTCCCGAGGCCCAGCGCGGCACGGTGGCCGCGCTTGCCCATCCCGCCATCATCGCCCATCTGAAGGCGCTTGGCGTGGCGGCGGTCGAGCTGATGCCGATCACCGCCTGGGTGGACGAGCAGCATCTCGGGCCCTTGGGCCTGACCAATGGCTGGGGCTACAATCCCGTGGCGATGATGGCGCTCGATCCGCGCCTCGTGCCGGGCGGCGTGACGGAGCTGCGCGAGACCGTGGCCACCCTGCATGCCGAGGGCATTGGCGTGATCCTCGATCTGGTCTTCAACCATTCCGGCGAAAGCGACCGCTTCGGCCCGACGCTCTCCATGCGCGGCCTCGATAACCTGACCTATTACCGCCACGCGCCCGACCTGACGCTGATCAACGATACGGGCTGCGGCAATACCATCGACTGCGCCCATCCGGTGGTCGAGCGGCTGATCCTCGATACGCTGCGCCATTTCGTCCGCCATGCCGGCATCGACGGCTTCCGCTTCGATCTCGGCAGCATTCTCGGCCGCGACGCCTGGGGCTTCCGCCGGGAAGCGCCCTTGTTCAAGGCCATGGCCGCCGATCCCTGGCTCGCCGGCCGGCTGATGATCGCCGAGCCCTGGGATATCGGCCCCGGTGGCTATCAGCTCGGTCATTTCCCGGCCGACTTTCTCGAGTGGAACGACCGCGCCCGCGACGACATCCGCTGCTTCTGGCGTGGCGATGGCGGCAAGGTGGGGGCGCTGGCCGCAGCGCTGTCCGGCTCCTCGGCGCTCTTCGCGCATCATGGCGAAGAGGCAACCCGCAGCGTCACCTTCATTGCCGCCCATGATGGCTTCACCCTGGCCGATCTTGTTGCCTACAGGGGCAAGCACAACCAGGCCAATGGCGAGGACAATCGCGACGGCCATAATGAAAACCATTCCTGGAACAATGGCGCCGAGGGCGAGACGTCGGATGCCGCCATTCTCGCCGCGCGCCGGCGCGACCTGATGGCGCTGCTGTCGACGCTCTTTGCCAGCCGGGGCGCCATCATGCTGGCGGCGGGCGATGAATTCGGGCGCAGCCAGAAGGGCAACAACAATGCCTATGCCCAGGACAACGCCATCACCTGGGTGGACTGGCAGGCGGCCGACCCGGTCCTGCTCGCCCATGCGCAAGCGCTGGCTGCGCTACGCGCCCGCTTCGGCGTCTTCCAGGACACGGCTTTTCTCACAGGCCAAGGCGATGTCGCCTGGCTGCGGCTTGACGGCGCGACCATGACGGTGTCGGACTGGGACAATCCTCAAAGCGACAGCCTGGTAATGGTGCTGTCGACGACGGACGGGAAGACCGGCGCTCCGACCCGGCTGGCCATTGCCGTTCATCGCGGTGATGCACCAGCGCCGTTGCGCCTGCCCGGCCGCTGGCTGGATGCGCTGGCCTCCAACGAGCCGGCGCCTGATATCATTGCCCCTCGCAGCATCGCCTTTCTCATCGAGGCGGCCTGAGCACGGAGACGACCATGGCTCGCGACATCAGCCTTTCCGACGTGCCGCATCTCATCGGCACCGAGGTCGGCCTTTCCGATTGGATCACCGTCTCGCAAGACATGATCGACCGCTTCGCCGAAGCGACCGACGATCATCAGTTCATCCATACCGATCCGGAGCGCGCCAAGGCGGAAACCCACTTCGGCGGCACGATTGCCCATGGCTTCCTGTCGCTGTCGCTGCTGTCGGCCATGAACTACAATTGCCTGCCGCGCGTGCGCGAGCAGACGATGGGCATCAATTACGGCTTCGACAAAGTCCGCTTCGCCACCCCGGTCAAAAGCGGCGCACGCGTGCGCGGCCGCTTCACCATGGCCGACGCCCGCTTTCGCGGCGGCGGCATGCTGATGGTCACCTATGACGTGACGGTGGAGATCGAAGCCGAGCGCAAGCCGGCGCTGACCGCCACCTGGCTGACCATCATCCAGTTCGACCCGAAGGATCGACCGGAGGGGGTTTGAAGAGCCTAAATTCCTCTGATCAGTAAGGACCATGTCAGTCCTGCTGACCAGGGGATATAGTCAGGGCTACGGAGCAAAGCCGGCCAGCAGGACAGGCTGCATTCTGCGCACTATTTCCATGGATCCAGCCGTCGTCAGGTGCCCGTAATCAGATTGAATTGGATTCCCGTCGGCTGTCCAATGCTCGCAGCTGCCTGCGGGGCATAGTGTATCGTAAACAGATACATATTGTGCGCCGGTGCCAGGAACGCCTTTTGCCAAATCTGCATCGACTGCCTTGCGCACAGCAATCAGGTGATGGGCCGGCAACTCGGGATCGTTGAGATAAAGCGACTGCGCCAGAACACGGGGCAGCGCCTTGTCATACTCAGCAATCGGACCGAAAACGATCACATTCGGGACGAATTTCTCGATCTTGGCGATTTCCCTAGCCAGACCGGTCATATCACCCTCCTGCCACCGCGCGGAGATGATAACGGTATCGACCTTATGTGTCGGAAGAAATTCATCTGTAATGTAAGAAAAAAGCGAGACACATCGCTTTTCGCCGAAGCTCGTATCGATCGGTCGGCATCCCGAAGCTGTGGCTTGCAGGAGGTTGAACTCGGACCTTGACGCCAGCCCAGGGTAAAAATGGGCTGCGTGACTGTCACCAAGCAACAGGTAATTTGGCTTGTCAGACGCCATGGCCAAGCAATCATCAAAATGAAAATCGCTGAGCTTATTGAAGCGTGAGGTCAGGAAGCACTTTCCAACTCGGAAGTTCTGATCAGCCCGGTAATTAATGAAGCTCGCCACCTCCTCAACACGCGCCGATACCCGCCAGAAAGCTTGCGACAGCGACGGCAGAGCAAGAGCGGCGACTGTCATGATAGCAAGGCTTACGGAGCTCGAGAAAACCACCCTTTTTGCCGAAACGGAAGGTGTGCGTCGACGGAACGGTTGCTCGACAACATAATAGGAGATGGTGGCGCAGAGGATCGCTATGGAGATGTAGATGAGCCTGTGCACCGTGTTCTTCGGCTCAAAAAGCTGACTCCCAAGCACCCAGATGGGCCAATGCCATAGATACAGCGAATAAGAGATACGCCCGAAGAACTGAGCAGGTGACAGTGCGAGCAGCTTGGCAACCGCAGGCTCATATTTTGTGCCTGCCCAGATAATGGCAGCGGCGCCCAAGCATGCCGGTGCGGCGGCCAAGCCAGGAAATTGCGACGTTCTGTCAAGAAGCAGCGCGCTGCCAACAATCGACAGAAGGCCAACAGCAGACACGAGGTTCGAAATGACAGGGCTTGCTGTAACCGGGATCAGGCCGATGGCCAGAATGGAGCCGATCATCAACTCCCAGGCACGATAATGCACGAGATAGAAGACCGCTGAAGGGTCCGAGCCGATCTGCATCTGCGACTGGACCAGGGTCAAGATCGCAACCAGAACAATCGCTGGCTTCACTGCCTTCGGAAAGAATTTGTGCGTCACAAAAAGCAGCGGCGGGAAGAACAAGTAGAACTGCTCTTCGACCGACAACGACCATGTATGCAACAAGGCGTTGAATTCGGATGACGCATCGAAATAGTCAAATTTTTCATAGAAGTAGATATTGGAGACAAACGCCATTGACGAGATGGCGTTTCGTGCCTGTTGAGCCGTCTCGCTGGGCATTAAAATAAGAAACGAGCCAATCATCACGGCCAGATAGACCGCAAGGATAGCCGGCAGGATTCGGCGCGCACGACGCTCGTAAAAGTTCCAGATGTCAAAAATACCGGAATTGATCTCTGAATAGATTATCTTGGTGATCAAGAAGCCAGAGATGACGAAAAAACGTCCACCCCTACATAGCCACCATGTAAAAAGCGTTCAAAGCCGCAATGGTAAAGTACGACAGACATAACTGCGACGGCACGTAATCCGTCGATATCTTTGCGATGATTGATCATCTCCAGCCCCCCGGTTGCCGGAAATGCTTATCATAAATTTATTCTCTTTCAATGAAGCGATACGAAATGCTCGTTGAGATAGTGAGATTGTACACGCATTTATGAAAGCGACGGCGCCGCCTTCCTGAACAGGGATGACGACGCCGCATTCAAGGATAAAAGAAAGGGCTAGTCGACCTCAGCCAAGTGTACGGCCCTCAAACCTCCGCAGCCGCCTCCGCCAGCACGGCCAGAACATAAGGCGCGAAAGAGCGCCAGCATTCCACGCGGAAGTCCGTTTCGCCGGTGCGGTAGAGCACGATTTCGGCTTTGGACAGCACCGTGCGCGCGCAGGCGCCGATCGGGAAAACGGCAGGCGACAGGTTGAGCGGGCAGCCGCTGTTGAGAACGGCGGCAGCACCCGCGCCCGAGACGAGGATGGCGGCATTGCGGTGGGAGATATCCACGGCCGAATGCAGCACGCCTGCGCCGTCAAGCGCCTGCAGCAGCGGCGCTTCGCTCTCATCGATGACGAGCCATTCGTCCGGCCCGAGCCACAGCGCGTGGCGCTCGCCCTGTCGGGCGGCCCGCTTCGGCTGCGTCGGCAGGTCAAGGCCGAGCGCGGCGGAGAGTGCCGGCACCGCCTCCGGCTTGGCGCGCAAGGACAGGCGCGTGGCGGGGCCGGCCGGGGTGAGGCTGGCGCGCGCGGCGCCTGACGCATGGGCGGCCAGCGCGGGGCGGCGCGCGGCGGTGGCGAACGGGTCAGCCATGGATACGGCCTCCTTCCTTGTCGATAAACACCATGTCGGAGACTTCGACGGCAATCGTCCTGTCAGGCATGGGCACATAGAGCGTCTGGCCGAGCTTGGCGCGACCGCCGGCGACCACGGCCAGCGCGATCGAGCGCCCGGCATTCTCCGACCAATAGGCCGAGGTGACATGGCCGAGCATGGTCATCGGCTTCGGCTGGTTGGGATCGGCAACGATCTGCGCACCCTCCTCCAGCACGATGTTCGGGTCCTTGGTCAGAAGGCCGACCAGCTGCTTGCGGCCCTCACGAATGAGATCCGGTCGCTTGAGACCACGAATGCCGACGAAATCGGGCTTCTTCTTGCCGACAGCCCAGGCAAGGCCGGCATCGTCGGGCGTCAGCGTGCCGTCCGTATCCTGGCCGACGATGATATAGCCCTTTTCGGCGCGCAGGACGTGCATGGTCTCGGTGCCGTAGGGGCAGGCGCCGAAGGGCTCTGCGGCCTTGGCCACCGCTTCCCACACCGCCGCGCCATAATCGGCCGGCACGTTGATTTCATAGCCGAGCTCGCCGGTGAAGGAGACGCGGAAGAGCCGGGCCGGCACGCCGCAGACCTTGGCTTCGGCCACGCTCATATGCGGGAAGGCCTCGTTCGACAGATCGACGCCCTCGACCAGCGGCGCGACGATCTCGCGCGCCTTCGGTCCCTGCACGGCGATGACGGCCCATTGCTCGGTGGTGGAGGTCAGCCAGACATCGAGATGCGGGAATTCGGTCTGGAGATAGTCTTCCATATGATGCATCACACGCGGCGCGCCGCCGGTGGTGGTGGTCACGTGGAAGCGGTCCTCGGCGATGCGGCCGACGACGCCGTCGTCATAGACGAAGCCATCCTCGCGCAGCATGATGCCATAGCGGCAGCGGCCGGGCTTCAGCGTGTCCCAGCTGTTGGTGTAGATCAGATTGAGGAAGGCGGCGGCATCGGGGCCGACCACCTCGATCTTGCCGAGCGTGGAGGCGTTGAAATAGCCGGCACTGGTGCGCACGGTGCGGCATTCGCGGTTGACGGCCGCATGCATGTCTTCACCGGCGCGCGGATAATACCAGGCGCGTTTCCACTGGCCGACATCCTCGAAGGCCGCGCCATTGGCCTCTTCGACCGCATGCATCGGCGTCTTGCGCGTCGGATCGAAAATATCGCCGCGGGCATGGCCGATCAGCGTTCCGAAGGTGACGGGCGTATAGGGCGCGCGGAAGGTGGTGAGCCCTACCTCTGGAATGCCGCGTCCCAGCGCTTCCGCCGCAATCGCCAGGCCGTGCAGGTTCGACAGCTTGCCCTGGTCGGTTGCCATGCCATTGGTGGTGAAGCGCTTGATATGCTCGATCGAATGCATGCCCTCGCGCACGGCGAGGCGAATGTCCTTGGCGCAGACATCGTTCTGGAAATCGACGAAGGCCTTGACGCTGTCGTCGGGCCCCGCCCCATAGGCCGCGCCCGCCATGCCACCGGTCCAGGCGAACAGGTTGCGGCCGGCAGGCGTCGCCGCGGCTGCGCCATCATGGCCGGACTCGGCCGCCATCTTAACGCCGGCTGCCGTCGCCTCCTCCAGGATCGCCTGGAGATCGTCGGTGCCGTTGCAGGTGCCGACGGAGACGCAATCCTGGACATAATGGCCCGGCAGGAAGCGGCCGGTCGCCGCATCATAGGCCACCTTGCCGCGCGACTGCGAGAACATGTGGACGGACGGCGTCCAGCCGGAGGAGGTGATCAGCGCATCGATCGTGAATTTGCGCTTGGCGCTGCCACCATTCGGCACGACCGTCATCGAGGCCACACGCAGGCGGCCTGATGTCGCGATGACGGCATGATCGGTGAAGACCTCGATGCCGAGCGAACGGGCCTGTTCGAGCAGGCCTTCGCCCGGCCGCATGCGGCTGTCGATAATGGCAACGATTGAGACGCCAGCCCGCTTCAGGTCGAAGGCAGCCTCATAGGCCGAATCATGGGCGGTATAGACGCCGACCTTGCGGCCGACCGCAACGCCGAAATGGTTGAGATAGGTGCGCGCCGCCGAGGCGAGCAGAATGCCCGGACGATCATTGTCGGCGAAGACCATGTGCCGCTCGATCGAGCCAGTTGCGATGATCACGCGCTTGGCACGCACCTGCCAGAGCCGCTCTCGCGGGGCATTGGCTTCGGGACGGCTGATATGGTCGGTCACGCGCTCGGCCATCGCCACGAAATTCTGGGCGTAATAGCCAAAGGCCGTGGTGCGGCTCAAGAGGGTGACATTCTCCATGCCGACGAGTTCACGCGCCGTCTTCTGCGCCCAGGCATAACCGTTCTGGCCATCGATTTCGGCGCCCGTATCGAAATGCAGCGCGCCACCAAGCTCTGGCTGCTCGTCGGCCAGGATCACGCTCGCACCCGAAAGTGCCGCCGCCCTGGCCGCCGCAAGCCCGGCCGCGCCGCCGCCGATGACCAGCACATCGCAATGGGCATAGCGGCAGGCATAGTGATCCGGATCTTCCTCCGTCGGCGAGACACCGAGGCCCGCCGCCTCGCGAATGCGCGGCTCATAGATCGAGGCCCAGGCCTGCTTCGGCCACATGAAGGTCTTGTAGTAGAAGCCGGCGGCAAAGAAGGGCGAGAGCGCATCATTGACGCCGCCCAGGTCGAAGGACAGAGAGGGATAACGGTTCTGCGACCCCACCTTCATCCCGTCGAAGACTTCCTGCACGGTGGCGCGAACGTTCGGCTGGCTGCGGGCAGTGTCGCGCGACACGTTGATCAGCGCGTTGGGTTCCTCCGGCCCGGCGGAAACGACGCCGCGCGGCCGGTGATATTTGAACGAGCGGCCCATGAGATGCACGCCATTGGCAAGCAGTGCCGAAGCCACCGTATCGCCCGCAAGCGCGGTATAGCTGCGCCCGTCGAAGGAGAAGCGCGCGGTTTTGGCGGGGGTGAGCCGGCCCGCGCCGGCAATGCGGTTGGCGCCCGTCATTCGGCTCGTCCTTCCGTGGCTTCATAGGTTTCGACAGGGCGGCTATCGGCCGGCAGCGCTGGCGCGACGCCCGGCGCCGGGCTCAGATCCGGTTTGGGCTCGCCCGCCTTGTAGGTCATCACGAATTTGTCGCTCACCGTGTCGCGCACGGCATTGAAGAAGCGGCCGCAGCCATGGATATGGCGCCAGCGCTCATAGATGAGGCCCTTGGGATTGTCGCGCAGGAAGAAGTAGTCGGCGAATTCCTCGTCCGAAATCGCGGCGATATTGGCGGGACGGGCGATATGGGCATCGCCGGCGGCGCGGAACTCCAGTTCAGAGCGGTCCTCCCCGCAATAGGGGCAATGGATCAACAGCATGGGCTTTTCCTGATCAATTCGGTTCGGCGCGAGGCGGCGGAGGCCGCGCTCAATGCGCCACGGCGGCGGCGGCGGCTTCGTCGATCAGCCGCCCGGTGCGGAAGCGGTCGAGCGTCAGCCCAGCGGCGAGGCGATGCGGCTCGCCACGCGCAATCAGATGCGCGAAGAGATGGGCCGAGCCGGGCGTCGCCTTGAAGCCGCCGGTGCCCCAGCCACAATTGACGAAGAGGTTCGGCACCGGGGTCACGCCCTGGATCGGCGAGCGATCTGGCGTGTTGTCGGTGATCCCGCCCCATTGGCGCATCATCTTGACCCGGCGGAAGATCGGGAACAGCTCGCAGATCGCATCCAGCGTATGGGTGATGATCTGCAGCCCGCCGGTCTGGGAATAGGAATTGAACTGATCGGTGCCGGCGCCGATGACCAGTTCGCCCTTGTCCGATTGCGAGATATAGGCATGCACCGTGTTGGACATGACCACGCAGGGGAAGATCGGCTTCAGCGGCTCGGAGACAAGCGCCTGCAGCGGATTGGACTGCAAGGGCAGGCGCACATCGGCCATGGCCAGCACCATCGAATTATGGCCTGATGCGGACACGCCAATCTTCTTCGCGCCGATGAAGCCCTTGGTGGTCTCCACGCCGGTCACCGCGCCATCGGGACCGCGCCGGATGGCCTTGACCTCGCAATTTTGGATGACGTGGACGCCGCGATCGGACGCCGCGCGGGCATAGCCCCAGGCAACCGCATCGTGGCGCGCGGTGCCGCCGCGCCGCTGCAGCGCCGCGCCGTTGATCGGATAGCGGGCGCTCGCCGAAATATCGAGCGGCGGGCAGTAATCCTTGGCCTGTTCCGGCGTCAGCCATTCATTGTCGATGCCGTAGAGCCGGTTGGCATGGATATGGCGCTTGAACACTTGGCTGTCGTGAATGTTGTGCGACAGCATCATCACGCCACGCGGCGAATACATGACGTTGTAATTGAGCTCCTGACTCAGCCCTTCCCAGAGCTTGAGCGAATGCTCGTAGATGTCCATGCTCTCTTCATAGAGATAGTTGGAGCGGATGATCGTGGTGTTGCGGCCGGTATTGCCGCCGCCGAGCCAGCCCTTCTCGATCACCGCGACATTGGTGATGCCATGCTCCTTGGCGAGATAATAGGCAGCACCCAGGCCATGGCCGCCGCCGCCGATGATGATCACATCATACTGGCTGCGCGGCTCGGGCGAGGTCCACTGCGCCTCCCAGCCTTTATGCGCCCGCATGGCCTCGCGCGCGACGGCGAAAACCGAATATTTGCGCATGTGCCGATCTCCTTATCTGATCTTGCCGAGCCTGATCCTGCAGGCTCCGCCGGCGCGGCGACGCATCTGCGCGCCCTGTTCTTGGCCTAGACATCGCAGATCCTTTCGCGACGCAACGTCTCTTTTGCGACGTCGCATGCACGAAGTTTCGACAAGGCTGATGCGCGCGGCTTTTTGACGGCGGTTTGGGCGGCAAATCAGATTGACCTTGTACAGCCTGCCGGGCTTTATGCCCGAAGGCCGTGCCTTTTGCAGGCCGGGCGCGCGTGAGGTGCTCCAGCCATGATCGAGACGAAAACCGCGCATTCCGTCCGCCGCATTGGGCGCCTGGTGATCATCATGGTCGTCTTGTTGCTGACGGGCCTGCCGCTTGCCGTCTGGCTGGATGTCGATGCGCTGTCGCGCACAGCGCTCGGACGTCAGGCGCATGACATGAGCTCGCTGATCAGCTCCATCAGGGGCTACTATGCCAGCAATGTCGTCGGCCGCATCCAGGCCGCCCATGCCAGCGGCATCGGCCAGGAGACGGTGCTCAGCCATAATTATGCGGCGATCCCCGGCGCTATCCCCATCCCGGCGACGCTTTCGCTCGAGCTGGGCGACGTCATACGCGAGCAGCAGGCCAATATCACCTACCGCTTCGTCTCGGACCTGCCCTTCAAGAACCGCGCACCGCACAATCTCGATGCCTTCGAAAACGCGGCGCTGACGGCCCTGCGCGCCGATGCCCAACAGACCCTTACTGATCTCACGCGCGCCGGCCTCACCAACACGCTGCGGCTCGTCACCCCGGTGATCATGGGCGCGGCCTGCGTCGCCTGCCACAACAGCCATCCGGAAAGCCCGAAAACGGACTGGAAGGTGGGCGATGTGCGCGGCATCCAAGAGGTGATCATCCGCCAGCCGCTCGCCAGCAATATCTTCGCCTTCAAGTTCCTGCTGGCCTATTTCGTGCTGATGGCCGCCTTCGGTGCCATCGTCATCCTCCTGCAGAAACGCCAGACGGCGACGATCCGCGCCGTCAACCGGGAACTCGAATCGACCAACGACTTCCTGGCGGCGATCTCGCTGAAGATCTCACGCTATCTCTCGCCGCAGATCTACAAGAGCATCTTCAGCGGCCAGAAGGACGTCGTGGTCCATACCGAGCGCAAGCGGCTGACCATCTTCTTCTCCGACATCAAGGATTTCACCGCCACCACGGAGCGGCTGCAGCCGGAAGCGCTGACCGAGATGCTCAACGACTATCTGACGGAAATGTCGGCGATCGCGCTCAAGCACGGGGGCACGGTCGACAAGTTCATCGGCGACGCCATGCTGGTCTTCTTCGGCGATCCGGACACGCATGGGCCGGTGGAGGATGCGAAGGCCTGCCTGCGCATGGCGGTGGACATGCAGCAGCGGCTGGGCGAACTGAAGGAGCGCTGGCGCCGGCGGGGCACGGAACAGCCCTTCGTCGTGCGGATGGGCATCAACACGGGCTATTGCAATGTCGGCAATTTCGGCTCGAGCGACCGGATGGACTATACGATCATCGGCGCAGAGGCCAATCTGGCCGCCCGTCTCCAATCAATCGCCGATGGCGGACGCATCGTCATGAGCTACGAAACCTACTCTCTGGTCGCCGACATCGTCATCGCCCATCCCCTGCCGCCGATCACCATGAAGGGCATTCCGCGCGAAGTGGTGCCCTATGCGGTGGAAGGGCTGGTGGATCTTGGCGAGGGCAGCCGGATCCTCAGCGAACATGTTACCGGCCTCGACCTGCATCTCGATCTTGGCCGGCTGGAGCCTGGCGAGCGCTCCCGCGCGCATTCGGCGTTGAAGGCGGCAATCGACGCGATCGAGCAGGCGGGCGATTCGCCGGCACGGCCGTGAAGCCTTCGGTTAAACAGCTTCATCACGCGAAGGAGGTCTGAGGATAGCGAAAATGCGCGGCACGCTTTGCCAAAGCGCGGTTTTTCGCCGGGCAGGCGGATTGCCATCTGGACTCCTGGGGTCCCTTCTGCTATTTCCGCTCACCAATCGCAGGGCAGGTGCCCGCGCGAGCGTTTTTCTTTTGCCATCGTGAGCGATGCCGCCAGAGAGAAAAATCGCCGGCGCATGCTGCCTTTCGCCAGAACTCGGCCTTGGCCATTCAAACACTCTAAAGGAACGTGATTCTCGTGCAGGTACTCGTCCGCGATAACAATGTCGACCAGGCGCTCCGCGCTCTGAAGAAGAAGATGCAGCGCGAAGGCATCTTCCGCGAAATGAAAATGCGCGATTTTTACGAAAAGCCGTCTCAGAAGCGTGCCCGCGAAAAGGCTGAAGCCGTTCGCCGCGTTCGCAAGCTGGCCCGCAAGCGCGCGCAGCGCGAAGGCCTGGTCAGCGCCACGGGCCGCCCGGGCGCCCGCTGAGCAGACGTCAGGCGCTTCGGATGAAGCGCCTCTGGACTTTCTGATGGAGAGAGCGTCGCGCGCCGAGAAGGCGCATCAGCGGCGCTCTGTTCATGTTTGGCTTCTGCTTTACAGTTGTCTGGCCACGATCCTTGCCCGTCAGGATCTTCGACGTGAATTGCCAGGCCGCGCCTGCTTTTCGCCGCGTTTGCGCCGCAAGCGTGAGAAGCGATTCGTGTGACGGTAGTTTTTTGGAGCCATGGCCCGTCACCCTGCCCTCACACTGAGGCCGATGGGCAGCACCTTGGCCGCATCATTCGATGACGGAGGTGCCGGACATCCGGCCTCCCATATGCGCCCGTTGGATAGGACCCGATCCGCCGGCGCAATCCGCGTCAATCCGGCTGTCCGGGCGACGATGGACCCGTCCCGGCATGGCGCTCGACACATGGCGCGCGCGGACATGATACGCCTTACCCCTCGATGGGGAGGCGTTGGCCAGCAGACCTAAGAGGTCTTCAGGCCTCTCAAAGGGTGGTGCCGCAGCGTCGTTCAGCGATTTGAGCTTGATCAGAGCGGCGCAATCGGACAGGACAAGCCGGAGATCGACCGTCTGCAGGACGGCGCCGGGCAGATTCGGACATGAGGGATCGACTTTGACGACTGTGGGCATTGCAGGCTGGAGCGGCATCATCGGCGACAAAATCGGCGCGTTGGCGCCCCATCTCGGCAAGACGGCCGCTGCCGGCCTTCTTCTCATGGGCGCAGCTCTCCTGTCCGGCTGCCAGACCGATACGGGCGGCGATATGATGAAGGTCGAGCGAGCCCAAGGCTCCGACCAGAACATCGCCTCGCTCTCTGCGGTCATTGCCGCCAATCCGAACGATCCCGAAGCCTATAATGTCCGCGGCTCGGCTTACGGCCGCGCCGGCGAGTTCCGCCGCGCGCTGTCCGACTTCAACCGCGCGCTGGAACTCAATCCGCGCTTCTACCAAGCCTATGCGAACCGGGCTCTGGTCGAGCGCAATATGGGCGATCAGGCCTCGGCGCTGAAGGATTACAACGCCGCGCTGCAGATCAATGCGCGCTATGACGTCGCCTATATCGGCCGCGGCAATCTCTATCGCCAAGCCGGCCGCCTCGACCAGGCCTTTGCCGACTTCAACCAGGCGATCCAGAACGAAACCACCGATCCGCGCGCCTATCACAATCGCGGCCTGATCTATCAGGCCCGCAAGCAGCACAATCAGGCGATCGAGGATTTCTCGACGGCGATCTCGCTCTCCTCGACTTCGCCAGAGCCCTATAACGGCCGTGGCATTTCCTATCTGGCGCTCGGCGACGACGACAACGCCTTCTCGGATTTCAATACCGCGATCAACCTCAACGGCAATGTCGCCGAAAGCTGGGCCAACCAGGCGCTGGTCTATGAGCGCCGTGGCGACAAGGCGAAGGCTGCACGTTCCTATTCCCACGCGCTTCAGCTCGATCCGAAATACGAGCCGGCCCGCGCAGGCCTCGCCCGCGTCAAGGGCGGCGCCTGAGGGCGGACCGGCCGGGTCAGGACACGGGCTGCTTCGGGGTTAGCGCGTGGACCTTCAACATGAGCGGCCAGTTTAGGGCCGCCTCGTGCGAGGAATAGGCTCGTCTCTCGGCCCGAACGCCGTGCCGGGCCGAGAAGCCGAGGCCTTTGTCAGCCGATCAGATAGTGGCCGGCGATGTTCAGCAGCACGAAGAGAATCAAGGCGGCAATCGCCCCGGCATTGGTGAAGAACAAGGCTGCCATTGCCACCAGCAGGGCGACGCAGAAGATCGTCACGAATTTCGTGCCGATGAGGAAGGCCTTGTAGGTCTTCTCATGTTCGGCATAGTCCATCGGCGCGCCCGTTTCGGCCGGTCCTTCGATATGTTCAGCCATGATGGCGCCCTCTCCCTGTCTCCTTGAGGCGCCACCTGTCTCGGCGCGCCTCCACTCTACCCGCCGCCAGTGTAGCGAAACCGCGCGTGAGCGCAATCGGCTGAGAGAGCCGATCAGGCGTTGCTGCCCGCATTCGGTATCGAATGTCTTGACGCCGCCGCAGGCCTGCGGCATCGCAAATCGAGGCTCGCGCCGATCCGCGCGCCGCCGCCTTGCTCCGGAGTTGCCCATGACCAAGCCCATCGTCGCCATCCCCTGCGATTTCCGTCAGTTCGAAGGCAGCAATTGGCATGCGGTGCCGCATCAATATGTGCGTGCGGCGGTGGAAGGGGCTGGCGCGATGGCGCTTCTCGTGCCGGCGCTGGAAGATGGCAATGATGCGGAAGCCCTGCTGGATCGAGTCGATGGCCTCCTGGTCAGCGGCGCGCGCTCGAATGTCCATCCCTCGCTCTACGGCCGCGAGGCAAGCGAGCAGGATGGGCCTTTCGACCCGGCACGCGACGCCACCAGCCTGCCGCTGATCCGCGCTGCGCTGAAGCGCGGCATGCCGGTGCTGGCCATCTGCCGCGGCATTCAGGAGCTCAACGTTGCGCTCGGCGGTTCGCTCGCCAACGACATCCAGGACCAGCCCGGCATCTGGGACCATCGCCACCCGGAGCATCCAGACAGCGACGTGAAATACGCAATCCGCCAGAGCGTCTCGGTCAAGGAAGGCTCCTGCCTGGCGCGAGTCCTGGGCGCCGGTGAGATCCAGGTAAACTCCCTGCATCGGCAGGCCATTTCGAAGCTTGCACCAAGTCTCGCCGTCGAAGCGCTGGCCGATGACGGCACTGTCGAGGCGGTCTCGGTCATCGACGCCAAGGGCTTTGCCGTCGGCGTGCAATGGCATCCGGAATATTGGGTCGGCACCGACAGCCCCTCCGGTCAGATCTTTTCCGCTTTTGGCGAGGCGCTCAACGCCTATGTCGCGGGCCGCAAGCAGGCGTCGATTTCGGCCTGACGCCTGAGCAGCGCGCGACAGACATCGATGGGGCGGCTCACCCCTTGCGTTCGAAAGGCGTCTCCGGCACCGGCGTCAGCGCCTTACCCGTCGCAAACCAGCTTTTGAGATTGTCGACGACGAGATCGGCCATGGCATTGCGTGTGTCCTCGGAGGCCGAGGCCACATGCGGCAGCAGCGTGGCGTTTTCGAGCGCGATCAGGTCCTCAGGCACATGCGGCTCGTTCTCGAAGACATCAAGTCCGGCAGCGGCGATCGTGCCCTCCTTCAGCGCGGCGACCAGCGCCGTCTCGTCCAGCGTCGATCCCCGACCGACATTGATAACCACGCCGCGCGAACCCAGGGCCTGGAAGATCTCGGCATTCAGCGTATGGCGCGTTTCGTCCGAGCCGGGCACGATGCTGATCAGCGTATCCACAGCCTCGGCCATGGCCTTCAGGCTGGGATAATAGGTGTAGGCGACATCGTCGCGCCGACTGCGCGTGTGATAGGAAATCGGCAGGCCGAAGCCTTCGAGCCGCCGGGCAATCGCCTGGCCGATGCGCCCCAGACCGTATATGCCGACGCTGCGGCCGCGCAGGCTGAGCGGCGTGAGCGGAAAAGGCCCCTTTTGCGCCCAGTGGCCTGCGCGCAGATAGGCCTCCGCCGCTGGAAAACGGCGCAGGCTGTTGAGGAGCAGCGCGATGGCCGTATCGGCGACCTCCTCGTTCAGCACATCGGGCGTGTTGGTCACCACCACGCCGCGCTCCGCTGCAGCCTCGACAGCGATGCCATCATAGCCGACGCTGAAATTGGCGACGATCTCGACGGACTGGAACGCCGCAAGGAAATCGGCCGGCAGCCGGTTGGTGGTGGCGATACCGACGGCCTTTGCCCCCAGCTCGGGCGAGACCAGCGCCGGATCGGCCTCGTCCAGCCGGATCATCTCGAACGTATCCGGCAGGCGGGCAAGAACGCGGGGATGCATGCGGCCGGGCACGACGATGACGGGACGTTGTTCGCTGGACATGAAACCTCCAAAAGGCAGAGCGCCCGGTGTCAGAGCAAAAGAACAAAACTGCGCGGCCTTTCCGGCCTAGGATCATGGCCGGCGGAACCAGCCATGCAGGAAATCGACGAGCGTGCGCACCTTGGCAGGCAAATAGCGCCGATGCGGGTAAATGGCATAGATGCCGCGATCCTGCGGCCAGTAGCTCTCGAGGATCGGCACGAGCCCACCGGAGGCGATCTTCGGCCGGGCGATGAAATCCGGCACGGCGGCAAGGCCGAGCCCGGCCTCGGCCGCGCGCACGCCGGCCAGCGGACTGTTGACCTCCAGGGGGCCAGAGACCTGCACACTGAGCGGCGTGCCATCCGTCTCGCAGAAGCGCCAGCTGCTGTAGGAGCGACCATTGGTGTCGATGATGCAGGCATGGCGCGCGAGATCGGACGGATGATTGATCGGCCCGCTGCGCGCCAGATAGTCCGGCGAAGCGCAGATGATGATCTGAAAATCGGAGAGCTTGCGCGCGATCAGCGTGGAATCTTCCAGCTTGGTGATGCGGATCGCCACATCGAACCCCTCCTCCACCAGATCGGCAAAGCGGTCATCGGCGATGATTTCGAGCGATAGCTCCGGATGCGCGAGGCGGAAGTCGATCAGCGACTGGCCGATCTCGGCATCGACGAAAGTGCGCGGCGCGGTGATGCGGATGCGGCCCTTGAGGTCTGCATTGCCGGCGCGCACCAGATCGGAGAGATTGTCGATCTCCTTCAGGATCTCCGATGCCGTACGGTAATAGAGATGCCCGGCCTCGGTCAGCGAAAACTGGCGCGTCGTCCGGTTGAGCAGAAGCGCGCCGAGCTCGTCTTCCAGCTCCCGTACATATTTGGACAACAGCGCCTTGGAACGGCCGACGCGCCGGCCGGCGGCGGAAAAGCCCTCGGCATCGACCACGTCGATGAAGGCGCGCATGCGGGTCAGCGTGTCCATGAAACTCTCGGGCGTTCGGCTTTCAAGACACCGACCCTAGCCTCCGCAGCGCCCGACTGGCAAGCTCCGCGCCAGCCTCGCGCAAGCCTCGTCGTCCCGATCGGCAGCCGGCTCATCAAGCCTAGGGATTGTCATCAAACTTTCCGGCGGACGTGCGAAAAAAGGCTTGATTGAGACGGACGAATTCCCTATCTACCCCTTGCCCAAAGTCGCACGTGCCTGTGGGTGTCCGCCGACCCTCGATGTGGTGAGGAAATCGGTAAGGTACCTGGAACTAACCGCTCCAGTCGCTATTCCGGCCAACCGGGAAATGCGAGGACACCTTGAAGCAACGACGGTGCGGGCCTTTTTGTTCTCTTCCGGCTTTCCATCAGCCGGGGTTACTGAAGAGGCACACCTTCATTGCCGGACGTGCGGTCGGGTCCCCCGTCCAATCCATGGCAGACATAGCCGGATCGAAGCCTGAGGCAGGCTTTGCTCCACCGTTTGCGCGATTCATGCGCCCGCTTGGTTCCAGGGTCTCCATCGGCTGGTTCCGTGCGCGCTTGCGTCGGCCTTTGTCCTCCGGTTCGCGCCGGAGCCTTGGATCTATGGGACACACGCCAATGACGACCGCCCGCATCGCCGATTTCCTGAAGACCCGCCGTCCGGAAGGCCCTTGCCTCGTCGTTGATCTCGATGTGGTGCGCGACAATTTCCGCGCCTTCCGCCATGCCTTGCCCGACAGCGCCGTCTTCTATGCCGTCAAGGCCAACCCCGCCCCTGAGATCCTGTCGCTGCTCGCCGGCCTCGGTTCCAATTTCGATTGCGCCTCCGTGGCCGAAATCGAAATGGCACTGGCTGCCGGCGCCACGCCGGCCCGCATCTCCTATGGCAACACCATCAAGAAGGAGCGCGACATCGCTTGTGCGCATGCCATCGGCGTCTCGCTCTTTGCCGTCGACAGCCATGAGGAAGTCGAGAAGATCGCCCGCGCCGCCCCTGGCGCCCGCGTCTTCTGCCGCGTTTTGACCGATGGCGAAGGCGCGGAATGGCCGCTGTCGCGCAAGTTCGGCTGCGTGCCGCAGATGGCGGTCGACGTTCTGGTCTATGCGCACCAGCTCGGCCTCACCTCGCATGGCGTGTCCTTCCATGTCGGCTCGCAGATGACCAAGCTCGACGCCTGGGATGCGGCGCTGGCCGATGCCAAGCGCGTCTTCGTGCAGCTGGCCAAGCAGGGCATCGAGCTCAAGATGGTCAATATGGGTGGCGGTTTTCCGACGAAGTACCTGCGCGACGTGCCCTCGGCGGAAGCCTATGGCAAGGCGATCTTCGCCGCGCTGCGCAAGCATTTCGGCAACAAGCTGCCCGAGACGATCATCGAGCCCGGCCGCGGCATGGTCGGCAATGCCGGTGTGATCAAAGCGGAAGTGGTGCTGATCTCCAAGAAGTCGGACAATGACAATCACCGATGGGTCTTCCTCGACATCGGCAAGTTCGGCGGCCTGGCGGAAACCATGGACGAGGCGATCCGCTATCCGATCCGCACGGAGCGCGACGCCGACGAGATGGAGCCCTGCGTGCTGGCCGGTCCGACCTGCGATTCGGCCGACGTGATGTATGAGAAGAACATGTACCCGCTGCCGCTATCTCTGACGATAGGCGACGAGGTTCTCATCGAAGGCACCGGCGCCTACACCACCACCTATTCGGCGGTGGCGTTCAACGGCTTCGAGCCGCTCAAGGCCTACGTCATCTGACGCGCCTTCTCCGCGCCTGCTCCTGAACCGAGCAAGCGCGGCCCTCACCATCTTCCTGAGTGCCGTTTCTGAGACGGCTTTGAGTGCGGGAGGCCAAGCCATGGCCGCTGTTCTTGACGCTGCAATCGCCTTTTTCCGTAAGGCAGAATTTACAATCGAAGCCGAGCATCCTGGCGATGTCGTCCAGCGCGAACGCCTGCTCGACCGCGCCATGGGCCCTGCCCGCAAGCGCAAGTCGTCGGAAGCGATCCGCCGTGGCCGCCTGCCGGCGCAGGGTCTGGCGCTGGTCGCACGCGACCGCGATGGCCATGTGATCGGCACCGTGCGGCTTTGGCATGTCGATGCCGGTGTCGGCCCGCATGGCGCGGCCGTGCCCGCTTTGCTGCTCGGCCCGCTGGCGGTGGATGCCGATCATGAGGGCAAGGGCATCGGCGCGGCCCTGATGCGCGCTGCCGTGACCGAAGCCGCCGCCCGCGGCCATGGCGCCATCCTGCTGGTGGGCGATCCGGAATATTACGAGCGCTTCGGCTTCTTTGCCGAGAAGGCCGCCCATCTCGTCATGCCTGGCCCCTTTGAGCGGCGCCGCTTCCTCGGGCTGGAGCTGAAAACCGGCTGGCTTGACGGCGCTGCCGGTCTGCTGGTGCCGACCGGCACCCGGCTGTCTCAGCCCCGCATCGCCAGAGTGGCCTGATTCCAAACCTGCCGACATGCAGCCGCCCCGATGACATCCAGCATCGGGGCGGTTTTCGTTCGTGCGCCCGAAACAGGCCTCGACCAAAGAAAAGCAGCCTCTCGCCAGACAGCGCGATACCGGTTATAAGCGCTCAGGGTCTAAAGAGCGCCCGCCGTCCGCGAGCAGATCCTGCTTTGGTGAAGTCTCTTTTTCTTCAGTTTCGGTCGACCCTATCCGGCATTTAAGGATCAGGCGGCAATGCGGGCACCCACCTTGAACGATCCCCGCCGGACCGGAGATCAGACCATGGCCCTGCCCGCACACGACATCACATCCCCCACGCAAACGCCCCTGCCGGCTCTCGATAGCCTCAAGGACCAAGCAAGACGCCTGCGCCAAGCGCTGGCCGAAACCGGCGAGACCATTGCCCATAGCCGCGCGCTGGAACTCATCGCCCGCCAATATGGCTTTCGCGACTGGAACACGCTCCACGCGAGGCTCGGCAACCGCCCGCCCTTCGACCCCTGGCGCATCGGCGCGCGCCTATCAGGCCACTATCTCGGCCAAGCCTTCCAGGCGGAAGTGCTAGGCGTCCAGCAACTGACTGGCGATCCGCCGCGCTACCGCCTGACGCTGCATTTCGACACACCCGTCGATGTCGTCACCTTCGACAGCTTCTCCGCCTTCCGCCAGAGGGTTCACTGCACGGTGGACGAAACGGGGCGAACGGTGGAGCGGACCTCGAACGGGCGGCCGCATGTGGAGCTGGCTTGGTAAAAGAGGATTTGGGCGCAGGGGGTGGGAGGGCTCCTTGCGCTCGCTTGTCCAAACCATTTGAGGATGGCGCTCACCATTCAATTGAATTACATTCTGGCGACTACAGGAGGTAAATCATGGCGGCAAACGCTCTCGTTCAAACTCGCATCGATGCCGATATCCGCGATCGGGCGGCGGCTGTCCTTGAACCCATGGGCCTGACGGTCTCCGATGCCGTCCGCATCCTGCTCACGCGAACCGCGAATGAGGGTGCGCTGCCGATGGAACTCGTAGCAGGCGGCAAAGAGCATGATGCCTGGTTTCGGGCAAAGGTTCTGGAAGCCCTTCAGGACCACAGGCCGGACATGTCCGATGAGGAGGCCGAGGCGCATTTCGCCCGCCGCCGTGCAGCAGCAGCGCGCCGCCTGGACGACCTGTCGTCGTGAGGCTGACGTGGTCAGCCTTCTCGATGTCCGATCGCGACGGAATCTTTACTCATATCGAGGCGGGGAATCCGGCGGCCGCCATCAAGATGGACGAGCAGATAGCCAGTGCAGCACGCCAGCTGATCGACTTTGCGGAAAGCGGTCGTCCGGGCCGAATAGCCGGCACGCGCGAGCGGGTCGTCGCTGGCACGCCCTATATCCTCGCTTACAAAGTAACGGCATCGGCCGTCCGCGTCCTTCGCGTTCTGCATGGTGCACAGCAATGGCCGGATACGCTGCCTGACGGGTGAGGCGTCTTCCGTTTTTTAATGTTCTGCCGCCCTTATGGGAACATAGTTGCTCCGATCTGTTATCGCAGTTGGACTGAACCGAATAATTAAGTTAATGTTATCTTCGTAGAAAAATTCGGATGGCAGGCGGATGACCACTATTGAAAAGAGGTGCTAGTGCAAACATTCACAATGTGCATGCAGTGCCAGGCCGAACTTGGTATCCTAAACTTCCTATCACTTGCCCTGGTAGACATTCCAGAAAGCGGTTTGATCGAAACCACATGCAATCGCGGGCATCGTACTGCATTGGTCATCCAGCAAAGCAAATTCGAGATTCTCTCTGAAATGGGCGTAAGAGCCATCGTTAATGGCTTCCATCGCGACGCAGTCTTTTCCTTTGCCACTTCGTTGGAGAGGCTCTACGAATTCTTCATCGAAGCTGTGTGCCGCAAGCAAGGCATTTCGCGTGATGCATTCTCGGTGGTTTGGAAGCAGATGGCGAAGCAGTCTGAGCGCCAGCTTGGAGCTTTCCTCACCGCTTTTTTGCTCGAAACCCGTAACACGCCAAATATGCTACCTCGCAAGCAGAGCGAATTCCGCAATGAAGTTGTCCATAAGGGTAGATTTCCTACGCGAGAAGAGGCAGTTCAGTTTGGAATAGCCATTTTTAATTGCGCGCGCGCGCCGCTTACCGTGCTTCGCTCGCCTGCCTATGCTGAGATTATTAGAGACTTAACCTTTGAGCGAATCGATGAACGGTCAAAGCATTCTTTGAATGCAGGACTTCTGACATCCACAATAGGCTTGGTAACACCGCTTAGCATTATGACGGCAGATCAGCCAGAAGATCTAGAGGAAATCATCGCAGCTTACTCAAGCCGACCTGATTTAAAGCGCGCTGTAGAAGAAGCTAATGCACTAGGGGAAGCAATTTCTGAATTAATAAATATTAACATAAACAGAAATATCGCATAAGAAATTCTAGAAAAACATAATTATTCATGTGATTTATTTAAAATCATTATAAGCAGAAAAATATGCATATTACACTGCGTTAGGATAAATATTAATGATTCATATCAGATGACACTTCGATAATATTATAATTTGAATCGCAATAATAAATTTTTGTAATTTAAATAACAGGCCGGTGTGTATCGGAAGAAATAAGGCTAATTTAATAGGCTTTTTCACACCGATTCTCAGAAGACTGTTTCCTCACTTCCCTATGACTATCACCTCCAGCCGGTTGCTATCTACAAACCGCCTACCCACCTGTGCATTATGGCTGGGGCTATTGCGGTCAGATGCTCTATCTCGCGCCACCGCGCGGGCTGACCTTGGTCATTCTCTACGACGAAAACGCGCCATCGGCCAGAACCGGGACGCGCTGCATGCGCTTCTGGGCGAGATCATAAAGGCCGCCACGCCGGCCTGAAGCCCGCGGGCATGATCGACAGCGGCATGTGTAAGGGCTGGCGCCAGCAATCGACGCACCAGATCCGCCATCCCCCAGGCAAATTGCCTCACGCCAGCGTGATCCGGCCCATGACTTCTTGTCATGACCCTGCCGAAACAGGTTGTCACCTCGGCCGCGCCGGTGCCAGATGGCGGTGGCCTCCCCTCGTGATTCCCAAGCAGACCGCCCGCGATGTCCGACAAGCAAGCTCTGGCCTATCGGTCCGATCATCAAGCGCTCATGATCGCGCTTCTGGTCTTTGTCTCCGGCGCCACCAATGCGGCGATCGTGCCCTTCATGGGCTTCTATATCATCGAGGTTCTGGGGCATGCGCCTGCCACCGTCGGGCTCTACAGCGTTTCGGCCATGACGATCTCGATCCTGTCGAGCCGGCTTTATGGCGAATGGGTGGATGGCGGCGCACGGATCCGGCCGCTCCTTTTCGTTTGCGCCTTCGGCGCCTTTTGCGCGGCAGCGGCGGCGCTTGCCGGCAGCCTGCCGCTGCTGATCCTCATCACCGCGCCGGGAATGGGCCTGACCAATGCGGCGAGCACGCTGGTCTTCAGCTATGGCCGGCATTACGGGCGCACCCATGGGCTGGAGCCGGTCGGCTACAATGCCTTTCTGCGCATGACGGTGTCGCTCGCCTGGATGGTGATGCCTGCTGCCGCCTATCTGGTTGCGGATTTCGCCGGCGCGCGCTTTGTCTTCGTCAATGCCATGCTGATCGTTCTCATCTGGGTGGCGATCGCGGTGGCCGTCATTCCACGCGGGCAAACCTGTCCGATGGAGCGTCGCGCTGAAGCCGAGCCGGAAGGGCGCAATCTCGGCCTCTGGCTGGCGGCCGCCATCAGCTTCTTCCTCTCCTTCGCCCATTCGCTCTGCGCCTCCGCGCTGCCCGTCTTCTTCGTACGGGAGGCCGGCCTGCCGGCTTTTGCGCCGGGGCTTTCGCTCAGCGTCAAATGCGCGATGGAGGTGTTCTTTATCCTGATGGCGCCTCGGATGGCGCGCTTTATCAGCCCGCGGCTGATCCTCGGCGGCGCGACGATCCTGGCGGTGCTCGCCTTCAACGTCATAGCCTCGGTTGAGACCGTGCCGCAGATGCTGATCGGTGCGGCCATGGAAGGCACGTATTACGGCCTGTTTGCCGGCACCTGCCTCACCTTCGTGCAGAGCTTTTCGCGGGGCCGCCTGGCGCGGGCGACGGCGCTTTATATGAACTCGATCTTCCTGGCGGGAATTTTTTCCGTGCCGGCCATGGGCCTGATCGCGCAGCTCAATGGCTTCGGCATGGCCATCCGGCTCGCCTCGTTCGGCGCAGGTGCCGCATTCCTGCTGCTGTTCCTCACACGGCGGCAAAAGTCAGACAACATTGACGGCGTTTAAGCCGGTGAGACGGAACGCTGCAATTGGCGGAAAGGCAGGAAGAGCGCGGCAAGCAGAACTCGCCGCGCTTGAGGGGTCAGACGGTGATATCGACCACGCCGCAATCGCCGGTTTCGCTGGCAAAGGCCAGACGCTGGCCGCTCTTGTGCCAAGCCATGGCAGTGAGGGCGCCCTTGCCCTGGCGGCGCAGCACCACCTCACGTGAGTCGGCAAAGCGGGCCGCCAGGATCATGCCGTCTGAATAGCCGATGGCGACCACATCCTCGCTCGGATGACAGGCCA
This sequence comes from Xaviernesmea oryzae, assembly GCF_900109605.1. GTDB lineage: Bacteria > Pseudomonadota > Alphaproteobacteria > Rhizobiales > Rhizobiaceae > Xaviernesmea > Xaviernesmea oryzae. The sequence continues at coordinate 180,298 of NZ_FOAM01000006.1, forward strand.
CGGCCGTGACCATGACATTGCCGCGCGTGCCGAGTTCCAAAGGCGCCTTGCCCATCGGCCCATCCTTGGACTGGAACGGCCAGACGATGGCGGCCGGCGCGCCGGAAGAGGCCAGCCATTTGCCCTTGGCCGACCAGGAGAGCGATTTGACCTTGGCGGGATAGCCGGTCATGCGCATATGCCGCGCTTCCGCACCGGGCTTGGAATCAAGCTTCCAGCCATGCAGGGCGTTTTCCTGCATGGATGTGACCAGGAAGCGACCATCAGGCGAGAAGGTCACGGCATTATGCGCGCCTTTCCAGTCGAGATCCACAGGATCGCCGGGTATGGCAACCCAGTGCAACGACACGCCATTATAGCGCGCGGCGGCCAGACGCAGGCCCTTGGGCGCGAAGGCCAGGCCCTCGACGGTGCGCTCCTCGGCAAACGCCTTCACCGTGCCATCGGCCAGACGCACGAAGGCGGTCTTGCCGGAGGCATAGGCAACGGCGCCTTGAGGCCCGGCCGCGACCTGGCCGATCCAGCGGCGCGGCACGACCGCCAGCTCGTCCACCGCGCCCGTGCGGGCGATGCGCAGAACGCGCCCGTCCTCGCCGCCCGTCAGCAGCGTCTCCGTCAGGGGATCGTAAACGGCGGTAAGCAGGCCGTCCTGCGCCTCGATGGTCTTGTGCCCGTCCTCCAGGCGATGAACGAGGCCAGAGGCTTCGGCGAAAACGGGCACGTCGCCCAGATAGGCGACGGCAACGACATGGCCCGAAAGATCGAGCGGGGCAATGGTGGGCATCAGTTGGCCTGCGCCTCGCAAGCCTTGAAGCTCTCCTCGAGCTTCTTGCGGTCGAGATCGCGGCCGATAAAGACCAAACGACTTTCCCGTGCCTCGTTCTCCTTCCAGGGCCGCTGATGGTCACCCTCGATGATCATGTGAACACCCTGGACGACATAGCGCTGCTCATCGCCGGCAAAGGCGATGATGCCCTTCAACCGGAGAATATTCGGCCCCATGGTCTGGGTGACCTTCTGGATCCAGGGGAAGAAGCGGTCGGGGATCATCTGCCCGCCACGCAGGGAAACGGACTGCACCGTCACGTCATGGATCGGCGAAGGCGCATCATGGTGATGATGTCCGTGATCGTGGTCGTGATGATGGTGGTCATGATCGTGGTGGTGATCATGATGGTCGTGGTCGTGGTCGTGGGCGTGGTGATGGTGATGGTGATCGTGGTCGCAATCGGGGCCGCAGACATGGTCATGCTCATGCGCGGCTTCTTCCAGGAAATGCGGATCGTTCTCCAGCGCCCGTTCCAGGCTGAAGGCACCCTGGTCGAGCACGCGGGTCAGATCGATGTTGGAGCGCTCGGTGCGATAGATGCGCGCGCTCGGATTGATCACGCGCACGGTCGCCTCGATGCGGGCAAGCTCTTCCGGGGTCACCAGATCGGTCTTGTTCAAGAGAACGACATCGGCAAAGGCGATCTGGTCTTCCGCCTCGCGGCTGTCCTTGAGCCTGAGCGGCAGATGCTTGGCATCGACAAGCGCGACGACGGCGTCGAGCTCGGTCTTGGCACGCACATCGTCATCCATGAAGAAGGTCTGGGCGACAGGCACGGGATCGGCGAGACCCGTGGTTTCGACGATGATCGCATCGAAACGGCCCGGACGGCGCATCAGCCCCTCGACCACGCGGATCAGGTCGCCGCGCACGGTGCAGCAGACGCAGCCATTGTTCATCTCGTAGATTTCCTCGTCGGATTCCACGATCAGGTCGTTGTCGATGCCGATCTCGCCGAACTCATTGACGATGACAGCATATTTGCGCCCATGGTTCTCGGAGAGAATGCGGTTGAGCAGCGTCGTCTTGCCGGCGCCGAGATAGCCGGTGAGCACGGTGACGGGAATGGGCTTCGGGGTCTCGGCAGCAGATGCGGTCATGATAGCCTCGCAAGGACGGTGAAGGGACCGCCGCGTCAAGGGCGGCGGGCGTCGCCTCCATATAAGCGCAAGTTCCGTCAGTTCAAAGCCGCCTCGAAGGCAGCGGCGCGATCATGCCACGCTGACGGCCGGCGCCAGATCCGTGCGGGCGAAATCCTCGCCGATGAAGAGCAACGGGCAGCCGAACTCCTCGGCCAGAGAATAGGCGAAGCAATCGCCATAGTTCAGGCCAGCAGGATGGAAACCCTTGCCCCAACGCCGATAGGCCGCCGAAGCCCGCCGGGCACGGTCAGGTGTGACCGGAATGATGTCGGAAATACTGATCTGGATCAGATCATCCATTTCTGCGGGTAACCCACGTCTGGCAGCAACGATCATGGCTTCCACATACGTCCCCGCTGACAGCAATAGTCTGTCATAACTTACCGGAGCGGCGCGACATACAGCCGCGCGAGGCTCTTTTTGCAGGATCGCAATCAAGGCCGAAGTGTCGACCGCAATCATGCCGGCAGGCCATCCTCATCATAAAGAAAATCCTGACTATGGGCGGCATCCGGTCCAGGCGGTAAATTCTTTTGCCGGACGCGCTCTTGAATGTCTTCGATCAGCTTCAGCCGTAAGTCCTTGTCCGGATTAAAACCGGACACGGTCTGAAGCCGCACCCGCGCTTCGCCATTCTCCGTCAGCACGATGTCTTCGCCTTCCTCGGCCAGCCGCACGAGTTCGGTCAACTGGCCGGCTGCCTGTTCGATGGAGATGCGCATCGGCTTGCTCCTGTCTGTCGCCCTCATTTCAATATGCGGCTTGACTGGCGACGACGCAACGGCTCAGGCAAGCGCGTCGGGATCGAAGCCATCCACATCCTGCAGCAGCTCCATGAGACCTTGGGCCGCATGATTTATCAGCGCCTCGCCGCGTTCGGCGGTGGCCGCCGCCGCATTGCCGGCCGCGCCGTCCGGGTTGAGGTCGGCCATGGTCCAGCCGAAGGCATGGGGACCATAGGCGCGCAGATGGGTGAAGCGCGCCGCAAACTCGCTCTGGCGCGAGGGGAAATTCGCCGCCTTGGCCATGTTCACCTTGTCGGGATGCAGCGCCAGCATCACGGAGGTCTCGATATCGCCGGCATGGATATCGATTGCCTTGTCCTCCGGCCGCATCCATCCCTCCGGCAGGCCGAAACGAAGCCAATGGGTGGCCACCGCCAGCATCGAGAAGCGCACCCGTGCCTCCGTCGCGACGATGGTCATCAGCGGCGCATTGCCGCCATGGGCGTTGAGCATCAGAAATTTGCGAATCCCCTGCCCGGCCAGCGCCTCGGCAATGCCCATCCAGCGCTCCACCGCCTCACTATGAGAGAGCGAGCGTGTTTCCGGGTCGAAGCCATGCTCGATCGAATAGCCTGTCGTCTCCGTCGGAAGGAAGCCGACCGTCAGGCCAGCATCGGCGATCACAGGCCGCAGCCGCGCGACCATGCCGTCGGCAATCAGGCTGTCGGTCTCATACGGGAGATGCGGCCCATGCTGCTCATGGGCCCCCAGCGGGAGCACCGCGATCGGCTCCGAATTGGCAGCATCGCCGACCCAATCGAGCGCACAGGACAGGCCGGCTTTCGTCAAAATTGCCGGAGCAAGCATTTTTTCAAACCTTTTCAGCCATCCTGCAGTCAAACTCTGCCGATTGTCATATAACAGAAATCTCTGTCATACAGAGGTCGATTGAGCGTGCAACCCGTTTGCGCAAGAGGACAAATTGGGCAAGAAGAGCAAAGCCGAGAAAACGAAGATCAAGGGCCCGAAGCAGAAGATCGATCTGTCTTCCGCGCCCGAAGCGATCGATGACGAGCCGAGCGGCCAGGTCGTGGCAGCTGCCCTGGTCCAGGCCGCGCGCTCCATGCGCACGGTCATGTCGCGAAATCTCGTCGAGAGCGGTCTTTACGCCGGTCAGGATGGCGTGATGCTGGCGCTTGCCGAAGAAGACGGCATGACGGCGGGTGGGCTTGCGGCCCGGCTCGGCGTCAAGGCGCCGACGATGACGCGCACCATCGGCCGTATGGAGGCGCAGGGCTTCCTGCATCGCCGGGCGGATGACGAGGATGCACGCCTGACCAAGGTCTATCTGACCGAGGAGGGCCGCGCCCGGCTCGACGCCATTGCCGAAGCGGGGCGCCAGACCGGCGAACAGGCGCTGAGGGGCTTCAGCGACAAGCAGATCAAGCTTTTGATGAAGCTGCTGCGCTCGCTGGACGCCAATCTCCAGAACGGCGCGCTCGAAGACTGAGCCTCACCCGCCTACCCCTGCGCTATCCGCTCGGCCCCTTTGCACGCGGCTCGCGCCAAGATTCGGCCTTGTCTCTCCGCCTTTCCAGCCGTGCTCGAAGGGCTGCACCCGCTGTTGCATCGGTCATTTAAACAGTTTAAGGAAAAATAAAACCGAGGAATGCTGCAACCTGGGAGAGGACGTGGCGCAAAAGATCAAGCTCTCGACGATCGCGGAGACGCTCGGCGTTTCCACCGCCACCGTTTCGCTCGCGCTGCGCGACAGTCCTCTGGTTGCTGCCCAGACGCGGGACAAGATCAAGGAACAGGCCCGGGCGCTCGGCTATATCTACAACCGCCGCGCCGCCAGCCTGCGCACCTCGCGCTCCGGCATCGTCGGCGTCGTCGTGCACGACATCATGAACCCGTTCTACGGCGAGATCCTCAAGGCCATCGAAGCCGAACTCGACCGCGACCGTCAGACCTTCATTCTCTCCAACCATTACGATTCGGTCGAAAAGCAGCGCGTCTTCATCGAAACACTGCTGCAGCTCGGCGGCGATGGCGTGATCATGTCGCCGGCCATCGGCACGCCGCCGGAGGATATCCGGCTGGCGGAAGACAATGGCATGCCGGCGATTCTGATTGCCCGTTCGGTCGAGGGGCTCGACGTGCCGATCTTCCGGGGCGACGATGCCTATGGCATCGCGCTGGCCACCAACCACCTGATCGGGCTTGGCCACCGCTGCATCGCCATGGTTGGCGGCACAGACCAGACATCGACCGGCCGGGATCGTTATCAGGGCTACGTCAACGCGCTGCGCAAGGCCAATATCGAGGTGGATCCGGCATTGCGCATCCCCGGCCCGCGCAGCATGCAGGGCGGCTTCGAAGCGGCTGTGCATCTTTTGTCGCTGCCGCAGAAGCCAACCGCCGTGGTCTGCTGGAACGATCTCGTCGCCATCGGCATGATGAACGGCATCGCCCGTGCCGGCCTCATACCAGGCCGCGATATTTCCGTGACCGGCTATGACGATCTGGAGGAAGCCTCTCTGTCGACGCCGGCGCTGACCACGGTGTGGAACGGCCAATCGGATGTCGGCCGCAGCGCCGCGCGTGCCCTGCTCGACAAGCTGGCGGGCAGCCATGATCCAGACGGCATTCATCTGATCAAGCCGGAGATGCGCATCCGCCAATCGACGGGCCCGTTGCGCGCCTCCGCCAACGACGCTGCCTGAGCAGCAGCCGCTCCGCCATCATCCAAGGACAGACGCTTTCGTTTTTCGACCGGCCGCCTGTTTCCTGCTGATGAAGCAAAGGCCGAAATTCCGACCCATTTGACGGGCATCGCAGCAAGCGAGGCGGAAGCCCGCATGGCAATTCCGCCCTCAGCATCGAGCCGATCCGGTTTCGGCACGATGCTCTCACGCGGGAGCGCAGAGCTTCCTTCGCCCCATCGAGGAAAGAGCCGCTTCGTGATCCAGTTTCCCCGCCCGCGCCTCAATGCCTTTCGCCGGATCCTTGGCCGACAGGGCGCCTGCCTGACGCTGGCGCTCGGCCTGTTCTCCGCATCTGGCGCCTTTGCCCATCCCCACATCTTCGCCCAGGCGCGGCTGGAGGTGGTGGCCAATGACAAGGGGCAGATCAGCGAATTGCGCAATGTCTGGCGCTTCGACGATATGTTTTCGGCAAGCGTGCTTCTGGAATTCGACCATAATTCCGACGCCAAGCTCGATGCCAAGGAACTGGCCGAGGTCGGGCAGACCGTGCTGGAATCGCTGGGCGAATATAATTATTACACGACGATCTTCGACAATGGCAAAAGCGTGAAGCTTGCCAAGCCGCAGGTGATCCATGCGGATTTCAAGGATGGGCAGCTCCTGCTGATGTTTGCGGCCAAGCCGGCCGAGCCCATTGCGCTGAAAGGCACCTTCTCGATCGGCGTTTATGACCCGACCATGTATACGGCGATGGATTTTCCGACAGACGATGATCTGGTTGCAGTCGGCGACAAACTGAAAAGCTGCAAGCACAAGGTCGTCAGGCCCAATCCGGACGACGTGATCGCGCAAAATCAGGCGACGCTGACCTCCGCTTTCTTCAACGATCCCACGGGAACCAACATGTCCAAGCTCTTCGCAACGCGGATCGAGTTCACATGCTGAAGCGTCCTCGCCTCGTCGGGCTAGCCCTTGGAGGCGGCCTTGCCCTGCTGGCGCTGCATCCAGCGCTGGCCTTGGCCCAGTCTCCGCTCGGCATCGGCACGGCAGAGCCAAGCATCACGGTCGGCGGGCCGCTGGCGGGCCTGTTCGCCTGGGTCAATCATGAGCAGCAGCTCTTCTATCGCACGCTGACCGATGCATTGCGCGCCATGCGCAACGATCCCTGGCAACTCTGGTCGCTGGTCGGCCTCTCCTTCCTCTATGGTGTGTTTCACGCCGCGGGGCCCGGCCATGGCAAGGCGGTCATCTCGTCCTACATGCTTGCCAATGAGATCGAGCTGAAGCGCGGTGTGGCGCTGGCCTTTCTTTCGGCCTTCCTGCAAGGCGTCATGGCGATCGTCCTGATCGGCATGGCCTATTATGTGCTACGGGGCAGCGGCATTTCGCTGACACGGGCGACGACGACGCTGGAAACCGCCAGCTATGCACTGGTCGCCGCATTCGGGGCATGGCTTCTGTTTCGCAAGTTGCGGTCGGCCGGCCTGTTTCGCCGCCGTGCACATGCTGCGCAGCATGGCGCCGATGCGGTCCTGTTTGCCGCTGGCCCAGCACCAGCCGCAGCCGCATCGACATCGCTCTCTCAGGCCAATTTTTCAGGCGCTGCAACGGCGCGAGACAGTGGCGACCTTGCCTTTGGCCATGCCGTGGCATGGCCGCAGCAAAAGCGCGGCGGACTGAATTACCACGGCACCCAGCTAAGCCACCGAACCGGCGACTTCTGCGAAGCCTGCGGCACCACGCATCTGCCCGATCCGGCGCGCCTTGGCGGCGAGCGGCTGGGCGCGAGCGAAGCCTGGTCGGCGGTGCTGGCCGTCGGCCTGCGCCCCTGCTCCGGCGCGCTCATCGTCCTGTCCTTCGCCCTTTTGAACAACCTCATGCTGGGCGGCGTCTTCTCGGTGCTGGCCATGTCCGTGGGTACGGCCATCACCGTGTCCCTGCTTGCCACCATAGCCGTTACCGCCAAGGGGCTAGCGCTGCGCTTGGCATCCAGCAGCGGCGCAGCGAGCCGCATCGGCACGGCCATCGAGATCCTTGGCGCGCTGTTCGTGCTGCTGCTCGGTCTTCTGTTGCTCGGGGCGGCGCTGACGGCATAACCCAGCGCCAAGGCCAACTGGCGTCAAGCCTTGCGCATTGACGGCGGTCAACGGGCGCAACACCGATGTTTAAGGTGCGTCGCGATGCTCGTTGCGCAGGCCCGCCTGATCGCGGCGGCGCTGGACGCGGGCGCGCAGCCAGAAAACCAGGAAAAAGGCGCCGACGAATAGAACGCCGAAAAAGCCGGCAAGGACAGGGGAAATATTGCCGAGCGCCAGCATCATGCGCGGCAGGAAGGCGAAGCCCAGGCCGGCGAGCAGAAGGAACACGCCTGCGGCGATCAGCGAGGAACGCTCCGTTCGATCGGACTGTCGCGGCGCCCCCGCTCGCTCGGGATCGTGGCCCTGCGGCGCGCTCATTGAGCGGCATCCACGGCATGGTCATCGCTGAAGGCCGGCGCCAGTGCGAGGCGCAGATCCTCCAGCTTGCGACGCTGGCCACCCGCCTCATCAAAATTGTCGGGAGAGAGCCAGGCTTCGAAGGCGGCTTTCAGAAGCGGCCATTCACCATCGATCATCGAGAACCAGGCCGTGTCGCGATTCTCGCCCTTGGAGATCATATGCTGGCGAAAGACGCCTTCGAAGGTGAAGCCCAGGCGGCGAGCCGTGGCCTTGCTCGCTGCGTTTTCGTTATGACACTTCCACTCGTAGCGACGATAGCCAAGATCTTCGAACGCATGGCGCGCCATGAGATAATGCGCCTCGGTCGATAGAGGCGTGCGGGCCATGGCCAGCGTATGTGCAACGCCGCCGACTTCGACCACGCCGTTGACCGGGTCCGCGCGCATGAAATTGGCCATGCCGAGGATCGCGCCACCGTCTGTCGACTGGAACAGCTCGGTCACCCAGCCAGCCGCCTGACAGGCCGTCAGCCATATGTCGAAATCGCCGATGCCGCCAAAATCCGGCTGGGCGAAATAGGCCAACCGATCGTTGATCGCATGGCCGCCGAAAGCTGCCCAGAGCGCTTCCAGATGGTCCCCGCGCCGATAGGGAACAACGCGCATGAAGCGCCCTTCCAGCGTCACCGGCTGCGGCAAGGGGCGTGGGGTCCAAGCGGAAAGATCGGGCATTGTCAGAGCCTGCGGAATTGAGAAGAGGATGCGGCGCCCCTCCGGTTTCGTATGACCACATGAGAGCCGCCGGTCATCGCCGCGCGTCGGCCCGATGCGCTGGCCGGAGCCTACTGTAGATCATGGCGATGCCAAAGGAAATTTGCCCCCGTCAACAGCGCGAAAACTGGCATGCGAGACTTTGGAACCAGAGAGCAACCGCGTCGCGGCTCGATTGCGCTTTCGACGGGCTCGATGCGAGACACGGTTCTCGGTGTCTTGGAAGACAGCAAGCCTTGTCACCAGCATCGGCATCCCGCGTCAGCATCAAACGCGGGATGCCGTCGCACCGTCGATCTGCCGCAGCCGGCGTTTAAATCGAGGGATCGAAATTAGCGGATGGCGCCTGCGCCGGCAGCTTGGCGGAAGAAACCGTCGCCTCGATGTGATCGACCAGTGCATCGGGCAGACCGAGACGGCCGGCCAGAAGGTCGAGATAGCCGCGCTCGGCCCGGCTTTCCGGTTCGATGGCAAGGCGCGAAGCGGTGTAGAGTTCGACCTTTTCCTCTTCCGTGCGGGCTTCGGATACGAGGCTGTCGAGATCGGCGGGGCGGTTGAGCTCCTCCTGCAGGAAGGTCTCGGCCTCGCTGTCCAGACCCACGTCCCGCACCTTTTCCATGATGCGGGCGCGCTCCTGCGCGTCGATATGACCGTCGGCGCGGGCAGCCGCGATCATGGCACGCACCAGCACCAGCACGAAATCATTGCGGATAGCGTGCGGCTCGATGCTGAAGCCGGATTCCGCCGGCGGCGGCAAGAGGTCGACGGCCGGCTCCTGCCTTGCCACCTCGGCCGGCGCCTTGCCGGCCTGGTAGTTGCGATAGGCGGCATAGCCAAGCCCCGCGACGGCGGCGAGCCCGCCGAGCTTCAGCGCCGTTCCAGCAATCTCCCGCCCCTTGCCCGTACCGAGGAGAACGGCGGCCAGCGCGCCGGTTTTCAAGGGGTTGTTGCGGGCGAGATCGCCAAGCTGGCCGGCACGCTGGCCAAAGCTGCCGCCCGCGCCGGGCATCTGGCTGCCGAGAAACTGGTCGAGCAGCTTTTTCGGATCGAACATGAACGTCTCCTTGCCCTGTTTGATGATAGTCCCTGTTGAAAGGATCGCTGACGGACATAGGTGTGAAGCCGGCGGTAAAAAGGGCGATCAAGCAAACGTCAGAAAGGCCTATCAGGAGGAGAAGGGCGCAACACGGCTTTCGGCCGCACGCCAGCGCCAGGGCTGCGTCTCGGCATGGCGGTGGCGATAAGCCAGCAGATTGGCGCGGCTGGCGCAGGCCAGTGCATGGCCGTCCAGATAGACCGGCTCAGGCTCCGCCAGGGGATGGTGCCAGGCAAAATCGACATCGCCCCAAAAACGTGTCACCGGAAGGCCCACCTGCATTTCAACCAGGATGACCTCGCAGAGCACGTCGCCGATCAGGAAAGCGCGCTTGTGGGCAAAGCACTTGGCTGGCCGCGGGGTCAATTCCTCACTCCCGGCCAGAAACGCGTCGAGCCCGGCAAAGCCGGGCCCGACATGAAGCAAATCGATATCACCATGCGGACCGGGCAACCTCAGGCCTATGGCTTCTTCCGCCCAGCCGCCGAAAAGCAGGCAAGCAAGACCGGCCCGCCTGAGGCGCGAAAGGATCGAGGCAACCAGATCCGCGCTGTTACCGGCAGGCGTCATCAGGTTGGCCCATCTTTCTGGTCCGAAGCAGTGCCGCCTCGATCCTCGCTCTTGCGCCGTTCGAACGATGTCCTCAGCCGCGCAGTTCGAAGGCTTCGCGGGCGAGCTTGGTGATCCCGGCCCAATCGCCCGAAGCGACGAGATCCTTAGGCGCGACCCACGAGCCACCGACGCAAACGACGTTCGGCAGCGACAGGTAATCATGGGCGTTCTTCAGCGAAATGCCGCCCGTCGGGCAGAACAGCGTGCCGGCGAAGGGCGAGGAGAGCGACTTGAGATAGGCAGCGCCGCCAGCCTGCTCGGCCGGGAAGAACTTCATCACCTCATACCCCTCTTCGAGCAGACCCATGATCTCGCTCGACGTGGCAGCGCCCGGCAGGAAGGCAGCCTCGTGGTCGTCGGCGACATCGAGAAGCTCGCCGGTTGCGCCGGGGCTGACGATGAACTGCGCGCCGGCTTCCACCGCATCTTCGTAATGCAGAGCATTGAGGATCGTGCCGGCACCGGTCACGGCGCCTTCGACTTCCTGCGAAACGGCGCGGATCGCGTCGAGCGCGGCGGGCGTGCGCAGCGTGATTTCAATCGCCTTCAGGCCGCCTTCCACCAGCGCGCGGGCAAGCGGCACGGCGCTCTTGGCGTCCTCGATGATCAGCACCGGCACGACCGGCTGCAGCTTGAGGACGGAAAGGAGTTTCTGGGTCTTCTCGTTCATGGGATGGACCTGTCTTCGTTTGTTTCGCGCGCGCAGGGTGCGCCGCGTTCATGGCAAGCGGTCGCTTGGCCGCCCGGCTTAAACCGATTGAAATCTTCGTCTTCGACATAACGCCGCCTCCGACGCTTGTCGAGTTCGAACCGTCTTCCTATCCTTTTTGCGACGGCGCGCTTCCTGCCGCCTCTGCGCGCTGCATGTCTGGTCGGATGAATGCGCGTGAATATGACAGGACATAGGTGATCCGCCATCCAACAAGCCGATGGTGACGAAAAAGGATGATGATGGCGAAGGAAATCGAACGCAAGTTTCTCGTAGCGAGCGATGATTGGCGGCAAGAGGTCGAAGACAGCTCCACCATTCGCCAAGGCTATATCGCCTCCATGTCCGATCGATCGGTGCGCGTGCGCATTCTCGGCCAGGACCGGGCCCGCCTGACCATCAAGATCGGCCGCAGTCTGATGAGCCGTGACGAGTTCGAATACGACATTCCGGTGCGGGATGCCGAGGAGCTTTTGCAGGCGGCCTTTGGCACGGTGATCGAGAAAACGCGGCATTGCATTCGCCGCGATGGCTATGTCTGGGAAGTGGATGTCTTTTCCGGCGCGCATCAAGGCCTCGTCGTGGCCGAGGTGGAAATGCAGGCGGAAGACGAGCAGCCGGCCCTGCCCGCCTGGCTGGGGCAGGAGGTGACGGGAGACGAGCGCTACTCCAATCTTGTGCTGGCCACATCCGGCGTCGAGGTGGCGTGATGGGCTTTCGCCTGGCCGTCGACAAGCCGCTCGCCCGTTCGGTGCGGCGCATCGCCACGGATGAACTGACCCATGCGATCTCGCTCCTGAACGAACAGCCCGAGGGTATGGAGCACGCGATTCACAAGGCGCGGCGCGCCCTGAAGAAGACGCGCGGTCTCTACCGGCTGATCGCGCCCGGTGCACCCTTTTTCCAGCGGGAGGAGAATGCACGGTTGCGCGACATAGCACGCAGCCTGTCTGCCACGCGCGACAGCGCCGTGCTGGTTTCCACCGTCACACGCCTGGAAGCCGCTGACGGTGCAGAGGTTTCAGCCGCCATCGCCCACGCCGGCGCAGCGCTCGAGGCCCGACATGCGGCGCGGACGGCCAGCGCCAACGCGCTGGACCTGGCTGCGACCATTGCGGCCCTGAAGCAAGCGCGCGAGGCTGCCGACCGCTTCGTGATGACGACGGCAGGCCGGCCGCCGGCCCTTTTGGCCAAGGCCTGGCGCAAGAGCATTCTCAAGGCACAGGACGCATTGAAGCGCTGCCATGAGGCGCCTGAGGCCGAAGCCTTTCATGATCTGCGCAAGCGCGCGCAGGATTGGCGCTTCTTCCATCTCCTGATGCGCGAGGCCTGGCCAGGCCCCTTGAACGCGCGCGAGACGCGGCTAAAGGCTCTGTCCGAAGATCTGGGCATGGTCAACGACTTCGCCGTTCTGCATCAGCTGATCGAGCGGGAGGTACAGCTTCTCTCCGGGCATGACAGAGCCCTAGTCCTGGCCGCTATCGCCGAAACGCTGCGGAAGAGACGCAAGAAGGTCTTGGCCAAGGCGGACGCACTCTATGAGATCGATGCGGCGACCGATGCGCGGCATCTCAAGCATCTCTGGCGCAAGGCAGGCTGATCGACTGTCCCAATCCCGCTCGGGCTACTGCGCAACCCCTCCGACAGGCGCGAGATGATTGCGCCCCGTCGGGATAGGCTGTATTTGAGCGCTATGAGCGACATGATCGACCCCATGACCCCGGCGGCCAGCAGCCCGTCCGAGGCTGCGCCTGTTCTGGTGGCGGCCCTCTATCACTTTGCGCGGTTTTCGCGTCATGCCTCTTTCCGCGCACCTCTGCAGGAATTCTGCGATGCGCGCGGCATCAAGGGCACGTTGCTGATCGCCCATGAGGGCATCAACGGCACGGTCGCCGGCAGCGACGCGGCAATTGCCGAGCTTTTGACCTTCCTGCGCGCCCAGCCGGAATTTGCCGGGCTGGAGCACAAGGAAAGCCGGGCGAACGCCATGCCTTTCCTGCGCATGAAAGTGCGGCTGAAGAAGGAAATCGTGACCATGGGCGTCGAGGATATAGACCCCAACCGGATCGGCGGCACCTATGTCGAGGCGAAGGACTGGAATGCGCTGATCTCCGATCCCGACACGATCGTCATCGACACGCGCAATGATTATGAGACGGCGATCGGCACCTTTCGCGGCGCGGTCGATCCGAAGACCAAGAGCTTCCGCGAATTTCCCGATTGGGTGCGCAACAACACCGGCCTGCACAACAAGCCGAAGATCGCCATGTATTGCACCGGCGGCATTCGCTGCGAGAAGGCCACGGCCTTCATGAAGGCGGAAGGTTTCGAGGAGGTCTATCACCTCAAGGGCGGCATTCTCAAATATCTCGAGGACATGCCGGCGGAGGAAAGCCTGTGGGACGGCGCCTGCTTCGTCTTCGACGAGCGCGTCTCCATCACCCACGGCTTGAAGCAGGGCGACCACGTGCTCTGCCATGCCTGCCGCCAGCCGCTCTCACCCGAAGACCTCGCTTCGCCACTGCATGAGGAAGGCGTTGCCTGCGTCCACTGCCATGACAGCCGGTCGGACGAGGACAAGGCGCGCTATCGCCAGCGCCAGCAACAGATGGACCTTGCCCGCAAACGTGGCACGCAGCATCTGGGCAGCTGAGCAGCACCGCGCGCGGAAGGATCATCCATGTCGCGCGCCGGCCGCCTGATTACGCTCATTGATATCCTTCGCCGCCACCGCTTTCCCGTCAGCGCCGAGGCGCTGGCCGAGGAAACGGGCGTGAGTGTGCGCACGCTCTATCGCGATATCGAGACGTTGCGCGGCCAAGGTGCCGATATCGCCGGCGAGGCCGGGCTCGGCTATATCCTGCGCCCGGGCTTTACCCTGCCGCCGCTGATGTTCGGGGACGATGAGATCGAGGCGGTGGCGCTGGGCCTGCGGTGGGTAACCGCGCGCGGCGATGGCGAGCTGGCACGAGCCGCCGAGCAGGCGCTGGCCAGGATCGAGGCGGTGCTGCCTACGCGGCTGGCCGAGCGCATGCAGCAGCAGAACCTTTTGATCGGCCCCGCCAGCCAAGCGCCTGAAAGCATCGACACGGCCGACTTGCGCGCCGCCATGCGCGCCGAGGTCAAGCTCGACATCGCCTATCGCGATGCCGGAGGCTCTGTCAGCAGGCGCATCGTCTGGCCCTTCGCGCTTGGCTTCTTCGAAACCACGCGGATTCTCATTGCCTGGTGCGAGCTGCGCGGCGCCATTCGACATTTCCGCACAGACCGGATCGACGGCCTCCTTCGCCTCGATCAGCGTTACCCCACCCGCCGCGCCCTTTTGATGGCAGAATGGCGACGGCAGCAGATCGGCAAACGTGGCGAGCGCCCAGCAGACACGCAGTCGAAGGCTGCTGACAGAAACTGACAGTGAGATCGGGCATCTATCGCGCATCCCGGCAACCGCCGGAGTTTGCCAGAGCATCGGATCTTGCGCAGGAAACATGACCTCGCAGGCCGATGCATCAAAAGGATGCCTGCCATGAACCCCAGCTATCTCCTTCTCTATGTCACCGATGTCGCCAAGAGTGCGGAGCTTTACAGCCAGATCTTCTCGACGACCCCGGTCGAACAATCACCCGGCTTCGCACTCTTCGCGCTCGACACGCTGCGTGTCGGTCTTTGGCGGCGCGAGAATGTCGAGCCGGCGGTCACGGCACCGGCCGGCGGGCTGGAGATTGGCTTTGCAGTTGAGACCGATGGCGAACTCGAAGCCACGCTGCAAAACTGGACAGCCCTGGGCCTTACCCTGCTGCAGCCGATCGAAGCCAAGGAATTCGGCCTGACCATGACGATGAGCGACCCGGACGGCCACCGGCTACGGGCCTTCGTTCCCGCCCAATAACCCTCTGCCTTGTCGGCGGCCGAAACCGGGCGCCGACAAGGCCGATGATTGGCGCCGGGATCCGTCTCACGATTTGCTCTTGCGCTTCTTTACCTTCCCGATTTCCCGCATCAGCGCGCGAAAATCGTCAGCCGCATCGCGCTCCGCTCCGGTCAGCGTCTCGTCCTGCTCGAGCCTGTCGAGAAGGATGGCCAGCACATCCTGACAGAGGCCGATCTGCCGGCCTTAGCTCGCGACATCCCGAACGATCTCAGCCTCCACCTTCGAATCCCCGGAGATGAAGGGTTAGGGGCTGCTGCAGGATGAAACGAGCCACGGCGGACGCTCCTCGCTCACGAGATGGGCGTCCAGCCCAGCCAAACGGCCAGACGACGCGAAGGCTGCCTGTAACGTCTCGTCAACTTCGCGTTGAAAGCGAAAACTGCCGTCTCAAAGTCAGCCCGCCTCACCATGCGCCCGCGCCAACGCCTGGTACCACTCGCCGCTCTTCTTGATAGTCCGAACCTGGGTGTCGTAATCGACATGGACGATGCCGAAGCGCATGCGATAGCCTTCCGCCCACTCGAAATTGTCCATCAGGCTCCAGGCGAAATAGCCCTTCATCGGATAGCCCTCGGCAATCAGATCGGCCGTCACCGCCAGATGATCGGCAATGTAATCGAGCCGCGGCTGATCGTCGACGATACCGTCGACCACGCTCATATTGTAGCAGGCGCCATTCTCGGTGATGTAGCAGGCCGGCAGGTCGTAGCGGGCGTTGAGGGTACGGATGCAGTCGCCCAGCGCCGGGGCGAAGACTTCCCAGCCGATATCGGTCTTTACCTGACTCACGGGCGGGGCCGGCACCGTTGCCGGAAATTCGGCGCCCTCTCTCGGATCGTCGGCAATGCGCATCGGCGTGTAATAGTTGATCCCCCACCAGTCGAGCGGCTGGTGGATGATGTCGAGATCACCGTCCTCAATCTCAGGCATGCGTTCGCCCAGCGCGCTGAGGAAGCGCTCGGGATAGGCGCCCTTGAAGATCGGGCCGAAGAAGACGCCATTGTGGAAATCGAAGGCGCGCTCGGACGCAGCCCGGTCGGCCGCGCTGTCGCTGCCGGGAATGACGTGCATGGGATTGATGACGATGCCGACAGGCAGGTCCGGCCGTTCCTCGCGGATCGCCTGCACGCCAAGGCCGTGAGCCAGATTGGTGAAGTGCAGCGCGTGCAATGCCGCATCCATGCTGCGCTCGCCCGGTGCGTGAATGCCGTAGAGATGGCTGAGCCAGACGGAACACCAGGGCTCGTTGAAGGTCGCCACCGCATCCAGCCGATCTCCCAGCCGGGCGATGACGGTCTTGGCATAGCGCTGATAGGCATAAGCCGTCGAACGTGCCGTCCAGCCGCCATCGCCCGAAAGCGTCAGCGGCAGATCCCAATGATAGAGCGTCGCGAAGGTCTTGATCCCGCGCGCCTTGCAACCATCGACCAGCCGGTCATAGAAGTCGAGGCCCTTTTCGTTGATCGGTCCGGTGCCGTCGGGAATGATGCGCGGCCAGGCGATCGAGAAGCGATAGGCATCGACGCCGAGGCTTTTGATCAGGTCGAGATCATCCTCCAGCCGGTTGTAGTGATTGCAGGCGACATCGCCATTATGGCGGCCAAACACACGGCCCGGCATATTGGAAAAGGCATCCCAGATCGACGGCTTGCGGCCATCGGCCTTGGCCGCACCTTCTATTTGGAAAGAGGCCGTCGCAACGCCGAAGATGAAGTCGGCGGGGAAGCGGGCGGCGAGCGTTTTGGGATCCGTCTTCAAGCTGGTCATGGCGGCGATTCCGATTTCCATGGAACTGAAACGTTGCAGTAAATCTACGGACAGAAAAGTCAATCGCTTGTGCCCGTGTGCGATGCAAGGGCGCTGTGGCGATTTCTACCTGTAGCGGCAGAAAATTCCAAATTCAGCGCACGACGTCATCCTCCCACCAGCTTGCTCCTGTAAAAGGACAGGATGCACCTTCGATTCTCGTGGGATCATTGCTTCATGCAAAACGGGCAATCTGAATGATGAAGGGGCTGTGCTGCGTATCAAAAGTCGAACTATTTGGGCATGTCGCACAAGCTTTGCGCGAATCGATCCTGGTTCAGATTTTAAACCTCTTCGGTCTAGAATCAGGGGCATGATCGGCATCAGGAAACTGAGACGTGTCTCGGACGAGAACGCACTCGGTTTTACCGGCGTATCGACTTGCGGAAATGACATGCATCACAACAGGAGCTTGAAGCGCGTGCGTGACCCTGAAGGATCGCGATCCGCTTTGGGAATGGCAACATGGCAACCATGAAGACACTCCTTCCCTGCGCAGCCTTGCTGCTCTTCTGCATCGCCTTGGCGGCCGTGGACGTTTTGGGTGAGCAGGCCTTGCAGATCAAGCTGGTCGCACAAGGCATGGCAAACGGTCCGACGGCGGACAATCCCTATACGGGCGCGATCAAAGCGCCGAGCCCCGGCAGCCCTGACAAGCCCCGCGCGGACACGTCGCAGGTCAAACGGCTCTTCTCGCAGACGACCTATTGCCGAAACGCCGGTGGCGTCATGACCTGCAGCAGGGTCGAGATCAGCAAGCCCGGGCGCAACCAGGAGGCCAACGGCGGAGAGCCTTGAGGCCAAGCGTCTCCGTCCGGCAGGCAGACGCAGAGAAGCCAGACGCAGACAAGACATCGGGCGCTCATCGAGCGCACGATGTCCAGCACCTCAGGCTGCGGCATGCGGCTTCCTCTCAAACGCCTGCGATTGAGAGGAACGATGCACGCGACGCTCTCCAGGTCAGGATCAAGCCTTGACCCAGGCGCCGTTGCGCTTGGAGGACTGCACGCAGGCATCGACGAAGAGCATGCCCTTCATACCGTCATCGATGGTGGGATAAAGGACTTCGGCGTCGGGTGCCGTGCCCTTGCGACGCGCATGGATGGCGCGGGCGGCCTCCATATAGATATTGGCGAAACCTTCGAGATAGCCTTCGGGATGGCCGCCGGGAATGCGGGTGACACGAGCGGCCTCGGGCCCGGCACCGGCACCGGCGCGGGTGATCAGGCGCTTGGGTTCGCCGAAGGGCGTGTACCAAAGATAGTTCGGGTCCTTTTGCGTCCATTCCAGGCCGCCCTTGGTGCCATAGATGCGGACCTGAAGCCCGTTTTCATGACCCGGTGCCACCTGGCTGCACCAGAGCATGCCCTTGGCGCGCACGCCGTCCTTCTCCTTGAAGCGCATCATCACATGGGCGTTGTCGTCGAGCGGACGGCCCTCCACAAAGCTGTCGAGATCGGCAGCCAGTTCGTCCAGTTCCAGTCCTGAGACGAAGCAGCCGAGATTATAGGCATGGGTGCCGATGTCGCCGGTGGAGCCTCCGGCGCCGGATTGAGCCGGATCGGTACGCCAGCTTGCCTGCTTGGAGCCGGTCTTTTCCACCGCTTCCGTCAGCCAGTCCTGCGGATACTCCATCTGCACCAGACGCACGGCACCGATGGCGCCTTCAGCCACCATGGCGCGGGCCTGGCGCACCATGGGATAGCCCGTGTAATTATGGGTCAACACGAAAAGCGCATCGCTCTCGTCCACCAGCTTCTTGAACTTGCGCGCATCGCCCAGAGTCGAGGTCAGCGGCTTGTCGCAGATCACATGGATGCCGCGCTTGAGAAACTCCTTGGCGGCGGCATAGTGGACATGGTTGGGCGTCACGATCGCGACCGCCTCGATCCCGTCCTTCAGCCGTGCCTCGCGAATCGCCATTTCTTTAAAGTCAGAATAGGTGCGCGCGGGATCGAGCCCGAGTTCCAGGCCCGAAGCCTTGGCCTTTTCCGGCGTCGAGGACAGGGCGCCCGCCACCAGCTGAAACTCCCCATCCAGACGCGCGGCCATGCGATGCACGGCGCCGATGAAGGCGCCGGAGCCACCGCCGACCATGCCGAGCCGGATCGGTGCCTCGCGCTTGGTCTCATTGTTGCTTTCGATAGCCATGTTTCTCCTCCTCATCCATCCCGACTGGATCTTTCATCCGGAATCCATTAGCATCCCCTGCAAGCAAAAGGATGCCCTGACAATGAACAACTGAGCGTCAACCTCTCTGGAGGTCGATCACCCTGCCCGCAGCGCCACAAGCGGCTCCGGGCTTGCTCAGTTCTGTTTCAAGGTCCGCATCATGCCATTGCTCAATGCCGAAGCCCTGCATCCGATCATGCTGCCAGACGGCACACTTTACCGCGATACCGTTCATCTCAAGCACGCGGTCATCCATCCGCGCATGGAGATCGGTGACTTCAGCTACTACACCCATTCCGGCAAGGTCGAAGAGACTGCTGGGATCCTGGCCCCGTATCTGTTCCCGACCAGTAGGGAAAAGCTCGTCATCGGCCGTTACGTGCAGATCGCGCGCGGCAGTTATTTCATCAGCGCCGACGCCAATCACCCGATGGATGGCTTCACCACCTATCCGTTTCGCATCTTCAATCCGGAAACCTTTGGTTATCCGAACCTGCCCTATCGCGATACCATCGTCGGCCATGACGTCTGGATCTGCCACAAGGCCACGATCATGTCCGGCGTCACCATCGGCCATGGCGCGATCATCGCGGCGGAGGCGGTCGTCACCCGCGACATTCCGCCTTACGCCATTGTCGGCGGCAATCCCGCCCGCCTGATCCGCATGCGTTATCCGCAAGAGGTCATCGACCTGCTTCTCACTATTGCCTGGTGGGACTGGCCCATGGACAAGCTGGAGGCCAATCTCGCCATTCTGGAACGTGGCGACCTGGAAGCGCTGAAGGCACTCGCCTGACAGGCAAGCGCCCTGATCAGCCCCTCCAGACGAAGGGCTGGTCAGGGATGCATGGATCAGAGCCCCAGCATGCGCCGGTTGGCGGCCTCGTCCGTGCCGCCGGCAGCGAAATCGTCGAAGGCCTTGTCGGTGACGCGGATGATATGGTGCTTGACGAACTCGGCACCCTCACGCGCGCCGTCCTCGGAATTCTTCAGCGCACATTCCCATTCGACCACGGCCCAGCCGTCGAAATCATTGGCAGTGAGCTTGGAGAAAACCGCGCCGAAATCCACCTGCCCGTCGCCGAGCGAGCGGAAGCGGCCGGCCCGGTTGACCCAGCCTTGATAGCCGCCATAGACGCCCTGCCGCCCGGTCGGGTTGAACTCCGCATCCTTCACATGGAACATGCGGATGCGGTCTTTGTAGATGTCGATATTGTCCAGATAATCCAGGCATTGCAGCACGTAATGCGAGGGATCGTAGAGCATGCAGGCGCGGGCATGATTGCCGGTGCGCTCCAGAAACATCTCGTAGGTCACGCCGTCATGCAGATCCTCGCCGGGATGGATCTCGTAGCAGACGTCGACGCCGCACTCCTCGGCATGATCGAGGATCGGCGTCCAGCGGCGAGCCAGTTCGTCAAAGGCGGTTTCCACCAGGCCGGCCGGGCGCTGCGGCCAGGGATAGATAAAGGGCCAAGCCAGCGCGCCGGAAAAGGTGGCATGCGCCGTCAGGCCGAGATTTCTAGAGGCGCTGAGCGCCATCTTCACCTGCTCGACAGCCCATTCCTGGCGCGCCTTGGGATTGCCGCGCACTTCGGGCGCCGCAAAACCGTCAAAGGCCTCGTCATAAGCGGGATGCACCGCCACGAGCTGGCCCTGCAGATGGGTCGAAAGCTCGGTCACTTCGACACCGTTCTCGCGCGCCTTGCCGGCAAATTCGTCGCAATAATCCTTCGAGCCCGCTGCCTTCTTCAGGTCGATCAGCTGGCTTGCCCAGGTCGGTACCTGCACGCCGACATAGCCCTTATCGGCGGCCCATTTGGTGATGGCATCCCAGGAATTAAACGGCGCGGCGTCGCCTGCGAACTGGCCGAGGAAGATGCCCGGCCCCTTGATCGTCTTCATCTGATCTCCTCCCGCCTGATGAGCCCGGCAGACGCGAAGGCGCCGGGTAATCTTTTCTTGCCCCATCCGCCTCCTTGGGGCCGGGACTGCCGTCACAAACGCAGTGTAAACGTTTGCATGCGAGCGGAAGGTACCAGTTTGGAGCCTGGAAGCAAGCCGCCAGCACGCGAAAAAGCCGCTGACGGAAAGCAATTTTTCATATTTTCTTCAGCGACTTAGAGAGCAAACGCGCTCAGGCGCGCGCCTTCCGGCACGCGCCGCTGCATCTCTAACCGCTTCTTCGCCGAGGCCCGGCCAGCGTCGGCCTCGACCCCCGCCAAGCTTACCGCCTATGCATCACCCTGCGCTGCGCAAGCGGCTGCTTGAGGCGACGTCCGCCGTCGAACCGTGACCGACCCGCGCGGAGGTGCGGAACTGGCCGATCAGATCTTTCAGGTTGCCGCTGACCTCGGCAAGCGCATGGGTCGCCGCATTGGTCTGTTCGACCATGGCGGCATTCTGCTGCGTTGCCTGGTCCATGCTGGTGATGGCCGAATTGATCTCGCTGATGCCGGAGGCCTGTTCGCGCGCGGAGCTGGCGATCGCATCGATATGTTCGTTGATGCCGACAACCTGGCTACCGATCGTCTGCAGCGCGTCGCCGGCGCGATTGACCAGCGAAACGCCCTTCAGAACTTCGTTGAAAGAGCTGTCGATCAGCCCCTTGATTTCGCGTGCGGCATCGGCGGATTTTTGCGCGAGTTCGCGCACCTCCTGCGCCACCACGGCGAAACCCTTGCCCGCCTCGCCGGCACGCGCAGCCTCCACACCGGCATTCAATGCCAGGAGATTGGTCTGGAAGGAAATCTGATCGATGACGCTGATGATCTGCGTCACCTTGCGTGAGGAGTCCTCGATCGCACTCATGGCCGCCACGGCCTCGGCAACCACGGCGCCCGAGCGGCCAGCCTCTTCCGTCGTGCGGGCCACAATGTCACGGGCTAGATGGGCACGCTCCGCCGACTGGCCGGAGATGGTTGTGATCTGCTCCAGCGCCGCAGCCGTTTCCTCGAGCGAGGCTGCCTGATGCTCCGTACGCTTGGCCATGTCATCGGCGGCCGAAAGCATTTCATGGGCGTTGTCGGACGCGTCCTGCGCCGCGCCCGCCACAGCATGCATGGCATCGTCGAGGCGATCGATCGCCCGGTTGAAATTCTGCCTGAGACTTTCGAACTGCGGGGCGAGCGCGTCACCGATCTGGCTCGTCAGATCGCCTTCAGCCAGCGAGACGAGCGATCGCTCCAGCGCGAAGAGCGCCGCTGTCTGCTCACGCCGCTCTTCGGCCTGCTGCGCTTCAAGCCGCGCCCGCTGCTCCTGCAGCGTGTCGAGATAAACGGTGATGGCATAATCCATATCGACGAGCGCAGCCTTGACGACGGACGTGATCCGATCGCTCACGCCCTTAGCGCGCGGGCGATGGAGAAAGCCGGACAGTTCCTTTTCCACGATGCTTTTCAGCAAGGCTTCGAGCATCAGGCTATATCCGCCTATGTACCAGCGCGGCTCCAGGCCGATGCGGGCATGGGCCTTGCCGATAGCGTTGACTTTCTGGGCATATCCCTCGTCGAACCGGCCGGAGGCGATGGTTTCCCAATGCTGCGCCTGGGCTTGCTTGGCCGCCTGGACATGGGCCTGATCGCGGAAAAACTTGGAGGTATGGGGATGATGCGCGATCTTGGCGTAGAACTGATCCAGCGCCGGGCC
The DNA here is from genome assembly GCF_900109605.1 of Xaviernesmea oryzae. Classification (GTDB taxonomy): domain Bacteria; phylum Pseudomonadota; class Alphaproteobacteria; order Rhizobiales; family Rhizobiaceae; genus Xaviernesmea; species Xaviernesmea oryzae. The sequence continues at coordinate 202,881 of NZ_FOAM01000006.1, forward strand.
GACCGAGGTGGAAATCAGGGGCAGGATGTCTGCGAGCGTCGCGCGCTGCTCCTGCCCGAGATTGACGAAATCGAGCCGCGCCTGCAGATCGGAGATGGATGTGGTGGTGTCGCTCATTCTTGGCCCCAAGCAGCTGCGTCCGCGCCGGTCCTTAAAGCCTGCGCGAGAAGAAGATGACCGAGCGGCAACGGCGCGGCGCTGTGCCGATCCGCCCCCGGAACGACACCAAGCCGAAAGTCCATACAGGCGAGCAGGCTGAACCAGCCCTGCCGTCGCGCCGCGCACTGCGGGAAAAACCATGCCTTGCGGTTGCACTCAGTCATTGACTGGACCATCGCAGCAGCGCCCTAACAAGGATTTAACCAAGCCGAATCCCTTATCAGAATTAGGGATCACTCCAGTTCGATCGAATAAAATGTAATCATGAACTTTCGTAGCAAAGACATTGATCAGTCAGCGCCGACCTACCATAAAGGTGGGGGCCGGCGCTGACCGTATTTGGCTCAGACGTAACGGTTGACGATGTTTTCCAGGAGCTCCTGCTTGCCGGAGCGGGGCTGCGGATTGAGATCGGTGCTCTCGACCAGCGAAGCCAGGTCTTCCAGGGACATCGCGGTCAGGCGCTTCTTGCCCTTTTCCGTTGCCCAGCCGGCATAGCGCTGTTCAAGCGGCTTCGACAGCGCACCATCCTCGATCATCCGTGCTGCCGCCTTCAGGCCGCGCGCGCAGGCATCCATGCCGCCGATATGGCCGATCAGCAGATCTTCCGGATCGAGCGACTGGCGGCGCAGCTTGGCGTCGAAATTGGTACCGCCGGTGGTGAAACCACCGCCTGCCAGAACCTGGTAATAGGCCAGCGCCATTTCCGGCACGTTGTTCGGGAACTGATCGGTATCCCAGCCGGACTGGTAGTCGTTGCGGTTCATGTCGATCGAGCCGAAGACGCCGAGCGCATTGGCGAGCGCCAGCTCATGCTCGAAGGAATGGCCCGCGAGGATCGCATGTCCCTGCTCGATGTTGAGCTTGACCTCGTTTTCCAGGCCGTAGGTCTTCAGGAAGCCGTAGACGGTCGCGACATCGTAATCATACTGGTGCTTGGTCGGCTCCTGCGGCTTCGGCTCGATCAGGATCGTGCCCTTGAAGCCGATCTTGTGCTTGTACTCGACGACCATGTTGAGGAAGCGGCCGAGCTGGTCCAGCTCCTGCTTCAGATTGGTGTTGAGCAGGGTCTCATAGCCTTCGCGGCCGCCCCAGAGCACATAGTTCTCGCCGTTCAGCCGGTGGGTGGCGTCGATGCAGGTCTTCACCGTGGCAGCAGCAAAAGCGAAGACATCCGGATCCGGATTGGTGGCCGCGCCCGACATGTAGCGGCGGTGCGAGAACAGGTTGGCCGTGCCCCAAAGCAGCTTCACACCGGTTTCGGCCTGCTTCTTTTCGAAGTGGTCGACGATGGCGTTGAGGTTGGCCGTGTTTTCCTTGAAGTCCTTGCCTTCCGGACGGACATCGGCATCGTGGAAGCAATAATAGGGCGCGCCGAGCAGCTGGAAGAATTCGAAGGCTACGTCAGCCTTCAGCTTGGCCGCATCCAGCGTGTCGTTGAACCAAGGGCGCTCGAAGGTCTGGCCGCCGAAGGGATCGCCGCCCGGCCAGACGAAGGTGTGCCAATAGGCGACGGCGAAGCGCAGATGATCTTCCAGCCGCTTGCCGAGCACCACCTCGTCCGGATTGTAGTGCCGGAAGGCGAGCGGATTGGTGCTGTCAGGACCCTCGAATTTGATCTTCTGGATATTGCCGAAAAAGCCGGTGCTCATGGATGTCTCCTCAGTGGATTTTTCACGTTAAAGCTAGGCGCGCCCGAACACCGGATGCGCCATGGTCCGCCGTCAATGAGACAGCGGGCGGATTGCGGGATACAGCGCGCGGTAGCGGCCATAGGCCTCCTCATACGCCGCCGTCAGGGCCGTATCGGGTTCGATGGTCTCTGCGGTGGCGGGCGGCGTAAAGACGGAGCACGGATCGGCGCCGGTCGCGGCGACGAGGCCGAGACGGGCCGCGCCGAAGGCGGCGCCGAAATCGCCATCGGCGGGAATATCGACGGGGACGCCAAGGGCCGTGGCGATCGAGGCCAGCCAGTAGCGAGAGCGAGAGCCGCCGCCGATGGCGGTGACGCGCGAGACTGAGGTTCCGGCCGACTTCAGCGCTTCCAGATTGTCGCGAATGGCAAAGCTCACGCCCTCGATCACCGCCTGGGTCAACACCTTGCGGCTGCTGGCATGTTCGAGTCCCATAAAGGCGCCCCGGATGGCTGCGTCATTATGCGGTGTCCGCTCACCGGAAAGATAAGGCAGGAAGGTCACGGCGGAGGGTTCCAGCAGCCGGTCACCCAGTTCAGAGGTCAGCTCGGCGGAGGATTTGCCGGTGATCTGCGCATACCAATTCAGCGCATCGGTGGCCGAGAGGATGACGCCCATCTGGTGCCATGTGTCAGGAAGCGCGTGGCAGAAGGCGTGAACCGCGCTTTCCGGCTTGGGCAGATAGGCGTCATTGGCTACAAAGAGCACGCCCGAGGTGCCGAGCGAAACGAAGGCCTGGCCTGCGGCCACCGTGCCCATGCCGCAGGCAGAGGCCGCATTGTCGCCAGCACCTCCGGCGACGACGACCTCCGTGCCCATGCCCCAGCCCCGCGCGAGATCGGCCTTCAGCGTGCCGCCAGGTGCAGTGCCCTCCACCAGCGCTGGCATCTGCGCACGCGTCATGTCGGTTGCGGCCAGAAGCGCGTCCGACCAGGCGCGCTTGCCGGTATCGAGCCAAGAGGTGCCGGCGGAATCCGACATTTCAGAAATATGCTCTCCTGTCAGCCAGAAGCGCAGATAGTCCTTGGGCAGGAGCACCTTGGCGACCTTGGCAAAGATGTCCGGCTCGTTCTCCTTGACCCAGACCAGCTTCGGCGCCGTGAAGCCGGGGAAGACGATATTGCCGGTGAGCGCGCGAAAGCGCGGGTCGGCATCGAGCCTGGCGGCCTGGGCAGCGCTGCGGGTGTCGTTCCAGAGAATGCAGGGTCGCAAGACGGCGTTGGACGCATCGAGCAGCGTCGCGCCGTGCATCTGGCCGGAGAGGCCGATGCCCCTGACCGCCGCAAGCGCCTGCGGATGTGCCGATTTCAATCCGCCGATCGCCTCCTCCGTGGCGCGGATCCAGTGCGCCGGATCCTGCTCGGACCAGCCATGATGCGGTCGGGAGACGGTCAATTCTCCCGAGGCCGAACCGACGATGCGCTGCGATTCATCGATCAGAAGCGCTTTGACGCCGGAAGTTCCGAGGTCGAGGCCGAGAAACATGACTTACTCTCCTGTGGGCAAATGGGGGTCGGACAGGGCCTGACGGGCAGGCGGCAGATTGTCCTTCAAGAAAATATCGATGCGGATGCGCTCCTGAGCCGGATCGAAGACGAGGCCGTCGGCAAAGGCGCGCAACACACGCACGGCACTACGGGCGATGTGGCCGGGATCCTGGGCAAGCACGGCATCCACCAGCCCTTCTTCCAGAGCCTGGCGCGTATGGTCGGATAGTTCATGCACCACGACGGCCTGAGGACGCGGCATCTTCGTCTGCGCCAAGGCACGCACGAGGCCGCGGTCGCCGGCGCCGAGGCTGTAAATGCCGGCGAGGTCAGGCTGCTCGGCCAGAAGGCGCTTCGCCAGCGCCTCCACCTTCGCCGGATCGTCCTCCCCTTCCAGAACCGGCAGCAGCGTCAGCCCTTCTCCCGCCTCCCTAAGCGCCTGGGCAAATCCATCCAGCCGCTCGCGATGGTCGCGCAGGCTGAGAGAGCCGGCGATCACCGCCACCGCGCCGCGACTGCCCGACAGAAACCGGCGCATCAGCCCGCCGGCGGTGCGCCCTGCCGCCATATTGTCAATGCCGGCAAAGTGGTTGCGCCCTGAGGCAGGCAGATCCGAGACAAGCGTCGCCACGGGAATGCCCCGCGCCTGCAAGGTCCGCACGGCGGCTGCCACTTCCGGCGCCTCGACGGCGACCACGGCAATGCCGGCCGGCTCGTCTTCGCCCGCCTTGATCAGCGCTGCTGCAAGCGCTGGCGCATCGAGCGGCGGCACGCAATCCAGCGACACGGCGACACGCTCCAGTCCGCCGGGTCTGAGCGCGGGATTGCCGACCTGGCGCACATGCGCCTCTAGCGCGCGCATGAAAGGATTGTCACCCGAAGGCAGGATGAAACGGATGGGATAGATGCGGCTCTTGGCCAGATTGGCGGCAGCAACGTCGCGCACATAGCCAAGCCGCTCCACGGCGGCCTGCACACGCAGTCGCGTCTCGCTGCGCACGCCCGCCCGCGCGTTCAGTACCCTGTCGACGGTTGCCAGGCTGACGCCCGCTTCCGCCGCGATGTCGTGCACCGTCGGCCGCATGATCTTCCTCCCGGCCGAAGGCTTAGAACAGATCCTGATGCACGTAAATCAAATTCTGATGTACGTGCATCATTTTTCGTTTGCAGGAGAATGACCTCAGGCAATCGGCTTGGTGAAGGCGTGGGTGAACTCGACCGTTCCCTGTCCGTCGCGCGCCTCGCCGAACGCCACATCCATGGCCTCGGTGTTGATGCGCACCAGCGCGAAGCCGCCAAGAAAGGCGGCACAAGCGGTGAAGATATCGAGCCCATCGGCCTGGTAAGCCATGGCTTGATCATGCTGATGGCCATGGAATAGCCCGACGACGCGATAGGGCTTGAGGATCTCCACAAGCGCGGCCCGCTCAGCGGCGCTCCACCAATGCGCTTCGCCTGCGCCGGTGGCATCGAAGGTCTTGGCCTGCGGATCCCAGACCTCGGTGGAGAAATGATCCCAGCCATAATGCTGGAAGATCGCCACCGGGCGGCCGTCGGCAGCGCTGGCGGCGAGGTCGGCCTTCAGCCAGTCGAGCCCGCTTGGCGCGCCATGGCCCCGGTCGCCGCCGAAGCGCTGCAGCTGCACCAGATGCAAACCGCCCCAATCCCAGGAATAGCTGTCGGAGAGCACGTCATAATTGCCGACCGGCACGGGCGGCGTCGAGAAGACCGTCGAGCGATGGGTGAACTCGACATAATCGCGCAGCTCGCGGCGATACCAATCGACATGTCCAGCCGCACCGTCCTGATCGATATCATGATTGCCGAGGCCGACATAGGCCGGCATGGCCAGTTGGCCGGGGCCGGATCCCTGACTGTAACGGTTGGCGAACTGCTTGAGCTGCCAGCCCTCGCCCGGCACCTTGACCTGACCACCGCCATCGTCGGTGAGGTCGCCGGCAATCACCAAGCCAAGGGGGCGGGCAATCGGCTGGCCGGCGCTATAAAGGCCGCTCGGCTGCCCGCCGATCCGCTCAGGCCAGGCCTTGCCGGCCAGCGCATTCAGCGCCGTGACATGGCGAACCAGATTGGCGTCGGTCTTTCCCTGCTCGGCGCAATCGGGCGACAGCGCATCCGCCGAGATCAGACAGGCATGCACATCGGAGGTGAAAAGGAAGGTGGCGTCGACAGGCGGCCGGCTTGTCGTAGCAGATGCGGCACCTGGCGCCGCTGCCTGAGACCAGGCCGGTCCGGCCGGCGAGGTCGCAGTTGCCAGCAACGCACCGCCAGCACCGCGCAGAAATCGCCGCCGGGATAGTCCTGTCAACAAGGGCATGGGCCAAGCTCCTTTCCATGCGCCACCGCTCAGTCAGGCAGCGCCGCCTGCTTCGTCGGCAAAGCTTGACACGGGCAGAGCCCGGTCGCGAGCAGATTTGCAGGGGACCAGAGCGAAAAATGCAATCATTGACCGTAATGCGGACGGCGAAGATGCCAAGGCACCGGCGCAGCCGTGATCGCCGCGCCGGTGCAAGACCGATCCTCATATCTGCCGTTCAGGCTGCCCTGCGCCGCCTCAATGCCCGCCGCCGGCACCCGATGGCGCGGCCTGCGGTTTCTTGATCAGCGCCACGCAGAGGATCAACGCCGAGAACAGGCCGGTGAGCAGGATGAAAATATCCGAGAAGGACATGACCGAGGCCTGGGTCTGGACAATGCCGGACAATTGCCTGAGCGCGGCCGTGTGGCCATCGATGCCGTGCGCGGTGTAATTTCCGGCAATCGTGTTCAGCTTCTCTACGGCCGCCGGATTGCCCCAATGCACATGTTCGGAGAGCTGGGCATAGTGCATATCCTGCCTGCGGGTCAGAAGCGTGTTGATGATGGCAAGGCCGACGGCGCCGCCGAGATTTCGGGTCAGGTTGAACAGGCCGGATGCGCCGCCGATTCGCTCGCGCGGCAGCGTGCCGAGCGCGATGTTGTTAATCGGCACCATGCACATCATCAGCCCGAAGCCGCGCAGGATCTGCGGCACCAGAAGCTCATAGAAATCCCAGTCGGCGGTGATACCGCTCATGATCCAGGTGCCGAGCGAAAAGCTGGTGAAGCCGGCGACCATCAGCGCGCGCGGATCGAATTTGCCCGAGAGAATGCCGGCAATCGGCGCGGTGAAGAACATGGCGAGACCGGAGACGAACATGGTCTCGCCGATCATCAGCGAGTCGTAATGGCGGATGCGCCCGAGATAGAGCGGGTAGAGATAGGTCAGGCCATAGAGCCCGATGCCCATGATGAAGGAAAAAAGCGAACCGAAGGCAAAGTTGCGGTTCGAGAAGGACCGCAGATCCACCACGGGAAAGTCGACCGTGAAGGCTCTCCAGAAGAAGACGACCGCGGCAATGGCGCTGGCGACGGCGCCGAACACGATTCGTTCGTCGCTGAACCAGTCATTGGTATTGCCCTCTTCCAGCACATATTCCAGCGCGCCGAGAAAGACCCCCATCGAGATGAGGCCCCACCAGTCGAAGCGCTTGAACAGCGCGAGATTGGGCTTGTCGAAATCGATATAGGTCCAGGTGACGATCGCCACGACGATGCCGGGGGGAACGTTGACCAGAAACAGCCAGTGCCAGGAGAAGGCATGGCTGAGATAACCGCCGACCGTCGGGCCGATGGTGGGCGCCAGCGTGGCGATCAGGCCGATGATCGGCGAGACGACATTGCGCTTGGAGGGCGGGAAGATGGTGAAGGCGGCCGCGAAGACCGAGGGAATCATGCCGCCGCCGATAAAGCCCTGCAGCGCGCGATAGATGATCATTTCCTCGATGCTGCTGGACGTGGCGGCCAGCGCGCTGGCAACGGTGAAGCCGATGGCGGCGCTGGCAAAGAGCACGCGCGTCGACACGATGCGCGCCAGCGTGCCGGACAGCGGGATCATGATCACCTCGGCGATCAGATAGGAGGTCTGAACCCAGCCAATTTCGTCCGAACCGGCGGAGATACCGGCCTGGATTTCCGCAAGCGAGGCCGAGACGATCTGAATGTCGAGGATCGACATGAACATGCCGACAACCATGGCGAAAAAGGCAATGAGCCGCTTCGGGTCCATCCGCTCTTCCGCCGGCGCCATCGGACGGGCCGGCTGTTGGACGGGCCGCGCGCCGGATCCGACCGCTTGAATTGAGGCCATGGCTGATGTCTCCGCCTGTCTGCCCTGAAGCGTCGTGAGGGTCGCGGTCACCGCGCTGGATGCGCGCCCGGGCCGGCCGGCGGCTTCGTCCTTTGAAAATTGATGTTTATCCGGCCAGGACGAAGCCCGGCCGCACCGGCGCAAGCCGGGCAAGGCAACCGCCGGGGCGAGCCCGGCGGGCGATCTTCATGCCGAAGCGCCTTACTTGGCGGCAGTATCGGTGGCGCCGGGGGCCGTGCGGCGGTCGACATCGACGACCACGCTCAGGCCCGCGCGCAGCCGGCCACTGTCGAGCGCATCCTTGGGCAAGCTGATGCGAACGGGAACCCGTTGGATCACCTTGGTGAAGTTGCCCGTGGCGTTCTCAGGCGGCAGCAGCGAGAAGACCGAGCCGGAGGCCGGCGCGATCGACTGGACGGTGCCTTCGATCGGCTTTTCGTCATAGGCATCGACATGCACCTTGACCTTCGATCCGGGCACGAGGCCGGCGATCTGGGTCTCCTTGAAGTTCGCGTCGATATAGAGTGCCTCGGTCGGCACCAGGGCGGCGAGCCGCTGGCCCGAGGAAACGAGATCCCCCTTCTGCACCGAGACATTGCCGACGACACCGTCATAGGGCGCCTTGAGAATGGTGAAGCTCAGGTCGCGCGCCGCCTTGTCGCGGGCCAGCTCGAGCGATCGGATGGTGCTCTCCGCCTCGGCACGCTGCGCCTTGAGAACCGCGATATTGGCATCCGCGACGGCGATGCTGGAATCGGCGGCCAGCAGATTGGCGCGGGCCTGATCGAGCGCCACATTGGCCGCATCCAGCGCGGCAGCCGTGCCGACCGAGCGGGAGGCGAGATCGCTCTCGCGCCGCTGGGTGATTTCCGCGCCGCGCACAGCGGCCTGCAGAGCCACCTTCTGCGCCTGCGCCTGAGCCCGCGAGGCCTCGGCACCCGTGGTCTGCGCATCAAAACGGGCAAGCGACAGCTTCTCGGTGGCGATCTGCGCCTCGGCCTGTTCGAGCGCGATGCGATAATCGCCATTGTCGAGAACGACAAGCGGATCGCCGGCCTTCACATGCTGGTTGGCGATCACCGGGACGCTCTCGACATAGCCTGACACCTTCGGCGAGATCGATGCGATGTCGCCTTCGATATAGGCGTCGTCGGTCGAAACCATGAAGCGGCCATTGGTCCACCATTCATGGCCGTACCAGGCAGCGCCCGCCAGAACGGCAAGACCGATGATCGGCAGCAGGAAACCACGGCGCTTCTTTGCCGGTGCGGCGGCCTGCGCCTGAGCAGCCTGGGCCGGCGCAGCCTGTGCGGGCGCAGCCTCAGCCTTGCTTTCCGCCGGACGCACCTCGCCTGTCGGCTGGCCTTCGCGCACTGTTGCCGACGGATCGGCCGGGAGAGTTTCGACAGGGCGAACGTGCGCCGCGCTGGAAGTGGTCTTGGCTGCCATGGAAGCATACCCGCAAAATGAAGAGAAAAGCGAAGGATCGGACCGAACCGTTCGGTTCGAATTGACATAGGCTGAATGATCGCCCATATCAAGAGGAAATCGAACCGCTCGGTTCGAAAAGGTTGATGACGATGAACGAAGTGAAAACCAGGGACGATATGGCTTTGCGTGCCCCCGTACAGGACGAGGATCAGGCCGGATCAGGCAGGCGCGTGGCCGGGGCGGATCCGGCCAAGCGCGAGCAGATTCTGGCGGGCGCCAAGCGTGTCTTCATGAGCGTCGGCTTTGACGCCGCCAGCATGAACGACATCGCCCGCGAGGCGGGCGTTTCCAAAGGCACGATCTACGTCTATTTCGACAATAAGGAAGACCTCTTCTGTCGCCTGATCGAGGAAGAGCGCGCGCGCTTCGTGCGCAACGTCAAGGATACGCTGAACGATCAGGCGCCCATTCAGCATACGTTGACAGGGTTCGGCATCCGCTTTGCCACCCATGTCTGTTCCGAGAGCACGATCTGCGCCATGCGCTCCGTTCTTTCGGTGAAGGAACGTATGCCGCAACTGACTAAACGTTTCTTCTCCGCTACGCCGGAAAATGTCTATACGGTGCTGAAATCCTTTCTTGACCGTCAGGTCGATGCCGGCCGGCTCGAGATCGACGATGTGGAGCTGGCCGCGCGCCAGTTCATCGACCTGTGCACCGCTGGCGTGTTCAAGCGCCGCCTCTTCGGCGATCTCGCCGTGCCGCCAGACGAAGACGAAATCGCCCGGATGGTCGCCTCCGCCGTGCGCCTCTTCACCGTCGGTTATGCGCCATCGGCCCAAGGCTATGAGCGCGAGCAGCGCCACGCCTGATCGTTTCCATCATCGTCTTGGAGCGCGGAGACGAGAAAAAAGCGGGCGGACTGTGGGCCAACCCGCTCTGGTCACGCGATCGTATGCTTGCCGTTCCTAAAAGAGCCAATAGATATGTGCGCAAGCGCCGCTGGGGCGCTGCCGCACGCCCGCATGTCTCGCCTTTCTAAGGCAGGTGCGGCCGCGTTTGCCGGCCGACCCGACCGAAGAAGGAACCCGCCCTGATGCAGGATATTCTGCAGCTCGTGCAAGACCCCACCGCCTGGATCGCCCTCGTGACGCTCGTCGTCATGGAAGTGGTTCTCGGCATCGACAATCTGATCTTCATCTCGATCCTGACCAACAAGCTGCCCGAGGCGCAGCGCGAACGCGCGCGACGCATCGGCATTGGCCTGGCACTGGTCATGCGCCTGGCGCTGCTCGGCACCGTCGCCTGGATCGTCAAACTGACCGCGCCTGTTTTCGAGGTCTTCGGCCATCCCTTCTCCTGGAAGGACCTGATCCTGATCGCCGGCGGCCTCTTCCTGGTCTGGAAGGCCACCAAGGAAATCCACCACACGGTCGATCCCGTGGATCACAAAGAGGATATTGTCGGCCAAGGCGCGATGCTGAGCTTCAATGCCGCGATCGGCCAGATCCTGGTGCTGGATCTTGTTTTCTCGGTCGACTCGATCATCACCGCCGTGGGCATGACCCCGCATCTGCCGATCATGATCATCGCCGTGATCTCCGCCGTTGCGGTGATGCTGCTGGCGGCCAATCCGCTCGCCAACTTCATTGCCCGCAATCCGACGATCGTCATGCTGGCGCTCGGCTTCCTGCTGATGATCGGCGCAACGCTGATCGCCGACGGCATGGGCTTCCATGTGCCCAAGGGCTACATCTACGCCGCCATGGCGTTTTCGGCCCTGGTCGAGATCCTGAACATGGCGGCGCGACGTCGCCGCGAACGGAACAAGACCGGCCACTGACCGCCTGAGATTGCCATAGAGGACCGGGCTGCAAGCGGCCCGGTCGCTAGCGAAATTGACATTGATGAAACGCGGGGCGTCTCAACCCGCGCGGCGGTAGCTGCCGATGGTGGCCGCACGCTTGGTATCGAACAGGCAGACGCGATTGCGCCCGGCACCCTTGGCGGCATAGAGCGCCAGATCGGCATGGCGAAACAGCGCAGTCGGGCCAATTTCCGGACCGGTAAAGGCGACACCAACGGAGCCACCGACGATCAGCGGCTGATCCTCGTAGATCAGCGGCCGGCTCAGAGCCTCCACCAGACGCCAGGCCATGGCCTCCACCTCTTCCGGAGAGACGGACGGCCCGATCAATGCGGCAAATTCGTCTCCACCAATGCGCGCGACGATCTGCGCCGGGTCAAGAACCGACGTCAGCCGCTCCGCCACCTGCTTCAGACAGGCATCGCCGGCTGCATGGCCGAAGGTGTCGTTCACGCCCTTGAAGCCGTCGAGATCGATCAGCATCAGACCCGCGGGCGCGTCCGTATTGCTCTCGCAGAAACCTGGAAACACGCTCTGGAAGCGGGCGCGGTTCGACAGGCCGGTCATCATATCGTTTTCGGCGAGTTCGCGAATCTGGTCGAGATGCATCTTCTCTTCGGTGATGTCCTGCTTCATTCCGAAGATGCGCAGCGGCAGCTCGCCCTCTTTCTCGACGCTGGCGGTGATGCGCACCCAGCGGCGGTTGCCGCGCGGCGTGATGACCTCCGCCTCCATGGAAAAGCTGCCGCATTCGGCAATTGCCTGAGCGCGCTTGATCTCCAGCTCCGCCCGCGAATGCGGAGCATAAAGCTGGAACACCTCGGCACGCGACAGCGTCGATCCGCGCGGCAGGTCGAAGATGTCGTAGATCACATCGCTCCATGACAGGCAGCCATCGGCAAGCGTACATTCCCACACACCGATCCGCGCCATGGCCGAGGCCTGGTTGAAGATCTTGCGAACATGGGAAAGCTCGGCGGTGAGCGCCTGCAGCTGCTGTGCATGGCTTTGAAGCCTCTGCCTCAGGCAGTGGATCTCGTTGTCAGGCATTTGCTCATGGGTGTTCGTCGTCGCGAGCTGCGCTCGCTGATTGACCAAGTCGTCCATCTGGTCCTTTTACCTCGCATCATGCGATGCCTGCACCATAGGGCCGAGTCCCTTAAGAACTGGTAGTCGGTTTCATTAAATTGCTCAGTGTTTCTCCAATCAGGTCAGACGTGGCTGCACCTTCGCGCGGCGTAAACCGCTGGCCAGCGCCCGCTGCGGGGCCTTCTGTCTGTAGGCCCTTCTCCTTGACGCGTCGCGGGGAATATGGTCTCACGCCAGCCCAAGGGAAAAGGCCTTCGGCGCCGGCAACGGCGCGCTTGACCCGCCCCGCAGCCGCATGGACGCCTGCCCGCTTGAGCATAGGCGGCGATCGCGGTCCCCCGAACGCTTGAAGCACGAGCCCGACCCCATGAGTGACACCCCCGTCCGCGTGCGCATCGCGCCCTCCCCCACCGGCGAGCCGCATGTCGGCACCGCCTATATCGCGCTGTTCAACTATCTCTTCGCCAAGAAGAACAATGGCACCTTCATCCTGCGCATCGAGGATACGGACGCTACGCGCTCGACGCCGGAATTCGAGGAGAAGGTGCTGGACGCGCTGAAGTGGTGCGGGCTTACCTGGGCGGAAGGTCCCGATATTGGCGGCCCCTATGGCCCATACCGCCAGTCCGACCGCAAGGACATGTATCAGCCTTACGCGCAGGAGCTGCTCGACAAGGGCCATGCCTTCCGCTGTTTCTGCACGCCCGAACGGCTGGAGCAGATGCGCGAGGCCCAGCGTGCCGCCGGCAAGCCGCCGAAATATGATGGCCACTGCCTCAACCTGAGCGCCGAGGAAGTCACCGCTCGCGTGGCCGCCGGAGAGCCTTCGGTCATCCGCATGAAGATCCCGACGGAAGGCTCCTGCGACTTCACCGACGGCGTCTATGGCGATGTCTCGATCCCGTGGGATTCCGTCGACATGCAGGTGCTGATCAAGGCCGATGGCATGCCGACCTATCACATGGCCAATGTGATCGACGACCATCTGATGAAGATCACCCATGTGGCGCGCGGCGAGGAATGGCTGGCCTCGGTGCCCAAGCACATCCTGCTCTATCGCTATTTCGGCTGGGATGAACCGGTGTTCATGCATCTCTCGCTGATGCGCAACGCCGACAAATCCAAGCTGTCGAAGCGCAAGAACCCGACCTCGATCTCCTATTACTCGGCGCTCGGCTATCTGCCGGAAGCGCTGATGAACTTCCTCGGCCTGTTCTTCATCCAGATCGCCGAGGGCGAGGAGATGCTGACCATGGATGAGCTGATCGCGAAATTCGATCCGGACAATCTGTCCAAGGCCGGCGCGATCTTCGACGTGCAGAAGCTCGACTGGCTGAACGGCCGGTGGCTGCGCGAAAAGCTCGATGCCGACCAGTTCGTCGCCCGCGTGCTCGATTGGGCGATGGAAAACAGCCGGCTGATCGAGGGGCTGAAGCTGTCCCAGAGCCGCATCTCGCGGCTGGGCGAGCTGCCGTCGCTCGCCGGCTTCCTGCTGGCAGGCGATGTCGGGCTCTCGCCCGCCTCCTTCGCCGGGCTGAAGACCAGCCCGGCCGAGACGCTGGAGATCCTCAATGCCGTGCAGGCGGATCTGGAAAAGCTCGTGGAATGGAATGTCGAGGCGATCGACGGCGCCTTGCGTGGCGTCGCCGACAGCCTCGGCAAAAAGCTGCGCGTGGTGACACCGCCGCTCTTCGTCGCCGTTTCCGGCTCGTCGCGCTCGCTGCCGCTCTTCGATTCCATGGCGCTGCTCGGCCGCTCGGTCGTGCGCCAGCGGCTGAAGATCGCCACAGGCGTCGTCGCCTCCATGGTCGGCAGCGGCGCTTAAGCGCCGCCTGCCTTTTCGCCCGATAAGAAGAACCGGGCGGGATGATCGCCGAAGCCGCTTTGAGCCTCGCCATCCCGCAAAAAGCGCCAGAAGGTTTGAAGCCATGTCCGACAAGCCCGCCGAGACCAAGACCGAGACTGCCCTGTCCTCCGACGTGACCGAAGTGCGCGCCCAGAAGCTGGCGCGCCTGCGCGAGACCATCGGCGACGTCTATCCCGCCCATTTCCACCGCAGCCATACCGGCGCGGAACTGGCGGAGAAATATGCCGATCTCGCCCCGGATACCGAGACGGAAGACCGGGTGACGGTGGCGGGCCGCGTCTATTCCGCGCGCAATTCCGGCATGTTCATCGACCTGCACGACGCTTCCGGCAAGATCCAGATCTTCTCGCACAAGGATACGACGCCGGAAGAAGCGCGCGCGCTGCTGCCGATGATCGACCTCGGCGACATCATCGGCGTGACCGGCCTCGTGCGTCGCACCAAGCGCGGCGAGCTGACGATCAATGCGCAGGAGATCACCATGCTGACCAAGGCGCTGCTGCCGATGCCGGAGAAGTGGCATGGCCTCTCCGATATCGAGCTGCGCTACCGCAAGCGCCATCTCGACATCATGACCAATGAGGATTCCAAGCTGCGTTTTCGCCAGCGGAGCCGGATCATTTCGGGCGTGCGCCGCTTCATGGAAGAGGACGGCTTTATGGAGGTCGAGACCCCCATGCTGCATTCCGTCTATGGCGGGGCGACGGCCGAGCCCTTCAAGACGCACCACAACACGCTGAAGCTCGACATGTATCTGCGCATCGCGCCGGAGCTGTTCTTGAAGCGCACGCTGGTCTCGGGCCTCACCGACAAGGTCTTCGAGATCAACCGCAACTTCCGCAATGAGGGCGTGTCGACCCGGCACAATCCCGAATTCACGATGATGGAATGCTATTGGGCCTATGCCGATTACGAGGACATTATGGACCTCGTCGAGCGGCTCTTTGCTTCACTGGCGCAAACCATTCACGGCTCGACCGATGTCGCCTATGGCGAACAGACGCTCTCCTTCAAGGGCCCCTTCCGTCGCGTGCCCATGCCGGATGCGGTCAAGGAGGCGACAGGCATCGACTTCCTGGCGATCAAGACCGACGCAGAGGCCCGCGCCGCCGCCAAGGCCGCCGGCTTCGAGGTGGAGAAGGATGCGACCTGGGGCGAATGCCTGGCCTTCATCTTCGAGGAGAAGGTCGAGGGCACGCTGATCCAGCCCTCGCATGTCACCCATTTCCCCAAGGACATCTCGCCCTTCGCCAAGGAGGTGCCGGGCGAGCCGCGTCTGGTGGAACGCTTCGAGACCTATTGCAACGCCTGGGAAATCGGCAACGCCTTTTCCGAGCTCAACGATCCGGAAGAGCAGCGCCGCCGCATGGTCGAGCAGCTGGAGCAGGCGCATGCGCGCGGCGAGAAGGAAAAGCAGCTGGACGACGAGTTCCTCGACGCCATCGACCAGGGCATGCCGCCGGCCGGCGGCCTGGGCATCGGCATCGACCGGCTGATCATGCTCTTGACCAACGCGCCCTCGATCCGCGACGTCATCCTCTTCCCGGCGCGCCGCGCCAAGGCGGATTAAACCGCGCCTTGTTATTGTCCTTCTCCTTTCCGGGGAGGAGGACGGCAAAGGCGACGGTTTGCGAACCGCCGCCAATCATCATGCTGTCTTCACATAAAAACACGTTGAAGCAGCCGACAACGCGATTGCCTTGCCGGCCCGACAGACGATCGCGCTACAGAGCTCAATGCCCCGTTGCCGTCGCGTCAGGCACATTGGCGGCATCAGCGCCGGGCGATATCAGGTGGGCAGCCGCTGCGGCTGGCTTTGCGTCCGAACCGGCATCGCCGGTAATCTCATGCGAGGGTTCTGCGGCTTGCGCGGCAGGCGTGGCGCTCTCATCATGCGCTTCGGGCGTGTGGTCTGCGGGCGGCGGCGCCTCTGCCGCATGCGGGCTCGGTGCTGCGGATTCGCCATTGCCATGATCTGCAGGCGCGGCCTCGGCCTTGGCTTCCTCATGGGTGTCAGCAGCATGTCCGCTTGCGGCCGGCTCGGCGCCATGCTCCTCTGGCTTTGCCGCATCATGGCCTGGGGCTGTGCCTTCGCCTGATGCTTCGTGCGTGCCTTCTGCAGCGACAGGGGCGTCATGACCGCCTTCGGCCTTGGCAGGCTCCGCACTCTTGGCGCCGAAAATCATGCCGGTGATCGAGGAGAACCAGCCGCCGCTTTCCGCGCTCGCCACGGGAGAGCCGCCGTGACCGTCCGCGCCCTCCTTCTTCTCGCCATCCTTTGCGGCCTCGCCATGGCCGGCTTCCGCCGCCGCTTCGCCATGACCGCCTTCCGCAGGGGCCGCCTCGTGTCCGCCTTCGGCCGGCGCACCGTGCTCGCCGCCTGCGCTTTCGCCATGCCCCGCACTTTCACCATGACCGGCGCTTTCGCCGTGCCCGCCTTCTGCCGGTGCCGCCCCATGCCCGCCGCCATGGGCGGCCGCGGCTGCGGCGGCTTCAGCGGCGGCGGCCGCAGCAGCGGCGGCCTTCGCGTCGAAGCAATCCTTCGGGTCGGCGATGGCTGTCATCACGCCGCGAATATCATCGAACGACATGGCCTTCTGTTCGCCGGTGAAGCGGCCGGCCTCGTTGGCCTCACCTTCCTTGTAGCTGGCGACGAAAGGTTGCGGCATGTCGGCAACCCGGCTCGGATCCGGCGCGAAGAGCGCCTCGGCGCCGATCGCCGTGCCGCGCCAGTCCGCGCGCACCTGCGGCCCGGCCTGGGCAAGCACCACCACCTGGTAGAGATCGGCCTTTTCCTGCTTGGCCAGAAGGCCTGCGACGCGCAGCGCCGTGCGTGCGCGCTCCAGCCCGTCGCCGCCGCCAACGGATACATACTTGCGAATATAGCGCTGGCCGTTGCGGCGGATCTTGATCACATCGACGAGCGAGCAGTCGAGGCCGGAAATCGCTGCCGTCTTCGCATCCTCGTCCACACCGTCGTCATGCGGCCCGAAATAAAAGGCCGCACCGGCGCCGGCGCCGGAAAGCACGACGACACCGACGAGCGAGAAGATGAACACCTTCCTCGACAGGCGAATCTTGAACTTGATACCCTTCACGCCGGTCGCCTCGCGCTTCCGTGACCATGACACAAAACAAAAATGGTGACGCAACTTTAAGCGGAGCCCGTTTCGGAACTCTAAAGATCGGCCGCTCGCCAGCGCCGGCTCGTCTTTTCCGCTTGGCGCCCCTTGATCGCTCCGCAGTGACCGGGCATGACCTCGATCAGGCAAAGCAGACGAGAGAGGATCATGGCCATGGCGCGGATCGGCATTGCGGGCGCGGGCGTCATCGGCGCGGCGATTGCGGTTCAACTCATCGAGCGCGGCCATGCGGTGACGGTCTTCGAAAAGGACGGCGGCGGACTGCCGGCCTCGGTCGGCAATGCCAGCATTCTCGCCATTCCAGAAATCGACCCGATCGCGCGGCCCGACATGCTGTTTGCCGCGCCGAAATGGCTGGTCGATCCGCTCGGGCCGCTGACGCTGCGCTGGCAGGATCTGCCGGCCCTGTCCCCCTGGCTGGCCGCTCTCCTGGCCGCCGCCCGGCCGCAGCGTGTCGATGCATCCCGCCAAGCGCTGGGCTTCCTGATGCGCCAGGCGCTGGCCGCCCATGCCCATCTCGGCGCACTGGTCGGACTGGAGGGCCATATCCGCCATACCGGCGCGCTGCATGTCTATGACAGCCAGTCCTCGCTGGACAAAGCCTTTCAGCACGAGCAGCGCAATGCCCGGCTTCTGGGCTTCGAGGTCGAGCGGCTGAATGCGGCCGAGACCCGCGCCCGTGTGCCGGCGCTCGAAGGCGCGCTCGCCGGCGCCGTGTTTTCCGCCGGCTATCACACGCTCAACCATCCCGAGACCTTCCTAGCCCGTCTGCGGCAGGTGATCCGCGACCGTGGCCGGATCGAAGATCAGGCGGTGACGGCGGTTCTTCCAGCCGCCAATGGCGTGTCACTGCGCACCGCGAGCGGAGATCACGCATTCGACAAGGTGGTGGTCGCCTCGGGTGTCTGGTCGCGCGATCTGGTGCGCCGCCTCGGGCTGAGAGTCCTTCTGGAAACCGAGCGCGGCTATAACACGACCTGGACCGACCCGCCTTTGAGCCTGCCCATGCCGGTCTTCTTCTCCGAACATGGCTTCGTCGCCACACCGCTCGACAATGCCTTGCGCGTCGGCGGCGCGGTGGAACTGGCGCAGCCGGAGGCACCGGCCAATTTCGCCCGTGCCTCAGCCATGCGCACCAAGATGCGCCGCTATGTTCCCGCCCTGCCGGAGACAGGGGGCGTGGAGTGGATGGGCCGTCGCCCATCGACGCCCGACAGCGTGCCCGTGATCGGCCTCTCCCCGCAGGATCCGCGCATCGCCTTCGCCTTCGGCCATGGCCATCTCGGCCTGACGCTGTCGGCTGTGACCGGCCGCCACATCGCCGACCTCCTGGAAGGCAGTGCCGATCCGGCGCTCGCCCCTTTCTCGATCAGCCGTTTCCAGTAATCCTCTGGCATAAGTCATCCTCCCCCGGCATAAGGACTGCCCCATGCATAAGGTCATCTTCGATACGGATCCCGGCGTCGACGACGCCATGGCACTCCTCTTCCTTCACCAGCATCCCGAGATTGATCTCATCGGCATCACCACGGTGTTCGGCAATGCCTCGGTGGAGACGACGACGCGCAATGCGCTGTTCCTCAAGCGCGAATGGCAGATCGACGCGCCCGTTGCCAAAGGCATACCCGAAACCTTCGACCCCGCCCGCGCCCATGCCGCCTGGCCGACCTTCGTGCATGGCGAGGACGGGCTCGGCAATATCGGCGTGCCGGAAACCATCGACCTGCCGATCGATCCCCGGCCCGCCCATCGCTTCATCATCGAGACAGTGCACGCTCACCCTGGCGAGGTGACGCTGATCGCCGTCGGCCGGATGACCAATCTTGCACGCGCGCTCAAGGAGGATCCCGGGATCATCGGCCTGGTGAAGGCCGTGATCATCATGGGTGGCGCCTTCGACACCAACGGCAATGTCAATCCGGCGGCCGAAGCCAATATCCATGGCGACCCGGAAGCGGCCGATGCCGTCTTCACTGCCGCCTGGCCTGTCACCGTCGTCGGCCTCGATGTCACCACCAAGACCGTGATGACCCGCGCCGATCTTGCCGCCATCGTGGAGAGGGGCGGCGCGCGCACCCAGCTGCTGTCGGACATTTCGCAATTCTATATCGACTTCTACGAGACCCGCGTGCCGGATGGCATGCTGGTGCATGACAGCTGCGCCTGCGTCTATCTCGTCGCGCCGGAGCTGTTCACCATCCGAAAGGGCGCCATGCGCGTTGTCTGCGGCGGCATTGCCGATGGCCAGACGATCCAGAAGCCTGATGATCTCGGCTGCGGACCCAGCGTCTGGGATGGACTTCCTTCGCAGGCTGCCTGCATGGAGATCGATGCGCCGGCCGTGCTCAAGCTGGTGGCCGACACGCTCGCCCGCACAGGCGTCTGAGACGCATCAAATAAAAATCCGCGCGCCGGCTTTTCCCCTGCCGGTGCGCGGCTATCTTCTAACGGCATGAAAGCCGACAGCCTGCTCTATCCGACGCCCAAAGGCCTCTACTGTGAAAAAGGCGGGTTCTATATCGACCCGGTGCAGCCCGTAGAGCGAGCCCTGATCACCCATGGGCATGCGGACCACGCCCGCGCCGGGCATCAGGCGGTGCTCGCCACGCGCCAGACCCTTGAAATCATGGCCGTGCGCTATGGCGAGGCCTTCTGCCAGACGCCGCAAGAGGCGCCACTCGGCAAGGAAATGCGCATCGGCGACGTGACCGTGCATTTCCATCCCGCCGGCCATGTGCTCGGCTCTGCCCAGATCGCGGTGGAGGCGGAGGGGATGCGCATCGTCGTATCAGGCGATTACAAACGGCGGCGCGATCCCACCTGCCTGTCCTTCGAGCCGGTGCCCTGCGACGTCTTCATCACAGAGGCAACCTTTGGCCTGCCGGTCTTTCACCATCCCGACGACGCCGAGGAGGTGGGCAAGCTCCTTACCTCATTGAAACAGTTTCCCGAGCGCGCCCATCTGGTCGGGGCCTATGCGCTGGGCAAGGCGCAAAGGGTAATCATGCTGCTGCGGGAAGCCGGCTATGACGCGCCGATCTTCATCCATGGGGCACTTGCCCGGCTCTGCGACTATTATCAGCGCGAAGGCATCGATCTCGGCCCCCTGGAACCGGCCACCATCACCGGCCGTGACAAGAGCGCCTTCGCCGGCCGCGTGGTGATTGGCCCGCCCTCGGCCTTTGCCGACAAATGGGCGCGGCGCTTTCCAGAACCCATGGCCGTCTTCGCCTCGGGCTGGATGCTGGTGCGCCAGCGCGCCCGCCAGCGGGGCGTCGAGCTGCCCATGGTGATCTCGGACCATTGCGACTGGGCGGAACTGACCGCGACCATCGCCGAACTGCGCCCCGGCGAGGTCTGGGTCACCCATGGGCGGGAGGAGGCGCTGGTGCGCTGGTGCGAGCTTGAAGGCATTGCCGCCCGGCCACTGCATCTCGTCGGCTATGACGACGAGGGGGAATGAGCCATGCAGGCCTTTGCCGAGCTTCTCGACCGGCTGGTGCTGACCCCGCAGCGCAATGCCAAGATCCGGCTGATGGCCGATTATTTCCGCACGGCGCCAGACCCGGACCGTGGCTATGCGCTGGCGGCAATCGCCGGAACACTCGACATCGCCACCGTCAAGCCCGCGCTCCTGCGCCAGCTGATGCTGGAGCGCATGGACCCCATTCTCTTCCAATATTCCTATGATTATGTCGGCGATTTGGCCGAGACCATCTCGTTGGTCTGGGAGACGGTCGAACCCGATGAGGCCGAGGTGGCAGACCTGTCGCTCGGCGCGGTCATCCATCGGCTGCAGAGCGCCGGGCGCGGCGATGTGCGCGGCCTGGTGCGCGATCTTCTCGACCGGCTCGACGGCTCCGCGCGCTATGCCTTCTTGAAACTCGTCACCGGCTCCATGCGCATCGGCGTCTCTGCCCGGCTGGTGAAGCAGGCGCTGGCGGATATGGGCGGCGTCGATGCCAGCGAGATCGAAACGCTGTGGCATGGGCTGGAACCGCCCTATCTCTCGCTTTTCTCCTGGCTCGAAGGCCATTCGGAGCGCCCGGCGCTGTCCATGCCGGCCGTCTTCCATGCGGTGATGCTGGCAACGCCTGTGGCTGACGGCGATTTGACCAATCTCGATCCGCAGGACTATGCCGCCGAATGGAAATGGGACGGCATTCGTGTGCAGCTCGCCAATCTCGATGGCACGCGCCGTCTCTATTCGCGCAGTGGCGACGATATTTCCGCCGCCTTTCCCGACATTCTCGAAGCGGTCGATTTCGAAGGCATCATCGATGGCGAACTTCTGGTCGGCGGCACCGCGCGCACCAACCGCGCCACCCGCACCTTCTCCGACCTGCAGCAGCGGCTGAACCGCAAGACGGTGACGCGTAAAACCATCGAGGATTATCCCGCCTTCGTGCGCGGCTACGATCTCCTGTTCTCGCGCGAGGGCGACATGCGCCCTCTGCCCTTCTCCGAGCGCCGCGCCGCGCTGTCGGGCCTGATCGAGGCAGCCTCGCCCACGCATTTCGACCTGTCGCCGCTGGTCTCCTTTTCGAGCTGGAAGGAGATCGACCAGCTGCGCATCGCCCCGCCCGATCCGGTGATCGAGGGCATCATGCTCAAGCGCTGGGACTCGCCCTATCAGTCCGGCCGCGCCAAGGGGCCGTGGTTCAAATGGAAGCGCGAGCCCTACAATATCGACGCCGTGTTGATGTATGCCCAGCGCGGCCATGGCAAGCGCTCCAGCTATTATTCCGATTTCACCTTCGGTGTCTGGACCGAGGTAGATGGCAAGCAGGTGCTCGTGCCGGTCGGCAAGGCCTATTTCGGCTTTACCGATGCCGAACTCGAAATCCTCGATCGTTTCGTGCGCAACAATACGGTCGAACGCTTCGGGCCGGTGCGCTCGGTGCGGGCAACCGCCGATCACGGCTTCGTGCTGGAAATCGCCTTCGAAGGGATCAACCGCTCGACCCGGCACAAGTCCGGCGTCGCCATGCGCTTTCCCCGCATCGCCCGGCTGCGCGCCGATAAGCTGCCGCGCGACGCCGACCGGCTGGAGACACTGATGGCGATGATCCCGGCCGGCACTGTGGAGGAAATGGACGGCGACCTCTCCTCTTGAGGCCGCCAAGGCCGCGACGGCCTTAGATGATCGGCCTCTGGCGGGCGCTGGGGGATCCCCCTGACGTCGATCTTGCAGCGGCTCCGGCGGATGACTTTGCGAGAAGACCCAAGACATCCGCGCTCATCGGGCAGGCCATCAGACCGTCTCATCCGCAAGCAAACCCGTCATCGCTAAAATTAGCGTGTCCGACCCTTTAATTTTAACTGGTCGCTTCAGGAGGTTTTTACCTTTTATTTTCTCTGGAAGAGCCGAATTGCAAAACCACGCCATGGCACTGCTAGGTAATGTTAACACTGAGGCGCGACGATCCTTTATCATTTCGAAGAGATCATGAGCGTGGTGAAAATTAGCTTTCCGAGGACCAAATGGTTTCGGCACCTGCGCCGGTTGCTCGGGCCAAACTATATTCCGTCGATCATCGCGCTGGCCGTGGTGGTGACCGCGACCTTTTTTGCCGAGCAGCAGAATGCTTCGATTGCGGATATGCGGGCGCGCACCATGGTCAGCGAAAGGCTGACGGCGATCCGTTCGAAGCTGGAGCGCAGCATCAACGGCGATGTCCAGCTGGTGCGCGGGCTCGCGGCCATGGTGGCAGCGGAGCCTGATATCAGCGAGACGCGCTTCGCAGCCCTGTCCAAGAGCCTGTTCGATAGCCCGTCCCATCTGCACAATCTGGCGCTGGCGCCGGATCTGGTCATCCGGCAAGTCTATCCGCGTGCCGGCAACGAGGCGGCTCTCGGCCATGATTACCGCAAGAGCACCACGCAGCGTGAGGCGGCCCTGCGCGCCCGCGACGAAAACCGCATGGTGCTGGCCGGACCGGTCGATCTCATCCAGGGTGGGCGCGGTCTCGTCAGCCGCTTTCCGATTCGCGTGGACGACGACAAGGGCGGCAGCCGCTTCTGGGGCATTCTCTCCGCCGTGATCGATATCGACGCAGTCTATGACGAAGCCGGCCTGACCAGCAGCGGGCTGGATCTCGACGTTGCGCTGTCCGGCCGGGATGGGCTTGGCGCTGGCGGCGCCTTGTTTTTCGGTGAAGCGGCGGTTCTGGGACGCAATCCGGTCAGCCTTGCGGTGGCGCTGCCGGGCGGCAGCTGGGTCATCAACGGTACGCCCAAAGGCGGATGGGCCGCCGAGCCGCCCAATGCCTGGGCGGTTCGCCTGGCGGTAGCGCTTGGCAGCCTGCTGATTCTCGTTCCCGTCTACACGCTGAGCCGGCTCATGGACGAGCGCCAGGAAAACATCCGCATCCTCGAACAGAAGGAGGAGCGACTGGGCGAGCTGTCCCGCCGGCTGCGCATTGCGCTTGACGCATCCGAAACCGGCATCTGGGAGCTGGACGTAGCGCGCGAAACCCTGGTTTGGGACAAGCGCATGCACGAAATCTACGCCGCGCAGCCGCATGAGACCGCCGACATGACCTTCTGGGCCGACCGGCTGCACCCGGAGGACAGGCAGGGCGCCATTGCGGAAATCGTCGAGGCCTCCAAGAGCCGACGCACCTATCATTCGCAATTCCGCATCGTTCTGCCGGATGGGCGCGTGCGCAATATACGCAGCATCGGCTCCTGCTTCACCGATGCCAAGGGCCAGCAGAAGGTGGTCGGCGTCAACTGGGACATCAGCGCCGACGTGGCCAAGACCCAGAGCCTGGAGGAAGCACGCCGGCTTGCCGAAGAGCGAAACCGCGAGATCGAGGCCGCGCGCCACCGCATGGAATTCAACGCGCTGCACGATCCGCTGACCGGCCTGCCGAACCGCCGCTTTCTCGATCAGCGCCTGAATGCGCTGACGCCCTGCGGCACGCCGATCAGCGTCTTCCATCTCGATCTAGACCGCTTCAAGGATATCAACGACACGCTCGGCCATGCTGCCGGCGACGAGGTGCTGCGCCATGCCGCCGACACGCTGCGCGCCAGGATCCGCCCTGGTGATTTCGTTGCCCGCATCGGCGGCGACGAATTCGTGGTGATCGCCGCCAATGACAGCCTGCCCGACGAGGGCAAGGCGCTGGCGGCTGGCATCATCGAGGCCATGCGCACGCCCGTGCCCTATCGCGGCCATGAGTGCCGCATCGGCGCCAGCATCGGCATTGCCCGCCAATCCTCCGATGAGGAGACGGCGGCGCAGCTACTCGTCAATGCCGATATCGCGCTCTACGAGGCCAAGCGCAGCGGACGCGACCGCTATCAGTTCTTCACACCGGCGCTAAGGGCGGCGGCGCTGAAGACAAAGAAAACAGGCGACGAGATCCTGCGCGCGTTGGAGCGCGGCGAGATCATTGCCTATTTCCAACCGCAGTTCTCGCCCGTATCGCTCGATATTATCGGCGTGGAAGCCTTGGCGCGCTGGCAGCACCCGACGCGCGGCCTGCTGGCACCGGCCGCCTTTCTGGAAACCGCCGAGGCGATCGGCGTCGTGGCAAAAATCGATGACCGCGTGCTCGATTGCGGGCTGGAGGTCCTGCGCCTCTGGGACGAAGCGGGCCTGGCGATTCCGAAGCTGTCGGTCAATCTGTCGCATGACCGGCTGAACGACCAGGCCCTTCCCGAGCGTCTGGAAGCGCGGCAGCTGCCCAGGGGGCGGTTGTCCTTCGAACTGCTCGAATCGATTTCCTTTGACGAAACCGACAGCCGGATCCTCAGCAATATCGAGCGCATTCGAGACCTCGGCATCGATCTGGAAATCGACGATTTCGGCAGCGGCTATGCCTCGATCACCAGCCTCCTGAAGCTCAAACCGAGCCGGCTGAAGATCGACAGGCAGCTGGTCATGCCGATTCTGTCGTCCAATCGCCAGCTGCGACTCGTCTCCTCCATCATCGATATCGGCCGCGCGCTCGGCATCGACGTGATCGCCGAAGGCGTGGAGACGCGCAATCATGCCGATGTTTTGCGTGCTCTGGGAGCTCACGCCCTGCAGGGCTATGCCTTCGCCCGACCGATGAGCGCGGAGATGCTGGTGGATTTCGCCTCGCGCAAAACCTGGAAGGCAGCCTAGGGCGAATCATTACCTGCCTAATATAATTGCGATCGCAGACGCTTAGAGGATTTCATCAAGCCTTGCGCCGCACTGGTGCCTGTCCCGCTTTCGACCAGACCGTGGCCGGAAGGAAACACTTGTTGAGGGACTTACCATAATTTGGGGGAAGGCGGCGTTTGGCCCCTCGCTTCGCGGCGGCAAAATGATAAGGAGGAATAGTGAATCACTCGTTACCGGCAGTCTCAGTCCGGAAGGGGAAACCCGATGATATCAGTCAAAGCGCTCCTGCCGTTGAGCCTCCTCCTGCTGTCCGGCTGCGTCGTCGGCCCGAACTATCAGGAGCCGCCGACCGCGCTGCCGGCCAAGTTTTCGCGAGGCGCATCCGCCCAGGACAACACCACTCTCAACCCCTGGTGGCAGTCCTTCCGCGATAAGAAGCTCGACAGCCTGATGACGCGCGGTATGAATGAAAACCTGAGCGTGCAGCAGGCGCTTGAGCGTATCAATCAGGCTCGCGCCAACGTGATCATTGCCGGCGCCGGTGCGCTGCCGCAGCTCAATTCCTCCTCCTCGGCCAGCATCGACGGCCAGGACGGTTCCTATCTGCGCCGCCAGTCGGGCGGTGCGCGTGACCATTCCGAGACCAAGAGCGCGTCCAGCGCGCTCGCGGGCTCATGGCTCCTCGATCTGTTCGGCCAGTATCGCCGCTCGGTCGAATCGGCCAATGCTTCGCTGGATGCGGCCTATGACAATGTCGGCACGGCGCGGCTTGCCTATCTCTCCGATCTCGCCACCTCGTATATCGATGCGCGTTATAACCAGGAGGCACTGGCGCTTGCTCGCAAGAGCTTGGAATCGCGTCGCGAAACGCTGAAGCTCACCAATGACATCCGCGAAGCGGGCGCTGCGTCGAGCCTCGACGTGGTCCAGGCGGAAGGCCTCGTGAACTCGACGCTGGCGGAACTGCCGGCCTATGAGAGCGGCTTCAACACCGCCGCCAACCACATCGCCACCCTGCTTGCCCTGCCGGCGACCTCGATCACGTCGGAGCTCGTGCGCAGCGGCGGGCAGCCGACCCCGCGCTATAACACGAAGGTCGGCGTTCCCGCCGATCTCATCCGCAACCGTCCGGACATTCGCGCCGCCGAGCGCAATCTCGCCGCCGCAACGGCGGAAATCGGCGTGGCCGAAGCGCAGCTCTATCCGAGCCTCACGCTGTCGGGCTCGCTCAGCGCCAGCCGCACAGTCACCAATGCCCTGCGTGGCAGTGTCGGCGCCTGGTCCTTCGGCCCGGATCTCACCATCCCGATCTTCAATGGCGGCCGTCTGCGCGCCAATGTCGAGGCACAGCGCTCCGCAGCGCAGGAAGCCTATCTGAGCTGGAAGCAGACCGTGCTCGACGCTGTCGAGGATGTCGAAAACGCGCTGATCGCGCTCAAGAACAATTACGAGACGGTCGCAGCACTGCGCAAGGTCGTGGCCTCCTCCGAACAGGCATTGGGTCTCGCCCGCGAAAGCTATCGCGGCGGCGCGACTTCG
This sequence comes from Xaviernesmea oryzae, assembly GCF_900109605.1. Taxonomy (GTDB): domain Bacteria; phylum Pseudomonadota; class Alphaproteobacteria; order Rhizobiales; family Rhizobiaceae; genus Xaviernesmea; species Xaviernesmea oryzae. The sequence goes on from NZ_FOAM01000006.1 coordinate 229,447, forward strand.
CTTCTGGATGTTCTCGACGCCGAACGCACCCTGTCGGAATCGCGCATCTCGCTCGCTTCCGCGATCCGCAGCCTGGCCTCCAACTATGTGGCGCTCAATGTCGCTATCGGCGGCGGCTCGGCCATCAACGTGCCGGCTCGCGGCACGCCGCTGGTGCCGCTGCGCAGCACGGTCGTCGCCACCAAGTAAGGCGAACAGGCAAACACTCCGTTGCATCGAAAGGGCGCCAGACCGGCGCCCTTTTTCGTGCCCGTCCCTCGGCATCGGACCGAAAAGTGGGAACCGGTTTTCGGAAAAATCCGATGTAAAACAGAAATTTAGAGCATCGGACTGCGTATCGTTTTAAGCCCGATGCTGTAACCGTCTCACATATCAGTCCCTTGAGATCTCGAGCGGCTGCGCGCCTTCCCACAGGACCATCCGGCCGAGCTTGGCGAGATCCTCGAGCGGCGAGGTGACCGTCAGGAAGTGGTTGCCGGCAAGCTGGCCCATCTTCGACTTGAAATGGACGGCCCCATAGGCGAGCAGCATTTCCGTTTCGCTGATGCCGCCGGGATAGAGCAGCATCTGCCCCGGCGTCGGGAAGCTGGTGTGATTCTCATAACCAATCCCGAAATCGGCCGTGCCCAGCGGAATCCAGAGCCCTTCGCCGCTCCAGCGCACATGAATGATCCGCTCGCGATAGGGCAGAAGCTTCAAGATCGCCGCGCAGGTTTGCGGCGCCGCCTCTGTTTCGAGCCGGGCCTCGAACCGGTAAGCCCCGGCTTTGAGAACAACTGTGTCTCCCATCAAATTTCCTCCTCCTGCGGATCGCGCACCGTTCCGAAACGCTCGGCCGCGCCTGCTCGCCTGTCCATCCGACGCCTTGCATAAGCGCGCCTTGCCATCGGTGCGTCAAGTTCGCCAGCACGGGCATGGTGCTCAAGCTGCACGCCGGGGCAACCGCTGGAATGTCCGCGCTGACTCTTTTCAAAAAGCCTGCCCATCCTTGCGTGTTTTTTCCCGGTTCAGGGTTGGCATTCCACAAGAACCTCTCCATATTCGACGCATCCCCGCGAGCGCTGCTTCAAAGCGGCTATCGCCTGCACGTCTCGCGTGCAGAGATGCCGGTGCCCGCCTTTGCGCTGGCGCGGTTGACGGATGCAGGCGTGCTTTCGGGCTGCCATCATCCGGCTCTTCTTCATCGACGAGGAGCGGGGTCCGGTCTCATGCTCGTGTTTGCGCATTGGCTGAGCCTCCCGCCTGGACCTGCCATCCGAGAGGAACGACCATAGACATCGCCGCGCTCCTGCTTCCGGTTCTCGTCTTCGCCCCGCTTGCGGGCAGCATCGCGGCCATCTGCCTGCCATCGCGCCAGGGCACAGAGGCAGCCTGGCTCTCGGGCCTGGTCGCTTTTCTCTGCCTCGGCATCAGCGTCTATCTCTATCTGCATGTCAGCCATCGCGGCGTGATCGCCTGGCAGGTCGCCTGGATCCCGCAATATGGGCTGAACCTGAAGCTCAGGATGGATGGGTTCTCCTGGATGTTTTCGGGCCTGATCAGCGCCATTGGCCTGCTGGTCGTCGTCTACGCCCGCTATTACATGTCCTCGAGCGATCCGGTGCCGCGCTTCTTTTCGCTGTTCCTGGCCTTCATGAGCGCCATGCTCGGCCTGGTTCTCTCCGGAAACCTGATCCTGATGGCGATCTTCTGGGAGATGACCAGCATCGTCTCCTTCCTGCTGATCGGCTATTGGTATCAAAACGGCCAGGCCCGCGACGGCGCGCGCATGGCGCTGACGGTCACGGCAACGGGCGGCCTGTGCCTGCTCGTCGGGCTGATGCTGATCGGTCATATCGTCGGCAGTTACGATCTCGATGCGGTTCTCTCCTCGGGCGACGCCATCCGCAACCATCCGCTCTATCTGCTGGCGCTGATCCTCATTCTGGCAGGCGCGCTGACCAAGAGCGCGCAATTTCCCTTCCACTTCTGGCTGCCCCATGCCATGGCGGCGCCGACCCCGGTTTCGGCCTACCTGCATTCGGCCACGCTGGTGAAAGCGGGGATCTTCCTGCTCACGCGGTTCTGGCCTGTCATGGCCGGCACCGATGCCTGGTTCTGGCTGGTAGGCCTTGCAGGCCTGACGACGCTGCTGCTCGGCGCCTATTTCGCCATTTTCCAGCATGATCTCAAAGGGCTGCTCGCCTATTCGACCATCAGCCATCTCGGGCTGATCACCGTGCTGCTCAGCCTTGGCAGCCCCGTCGCGGCAGTGGCGGCGATCTTCCACACGCTGAACCATGCTACCTTCAAAGCCTCGCTGTTCATGGCCGCGGGGATCATCGACCATGAGACCGGCACGCGCGACATGCGCCGCTTGAGCGGCCTCTTCCGCTACATGCCGCATACCGCCACACTTGCCATGGTCGCGAGCGCCTCCATGGCCGGCGTGCCGCTGCTCAACGGCTTCCTGTCGAAGGAAATGTTCTTCGCCGAGGCGATCGAGACGCACAAGGTCAATCTGCTCGACACGGTCACCCCCTATGTCGCGACGCTGGCAAGCCTGTTCTCGGTGACCTATTCCATCCGCTTCATCCATTCAGTCTTCTTCGGCCCGCCGCCCCGCGACCTGCCGAAGGTGCCGCATGAGCCGGTCCGCTGGATGCGAGTGCCGGTGGAATTCCTGGTGCTGGCCTGCCTCATCGTTGGCATCGTGCCCTCCCTGACCATCGGCCCGCTGCTGCACACGGCCGTCGAGGCGGTTCTCAAGGACGATACGCCCTCTTACAGCTTGGCCATGTGGCATGGCTGGAACCTGCCGCTCTTCATGAGCATCGCGGCGCTGATCGGCGGTGTGATCCTCTATGCGCTGATGAAATCCTACCTCGCCAACAGCGTCGAGGGGCCGCCTTATATCCGCCGGCTCGAAGGCCAGCGCATCTTCGAACGGGTGCTGGTGGCGCTCTCCTGGCGCTGGGCGCGTCTGGTCGAAGCCAAGGCGGGCACGCGGCGGCTGCAGCCGCAATTGCGCATTCTTGCTGCGGCCTCGCTCTTTGCCGCCGCCATCCCGCTCCTGCATCGCGGCTTCCAGCCGGCCGACATCGTGCTGCGCGGCATCGATCCCGCTTTCGCCTTCGTCTGGCTGATCGGCATGGCCTGCGCGGTAGGCGCTGCCTGGCAGGCGAAGTTCCACCGGCTGGCTGCCCTGGTTCTGCTCGGTGGCGCAGGGCTGATCACCTGCATCACCTTCGTCTGGCTGTCGGCGCCGGATCTGGCGGTCACCCAGCTTCTGGTGGAAATCGTCACGACCGTCCTCATCCTGCTCGGCCTGCGCTGGCTGCCCAAGCGGATCGAGGGCGCCACCAAGCCGGAGGAGATGACCTTTGGCGTACGCCTGCGCCGTCTGCGCGATCTTCTGGTCGCCGTCGCCTGCGGTCTGGGCCTGAGCCTGATCTCCTATACGGTGATGACCCGTCAGATGCCCGGCACCATCTCCAGCTATTTCCTGGAGCGCGCCTATTTCGAAGGCGGCGGCACCAATGTGGTCAACGTCACCCTGGTGGATTTCCGCGGCTTCGATACGTTCGGCGAAATCGCGGTGCTCTGCATCGTCGCGCTCACCGTCTTCGCGCTGCTGCTGCGTTTCCGCCCTGCATCGGACAGCCTGGAAAAGCCGATGCAGCAGCAGGTGCAGAACGACTTCGACGACCGCCATCCCGATCGGTCGAAAGGCGACAGCATCTCCGACTATCTCTTCGTGCCGACCGTCATCATGCGCTGGATGTTTCCGGCCATCGGCATGCTTTCGGCCTATCTCTTCTTCCGTGGACATGATCTGCCGGGCGGCGGCTTTGCCGCCGGCATTGCCATGTCGATCGGCTTCATTTTGCAATATATGGCCGGCGGCACCCGCTGGGTGGAGGAGCGGCTGCGCATCCACCCCTTGCGCTGGATGAGCATCGGCCTGCTTGTTTCCACCGCCACAGGGCTTGGCTCCTGGGCGCTCGGCTATCCCTTCCTCACCTCAACGTCGCGCTATCTGCACCTGCCTCTCGTCGGCGACGTGCCGCTTGCCAGCGCCATCCTCTTCGATCTCGGCGTCTTCTCGCTGGTGCTCGGCGCCACGGTGCTGATCCTGATCGCGCTCGCCCACCAGTCCGTGCGTGCGCCGCGCGCCCATATTCGCGCGCCGCGACCAAGCGGAACGGAGGCCTCCTAATGGAACTCGTGCTCTCGGCCGGCATCGGCGTTCTGGCTGCCTCGGGGATCTGGCTGCTCTTCCGCCCGCGCACCTATCAGGTGATCATCGGCCTCTCGCTACTCTCCTATGCCGTGAACCTGTTCATTTTCGGAATGGGGCGGCTGCGCGTCGATGCACCGCCGATCATCGAGAAAGGCGGCGCCGGCGGGCTGCTGACCCATGCCGACCCCCTCCCCCAGGCGCTCGTGCTGACCGCCATCGTCATTGGTTTCGCCATGACGGCGCTGTTCCTGGTCGTGCTTCTGGCCTCGCGCGGCTTCAGCGGCAACGACCATGTCGATGGGAGGGAGTGAGGCCATGTCGATCCTCGACCATCTGCCGATCCTGCCGATCCTCATTCCGCTCATCACGGCTGCCGCGCTGATCCCGATCAACGACCGCAACCGCGACATGAAGGGCGTGATCAGCGTTCTCTCGAGCGCAGTCGTCTTCGTCGTCTCGCTATCGCTGATGTATGCGGCGGCCGATCAGCCGGAGGGAATGCCTCTGGTCTATCTGCTCGGCAACTGGTCCGCGCCCTATGGCATCGTGCTGGTGGTCGACCGTCTGTCGGCGGTCATGCTGGTGCTGTCCAGCCTGGTGGCGTTGGGCGCACAGACCTTCTCCATGGCCCGCTGGCATCGCCAGGGCTTTCATTACCATTCGCTGTTCCAGTTCATGGCGGTCGGCATCAACGGCGCCTTCCTGACCGGCGACATGTTCAATCTCTTCGTCTTCTTCGAGATCATGCTTGGCGCATCCTATGGCCTTCTGTTGCATGGCTCCGGGCCGATGCGGGTGAAGAAGGGGCTGCATTATATCGCCATCAACCTGGCTGCCTCCTCCCTCTTTCTCATCGGCGTCAGCCTGATCTACGGCGCCACCGGCACGCTGAACATGGCTGACCTTGCGTTGCGCATTGGCCAGCTCAACGTGGAAAACCGCATGCTGATGGAGGCCGGCGCGGCGCTGCTCGGCATCGCCTTCCTGGTCAAGGCCGCCATGTGGCCGCTCGGCTTCTGGCTGCCCGGCGCCTATGCCGCCGCCAGCCCGCCTTCGGCCGCCTTCTTCGCCATTCTGACCAAGGTCGGCGCCTATATCCTGCTGCGCTTCTCGATGCTGCTCTTTGGCGCCGGCGCGGGACCATCGGCCGGCTTCGGGCTTTCCGTGCTGCTCTATGGCGGGCTCGCCACCATTCTCTTCGGCCTGATCGGCGTGCTTGCCTCCCAGGCGCTTGGCCGGCTGGCAGCCTATTGCATCATCGTCTCCTCCGGCACGCTTCTTACAGCCATCGGCATCGCCGACCGTGCGGTGATCGCCGGCGCGTTGCTCTACCTCGTCACCTCGACGCTGGCGGCTTGCGCGCTCTTTCTGCTGATCGAGTTGGTCGAGCGCGCCCGCGATGCCGGCGCCGACGTTCTTGCCGTGACCATGGAAGCCTATGGCGACAGCGATGACGATCAGGTGGAGACCGAGGTCGGCGTCGCCGTACCTGGAACCATGGCGGTGCTCGGTCTCTGCTTCGTGGTAACGGCCATGCTGCTGGCCGGCCTGCCGCCCTTTTCCGGGTTTCTCGCCAAGGTCTCGATCCTGCATGGCCTCTTCGGCAGCGGGCCACCCGGCGCGGCCATTAATTTCCAGGGCCTAAGCGGCGCGCAGTGGGCCTATGTCGCCCTGCTGATCCTCTCCGGCCTCTCGACGCTGATCGCCATGAACCGCGTCGGCATTCGCACGTTCTGGATCTCGCTCGAAGGCACGGTGCCGCGCATTTACATGATCGAGATCGCGCCGATCCTACTGCTGCTCGGCGCCTGCGCCGTGCTGACCTTGGGCGCCGGTTCGGCCATCTCCTATCTCGAAGCCACGGCGGATGCGCTCGTTCGCCCGCAAGGCTATATCGAGTCGGTGCTCTCGGTGCCGCGCATCGCTTCGCCAAGGGGGGACTGAGGATGCGCTATTGGTTCCCCTTCCCTTTCCTGTCGCTCGGCCTGCTGACCTTCTGGGTGCTGATCAGCCAGTCGACCTCGCCGGGCACGTTGCTCCTGGGCGGAATCCTGTCGGTCGCGCTTGCCTGGGCCATGGTCAATCTCTCGCCGCACAAGACGGTGCCCGGAAGGGTGCGACCGGTGTTCCGGCTGGTCGGCGCTGTTGCCGTCGATATCGTCCGCTCCAACATCGCCGTGCTCAAGGTCATGCTCGGCCGGCGCGGCAAGCCCGCCACCGCCGGCTTCCTGCAGATCGAGCTGACTTTGACGGACGAAAACGCCATTGCCGTGCTCGCCTGCATCCTCACCGCCACGCCCGGCACCGCCTGGCTGGAATTCGACCGCACATCGCGCCGGCTGACGCTTCATATTCTCGATACGGCCGATGGCATGGACTGGCAGCACATCATCAAGACCCGCTATGAGCGGCCGCTTGCGGAGATTTTCCAATGAGCGAACTTCTGATCATCTGGTGCATGTTGCTGGCACAGCTGATGCTCGGCGTGGCCATGGCCTGCACGCTCTATCGCATCATCTTCGGACCGCGCGCGCAGGATCGGGTGCTGGCGCTCGACGCCCTCTATGTGAGCGCCATGCTGATGCTGCTGACGTTCGGCATCCGCACCGCCAATACGATCTATTTCGAGGCGGCGCTTGTTATCGCCGTGCTCGGCTTCGTCTCCACCATCGCCTTCGCCAAATTCATGATGCGCGGCGAGGTGATCGAATGACCGTTCTCGACCTGCCGCTCTGGGCCGCTCTGCCGGTCTGCATCCTGCTGCTTCTGGGCGCCGGCAATGCGCTGGCGGGCGCTATCGGCCTGTTGCGGCTGAAAAGCTTCTATGCCCGGCTGCATGCGCCGTCGCTCATGACCAGCGGCGCCACCATCCTCATCTGTCTGGCCTCGATGATCACCTTCGCCGTGCTGCAGAACCGCTGGATCTTCCACGAACTGGCGATCATCGCCTTCATGATGATCACCACGCCGGTGACGCTGATGATGCTCGGTCAGGCCGCGCTCTACCGCGACCGCGCAGAGGGCTCGAAGGAAGTGCCGCACAAGGAGGCGGGGCTGAGAGAGGAAGCAGCCGTCGAGGAGTAGGAGCAGCCTGCTGCCTATTCACCGCGCCCGCGAAAACGGCGCTGGTAGCCGGCATCGTAGAGCGCGCTTTCGCGGAAATCCGCGCTATCGTCCAGACCGCGTCCGACGAAGACGATGGCCGTGCGCTCGATCGGCTCGGCCTGCACCTCGGCCTCGATCGTGGCAAGCGTCGCGCGGATCACGCGCTCATCCGGCCAGGACGCCTTGACGACGATGGCAACAGGGCAATCACCACCATAAAGCGGCGTCAGCTCCTCAACGATCCGATCCAACGCATGAATGGCCAGGTGAATGGCAAGCGTCGCGCCTGTCGCACCGAATCCGGCTAGCGTCTCCCCCGCCGGCATCGGCGAGGCGCGGCCGGACAGGCGGGTCAGCACCAGGCTCTGTGCCCGGGCGGGCTGGGTCAGTTCGCGACCGAGCGACGCGGCGGCGGCGGCAAAGGCCGGCACCCCGGGGGTCAGCGTATAGGCTATGCCGCGTGCCTGAAGCCGGCGGATCTGTTCGGCCACCGCGCTCCAGACCGAAAGATCACCCGAATGCAGCCGTGCCACATCCAGGCCCGCTTCGGCGGCACGCACATATTCCGCCTCGATCTCATCGAGCGACATAGGAGCGGTATCGACGATGCGCGCCCCGGGCGGGCAATAGGCGAGCAGCTCCTTCGAGACGATGGAACCGGCATAGAGGCAGACCGGACAGGCCGCGATCAGGTCGCGCCCGCGCACCGTAATGAGATCCGCAGCTCCTGGCCCGGCACCGATGAAATGAACGGTCATAGAAATTCCTTCGTCAGGCGCGCTCGTGCGACAAGATCGCGGGCGTGAGGCGGCGAACCATCTGCGCGGCTTTCGCCATATCGCTCACATTGCGGGACATTGTTCTTCACGAAAAATCGCGAATGAAGCAAGGGCGACGGTCACCCATGCCGTGCGCCGGCCGGCGGCTCGCGACAGTTCATACCCGGATCGCCGCCGTCTGATCGTCCGGCTTGGTCCAGACCCATTGAGTGATCGGCATGGCCGGACGCCAGCCGGTCATGCCGCCGATGGGCGAAGCGGAGGACAAGGCAATGCGCGTCAGCGATCCGCCGAGCCGGGCATGATGGTCGAGGAGCAGCCGTTCCATCTCGATGGTCACGGCATTGGCGACCAGACGACCACCGGGCCTCAGCGCCGCAAGTGCCGTCGGCATGACACCCGGCTCGCTGCCGCCGCCACCGATGAAGATCGCATGCGGCGGCTCCAGCCCTTCGAGTGCCGACGGCGCCTGTCCCGGCACCAGCTTTAGGCCCGGCACGCCGAAGGCGATGGCATTGCGGCCGATGCGCTCGGCCCGCGCCGCATCCGCTTCGATCGCAATTGCACTCAAGGACGGATCGGCCAGCATCCATTCGATGGCGATGGAACCGGAGCCTGCGCCGACATCCCAGAGCAGTTCACCATAGCGGGGCGCCAGCGCCGACAGGGTCAACGCCCTGACCGCCTGCTTGGTGATCTGCCCGTCATGCTCGAACAGGCTGTCGGCAAGGCCTGGCGTGAAGGGCAGCACCCGCGCACCTGCATCCGCCACCACCTCGACGGCACAAAGGTTCAGCGCAGCGATATCCTTAAGCGCGAAGGCGTCGGCGCGATGGCGGGTGAGCCGCTCGGCATCGCCGCCCATCGCTTCGAGAACGGTGACCGTCGAGCCACCAAAGCCGAGATCGACCAAAAGCCCGGCAAGCGCGGTCGGGCCCTTCTCGTCCGAGGTCAGGGCCAGGATCCTGGCGCCGGGGTGAAGATGCGGCCGAAGGAGATCGAGCGGCCGGCCATGCAGCGACAGGCAAATCGTCTCCTGCAGGGGCCAGCCAAGCCGTGCCGCAGCCAGGCTGAAAGCCGAAGGCGCGGGGATGGTGCGCATCGCGCGCGCGTCGAGGTGACGGGAGAGCGTGGCGCCGACGCCATAGAGAAAGGGGTCGCCCGAGGCGAGCACGACAGTGGGGCGCCCGCGCGCGGCCAGTACCGCCTCGATCGAGCGGGAGAAGGGGCTGAGCCAAGGCTGCGCCGCACCCGTGATCATCGGCGCCGCCAGCGCCAGGTGGCGCGTCCCGCCGAAGACAAGCGCGGCCGCCTTGAGCCGCAGCTTGGCCTCTGTCCCAAGACCGGCTAGACCATCCTCGCCAATGCCAAGTATGGTGAGCCATGGCATTGGCGGCTCTGAGACGGCAGAAAACTGGGCATCATCCATGGGCGCGCGCCATCATATTCTGATCCTCGGCGGCACGACCGAGGCGCGGCAACTTGCCGAAAGGCTGGCCGAGGATGGCCGTTACGCGGTGACCCTGTCGCTTGCCGGCCGCACCGAGACGCCGCGTCCACTGCCGGTGCCCGTGCGCATCGGCGGCTTCGGCGGCGTCGAAGGACTGGTGGCCTATCTCAAGCACAGCGCCGTCACGCAGCTGATCGACGCCACCCACCCTTACGCCGCGCGCATCTCGGCCAATGCGGAAATCGCGGCCGGCCGCAGCGGTGTGCCACTTCTCGTTCTGCGCCGGCCCGGCTGGGCCGAGATGCCGGGCGATCGCTGGCGCAGGGTGTCCTCCGTCGCCGATGCCGTGGCAGCGCTCGGATCCGTGTCCCGACGTGTCTTCCTCGCCATCGGGCGGCAGGAGGCCAGCCTTTTCGAACAAGCGCCCCAGCACCATTATCTCGTGCGCAGCGTCGATCCCATCGTGCCGAGGCTTGACCTGCCGCATGCGCGCTTCATCGAGGCCCGAGGCCCTTTCCCGCAAGCCGAAGAACATGCCTTGCTCTTGAGCGAAGGGATCGAGGCGATCGTCGCCAAAAACAGCGGCGGCACCGCCACCTATGGCAAGCTTGCGGCGGCGCGGGCGCTCGGCATCGAGGTGATCCTGGTCGACCGTCCACCGCCGGGCACGGCCCCACGTGTCGGCACGATCGAGGCGGCGCTCGATGCGCTGGCTCATGGTGCGCTCTTTTCCTGATCGCTGCCTTGAGCGCCAGTGGCGTAGCGCGGCGTGTAGACGAGATCCGCCTGGCCGGGCCTGGCAATGATGCGGGTCTCGGCGCTGCCGATAATCACGCAGGTCGCCATATCCGCCAGCGCCGGATCGGCCTCGGACAGCGGCAAAACGCGGATCGCCTCATCCGGACGACCGGCAGCGCGGCCGAAGATCACGGGAACCGTCGCGGGCAGAACGGCGCGCAGCGTGGTAAAGGCTTCGCCAAGCTGCCAGGGCCTTGCGCGGCTGATCGGATTGTAGAGCGCGATCACCAGCCCGGCTTCCGCCGCAAGCTGCAGCCGCCTGACGATCAACGGCCAGGGCTTGAGATTGTCCGAGAGCGAAATCGCGCAGAAATCATGGCCGAGCGGCGCGCCGGCGCGGGCGGCGACGGCCAGCATGGCGGTGACCCCCGGCAGGATCTCCAGCTCGACATGGCCGAACGCCTGCGGGTCCCGATCGATGGCCTCGCACACGGCCGCCGCCATGGCGAAGACACCGGGATCGCCGCCCGAGACCATGCAGACCCGATGGCCGGCGCAAGCCTGTTCCAGCGCATGACTGGCGCGGGCCAGTTCCTCGCGATTGTCCGAGGAGATGCGCTGTTGATGTGGCTTTAGCGCGAGACGGTCGAGATAGGGACCATAGCCGAAAAACAGCTCGGACGCCTCGACGGCAGCCTGGGCGTCCGGCGTCATCTGCCCTGGCGCGCCCGGCCCGGTGCCGATCACCGTCAACCGCCCCGCGCCCCTGGCATCAGATGATTGCGCGCTCATCGCCGCCCCTTCCAGCCGGGAACCAGCACCAGCGAGAAATAGGGAGCGGCATCGTCCACCTTTTCCGGCAGCGGCACCATCGCGGCGTTGGCCATGGTGCCACGCTCGACATAGACGGCCTCGGCAAGCTTGCCGACGGCGGCCAGCGCCCGGCGGATCTTTGGCAGGTTGCGTCCGACCTTCATGATCACTGCGGCTTGCGTATCGGCCAGCCGCCGGGCCAGCTCGGCCTCGCTCAAAGTGCCGGGCAGAACGGAGAGAATATCGTCACCTTGGACGATTGGCAGGCCGGCGACCGACCAGCAGCCGGACATGGCGGTGATGCCAGGAATGACCTCGGCGGAAAACGTGCCGGCAAGGCGCACATGCAGATGCATGTAGGAGCCGTAAAACAAGGGATCGCCCTCGCTCAAGACCGCGACCGTGCGGCCAGCCGACAGGTGGGCGGCGACGGCCTCGGCCGAGCGATCGTAGAAATCCGTGATCTGGCTCTTATAGTCGTCGTGATCCTTCTCGATCTCGGTAGTCACGGGATAATAGAGCGGCAGCTCGACAATACCGGGCTTGAGAAGTCCGTCCACGATGGCCCGGCCATTGCCCCGCCGCCCCGCCTTGGCGAAAAAGGCCAGCACATCGGCACTTTCGAGCGCCCGCAGGGCCTTGACCGTCAGGAGTTCGGGGTCGCCGGGACCAGTGCCAACACCGATCAGCCTGCCGGAAAGAGGAAGCACCTCCGCCATCGCGCTCACAGCCCCGGCCTTGCCAAGGCGTTGATGGCGGCAGCGGTGATGGCGCTGCCGCCCAAACGGCCGCGCACGATGGCGAAAGGCACCCCATAAGACTGCGCCGCCAACGCCTCCTTCGATTCCGCCGCACCGACAAAGCCCACGGGCATGCCGAGGATTGCCGCCGGCTTCGGCGCGCCGTCGCGCAAGAGTTCCAGCAGATGGAACAGCGCGGTCGGCGCATTGCCGATGGCGACCACGGCGCCTTCCATGCGCGCGCCCCACAGATCGAGCGCGGCGGCCGAGCGGGTATTGCCGATCGTCCTGGCGATCTCAGGCGTTTCGGTGTCCCGCAACGTACAGATCACCGCGTTGCCCGCGGCGAGGCGTGCCCGCGTGACCCCGTCCGCAACCATGAAGGCATCGCAGAGGATCGGTGCGCCGCCGGCAAGCGCCGTCCGTGCGGCTTCGACAAAATCTGGGGAGAACACGAAATCGCGCGCCGCCTCCGGCAGGCCGCAGGCATGCACCATGCGCACCGCGATCTCGGCCTCTTCGGCCGAAAAACGGGAAAGATCCGTTTCGGCGCGGATAATGGCGAAGGACTGCCGGTAGATGGCATCGCCATCGCGGATATAATCGTAATCGGGCATGCCTATCCCTGTTGAAGCGCCACGGCAATCGTCTCGGGAGTGAGCCGCATGAGGCAGGCGCCAGCCGACTCGCCGGCGGCACTGGCACCCGCGACGAGCCCGGAAAGCCGTGTCAGTGCCTTGTCCAGGTCGTCCGCGTCAAGGGTGAAGCTGAAGGCATCGCTGGCACGGCCGTTGACGATCAGGCCAAGCCGGCCCTGCACCGATCCACCGACCAGCGTGAGCGTGGCCTTTTTGGGCAGGGCGCAGCCCTTGGAACAGCCCGACACATGCAGGCTCAGTGTTCTATCGAAGAGCGGCGCCAGCGTCTGCGCGGCGCGCTCGGCAAGCATTTTGGTCTCGATCGTCGCCGAGGCACAGGCCGGCTGGCCGGCACAGGCAGCAATGCTAAGTGCGGGATGATCGGCCCGGACGATGAAGCCGAGCGCCTCGGCCCTGATGCGCAGCTGCTCGACTGCATGCAGATCAAGGCCGGTGACGATCAGCCCATGGCCGGGCGCCAGCCGGAGATCGCGGGCGCTGAGGGCCTCCGCCGCCTCCAGCAGCAGATCCAGCGCTTCCGCCCGGGCCTGGCCAAAAGCAAAACCAAGGCCGAGCGCCGCGCCATGTGGGCCGAGATCGACAGGCCCGATCATCGCCTGGCCTTTCCGGCGCGCCGGCGGCGGATCGGCATCCGGCCAGGGAGTAAAACCCAACGCTTTCAGATCGAGATCGCGGCCACGACATGAGGGCCCACCTGCGGCAAGCGCCTGCAGACAGGTCCGCACGGCCGCCAGGAGATCGCCGGAGCCGAACGGTCCGACCGCATGGGGGCCGAGGAACAGGACCCACCGGTCGCGCGCGACCGCGCGCAGACGCAGATCGGCAATCAATCCGGAAAGATCGACACGGCCGCCCTCATCGATAACGATGGACAGCTTCGGGGCAAGACGGGCAGAAAAACCAGGCGCACGTGCCTCCTCGTCGTCAAGCAGGCCACGTAGCTGCGCGGCAAGGTCTCGCCCGCTGGAAAGCGCCAGATCGTCCAGGCCGCAGAGCGGCGACACTTCGACAGCAGGCCCTTCGGCCAGCGGAAAACCCTGGGTCTCGACGGCGCGCGCGAATGGACCTGCACTCTCCTGCGTGAGCCCGCGCACCTGCAGGCTGCCCCGCGCAGTGATTTCGACAAGGCCGGAGCCATGGGCGCCGGACGCCGCCAGCACGGACCGGAAAAGGGCAATGGAGAGCGCGGGATCGATAGGCCGCAGCCGCGCGAGCAGGCCATCGCCTGTCGGCATCGGAGCGGCAAGCGTCGGACAGGCGCCGCGCCGGCGCGCGCCCTGGCCGGCCTCAGCCGCTTCGCTTTCCTGCCTTTGCGCGATCGCGCCGTCCATGGCCTGATTCGGCGTGGTCCCGACGCCGCCTATGTTTTGCGAGCGGTCTTCATAGCGCATCTCGAGCTTGGCGACAAAGCGCCGGCAAGCCATCATTGGCCTCGGTTATGGCGACGGGCGGGCTGAAGCGGCAGACAGAAAACGGGAGCGGTTTTGGCAGGACGCTTTTTTGCGACCGTCACGTAGAAGGGAGAGGCTTGCGCAGGAGGTAGATATCCATGATCCAGCCATGAGCCGCCCGCGCTTCGGCGCGCCGGGTCGCGATCTCCTGGCGCACCGAGCCCAGCCGGCCGGAGATGACGATCTCCTGGGGCATGCCGAGATAGGCGCCCCAATAGATCTCGGCATCGGGATCATCCAGCGCCAGAAAGGCCTGCTCTCCGTCGAGCATGACCACCGCCGTCTCACGCGTCTCGGGAAAATCCTGCGAGAGACGTCGGCCCGTCGTGATGGTCACCGGCTGGCCGATGCCGTTGAGCGGGATCTGGTGACGGGCGGTCAGCAGCTGAAGGCTGGTGATGCCGGCAATCACGTCCAGCGAGAAATCCAGCCCCGTGGCCTTGACCCGGTCGAGAATGCGCAGAGTGCTGTCGTACAGCATGGGATCTCCCCAGACGAGAAAGGCCCCGGTCTGGGCTTCGCCGAGATGGCTGGCGATGAGACGGGCATGATTGTCCGCAAGCGCGGCGTGCCACGCATCGACGCTGTCGCCATAGGCAAGACCCTCCACCTGCCGCTTCGGCACGGAAAAGCCGATATGGCGCTGGTCTGCACGTGTTCCATACGTTGCGATCACCTGGTGGCGCACGGCCGCAAGCTCGGCCTTTTCCTCGCCCTTGTCGGGCAGGAACAGAACGTCAGCGGCATTCAGCGCCCTGACGGCCTCGATCGTGAGGTGATCCGGATTGCCGGTGCCGATGCCGATCACTTTGATATGCCGCATGCTGCCTCCTCTTTCGCGCTATCGGGAGACCCGATCGGCGGAAAAAGGTCAAGCTGGAAGGTTGAGCGAAAGCGCGCTCCGGGCTGTATTTTCAGCGACCCGCCGCAATTCGGCCGCTGATTGGCGATAAGGGCTGCGCGCGCAGGAGAGGGCCATGGCATGCGCGATCGGCTTCAGATGCTCTGCAAGCAGAGCGAGCGCAGATCATGCGAGAGCGGGGCAACAGCTGAACGAATCTTTAAGCTGGATCTGATCTAAACTTGACGATGCCGCACTGATTCTGCTTTCGCCGATCCACCTGCGAAGGCGGATCGCAGGCTCGGCACATGACGCGGCGGACCATGGCAGGCGAAGCCGGGAATGAGGGCCACGTCGGCGGCGGTGGCAGCCGTCCATGACGCGTCGCCTCTCGCCGCGCATTTTGATTGAGATCGGCATGGGCGTCTGACGAAACAGGCAGGCGCCGCTCCGGATCGAGGGCACATCGGGGAAAGCATGATGAAGACCCAGACAAAGGCAGGCAGCGTCGAGCCGGGTGACGCGCTCAAGAGCTGCCGGAGCGCCTTTATCGGCGTGGCCATCGCCAGCGCGCTGGTCAACCTGCTTTATCTCACCGGCTCCTTCTACATGCTCGAGGTCTATGACCGCGTTCTGCCCTCGCGCAGCATTCCGACGTTGATCGCGCTGAGCGTGCTGGCGCTGCTTCTCTATGCCTTCCAAGGCGCGTTCGACATGATGCGCGGGCGCATGCTCGTGCGCATCGCCAATGCGCTGGATGAGGCGATGACCGGGCGCATCTACCGCGCCGTGGTCCAGGCGCCGCTGAAGGTCAATATGCCGGGCGACGGCCTGCAGGCGCTGCGCGACTTCGACCAGGTGCGCGCTTTCTTGTCCGGCACCGGCCCGACGGCCTTTTTCGACCTGCCCTGGCTGCCGCTCTACATTCTCATCTGCTTTCTTTTCCATCCGTTGATCGGCACGGTCGCGATCATCGGCTCTCTGATCCTGATTGCACTGACTTTCCTAACCAATCGCGGCACGCAGCTGCCGTCCCGCCGGGCGGCCGAAGCCGGCAACCAGCGCAATGCTTTCGCCCAGGCCTCGCGCCGTAATGCAGAGGTCGTTCAGGCCATGGGCATGCTCGGGCGCATGTCGGCGCTGTGGGCCGAACGGAACGGCACCTACCGCGAGGAAAACCGCATCACCTCCGACGTCGGCAATGGCTATGGCGCGGTCTCCAAGGTCTTCCGCATGGCGCTTCAGTCAGGCGTTCTGGCCACCGGTGCCGTGCTGGTGATCGAAGGCATGGCGTCGCCCGGTATCATCATCGCCGGCTCGATCCTGACGGCGCGGGCTCTTGCGCCGGTGGAACTGGCCATCGGCAATTGGCGCGGCTTCGTGTCCGCTCGCCAGAGCTGGCAGCGGCTGAAGGACATGATGACCGCCCTGCCCGAGCGGCCCGCCCCGCTGGAGCTGGCGCCCCCGCGCGAGCGGCTGACGGTCGAAGGCCTGGCTGGCGGCCCGCCCGGCGCCCAGCGCCTGATTTTCGGCGACATCAATTTCACCGTCCACGCCGGCAGTGCGCTGGGCATCATCGGTCCGAGCGCCTCGGGCAAATCCTCGCTCGCCCGTGCGCTGATCGGCATCTGGCCGTCCTTGCGCGGCTCCGTGCGGCTCGATGGCGCTGCCCTCGACCAGTGGGACAGCGACCGCTTAGGACAGCACATCGGCTATCTGCCCCAGGACGTCGAACTCTTCGCCGGCACCGTGGCGCAGAACATCGGCCGGTTCAGCGACAATGCGACGGCGGAAGCCGTGGTCGCCGCCGCCAAGGCCGCCCGCGTGCATGACCTGATCCTGCGCCTGCCGAACGGCTACGAAACGGAGATCGGCGATGGCGGCACGGCCCTGTCCGCCGGCCAGCGCCAGCGCGTCGCGCTCGCCCGCGCGCTGTTCGGCAATCCCTTCCTGGTCGTGCTCGACGAGCCCAATTCCAATCTCGACGCAGAGGGCGAACAGGCCCTGTCGGAAGCCGTGATGAGCGTGCGCGCCCGCGGCGGCATCGCGCTTGTCATCGCCCACCGGCCTAGCGCGCTTGCCGCGGTCGATCTGGTGCTGATGATGAAGGACGGGCGCATGCAGGCCTTCGGCCCACGCGACGAGACGCTTTCCCAGATCCTGCGGCGCGAGGCGCCCCGCCCTGTCGCGGCATCCGCTGGCGGCCCGCCGGCGCTGAAAGTGGTTGAAGACAAGGAAGCCGGCGAATGACCTCTGGCAAGCCCGCAGGCGGCTCGGCCCGCAATTCTCTCAGGCGCCACATGCTGGCGATCGGCGTCATGTCGCTGGTTCTCGTCGGCGGCGTCGGCGGCTGGGCCGCGACCACCTCCCTGTCGAGCGCCATCGTCGCCGGCGGCACCGTCGTGGTCGAAAATAACGTCAAGAAGATCCAGCATCTGACCGGCGGCATCGTTGGAGAACTGAAGGTCAGCGAAGGCGACCGGGTGGAAGCGGGCCAGGTGCTGATCCGGCTCGATGGCACCACGGTGCGCGCCAACCTGTCGATCGTACAAAACACGCTCGCCCAGCTCTATGCCCGCCGCGCCCGGCTGATCGCCGAGCAAACGAATGCGCAGAGCTTCGACATTCCCGAGCGCATCGACGCGCTGACGGACAGCGCCTCCGCCCGGCTTCTCGAAGAAAGCGAGCGCAAGCTGTTCGACAGCCGACGCAGCGCGCTCGCCGGCATGAAGAGCCAGCTCGCCTCGCGCAAGACGCAGCTGGCGGACGAGGTTTCGGGCTTGACGATGCAGCTGGCCGCCATCGCCGATGCGCTGAAACTGATCGAGCAGGAAATGACCGGCCTCGACAAGCTCTATGCGCAGGGTCTCGTCTCCATGCAGCGGGTGACCACCCTGAAGCGCGAGCAGGCCCAGCTCGAGGGCGACCGCGGCGCGCGTCTTGCGTCCCGCGCGCAGGCGCAGGGCAAGTCGAGCGAAATCGACCTACAGATCCTGCAGCTCGACGAAGACCGCCGCACCGAAAGCGCCAAGGAACTGACCGAGGTCGAAGCCCGAATCGCTGAATATGAAGACCGGCGGGTTGCCGCACTCGATCAGCTGAAGCGCCTCGACATCACCTCGCCCATTGCCGGCCGCGTCTACCAGCTCGCCGTCCACACGGTAAATGGCGTCGTCAATCCAGGCGAGCAGCTGATGCTGGTCGTGCCGGAAGCCGACAATCTCACCGTGGAAGCCCGCGTCAACACCACGGATATCGACCAGATCCGGCTCGGCCAAGCGGTGGAAGTGCGCTTCAGCGCTTTCAACCAGCGCACGACGCCCGTTGTCGACGCCGAGGTGGTGAACATCGCGCCGGATCTGGTCACCGACCAACGTACCGGCGTCTCTTACTATCCCTTGCGCATCCGTCCGAAACCGGAAAGCCTGGCCAAGCTCAACGGCCTCAGCCTTTATCCGGGCATGCCGGCGGAAACCTACATCAAGATCGCCGACCGCACCGTGGTTTCCTATCTCGCAAAGCCGCTGACCGAGCAGATGCAGCGCACCTTCCGCGAGGACTGACCGGCCGGCCACACAGCGTGGCCCTTGAGCCGCCAGACAAACCGACGGCGACAGGCCTTGCCGGTCGCCACGCGGCACAAAATTTCGGCGCGCGGCGGAAAACCGTCACAGGCCTCGCGTGGTTGTGCTAAGCGGACCACAGGAATTTGATGCGCCGCACAATGCCGAGCTCCGTCGCCGGATTGCGGCGGCAGGACGCTTTTCATGCACGCTCGACGCAACGGCTATGTTTTCACGCTTCTCGCCATCGTGATCTTCACGATGCAGGATGCCGTCTCCAAGCATCTGGGCGCGATCTACCCGCCTGTCGTGATCACCATGATCCGCTATTGGGCCTTCGCCATCTTCGTGGTGCTGATGGCCGCGCGGGCGAAGGGCGGGCTGAAAGCCGCGATCCGCACCCGCCGACCGATCCTGCAGCTGATGCGCGGCGTCCTGCTGGCCGGGCAGATCGTCACGGTCATCTTTTCCTTCACGCTGGTCGGCCTTGCCCATACGCAGGGAATTCTCGCCGCCGGGCCGATCTTCATCGCCCTGCTTTCGATGGTCCTTCTGGGCGAGCGCGTGGGCTGGCGGCGCTGGAGCGCCATCGGTGCCGGCCTTGTCGGCGTGCTGATCATCATCAATCCCGTGGGAACGATCGAGCCTGCGATCCTGGTGCCGCTGCTCTGCTCGGCCTTTTTCGCGCTGTATGCGGTGGCAACCCGCCTGGTCAGCCGCGAAGACAGCGCCTCCACCAGCTTCTTTTACACAGGCATTGGCGGCGCACTCGTCACCAGCCTCATCGGCCCGTTCTTCTGGCAGCCGCTGGCCGTTCACGACTGGGGCTGGATGGCGCTTCTCTGCCTCACCGGCATGTCCAGCCATTTCTTCCTGATCAAGGCCTATGAATATCTCGACGCGTCCGAGGTGCAGCCGATCAGCTACATCCAAGTGGTCTTCGCCTCCATCGTCGGCGTCACCGTCTTCGGTGAAACACTGACCCCCAACATGATCGTGGGCACCGCCATCGTCGTCGGCGCTGGCATCTTCACCATCTGGCGGGAAAGCGTCGTCGGCCGCCGCACGGCACCGCCGGCGGAGGTGAAGGCGACGGGCGATCTTTGATCTGTCGTTGGTCCAGGGTGCGACCTCCCACCGCAGCCGGCATCTGATTCTCCGAAAATCGCCAGTCGATGAACTGCCTCACGTTCCGGTTTCATTCTATAAGTATTGTTGAAAACATCATTTTGGATTGGCGGAATTATAGCGATTCAGCTATAGGTGGGACAAATGGAGCAACGGCAGGCTCTGGAATGAATCGGATCATCGCTCGACGATCTGCGCGATTTGCCCAGCGTCGTCAGGCGTGTTTTCGGCCAGGCGCTCGATGATGCTCAGCGCGGCAGCGAACATCCTGCCGTCAAGGCGCTGAAAGGATTCGGCGGCCGACATGTTCTGGAAGTGGTCGAGGACTTCGACGGCGAGACGTATCAAGCGGTTTATACCGTAAAATTTGCAGGCGTCGTTTATGTCCTGCATGTCTTCCAAAAGAAGTCCAAAAAGGCATCGCAACGCCAAAACCCGACTTGGATCTGATCCAGATGCGCCTCAAGCGGGCAGAAGCACATCACAACGATCATTATGTGAAGCGAGCAAGCCATGAGCGATGAGATTTCGGTAACGGCAAGCAGCGGCAATGTCTTTGCCGATCTCGGCTTCGACCATCCGGAGGAAGAGCAGTTGAAGGCACAGCTCGTCCGAGAAATCCGCGATATTCTCGCGAGCCGTCGCCTGACGCAGATGAAAGCTGCTGATGTACTGGGCCTGAAACAGCCAGACGTTTCCGCGCTCATCAGTGGGCGGACAGACAAGTTTTCCATCGAGCGGCTGCTCAGATGCCTTCGCCGTCTCGACCGCGAAGTCTCGATCGTCATTACCGAGAAAATTCCTGATAGCAGGACGGCCATGGCAGAGGCCTGAGAGGCAGGCCTCCGACTTTTTCTTCAAGGCTCGTCCGGCAGCTGCCAGTCTATCGGCGTCAAACCGTGCTCCACCAAAAAGGCATTGGCCTTGGAAAACGGGCGGGTGCCGAAAAAACCGTTATGGGCTGAGAGTGGCGAGGGATGCGGCGAGCGCAGCACCAGATGACGCTCGCGATCGACGAAAGCGGCCTTTTTCTGGGCATAGGAGCCCCAGAGGATGAAGACGACGGGGTGCGGCAGACCGTTGACGGCGCGGATCACGGCGTCGGTAAAATGCTCCCAGCCCTTGCCCTGATGCGATGCGGCCATGGCCCGCTCGACCGTGAGAACGCTGTTCAGGAGCAGAACGCCCTGGCGTGCCCAATGCTCCAGAAAACCATGGCGGGCCGGCGGAATGCTCAGATCGCTCTGCAGCTCCTTGTAGATATTGACCAGCGATGGCGGAATGCGCACCCCCGGCCGGACGCTGAAGGACAGGCCATGCGCCTGGCCCTCGCCATGATAGGGATCCTGCCCGAGAATGACGACCTTGACGTCGTCGAGCGGCGTCAGGTCCAGCGCGCGAAAATATTCGGACCCGCGCGGGAAGATCTGCTTGCCCGCCTGCTTTTCTGCCTGAAGGAAGCTTTTCAGCCCAGCCATATAAGGGCTTGAGAACGCGTCCGTCAGCGCCGCCTTCCAGCTCTCCTGCAGCCGTACCGTATCGCTCATCACCAGAGATCCTCATTCAACCCGTCCTTTCATAAGGCAAGGATGGCAGCGTCGAAAGGATTTTCAGGCTTGGAGCGCAGCACTGCGTTATATCTCGGAAAATATAAAGCTAGCCGATAGAGCAGCGCCCGCTATATTCAGGCGAATATGTCGCCTTGGCAATGGGAGATCCGTCTGATGAGACTTTCGCCGCGCCCTGCCCGCAGCGCTACCTTTTCCCGCCGTGGCCTTGGCCATCTCGCGGCCGCTCTTGCCATCGGCCTGCTTTCCTGGCCGGCTTTGGCGCCCATGCCAGCAAGAGCGCAGGAGCCGGTCACGGTCTTCGCGGCGGCAAGTTTGAAGAATGCGCTGGACGCGGTGAATGAGGCATGGGCGGCGGAAGGCGGCGCGCAGGCCAGGGTCTCCTATGCCGCGAGCTCTGCGCTTGCCAAGCAGATCGCCTCAGGCGCCCCGGCCGATCTTTTCATCTCCGCCGATGAGGACTGGATGAACGACCTGGACGGCAAAGGGCTGATCAGGCCGGAGACCCGCACAGACCTGCTCGGCAACCGCCTAGTGCTGGTCTCGGCCAAGGATGAGGGCACGCCCGGCGGGATCGGCCCTGATTACGACCTCAAGGGTAAGCTTTCGGGCGGCAAGCTCGCCATGGGCGCGGTGGACAGTGTACCAGCCGGAAAATATGGCAAGGCGGCGCTGGAAAAGATCGGCCTGTGGGACAGCGTGAAGGACCAGGTGGCAGGGGCCGAGAATGTGCGCGCCGCCCTTCTTCTGGTATCACGTGGCGAAGCACCGCTCGGTATCGTCTACGAGACCGATGCCGCCGCCGATCCGGACGTCCACATCGCCGGGCGCTTTCCCGCAGACAGCCATCCGCCGATCGTCTATCCCGCCGCGATCTTGAAAGACTCTAAGAATACGGGCGCGGCCGATTATCTGGCATTTCTGCGCTCGAAAAAAGCCGGCGCGATCTTCTCGGCGCATGGCTTCAGCGTGCTGTCGAAATAGGGTAAGAGCGGATCGTCCCCTGAACCTTGCTTGCGGCCATCACGCTCGAACCAGGCAAGGACGACACAGGGGCAGGCAGACCATGATCGATCTTTCCTTCAGCCCGGCGGAATGGACCGCCATGCGGCTCAGCCTCAAGGTGGCTCTGGTGGCCATGGCGACCAGCCTGCCGCCCGCGCTTCTGGTTGCGCTGGCGCTGGCACGTGGACGCTTCCCCGGCAAGGCGCTGCTCAACGGGCTGGTCCATCTGCCTTTGATCCTGCCGCCCGTCGTCACCGGCTATGGCTTGCTGCTTCTTTTCGGTCGGCGCGGGCCGATCGGCGCTTTTCTGGAACAGAGCGTCGGACTCGTCTTCTCGTTTCGCTGGACGGGTGCTGCGTTGGCGGCGGCCATCATGGGCTTTCCGCTGATGGTGCGCAGCATTCGCCTGTCGATCGAGGCCGTGGACCAGCGGTTGGAAGAGGCAGCGGGCACGTTGGGCGCGGCTCCGTTCCTCGTTTTCCTCTCGATCACCCTGCCGCTCTGCCTGCCCGGCCTGATCGCCGGCATGATCCTGAGCTTTGCCAAGGCCATGGGCGAATTCGGCGCCACCATCACCTTTGTCTCCAATATTCCCGGGGAAACCCAGACGTTGGCCTCGGCGATCTACAGCTTTACACAGGTGCCGGGTGGCGATGCGGGCGCGCTCCGGCTTACCCTTGTGTCAGTGGCGCTTTCGCTCGCGGCGCTGATGCTCTCGGAAGGATTGGCACGGCTGGCCGCGCGCCGGATCGGCGCCGCATGAGCCTGGACGTCCGCCTGAAAACCCGGCTTGGCACGGTGGTGCTCGATGTCGATTTCTCCGCAGGAGACGGCGTCACCGCTCTGTTCGGTCCGTCTGGCGCGGGCAAGACTTCGGTTCTGCGCGCCATTGCCGGCCTGACGACCCCGCGGGACGGCCTGATCCGCCTTGGCGGCGAAACCCTTCTCGACACGGCGCACGGCCTTTCAGTGGCGCCGCATCGGCGCGGCTTCGGGGTTGTGTTTCAGGAGGCGCGGCTGTTTCCGCATCTCTCCGTGCGTCGCAATCTGCGTTTCGGCAGCTTCTTCAACAAGGCGAAGACGACACGCGCGGAGTTCGATCACATCGTCGCCCTGCTCGGCATCGGCCCGCTTCTCTCACGCGCGCCGCGCCATCTGTCAGGCGGAGAGCGCCAGCGCGTGGCGATCGGACGCGCGCTTTTGTCCGCTCCGCGCCTGTTGCTGATGGACGAGCCGCTGGCCGCGCTCGACGAGGCGCGCCGCGCCGAGATTCTCCCCTATCTCGAGCGCCTGCGCGACGAGACCCGCATTCCGATCCTCTATGTCAGCCATTCGGTCGCAGAAGTGTCCCGGCTGGCCGACAAGGTCGTGCTGATCGACAACGGTCATGTGGTGGGCGCAGGCCCGGCCGCCGAAACCTTGAGCGGAGCAAGCCTGCTACACGGCGCCCCCTTGCGCGAGCGCGGCGTGGTGCTCGAGGGCCGGATCGCCACGGCTCAAGACGAGGAAGGCGTCACGGCGGTGGAGCTCGGACCGACCACCCGGCTTCGCCTTGCCCAGGAAGGCCTTCTGCCGGGCAGCCGCGTTCGCCTGCGGATCGCCGCGCGCGATGTGATGCTAGCCTTGAAGCCTGTCGAAGGGATCAGCGCGCTCAACAGCCTGCCCATGCGCATCGTCGCCCTGCATCCGCGCGAAAACCGAACGATGGACGTGGTGCTGGCAGGCCAAGAGGGTCTGCAGCTTCTGGCGCAGATCACCCGTGTATCAGCTAAGGCGCTGGCGCTTTCCGAAGGCATGGAGGTCCAGGCGCTGATCAAGTCGGTGGCGCTCGATCGCTGACATCAGATGCGAGGCCCATCGGCTGCGGTCTGCTCCGGCGCGCGCCGTGCCTCCAGCCAGACGAGGTCTTGCGCCAGAGCCTCGGCAGCGCGGGCCTCCATGGCGCGAAAGCAGGCGATCAGCGCTTCGCCGAAAGGGGTCAGCGCCGCCCCGCCTCCTTGGCGCCCGCCACGCTGGGACGACACGGCCTCTTCGGCAAACATGCTGTTGAGCGCGGCGACCAGCATCCAGGCCCGGCGATAGGACATGTCCATGGCGCGCCCGGCTGCCGAAATCGAGCCGGTCTCGGCAATCAGCTCCAGAAGCCGGATCTTGCCGTGCCCCAGACGCTCGGCGGGAAAATCGATTCGGATCACCGGCTTCAACGCCTGTTGGGTGCCCTTTGCCATTCTCGTTTCCCCTTCCAAAGTTCCGATCTCGCGCATCGACCTGGCGGCGCGACGTACGGAAAACCAGCGCCCATCCCGCATAAACCAGGCATGCGCCAAGAGCTGCCATGCCTTCTGTTCCACCGATGCGAGCCCCCGCCCAGGCTCGATCAGGCGGCATATGCAACGTCCTTGCGTCAGATCCTGTTTACATCCTTAAAACATACGGCTTGATCACGATGACAGGAGGGCGCAGATGCGACAGGATTGCGAGTGGTCCAGCCCCGCATCCTCCCTGTTCCAAGGACATACAGCATGCCAGGCCCCCGTCTCGATCCGCTTGAAACAGACCAGACCCTTCCAGACAAGACAGAGGTGGTGATCATCGGCGGCGGCATCGTCGGAGCGTCCACGGCCTTGATGCTGGCCGAGCGCGGCATTCCCGCCGTTCTCTGTGAAAAAGGCGTTCTGGGCGGCGAACAGTCAAGCCGCAACTGGGGCTGGGTGCGCGTCATGGGCCGCGACCGACGCGAGATTCCGCTGGCCATCGAGGCTTTGAAGATCTGGGACGGGATCGATGCGCGCATCGGCGGCGAGACCGGCTTTCGCCGAGCCGGCATCCTCTATATTTCCGAGACCGAAGAAGACATCACCAACCGCGACCGCTGGCTGGCGCTGGCGCGCGCTCATGGGCTCGACACGCGCCAGATCGGCCCGACCGAAACTGCCGCGCTGATGCCGGGCGCCACGGCGCGCTATCGCGGGGCGATGCTGACGGCCAGTGACGGCCGCGCCGAGCCGCAGAAGGCGGTGCCGGCCATTGCCGCCGGTGCCCGTGCCAAGGGCGCGACCATCCTTGCCGGCTGCGCGGTGCGTGGAGTCGAATTGAGCGGCGGGCGCGTCTCCGGCGTGGTGACGGAGAAGGGTCGCATTGCCTGTTCCACCGTGGTGGTGGCCGGCGGCGCCTGGTCGCGGCTGCTGCTCAAGGGGCTCGGCATCACCCTGCCGCAATTGAAGGTGAGAAACAGCGTTCTGCGCACGGGGCCCGTCGATGGGGGTCCGAAGGGAGCGGGCGCGACCTCCACCTATGCCTACCGCAAGCGCCTCGACGGGGGTTATACGATCGCCGACGGTGCGGCCAATCTGCATGCGCTGGTGCCGGACAGCATCCGCTTCCTGCGGCTTTTCGGCCCGGCCCGCAAGGCGGAGGGAGACAGCGTGCAGATTGGCCTGACACGCCGCTCCTTCGAGGAGCTGTTCGAGATCCGCGCCGTGCCGCTCGACCGTCCCGGCGTTTTCGAACGCCATCGCATTCTCGATCCGAAGCCCGACGAAGCCTCCGCGCTGAAAGCGCTGAAGGCAGCACAGGAGGCTTTTCCGATCTTTCGCGGCACGGCACCCGCGCAGATCTGGGCAGGGCTGATCGATGTGACGCCGGATGCCGTGCCGGTGATCTCGACCGTGGACAGCGTGCCGGGCCTGGTGATTTCAACAGGCTATTCCGGCCATGGCTTCGGCATCGGCCCCGGTGCCGGCCAGCTGACAGCGGATCTGGCCACCGGCGACGCGCCGATTGTCGATCCCGCGCCGTTTCGCCTGTCGCGCTTTTTCGACGGGTCGCCGCTGGAGCTGGCACCGCCGGTTTGAGCGGGGCCTCAGCCCATCCGCTCAGAGGCATAGGAGCCGGGCGAGGCTGGGAAGACCACCGTGCGATTGCCATTGATGAAGGTGCGGCGGTGGATATGGGCGTGGATGGCACGTGCCAGCACCTGCGCCTCGACATCGCGGCCGATGGACACATAATCCTCGGCCGATTGCGCATGGGTGATGCGCGCCACGTCCTGCTCGATGATCGGACCTTCGTCGAGGTCGCTCGTGACATAATGCGCTGTGGCGCCGATGAGCTTCACACCGCGCTCGAAGGCCTGCTTGTAAGGGTTGGCGCCCTTGAAGCTCGGCAGGAAGGAGTGGTGGATGTTGATGATCCGGCCCGACATGCGGGCGCAGAGCGCTTCGGACAGAACCTGCATATAGCGGGCGAGCACGATCAGCTCCGTGCCCGTCTGCTCGACCAGATCGAGAAGCTGCGCCTCGGCCTGCGGCTTGTTCTCCTTGGTCACCTTGATGTGGTGGAAGGGAATATCATGATTAACGACCACCTTCTGATATTCGAAATGGTTGGAGACCACGCCGACGATCTCGATAGGCAGCGCGCCGATCTTCCAGCGATAGAGCAGATCGTTGAGGCAATGGCCGAAGCGCGAGACCATCAGCAGCACCTTGGTGCGCCGCTCGGCATTGTGCAGGGCCCAATCCATCGCGAATTCGGCGGCGATGGGGGCAAAGCCGTCCTTCAGCCGATCCTCGCTTGCGCCCGCTTCCGACAGCACGCTGACCCGCATGAAGAAGGTGCCGGTGTCGAGATCGTCGAATTGCGAGCTGTCGACGATGTTGCAGCCCTCGCCGGCGAGATAGCCCGAAATCGCCGCGACGATGCCGCGCCGCGAGGGACAGGATACGGTCAGAACATAGGTTTTCGCGCTTGTCGTCATAAGGTCGCTCATCTCATCAGGCCGTGTGGGTGCGGTGGTGAGGCAAGCTAGCTGGCTTCAAAGCGGCGCGTCATCCGGTTCGCGACATCCATTGGCCCGCAACTCCTTCGCCTTGCCCCGCCAGCACCCTGCACAACCTCGTGCGGCCGGAAGCAGGCAGGCCATGCGGGAACGCTCTCCAGCCAACCGGCAGGGCTGACGCAAAATCATCCCAATACCAAGCGGAACGAGAGCATGATCGACCCTTGCCTCGCCCGCGCTCTGCCGCCATCATGCCGCCCGGCGGCCATGGCATGGAAGGCGGCTCTTCAGCCGCCATGCCAGGGCCCGAAAACAGCCGCCTTGCCGGCCGCATCTTCGAGGACACGACCATGAGCCTTCGCATCAACGACATCGCCCCCGACTTCACCGCCGAGACGACGCAAGGCTCCCTCAGCTTTCATGACTGGATCGGCGATGGCTGGGCTGTGCTCTTCTCCCATCCGAAGAATTTCACCCCGGTCTGCACCACCGAACTCGGCGCCATGGCCGGCCTGCAGGGCGAATTTGCCCGGCGCGGTGTGAAGATCATCGGAATATCCGTCGATCCGGTGGAAAGCCATGCCCAGTGGAAGAACGACATCAAGACGGCGACAGGCTTCGAGGTCGACTATCCCCTGATCGGCGACAAGGACCTGAAGATCGCCAAGCTCTACGATATGCTGCCCGCCGGCGCCGGCGAAACCTCGGAGGGGCGCACACCTGCCGATAACGCCACCGTGCGCTCCGTCTACATCATCGGGCCGGACAAGAAGATCAAGCTGATCCTCACCTATCCGATGACCACCGGGCGCAACTTCAACGAGATCCTGCGAGCGATCGATTCCATCCAGCTGACGGCCAAGCATCAGGTGGCGACACCCGCCAACTGGCAGCAGGGCGATGACGTGATCATCACCGCCGCCGTTTCCAATGAGGATGCCATCCAGCGCTTCGGCTCCTTCGATACGGTCCTGCCCTATCTGCGCAAGACCAAGCAGCCGGCCGGCTGATCCTTAAGTCGAGCCAGTCAGCAGCATCAGACGCTTCGGTGGACGCCCGTCCGCCGGAGCGTTTTCATTTGGCTGTCACGGCTTTTGCCTTGCGCTTTGGCAGTGCACGGCGTTATCACTGGCAAGCACGCTCTCAATCTGCCCAATTTTCAGCCTTTATGAAAATGAATTTCATTACGCATGTTTTTTAAGCGATTGCTGTTGACGAGCGTGAAAATTTGCCCCAGTCTGAAGAAAATAAATTACGCAATGGGAACATGATCAGCCATGAAAGTGGGGATTATCGGGCTTGGTTTTCGGCTCGGCTATCTGGGCTATGTCTTCAAGACCCTGAATGAAGACTTCGAAATCGTCGGATATTGCGACCCTGCTCCGGCCGGCCTTCCCGGCCTGGAGGAAAAGGGCGTTTCGGCCGGCAAGGCCTATGCGACGCCGCAAGAGTTGATCGCCTCTGAAAAGCTTGATCTCCTGATGATCGGCTCGCCCAATCATTTCCATCTCGAACATATCCGCCTCGGCCTGGAAGCTGGGCTGAAAGTGTTCTGCGAGAAGCCCGTCGTCACGACGATTGCCGACAGCATCGAGCTTGCCCGGCTGATGGCGAAATTCGGCCATGATCGGCTGATGGTCGGCCTCGTGCTGCGCTATTCGCCGCTTTACAAGGACCTGCTCGCCGCTCAGGCCAAGGGCACGCTGGGCAAGGTTGTCTCCATCGAGGCGGCGGAGCACATCTATCCCTATCACGGCGCCTTCTTCATGCGCGACTGGCGCCGCTACGAGAAATATTCCGGCAGTTTCATGCTGGAGAAATGCTGCCACGACCTCGACCTCTATAATGGCGTGGTCGGCGCGCGGCCCGAGCGGGTGGCGAGCTTCGGCGGCAGGCGCACATTCGTGCCGGAAAATGACCCCCGCCTGTCAGGGGTCAACGACATGTCGATGTTCCACTCCAAGCCGACAGGCTGGATGGGCACGGACAAGGTGTTCGACAGCGACGCCGATATCATCGACTATCAGGTCGCCATCGTCGAATATGCCAATGGCGTCGGCATGAATTTCCACACCAACCTGAACGTGCCGGACCAGTTCCGCCGCTTCGCCATCATGGGCACGCGGGCGACCGCCGAGGGCGACTTCGTGCGTGGCTATCTCGACGTGACCGAGGTCCTGTCCAACGAAAAGGTCATCGCCACGAAATACGAGGCGACCGAACTGTCGCAGCATTACGGCGCGGACGAGCAGATGGCGGCCGACATCATGGAGCATGTGAACGGCGGTGCGCATCTTCCCGTCTCGACGCTGAACGCGCTCGAAGCCGGCATTCTGGCTCTTTCGATGGACGAGGCGCGGGTGAAGAAGACGGTCGTCGATCTCCGCCCGATCTGGGACCGCTTCGACGAAGCGCTTCATTCCACCAAGGCGGCTTGAGAGGGGCGCAGATGAGTGTTCAGCGCAACGCCATCATCTTCGCCTGGATCCTCCTCCTTCCGGCCCTGCTCTATGTCACGGCCATCGTCGCCTATCCGCTGGTCGATACCTTCATCCTCTCCTTCACCGATGCGTCGCTGAAGAAGACGACGAACTGGGTCGGCTGGGCCAATTACGACAAGATCTTCAACGAGACCTTCGCCGAGGTGATCATCCGCACCTTCGTGTGGACCTTCTTCTCGGTCTCGATCAAGATGATCATCGGAACTTTCGGCGCGGCGATGCTGAATGCCGCCGTGCCCGGCCGAGCGCTGTTTCGCGTGCTGACCATGCCGCCCTGGATCGTGCCCATGGCCATCGGCATCTTCATGTGGGGCTGGATGTATAATGGCCAGTTCGGCATGATCTCCGGCATGCTCCAGCGCTTCGGCCTGGTCGATGGGCCGGTCGCCTTCCTGGCGCAGGGCTCCACCGCCTTCTGGGCCACGGTGATCACCGACGTGTGGATCGGTGTGCCGATGGTGACGCTCTATATGCTGGCCGGCATGCAGGCGATCCCGCAGGATCTCTACGAAGCCGCCTGGACGGATGGCGCCGGACGCTTCTACCGCTTTCGCCGCATCACTTTGCCGCTCCTGGTGCCGTCGATGATCACCATGTCGATGCTGTCCTTGATCTCGACCTTCAATTCCTTCGACATCATCTGGATCCTCACCCGCGGCGGCCCCTCGGGCGAAACCACCACGATGATCATCGACACCTACAAGACGGCGATCGGCTCGAACAAATATGGCGAGGGCGCTGCCCGCGCGGTGCTGATCTGCATCTTCCTGTCGATTTTCTGCCTCTGCTACTTCCGCGTCACCAGCCGTCTCTCGGCTAACGACAAGCGATAGGATCCTGGCGTCATGAGAGAACCGCCGCAGCTGATCAACCGGTACAAGTGGTACGAGATCCTCGGCATCTATGCCGGCATCGCGATCTTCCTGACCTTCGTGCTCGCCCCCTTCGTCGAGGGCTTCCTCGTCTCGCTGAAGCCCCTGTCGCAGCTCTTCTCCTCGCCCTATCGCTTCATTCCGGAGAATGGCTCGTTCGAGGCCTATCACACGATGTGGGAGCATGTGCCGGGCTTTGCCCGCTACATCGTCAACTCCTTCGTCATCTCGGGAGCGGCCACGGTGATCGTGCTGATCCTGGTCGTGCCGGCGGCCTATGCCTTTGCCCGCTTCGAATTTCGCGGCTCCGGCCTCCTGCTCGGCGCCTTTCTGGCGGTCAACATGTTCTCCGGCGCGGTGCTCTTGATCCCGCTCTTCCGGCTGATGCGCTCGCTTGGCGTGCTCAACACCTATTTCGCCATGATCGTGCCGGGCGTCGCCTTCCTCATTCCCTCGGCCATCTGGCTCCTGCGCACCTATATGGCGCGCATTCCGCGCGAACTGGACGAGGCGGCTTTCGTCGACGGCGCCAGCCATTTCTATACGCTGCGCCGCGTCATTCTGCCGATCGCCATGCCGGGCATCGTGGTGGTGGCCATAACCACCTTCATCGGCGCTTATGCGCAGCAGTTCATCTACGCGCTCACCTTCAATTCAAAGTCCGAATATGCGCCGCTGCCGGTTGGCCTCTTCGCCTATTTCGGTCGTCAGGAAGTGGTCTGGAACGAGCTGATGGCGGCGTCCTTCGTCGGCATCGCCCCTGCCATGATCGTGATCTTCTTCCTGCAACGCTATCTCGTCAGCGGTCTGACCGCCGGCGCGGTGAAACAATAAACAACCACCAGAGAATGGGAGTTTCTTCAGTGACCATCACCGTCAAGACCGGCCTTGCCGCGCTTGCCCTCCTGGGCACCACCGCGCTTGCCACCATGACCGCCGTCACCACGGCTGAAGCCGCCGACAAGGAGATCAGCTGGATCTATTGCGGCGACAAGATCGACCCGATCCACGAGAAGTATATCAAGGAATGGGAAGGCAAGAATGCCGGCTGGACCATCAAGCCAGAAGTCGTCGGCTGGGAGCAGTGCCAGGACAAGGCCACCACGCTCGCTGCCGCCGGCACGCCCGTCGGCATGGCCTATGTCGGCTCGCGCACGCTGAAGGAATTCGCCGAAAACGACCTCATCGTCCCGGTCCCGATGACCGACGAGGAGAAGAAGAGCTACTATCCCCACATCGTCGATACCGTCACCTTCGACGACAACCAGTGGGGCGTGCCGATCGCTTTCTCGACCAAGGCGCTCTACTGGAACAAGGATCTGTTCAAGCAGGCCGGTCTCGACCCGGAAACCCCGCCGAAGACCTGGGCTGAAGAAATCGCTTTCGCCAAGCAGATCAAGGAAAAGACCGGCATCGCCGGTTACGGTCTGCCGGCCAAGACCTTCGACAACACCATGCACCAGTTCATGCATTGGGTTTACACCAACAATGGCAAGATGATCGACGGCGACAAGGTCGTGGCCGACAGCCCGGAAGTGCTGGCCGCGCTCAAGGCCTACAAGGACATCACGCCCTATTCCGTCGAAGGCGCCACGGCCTACGAGCAGAACGAAATCCGCGCCATCTTCCTCGATGGCAAGGTCGGCATGATCCAGGCCGGCTCGGGTGCCGCCTCGCGCCTGAAGAAGACCAACATTCACTGGGGCATCACCACCCTGCCGCTCGGCCCCTCGGCCAAGGGTCCGGGCACGCTGCTCATCACCGACAGCCTGGCGATCTTCAAGGGCACGGGCGTGGAAGACAAGGCGATCGAATTCGCCAAGTTCATCACCTCGCCGGGCCCGCAGGGCGAATATGAGCTGCAGGGCGATGCCGGCCTCACCCCGCTGCGCCCCTCGCCGAAGGTCGATGAGTTCGTGAAGGCCGATCCGTCCTGGAAGCCTTTGATCGACGGCATCGCCTATGGCGGTCCGGAACCGCTGTTCAAGGACTATAAGGGCTTCCAGAACGTCACGATCGAGATGGTCCAGTCCGTGGTCACCGGCAAGGCCGAGCCTGAAGCCGCTCTGAAAAAGGCGGCTGGCGAGCTCGAACAGTACAAGTAAGCGCAGCGTCGTTATGCACAGGGATCCGCGCGCCGCTTCGGCTCGCGGATCCCGCCCGATCGAAGAACCTGTGGCCCTAGCAAAGCCTTGTCCGATGTCCCGGCTTCTGTTGCCGTGTGGACGCCGACAGGCGAACGACGCCCCAACAGGCCGAGCCTGCGCCCTTCTGGCGCACCGGCACTCAGCGCGGCAAGATAGGCACTTAAAGAACGCCGCCGACCTCTCGCGGCCGGAGACTGATTTTGGGACAGCTTTATCTCAACAAGGTTCAGAAGTTCTACGGCGACTTCGAGGTCCTCAAGGGCGTGCAGCTCGACGTGAAGGACGGGGAATTCGTCGTCTTCGTCGGCCCGTCCGGCTGCGGAAAATCCACGCTGCTGCGCATGATCGCCGGCCTGGACGCCACCTCGGCGGGCGATATCGTCATCGATGGCCTGCGCGTCAACGAGCTGCCGCCGGTCAAGCGCGGCATTGCCATGGTCTTCCAGTCCTATGCGCTCTATCCGCATATGAGCGTGTTCGAGAACATCGCCTTTCCGCTGCGCGTGGAAAAAATGGCGGAAGACAAGATCAAGGCGAAGGTGGAGCATGCCGCCCGAATCCTGCACCTGGAGCAGCGGCTGCAACAGAAGCCGGGCATGCTCTCCGGCGGTCAGCGCCAGCGTGTGGCCATCGGCCGGGCGATCGTGCGCGAACCGAAGATCTTCCTGTTCGACGAGCCCCTGTCGAACCTCGACGCGGCCCTGCGCGCCGACATGCGCATCGAACTCGCCAAGCTGCACCGGCAGCTGAAGGCGACGATGATCTATGTCACGCACGACCAGGTCGAAGCCATGACCATGGCCGACCGGATCGTTGTGCTGAATGCCGGCAACATCGCCCAGGTCGGCGCGCCGCTGGAACTCTATCACAAGCCCGCCAATCTCTTCGTCGCCGGCTTCATCGGCAATCCGAAGATGAACATGCTGCCGGTGACCTGCATGGGCGCGACATCTGACGGTGTCACTGTCGACTACAAGGGCCAGACGGCGACGATCCCTGTCGATGGAAGCCGTGCACGGGAGGGCGAAGCGCTGACGCTCGGCGTGCGCCCGGAGCATCTGCTTCTCGGCAGTGGCGACCTGACGCTGAACGTGACGCCGACGGTGATCGAACGGCTTGGCGCACAGACGGTCGCCTATGCCGTGGTCGACGGCAAGACCGAGAATTTCTGCGCCATGCTGCCGGGCACGATCGGCATCCGCGCCGAACAGCCGCTGAGCCTCGGCATTAAGGCAAGCGATTGCCATCTGTTCGACGCCGAGGGCCAGGCGTTCGAACGCCGGGTTTCGCTGACGGAGATCGATCTCAGCCTTCTGGGACCGTCGGCCGCCTGACAACGGATCTGTGCGTGCTTCGAAGTTCCGGCCTCCAGTCGCAGTCCCGGCGGGGCGCCAGCGCAAACCGGTTGCGAAATGTACCATAGAGTGGTACATAATCCACGCACCGGAGATGTGGAATGATCGTCGGGTTTCGGGATGAATGGCTGCGAGCTTTCTTTGTGGAGGATATCCACTCCCGCAGCATTCCGCCCGATCTCGAAAGCCGCTTGTTCCGCAAGCTCCAGATGATCGACGATGCGATGACCGATCAGGATTTGCGCGTACCGCCCAGCAATCATTTCGAGAAGCTGCGCGGAACGCTCGACGGCCTGCATTCGATCCGCGTCAACAATCAATGGCGGCTGATCTTCCGATGGGACGGCGGTCGCGGCGAAGCGTCGGAGCTTTATCTCGACAACCACAGCTATCGATGAGGTGACGCCGTGTTGATGAGCACACGCAAGCCGGCAACGGTCGGCGAAATCCTGACGGAAGAGTTCATGCAGCCGCTCGGCCTGACACAGGCCGCGCTGGCCGAAGCAATGGGCGTGCAGCGAAAGCATGTGAACGAACTCTGTAACGACAGGCGCAACGTGACGGCGGCGACCGCTCTCATTCTTGCGCGGGTATTCGGCAATAGCCCGGACTTCTGGCTGAACACCCAGCGCCGGTGCGACTTATGGAACGTCATGAATTCGCCCGATGAGCGGGCGCGTGTGGAACGCGCCAAGCCCCTGCCGAAGGCGGCATAGCAAGGAGCGATCCGCCTCCTCTGCAATGGCGCGCGCTTTGTCTCACGCCACCTCGTTGATCCCATGGGGATCGTCCACCATCGGCCAGATATCGCGGCGGGCGCGGCGGTACGGCGTGCGGGCGGGATTGTTGGGATAAGGCGTTCCGGCCGAGCAATAAAGGATCTCGGCGGCGATCTTCGAGAAGGAGGCGTAGAAGTGATTGGTCGATTTTATGACCAGGATCTTCCGCGCCGTGGGATCGATGCCCATGACGGAAAACAGGCTTGGGTCGAAGCTCTGCGCCCGCGTGGAGTTTAGGATGATGTCGATCCCTGCAAGCTGGATATGCGCTGCATCGCCGAAGGGCGCAAAGCTCTCGCCGAAGCGCATTTCGGCATTTTCCACGAGCTTGACCACGCGAACGAGGCCATCGATCGGCTGGCCGGTGCCCGGCGCGGACTTGGCGCCGAACCGCAAGGGAATCTCGGCCCCCTCGCCCGCCGCCATGCAGATCTGCACGGCCATCGGATCCCAGATCGTGCCGACAGCAGCGTCTGTCACGCCACGCGCCAGAAGCTCGGCCAGAAGAACGGTCGCGTCGCCCGCCGTGCCGCCGCCGGGATTGTCCCACATATCGGCGATGACGACGGGGCCTTTGTCCGCCGCCATGGCCCGCGCCACCGCCTGCTTCTCGTCGATTTGCGGCATGATGAAAGTGCCGCGCTTGGAAAACAGGTCCATGCCCAGCTGCCGGGCGAGTTCCGCGCCCTTTTCCGGCTTGTTGTTCGTGACGACCAGCATCTTCGTGCCCATCTCCGGCACGTCACCAGCCATGAATCCATGGATGACGGAGATCGACAGCACGTCGGCATCGCTGGCCTCGATCGCCATGATTCCGTCGACGAAGCTGCGCATGGGATCGCGCGAGGTGGGGAAGACGTCGATCATCCGGCAGTCGAATACGGACATGGCCGGCGTGACCCGCCCTTCCAGCGTGTCCACCGCGATGCGCCAGAGATCCTCGGCGCGATCGACGAAGTCGGTATGCGGAAATTCCTTGAAATAGACAAGGATATCAGCCGCTGAGAAACGCTTGGCCGTGAGATGGCTGTGCGGGTCGAGTTCGGCCGCGATGAGCACGTCGTCTCCGACAATCGCACGCACGCGCGCGAGCAGATCGCCCTCCGTATCCTCATAGCCATCGGCCACCATCGCGCCATGCAGGCCGAGTACGACAGCATCCACCGGCAGCGCCGCGGTCAGCTGGCCCAGGATCTCGTCGCGAAGGCTCTCATAGGTCTTGCGGGAGACGAGGCCGGCGGGGTCTGCCCAACTGGCCGATCCCTCGATCAGCGTCCAGCCCTTTTCGCGCGCCACCCGCCGGCCGACGGTGATCGGCGCGGTGCAGAGCGTCGGCGTTTCCGGATGCTTGCCCGGCGGGGCGTAGAGCGAGGCCTCGAAGGCCCGCTTATCGACACAGATCGGGGAGAAGGTGTTGGTCTCGGTGGCCAATGCGGCCGTAAAAATGCGCAAGAACGTCAGCCTTTGCTGTTGGAAGGCGGGTGCCGGCCGACAAACGGCACAAGCGGCCCGCAAAGCCGCGCATCAGCCCATCGGGTTGGGCAGATAGCCGGTAAAGCCGCTGATCTTCCAGCGGCCCTGATGCAGCCGGCAGACATAAAGCGTCTGCCATTTCAGGATATCGCGGCTGCCATCAGCCTTCTCGATCGAGCCGTCGAACATCTTGCGGGCAAGGGCGACCTCGCCATTGATCTCGATGTCCTCAAGCGTCGTGGTGGTGAAGATCGCGGTGCGCGCGTCCTCGGAAAACTGCTCCCGGCCAAACTCCTCGGCTTGGCGCAGCCATTCCGCGCGATAGGCCGACAGGGTCGGAAAAGTCAGCCGCCAGTCGGACGGGCTCGCCATCTTGCGCCCGTCGATGCCGATGAACCCGTCCTCGACGAAATCATCCTCGACCATCGACCAGTCGGCCGCCAGAAAGGCGGTGATGTCGCGCTCAACCAGCATCTCCCAGATGGCGTGGCGGGCGGCGTCGGCCGAGGGGAAGGGGTTCTGGAAAGGATCGCGAGAGAGCGTCATATTGAAATTCTTTTCATGAGCCGCGTTTTTCTCTGGCCAAAATCCGTCCAATATGATGACTTGTCAACGCATCACGAAAATAATTTGCAAGGACGCCCATGTCCATCAAGCGCTATGGAACTGTTCAAACCGGTGCCGGCGGCAAGCCGCTGCCTTTTGCCCGGGCCGTGGAAGCCGATGGCTGGCTTTATGTGTCCGGCCAGGTGGCCATGGAGAACGGCGAGATCATCGAGGGCAACATCATTGCCCAGACGCACAAGACGATCCAGAACGTCATCGCCATCTTGGAAGAAGCCGGCTACGGTCTTGAGCATGTCGTGCGCTGCGGCGTCTGGCTTGACGACCCCCGGGATTTTTGGAGCTTCAACGCGGTCTATCAAAGCTATTTCGGCGCGCATCCGCCCGCGCGCGCCTGCGTTCAGTCGTCGATGATGGTCGATTGCAAGGTCGAGATCGATTGCGTTGCCTACAAGCCCAAGGAAAGCTGAGCCCGAAAGGCCGCTGCTGAAACGGGTTTGACACGGGTGGCCGATTTCCTGTGATCTTGCGAATCGAAACCGGGATCGGTCAGCCATTTGCCGATGCGCGAGGTCCCTTTACGCGGGGGCCCTGCGGCGATGGCGCGATGCGGCACAGGGGAGAGGGCAGGCATGGTCGACATGGATATCTTCGCCAATCTGCAGGATGAAAAGGCCAGGCTTTCGCAGTCCGAAGTGCGCATTGCCGATGCCATTCTCGGCGATTTCGAATTTGCTGTGAATGCCTCGATCATCGAACTGGCGGAGCGTGCGGAAGTCTCGCCGCCGACGGTGACGCGCTTCTGCCGGCGTCTCGGCTGCGACAGCTTCTCCGATTTCAAGATCCGCCTGGCGCGCACCGCCTATGTCGGCATGCGCTATCTGAAACCCGAGCCGAAAAGCAGCGATGCCGCCGATGTCGCGCAAGACATCGTTGCCAAGGCGCAGAACGCACTGTTTCTGCTGCACAGCCAGCTCGACATGCCGGCGCTCGAACGCGCGGTAGAGCGTATCACGGCGGCCGAGATGATCTATGCCTTCGGCGCCGGCGGCAATTCCTCGATGATCGCCAACGAGCTGCAGAACCGGCTGTTTCGCTTCGGCCTTCGGGTAACGGCAAGCTGCGATCATGCCATGCAATTGATGATGGCGGCGGCCTGCAGCCCGCGCGATGTGATCATCGGCTCCTCCCTGTCCGGCCGCAACAGTGAGCTGGTCCGGACCCTGAAGCTTGCGCGCGAGCAGGAGGTGGCAACCATCGTCCTGACGCAGAGCGGCAGCCCGGTTGCTGCGGCTGCCGACATCGTGCTGCCCGTGAACCTGGCAGAGGGGGTCAATATCTTCCGCCCCACCTCCACCCGCATCGCCTATCTCGCACTTGTCGATATTCTCGCCAGCCTCGTGGCTTACAAAGTCCAGGGCCAGGCCGTCACCACGCTTCGCCGCATCAAGCAGCAGCTCGTCAAGCATCGCGACGGCGACGACCGCCAGCCGCTGGGCGACTGACCCTTCCAGAACGCATCAAAGGACAAGACCCCGTGACCACCCTCGCCATCGTGACCGGCGCCGCCGGGGATATTGGACGGGCGATTGCCGAAAGGCTCGCCGACAGCCATGACGTCATCCTCATGGTCGACATCGACGCCGGCGCGGCCGAAGCCGCCGCGCGCGGGCTTGGGGCGGCAGATCGCTTCATCGCCCATGCCGCCGATATCACCGACGAAGCGGCGGTGGCGGCAATGGCCGAGAAAGCCGCAACGCTCGGCAGCCTGAAGACGCTGGTCAACAATGCCGGCGCCGCCCGCGCCGTCAGCCTCCAATCGACCAGCCCTGACATCTGGCGCCAGGACATGGCGCTGAATTGCGAGGCCGCCTTTCTGACGCTTCGGGCCACCGAAGAGCAGCTGAAGGCCTCACAGGGCTCGATGATCAACATCGCCTCGGTCAACGGCCTGCAGATCTTCGGCCATCCCGCCTACAGCGCCGCCAAGGCGGCACTTCTGCATTTCACCCGCGCGGCAGCCGTCGAATATGGAAAATTCGGCATGCGCTGCAACGCGGTCGCGCCGGGCACGGTGCGCACACAGGCCTGGAATGCGCGCGCCGACGCCAATCCCAATGTCTTCGAGGAGGCCAAGCGCTGGTATCCTCTGCGCCGCGTGGTCGATCCTGCCGACGTGGCCAATGCCGTCGCCTTTCTGGCCAGCCCCCTGGCTGCGGCAATCACCGGCATCTGCCTGCCCGTCGATTGCGGCCTGACCGCCGGGCAGGCGGAACTCGCCCGCACCTTCTCGCAATCGCAGGATTACTGACACCGCCACGATCCCGGCGTCACGCTGCCTGCAGCCGGGCAGGACAGAGCAGAGGCTTTTGTCTCTCGCCCCACCGCAGCCACCTTTCCGGCAGAGGCGCCGGCCAAAAAACAGCATGAGAGGAACAGTCATGGCATCCGCACCTTATCGCCTTGAGGCAAGCTGGAGCGCCGAAGGCGGCGAACACGGCGCCTTCACCTTTACCTTCACCAACCTGTCGCAAGCACCGCTTTCCGGCTTCAAGCTAGCTTACACATCGCTCTACCGCGTCATCATTCCCGAGGCCTGCGACAATGCGGTCTTCCTGCGCCGCAACGCCAATTTCCATCAATATGCCCCGCCGGAAGGGCTTGTCTTGGCGCCGGGCGAAAGCTGGCGGTTCACCGTCTCCGGCATACACCGCCCGGCGCGCCATTGCACCGATGGCGCCAAATCCGCCTATATCACGCTGGAAGACGGCACCCATGCGGATGTCGCTGTCTCCGATCTGCTGCTGTCAGGCCGCGTGAGCGAGCCGCCGCCGGTGCTGCTCCCGCAAGGCAAGCTCGACCTGCCCTTCGCGCTCCAGCCTTGGCCGGCGAAGATCGATGCCGTCCCGGGCGAAGGCTTTCCAGTCGTGCTCTATGCGGCCGAAGGCGCTGAGCTGGAGGAGCGCCGAGCGATCTCCGAGGTCACCGCGCTCCTGCACCGGCTAATCCCGAGCGCCCATGCGCCGTTCTCGCTCGTGGCCGATCCGCAGGGCCGTATCCTGCATCTGTCGAAGGAAGAGGGTCTTGGCACCGAAGCCTATCGCCTACGCTTCGAAGCCAATGCCGTTCATCTGGCCTATGGCGGCGCGGCCGGCCGGCAATATGGGCTGACCTCGCTCGCCCAGCTTCTGGAGGGCGCCCGCGCCAGGCCGCAGACCTTCCGCTTTCCCACATCCGGCACGATCGAAGACAGTCCCCGCTATGGCTGGCGCGGCTGCCATCTCGATGTCTCCCGGCAGTTCTTCCCCGTTGAGGACGTCAACCGCCTGCTCGACATCATGGCTTGGCTGAAGCTCAACACCTTCCACTGGCACCTGACCGACGACGAAGCCTGGCGGCTGGAGATCAAGGCCTATCCGACACTGACCACCACGGGCGTTCTGCGCGGGCCGGACGAGCCGCTTCTGCCACAGCTCGGCAATGGTGCAGCATCCGTCGGCGGCTTTTATGCGCAGGACGATGTCCGTGCGATCGTCGCCCATGCAGCGGCACTGTCGATCGAGGTTGTGCCGGAAATCGACATTCCCGGCCACAATGCCGCGACGCTGGTGGCGCTGCCGGATCTCGTGGACGGGCAGGAAGCGCCTGACAGCTATCACTCGGTCCAGGGCTATCCCAACAATGCGCTGAACCCGGCCATCGAGGCGACTTACAGCTTCCTCGAAGCCGTGATCGACGAGATGGTCACGCTGTTTCCCAGCGACTACATCCATATCGGCGGCGACGAGGTGGCCCATGGCGCCTGGATGGCATCGCCGCTCGCCAAGGCCCTGATGGAGAAGGAGGGGATTTCCGGCACCTTTGCGCTGCAGAGCTATTTCCTCAAGCGCGTCAAGGCCATGCTCGATCAGCGCGGCAAGAAGCTCGCCGGCTGGAACGAGGTCGCCCATGGCGGTGGCGTTGCGCCGGAGAACTCGCTGCTGATGGCCTGGGAAAATCCAAAGGTCGGCATTGCGCTGGCCGAGGAAGGCTATGACGTGGTGATGACGCCGGGCCAGGCTTATTATCTCGACATGGTCCAGGCAGAGGCCTTTCAGGAGCCCGGCGCCAGCTGGGCCGGCACCGTGCCGCCCGCCCATACCTATGCTTACGAAGCCGAGGGCGACTTCCCCGAGACGCTGAAACACCGGATGAAGGGCGTTCAGGCCTGCATCTGGACCGAGCACTTCCTCTCGCGCGGCTATTTCAACCGGCTGGTCTTCCCCCGCCTGCCGGCCATTGCCGAAGCCGCCTGGACGCCGAAGGCCCAGAAGAACTGGGAGCGCTTCGCGGCCATCGTTCCCCTCTGCCCGCAACTTTGAAGGACCAAGCCCCATGAAACGGGTCGCCGTTGGCGGTATCCACACCGAATGCTCCACCTATTCGCCGGTGCTGATGGCGCCTGAGGATTTTCGCGTGATGCGCGGCGAGGATCTGCTCGCCGCCGATTATTTCAGCTTCGTCAAGACCGACGGCATCCAAGCCCTGCCGCTCCTCCACGCCCGCGCCGTTCCGGGCGGGCCGCTGGCCCGCGCCACCTATGAAGGCTTCAAGGCGGAGTTTCTGGAGCGGCTGAAGGCGGTTCTTCCGCTCGACGGGCTTTATCTCGCCATGCATGGCGCGATGAATGTCGAGGGTATGGACGATGCCGAGGGCGATTGGATCTCGGCAGCCGTCGCCTTGGTCGGTTCCGATTGCGTGGTGGCGACGAGCTATGACCTGCACGGCAATGTCAGCCAGAGGATCATCGACCATCTCGACATCTTCGCCGCCTACCGCACCGCACCGCATATCGACACGCATGAGACGCGCGTGCGCGCCTGGTCGATGCTGGTAGAGGCGCTGCAGACCGGCGTGAAACCGGGCGTTGCCTGGGCCAAGGTGCCGGTGCTTCTGCCGGGCGAGCGGACCTCGACCGAGGACGAGCCGACGGCGAGCCTTTACGCCGCTTTGCCAGGCCATGATGCCCGGCCCGGCATTCTCGACGCCAATCTGATGATCGGCTATGTCTGGGCCGACGAGCCCCGTGCGACAGCCT
Source organism: Xaviernesmea oryzae (assembly GCF_900109605.1). Taxonomy (GTDB): domain Bacteria; phylum Pseudomonadota; class Alphaproteobacteria; order Rhizobiales; family Rhizobiaceae; genus Xaviernesmea; species Xaviernesmea oryzae. The sequence continues at coordinate 271,057 of NZ_FOAM01000006.1, forward strand.
GCGCGGTCGTCACCGCCAGCGACAAGGCAGCAGCCGAGCAATCGGCCCGCGAGATCGCCTTAAGCTATTGGAACGCGCGCGAAGATTTCCGCTTCGGCCCTGTTACCGGCCCGCTGGAAGAGATGCTCGACATCGCCGAGAAGACCAAGACTCGTCCGATCATCCTCGCAGACTCAGGCGACAACCCGACCGGCGGCGGTGTCGGCGACCGGGCCGATGTGCTTGCCGCCTTGATTGAACGCGGCTTTTCCGACGTGATCATGGCCGGCATCACCGACCGTCCGGCCGTCGAAGCCTGCTTTGCTGCCGGCACAGGCGCTGAGATCGTGCTATCGATCGGGGCGACGCTCGATTCGGCGAGCCGGCCGGTCAAGGCCTCCGCAAAGGTCGTCAGGCTGCAGCCGGGCGCCACGCCGGCGGACAACCAAGCCGTGGTCGCCATTGGCGGCATCACCCTGGTGCTCGCCGCCAAGCGCCGGCCCTATCACGATCTCGCCGACTTCGCCCTGCTGGGGCTCGATCCGAAGACGGCGCGTCTGGTGGTGGTCAAGTCGGGCTATCTCTCGCCAGAACTGGCGCCGATTGCCAATCCCAATCTGATGGCGCTGACCGATGGCGTGGTGAACCAGGATATTCCGGCGCTCGCAAGCCATCGCCGGCAACGCCCCGCCTTCCCCTTCGACCGTGATTTCGGCTATAGTCCCAATGTCGCTTACTCCGCCCGCTGGGCAGAGTAAGCGGTTCCTATCGCTTTTTCCCTTTCAGCGGCGCGCTCCTTCAAGCCCCTCCGCGCGCCGCGAGATTTTGCTCATGTCCATTCGCATTCCCGACGCCTATCGCAACCCGACGGTGCGCACCACCATGCTCGCCATCTTCGCTTTCGGCTTCTCCGGGGCCGCTACCGCGCCCTATAGCTCGATCGTCGGCATTCATGAGCTGGGCCTGTCGGACAGGGCCTATTCGATGCTTCTGGCAGCGGCCGCCGCCGTCAATGTCGTCATCAGCATCCTCGTCGGCAACATTGCCGACCGGCTGGGCGATTACAGGCGGATGATGGTTTTCGTCGCACTGTTCGGCATTGCTGGCTATGGTGCGATCTATCTCCTGCCGGCGCAGAGCACCTTCGTCTTTTCCGGCCTTCTCCTGCTGCCAGCCTATGGCGCGCTAAACTCGCTGCTCTTTGCCAATGCCCGTGCGGCGACCAACCGGATGAAGCGCGAGGACGTGGCCAGCGTCAATTCCGGCGTACGGGCGATGATTTCGCTCTCCTGGGTGCTGGTGCCGGGCATTACGGGCGCGCTGCTCGCCGGCTCGCCCAGCATGCTGCCGGCCTATCTCTTCTCGACGCTGGCGGCCGTCGCCTGCCTCGGGCTGATCGTCGTCTTCCTGCCGAAGGTCGCGCCCGGCGATGCGCTCGTGATCAATCATTTGAGCTATTGGGCGGCGCTGGCGCATGTGGCCACGCCGCGCATTCTCGTGCGCGTGCTCGGCGTCTCGCTTGTGACCTCCATGCTGCATGTGAATGGCGCGGTGCTGTCGCTGATCGTCACCGGCCCCGTTGGCGGGAATGTCGCCGATGTCGGCATTCTCATCGGCATCGTCGCGCTGCTCGAAGTCATCTTCATCGTCGCGCTGGCACCTTTGATTCGGCGCATCGGCGCCATGGCGACGCTGGCGGTCGGCACCATGCTCTACGTCACCTATCTCGGCCTGCTCGGCCTGTCTACCGCCGTCTGGCAGGTCTATGCGCTCAGCCTGATCTCGGGCGCTGGTGCTGCCGCACTGATCAGCATTCCCATCACCTATCTTCAGGATCTGATCGCCGACCGCCCCGGCCTCGGCAGCGCGCTGATCTCGGTCAACATGTTTCTCGGCGCCGGTCTTGGCGCATTGATCTTCGGGCTGGGCACGGCTGTCTCGGGCTATTCGGGCACCGCCATCCTCAGCGCCCTTGCCGGCGGCGGCGGCATCGCGCTGCTTCTAGCACTTGACGGCCTGAAGAGCCGCCACGCCGAACCGCAACCCTCCTGACTTCGCACCCTCTAAAGATGGTTTTTATCGCCTCAAGGCCGGTTACTGGATCTTGCTAGAACAGCATTTTGCCTTGCCCGGCCAAATTGGAGTGAATTTCCTCTTTTGCAGCGCACAAGATAGGCCTATGCGTTGCCCAGAACTTGAGCATTTGCCACTTATTATCACAGCAAATGCCTCTGGACGCGAAAGCAGGACGATCATGACGAGCTTTTTGAACCGCTTTTCCCTCACCCGCCGTGCTGGCGTCATCGGCCTTGCGGCCCTGGCCACGCTCGCTGTCGCCGGCATCGGTTTGAACGCGCAGACTGCGCAGGCTGAAGACAAGAAGACCGTTAAGGTCGGCATCATCAGCGGCGAGGATGAAGAAGTCTGGCGCGTGGTTGTCGCCGAAGCCGCCAAGAAGGGGCTGACGGTCGAGCCGGTGATCTTCAACGACTATACCCAGCCAAACGAGGCACTCGATCGCGGCGAGATCGACGCAAATGCCTTCCAGCATCTGCCCTATCTGGAAAACCAGGTTCGTCAGCACGGCTACAAGATCGTTCCGGTCGGCTATACGGGCGTCTGGCCGATCGGCGTTTATTCCAAGAAATTTTCCAAGATCGCCGAGATCAAGGACGGGGCGGTGATCGGCGTGCCGAACGATCCGTCCAATGAAGGTCGTGCACTGCGCGTTCTCGAACATGAGGGCCTGATCAAGCTGAAGAGCGGCACGGGCATTCTCGCCACGATCGCCGATGTCGCCGACAATCCGAAGAAGATCGAGATCAAGGAACTGGATGCCGGCATCGTCGGCCGCGCTGTCGACGATCTCGACGCCGCCGTCGTCAACACCGACTGGGCGCTGAAGAGCGGGCTCACCCCGGCCAACCGCATTGCCCAGGAACAGATCGCCGACAATCCCTACCGCAACTTCATCGCCGTGCGCGAAGCGGATAAAGACCAGCCCTGGGTCAAGACGCTTGTCTCGTCCTACCAGAACGACACGGTCAAGGCGGAATTCGACCGGGTCTACAAGGGCACCGGCCTCAGCGCCTACTGATTATCCCGATGCAATGACGCGCATCGCGTGAAGGAACTGCAACGGCCCGCTCCGTCTTCAAGAGACGATAGCGGGTCGTTTTTCGCATTGAAAGGTAAGTCATCGATGACCAGACAGGCTCCCCTGCCCGTCCCGGCCGATGCCGCATCCGGCGTTGCAGACGGCGTGCCGAACCAGAGCGCAGCGGCAAAGCCCGTCGTTCGCCTGGACGACGTGCGTCGTCATTTCGGCACCACACCGGCACTTGACGGCATATCGCTCACCGTCGCCAAAGGCGAAATCCTTGGCCTGATCGGGCGCTCGGGCGCCGGTAAGTCAACGCTGATCCGCTGCCTGAACGGGCTGGAACGGCCCGATAGCGGCGTGATCGAAATCGAGGGCAGCGACATTGTCGGGCTTTCGGAAGAGCAATTGCAGCCCCTGCGCCGGCGCATTGGCATGATCTTCCAGCATTTCAACCTGCTCTCGGCAAAGACGGTGGAAGACAATGTCGCCCTGCCGCTGAAGATCGCTGGCTGGGACAGAGCGAAGCGGCTTGCCCGCGCGCGCGAGCTTCTTGATCTCGTCGGCCTGACCGACAAGGCGCGCGCCTATCCGCGCGCGCTCTCCGGCGGGCAGAAGCAGCGCGTCGGCATCGCCCGGGCCTTGGCCGCCAATCCGGCACTGATCCTGTCCGACGAAGCCACCTCGGCGCTCGACCCGGAAACCACCGGCTCGATCTTGGCGCTACTCAAGGACATCAATGCCCGGCTCGGCGTCACCATTCTGCTGATCACCCATGAGATGGAGGTGGTGCGCCAGGTCGCCGATCGCGTTGCGGTGATCGACAAGGGAAGGATCGTCGAGGAGGGGCCGGTCTGGTCGGTTTTTTCAAGGCCTGAGGCAGACACCACCAAGGCGTTGCTGTCAGGCGTGCGCGCCAGCCTGCCGAGACATGTCGCCGCCCGGCTCGCACCCTCCGCCACGGCGCGCGGCGAGATGATCGTGAGCATCGACATCACCGGCCCTCAAGCCGCAACGCTGCTGCCGGGTCTCGCGACCGAAATTGCGGGCTGGCGGCTGATCCATGGCGGCGTCGAGACCATTCAGGAGCGGCCGGTCGGCCGTTTCTTCCTTGCGCTGCCGGTATCAAGCCTCGCCACCCTTCAAGCCCACCTTGTCCCTTCCGGGGCGCATCTGGAGGTGCTCGGCCATGTCGCCGATGATGTATAGCCTGTTCGTCCGCGCCTTCTGGGAAACGGTCATCATGACGGTCGCCTCAGGCGTCATCTCGCTCATTGCGGGCCTGCCCCTCGGTCTTTTGCTGGTGGCCACGGCCAAGGGCGGAATTGCGGAAAACCTTTGGGTCAACCGGGTGGTCGGCGCCATCGTCAACGGCTTCCGCTCCGTGCCCTTCATCATCCTGCTGGTCGCGCTCATTCCGCTGACCCGGCTCATCGTCGGCACTTCCATTGGCACCTGGGCTGCCATCGTGCCGCTCGCCATCGCCGCCACGCCCTATTATGCGCGGATCGCCGAAGTCTCGCTGCGTGAGGTCGATCGCGGTCTGATCGAGGCCGTGCGGGCGATGGGCGGCAACCGGTGGACCATCATGCGCGAGGTGCTTCTGCCCGAGGCGCTGCCGGGCATCGTCGCCGGCTTCACGGTCACGCTGGTGACGCTGATCGGCGCCTCCGCCATGGCCGGTGCCATCGGTGCGGGCGGCCTGGGGGATCTTGCCATCCGCTATGGCTATCAGCGTTTCGAAACGGCGATCATGGTCGCCGTCGTCGCCGTGCTGATCCTGCTCGTCTGCCTCATCCAGTGGCTGGGCGATGTTCTGGTGGCACGCTTGGACAAACGCATCTGAAGAAGGCGGAAGACCGGCCGGCTTGGCGCGCAGGCCGGTCTTCTCTGTCTTTAAACGGCTTCGTCGCTCGAAGGCTTTTCCCAGAGATTGACGCCGCCTTCGACGGCATGGACGTCGATCGCCTTCAATTCCTCTTCCGAGAAGCTGAGATTGGAGAAGGCGCCGAGATTTTCCGCCACCTGCTCCGGCGAGCTCGCGCCGATCAGCGCGGAAGTCACGCGGGGGTCACGCAGAACCCAGGCGAGTGCCATCTGGGCGAGGCTCTGGCCGCGCGCGCGCGCGATCTCGTTCAGTGCCCGGGCGCGGGCGATGTTCTCATCCTTCAGATGCTCCGGCCGCAGATAATCACCACCCGGGCGATTGACACGGGCATCCTGCGGCACGCCATTCAGATATTTGCCGGTCAGCAGGCCCTGGGCGAGTGGGGTGAAGGCGATAACGCCGGCGCCGACTTCGTCACAGGCATCCAAGAGATCGCCTTCGATCCAGCGGTTGAAGAGATTGTAGGACGGCTGGTTCAAGAGCAGCGGCACGCCGCGTTCGGCCAGCAGCGCCGCGATCTCGCGCGTCTTGCGGCCGGAATAAGACGAGATGCCGACATAAAGCGCCTTGCCCTGTCCGACGGCGGTGGCCAGCGCATCGGCGGTCTCTTCGAGCGGCGTCGTCGCGTCGAAGCGATGCGAATAGAAGATGTCGACATAGTCGATATCCATGCGCTTCAGGCTCTGGTCGAGACTTGCCAGCAGCGCTTTCTTGCCGCCGCCGCCGCGCCCATAAGGGCCGGGCCACATGTCCCAGCCGGCCTTGGTCGAGATGATCAGCTCATCGCGATAGGCGGCGAGGTCGTGCTTGAGGATCTGGCCGAAATTGATTTCGGCGCTGCCGGGCGGGGGCCCATAATTATTGGCGAGGTCGAAATGGGTGATGCCGAGATCGAAGGCCTTGAACAGGATCTGGCGCTGGCGGTCGAGCGTCGTCGTGTCGCCGAAATTATGCCAGAGGCCAAAGGACACGAGCGGAAGGTCCAGCCCGCTGCGGCCGGCGCGGCGAAAGCGCGCAACCTCATAACGGTCTGCGGCGGGAAGATATTGGGTCATGCGGAGCGTCTCCGTGAAAACTGTCGACGGCCGCCTTTGTCGGCATTTTAACCCGGCGCTTCAACATAGGATTTTTCGCCTTTCCTCATTTTGAGGGAATGACGATCCCCGGAAAGCGTCAGGAACCTGCCAACTATCCTTTGGAATAGCAGATGATCGACAGATAGCGTGCCGGTAGAGTCACCAGTTCCTCCGGTCCATGCGGTGCATCTGCATCGAAGAACAAGGCATCGCCCGCCTCCATCCGGTAGAGGCTGTCGCCATGGCGATAGACCACCTCGCCCTCCAGCATGTAGAGAAACTCCATGCCCTCGTGCTGGAAGGTCGGGAAGACGTCGGATTCGGCATTCAACGTAATCAGATAGGGTTCGACCTCGACGCCGGTGGAATTATTGGCGATATGGCCGAGCAGGCTGTATTGATGTCCCGCCCGGGTGCCACGCCGCTCGATGTTCACCCCCTGCCCTGCCTTGACGAAGCTGGCGCTGTGCGGCTCTTCGTAGCCGCGAAAAAAGGCGGTGATCGGCATGCCCAGCGCCTTGGAGAGCGATTGCAGCGTGCCGAGCGAGGCAGAGATATTGCCGTTTTCGATCTTGGAAAGCATGCCGACCGAAATGCCCGTAGCAGCCGAAAGATCGGCCACGGTAATGCCGAGCTTCTTGCGCTGCGTGCGCACCTCATGGCCGATGGCCAGTTCGAGATTGTTGGCGCGCGGCTCGCGCACGGCATGCGGATTCTGCGTCAGCGCCGCCTTCGCCGCCTTGGTCTTTGCCGGCTCCTCAGCCATGATTGCGCGCTCCCTTCGATAAGACTGTCGATCAGGATCTAGCGGATTTTCCGCCGATGCCAAACCGTCACCGAGGGATGCGTGTCGAGACCGGCTCAGGCGGTGAAGACGTGGGCCGTATCCGGATCGAAGGAAAGCCAGACCGGCATGCCCCTGGCAAGACCGGAAACCGCCTCATGACCGAAAGGCAGGCGGACGGAAACGGCCGCTTCCTCGCCGATCCGGGTCTTCACATGGATATTGTTGCCCAGGAAGGTGATGTCTTCGACCACGGCCGCCAGAGCATGGCCGTCCTTCTCGCGTGAAAGCGCGATGCGCTCAGGCCGCAGCATCAGTTGCAGGGCCTTGCCGTCAGCGGCAGCGCCATGCAGCGGAATGCCGGCAACGGTCACATCCCCTGGCAGCGTTACGTCGGCCCGGCCGTTCTGTGCCGAAAGAAGCTGGCAGGGCAGGAAATCACTGTCGCCGATGAATTCGGCAACGAACCGGGTCCGGGGGTGGGCGTAGAGCTCCGCGCCGGTGCCGATCTGGTCGATCACCCCTCGCGAGAAGACGGCGATGCGGTCGGAGAGACGCAGCGCCTCCTCCTGGTCGTGGGTGACATAGAGGATCGTCACCTCGGTTTCCTGGTGGATGCGGCGGATCTCGTACTGGATCTCCTCGCGCAGCTTCTTGTCGAGCGCCGAGAGCGGCTCGTCCATCAGCAGCACCGGCGGGTCATAGGCAAGCGCACGGGCCAGCGCCACGCGCTGTTGCTGGCCGCCGGACATCTGCGCGGGCCGCCGGTCCTCGAAGCCTTCGAGCCGCACCAGTGCCAGCATCTGGCGCACGCGCTCGGTGATCGAGGCCTTGGACCAGCCGCGCACCTTCAGGGGATAGGCGATGTTGTCGCCGACGCTCAAATGGGGGAACAGCGTGTATCGCTGAAACACCATGCCGATATTGCGCTTGTGGGACGGCGTGTCCAGGATGGTCTTGCCATTGAGCAAAATATCGCCCGAGCTCGGCTGCTCGAAGCCGGCGAGGATATAGAGCGTCGTGCTCTTGCCCGAGCCGGAAGGCCCGAGAAAGGTCATGAACTCGCCGCGCTCGATGGTCAGTTCCACATCATGAACCGCGACGACAGGACCGTATTCCTTGCGCACATGGCGGATGTCGAGAAAGGGCGTCATGCCTTCAGTCCTTTTTTCACGGCGGCGGCCAGCAGCATCAGGAGGATGGTGACGAGGATCAGCATGGTCGAGGCGGCGGCGATCACCGGGGTGAGATCCTGGCGCAGGGTCGCCCAGATCTTCACCGGCAAGGTTTGCAGCGTCGGGCTCGACATGAAGATCGCCAGCACCACCTCGTCCCAGGAGGTGAGGAAGGAGAAGATCGCCGCCGAAAACAGCCCATGGCCGATGCAGGGCAAGGTGACGGTGATCTTGGCCCGCAGCGGCGAGGCGCCGCAGAGAATGGCGGCATCCTCGATCGACTTGTCGAAGCCTTCGAGCGCACCCGTCAAAGCCAGGATCGAGAAGGGCAAGGCGACCACGAGATGGGCGATGACGAAGCCGAGCGTGGTGCCGGCAAGCCCGATCTGCAGGAAGAAGGCATAGAGCGCCACAGCCAGCACCACCACCGGCAGGATCATCGGCGTCATGAACAGCGCCCGCAAGCCGTCGCGCCCGACGAAGCGGCCGCGCACCAGGCCGAAGGCAGCGAAAAGGCCGATGACGACCGACAGCACGGTCACCATCAGCGCGATGCGCAGGCTGGTCCAGGCCGATTCGAGCCAGCGCGGATCGGAAAACAGCGCGCCATACCATTTCAGCGTCCAGGAGGGCGGCGGAAAGATCAGCCATTGCGAGGAGCCGAAGGACAGGGCAGCGATGAAGACGATGGGCAGAAGCAGGAAGGCCGATGTCAGTGTGGTGATGGCCACCAGCGCCCATTTCCAGCTTCCCAGGCTGTTGAAATTGAGCAGCATCTCAGCTCCTTTCACCTGCGGTGCCGAAGAGGCGCAGTTGCAGCGCATAAAGGCTCAAGGTGACGACGAGGAGGACGAGCGCCGCCGCGCCGCCCATGCCCCAATTGACCAGGGATTGCACGAATTGGGCGATGAGTTCGGCCAGCATCATATTGGCCGTGCCGCCGAGCAGCGCGGGTGTGACGAAATAGCCGAGCGACATGACGAAGACCATCAGCGCGCCCGAAGCGATGCCGGGCATGGCCAGCGGCAGAAGCACGCCGGTAAAGGCCTGGCGACGATTGGCCCCGCAGAGCGCCGCTGCCTGCAGGATCATCGGATCGATCCGCCTGATCGCGCCGTAGAGCGGGATGATGGTGAAGGGCAGCATGATATAGACCATGCCGATGGTGACGCCGACCAGATTGTTGACCAGCATCAAGGGCTGGTCGATCAGGCCCAGACCCATCAGCGTCTTGTTGACCACGCCGGTGCGCTGCAACAGCACCATCCAGGCATAGGTGCGCGCCAGGAGATTGGTCCACATGGAGAGCAGCACGATGGCGAAGACGATATTGGCGGATGGCCGCGGCATGATCGCCAGCGCCCAGGCAACCGGAAAGCCGATCATCACGGAAAAGAGGGTGACCAATGCCGAGACGGTGAAGGTGTTGACGAAGATCTTCAGATAGGTGGCGCTGCCGAGCAGCGTCGCATAATTCTGCAGGCCAAGCACCGGCTCCGTGACGCTGCGCGTCAGCAGGATGGCCACAGGCAGGACGAAGAAGACCAGCACGAGGATCAGCGCCGGCAAAGTCGGCTTGAATCCGGTGGGCACGAAGCGCCGTTTCGGCGGTGCCAGCGCCGGCATTTCCGTTTCGACTGAAGCGACCATGATTGACAACCTCGCACCTCCCGACCATGCCCGCAGGCCGCCCGCGATCTCCTGATCACAATGAGGACATTCGCCATTGGGCCTGAAAGCACTTTCTGTCCGCCTGCCGACATCGCCTTACCGGCAGAGACGACGAGGAGGCTCGCGCAGACCATCGGCCGATCGAGCCGATGGTCACGCCCGGGCGATCAGGACTTACTTGGATTGCCAAGCATACCAGCGCTCGCCGATCTCGTCGCGATGCTTGGCCCAATAGGCCATGTCGGCATTGATCTGCGAGGCGGTCTGCTGGTCCGGCAGGGTCTTGGCGACCGCGGGATCCATCAGCGCGGGCGATTTGACATTGGTTGGCGCATAGCCGGTGCCGGCGGCCATTTCGGCCTGTCCCTCGGGCGAGGTCGCGTAAGCGATGAATTTCATCGCCGCGTCCTTGTTCTTGGCGCCCATGGGCACGACCAGCGCATCGGCCGCCGTGATGTTCTGCGCCCAGGAGGTCTCGACATTGACGCCGGTGGCGGCAAGCGCAGTCAGCCGGCCGTTCCAGAAGGAGCCGAAGGGCGTTTCGGCCGATGCCAGCAATTGCTGCGACTGCGCGCCGCCCGACCACCAGATGATGTCGGGCTTGATCGTATCGAGCTTCTTGAAGGCCCGGTCGAGATCCAGCGGATAGAGCTTGTCGGCGGCAACGCCATCGGCCAGCAATGCAGCCTCGATCACGCCGGGTGCCGACCATTTGTAGAAGGTGCGCTTGCCGGGAAACTTGGCGGTGTCGAACAGATCGGCCCAGCTCTTCGGGCAGGCGGAAACCGCATCCTTGTTGCAGCCAATGACGAAGGAATAATAAAAGGACCCAACGGAATAATCGGTGACGAAGCGCGGATCGAGCGAGGCCTTGTCGATCACCTGGAAATCGAGCTTTTCCAGCATGCCCTTGTCGCCGGCCTGAATGGCATAGTCGCCCTCGACATCCACCACGTCCCAGGTCACGCCCTTGGCCTCGACCATGGCTTTGATCTTGCCGTAATCGGTCGGGCCATCCTGCAGCACGTTGATGCCGCTCTTTTGCGAGAATTTATCGGCCCATGCGCTCTTCTGGACATCCTGCGTGGTGCCGCCCCAACTGGTGAAGACCATGTCGGCGGCATGGCTGGCGCCGGCCAGGCCGAGCATGAGGGCAAGCGAGAGAATGGCAGTCTTGGTGGTCGCAGTCTTGATCTTCATGGCATCTGTTCCCTTATCGTTGTCGATGGCCGCTTTTTGCGGCTTGTCTTCAGGATGCGGCGTCACCCTTCTACGAGGTTATCGCCATTGCCTTCGTTGTCGCCGACCGGCATCTCCCCGCCGCCCGGCCTTTACTCAGCGCCGCTCTACCTTCTCCATCTGGAAGAAAGGGGCCGGCTTCATGATCTTGTTCTCGGCCAGTTCGATCAGATCGCGGATCTTCGGCAGGAAGGCCTGCCAGGCCGGGTCGGCGGCCAGCCGGGCGCGACGGGCTTCGCGATCGTCGAGGCTTTCATAGGCCCAGATGTGGACGATCTCGTTGATCGGCCCGATCTCGGAAAAGAAGTAGCCGACGAGCTTGCCGAGATGCCGCTTCTGGATCGCAATGCCCTCCTCGCCGATTACCTTGAGATAGGCCGGGATCGCGCCATTCTTCAGCCTGTAGGTTCGGATCTCGTAGAACATCGCGCTTCCCTCACCGCATCACGAACGGATCGGGGAATGGCGCATCCGAGGTCGTCAGCCAGACGGTCTTCGTGCGGGTATAGTCGAGCACGGCAGAGAGCCCGCCCTCGCGCCCATGGCCCGAAAGACCATAGCCGCCGAAGGGCGCGATCGGCGAGACCGCGCGATAGGTGTTGAGCCAGACGACGCCGGCGCGGATCTGCCGGCTGAACCGATGGGCACGCGCCAGATTCTGGGTGAAGACGCCGGAGGCGAGACCGTAACGCGTGTCATTGGCGAGCCGCAGCGCCTCGGCCTCCGTCTCGAAGGACTGAACCGAGAGCACAGGACCGAAGAATTCTTCGGTAAGCGATAGCGAACTTATTCCGTCGCAATCGAGAATGGTCGGTGGGTAGTAGTTGCCCGGCCCCTCCGGCTTGACGCCGCCGGTCACCAGCCTTGCCCCGGCCGAGACAGAGGCCTGAACCAGGCGATCCACATGCTCCTGCTGGCGGCGGGTGGCGAGCGGTCCGACCTCGGTCGCCATGTCGAGCGGGCTGCCGATGCGGATCGCTTCCGCCTTGGCCTTCAGCCGCGCCAGAAATTCATCCTTAACCGGACGCTCGATGATCAGCCGGGAGCCGGCGACGCAGGACTGGCCGGTGGCGGCGAAGATGCCGGCGACCTGCGCGTTGACGGCGCTGGTCAGGTCGGCATCGGCGAAGACGATGAAGGGCGACTTGCCACCCAGCTCCAGCGAGGTCGAGGCGAGATTGTCCGCGGAATTGGCCACCACCCGCCGCGCCGCCTCCGGCCCGCCGGTAAAGGCGATATGCGCAACCTTGGGATGGCGGGTGAGCGCAGCGCCGCAGGAGGCGCCGAAGCCGGTGAGGATATTGACGACGCCCTCCGGGAATCCGGCTTCCTTCACCAAGCGGGCGAACTCCAGCAGCGGCGCCGGCCCGTCTTCCGAGGCCTTGAGCACTAGCGTGCAGCCGGCGGCGAGCGCCGGGCCGATCTTGACGGCCGAGAGAAAGAGCTGGCTGTTCCAGGGGACGATCATGGCGACGACGCCGACCGGCTCGCGCCGCAGCCAGACATCCATGTCCGGCTTGTCGATCGGCAGGAAGGAGCCTTCGATCTTATCGGCAAGGCCGGCATAATAGCGATAATAGCTGGCGACATAGGCGATCTGCGCCGAGGTCTCGCGAATGATCTTGCCGGTGTCGCGGGTTTCGAGTTCCGCCAGGACGGGGGCGTTTTCCGCCACCAGATCGGCAAGCCTGTAGAGCAGCCTGCCCCGCTCGCTCGCCGTCATCCGCGCCCAGGGACCGTCGTAAAGCGCCGAATGGGCGGCCTCGACGGCGCTGTTCACGTCAGCTTCGCGTGCCTCCGGCATCTCGGCCCAGGCTGCGCCGGTGGCCGGATCGAGGCTTTCGAAGCGGGCCTCGCCGTCTGCGAACTGGCCGGCGATATAGTGCTGGAAGCGCCGCATCGGTTCAGCTCCCGAAAGCCGGCATGACCTCGGCGATAAAGCGTTCGAGCGAGGCCTTCTTGCGCTCGAAGCTCATGCCGGTGTCGATCCAGAAGGAATATTCGTCATAGCCCAGCGCCTCGTAGCGCTTGAGCTTTTCGATCACCGCGTCCGCCGTCCCGAGTGCGAGATTGTCGCGCATCACCTGCGGCGAGACGATGGCATTGGCGGCGATCTCCTCCTCGCTCAGGCGCTCGATCAGCCCCTGATGGATCGGCCGCTCGTTCTTGAACCAGGCGAAGAAGTAATTGTAGTAAGTGCTGAGTTCGCGCGTCGCCAGCTCCACATCGGCGGCATCAGCACCGACATAGGTGTGGAGCAGCAGCATGATCTTCGGCCGCGCCACCTCGGGCGCCTTGGCGCAGGCGGCGGTGAAGCGCTCCATCAGGCTGTCGATTTCCCTGTCCCCGTTCCACAGCGGTGTGACCTGCACGTTGCAACCATTGGCCACGGCAAATTCATGGCTGTTGGGATCGCGTGCGGCAACCCAGACCGGGATCGACGCCTGTACGGGCTTCGGCGCCGCCGTCGTGGCCGGGAAGGTCCAGAACTCGCCCTGATGGGCGTAATCGCCCTCCAGCACGCCGCGCATGGCCGGGATCAGCTCGCGCAGCCGCTGGCCGGCGCCCCAGGCGTCGAGACCCGGCATCAGCCGCTCATATTCGAAGGAATAGGCGCCCCGCGCAATGCCGAGATCGAGCCGGCCGCCGGTGATCAGATCGGTCATGGCCGCTTCGCCGGCGAGCTTGATCGGATGCCAGAAGGGCGCAATCACCGTGCCTGTGCCGAGCCGAACGTTTTTGCAGCGATGGGCGAGATCGGCGATGGTGACGAAGGGATTGGGGGCGATGGTGAAATCCATGCCGTGGTGTTCGCCGGTCCAGATCGCATGCATGCCGCCCTTGTCGGCGATCTCGCACAGCGCCAGGAACTCGTCATAGAGCTGACGCTGGTTCTGGCTGGCATCGAGCCGCTCCATGTGGACGAAGAGAGAGAATTTCATCGCTGAGCGCCCCCCATGGAAATCGAATGAATGCGGCCGGCGGTCTCGCTGCCGAAATAGACGCCGAAATTGCCGAGCGTGCTCTCCGCCGCAAAACGCCTGACGATGTCGCGGCTGGCAGGGTCCTGCAGCCGGTCGGGCTCGACCCTCTCAAGCGCGATGAACTGTCCTTCCGCCGGCACGCCCGGCCCGGCAAAGGCCCGGTAGACGATATGCTGCTGGCCGGACGCCTTGTTTTCATAGACGGAATAGAGGAAGCCGATGGTCACAGGCAGGCCGGTCAGCGCCTCCAGATGCGTCTTCAGCGTCTCCGTCGGGTTGCCGCCGCTGGCCATGCAGGCCGGCAGGCGCAGCAGGTCATCGCCAAGAAGCAGGATCTCGCCATCGCGCTCCAGCACCGTGCCCAGTTCGATGGCGCCTTCGCTGGCTGCCGAGACCGCCTTGCCTGCCAGCATCGGCGTGAAATAGCCGCCGCGCGCATAGCCGAGGCCATTCCGCCCGCTATTGTCGAAGGCGAGCACGCGGCCGATCAGAATGACATGATCGCCGGCATCGACCAGCTCGTGACGCGCGCATTCGAACCAGGCGGAGACATCCGCCAGCAGCGGACAGCCATGCCCCCCCGCCTGCCAGCTGACCGTGGCGAAGCGATCCTCCACGGGACGCGCGAAGGTGTTGGACACATCCTTCTGCGTCTCGGAAAGAATGTTGACGGCGAAATGCGTCGCCGTCGTCATGGCTTGATAGTTGCGCGAGGTCTTGGCGAGGCAGACCAGGAGAAGCGGTGGATCGAGCGAGACCGAGGTGAAGGAGTTGGCCGTGAAGCCGAGCGGCTGTCCCACGCCATCCCTTGCCGTGACGACCGTTACGCCAGTCGCGAAGGCGCCGAAGGCATCACGCAGGGCGCGCGGATCGAAGCTTGAATCGCTCATGCCGGTTTCTCCTCTGCCACCAGCCATTCCGCCAGAAAGCCGTTGACTGCCTCGGGCGCCGTGAGATTGACCATATGCCGGTGGCCCTCGATGATCCGCGCCCAGCCCTTGGGCGCCATGGCCGCCATCGCCTGCGCCATTTCAGGCGTTGAATTCGGATCGCCCGAGCCGGTTAGAAACAAGGCCGGACAGGTGACCGTCGGCCACGTCTCGGCATAGACCGCATCACCGCCCGCAAAGGCCGTGTAGGCCACCGCATAGCCCTCGGGATCGACTGCTTCGAGCCAGCCGCGCGTCAGGGCCCGCGCCTGAAGACTTGCCGCATCCTCGCCGAACCAGCGCTTCAGCGGCCCGTCCTTGTCGACACCGGTTGCGCGGATCGCGGCAGCGCGGGCAAGCACCGCCGCCTTTGCCGCCTCCGGCCGACGATGCACGCCATTGAGCAGGGCGACACGGGCAATCCGCTCGGGAAAACGCGCTACGGCACCACCCGAAATCATCGCCCCCATGGAATGGCCGGCGAGACTGACGCGCTCCAGCTTCATCTCGTCCAGAAACCGGCCGAGCCAGGCCACAAAATCCGCAATCCCGCTGCCTTCAGCCAGCGCAGCGCTTTCGCCATGGCCGGGCATGTCCACCGCGATCACCCGGCAACGATCCTTAAATGCCGCGATCTGCGGGCCCCAGGCCTCCAGCCGCATGCCGACGCCATGGATCAGGACCAGTGGCGCGCCCTCCCCAAGACCCGCCTCGGCATAAGCGATGCCGCCCGGGGTCTTCAGGCGCGGCAGGGCCGACGGTCCTTCGCCGGCTTTCAATTCCATGAGGGCGCCCGCCTGCATCCTCCCGCTCCCTCAGACGCCAGCCGGATTGGCAACGTCCTGCCCCAGATCCTTGAGATCCTGGTAGCGGTCGCCAATACGGTGATGCGGACGGCCGCCAACCGAGGCGCCGAGCGCCACGACGATCTCATCGGCGGCGGGTGCATCGGGAACGGCTGTCTGGATGGTGAGATAATGCGAACGGCGGCCTTCGTCGTTCTTGTCCATCAGCGGGATCATCACGGGCGCATTGGCGGGCCCACGCGTGTTGCAGAAGGCCAGATAGGACTTGGCGCCCACGGCCTGGCGATAATGATTGCCGAAGCGCAACGTGTGGATCAGCGCCGAGGCATGCTCGATCTCACCATCGAGACCGACGACGGCAGCCTTGCCATAGGCCTCAACCGCCTCACCGGAACCAACGGCATCCAAGATCATCCGCGTCAAGAGCTCGCCGAGCACGGGCGCGGCGGCATGGATCTCCGGCTTCAGATCCTCGACAAAGCCGCGACCGGCCCAGGGATTTTTCACCACAGCGATGGCGGAGAACAGCTTCAGCGGCTGCGCGGCCGCCTTTCCACCCTCGATCAAGGTCGTTTCCACCTGAAGCAGGGTCTTGCGGATCTGGATGCTCATCGTCTCGTTCCCTTGGCTATTAGATGTTATGGTATGCCATAATATGCATCAGTCAAGCATTAAGGCGGAGGATGGCCGCAAAATCTGCAGGGAGGAAAAAGTCTTTTATATAGAGTGCCTTACCGTAAAACCTTCGGATGCTGAGGCGTTGGCACACATGTTTGAGGCGTTGGCAAGCTCGCCACCAAAAATGCCGAAAGGCACATCAGAGAGATGGCGACCGTCCCATTTCTGTTGGACGGTCGGCTTTCAAAGTAAGAAGATACTTACCTATTTGAGTCTTGCTCTATCCCGGCAAGTCAAACCTGTGACTGCGCCGACAGCACCTGTTCGGCAATGGCGCAGGCCGCGTGCACATGGTCGAGCGCGGCCTGATAGGCCGCTTCGCCATCGCCTTTCCGAATGGCGGCGACGATCCGCGCCATTTGTGCCGGCCCTTCGCTGTCGCGGTTCTTGGTCTTGATCGTCATCGAGCGCAGGTGGTTGATGCGCACCGTCAGAAGATTGACCACGCCCCAGGCGACATGGCGATCCACCTTGCCGAACAGGGTTTGGTAAAAGGCGGAGGTATGCGTGAGAACAGCCGGCATGTCGCCGCGCCCATAGCTCGCACGGATTTCAGCCAGCGAGGCCTCCAGCGCCTTTGCAATTGCCGGATCGCCTTTCTCCGCACACAGCCGCGCCGCCATGCCTTCCAGCGCGCCGCGGATTTCATAGATCTGCCGGGCTTCGTCCAGATCGAGCTGGGCCACGATCGGCCCCTTGTTCGGCTGGTTGGCGACAAGTCCTTCCGACTCCAGATGCCGGAGCACCTCGCGCACCACCGTGCGGCTGACGCCGAGCTGGGCGCAGAGATCGCGCTCCACCAGCCGGTCGCCCGGGCGGAAATAGCCGCTGACGATGGCCTCGCGCACCTTGTCGAGCGCGAGTTCGCGCAGAGTCTTGTTGGGACGCTCAACGCGAATGGCACTGTCAGGCAGGTCAAGGCTCATGGTGTCTCCCGGCGCCGGTCATGCCTGATCTAAGACCAACCGGCTTTTGGTATTATGGTGTACCAAGAAATTACCGGGCGGGACGTGCAAAAGCAAGCCGGCTTTCGACCTCGCTCTGTTTCAGCCCATGCGCTCGGAGGCATAGGAGCCGGGGCTCGGCGGGAAGACCACGGTGCGATTGCCATTGATGAAGGTGCGGTGATGGATATGGGCATGGATGGCACGCGCCAGCACCTGCGCCTCGACATCGCGGCCGATGGACACATAATCCTCGGCCGACTGCGCATGGGTGATGCGCGCCACGTCCTGCTCGATGATCGGGCCTTCATCGAGATCGGCGGTGACGTAATGGGCCGTCGCGCCGATCAGCTTCACCCCGCGCTCATAGGCCTGCTTGTAGGGATTGGCGCCCTTGAAGCTCGGCAGGAAGGAATGGTGGATGTTGATGATCCGGCCGGACATGGCCCGGCACATCTCGTCCGACAGCACCTGCATATAGCGCGCGAGCACGATCAGCTCCGTACCGCTCGCCTTGACCAGCTCCATCAGCTGGGCTTCCGCCTGCGGCTTGTTCTCCTTGGTCACCTTGATGTGGTGAAAGGGGATGTCGTGATTGACCACCAGCTTCTGGTAATCGAAGTGGTTGGAAACCACGCCGACGATCTCGATCGGCAGCGCGCCGATCTTCCAGCGGTAGAGCAGGTCGTTCAGGCAATGGCCGAAACGCGAGACCATCAGCAGCACCTTGGTGCGCTCATTGCCGCGATAAAGCTGGGCCTCCATGGCAAAGCGCGTGGCGACCTCGGTCTCGAAGCCGTCTCGGATCGCCTCGAACTCTGCCCCTTCTTCCGACAGGAAGGAGACGCGCATGAAGAACCGGCCGGTGTGAAGATCATCGAACTGCGAGCTATCGACGATGTTGCAGCCGATCTTCGCCAGATAGCCCGAGATCGCGGCCACGATCCCGCGGGTCGACTGGCAGGCAACGGTCAAGACGAAGTGCGACATCGGGCACATCCCTTAGTAGACAGAGAAATGGAAGACGAACTGGCAAAGGCCATAGGGCGGCGAGGCCGCAAGGGCAAACGCTTTTCGCCCATACCCCGGCGCCGATGAGGCCATGGCATCCACCGGTGAGGACAATGTTGAAGAAAATGCCCCGCGATAAGACGCGGGGCTAAGAGGCCGCGCGCTTCCAGCGCGGCCGGGGATGTCAGATATCGAGCGTGGTCTGCCGCTCCCATTCGGTGAACTGGGCGCAATGGGCGTTCCACTCGTCATGCTTGAGCTTGAGATAGGCAGCGGAGAACTCGGTGCCGAGCGCCTCCTGCAGCACCGTGTCGCGTTCATAGTCGCGCAGGGCATCGAGCAGGTTCAAGGGCAGACGTGGCGCATCGGTGACCGTATGGCCCTCGCGATACATGTCGATATCGTAGTGGCGGCCGGGATCGGCATTGGTGCGCAGGCCGGAGAGGCCGGCGGCGATGATGATCGCCTGCAGCAGATAGGGGTTGACCGCGCCATCGGGCAGGCGCAGCTCGAAGCGGCCGGGGCCCGGCACACGCACCATGTGGGTGCGGTTGTTGCCGGTCCAGGTTACCGTATTGGGCGCCCAGGTCGCGCCCGAGATCGTGCGCGGCGCATTGATGCGCTTGTAGGAATTGACCGTGGGATTGGTGACCGCGGCCAGCGCCGAAGCGTGTTTCATGATGCCGCCGAGGAAAGTCCGGCCCTTGGCGGAGAGGCCGAAGGGCATGCTCTTATCGGCAAAGGCATTGACCTTGCCGTCGAGATCCCAGACCGAAATATGGGCATGGCAGCCATTGCCGGTCAGTCCCTTGAAGGGCTTGGGCATGAAGGTGGCGCGCAGACCATGCTTCTCCGCCACCGATTTGACCATGAACTTGAAGAAGGAATGCTTGTCGGCCGTCTTCAGCGCGTCGTCATATTCCCAGTTCATCTCGAACTGGCCATTCGCGTCCTCATGATCGTTCTGATAGGGCTTCCAGCCGAGTTCGAGCATATGGTCGCAGATTTCGGCGATCACGTCATAGCGGCGCAGCAATGCCTGCTGGTCGTAACAGGGCTTTTCGGCCGTGTCGTAGGGGTCGGAAATCTGCGTACCATCGGGTGAAATCAGGAAGAATTCCGGCTCGACGCCGGTCTTGACGCGCAAACCCTCGGCTGCCGCTTCGTCCACCAGCCGCTTCAGCACGGTGCGCGGCGCCTGGGCGACCGGCTTGTCCTCCATCACGCAATCGGCGGCCACCCAGGCGACCTCCTTCTTCCAGGGCAGCTGGATGACGGACGCGGCATCGGGCACGGCGAAGAGATCGGGATGGGCGGGGGTCAGGTCGAGCCAGGTGGCAAAGCCGGCAAAGCCCGCGCCATCGGCCTGCATGTCGGCAATCGCCTGTGTCGGCACCAGCTTGGCGCGCTGGCCGCCGAACAGGTCGGTATAGCTGATCATGAAATATTTGATGCCGCGCTCGGCGGCGAATGCGGAGAGGTCAAGTGTCACGGCATTCCCCTTTGTCTTTTGACTTTCAGACACATGAAGAAGGGGCACGGCGCTTGATGGCCGTCTTTCGCACCTTCTGGTCCGGCCCGGCCTGCGGCACTCCCACGCCGCGCAAGACCGTGTCCGGCGCGCCCTCCCTTGCGCGCTGGCTTATGATGAAGCGTTAGAACCCACCCTTGCCGGGATACCAGCTGGTGCCGGCCAGCGGCACCTGCGCCATGGCGGCGGCCTCCATGGTCAGCGCCACAAGATCCTCGGGCTCGAGATTGTGCAGGTGGTTCTTGCCGCAGGCGCGCGCGATCGTCTGGGCTTCCAGCGTCATCACCTTGAGATAGTTGGCAAGGCGACGACCGGCGGCGACCGGGTCGAGGCGGGCTGCAAGCTCCGGGTCCTGCGTCGTAATGCCGGCGGGGTCCCGGCCCTCGTGCCAATCGTCATAGGCGCCGGCGGTCGTGCCGAGCTTGTTGTATTCCTCTTCCCATTTCGGGTCGTTGTCGCCGATGGCAACGAGCGCGGCCGTGCCGATGGCGACCGCATCGGCGCCGAGCGCCAGCGCCTTGGCGACATCGGCGCCCGAGCGGATGCCGCCGGAGACGACCAGCTGCACCTTGCGGTGCATGCCCAGATCCTGTAGCGCCTGAACGGCCGGGCGAATGCAGGCGAGCGTCGGCATGCCGACATGCTCGATGAACACGTCCTGCGTCGCCGCCGTGCCGCCCTGCATGCCGTCGAGCACGACGACATCCGCCCCGGCTTTGACCGCCAGCGCGGTGTCATAATAGGGCCTAGAGCCGCCGACCTTGATATAGATCGGCTTTTCCCAATCGGTGATTTCGCGCAGTTCGAGGATCTTGATCTCGAGATCGTCGGGGCCGGTCCAGTCGGGATGGCGGCAGGCGGAGCGCTGGTCGATGCCCTTGGGCAGGTTGCGCATGTTGGCCACCCGGTCGGAAATCTTCTGGCCGAGCAGCATGCCGCCGCCGCCGGGCTTGGCGCCCTGGCCGACCACGACTTCGATGGCGTCGGCGCGGCGCAAATCCCGAGGGTTCATGCCATAGCGCGAGGGAAGATATTGATAGACGAGCGTCTGCGAATGGCCGCGCTCTTCATCCGTCATGCCGCCATCGCCCGTGGTGGTCGAGGTGCCGGCAATCGTGGCGCCGCGGCCGAGCGCTTCCTTGGCATTGCCAGACAGTGCGCCAAAACTCATGCCGGCAATGGTGATCGGCGTTTTCAGCGTGATCGGCTTCTTGGCAAAGCGCGTGCCGAGCGTGACCGTCGTGTCGCACTTCTCGCGATAGCCTTCGAGCGGATAGCGCGAGATCGAGGCGCCGAGGAACAGGAGATCGTCGAAATGCGGCACCTTGCGCTTGGTGCCAGCCCCGCGAATGTCGTAGATGCCGGTGGCGGCAGCCCGGCGGATTTCGGCCATCGTGTGATCGTCGAAGGTCGCGGACTTGCGCGGCGGCGTATGGGGGTTGTGATAGCTCATCGTCTTGGCCTCTCGTCCCGGGCAATGTGAGGAGGAATGCGGCGCGCAGGCGCGCGCGCGGGTGCCGGCTCAGTAGGCGTCGGCGTTGTCGATATTGAAATTGTAGAGCTTGCGAGCCGAACCGTAGCGCTTGAACTCCTCAGGCTTTGCATGGGTCACGCCAGCCTTGTCGAGAAGCTCGGCCAGCTTCTCCAGATGCTCGGGCCGCATCTCCTTTTCGATGCAGTCGGCGCCGAGGCTTTTGACCGAGCCGCGCACGAAGAGCTTCGCTTCATAGAGCGAGTCGCCCAGGGCATCCCCCGCATCGCCGCAGACGATCAGATGGCCCGATTGCCCCATGAAGGCCGACATATGGCCGATCGAGCCGTGAACGACGATGTCGATGCCCTTCATCGAGATGCCGCAGCGCGAGGCCGCATTGCCCTTGATGACCAGAAGGCCGCCGCGCCCGGTGGCGCCGGCATATTGCGAGGCATCGCCCTCGATAACGACAGTGCCGGACATCATGTTCTCGGCCACGCCGGGACCGGCGGAGCCATGGACGGTGACGGTGCCGCCATCATTCATGCCGGCGCAATAATAGCCGACCGAGCCGCGCACCTCGACGGTGACGGGACTGTCGATGCCGACAGCCACCGCATGATGCCCGCGCGGATTGACCACTTCGAATTCGGTATCGTTGGCGCCGGTGGAAAGACCGTGTAGCGCGCCGTTCAGCGCCCGCAGGGGCGTGTGGGACAGGTCGAAAACAGGCATCAGATCCCCTCTTGAAGGATGCCGGCGGGCGGGCGTGAACCTCTTCCTCGCCGGGCTTTGTTTGGTCCGGTGGCCGGTCAGGCGGCCTTTTCGTGATCCCAGAAATAGACAGTGGCCGGCTCGGGCTCCCAGACCCGCGCCTCTTCGATGCCCGGCAGGTTCACCAAAGCGCGGTACTCCGAACCGAAGGCGACGTAACGGTCGGTCTCGGCCATCACGGCGGGCTTGCAGGCGATGGGATCGCGCACCACGCCGAAGCCGGACTTGGTGCCGACGACGAAGGTGAAGAAGCCATCGAGATCGTCGAGCGCGCCGGTCAGCGCCTCGCCCAGATCCTTGCCCTTGGCCATTTCGGCCGTGAGATAGGCGGCGGCGACTTCAGAATCGTTCTGCGTTTCGAAGCGCATGCCTTCGCGCACCAGCTCGCGGCGCAGATTGTTGTGGTTGGACAGCGAGCCATTATGCACCAGGCACTGGTCGGCCCCGGTGGAGAAGGGGTGCGCGCCGAGCGTCGTCACCGCGCTTTCGGTCGCCATGCGGGTATGGCCGATGCCATGCGTGCCCGACATCGCACGCACATCGAACCGGGCGACGACATCCTTGGGCAGGCCGGTTTCCTTGTAGATCTCAACGCTCTCGCCCGAGCCCATGATCCGCACATCAGGCCTGAGGCTTGCCAGCGTCTCGCGCACGGCGCCGAGCTTGTCGGCATCGCAGTCGATCACCGCATGGGTGCTCTTGACCGTCAGGCTGGCGGGGATCCCGGCCTGCGTCAGCGCCTCCGCCAGACCGTCGAAATCGACCTCGGGCTTTGCGGACTGGATCGTCACCTTCGCCTTGCCGGACGCCGCGCCGCCATAGATGGCGATGCCGGCGGAATCCGGCCCACGATCGGTCATGGTGATCAGCATGTCCGAGAGCAGCGCGCCCAGCTGCGGCTCAAGGCTCGGATCCTTCAGGAACAGTCCAACAATGCCGCACATCGGAAGTCACCTCCATTCGTTGCTGAAGGAAGGCCTATCATATGGCATGCCACAGGATCAACTATCAGGAATAAAATTTTCTTCTTAAGGCGATTGATTTTTACCGGCCTTCTGGCGCAACGCATGCGGCGACATGTCGTAGAGCTCTGAAAAGCAACGTGAAAAATGCCCCGCGCTGGAAAATCCCGTCGCATAGGCGATCTCGGCGATCGACAGCGGGCTCTGCTCGACCAGCCGCCGACCATGGGCGAGACGGATGGCGCGGTATGTGTCGAGAAAGCCTAAGCGCATGTGCTGGGCAAAGAGCCGGTCGAGATGGCGGGGGCTGATGCCGGCCAGCCGCGCCATGGTTTGGCGATCGAGCGGCTGCTCGATCGTCGCCTCCATCTTTTCGAGCACCGTCAGGAGGGCGGGATGATGGGTGCCGAATCGCTCGGCCGCCGCGCTGCGCTGGGCGGCTTCCGGCTGGGCAAGTCCCGTATGCAGATACCAGTCGCTGACCCGACGAGCGAAATCGCCGCCCATACGCTCACCGATCAGCGCATGCATCATGTCGAGCGGCGCGACGCCGCCGGCGCAGGTGATGCGGTCGCCATCCAGCACATAGCGCGCCTGGCGCGGGGCGAGATGCGGAAACGCCTCTTTCAGCAGCGCGGCATGTTCCCAATGAATGGTGAAATCGCGCCGCTCAAGCAGACCGGCGGCGGCCAGCACATAGGCGCCGCTGGAAATGCCGCCAATGCGCACGCCCTGGCGCGCCAGCCGGCGCAAGAGCGGGAAGGCCGGCTCGGCGGCGCGCCAGTCCCTCAAGCCGCCACCGACGCAAACGAACAGCGTGTGGCACGCCTCACCGCCTGCTGCCAGCGCCCTGCACGGCATGGGCAGGCCGGAGGAACTGATGACCGCCGCACCATCGACCGAGAACAGCGCGATCTCATAAAGCTCCCGCCCGGCCAGCAGGTTGGCGGCGCGCAAGGGCTCGCTTGCCGAAGCAAAGGACATCAGCGCGAAATTCGGCAGCAGAAGAAAGCCGAAGCGCTGGATATTGCGGTTGTCGGGACGCGCGTCAATTTCGCTCATGTCCCGAATTTATACTTTTCCGTCTCTTTCCTGCAATAGCCGGAGGATATCTTCCGCTAGGATCAGGGCCTGTCTGACCGGCCCCGAGGCTTCCGCGCATGCGCTATTCCGCCCTGTCCATTCTCAAGAACGGCCTGTTCGGCAACAAGGGCTGGAAGCCGGCCTGGCGCACACCCGCACCCAAGCCGCATTATGACGTCGTCATCGTCGGCGGGGGCGGACATGGGCTGGCAACCGCTTATTACCTCGCCAAGGAATTCGGTATCACCAATGTCGCCGTCGTCGAGAAGGGCTATGTCGGCTCCGGCAATGTCGGCCGCAACACCACGATCATCCGCTCCAACTATCTGCTGCCGGGCAACAATCCCTTCTACGAACTGTCGATGAAGCTCTGGGAAGGGCTGGAGCAGGACTTCAACTTCAACGCCATGGTCTCCCAGCGCGGCGTGCTAAACCTCTTTCATTCCGACGCCCAGCGCGACGCCTATACCCGGCGTGGCAATGCCATGCAGCTGCACGGTGTGGATGCCGACCTTCTCGACCGCGAGGCCGTGCGCGCCATGGTGCCCTTCCTCGACTTCGACAATGCGCGCTTCCCGATCCAGGGCGGACTGTTGCAAAAGCGCGGCGGCACGGTGCGCCATGATGCGGTGGCCTGGGGCTATGCCCGCGGCGCCGATATGCGTGGCGTCGACATCCTGCAAAATTGCGAGGTCACCGGCATTCGCCAATCGCAGGGCCGGGTTCTGGGCGTCGAGACCACACGCGGCTTCATCGCCTGCAACAAGCTGGCGCTGGCGGCCGCCGGCAATTCTTCCCGGGTCGCCGAGATGGCGGGCCTCAAGCTCCCGATGGAAAGCCATGTGCTGCAGGCCTTCGTCTCCGAGGGGCTGAAGCCCTTCATCGACGGCGTCGTCACCTTCGGCGCCGGCCATTTCTACGTCTCGCAATCCGACAAGGGCGGGCTGGTCTTCGGCGGCGATATCGACGGCTATAATTCCTATGCCCAGCGCGGCAATCTGGCGACGGTGGAGCATGTGGCCGAGGCCGGCAAGGCGATGATCCCCGCTTTGTCGCGCATCCGGGTGCTCAGGTCCTGGGGCGGGGTGATGGACATGTCGATGGATGGCTCGCCTGTTATCGACCGCACGCCGATCGACAATCTCTATCTCAATGCCGGCTGGTGCTATGGCGGCTTCAAGGCGACACCGGCATCCGGCTTCTGCTTCGCGCACCTGCTGGCGCGCGACGCGCCGCAGGCGACCGCGACGGCCTTCCGGCTCGACCGCTTCAAGCGCGGCTATCTCATCGACGAAAAGGGCCAGGGCGCCCAGCCGAACCTGCATTGATCAGAGAACATCGGTCCGACGCTCTTAACCTGCTTTCGCAAGGACAACCGACATGGCAAGCCTGATTGCCTGCCCGCATTGCGGCAGGAGACCCAAGGAAGAATTCACCATCAAGGGCGCGGCTCTCGTCCGCCCCGAGCCGGAGGCCGACGCGGATACCTGGTTCGACCATGTCTATCTGCGCGACAATCCGCGCGGTCGCTACGCGGAATTCTGGCACCACACCTCCGGCTGCCGCCGCTGGCTGGTGGTGACCCGCGATACCGCAACGCATGAGCTGGAAGAGACCCGGGACGCAGCACTCTGGCGCAGGGAGACCGCCCGATGACGAGCTATCGCCTGAACCAGGGCGGGCTGATCGACCGCGCCCAGCCGCTCTCCTTCTCCTTCGATGGCAAGCCGATGACGGGCTTTGCCGGCGATAGCCTCGCCTCGGCGCTGCTCGCCAATGGCCAGCGGCTGATGGGCCGCTCCTTCAAATATCACCGCCCTCGCGGCGTGTTGACGGCGGGCGCGGCCGAGCCCAACGCGCTGATGACGATCGGCAAGGGCGGACGCACCGAGACCAACACCCGCGCGACCATGCAGGAACTCTATGCCGGGCTCACCGCCCGCAGCCAGAACCGCTGGCCCTCGCTCGACCATGATATCGGCGCGCTGAACGGCCTGCTCTCGCCGTTCTTGAGCGCCGGCTTCTACTACAAGACCTTCATGTGGCCGGCCACATTCTGGGAGAAGCTCTACGAGCCCTTCATCCGCAAGGCGGCGGGGCTCGGCGAGGCCGCGAAGGAGAGCGATCCCGACAGGTTCGAGAAATGCTGGGCCCATTGCGATCTTCTCGTCATCGGCGCCGGTGCGACGGGTCTTGCCGCCGCGCTGACCGCCGGCCGCGCCGGCGCGCGGGTCATTCTGCTCGATGAGCAGGCGACCATCGGCGGCGGGCTTTTGTCCGAGACAGCAACCATCAGCGGCGTGCCGGCGCCACGCTTTGCCGAGACCCTCCTGGCCGAACTCGAGGCCCTGCCCAATGTCCGCGTCCTGCCCCGCACCACCGCCTTTGGCTGGTATGACGGCAATGTCTTCGGTGCGGTCGAGCGGGTGCAGAAACATCTGGCCGAACCGCTTGCAAACCGGCCGGTGGAACGCCTCTGGCGGATCATCGCCGGTCAGGCGCTGCTGGCAACGGGCGCGGAAGAGCGTCCGCTCGTGTTCGGCGGCAACGACATTCCCGGCGTGATGATGGCCAGCGCCGCGCGCAGCTACGTCAACCGCTACGCCGTCGCCCCGGCCCGGCAGATGGCCGTCTTCACCACCAATGACAGCGGTTATGCGCTGGTGCGCGATCTCGAAGCGGCCGGCGTGTCGCTTTCCGCCATCATCGACAGCCGCGCCGAGGGGGCTGCACCCGGCCTTTACAAGGGCAGCGCCCGCATCATCCCAGGCGCGGTGGTGCGCGATGCGCATGGCGGAAAGTCGCTTTCGGCCATCACCATCGCCAGCCAAGGACGCACGGAAAAGCTCGGCGTCGACGGCCTCGCCGTCTCAGGCGGCTTCAGCCCGATCGTCCATCTCGCCTGCCATCGCGGCGGCAAGCTATCCTGGTCGGATGAGAACGGGGCCTTTCTCGCCGAGGACCGCAAGGGCCTGGCGCTGGCAGGGGCCGCCGCCGGCCTCTCCGGTCTTGCCACCTGCCTGGAGGCCGGCGCGCGCACGGCTCTCGCCCTGCTCGACCAGCTCGGCATCGCCGCAACATTTGCGCCCTTCCCCGATGTCGAAGGCGATATCGTCGCGCCGGCTACCAAGCCGCTCTGGTCTATCCCCGGCATCAAGGGCAAGGCCTTTATCGACTTTCAGAACGACGTCCACCGCGCCGATCTCGGCCTTGCCGTGCGCGAGGGCTATGCCCATGTGGAACTCGCCAAGCGCTATACGACGAATGGCATGGCGACCGACCAGGGCAAGCTCTCCAATGTCAACGCCATCGGCCTGCTTGCCGAGGCGCGCGGCGTTTCGCCTGACGAGGTCGGCACCACCACCTTCCGGCCCTTCTACACGCCCGTCTCTTTTGGCGCGCTGGCGGGATCCTCCCATGGCAAGCATTTCCAGCCGGTGCGCCAGTCGCCGCTGCATGACTGGGCGAAGAAGAACGGCGCCCGCTTCGTCGAGACCGGCCTCTGGTATCGCTCCGCCTGGTTCCCGCGCGCGGGCGAAAGCACCTGGCGCGAGAGCGTCGACCGCGAGGTGCGCACCGTGCGCGAAAAGGCCGGGCTCTGCGATGTCTCCATGCTCGGCAAGATCGAGATCACCGGCAAGGACGCCGCCACCTTCCTCGACCGCGTCTATTGCAACGGCTTCGCCAACCTGCCCGTGGGCAAGGCGCGTTACGGGCTGATGCTGCGCGAGGACGGCTTCATCTATGATGACGGCACCACCAGCCGGCTCGCCGAAGACCGCTTCTTCATGACGACCACGACGGCCTATGCCGCCGGCGTTCTCAATCATCTGGAATTTTGCGCCCAGGCGCTCTGGCCGGAGCTTGACGTGCGGCTGGCCTCCGTCACCGATCAATGGGCGCAGATGGCGATAGCCGGTCCGCTGGCCCGCGCGATCCTTCAGGACATTGTCGACGCGGACATTTCCAACGAGGCCTTCCCCTTCCTTGGCGCCCGCACCGTCTCGCTCTTCAACGGTGCGCTTGCCGGCCGGCTGTTCCGCATCTCCTTCTCCGGCGAGCTTGCCTATGAGCTGGCCGTGCCCGCAGGCTATGGCGAAAGCGTTGCCGACGCATTGATGGAGATCGGAAAGCCGCACGGGATGTGCGCTTATGGCGTGGAAGCGCTCTCGGTGCTGCGCATCGAGAAGGGCCACGTTACCCATAATGAGATCAACGGCACGGTGGTGCCGGCCGATCTCGGCTTCGGCCGCATGGTCTCGACCAAGAAGGCGGACTTCATCGGCAAGCATATGCTGTCGCGCGAGGGCTTGGTGGCAGCCAACCGCCATCAGCTCGTCGGTGTCGTACCGCTCGATCCGGCAACGAGTTTTCGCACCGGCGCGCATATTCTCGCCAAGGGCGCGACGGCGACGCTGGAAAGCAGCCTTGGCCATGTCAGCTCCAGCTGCCACTCGCCGCATGTAGGCTCCACCATCGGGCTGGCTTTGGTGCGCGCCGGCGCCAGCCGGCATGGGGAGGAGGTCATGGTGTGGAACGGCTTGCGCGGCGAATATACGCCAGGCCGGCTCTGCGATCCCGTCTTTGTCGATCCCGCCCATGAGAAACTCAAGGTCTGAGGCCCGCAATGTCCCACGTCCTGCAGCATCGCCCTGCCCTTGGCCAGCGTTCGCCCATCCAGCATCCGGGCATCGCACTCGAAGCGCTTCCGGAGGGCCATGTCCTGCATCTGCTCGCCGCGCCGGAGGTCGATGCCGGAGCGTTGCAGAACGCGGCCTGCCGCCCCTTGCGCCCCGTTTCGCCGGGACAATGGTTTCTCGTCGGCGACGAAGTCCTGACGCCACAGGCCCTCGCCGATCTCGAAGCCCGCGTGAAACCCTTGGCCGATCTGGTCGATCAGGGCCACGGCCGCGTGCGCATCGCGCTCTCAGGCCCTCGCGCACGCGATGTGCTGGCCAAGGGCACGGCGGTCGATCTCGGCGATCCAGCCTTCCCCATCGGCCACGCCACCCCGACCCTCATCGGCCATATCGGCGTCCATCTCACCCGCACGGACGAGGATCGCTTCGAGCTTCTCGTCCTGCGCGGCTTTGCCCAGAACCTGTGGGACGAACTGGCTTTGATGGCGGCGGAGTATGCCTGAGCGGCGATCGGCACGACGCATGAAAGCCGCCGTCTCTGCATTCACGCAATGAAGAGTCTCCCGGAGATTTCCGGGCTTCACGGCCGCCTTGTCGGCATGCGAGAGAAGGCATGTGATCCCTTCTTCGCGCCGGACCACCCCTCCCGGTCGGGCGCTTGACCACAGGATGCCTTTCATGCCGCAGCCGATCGCCTTCGTCACCCGCATCTCTCCCGAGGAGGAGCAGGTCTGGCTTGCCGCATTGCGCCAAGCCATGCCGGGCGAGCGGATCGAAAGCCTTTCCAGCCTCACCCGGGAGGAGCGGGAAGCCGTCGAAATCGCCATCGTCGCCAATCCCGATCCGGCCGATCTGAAGCAGTTGCCAAGTCTCGTCTGGATCCACGGTCTCTGGGCCGGGGTCGAGCGGCTGGTGAGCGAGCTTGAGGATTTCGACGTGCCGATCGTCCGGCTGGTCGACCCGCAGATGAGCCACACCATGGCCGAAGCCGTGCTTGCCTGGACCTATTATCTCTTCCGCGACATGCCGGCCTATGCCCGCCAGCAGCGAGACCGCCTCTGGGCGCAGCTGGATTATAAGCGCGCCGATGAGACGACGGTCGGCCTTTTGGGCCTTGGCGCGCTGGGAACGGCGGCGGCCGGGCGGCTGAAGGAGGGCAGCTTTCGCGTGGCCGGCTGGAGCCGGACGCCGAAGGTGCTTGAGGGTGTGGAGAGTTTTTCCGGCGAAGACGGCCTGAACGCGCTGCTGGAGACGAGCGATATTCTGGTCTGCCTGGTTCCGCTGACGCCGCAGACACGCGGCCTGATCGATGCCGGCAGGCTGGCGCGGCTGAAGCCGGGCGCGAGCCTGATCAATTTCGCCCGGGGGCCGATCGTGGTGACAGCGGATCTCCTGGCGAGCCTCGACAGCGGCCATCTTGCCCATGCGGTTCTCGACGTCTTCGATCAGGAGCCGCTGCCGGCCGAAAGCCCGCTCTGGGACCGGCCCGACATCACCATCCTGCCGCATATTTCCGCGCCCACGGACCGGCGCACCGCCAGCGCCATCGTCGCCGGCAATATCGCGATCTACCGCGAGACGGGCGCCCTGCCGCCGACTGTCGACCGCGCGCGCGGCTACTGATCAGCGGCCCATCGGTCGGCCCTGCTCGTCGAGCACCGCCTCGCCATCCTCCTTGGAAAAGGCGGAGGAAAAGCCGTCCTTCGGCAGGATTTCCAGAAGCCTTTCCGAAGGCCGGCAAAGCCGGGTGCCGAGCGGGGTGATCACGAAAGGCCGGTTGATCAGGATGGGGTGGGCGAGCATGGCGTCGAGCAGGGCCTCGTCGCCAAGCGACGGATCGTCCAGTCCAAGCTCGGCATAGGGCGTCCCCTTCTCGCGCAGCGCCTCGCGCACCGTCAGCCCGGCCGCCTCGATCATCGCCACGAGTTCGTCGCGGCTCGGCGGCGTCTTGAGATAGTCGATCACGACAGGCTCGATGCCGGCATGGATGAGAAGCGCCAGCGTGTTGCGCGAGGTGCCGCAGGCCGGATTATGGTAGATCGTCGTCGTCATCGGCGCCTTCCTCTCGACAGTCGGGGTACGGTCTCTAGCCCAGAACATCGCGCGCAGGAAGGCGCAAGACAGGCTCAGAAAACCGGTTGCGACGGCTCGACGATCACTTGAGGCCCGCCGATGACCTGCGGGGCACCGAACCCGTCTGGGGCCGAGACCATCTGCGGTGCTGCCGAAAGGTCGGTTACGACGATCGGTGTGCCGTCAGGCACCCGGTCGTAGAGATCGACCACATCCTGATTGATCATCCGCACGCAGCCCGACGATACCGATTTGCCGATGGTCCACCATTCGGGCGAGCCGTGAATACGGTAGAGCGTGTCCTGGCCGTTTTGAAAAATATAGAGCGCGCGGGCGCCGAGCGGGTTCTTCAGGCCCGGCTCCATGCCGCCCGTGCCGACGCCATAAGGAGCCAGCTCCGGCTGGCGGGCAACCATTTCGATTGGCGGCGTCCAGCGCGGCCATTGCCGCTTGTATTGGATCTTGCCGCGACCGGCCCAGGCAAAGCCAGCCCGGCCGAGACCGACGCCATAGCGCATCGCCTGCCCGTTCCCCAAGGTCAGATAGAGGAAATGTCCGCCGGTATCGACCACCAGCGTGCCCGGTTGCTCGCCTGTCGGGTCCGCCACCATTTGGCGCAGGAAGCGGCTCGGGATCTTCTGATAGGGGATCGGCGGCAGCGGATAAGGCTCATCCGGCTTTGGGCCATACATGAAGGCATAGGCGCTGGTCTCAACCGGCGGCGCGACCTCGGCCACCGGAACCGGGCTTGTCTGGGTGCTGGCGCAGCCGGAGAGACCCAAAGCGGCCAGGGCACCGGAGCCGAGGAGAAAGCCCCGGCGGCTTAGCGTGTTTTGCATCAAGGACGATCTCATCTGTGCGATCCTCCCGCAGGGAAATGCGGGTTTCGGCCTCAGAACGTTCGAAGCCGGCCGGCGGTTCGGGCACCGCGGCCGATTGATCAGCGTCTGGACAGAAAGCACATAGGGCGTCTGGCGCTCACCGACCGCTCAGATGTTCGTGAGGTCTAAAATGACGCAGATGGCGCGATCGAAGCCCGAGCCTTGGAACGGGCCCGGCTGCCGCGACATAAAGCCGGCAGAAGGATGGCTTCCGCCTCCCGTCAAAGACCGTGTCGCATAGGTGCCCTCTGCAGCGGCTTATCCTGCCGGGGCTGGAACGGGTGCGGGCGTGAAAGGCGCCCAGACGGAATAGACGCCGATCAGGCCGAAGATGACGGATAGAACCACGAGCGCCATCAGCGAGAAGAAAATGAGCTTGCGTTGCATGGATGGACCTCCGGCATGGCCGAAGGAAACCGGCATGCGTCTCGATTGACGTGATTCGTCGCTGAACCATACTGCAAAGCAAAGGACGATGCAGGAGGTGGCATACCGACGCAGGCCGCCTCCTTCACGCACGCATATCCTCATTGAGCCACCGGCAGCGGCAAGCCTCAATCCGGCACGCGCAGAAGCCGAAGCGCGTTCATCGTCACCAGAACCGTCGCCCCGGTATCGGCAAGAATGGCAGGCCAGAGGCCGGTGATGCCGATCAGCGTCGTCACCAGGAAGACGGCCTTGAGGCCGAGCGCGATCGTGATGTTCTCGCCGATATTGCGCATGGTCCGGCGCGACAGCTGCACCATGCGGGCGACATCGCCAACCCGCCCATGCAGGATCGCCGCATCGGCCGTTTCCAGCGCTACGTCGGTGCCGCCGCCCATGGCCATGCCGAGATCGGCGGCGGCAAGCGCGGGCGCATCATTGATCCCGTCGCCGACCTTGCCGACCACCAGTCCCTCGCGCTTGAAGTCGCCGACGATGCGCTGCTTGTCCTCCGGCATTAGTTCCGCACGCACGTCGATGCCGAGCGTGCGGCCGATGGCATTGGCCGTGCGGGCATTGTCGCCCGTCAGCATCACCGTGCGGATGCCGAGATCGGACAGTGCCTTGAGGCCGGCTGCGGCGTCCTCGCGCGGCTCGTCGCGCATGGCGATGCCGCCGGCAAGCTGACCATCGACCACCAGAAGCGAGACCGTCTTGCCCTCATCGTTGAGCGCACTGATCTGCGCGGAGACGGCTGCCGGCACCGTAGTCTTTTCGCCCGCCGAGCGCGGCGAGCCGAGATAGACGTCGCGGCCCTCGACCCGCGCGGCCACGCCCTTGCCGCCCAATGCGTGCGCGCTTTGTGCGGATGGCAGCGCAATGCCATCCTTTTCGGCGCGTGCCAGAATGGCCAGAGCGAGCGGATGGCTGGAGCCGGTTTCCAAAGCGCCGGCAAGGCGCAGAACCTCGCGCTCGTCGCGGTCGAAGGCGAGGATGTCGGTGACATCAGGCTTGCCGCGCGTCAGCGTGCCGGTCTTGTCGAGCGCGACGAGCTGAAGCTTGCCGGCCTGTTCCAGCACCGCGCCGCCCTTCAGCAGAAGACCGCGCCGGGCACCCGCCGAGAGCGAGGCGGCAATCGCGGCCGGCGTCGAGATGACAAGCGCGCAGGGGCAGCCGATCAGGAGGATGGCCAGCGCCTTGTAGACCCATTCGCCCCAGGCTCCGCCAAAAGCAAGCGGCGGGATGAGCGCCACCAAGGCAGCCAGCGCCACGACGCCAGGCGTGTAATAGCGCGAGAAGCGATCGATGAAGCGCTCGGTCGGCGCCTTGGATTCCTGCGCCTCTTCTACTAGGCGCACGACGCGGGCAATGGTGTTGTCGGCCGCCGCCGCCGTGACCCGCACGGTCAGCGCCGCATCGCCATTGACCGTCCCGGCAAAGACTGTGTCATCGACGCCCTTGGAGACAGGCACGCTTTCACCCGTAACAGACGCTTCGTCCACGGCGCTCTGGCCCTCGACGATCACCCCATCGGCCGAAATGCGCTCGCCGGGGCGCACGAGGATCAGCGTGCCGATCTCGAGCGATTCGGCCGGCACCTCTTCCGTCTTGCCATTGGCGAGCCGCAAAGCCTTCTTCGGCACCAGAGTCGTCAGAGACTGGATGCTCGCACGCGCCCGGCCGGCCGCCACCCCTTCCAGAAGCTCGCCGACGAGGAAGAGGAACACCACGGCGGCGGCTTCTTCCGTTGCGTTGATGACGATCGCGCCGATGGCGGCGATGGTCATCAGCATCTCGATGGAAAAGGGTGTGCCGGCGAAGGCGGCAAGCACCGCACGCCGCGCGATGGGCACGAGGCCAACGGCCATGGCCAGCAGAAAGGCATAGGATGCAATCGACGGAACGAGATGGCCGATCCCATAGGCAGCCGCCAGCGCCAGCCCGGAGAAAATGGTCAGCCGTCCCTTGGCGCTCGCCCACCAGGGGCCGTTCGTCGGGCCGTGATCATGGCCATGCAGGCCCGAAACGGCCGGCGCGGCAGTGTCATGGCTATGGCTATGGCTATGATCGTGATGATCATGCCCGGCATGATCGTGGCTAGGCTGGTCATGACCGTCATGATCATGCTCCCCATGCTTATGGCCTGCATGGTCATGCGCATGCCCGGCGCAGCAGCCCGCGCCGGACGGTGTGTCCTCAACGATAACGGAACCGGCCTGCGCCCGCGCAGTCGGTGCAGCGAGGCGCACGGTTTTGTAGCCAAGCCGCGTCACTTGGCTTTCGATCGCTGGCAGGTCGGTGGTATCGCCATGGTGAATGGTCATCGTGCCCGATGTCACGGAGACGGCGACATCCGCCACGCCGGAATGCCGCCGCACCGCCGTATCGATCTTCGCCGCGCAGGAGGCGCAATCCATGCCCTCCACCCGAAATCGCGTCTGACGTTGCTCGCTCATAGGTCGCTCCCATGCTTGTCACAGCAGGTAAACCACCTCTAGTGACTAGAGAGGCAAGAGCGAAAATCCAAAAATCGCTTCTATCGTCAGGCGGGATCGCGCAGGAGGTCGAACATCAGCTTGAAGAAGCGGTCGGCATCCACCTCATAGGCGATGCGGGCATTGTCCTCCTCGCCCCGCTCCTTCCAGAAGTCCGCCACCGTCGCGCCGAAGGCATAGGTGCCGCCGAGATCGACGCCGATATGGGCCGGCCGCGTGCGCACCAGAGTGGGGTCGATCACCAGCGCCAGGGCCAGCGGATCATGCATGGCACCGCCGACACCCATGGAATTGCGGTGGAGCTTTTCATAGAAGCGCAGCCAGTCCATCACGAGGCGGCCGAGCTCGGTGTCGATGGTGGCGAGTTCCTCATATTGCGGCGTTTCGATCAGCACCTGCATGGTCACGTCGAGACCAACCATGGTGATCGGCACGCGCGCATCGAGCACGATCTTCAGCGCTTCCGGATCGCAGAAGGCGTTGAATTCGGTCGGGGTGATGATCTCGCTCTTGCGATAGAAGACGCCGCCCATCCAGATCAGCTCCTTGATCTTGGGCAGCACCTCCGGATGTTTCAGCACGAGCAGGCCGATATTACTGAGCGGGCCGGTGGCCACGACGATCATCGGCTCGGACGAAGCCGCCAGCTTCTCGGCCAGGAAATCCACCGCATGCTGCGGCACGGGATCGCGCTTCGGCATGGGCAGATAGGGAGATCCTTCCAGCCCGCTCGGCCCATCGGCCGTGCCGAGCACGAGCGGACGGGCGAGCGGACGCACGCAGCCGGCCGCCACAGGAACGTCGCCCGCGCCGATGAAATCGAGAATGCGGATGGCGTTGGAGGTGGTCTTGTCCAGTTCGGCATTGCCGCAGGTCGTGGTCACGCCCAGAAGTTCGATATCGGGCGAACGATGCGCCATCACAAGCGCGATGGCGTCATCATGGCCGGGGTCGCAGTCATAGAGGATAGGGGTCGGCATGGCAGGTCAAATCCCTCAGGCTGCGGCGCGCGCGTAGCGGGCCATGGTCGTCTTGAACATGTCGAGGAAGCGGCGGCCGTCGAGACCGGTGGCAATCCGCGTGGTCTTCGGCCCATCGCCGCCCGGCAGGATCTGGTGGCCGCGGTAGGCAACCGTCTGCCCGCGCGCCACGCCCTTTTCGAGCACCACATCCATGAACAGGGGATCCGTGGTCTTCACCAGGTCCGGCGCAATCGCCAGCGCCACCGTGATCACGTCATCCATGGGAAAGCCGACCAGGCCGAAGAATTCGCGCCAGATGTCGATATAGATCGGGAAGACATGCTGGATCATCGCGATCACCGGATTGTCGGCGCCATCGGCCAGCATGTCGGCGATATCGTCACGGGTCAGCATGCTATCGGCCACGCGATTGTCCTCGCAAATATCGAGCGGCACGAGGATCTTGTCGCAGTCGGCATTGAGCACGATGCGCGCGGCCTCCGGATCGGCCCAGATATTATATTCCGACAGCGGCGTCATATTGCCCGGCGTGGTGAAATTGCCGCCGAGCACCAGCATGTTCTTCAGGAGTTTCGGCAGCTCCGGCTCTTGCAGGATGGCCATGGCCGCGTTGGTGGTCGGGCCCGTCGTCACCAAAGTGATCTCGCCGGGATTGGCCTTCGCGGTGTCGATGATGAAATCCACGGCATGGCCCGGAGTCGCCTTGCGCTTGGGCTCGGGCGCGGGCGGATTGAAGGTCTTCAGACGGTCGCCGAAGCGCGCCGTCAGCCGCTTCTCGAAATGGACGGGCGCTTCCATGTCCGCCTTGGAATGGCCGAGGATCGGCCGCCAGGCGCCGGCATGGACGGGGATGTGATCGCGGCCGGCGAGCGACAGCGTGTTGAGCACGACGTCGGTGACCTGCTTGATCGGTCCGGCCGCGCCGGTCGTGGTGGTCACCCCTTCGAGCTGGATCTCGGGATGGGCGGCGGCGAAGAGCACGGCGAGAATGTCGTCGCCGGCGGAATCCACGTCGAGAATGATGCGCTGCATGGAAAAACCTTGAGGAAGTGAAGCTTCGGATCAGGAACGGGTGGAGGAGCTCTCGCGCTCCGGCGAGACGGAGAGCGCCCGGCGCATGGTCTCCAGCGTCTCGCGGATCGTTTTCGGCCGCGCCCGCCAGGAGAGCGCGAAGAGCGCGACCAGCGCCACTGCATAGGGCACGGCTAGCACCAGATAGGACGGGAAACCGAAGGTCTGAAGCCGCAGCGACAGCGCATCGGCAAAGCCGAACAGCAGGCAGCCGGCCAGCACCTTCAACGGATCGCCCGCGGAAAAGATCAGGATCGCCACGGCCATGAAGCCTCGGCCGGCCGACATGTTTTCCGTGAACATGGTGATGTAGCCGAGCGACATATGCGCCCCCGCCAACCCCGCCATCAGGCCGCAGAGGAGCGAGGCGGTGTAGCGCACGCGGGCGATTGAAATGCCCAAGGCCTCCGCCGCTTCGGGCTTCTCGCCGACGACGCGGATATAGAGACCGAGCCGGGTGCGCCCATAGATGAGAAGCATGGCGGGCACGGCCAGGAAAGCCACATAGACGAGCGGCGTGTAGCCGGAGATCAGCTGCGCGGCGTTGAACCCTAAGAGATCGCGCGCGCCGGGCACCTGAACCTTCGGCAGGCCGACAATGCCGCGCCCGACGATCGAGCCGCGCGTGCCGAAGATCGCCTTCATCAGCGAGATCGTCATGCCGCCGGCGAGGATATTCAGCGCAAGGCCGACCACCACCTCGTTGGCACGAAAGCTGACGACCAGAACGGCGTAGACCAGCGCGAAGACGAGCGCCGCCGCAACGCCGATCACGAGACCGCCGACCGAGGAGCCGGTATAGATCGAGCCGATGACCGCGAAGAAGGCAGCGATCAGCATCTGCCCTTCGAGACCGATATTGAAGATGCCGGCCTTGGTGGTGAAGGAGCCGCCGAGCGCGACCAGCAGGATCGGCGTGGTGGTGCGAATGGTCGCCACCAGCAGCGCGACGTTGAACAGGCTGCCTAGAACTTCCATCGGCGCTCTCCGGTACGGTCGCCACGCCGGCGCATCAGAAGATCGGCCGAGACGGCGAGGATGATCAGGGCCTGGATCACGGTGATGATCTCCCGCGAGGCCGTGGTGTCGACTTCGAGCAGCAGTGAACCGGCCCGAAGCGCGCCGAAGAACAGCGCGGTGAAGATCGTACCGATGGGCGAGCCATTGGCCAGAAGCGCGGCAATCACCCCGTCGAAGCCGAAGCCGGGGGCAAAGCCCTCCATGAAGCGGTGATGCACGCCGAGCGTTTCCACGCCGCCGGCCAGGCCGCCGACGGCCCCGGAGACGAGCAGCACGCCGAAGCCGACCTTGCGGACATTGATGCCGCCATATTCGGCGAATTTCGGCGCGGAGCCGACCATGGTGACCGCATAGCCCTTGGCCGTCCAGCGGAAGAACAAAGCGGTGGCGATGGCAAGCGCGATGCCGATCAGGAGGCCGATATTGAGCCGCGAGAAGGAGAAGAGCTCCGGCAGATAGGCGCTTTCCAGGATCGGCGGCGTTTCCGACCAGCCGCCCGGCCGCTTGAACAGGAAGATGGTGAAATAGGAGGTGAGCAGGGTCGCAATGTAATTCGCAAGGATGGTCGAGACCACCTCGTTCGTGCCGAACCGCACCCGGAAGAAGGCGGGGATCGCAACCCAGGCCGCCCCGGCGACGACCGCCAGCAGCATGGCAACAAGCACATGCAGCACGGGCGGCAGGGAGAAGGCGAAGCCGACCCAGGCGGCGGCAAAACCGCCGAGAAAGAGCTGGCCCTCGATGCCGACATTGAACATGCCGCCGCGAAGGCCGATGCAGGCGGCAATGCCGCAGATCAGGATCGGCGTCGTCTGCAACAGCGTGCCGGCGATCTTCTCGGCATCGCCAAAAGCGCCGCGCATCAGCGTCATGAACACGGCAACCGGGCTTTCGTCGATCATCAGGATGATCACGGCGCCGAGCGCGAGCGCGATGACAAAGGCAAGGGCCTGGCCGGCAAGCGTGCGCAGCAGCCCGGAGGGAAGCGGCAGGGTCTTCATCGGACCTCCTCGGATGCCGGAGGGCGGGGGAAAGCGGGGGCAGCGGCAGCACCTATCGGGTCGATGCCGGTCGAGGGATCGACAGGGGTGGCAGGATCGACGCCGGCCATCATCAGGCCGATCGCCTCCTCGTCCATGGCCTCGCCATCGACCTCGCCCATGATCCGGCCGTCGAACATCACGAGGATGCGGTCGGCAAGGGCCGCGAGTTCGTCGAGCTGGGTCGAGATCAGCAGGATGGCCCGGCCCTGGTCGCGCTGGCGCATGATCTCGTCATGGATCGCCTCCTGCGCGCCGATATCGACGCCGCGCGTCGGCTGGTCGATCAGGAGCACGTCGCCGCCGGCGGTGAACTCCCGCGCCAGAACCACCTTCTGGATATTGCCGCCTGAAAGGCTGCGCGCCGGATCCTTCGGGCCGCGCGCCCGGATGTCGAAACGCTTGATCAGCGCCCGCATCTCGGCATGTGCGGTGGCCCAGCTGAGGATGCCCCTGTGAGAAAAGGGCGCTTTATCCTGCCGGCCCATCAGCATATTGGCCGAGAGCGAGGCATTGCGGTCGACGCCGCGCACCATGCGATCTCCCGGCACATGGGCCAGGCCGCGCGCGCGGATTTGCGCCGGCGCAAGGCCGAGCACCTCTTGGCCATGCAGGCGCACGCTGCCATGGCTTGGCGGGCGCAGGCCGGAGAGCACCTCGGCGAGCTCCGTCTGGCCATTGCCCGCCACGCCGGCAATGCCGAGAATTTCGCCGGATCGAACCGTCAGCGAGGCGGATTTCAGCATGGGCAGGCGCCGGTCGTCGCGCGCCCAGAGATCGGCAATCTCCAAGGCCGCCTTGCCGTCGACCGGCCCGCGCGGGCGACGATCGAAGCTAACGTCGCGACCGACCATCAGCCGCACCAGCTCGCGCTTCGACAGAGACGTCTTCGGCCGTGTCGCCACTACCTTGCCGTCGCGCAGCACGGTGACGGTGTCGGAGACCTCCATCACCTCTTCCAGATGGTGGGAGATGAAGATCACCGTCATGCCATCATCGACGAAGCTGCGCAGCGTGGCGAAGAGGTCGCGGCTTTCCTGCGGGGTCAGAACGGCCGTCGGCTCGTCCAGAATGATGGTACGGGCATCGCGCGCCAGCACCTTGAGAATCTCGATACGCTGCTCGATGCCGACGGAGAGGCCGGCGACACGTTCACTCGGATCGACGCGCAGGCCGAATTTCTGCGAGAGCACGCGGGTGCGCTCGATCTGGGCGGCGCGGTCGATCAGCCCGTTGCGGCGGATCTCCATGCCGAGAAAGATGTTGTCGGCCACCGTCAGCGACGGCACCAGCTTGAAATGCTGGTGAACCATGCCGAGCCCCTCGGCAATCGCCACTGCCGGGCTGTCGATGACCATCGCCTTGCCATTCAGCGCGATACGCCCCTCATCCGGCTGCAACAGGCCGAAGAGAATGTTCATCAGCGTCGTCTTGCCGGCGCCGTTCTCGCCAATGATGGCGTGGATTTCGCCACGGCGCACGGCAAGATCGATGCCGCTATTGGCGGTGAAGGCGCCGAAGCGCTTGGTGATCCCTTGGAGGTCTACGGCAAGATCCATGGACGCATGCAATCCGTTCGGCACATGAATGCAGATTGTCGACAAAAAATGTCATTTTGAGGCGGCTGTCCATCCCGTAAGCCGGGAATGGCGAAAGCAGGCGGACGGAGGCTTGGCATCATCTGCTTGCTGGGCGCCGATGAAGACCGGGCAGCGACAGGCTGCCCGGTGTCGCGAAAGCGCTTACTTGGCCCTGGCGATCTTGATCTTGCCGTCGGCGACGTCCTTGTGGATCGTCTCGAGCTTGGCCTTGATCTCGGCCGGCAGCTTGGCGGCAACATCCTCGCACATCTTCACCTCGACGCCGCCGGAGGCGAGATCGAAGGTGCGGGTGCCGGGGGTAACCTTCCGGCCTTCGACCTCGTCCTTGATGATCGCATAAACCGCGACATCGCCGCGCTTGAGCATGGAGGCCAGCACATTGCCGGGCGCACTGGCGCACATGTCGATATCGACGCCGAGCGAATATTTGTCGGCCGTCGCACTGGCCTGCATCACGCCCTCGCCGGTCGGGCCGGCAACGTTATAGACGATATCGGCACCTTGGCCGTAGAGCGTCATCGCCAGTTCGCTGCCCTTGGCCGGATCGTCGAAGGTGCCGGCGAAGACGGAGTTTACCTTCACATCGGGGGCTGCATATTTGGCGCCCTGCTCATAGCCGCCGAGGAAGTTGCGGATGACGGGAATGTCGCGACCGCCGACGAAGCCGATGGCCTTGCCCTCACCGATCTTGTCGAATTTCGGCCCGAGATCCTCGACCATGCCGGCCAGCGCGCCGGCAATGAAGGAGCCCTGCTCCTCGGCGAAATTGGCGTAGATCATCGTCTTGGAATCGAGAACGCCGTCGATGAAGACGAAACGCTGGTTGGGATATTGGGCGCTGACCTTCTGCAGCGCATCCACCAGCTCCCAGCCCATCACAAAGATGAGATCGTACTGGCCGCTCTTGGCAAGATTGGCAAATTGCTCTTCATAATCGAGCGCACGGTTGCCAGTATCGACCAGCTTGAGGTCGATGCCGAAATCGGTTTTGGCCTTGTTCAGGCCGTTGACGATGGAGACGCCGAAGCCTTGGGCAAAATAGCCGGAGATGGCGGCGACATGGACTTTCTCGGCCGCGAAAGACGGCAAGGCCGATGCAGCCAGCACGACGCCGGCCGCCATAAGACGAGCGAAGAGTTTCATTGCTGTTAATCCCTCTGGTAGCCTGTTCGGCAGGTCCATCACACCGGTCTATCGAGGCGCCGATTTAATTGATGGTCATATGAAGTTTGGTTTGAGCACGACGCCTTGTCAATCCCTCTCGGCGCGCTTTTCTCAGGTCGTTTTCCTGTGCAACTGCGTAAAACAGGTGCAATATGCGGAATAATTCCTCGTTTCATGCCGCAGCGCCACAAGCGCTTGACAAATTCCTGAGAGCGTAGATTGTTGCTACTCTAACAATTATGGAGAGAAGAATGCGCGAGCCCATCGTGCGCAAGTTCGTCACCGTCGTCGACGAGATCTTTCACGAGGGCGGCCCTCCGTCCCCCACGCCCTTAAAGCGCGGCGCGGTGCTGGCCGTGATCGAAAATCCCTTTGCCGGCGCCTATGTCGAAGAAATCGCGCCCTTCATGGATGCCCTGCGGCCGCTGGGGCTGAAAATGGCGAAGCGCCTTGTCGATGCGCTGGGCGGCGATCCCGCCGTGATCGAAGGCTATGGCAAGGGCGCCATCGTCGGCACCGGCGGCGAACTCGAACATGCCGCGCTCTGGCACAATCCGGGCGGCTATGCGATGCGCGAGCTTCTCGGCGGCGCCAAGGCGATCGTGCCCTCGACCAAGAAGGTCGGCGGACCAGGCACCCGGCTCGACGTGCCAATCACCCACATCAACGCCTCCTATGTGCGCAGCCATTTCGACGCGGTCGAAATCGGCATTGCCGATGCGCCGCGCGCCAATGAGATCGTTCTGGCGCTGACCATGAGCACGGGACCGCGCATCCATGCCCGCGTCGGCGGCCTGAAGGCGAATGAGATCAAGGGTGAGGACGGCTTGCGATGACAGAGGAGGATAGAGGCGCCGCGCCTGCCGGCCTGCGCCGGATCTTGACCGTTGTCGAGGAAACGCTGATCGAAGGCGGACAGGTGCTGGCCAAGCCGACGCGCCGTGCCGCCTCCGTGGCGGTGATCGCCAACCCCTTCTCCGGCATATACGAGGAAGATCTGGCGCCTCTGATGGAAACGGGCAAGGCCTTGGGCCGGCTCCTTCCCGAACGTGCCGTGGCGGCACTCGAGATGGAGGGTTGCGCCATCGAGAGCTTCGGCAAAGCGGCCCTGGTGGGTGAGGATGGCGAGCTGGAACATGCCGCCGCCCTTCTCCATCCGGACCTTGGCGCACCCTTTCGCGATGTGCTGGGCGGCGGGGCAGCTCTGATCCCGTCTTCCAAAAAGCGCGGCGCACCCGGTGCACCCTTTGACATTCCGCTCGGCCACAAGGACGCGGCGCGCGTCCGCAGCCATTTCGACGGGATGGAGGTGCGTGTGCCGGACGGTCCACGCGCAGATGAGATCGCCGTCGCCATCGCCGTGACCGATTCCGGCCGTCCCCTGCCCCGCGTCGGCGGACTGACCAAGGACCGGATCATCGGCAAGAACGGCGTGATCTGATTGGATCGCGGTAAAGCGCGTGCGGCAAGCAATGCCGCT
This sequence comes from Xaviernesmea oryzae, assembly GCF_900109605.1. Taxonomy (GTDB): domain Bacteria; phylum Pseudomonadota; class Alphaproteobacteria; order Rhizobiales; family Rhizobiaceae; genus Xaviernesmea; species Xaviernesmea oryzae. The sequence goes on from NZ_FOAM01000006.1 coordinate 314,019, forward strand.
TGCCTTGATCTCGCAGCCTTGCCGGCCTTCGACCTGCGCGACGGCGGAAGCGTCTTCAACGCCCTGCTGACGACATGCGCCAGCCTGCCATGTCTCGAAATCAATGTGGCCGCAGCTGGCGCACCGCCTCCGCCAAGGCAGCGGACGGGCTGGTGAGCGGGCGCTGGCGATTGTCCAGCAGGCTGGCGGCGCCGGCCATGGAGGCCTGGACGAGCGCCACGCGGACGGCGCCGTCCGACGCTGTGTCCTGCACGGCTTCGGCAATGCGCCTGAAATAGCCCATCATGTCGCCTGCGCGAAAAAGCTCCCAGATGCCGGGCACCAGCCGCATCTCGAAGGATGCGCCGCGCCGCTCGGCAATTTCGGAAAAGAGCGCTGAGGTCGGCGCCAGCGTCGTTGCACTCGCACAAAGCGCGATCACATGCCGGCCTTCGACCAGCGCCTGCTCAGCCAATGCACGGTCCGCCCTGATCACCGGCACGTTTACCACCTCCCGCACGGCCTCGGCGGCCAGCCCCAGAGTGGAACAGGTCAGGACCACCGCATCCGCTTCTTCGGCCAGATCGAGGAGCAGGGAAACCGTCGCGCGTTTGACATCGTCCGCCACCACGCGCGCGCGCTCGACAGCGGCCAGCAGGTCGGCGCGCACCACATGATGCAGGCTTGCGGCCGCCAGGCCCAGATCCTCGGCCGCCGCCTCGAACACCGCGACATTGCTCTGCGCCGTGTGCAGACAAGCAATCTTCACATCCGACCTCCACCGCACGCTTGAAAGCATCGGACCCAAAAGCGACACACGAATGTCGGGCAGATCCGAGGCAAACCAACACTGGAGCCAGCGCCGATTTTCGACACGAAGCTCCAGACTCAAGCGATTTAAGGAGATCGCCGAAGGCAGGTCAATGGCTTTTACCGGAGGTAAAAAGCCTTTGTCTTCAATTGGAAAGCCAAGCCTATCGAAGAAGCGCTCAAGCCGGCAGGCTCTCCGGCACGCGGATCGAAGGCGGCGTGTTGCGGCTGCGTCCGATGCGCGGCACGCCATCGGTCAGGATCATGCCGATGCCGGGCATGTTGCCGAGCGTGATGCTGTGGAGCAGATCCTCGCCCGCTCCCCCCATGGCCTGATCGATGAAGACCAGATCGGCGGCAAGGCCCGGGGCGATACGGCCGCGATCCTCAAGCCCACGCAGCCGGGCGACATTGCCCGTGGCGAAACAGAAGGCCTCGGCGGGCGCGACGTCCCCCAGCGAGGCGAGCATGGTGACGAGACGCAGCATGCCGAGCGGCTGCACGCCGGAGCCGGCCGGCCCATCCGTGCCCAGCACCAGCCTGTCGAGCGCGCCCACCTGGCGCACAGTGTCGAGCACGAACAGCCCGGCGCGCAGATTGCCGTTATGGACGATTTCCAGCCCGCGCTTGCTTTCTTCGCAGATCAACCGCAGTTCCGCCTCCGGCAGCGCAGTCGGCCCGCCATTCATATGGGCTGCAACATCGGCATCGACCTCCAGCACCACCTCGGCGCCGATGCGGGCCGAGCCGGGAATGGAATGGCCGCCGGTATGGGTCATCGAGGTCATGCCGTAGCGGCGCGCCCAGTCGATCATCTTTCGCCCGGTCGGCCCATCCTTGACCGTGCCAAGGCCGACTTCGCCGACCAGCGTCACGCCGGCCTCGGCAAGCTCGGCAAAGTCCTTTTCCTCCAGCCCATGCTCCAGGATCAACGCGCCGGCCAGGACCTTCATGCCGGTAGGCGAGAAGGCGGAGAAGGCCCGCTGTGCCGTGATCGCCAGTGCCTTCACGCCGATGACATCGCGCGGGCGGCCCGGCAGATGCACCTCCCCGGCCGAAACCAGCGTGGTCACGCCGCCATGATAGGTGGAATCGATCCAGCCGAGCTGATTCTGGCGCGGCGTCCAATCGCCCATGACAGGATGGGCATGATTGTCGATCATCCCGGGCATGATCCCCGAGCCCTTGGCATCGATGAGCTGGGTCACGCCGCTCGATCCCAGATCGCTTTCCCGCCCTACCGCGAGGATCCTGCCTTCTTCGATCAGGATCGCATCCGCATCCAGCAGAGGCTGGGCCAGATCACCGGAGAGAACGGGGCCGAGATTGCGGATCAGCAGGCGGGAGGGCGCAGGCGCAGGGGAAGACGTGGCATCTGACATGGCATTGGTCCTTGAGGTCATCAGGACGCATCTGCCCTATCGCTGACGATGGGCATGAGGCGTCGACGCTTGTTTTGCTGCAAACCGCAGCCGGAGACGATCAGGGTTTCGGCGTTGGCATGTCCTCCGCAGGGGCGCCGATGGCCATGCGGATAAAAGCGCGCCGACGCTGCTCTACGAAAGCCGGTGAAGGAGGCACCGCGACAGCCCAGGAGGCGCCGGAATCGAGCCGACACTTGGACATGTTCTAGCCCGCGGTCTCAGCATCGCCGATGCGCTTCAGGAGGTCCAGCAGCGTGGCCTGTTCACCCGGAGACAGGGGCGAAAGCAGGCGGCGCGCGACTTCCATGCTCAGGTCCAGCAGCGGCAGGATGTAATGCACACCGGCATTGGTGAGCGTGATCATGGTCATGCGTTGGTCGGTGTCGGAACGCTTGCGCGCTATCAGTCCGCGTTTCATCAGCGCCTTCACCACCAGGCTGATGGTCGAAGGGTCCATCTGCGTGATGCGGCCCAGATGGTTTTGCGACAGCTCGCCATGCTTCAGCAACGTTGCCAGAGCCGCATGCTGCGTGGGCGTCAGATCGTCACCCGGCATGACCTCCTGGAAGCAGGCGGTGGCGCGCTGGTGAGCGCGACGCAGGAGATGGGCCGGGTGATGATCCAGCGCATAGCCGGTGCGGGCATGAAAGGCGAGAATTTCCTCGCGACCCAGCGCCGGTGCCTCTTCCACCGGGTTCGTCGCATCTGACACGTCATCCATTTTGACAGGACGTGCCTTGCTCACCCGTGTTGTCTCGATCTCATCGAAAGTACTCAAATCCGGTTCCGTCCTGCCGGCATCGGCCTCTGCCATCCCGGCGCATCACTGTTCACTCGTCAAGCCTAGCCAATGCCCGTTCAGGCCGCAATAAGATTGGAAATCGTCTCGCCCTGGTTGAAGGCCGCAACCACGCTCTTGGTATCGCTGACCACGCCGAAATGGGTGGCAATATCGTAGAGCGAACTTTCCTGCTCCCGCGGGCCAGTCGCCGCGCAAGCATCGGCCGGCACCACCACCTCATATCCAATGAAGAAGGCGTCGTGCACGGTGGAGCGAACGCAGATATTGGTGACCACGCCGAAGACCACGAGCTGATCGACCTTCATGTCCTTCAGCGTCAGGTCGAGATCGGTCTGGAAAAAGGCGGAATAGCGTCGCTTGGTCACATGGATGTCGTCGGGACGGGCGCCCAGATCCTCGATGATCTCGGTCGCCCAGGTATTTTCCAATCCATGCTCGGTGCGCTTGGCCCATTCGCGTTCGTGGCGCATGTTCGGCCGGTGGGCGTCGTGAATCCAGATGACGGGCACGCCGGCCGCCCGTGCGGCCTCGACGATGGCACGTTGCGGACCGACCAGCGCCTCATAGCCCGGCAGCACCATCCTGCCGCCCGGCTTGCAGAACTCGTTGATCATATCGACCACGATCACGGCGCAGCGTGTCGGATCAAGCGTCACCTGCTGCTCGTTCACATGAGCGGAAAACACATCCAGCGACATGGCGACCCCTTTGTCAGTCGGCTCAAAGCCATCTGATTTCGTTGATGATCAAACAAGCAACCGAATGTCTGACCTGTCAAGGGCTTTCCCAGGCCGTCGGTTAAATTTACCGGATAAGCTGCAATTTTGAGCAGTAAGCCCCGATATTTGGCGTGAAAACTTTCCAATCCACCGGCTTGACAGGTGCCGGAACTTGATCCTTACTCGTATGACCATCAACGATATGGTCACGGCGCACGACGCCGGTCGCAAGCAATAAGAGGGGTTTTCCATGCCTGTTTTCGTGCCTGCATCCCGATTGCCATCCAAACCACGCCGTTGTTCCGTTTCCAGCCTTCTGGCGCTGGCGCTCGGCCTGTCCGTCGCCTTGCCGCTGTCTGTGCCGGGCGCCGCCCAGGCGGAAGGTGTCACGCTGAAGGTTTTCGGCGGCTCGTCGCTCGACGTCCTCGCTCCGCGCGAAAAGCCGGAAGTTCAGACCAAGATCCGCGAGCAGATCGTTTCCGGCTTCCTCAAGGCTCATCCCGATGTGTCCGCCGTCGAATGGGATGCGCAGGGACCGCAATCCGGTTCGCTTCAGCGGATGATGACCGCAAAGCTTTCCGGCCAGGAGATGGATCTCGTCGCCTGCTCGGCCTTCTGGGTCAATGGCGCCTATGTGCGCCGCGGCCTGCTGCGCCCGATCACCGAGGAGGTGAAGCCGTTCGCCGCCAATGTCGATCCGGCGAGCTTCGGCGCCTTCACCATCAACGGCAAGATCTATGGCGTGCCGATCAGCTCGCTGTCGACCTCGACGCTGTTTTACAATGTCGAGCTGTTCAAGAAGCTCGGCATTCCCACGCCGCCTTCCTATGACGACCTGAAAGCAGCCTTGCCGAAGCTGAAGGAGGCCGGTGTCATCCCGCTCCTGCATCAGGGCGCCAATGCCGTGATGTGGCCGATGTGGTACTTCGAAACCGTCTCGCAATCCTCGGGCGATCCGGTCGGCCTCACGCAGAAGCAGCTCGACGGCAAGGAACCCTTCGATGACGCCGCAAGCGTGGAGGCCTTTCGCCTGATCAAGCAATGGGTGGATGACGGCATCCTGTCCAAGGATTCGCTCTCCGTCGACATGGAAGGCATGCGCGCCGCCTTCGCCAGCGGCAAGAGCGCCATGTATTATGGCGGCACCTGGGAGGTGCCTTCGCTGAAAGAGAATGTGAAGGATTTCACTTGGGGCGTTTTCCCCTTCCCGAAGATGCCCGGCACGCCGGGTGCACCCAAGCATGGCGGCGGCGCCGACAACGGCATGTGCCTTTCGGCCAACATCCCGGAGGAAAAGGTCAAGCCGGCGCTCGATTTCATCGCCTATCTGACCAAGCCCGAGATCGCCAAGATCTACCTCGACGCCGACAAGCCGATCGCCACCTCGATCAAGGGCGTGGATGGGGTCGATGAGCCCTATGCGAAGGATCTGCGCGCCAACACCTTCCCCGACACGGTGAAGTTCCTCGACTGGATCTGGCCAAGCGAGGTGACGACGGCGGTGGCTTCGGGCATTGCCGGTGTCGTCGGTGGCACCACCACGCCGGAGGAGGCCGCCAAAAGCGTTCAGGCTGCGTTCAAGACGCTGGTCGATGACGGCAACTGGCCGCCCAAGGACTGAGCGCTCCTGCATGACATCGGTCCATCGGAACGCATGAATCCGGCTTAGGATCGATGTCGTCGCGCAGAGGCAGGGTGGCACTCGGTCGCCCTGCCAGCCTTCCTCCAGTTTGCCGTATCCGCCGGCGCGGGCCTCTCGCCACGCCGTCCATACGGCCCGTCCGCCGGCGAGCCCTCCCGCGTCGGCGGACGCCTTTCCCTTCAGGCACCATACCCAAGCGATGACCTGCCATCGCTCTCGAGGAACGACCATGACCCGCTCCGCTCGCCAGAAATTCTCGATCGGCTATCATCTCAACAGCTGGGACCTGACCGGCCAGCCGCTGCGCCCGGCGCTGGATTTTCTGGCCCGTAAGGGCTTCTCCTGGTTCGAGATCCTCGCCTTCACCAGCCTGTCCGATCAGTTCGCGCGCAAATATATGCAGCTCGGCGATCTGCCGCCGCCGGGTGTGACCACCGACACGGATATTCTCAAGCGCTATGCGCTGTTGTCCGAAGCCCAGAGCGATCTCGGCATTCGCCTCTCCTCGCTCTATGTCAACGCGACCTTCGTCAACCCGGTGCTGTGGGAGCATGAGCGCGCCTGCCTCATCTCGCTGGCGCGCATCCTCAAGGGCTTTGGCGCACCTGTGCTGGTGCTGGGCGGTGGGCCCTCCGAGGCGTCGGGCAATCAGCACAGGCCTGACGATTACAAAGCCTTCTGCCGGGCCCTCGAAGATATCGGCCGGCGCACCGCCGATCTCGGCATCGCCACCGTCTACCATCCGCATCTCGACACGTTCATCGAGCGGCGAGAGCAGCTCGACCGGATGATGGACGAACTCGACACGCGCCACGCCGGGCTCTGCATCGACCCCGCCCATCTGGCCCAGACCCATTCCGACCCGGTCGACGCGCTGAGGACCTATGTCTCGGCCGTGCGCTACATGCATCTGAAAGACACGAAAGTCGATGACAGCCTTGTCGGGCCGGAGCGCTATGCCGCCTTCTGCGAGCTGGGCGCCGGCGTGGTCGATCTTCCCGGCCTCGTCGACGTGCTCATCGACGCGGACTATGACGGGCTCGCCATCGTCGAACTCGACGCTTCGCAGAAGACGGCCGAACAAAGCGCCGAGGAGAGCATCGCCTATCTTACCGGCACGCTCGGCCTGACGCTGAACCCGGCCCAGGCCTGAGGGAGGCGAAGATGGCCCAGCGGCGCCAACTTGCGGCACGGCTCGACCGCGATGGCACCGTCGCAACACTGATGCTCGCGCCGGCGGCCGTGCTCTTCGGCCTCTTCTTCCTGTGGCCGTTCTTTCGCGGCCTGTGGCTAAGTCTGACGCGCTGGGACGGATTTTCCGCCCCCGTCTTCGTCGGCGCGGCCAATTACCTCAAACTGGCTCAGGACAGGCTGTTTCTCGGGGCGCTGGAAAACAACCTGATCTTCGTCGTCCTCATCCTGATCTTCAAGAATGCGCTGGGCCTCGGACTCGCCATCCTGCTCGACCGCGCCGTCTTCCTGCGCGGACCGATCCGGGCCGCCGTGTTCATCCCGGTCACCCTGTCTTTCGCGGCCACGGGCCTGCTCTGGTCGTGGATCTATAATCCCGTCTTCGGCCTGTTGAATGCCGCGCTCGATCTCGTCGGTCTCTCGGCGCTGAAACTTTCCTGGCTGGGCGATGCCGATGTCGCACTCTATTCCATCGTCGCCGTCGACATCTGGAAATGGCTCGGCTTCCACGCCGTCATCTATCTGGCGGGCCTGCAGACCATTCCACACGAACTCTACGAGGCCGCGCGCATCGATGGCGCCGGGCCGCTGCATCGCTTCCGCCATATCACTTTGCCGCTGATGATGCCGGTGGTGCTGATCAACGTGATCCTCGGCCTCTCCGGCGCCTTCGTGCGCAATTTCGATATCGTCCAGGTGCTGACCCAGGGCGGCCCCAACCATGCGACCGAGGTGGTGATGACGCTGATGGTCAAGACCGCCTTTCAGGATGGCAATATGGGCTATGCCAGCGCCATGGGCTATGCGCTGTTCCTGATCGTCGGTCTCGCCTGCATCGGCCTGCTTGCCCTCATGCGCCGCGCAAAGGTGGCCCTATGAGCAGAACGCAGCCCCTGAGCCTGACGGCACCAGCGCATCAAGCCTATGCGCACCGCCCCTGGTGGCGCCAGACCATTGCCGGACGCTCGATGAAGGAGCTGGCGCTGGTCTATGGCCTCCTGGCGCTCGTGCTGATCGAAACGCTCTATCCGCTGGTGTGGGTACTGTTCGGCTCGCTGAAAACCAAGGAGGAGGTGATCGCCAATGTCTGGGGTCCGCCATCGAGCTTCGTCTGGCAGAACTACGCCGAGGCATGGCGGGTCTCGGGCATGGGCGCCAGGGTGGTCAACAGCCTGGTGATCACCGGCAGCGCGCTCGCGCTCCTGATCCTCGCGGCCACGCCGGCGGCCTATGCCCTGTCGCGGCTCGTCTTTCGCGGGCGCGGCCTGCTGCTCGGCCTCGTCGTCTCGGCCATGCTGGTGCCGCCGCAGGTCATGGCCATTCCCCTGTTCATGACGGCGCGCGATCTCGGCCTGGTCAACAGCCGCATTGGCGTGGCGCTGATCCATGCCGCCGCGAACCTGCCGCTATCGATCTTCATCCTGCGCTCGTTCTTCCTGTCCCTGCCCATGGAGCTGGAGGATGCCGCCCGGATCGATGGCGCAAGCCGGCTGCAGATCCTCATCAAGGTGATGCTGCCGCTGATCCGCCCCGGTCTGGCCTTGGTCGCCATCTTCGGCTTCATCGAAATCTGGAACGATTTCTTCCTCGCCTTCCTCATGCTGCGCGACCCCGCGCTGCAGACCATTCCGCTCGGGCTCGTCGCCTTCTTCCAGCAATATGGCGCGATGTGGAACCTCTATTTCGCCGCGCTCGCCATCACCACCCTGCCCGTCATCCTCATCTTCATCCTGATGCAGCGGCACTTCATCGCCGGGCTGACCGCAGGCGCGGTCAAGGCCTGACGCCGGCCGATCAGTCAACAAGGGAGCCTCGACCACCATGAACCCTACCGTCGCGCGCAAAGCTCTGGGTGTTGGTGTTATCGGCTGCGGCGAAATCGCCCAGCTCATGCATCTGCCCATCCTGCATGAATTGCCGGGACTGCGCATTGCCGCGCTCTGCGATCTCTCCGACACGGTTCTGTCGGGCTTGAGCGCACATTATGGCGTTGCCGCCTGTTACAAGGATTATCGCGACCTTCTCGCCGATCCCGCCGTCGACGCGGTGGTGATCTGCACTTTCGACCATGGGCCGGTGGTCAAGGCGGCGATCGAGGCAGGCAAGCATTTCATCGTCGAAAAGCCGCTCGCCTTCACGGCGGAGCAGGCCAGGCCCCTGGTCGCAGCGGCTGCGGCGAAGGGTCTGGTGGCGCTGGTCGGCTATATGAAACTCTACGATCCCGGCTACCGCTTGGGGCTGGAGCAGCTTGAGGCCATCGGCCGGCCGAAGATGATCCATGTGCATGACTTCGCCGGCCGCTTCGACCGCTATCAGAGCCTCTATACCCAGCTACGTGGCACCGACATCGATCCTACCGTGTTGAAGGCAGGACAGGCGGCAGCGGCCGCCGAGATCGCCGCGGCGCTCGGACCGGACCATGCCGGCTATGGCGATCTCTACATGACGCTTCTGATGCTCGGCAGCCACGATCTCGCCGTGCTGCGCGGTGCCTTTGGCGTCGCCGAGCGGGTCGACTACGCGCAGGCCGTCGGCCCCTATCACATCCTGGCCGTGCTCGGCTTTCCCGATGGCGTGCCGGCCCTTCTGGAAGTGGCCTTTGGCGCGCAGTATGAATGGTGGGACGAGTGGATGCGCGTGGATGGCGAGGCGAGCCAGATGCTGATCGAATTCCAGAACCCCTATGTGCGCAACGCCGCTGCCACCATCAGGCTGAAGCAGGCGGCGAAAGCGGATGGCAGCGAGGGCGCGAGCGAGCGTGTGCTGCCCGGCACCCCGGACACCGCCTTCCGCCGGCAATGGCAGCACTTCCTCGCCTGTATCGAAGGCAAGGCGGCGCCGATCACACCGCTTCAGGGCGGCCTTGACGATCTCGAACTGGCCGAACGCATCATCAAGGCGCTGCCGGCGAAGATGGCCGCGCGCGACGAGGCGGCGGCATGAGCCGCATTCTCGTCACCGGATCGAGCGGGCTTCTCGGCCGGCATGTGGCCGCAGCGCTTTGCGCGGCCGGCCATGCCGTGACCGGCATGGACCTCGCGCCGCCGCCGGCAGGCGCCGGCTGGACACATGTGATGGCCGAGGCCGGCGATCTCGCCGCCATGGTCGAGCTGGCGAAGGGCCAGGACGCGCTTGTCCACATCGCCGCCGTGCCGCGCCCGACGGGACGGGCGGCAGCCGATGTGTTCCGCATCAACATGGCCGCCATGTATGCGGCGACGGAGGCCGCACGACTGATGGGTGTTTCCCGCTTCGTCTATGCCTCTTCGTTCAGCGTGCTCGGCTATCCCTTTTTCGAACAGCCGGTGACGCCCCCCTATCTGCCTGTCGACGAGGGCCATCCGGCTGCGGCGCAGGATGTCTATGCGACCACGAAATGGCTGGGCGAGGAGATGGTCGAGGCCATGGTGCGCCGGCGCGCCTTTGACGCTGTCAGCCTGCGCATGCCCTGGATCCAGACGCCGGAAAGCTTTCAGACCTCAATCGGCCCGCGCCGGCTGCAGGCCGAGGCCGCGCGCGATCTCTGGGCCTATCTCGATGCGCGCGATGCGGCGGCCGCCTTCCTGGCGGCGGTAGAGCAGCCAGTAACAGGGCATCTGCGCCTGTTCCTCAGCGCCGCCGACAGCTACATGGAGAGACCGAGCGCGGCGCTGATCGCTGAAGCCTATCCGGGCGTGCCGCTCAAGGCTCCATTGGATGGCAACGCCGCACTGATCGACACCAGCGCCGCGCGCAAAACCCTCGGCTTCGTGCCGCGCCATTCCTGGCGGGATTATCCCGCCTGATCGGCAGCCGCGTCAAAGACAAGCAGGAGTAAAGACCATGCGATTTACGGACAAGGTGGTGCTGGTCACCGGAGCGGCGGGCGCGATCGGATCGGCGGCTGTCCGACGCTTCGTCCAGGAAGGGGCGCAAGTCGCCCTTGCCGATCTCGACGGCGCAAGAGCCGAGGCGCTGGCGCGGGAGATCGGTCATGGCGCGGCAGCTTTTGCCGTCGATGTCGCCGATGCCGCGCAAGCCGCGCATATGGTGGAAGCCGTGCAAGAGCACTTCGGCCGGATTGACGTGCTCTTCAACAATGCCGGGATCTCCGGCACCGTGGCGCCGGTGCATGAACTGGCGATCGAGGACTGGCAAAAGATCATCGGCATCAATCTCAACGGCATCTTCTATGTGCTGCAGGCGACGCTGAAGGCGATGATCGAAAGCAAGGTTCAAGGCGCCATCGTCAATATGGGCTCCTCCATGGCAGGGTGGGACGTTCTCTCAGGCGGCGTTGGCTATGCCGCTTCCAAGCATGGCGTGGTCGGCATCACCCGCATCGCTGCGCTGGATGCGGCCCCTTACGGCATTCGGGTCAACGCCATCTGCCCCGGCGTGATCGAAACCCGGCTCGGCGTGCCCTCGCAGGACGAGGCAGCCTATGAAGCCGGCATTCGCCGCTTTGCCGACCGCATTCCGCTGCGCCGCATCGGCCAGCCGGAGGATGTGGCCGCCGCCGTCGCCTTTCTCGCCTCCGACGATGCTCGTCACGTCACCGGCGTGGACTGGCTGATCGATGGCGGCCAGACCCTGCAGAGCTGGGCGAATGCGCCAGATGCAGGGCAGTTTCCACGGCACGTGCCCTGAGGATTGCGATTCCAACTCGCTTGTCTTGCACGATGGACAAAGCGCAATTTCTCTATATGTTTTATGGAGAATGCGGGCGGATCGCGACGACCTGACGAGATTTCGCCCTTCTGCGGCCGGCGACAGCATCTGCTGCTGCCAGGCCTCGAAGCCATGGAGGACGCGCAATGCTTGGTATCACCGAAGCCTCGCCCAGCCAGATCCCACGGCCCCGCCGCCCAGTCACGCGCCGCGTGGTCATCATCGGCGGCGGATTTACAGGCGCAGCGCTGGCACGGCGTCTTGCGCTGTCAGGCGCAGAGCTGGAGATCACCGTCTTCGAACCACGCGCCCGTCTCGGCGCCGGCCTGGCCTATGACACGCAGGATCCCGCTCTCCGGCTGAACGTGGCGGCAGCCCGCATGCGCGCTTTGCCGGACGATCCCCAAGCCTTTGCGCGCTTCCTTCAGGAGACAGGCCGGCTGGCCTGCGATCCGGAAGCCGTGGCCGGCGAGGCGATCTATGCCCGAAGGGCCGATTTCGGTGATTTCATGCAGGCGCAGATGGCCCCTCTCCTGGCCTACGGCGCGGTGGAGCACCGGCGCGAAGCGGTCATCTCCGTGAGCCGCGAGCACGGCGGATATGCCGTGGCGGGAGACCGTGGCAGCCGCCTGCATGCCGATATCCTCGTCATCGCCACCTCGCATCCCGCACCGCGATGTCCGGAGCCGGTCGCCTCGGCGCTCTCCGGCACGCCGCGCCTGATGACCGACCCCTTCGACACGCGCCAGCTCGCCCGCATTGCCGCAACCGATCCGGTCATCGTCCTCGGCGCAGGGCTGACGGCGCTCGACCTCGTCGCCTCCCTGAGGGCACGCGGCCATCAGGGGCTGATCACGCTGCTTTCGCGCTCAAACGCGCTGCCGCAGCCACATGCAACCGCCCATTCAGCGTCGCCTTCGGCTTGCGAGGTGCTGGGCCAACCGCTGACCGCACGGCGGCTGTTGACACGCGTGCGCGCGGCGGTGGCCGCAGCCGAAGCACAGGGGCTTGCTTGGCAAAGCGTCTTCGACAGCCTGCGCCAGCAGGGCCAGGCGATATGGTCGGCCCTGCCCCATGCCGAACGCCAGCGCTTCCTTCGGCATCTGCGCCGTCGTTTCGAGACCCACCGCTATCGCATGCCACCGCAAATCGCCGCACAGCTGCAAGAGGACAAGACCGCCGGCCGGTTGCAAAGGCTGGGCGGTCGGATTGTCGATGCGCGCGGCGATGCCAAGGGCCTGTCTCTCACCGTCAGCACGCGAGGCGGCGAAGAGCGGAGGCTCAAGGCACAGTGGCTGCTGGTCGCCACCGGCCCCGATCATGCGGATGTCATTGCCCGTCATGGCTATCTGCAGGATCTGGCGGCGCAAGGCCTGATCCGCCGCGACAGTCATGGCCTCGGCTTGGCCTGTGACGGCGCCAGCCGGGCAATCTGCGCCCACGGCGCACCCGTGGATACGCTGTTCGTCGCCGGCCCGCTCGCGCGCGGCACCTTCGGCGAGCTGACCGGCGTACCCGAAATCGCCGCCCAGGTGGACGCCATCGCCCACACGCTGCTGGGCAATGCGATCCGTCAGATCGAGGCCCAGGCATTCGCGCTGAGCTGAGGCCGCGCTTCAGGCACGGGCCTCATGAGCGGCCGTTGGAGACTTTGGCAGCCGGCATCCGATGACCGGTACCGACTGACGGTGACACCTGACATCCGGTTTTGCCGACTTGTCTTTCGAGGCCACTGGGCGAAAACCCCGGCCGCCAGAACCGACCGCAATATCCAAGGTCCGCAGCGTCGCACGACACGCTGAAGCCTGCTGGTTGCAGCCGTTTACCGTGACCGGAGACCTGTGCCGATCAAGCAGAGCCTAGCCGGGAGCAGCCTCGTCACCTCCACACCCTATCAAGACAGCAGAGCGGAAAGCAAAAGAGACCCGTAGTCGTCCCGGAAGCCGCGCCTCTGCTTCGTCCTGAAGCCCGGTACACAGCGAAACGGCGCACATAAGCATCTCGTTCACCGCAGGCCAAAAGCCCAATCGAGTGACAGCTACTGACGCGGCGACATCGCGCCGCGCGGTCTGACTGCCACTCAACAGCCGAGCATTCGTCAGGAGCCGGCGACCACACGCAGATTGCCACCATGGCCGCCGCCGCCGAAGACCTGATGCTCGCCGAAAGAGGAGCGGATCTGGTTGCGCGGGCCGCCGAGGCCGATTTCCGGAAATAGCAGTTCGGACACGCGATAGGCCTCTTCCAGATGCGGATAGCCCGAAGCGATCACGGTCTCGATGCCGAGATCCTGATATTCCTTCAGCCGTGCGGCCACCGTCTTGGGCGAACCGACCAGGGCTGTGCCGGCGCCCGAGCGCACCAGGCCGATGCCGGCCCAAAGATTGGGCGCCACTTCCAGCTTGTCGCGCCGGCCGCCATGCAGCGCCTGCATGCGCGCCTGACCGACTGAGTCGGAATTTTTCAGGAAGCCTTCCTGTGCCTTGGCAATCGTCTCGTCGGAAAGCTTGGAGATCAGCCGGTCGGCAGCCTCCCAGGCTTCGTCATCCGTTTCGCGCACGATGAAATGCAGGCGGATGCCGAAGCTGACCTCGCGGCCGCGCTTGGCGGCGGAAGCGCGCACCTGGGCGATCTTTTCGCCCACCTGCGCTGGCGTCTCGCCCCAGGTCAGATATTTCTCGACATGGGCGCCGGCAAAATCGATGGCGGAATCGGACGAGCCGCCGAAATAGAGCGGCGGACGCGGCGCCTGCACCGGCGGGAAGCCGAGTTGCGCATTGTGCGCCTTGATGTAGCGCCCATCGAGATTGGCATGGCCTTCGGCCAGCAGCTGGTTGAACACCTGAAAGAATTCTTCCGCGTGATCATAGCGCTCGTCATGCGGCAGGAAGATGCCGTCGCCGCCAAGTTCCTGGGCGCTGCCGCCGACCACGATGTTGAGCAGCAGACGGCCGTTGGAGACCCGGTCGAGGCTGGAGGCGAGGCGGGCATAATAGGCCGGCGAGGCGACACCGGGACGTATGGCGACGAGGAATTTGAGCTTCTCGGTAAAGGCCGAGAGATAGGTGGCGAGAATGAAGGACTCCTCGCAGGCAACACCGGTCGGGATCAGCACGCCGGAATAGCCAAGACGGTCCACCGCCTGCGCAATCTCGCGAAAATAAGCGGGATCTGACGGCCGGCTCAGCTCATCCGAGCCGAGATAGGCGCCATCACCCGAGGAGGGAATGAACCAGAGAAAATCGAGCGGCTTCGTCGCGGTCATTGCAAATGTCCTTGTCCATGTCTTTATCGGGAACAGCGCGTCTCAGCTCGCCTTCGGGCGCCAGACGATGTCGGCCACCTTCAGCTTGCGCGGCAGGATGCGCTGTTCGTAGAATTCGTCGGCCAGAGCTTGCTGATTGGCCAAGGCCTCGTCTGGCACGATCGACACCTTGCCGAGATCGGCGCCGGGCCGCGTCAGCGCGGTGCGGGTGATCGCCTCGGAAACGCCTGTGAGTTGCGCCAGCGCCGGGACCGTCTTGTCGAGATCGGCCTGCGCGGCCGCGCCGGTCTTGGCCAACTCGTCCAGCACGTCGAGGATCACCTGGGGATGGTCGCGCACGAAATCCGTCTGGCCGAAATAATAGCTCCAGCTCTCGATAATGCCCTCGCCCGTGATCAGCACGCGCGTGTTCGGATCGGCTTCAGCCACGGCGAAATAGGGATCCCAGATCGCCCAGGCGTCGATATTGCCTGTCTTGAAAGCAGCGCCCGCATCGGCGGGCGAAAGATCGGCAGGCTTGACGTCGTTCACCGTCAGCCCGCCCTTGCGCAGGGCCTTCACCACGAAATTGTGGGCGCTCGAGCCGCGCTTGAAGGCGAGGCGCTGACCCTTGAGATCGGCCAGGCTCTTGATCGGCCCATCCTTGTGAACGAGGATGGCAGAGCCCGAAGGCGCACCCCTATAGGTGCCGACATAGCGCAAATTGGCGCCGGCGGCCTGCGCGAAAAGTGGTGGCACATCACCGGTCGGCCCGAAATCCAACGCGCCGGCGCCCAGCGCCTCCAGAAGCGGCGGCCCCGAGCTGAACTCGGCCCAGGTGATGGTGAAGCCCAGCGGCGCCAGACGCTTTTCCAGCACGCCGGTGTTCTTCGCCAATGCGAGCACACCGTTCTTCTGCCAGCCGATGCGGAAGGTGCCGCCCGACGTCGCCGAGGCAATCTTCGGCATGGCGAGCGCCGCCGTGCTGGCACCCAGAAGCGAAAGCGTCTGCCTGCGTGATATCATTCCGGGCTCCCGTTTCCCGCAGCCAGCCCTTCGGCACCGACTGCTACTCGCCGATGCTCCAATGATAATAAGCTCTATAAATTAACTGAGGAAATTTGTTCCAAACTTCCGCCTTGGAGGGAATGATTGCCGCGCGGGAGCCGGTCGGCGGGCAATGCCGATCCACAACCGTGCGAAAACCATACGGGGATGCGATGGCGATATCCGCTCGTCAGGTGACCCCATCACGCGCAGGAACGACCAAGTATCATCATACAGTCATACAGCGCTTAGCGCCTTCTTATACAGAAGGACCTTCCCTGGGAAACAGCTGCGTCCATAGGTGACTAGATCAAAACGCCTTAGCAACACAAAATGAAACGCGCTACGTGCATGAATGACCAATCTGCGCATGCAGGTTGACAATAAAGATCGCATGCAACGTCGTCATCCGCCTTTAATGTCGTTGCATTACATAAAGATACGTTAGATCTGCAGAAAATCGGCAGCGAGACCCCCGCGAAAAGCCTGTCAATTCAGGCAAATTTAACGGCATCCGCTTACGCTTAAAGGCGGATGGTGTCAGGCAGCAAGGGCGGGGTTGCTGGAGGACAAATCTGGCAAATGCTTTGCGGCGCGTATCCCATCGGCCTTGAAACCGATGCCGGTAACGCGCTCGGATGATCTATGGAGGCCACCTTGCTCAACATCTTTTCTTCCGGCGCCGAACAGGTGCTGTCGGCGCTCGATCTGTCCATGGCCATTATCGAATTCGATATGGACGGCAAGATTCTCAAGGCCAACAAGAACTTCTGTGAGCTGATGGGCTACACGCCCGAGGAGATCGTCGGAAAGCATCACCGCATCTTCGTCGATTCTGCCTACGCTGCATCCAACGATTATGCCGCCTTCTGGGCAAAGCTGCGCCGGGGCGATTTCGAATGCGATGAATTCAAGCGGCTCGGCAAGGGCGGCCGCGAAATCTACATTCGCGGCAACTACAATCCGATCAAGAACTCCAGCGGCAAGGTGCTGAAGATCGTCAAGTTCGCCAATGACATCACGCAGACCAAGATGAACGCGATCGACAGCCGCGCCAAGGTCGATGCAATCGGCCGTGCGCAAGCAACGATCGAATTTTCCACGGATGGAAAGATCCTCACGGCCAACCAGAATTTTCTGGACGTGATGGGCTATGCCCGCGACGAGGTGGTCGGCGGGATGCACCGCATGTTCCTCGAACCCGCCTATGCCGCCTCGCCCGAATATGGCCAGTTCTGGGCGCGGCTGATGGCCGGGGAATTCGTCGTCGGCGAGTTCAAGCGGCTTGGCAAGGGCGGACGCACGGTCTTCATCCAGGCATCCTACACACCGGTCTTCGATCCTGACGGCAAGATCATCAAGGTGGTGAAATTCGCCACCGACATCACCGCGCGCGTCGCCAATGTCGAGGCGTTCAGCGCCAGCCTGCACGAGCTTGCCGCCGGCGATCTCGATCAGCGGATCGACAGCCCCTTCATTCCTGCGCTGGAAAAGCTGCGCACGGACTTCAACCTCGCCTCAGACAGACTTAAGAGCGCGATGCTGACGGTCGCCAACAATGCCCGGGCGATTTCGTCGAATTCGAACGAGATCCGCCAGTCGGCCGACGACCTTGCCCGGCGCACGGAGCAGCAGGCGGCGTCGGTGGAGGAAACCGCCGCCGCGCTCGAAGAGATCACCACGACCGTGGCCGATTCCAGCCGCAGGGCCGAGGGTGCGGGCGCCCTCGTCACCCGCACCAAGGCCCATGCGCAGCGCTCCGGCGAGACCGTGCGCGAGGCCATCGGCGCGATGGACCAGATCGAAAGCTCGTCGCGCGAGATCTCCAATATCATCGGCGTGATCGACGAGATCGCCTTCCAGACCAATCTTCTGGCGCTGAACGCCGGGGTGGAAGCGGCGCGAGCGGGCGAAGCCGGCAAGGGCTTTGCCGTCGTTGCCCAGGAGGTGCGTGAGCTTGCTCAGCGCTCGGCAACGGCCGCCAAGGAGATCAAGGCGCTGATCTCTGCCTCCAGCACTCATGTCGCCAATGGTGTCGCGCTTGTCAGCAAGGCAGGCGGGGCGCTGGAAGAGATCGCCGGCTCGGTCAACGAAATCCATGCCGATGTCGATGCCATCGTCAAGGCGATGCGGGAGCAGACCCTGGCGCTCGGCAACATCAACCAGGCGGTCAACATGGTCGATCAGGGCACGCAAAAGAATGCGGCCATGGTCGAGCAGCAGACAGCCGCCAGCCATAGCCTGGCCGGCGAAGCGGAAGGGCTCTTCGCGCTTCTGGCGCAATTCCGCCTGGGCGCGCAGAGCGATGTCGGGAGCCATGCACCGGCAGCACAGCTTCGCCCGGCGCACCGTCCAGCCGCCGCGCCTGCCCGCTTTGCCGCCAAGCCAACACCCGTGCGCAAGGCCGCAGCCCCCATGCCCCGCCGGAGCGCCGCCAGCGCCGCCGCAGTGGCAGTGGCCGATGATAACTGGGAAGAGTTCTGAGAAGGAGACTTGGCAGCCCCACCGGGTGTATTCTCGGGCGGGGTTGCCTCCGAGTTAGATTCGGTCTCGGCCCATGCCGAGATCGCCTGACGCCTGACGGAGTCAGGCGCTGATTGAGACTCCATGCAAGACCGCGCTCGACGCATCGGACTGGAGGCGCACGACGCCCTCGCATCGGTCAAGTGCCTCCAGAAGGTCCGATCTCGGCAGGTCGAGTGTTGCGAGGTTAGCGCAACCTCCTGCCTTGGCTGTCGAACAAGCGCGCCTCGCCCACATCCCAGGCCAGTTGAACCAGGGTGCCGGCCGCAATCGCGCCCGGGGCGCGATGCTCAGCGGTGATCGCCTGGCCATCCGACAGCGTACAGTACAGATATTGCGTTCCGCCGAGATATTCCGAGAAATCCACCTGTGCCGGCAGTCCGTTCTCGCCGGCTCCGGCCACGCGCAGATGTTCCGGGCGAATGCCAAGCGTCACGGTCTCGCCTTGAGGCGCCGAGACCGGCGCAGGCAGCGTCTGCCCGGCCACACGCACATGTCCCTCCTCCTCCATAGCCCCGGATAGCATGTTCATCCGCGGTGAGCCGATGAAGCCGGCAACGAAGAGATTGTCGGGATCCTGATAGATCTCGCGCGGGCTGCCCACCTGCTCGATCCGCCCGTCGCGCAATACGACGATCCGGTCGGCCAGCGTCATCGCCTCGGTCTGGTCGTGGGTGACATAGATCATCGTATTGCCAAGCTCGCGATGCAGCCGGGCGATCTCGATGCGCATGGAGACGCGCAGCTCGGCATCGAGATTGGACAGCGGCTCGTCGAATAGGAAGACATCGGGCTTGCGCACGATCGCCCGGCCAATGGCCACGCGCTGGCGCTGGCCGCCGGAGAGCTGGCCGGGCCGCCGGTCGAGCAGATGCTCGATCTTCAGGATCCCCGCCGCCGAGGCCACGCGCGCGGCGATCTCCTCGGCCGGCGTGCGCGCCATCTTCAGCCCGAAGGCCAGATTGTCGCGCACGGTCATATGCGGGTAGAGCGCATAGGACTGGAAGACCATGGCGATGCCACGCTCGGAAGGGTCGAGATCGGTGACCTCGCGCCCCTTGATGGCGATCAGCCCGTCCGTCACCTCCTCAAGCCCGGCGATCATGCGCAGCAGAGTCGACTTTCCACAACCCGACGGGCCGACGAAGACGACGAAGGAGCCTTCGGGGATGGTGAGGTCGATCCCGTGGATGACCTCGACCGCACCGAAGCTCTTGCGGACATCGACGAGCTCGACGCTGGTGGCCGTCACGTCACTGCCAGAGTGGATCATCTCGCGTGCCATCATGTTCATGCGCCGCTCCCTGTCTTGGTCTGGCGCCCGTCAGGCCGGCGCATCCAGACGAGCATTTCGCCCGGCGCGCGATTGTCCCAGAGCGCATAGGGAACGAAGCGCGCCTTGGCCGGCTGGGTCTGGGGCGGCGCTTCGCGATAGAGCGTCGATCCCCAATCGGCCCGATCCTGTTCGGCGTCGAGGTCCAGCGCCACGGCATTCTTCAGCCCCTCGACCGACGCCTCGCGCGCGGCCTGCGGATCGCCCGTCACCGTCAGCCGGTTCAACCCCGTGCCATTGTCGACCTCTTCGGCGCAATAGACCAGTGGCCCACGCATTAGCGCAGCGCGGCCGGCATCCTGGCGCACCAGCGGGTTGGCATGCAGGAAGCGCGGATTGAGCGGCAGGTCGAGACGCATTTGGTCGCCCGCCGACCAGATCCGCTCGATGCGGGCGTAACCATCGACCGTCACGGCCGCGAGATCGACGGGCTCGGCGCCAACCGTCAGCTTTGCACCCTTGGCCCAACCGGGAATGCGCAGCGAGATGGCGAAGGATTGTGGCGTCTCCAGTCCGCCCAGCGTCAGCGCAATCGCGCCGTCCCAGGGATAGCGGGTCTGCTGAGCGAGCGTGACCACCGTGCCGGCGATTTCGAAACGGGCCTGGCTTTCGCCATAGAGATGCACCGCGATCTCGTCATCGGCCACCGCATACATGTAGGAGCCGATCGACGCCACGAGACGGGCGATGTTGGGCGGGCAGCAGGGGCAATGGTGCCACACCCAGCGGTGATGCTTGCCGGCACTTTCCAGCGGGTTTTCATAGAAGAAGGTCTTGCCATCGAGCGACAGGCCGGAGAGCGCGCCATTGTAGAGCGCCTGCTCCATGATGTCGGCATAGTCGCGGTTCGGCCCGCGGCCCAGCATGCGGTTGGCCCAGAAGACCAAGCCGACGGAGGCGCAGGTCTCCGCATAGGCGCTTTCGTTCGGCAGGTCGTAGGGCTCGGTAAAGCCTTCGTTCGATGCCGCCGGGCCGATGCCGCCGGTGATGTACATCTGGCGGGTGACGAGATCGCTCCAGAGCGTCTCCAGCGCCTTCGTCAGGCTGTCGTCGCCATATTCGGCAGCAATGTCGGCCATGCCGGAATAGAGATACATAGCCCTGACGGCATGGCCCACCACATGCGTCTGCTCGCGCACCGGCTTGTGCGACTGGCTGTATTCATAGGTCTTCTGGATGAAGTTTTTCGGATCGCGGCCGTCACGGATGGCTTCCTGGGTGAAATAATGCGGCTCGGTGCCGCGCTCGTCGATGAAGAACTTGGAGAGATCGAGATATTTGCGCTCGCCGGTGACGCGGGCGAGCTTGACCAGAGCGAGCTCGATTTCCTCATGGCCGCAATAGCCCGGGATCTGCCCTTCGCCATGGCCGAACATTGTGATCATATAGTCGGCGAAGCGGCACATGATATCGAGCAGCTTGCGCTTGCCGGTCGCCTGATAATAGGCCACCGCCCCTTCCATCAGATGGCCGGCGCAATAAAGCTCGTGAAAATCGCGCAGGTTCGACCAGCGCTTTTCCGGCTGGATGCGCTGGAACCAGGCATTCACATAGCCGTCCTCGTCCTGCAGCTTTTCATAGAGATCGATGATCGCATCCACACGGGCTTCGAGTTTTGGATTAGGCTTGCGGTAGAGCGAATAGGCGACGGTCTCGATCGACTTGCCGAGATCGCTGTCCCAGAACATCTGGGTCGAGCCGGACCATGGCTGCAGCGGAATGACGATGCCGGGGCTCGGCTTGGTGACGTCGATGGCGTCGAGCATGCCGGCCTCGACGCAGCGGTCGAGCAGCGTCTCGGCCGTGGTGGCGCAGACGGCATCCTGACGCTCCCCAAACAGGCCGCCGAGCGTGACGCTGGGCACCGGCAAGGGCCGGAAGGTCCGAGTGCGGGTCTGGGCTGATGGCATGGCGGTCGTGTCCATGGAATATCCTTTCATTTCACCGCGCCGGCCATCAGGCCGCGCATGTAATAGCGTTGCAGAAGCAGGAAGACGAAGAGGCAGGGGACAGTCATGACCACGACGCCCGCCTGCACCGCGCCCCAGTTGATGGCGCCGAGGCGGCCGGCGCGTACCGCCATCATCAGGACGGGCAGCGTGTAATGCTCATTGCTGGACAGGAGCACGAGCGCGGCCAGGAACTCGTTCCAGGCGTTGAGGAAAGCGAAGATCGCCACCGTCGCCGCGCCAGGCAGGACCAGCGGCAGGAGCACGCGCACGAGCAGCCGCAGATCGCGCGCGCCATCGATACGGGCCGCCTCCTCGATCTCCTTGGGCACGGCATCGAAGGCATTGCGCATCATGAAGACGGAAAAGGGCAACTGCAGCGTCACATAGACCAGCGTGAGGCCAAACAGCGAATTGTTGAGGCCGAGCTTCGCCAGGATGATGAAGAGCGGCGTCAGGATCGACTGGAACGGGATCATCAGCGTGGCGATGATCAGCACGAACAGCGTGTTCTTGAAGGGGAAGCGATAGCGCGAGAAGCCATAGCCGGCGAGCAGGCTGACCACGACGGTCAGCACCACGGTTGAAAGCGAGACCAGGGCCGAATTGACCGTATGCTGCCAGATGCCGGCGCCGAATGTGTCGAGCGTGCGGTAGCTGTCGACGCTGAAGCCGGCGCGCGGCCAGGGCGGCAGCGGCGCGGTCTGCCCCTCGGTGGCGTTGCGGAAAGAAGAGAGCCCGGCAATGACGAAGGGCGCAATGAAGAAGAGCACGATCGCCGCGCCGGCCGTGTGATAGGCAATCGCCCCAGTGCGCGCCCGCGCCGCGCGGCGAAGCTTGGCCGCGGCCTTTTCCGCCGAGCGGTCGGCAGGGCGGACGGGACGATGCGTCATGGTTTCGGTGATGGTCATGGCCGGTCCTCGCCGATTTTTAGAAGCTTCAGCTGGCCGATGCTGATGACCACGAGAATGGCCAGCAGCACGATGGAGAGCGCTGCGCCGTAGCCGAGGTTGAAGGACACGAAAGACTGGTTGAAGATGTAATAGACCACCGAGATCATCCGGTTCTGCGGGCCGCCGCTGGTCATGATGTAGAACTGGTCGAAGGCGAGGATCGAGCCGGTGATCGATACGATCAAAGCAAGCGCGATGGTGCGCCGCATCAAGGGCAAAGTCAGATGACGGAAACGCTGGAAGCGGCGGGCGCCGTCGATGCGCGCAGCCTCGTCGAGTTCGGCCGGGATGGCCTGCAGGCCCGTGAGCAGGATGATCATCGTGAAACCCGCGATCTTCCAGACCACCATCACGACGATGACGAGAAAGGCCGTGTCGAACGTGGCCAGGAAATTGGGGCTGCGCTCCACCAGGCCGAGCATCTTCAGGAAGGGGCCGAAGAAGCCGCTCTCGACGTGGGAAAGCCAAGCCCAAAGCAGCGAGGCCGTCGCAAGGCCAACAACCACCGGCAGGAAGATGATCGTGCGATAGAATCCGACGAAACGGCGCTGCTTTTCGACGAACAGCGCCAGCGGAAAGGCGACGGCAAAGATCGCGATGGTGACCACCAGCGTGTAGAAGGCGGTGAAATTGAGCGCTTGGAGAAAGCGGGCGTCGCTGAGGAGCCGCGTGTAATTCTTCAGCCCGATCCATTTGTGCACGCCCATCAGCGGCCAGTTGTGCAGGCTCATCCAGACGGTCAGACACACGGGCAGGATGAAGAAGATCAGCACCAGCAGCATGGCCGGCGCGATATAAGCGAGGCCACGCCAGCCTGTCGTCGCGCGCCGGCGGCGGCGGGTGTTACGGCGCGCGGGCGCAGCCGCAAGCGGAATGGGCGAAACGACAGAGGTCATCGCGAACTCCCGTTGAAAGAAGAATAGCCGGCTTATCGATCTGCGTAAGACGAGAGAAACGCGCTTCGAAACCGGCTTTGCCATTGCCGGCGGGCCAAGCGACCGAATGCACGGGCCAGCCCGTCGATTTGAGAAACCGGCCGTTGCCCAGACCGGTATCCTTCGGAATGAAGGAGGAGGCCGGAGGCAAGCCCTGGGGTTTACGCCTCCGGCCGGCGGCCATCGGGAGAATTACTGGCCGCTGTCGATGATCGACTGCATATCGTCTTGGGCGGACTTGAAGGCACCGTCGACATCGTCGCCAAACATGGCGGCGGTGATGAAGGCGGCCCAAGGCCCGTTGTTGGAATTGATCAGGTCGTTGAACTGCAGCGTGTAGGGTGTCTTGGCGACGGAGATCGCCTTCAGGCCCACGGCCATGCGCGGATCCAGGCCCTTCAAGACCTCCTCGGCAATATCCCCGCGGGTCGGCAGGCTGCCATATTTGGCCATGATCTTCTGGCCATCCATCGAATAGATGTACTGGATGAAGGTCTTGACCTGTTCGATCTTCGGCGTGCCCTTGGTGACCACGAGGTTGTCGCCACCGGCAAAGGAAGACGGCGTGCCGTTGACGCCGGGGATCAGCGTCACGCCGAAATCGATATCCGGATGCTGGGTCACCAGTGTGCCGATGGCGAAGGCGCCGAGGCTCTGCTGACCGATCTTGCCATTGGTGAAGGACAGGAAGTTGGCGCCGTTGTCGCTCGCAGCACTCGCCGGCACCAGATCCTTCTTGATCATCGTGCGATAGATGTCGACCGCCTTGCGCATTTCAGGCGTATCCAGCGTCGCCTTCTTGCCATCGGCCGAGAGAATATCGGCGCCCGCACCCCAGACGAGCGGGGTGAAGGTGAAGATCATGCAGCCGCCGCAGCCACCGCCTGAGAAATAAAAGCCGTAGGTGTCGTCGCCGAGCGCACGGATCTTCTCGGCATTGGCGGTGATTTCGTCCCAGGTGGCGGGCGCCTTGTCCGGATCGAGGCCGGCCTTGCGATAGAGGTTCTTGTTCCAGGCGAAGACCGAGGTTTCGACGGAGAGCGGCAGGCCGTAAAGCTTGTCCTCATAGGTGCCGAGACGAACATGCGACGGCGAGAGCGACTTGAAATAGGGCAGGCTCTTGGCCCAGTCGGTCAGATCTTCCAGCTGGCCGGCAGCGGCGAAGGCGGGCGTATAGATCAGATCCATCGACAGCGCGTCGGGCGCCTGGCCGCCGGCAATCGAGGTCGCATATTTCTGGACCAGCTCGCTATAGGGCACTTCCGTGAGCTGCACCTTGTCGTCGTGGCCGGTATTATAGGCTTTAACGACCTCCTTGAAGGCGTCACCGACGCCGGTGCGCACCCACATATTGATGGTTTCGGCCGAGGCCGGCTGCGTCAGCATCAGCGCGGCCAGGCTCGTTGCCGCCAGAAGCGTCTTCATCATGGTCATTCCTCCCTTGTGCGGCGCTCCTCCAGCGCCGGGCTGCATTTATTCTGGAGCATCGGATTGTCTCGGAAACCGGTTCCCACTTTCCGGTCCGATGCCCTGGCGGCCTCTCCCGCCCTACGACTCCCGCACCACCAGCCGGCACGGCAGCGTCCTCACGCCGGGCTCCACCACCCGGCCTTCGGCCAGCGCCAGAACGGTTAGCCCCGCCTGGCGCCCAAGCTCCCTCAACTCCATGTCCACCGTCGTCAGCGGCGGACGCATCTGGGCGGCGACAATCTCCCAATTGTCGAAACCCACGATGGACACATCCGTCGGAACCTTCAGGCCCCGCTCGCGCAGCGCGTCCACAACGCCGCGCGCGATCTGGTCATTGCCGCAGAAGATCGCATCCGGCGCCTCCTGCCCTTTTTCCGCCGCCTCATCCCAAAGCCGGGCAACGGCCTGATACCCCCAGCCTTCGGACCAGTCGCCGTAGACGACCGGAGCCTGACCACCCGCAACAGCCCTGAACGCCTCGGCCCGCTCGCAGACCGAGAAGAAGCTCTCCGGCCCGGTAATATGGACAAGGCGTCGCCGCCCCTGAGCGATCAGCCATTCGCTTGCCAGCCGCGCCCCATGCCCATCGTCGGAGCGAAAAGTCACGCTTCCCCGCGTTCCCTCGGTGAAGGCATAGACGACGGGCACCGGCAAATTGGACAGGTCGATCGGCAAGGACCGGTCCACACGCTTACCAGTGGCGATGATGCCGTCCACCTGCTTGTCCAGCATCGCCTCGACATGAACCTGCCCCAGCGCTGGATCATCCTCGATGGCGCAGAGAAAGACCGAGACGCCATGATCGACCAGCGCTTCGGCCACACCCGCCATCAACGGCAGGGTGAAGCGGCCATAGGTATCGTTCGTCAAAAGGCCGATCGTGAAGCTGCGCTTCGACAGGAGGCCCTTGGCCAGCGCGTTCGGCCGAAAGCCGATCTCGCGCGCAACCCGCTGCACCCGCTCGCGCGTTTCCGCGCCCATGCGCCCTGTGCCATTCAACGCTTTCGATGCCGTGGAAATGCTGACACCGGCTGCGGCCGCCAGATCATGAATGGTCAGCCGACCTTTTTTCTCCTGCGAGATTCTCGCGCTCTCTCCCAAATCCATGCACTGAGAAAAGCTTTTCCCTCCGTCATAGTCAAATGAAAAAACGTTTTCTCAGAATTTTCCTGATCGAGACGCTATCTGGATTCAGCGGCAGAAAAGCGAATGGCCCGCATGCGCTGCCATGCGGGCCATTCGTCGACGGCTATGGGTCTTGCGAGAAGTCTACATCATCACTCAGGCGGTGGCTGGTCGGCCTGTACGCAGAGCGACATTGACCAGGCAGGCGATCGCGATATTGGCGGCCAGCGCCAGCAGGCCGGTATAGACCGTAAAGGACGTGCCGCCGAGGCTGACCAGATGCAGCGGTTTCCAGCCGGCATCCCAGACCAGATAGGTGCCGCCGAAAAAGCCGACGAACCAGCCGACAAGCAGGGCCGGCGCCTGGAACCAGCGCGTATAGAGGCCGAAGACCAGTGCCGGCAGCGTCTGCAGGATCCAGATGCCGCCGAGCAGCTGCAGGTCGAGCGCGAACTGGGTCGGCAGGAAGAGGATGACCAGAAGCGCCCCAACCTTGACGACCAGCGACGTGACCTTCGCCACCTGCGCCTCGCCGGCATCGGTAACGGCCGGATTGACATAGGCCTTCCAGAAATTGCGGGTGAAGAGATTAGCCGCGCCAATGCTCATCACCGCCGCCGGGACCAGCGCGCCGATGGCGATCGCCGCAAAGGCGAATCCGGCAAACCAGCTGGGGAAAAGCGTCTGGAACAGCGCCGGTACGACGTCGTTCGGGCTGTCCAGCTTGAGACCCGCCGCATGACCCATATAGCCGAGCAAGGCGAGAAGGCCGAGCAGCAGCGTGTAGGCCGGCAAAAGCACGGCATTCTTGCGGATGGTGCGCGCGCCGGAGGAGGCGAAGATGCCGGTCAGCGTATGCGGATACATGAAGGCGGCGAGCGCGGAACCGAGCGCCAGCGAGGCGTAAGCGACATATTGATTGCCGCCGAGCAGGATATTGCCGGAGCCCTTGGCGGCAAAGGCCGCTTCCGCCGAGGCGAAGACATTGGCATAGCCGCCGAGCTTCGACGGGATCAGCGCCACGGCCGCGATCACCACGATATAAATCATAATGTCCTTGACGAAAGCGATCAGCGCCGGTGCGCGCAGGCCCGCCGAATAGGTATAGACCGCCAGGATGATGAAGGCGATCGACAGCGGGATTTCGCCGGTCAGCCCCAGCGCCTTCAGGGCCGCCGTCATGCCGACCAGTTGCAGCGCGATATAGGGCATGGTGGCGATGACACCGGTGGCGGCCACCGCCAGCTCCAGCCCGCGCGAGCCATATTGCCCGTGCACCACATCGCCCGCCGTCACGTAGCCGCGATCGCGGGCGCGACGCCAGAGAACCGGCATGACGAGGAAGACGAAGGGATAGACGATGATCGTGTAAGGCAGCGCGAAGAAGCCATAGGCGCCGACCACATAGACGAGCGCCGGCACGGCGATGACCGTATAGGCCGTATAGAAATCGCCACCCACCAGGAACCAGGTGATCCAAGTGCCGAAGGAGCGGCCGCCAAGGCCCCATTCATCGATATGGGCAAGCGTTTCCGGCCGGCGCCAGCGCGCGGCGACAAAGCCCATGACGGTGACAAGAACGAAGAAGAAGATGAAGACGGAAAGGGCGACGGGATTGATCTCAGTCGTCATCGCGCACGCTCCGGTAAGCGATATAGATCAGGATCGAAGTCAGCGGCACAAAGCCAAGCTGATACCAGTAGAAGAAGGGAAAGCCGAACAGCGCTGGCTCGCGCATATTGTAGAACGGCACCCAGAGAAGACCGATATAGGGCAGGACCAGAAGCCACAGAGCGGCCCGGCTGCCCGTCTTGGACGGACGCGACATGAATTCCTCCCGAATTCGCTAAAATAACAGCATCAGGGGTAAGCTTGCGCAGCCCTGCCGGCAAGCAGGACAGACGGCGATCTCTTTGCCCCTACCCACAAGTGGGTAGAACACGAGAGAGGCTTGGGATGTTGCCTTCAGGTCCGTCAGCGCCTTGTCTGACTGCGCCGAAGCATGTCGTGCCTTAACAAGATGATCTAGCGCACACCCTCAGGCGCGATGCCGTGATCGAGCGCATAGCGGACCAGCCCTGCGGTCGTCGCAATGCCGAGCTTCTTTTTCAGATGTTTGCGGTGGGTTTCGACGGTGGCGATAGAAAGACCAAGCGTCTCGGCGAGATCGCGGTTGTTGCGCCCCGTGGCAATCCCCATGAGGATATCCTGCTCACGTGCCGTCAGGCCCGGGCTAGAGGCCTCCACTTTCGTCCTTGCCTCCAGGATGGCGTCGTTGACGCCGGAAGAAAAGAAGGTGCCGCCGGCCATCACCGTTTCGATGGCCGCGACGATCTCGCCGGTCGAGACCTCCTTTAGGATATAGCCAGAGGCGCCGCGCAGCACCGAGGACGAGATATATTCCCTGTTGTCATGCATGGAGAGCATGAGGATGCGGGCCTGCGGCGCGACGGTGCGAAAGCGCTCGATCGCATCGATGCCGTTCAGCCGGGGCATGTTGATGTCGAGCAGCACCACGTCAGGCATCAGTGCCGCCGCCAACGCCACGCCCTCCTGCGCATCCGTGGCAGTGGCAACGACCTGCAGATGGTCATAGGTTTGCAGAATCGCCTTGAGGCCATCAAGAACGAGCGGATGGTTGTCAACGAGCAGCAGGGAGATCGGGGCCGCCATCAGGAGGCCTCCTGCAGGCGGTTGGCGGATTTCGGCATCATCGCCGTCATCACCGTGCCGCCGCCATTGCTGCTGATCATCAGGAGCCCGCGGAAATGCGCCATGCGCTCCTGCATGTTGCGTAGCCCCAGCCCGCTTACCCCCGGCAGCGCCTCCTCGGAAAAGCCGTGGCCATCATCGCTGATGCGCATGCGCGCCCGCCCCCGCTCGCTCCACAGCGTGATATCGACACGGCGCGCGCCGGCATGGCGCTCGACATTGGTCAGCGCCTCCTGGGCGATGCGGTAGAGCGCGGTCGATGGTTCCGACTTCAGCCGGTCCTCGAAGCGTTCGACCGACAAGGTCGCGTCGATCCCGGTCCGTTCGCTGAAATTGTCGCAGAGGGAACGCAGCGCCGCGACGATGCCGAGATCGTCAAGCAGGCTCGGCCGCAGGTCATGCGAAAGCCGGCGAACATCCTTGATCGCACCGTTGAGCGTCTCCACCCCTTGGGCTAAGGCGCCTTCCGCAT
This sequence comes from Xaviernesmea oryzae, assembly GCF_900109605.1. Taxonomy (GTDB): domain Bacteria; phylum Pseudomonadota; class Alphaproteobacteria; order Rhizobiales; family Rhizobiaceae; genus Xaviernesmea; species Xaviernesmea oryzae. Next base: position 342,999 of record NZ_FOAM01000006.1, read on the forward strand.
CCGGGGCGCCCGCCGCCACCTTGCGCGCGGCAAGATCCATGCGATAGCGAACGCCGAGCAGGCTCTGCGAAATTCCGTCATGCAGCTCGCGTGCCAGCCGCGCCCGCTCCTCTTCCTGTGTGTCGATCACCCGCTGGGTCAGCTGCTTCAGCTTGGCATCCGCTAGCCGCCGCTCGCGCAGGGTGATCAGCATGCAGGTGGAAAAGACCAGCAGCGTCGCGGGAATGGCCACCAGCGCCACGATCAGGAAGGTCCAGCGGATGCGCTCGCGAATATCGCGCTTGGCTGCTTCCGTCTGGGCATAGATTTCATCGAGATAGACACCGGTGCCGACGATCCAGCCCCATTTGGCCATCGGTACGACGTAGGAAACCTTGTCCGATACATCGCCCGTGGACGGCCGCTCCCATTTGTAACGATAGAAGCCACCGCCGGCCTTGGCCTGCCGGATCAGGTTCTCGATCACCTTGTTGCCGTCGGGATCGGTCAGGTCGATCCAGTTGTGGCCGGCCAGAAAGGCCTGGCGGGGATGCACGAGATTGTTGCCCTGATCGTCATAGACGAAGAAATAGCCATCGCGGCCATAATCCAGGCCGCGCATGATCTCGATCACGCGGCTCTTCGCCGCCGCGTCATCCGGCCCCGCCGCTTCATAGACAGGGCGGATCGCCGACATGGCGAGCGACGTCAGATTGACGATTTCCGCCTCTTTGGAGTCGAGCATGTTGCGCTCGAAGGTGGAGATGCTGCTGCCGGCAAGCTCGGCCGATTGCCAGGTGATGAAGCTGGTGATCGACAGGACGGCCAACACCAGCGGAACGAGCGCAAGCGCTATGATCTGCTGCCGGAGTGTCATCGTGCCCGTCTCCCCTCGCGAAGAACACACACAGGTGGCAAAGCACAGAGTGGCGGCCGGTTCAACCAGGAATTCAGCCAGCCCCACCGCGCGCCGCATCAGGCGGCCGGCAGGCACTCGATGAAGCGCTCGGCAGCGCGTGACAAAGCGGTTCGAAACGGGGTGAGCAGGTAGATGCTGCGCGTCAAGGTGAGGTCGTCAATAAGGCGAAAGACGATCTGGTCGCTTTGCAGCACGGCCGCCGCCCGCTCGGGCAAAAGCGCAATGCCGAGATTGCGATGCACCAGCGTCAGCTGCGCAATGGTGCTGTAGGTCCGGATGCGCCCTTTCAAAAGCGCCGGCGGCAAGTCAGGATGATCGGCCAGTAGCCGGGCGATGCCGGTCTGCCCTTCGAGCGCGATCATCGCGCCTTCCGGCAGATCGGCAAGACGCAAGACACGTCCCGGCTTCGCCAAAGGGTGATCGCAATGGCAGACAAGGCCGAACCGGTCCGCACCGATCTCGCGCGCCTGAAGTGTGGAAGAACCGGCGGTTTGGCCGGCCAGCGCGAAATCCAGCCTCCGATCGGCCACCATGGCGGCAAGCCGCTCGGCGACATCGTCATGAATGACGACATCGACACCCGGATAATCCTGACAAAACCGGGCAAGTGCATCGGCCAGATAGTCCTGAACCGACGAGGGAGCGGCACCAATGGTGACGCGGCCCGTTTGCAAGGCACCGATCTGGCGCAAGCCATGAAGCGATAGTTCGAACCGGTCGAGCACGTCGCGCGCATGGTCGAGAAAGCGCCGCCCATCCTCCGTTGGCCGCACGGGCCGCGAGGCGCGGTCGAAAATCCGCGTGCCGCATTCCGCTTCCAGCGCCCGCACGGTCTCGGTCAAGGCGGACGGCACGACGCCGAGCCTGTCTGCGGCCCGGCTGAAGGAGCCTTCCTCCATCACGGTCACAGCCGCACGGAAATGACGCAATCCGATATTCGTATTTTCCGAAAAGATCTTCATATCATTCTGCTTATACGAAGCATCGGGATATGGTTCAATAGAAGCCTCATTCGCTTTGAGGTCATGATGGAACAGATCCGCTTCACCCCGCCGCATGTCTCGCTGAGCGCGCTCGCCCGCCTGCCGGCTGCGCTGCGCCAAGCAGGCTTTGCCGGGGATGTCAGCGGCGACGCTGCCTTGCTCGCCGCCATGTCGACGGACAATAGCGTCTATGCCATCCGACCGGATCTGGTGGTGGCACCGCGCGACGAGGCGGATGTGCGCTGTCTCATGCGGGTGCTGGAGCAGCCAGACTATATCGGCCTGCCGGTGACCGCGCGCGGCGGTGGCACGGGCACCAACGGCCAGAGCCTCAATGTCGGCGTTATCGTCGATTTTCAGAAATACATGAACCGCATCCTCGCGCTCGACGTCGCCGGGCAATGGGTCGAGGTCGAGCCCGGCATCGTGCTTGAAGAGTTGAACGGCAAGCTCGCCGAGCATGGGTTGTTTTTCGCGCCCAACACCTCCACCGCCAGCCGCTGCACAATCGGCGGCATGGTCGGCACCGACGCATCGGGCAAAGGCTCGCGCATCTATGGCAAGACCAGCGACAATGTCTTGGGCCTTCGGCTGGTGGGCGAAGGCGGGCTGCTGCTCGACAGTTTCGCGCAATCGCCCAGCGAAGCGGCAGCGCTGATGGAGAAGGCGCGCGACGCCTGCGCGCAGGGACGCGCGGCCCTGCTTGCCCGCGTGCCGGATCTTTCGCGCCGCTTCACTGGCTATGATCTTGCCCGTGCCTTGCCCGCGCCGGAGCGCTTCGACTGGTGGCGTCTGGCGATTGGAGCGGAAGGCACGCTCGGCCTGGTCACCCGCGTGCGGCTGAAGCTCCACCGCCGCCCGCGCCTGAAGCGATTGGTCGTGATCGCTTTCGACAGTTTCGAGGCAGCGCTGAATGCAGGCACGGCGCTTCTCGCGCACGAGCCGCTGGCCATCGAGATCATGGACGAATGGGTTCAGGATCTCGCGGAAAAGGCCGGTGTGCTGGGCGCGCTTCCGCCTGCCTTGCGCGCGCGCGACGGCCGGCCGGTATCCTACAGCTTCGTGGAATTCGTCGGTGATGACGAGGTGTCCCTTGCCCACTCCGTCGCCGCTCTCGCCAAAGCGGGCCTGGCGCTCCCAGGGGCCGTCGCCGTTCATGTGGCACGCGACGAGGTGGAGATCGCCGCCCTCTGGCAGGTCCGGGCAGCCGCCGTCGGTCTGCTTGGCAAGGTCAAAGGCCGGCGCCGGCCCGTGGCCTTCGTCGAAGATTGCGTCGTGCCGGTCGAGCATCTCGCCGCCTTCGTGCGCGACTTCACCGCGTTGATCACCGGCCACGGCCTGGCCTATGGCATCTATGGCCATGTCGATGTCGGCTGCCTGCATGTCCGCCCGGCGCTCGATCTGGGAGAAGAGGCGGACCGCGCGACCCTGCAGGCGATCTCCGACGAGGTCTTCGCGTTGACGCGCCGGCATGGCGGCATCTTCTGGGGCGAGCATGGCAAGGGCGTGCGCGGCGCCTACCTCGCCGAATTCGTCGGGATGGATGCCTATGCTGCCTTCCAGTCCGTCAAGCGGGCCTTCGATCCCCGGGGGCGGTTCAATCCGGGCAAGCTGGTCAGCGATGCGGGCCCGCTGATGGGCATTTCCACCACGCCGATGCGCGTACCCCGCATTGACGAAGCCGATCCGCTGGCGCTGGCCTTTTCGTGCAACGGCAATGCACAATGCCTGAGCTACCCCCGCGCCGGCACCATGTGCCCTTCCTTCAAGGCGACGCGCGACGTCACCCATTCGCCCAAGGGACGGGCGGAAGCGCTGCGCGCCTGGCACCAAGCCAAGCGGAGCGGAAATCTGACAGTGGGGTTGGAAGACAGCGTGCTCGCCGCACTCGATGGCTGTCTCGGTTGCAAGGCCTGCGCGACGGGCTGCCCCGTCCAGGTCGATATCCCTGAGATGAAATCGCATTTTCTGGCGGATGTGCACAGCCGCCGGGCCCGCAGTTGGGGTGACCGGGCCGCGCTGCTGCTCGAAAGCCATGCCGCCCTCCTTAGCCGAGGTCGGACGGTGCTGGCGCCGATCGCCAATCTGCTGATGCCGATGATCGGCAGGGCGATCGGCCTTGTCGACCTGCCAGCCTTCTCTAGAAATCGCCTTGCGACGGGGCCTTATCCGGTCCGCTCGGCTGAAACCATCGCGCGGCAAGAATGGAGCCCCCAGACCGTCTTCCTCTGGCAGGATCCTTTTACCGCGCTGTTCGACAGGCAGGCGGCGCTCGATCTGGCCGGAGGCTTGGCCGCCCTCGGCTATGAGCCCGTCTTTGTCGATCTCGTGACCGGTGGCAAGGCTGCTCATGGCTTGGGCGACAGGCAACGCTTCAAACGCCACGCGCAAAAGCTTGCAGCGGCTCTTGCCACTGTAGCAAAGCGCGGTCGCCCTATGCTGGGCATCGATCCCGCCTTCATCGCCATGCTGCGCCAGGATTATGTGAAAGCAGGCATCGATGTACCGCCTGTGCTGAGCGTACAGGATTTCCTGCTGGCCGAGCTGGAACGCGGCAAGGTGCTGAGGCTGCCAAAGGGTGCATCCTGGCCCGCGCGTTTTCTGCCCCACTGCAGCGAGGACGCAAAGGCCGTTTCAGCCTGGAAAGCCCTCTTTTCCGCGCTCAATGTGCCGACGAAGGTGGTGTCAGCCGGCTGCTGCGGCATGGCTGGCCTTTTCGGCCACCGTGCGCGCAGCCTGGACGTCAGCCGTGCCGTTTTCGATCTTGCCTGGGCCGATACGGTGCGTGGCGAAGAGACGGTCGCAGCCACCGGCTTCTCCTGCCGCTGTCAGGTCGAGCGTTTCACAACCGCTAAAGCCGAGCACCCTTTCCACGGGCTGGCGCAAGCCGGGCGGAAGGCCTGATGCCCAGCGCCCGGTCGCCCTCATGCGTGTGGCAGTCTCCTCAATCCCTGCTCATGCCAGGTCCATATGGCTGCAGACCGGCAAGATTGCGGGGCACGTACGCCAGATTGGCAAGCCCTTTATCCGATCTCAGTCGAACTCCTTGAAGGCATCGTCCTCGCCATCGGGACCGCCTTGCTGGAGATCCAGCGCGAAGCCGCGCACGCGTGCCTGCTGACGCGCCACGGTATGACGCCCCGCCGGCACCGGCTTTGCCGCCTGCTGTTTAGCCGCCGGCTTGCGACCGCTAGCGGCCGGGCGACCATGGTTCAGGCGCACGGGGGTTTCACTGTCGGTCGCAGAGGCGACACGGAAGAAGGCAATCGACCCCTGCATCTGCTCCGCCTGGTTCGCCAGCTTTTCCGACGTCGTGCTCATTTCCTCAGCCGCCAGCGCATTCTGCTGCGTCACCTTGTCGAGCTGCTGGATTGCCTGGTTGATCTGCGTGGTGCCGATATCCTGCTCGCGACAGGCGGCCGAGATCTCCGAAACAAGCTCGGCTGTCCGGCGGATATCCGGCACCAGACCGGCGAGCATTTCTCCCGCCTGCTGTGCCGCCTTCACCGTTTCGGAGGAGACCGACCCGATTTCCGCCGCTGCGTTCTGGCTGCGTTCGGCGAGCTTGCGCACTTCGGATGCAACGACGGCAAAGCCCCGCCCATGCTCACCGGCGCGCGCAGCCTCCACCGCGGCATTCAACGCAAGAAGATCGGTCTGGCGGGCGATTTCCTGAACGATCGAGATCTTCTCGGCAATGGTCTGCATCGCCTCGACAGCCTTGCGCACAGCCTCGCCCGAAAGCTCGGCATTTTTGGCAGAATGGCGCGCGATTTTTTCGGTCTGCGCCGCATTGTCGGCATTCTGCTTGATGTTGCCAGCCATCTGCTCCATCGAGGCGGAGGCCTCCTCGGCGGCGGCGGCCTGCTCGGTCGCGCCCTGGCTGACCTCTTCGGCACTGGAAGAAAGCGCCTGGCTGCCATCGGTCACCTGATCGGCCGCGCCGGCCACATCCACGGCAAAGGCGGTCAGGCTATCGACCAGTTCGTTGATCGACATCTTCATCCGCTGATGGTCGCCCTCGCACGCGATCTCGACCCGCTCGGTCAGATTGCCGGTGCTGACGAGATTGAGAACGCGGTTGCCCTCGGCGATCGGCAGCAGAATTGCATCGAGCATACCGTTGATGCCGGAGACGAGCTTGGCGAAGTCTCCGACGAAGCGGGTCGCCTCGCCTCGCTCGCTGAGCTTTCCGGCCGTCGATGCCAGAATCAGCCGTTGAATTTCGGCGATGATCGACCGGAAATTGCCACGTAATGTTTCGATGGTCTCGTTGATGAAGACTTTCTTGCCGGGAAACTGATCCAGTTGCGCGTCGAAATTGCCTTCGCCGAATTCCTTGACGCAGGCCATCGCCTTTTTCTTCACCGCAATATGGCCCGCCACCATGTCGTTGACGCCGCGCGCCATAGTGGCAAAATCGCCAGAGAATTTTTCGACGCGGACATAGACATCGATATCGCCGCGATCATGCTCGGACGACATGTAATTCATCTCGCTGATCAGGCCTTTGAGATTGCCGCGCAGTCTCTCGATAGCTTCATTGATGAAGGCCTTCTTGCCAGGAAAGGCCTCAAGCTTCGCTTCAAAATTGCCCTCGCTCAAGGCTTCGACGCAGGCCATCGCCTTCTTCTTGACCTGGATGTGACCCGCAGCAATGCCATTGACGTCCCGCGCCATCGTGGCGAAGTCGCCCTTGAACTGTTCCGGCGCGACGGTCACATCGATATCGCCACGCTCATGCTCGGACGCCATGTGAGCAATCCGCTCGCGTAACGCCGAGGCTGGGACGGCGACGGCATCGAGAAGCGCGTTGACAGCCTGAAGCATCTCCTGCGCTTCGTCGGTGGCGTCGTCGAGCTGAGCACGCTCGGCTAACTTTCCCTCCGCCAGGGCTTGCGTAAGCCGGCGAATTTCCCGCAGGGCCGTTTGCGGCTGGGACGTCTTTTTCAGTCGAACATAGAGTGACATGGCTGGTCAATCTCCTGGATTCTGGAAAGCCGGCGAACAGGTGGTACACATTTCAGGATCGAGCTCTAGGGAGGCGCTGGTCAAAATTGGATAAGTCCGACCTTGGATCGGACTGTGTCGGCCTTGCCCAAATGCATCAGCTACCGGAAGAGATCGCGGAGCAGCGATCTGTCGCATATGCGGATTCACACGCTTGATCGGGCCCGAGAGCGCTTGCGAACATGCATCCTCTTTGCCGCACATGTTTCGACGTCTGCGCTGCAAGACAGGGGGATCAAGGTCCCATCGTTCAAACCGGTCCTTTCCTCGACTCATCCCATAGACGGCTTGGAAAAGAGATACGGCGGATTGATTAAATGACTTCTAAAATGAAGACTTTAAGCAAAGTCGACCCACCCCTCCACGAACGGTGACCGAATGCTTTGCCTGTCGTGGATCACGACGCGGCAGGAGCAGGCACCAAAGCCGGGAGATCACCAAGCGTACGCATATTTCGCTGATATGCATCAGGCGCCGTCGGCGCGTCTCGCTGCCTGGAGCAGCGGATATGATTGATAAAGCAGCATAATATCCAAATGATGCGTCAGTCTTTTACTGCCTGCCAAGCTCGGCGGCGGCTGCACAAAGAAAACACGATTTCTAGAAAAACTGAGACAGAGAAAGATCACACTGCCAATGGGCAGCATGAGGTTGAGGGAGCCAGATCCAACGAGGTACTGTCTTCTTGGAAATCAAGTCGCGAGACCTGACGAGGGCTAAGGTCAATGCCGGCGCCCCTCAGCGGCATGGCGCATGTCCCCTCCCCCGGTCTGTTCTGAGAGACAAGACCACTGGAAGACAAATGCGGGGCGTTCACGTCCGATGAACGCAAAGAGCCTCCCGAGGGAGGCTTGTCACACTGAGATCGAGGGGGAATGTTTGGTTGCGGGGGCAGGATTTGAACCTGCGGCCTTCAGGTTATGAGCCTGACGAGCTACCGGGCTGCTCCACCCCGCGTTATCGCGTTTTTGCGTCAGCAAAATACGCCGCGTTTTTGCGTCAGCAAAATACGCCGCGTTTTTGCTTCAGCAAAATACCGCCCGATTTTTGCGTGAGCAAAATACGCCATGTTTTTTCTTCAGCAAATATTGGCGTCCGGTCGCGTTTTTGCGTGAGCAACATACGGTTGGTTTGCCCGGAGGCCGACGGCATTTGCCGTTTTCCATAGCGTTGGTTTTATGTTTGTTTTGTGAGTTTTGTTTTCTTGCGCTTAGCAGA
>NZ_FOAM01000026.1 GCF_900109605.1 Xaviernesmea oryzae
CGCGATCATGCGTCTTCAACCGAGCGGATCAGTGCTTTCAGGACGTCAGGCGCAATGTTGGCCTCGACCTTCAGGACGCGGCCGCCCTTGCAACCGATCTCGATCCGTATGGGCCGTGCCGACCGCTTTGCTGCAGGCTTGTCGACTGGGGCGGGTCGCTCGGCTTCGTCGCTCATCTCAGTGGCAATCAATGCGACCGACAGAAAGGAGACCACCGGCTCCGACCGCTCGGCCGCGAACTTGCGCCGCCAGGTATAAATCTGCTGGGGTTTGATATCGTGCCGCCGCGCGACGTCGGCAATCCTGGCATCCGGCTCGGCCGCCTCCTGCAGTATCGAAAGCTTCTCATCGTCAGACCAGTCGCGCCGACGCTCGACGCCTGTCAAAATCTCCATGCGGCCCATAGTTCATCCCTGATGACGTCTCTGATGACGGAATTAGTGACGTAACTTCAGGTGTTCGCGGGAAATCTCAAAGACGGCTTCACCGGACGCTTACGAACCACCAGTCGCCGGGGCGGTAGCTCGTGCTGCTTCTCACCGACCCGATCTTCTTGGCAAAGAACCAGCCAGGATCTATTCCGTCCTGCTCCCACTTGAAGCCTGTCTCAGGCATTAGGCACCCATCATCGATTTACTCATCAACCGTATCCGGGCGATAGGATTCCTGCAACAGCCGTCAATCTGGGCTTCAATGGCGCGTTTGTTATGAGAAAGCCGATCTTGCCACGACGTTATCTATGGGCTGGTCGCCGCCGGCATCAAGGTTAAGCAGAACACAGGCAGTCCAGAACTGAGCATGGCCGTAAAATTGCCCAAGGATCGCTCCAGCAGCCCAATGATCGCGTCGTGTTGCTCAGATTGCCGTTTGCCAAGAACGACGGCCAACCAGCTGCTTCCGCTGACCATCGAGACGACGTGAGCCACGCAGACAGCATGATTTGCCTGACGAACAGGGCACACCGCAAAGCGCGTTAGGGCTTTTGCTGCCGGATCGTCTTCTGTGCGTTCGTCTCTCGCTCCTGCAGCAAGGCTGCTTGGTCAGCACGCTGATGTTCGATCTCCGGTGATTGATTGACCTCAGTTGGAACCGGTTTTGACGGATTTTGCTCGATTGATTTTTCGGCGCGTACTGCAGCCGCGGCTTCTTCCCGTCTCCGGTAAGCGTGATCTTCGCCGCCGCCATCGACCGGCGTTTCGCCGCTTTTTGCGGTTTGCTCCGCCTGGCGCACCTCACGCTGTGCTTCGGCTATTGTTTTCGCTTTGACGGTCTCCAAAGCGATTGCAATCTCAGGTTCCGTGCGGCGTAGGTCCGACGCTACGGCTACACCATTCACGAATCCTGGCGGCGTGTCTTCACGCACCGCTTCTCGCTGACCAAGAGCTTCGATCTTCCCGCGTGCCGTGGCAAGTTTCTCTTGAAGCTCGGGATTGGTGAGGTGAAAGCCATGTTGGGCCGCAAGCTCGACAGCGAGAGCCTTGTCGCGATCCGTGCCGTTGACGGCGATGCTTCCCCATTTTTCGGCAGCGGCGCGCATCGCCGTCAACATGGAGGCAGGATCTCGGTCGACAGGCTTCACTGTCTCGCCAGTGTCGATCGGCAGCTTTTCGCTGGTCGTGCCGTCCGCAAACGCGACCGGTGTTCGACGGTCCGCGACCTTCTGGCGGGCTTCTGCTAGTTTTTCCTGAAGCTCCGGGTTGCTGAGCCGGAAGCCATGCTCGGCGGCAATCGACACAGCCAGCGCCTTCTGCCGATCGTTCCCGGTAACCGAGATCGTCTCCCATCTCTTTGCTGCCTCCTGCATGGCTGCCAGCATGGAAGCTCTATCTTCGCCAGCTGGCTTGATCGTGTCTCCAGCCTCTGCAGGTATAAACCCCGTCGGCATGACGGCCTGGGCCGGCTTTGCCTCCGTTTCACTGGTGGGAACCACCGGCTCGGAAAGTGGGGTGGAAATTTCACGCTGCTGCAGAGCGAACTGCGTTTGGGCCGGCGTGGGCCCCGCCACGACGCTCGCCCTCTCGAGCCTTTCTCGTGCAATTCGGTCGCGGGCGACAGCAAGCCTTTCCTGGAGTTCGGGGTTGGTCAGCTGAAAGCCGTGCTCTGCCGCAAGGTCGACAGCCAGTGCCTTATATCGGTCCGTGCCGTTGACTCGAACGGCGCCCCATTTTTCTGCCCCGAGCTGCAGCGCGGCTAACACCGTTTCTCGGTCACGCCAGTTGGTCACCTCAACCCGATTCCCATGGTCCGAGAAAGCGACGGCGTCGATGCGTCCGTCGGGTCCGCGATGGCTATAGCGAATGGCCTCGCCTCGGCGTTCCGCGACAAAGGCGGAGAAGTCTTTTGGGGCGGGCGTAACGTAGGTTTCCCCCTCAAGACGCCCTCGCTTCTTGTCGATCTCCGTTTGCGCCTCAAGCATCCGTGACTGGGTCGTCTTCAGTTTCGCCCGCAGCGTCCCGAACTCCTGCTGCCGCTCCGGCGGCAGGTTCTGCGCGATCGTATCGAGATTGCTTTCCATCTCGGCGAACGCCGAGGTCATCACCTCAAGGTTTGCCATCACGAGCTCCTTTCGCTCAGACGCTTCTGGGATTGTGGGGACTGCGGTTTCAAGGCTGCTGCGCAGCACGGCCTCGACGGTGCGCAGCTGGAGGCGGCCCACAAGACGTGGATCGACGGCGGTGGTGGGCTGGCTCCGTCGTGCCATTTCCGGCGACACGACAATCTGACTGTTCGGCTCCGCCTGCGATCGAGCAAGCCTTGCAAATACCGCCTCGCTTACATCAAGCATCCGCAGGCTGCTGCCGTCGCCCGCGACGACTTGCGCGGCCGCGGCTCTATCGAGCGTGAACAGAGGTGTGGAAGATCGCGTGTCCGATCCTTCGGCCTGATAGAGACGAACAGAATTCGGTTGGACCGCAGGCTCTAATGAGAGCGTCTCCGTAGAAGCGCCTACGCCAGTCCAAGCCGCGGCCGCAGCCATCGCGTGCCGCACGCCTTCTGGCCGAGAGGGAATATGGACGGCTTGGTCGCGGACGGCTTCGACGCGGCGCGTCACGCTCTCGGATGCTTCTCCCCGTTCGAGCCGGCGAATGTCCTTCATTTTGAAGCCCGGCGGATTGGCCCGTTCGAAACGACTGACAGCATCCATCGGAATATTCCTCTCGCGGGCTTCCGCCGCCAGCACGACACGCCAGCGGCGGAGATCCTCGATCTTGGGATGCAGGCGCTGACCGCTCTCGGCACGCATCTTCACAACGGCATGGATGTGCAGATGCTTGCGATCCTCATGCAGCGCAAACAGGTAGCGATGATCGGCGAACTCTCGTGCCAACATCGCCCGGGCCGCCCCGACGAACGCGTCCTTTGGCGTGCCAGGCTTGGCGCTCAGCACGATATGCGCGACGTCCCGGCGCTCCTGCGAGCGAAGGTCACGCTTCCAAGCCTTGGCCTCCTCCAGCACCGCGTCGTTCTCGCTCGGCAGTCTGCGATCGGCGCCGAATGCTCCAGCCTTATCCAACCCGATAACTGTTACGATCGATTGGCTCGTTCGATTGAGCTGACGAAGAGAGCGTGCGACACCCTCGACGCCGTGATCGAACGCATGCAGCTGAATGACAACGCCAGTTCCCAACGTTCTTTTCAACCGATCGTCCAGCTCGCGCAGGGATTTTCTATTGTCGAAGATGCGGCCCGCCCTCCCCTCCCCCGGCTGGCGACGACGGGCGGCGCTGATGACAAGCTCGATCCGGGGTATATGCTCGTCGTCTGCTAGACTCCAGGCGATACGATGACCCGGCAGCGCTTCTTTCAGCGCCTCCCCGACCGCGTCGACGGCAACAGGTCCGGTGATCGTCAAGCGTAAGACGTCTCTGGACGGCTTACGGCCATCCACTTCGGCCCACGCATTCGCGACCTCTTTGATCCAGTCTTTGCCCTCGATTACCTCGCCGGAGTCGGTCTCGATAGGAAGCTCTCCGCCTCGACTCTGATAAGCGAGCAATTTGCCAACTCGCGCGCTTCCGGTCGCAAAGCTTACCAGCTTCACGACGGCAGGTTGGGAGCCTGACGCGATCGCGAGCCGCGCGATCGGGGATGACAGGGTAGCGGGCGCCTGAAATCCATTTGGCGTCTTCTCCTTGATCGCACCACGCCGACCGATGCGGCCGTTTCGCCCGCTCGGGCTGCCAAAGCGGCGCCTGCGCAGGTCGTCTTCGAATGGCACCGGCTGAGGCGTGTTGCCTGTCCAAGGTCGACCGCCGGTCATTGGCAAATTCGGATCGTCGAGGAGAAGGGGTCGGCGTTGGCGTGCCGACCCTGGACGGCCTGGCGTTCTATCCAATGACGTTAGCGTCTCCATTGCGGGCGAAGCGAAGCGGCCGCGTTCCGCTTCGCTCAACACGGTCAGGAAGCCATTGAAATCAAACATTCCCGCTCACCGCCTCGCGCGCCCGGACGCGCGCTTCGTCGCATAGCTCGCGCAACAAGATCCTCTGATCCTTGATCAGCTGTGCGAGCCGTCCAATTCCGTCCACCAGCCTATCCAGCCTTGGAATTTCCCGCTCCTCGAGAGCCGCCGCAATATCGCTCAACGTTGCACCGATCTCTAAAAGTTCGCTTATATGAATTTCTAACATTGGATGAGCGTCATGTCCAAGCGGTGGAGTCAGGCCTGCGGCGTGACGCGAAAGCTGCCGAAGCACAGCGCTGACAGTGAGATCGGCCTCATCCGCAAAGGCTTGCAAAGCGAGCCATTCCTCCGCGCTGAAGCGGACATGAACGACTTTGTCTCGAATAGGCTTCTTTCCCATATTGCGCGCCGGTCGTCTCATTCCCTTCCCCGGCGGCGCTCCCCGCGACGGCCAAGGGCGTGCTTTTGCCCGTTTCGGGCACGACCGGTTTTGTATCACCAAAACTGCTATCCTGCCATCCAATTTTACATCATAACTCAATTATAACAGTGGCTTAAATGGCACCTTCGGCTGTCCTGGCTTTAGCGGCTGGGTGGGCTATATATCCGTGGCAGACACGCATGCTTGCAAGGGCTCTATTGGCAGCAAGAACATGACTGGCCAAACAGCCATTGGCGCCGTCGAAGCCAAGAGCGCCATCAGAACCATTAGAGGCTGGTAATCCATCCCTGGCTGCCGTGTCATGGAAGGCCGCGATGGCCCAGAGGGCCCGCGGCCTCACGCTGGCTGACGCGCCATTAAGCGATCAGGAGCCAAAAGGGCCAGACCCTTGGCAATCTAATCTGAGGCTGTTAATGCATATATATCATTTCGTGATGTTCGCTGTGGTGCGCTATGACCATTCTCGCCTTCGCGCATTCAAAGGGCGGCGTTGGGAAGTCCACGCTCTGCTTGCTGATCGCTTCTGAGCTCGCCCGCAACGGCACACGAGTTCTCATCATCGATGCCGACCAGCGGCAGCAGTCCTGCTTCCAATGGGTGCGTCGGTGCGATGCTGCCGGATCGCTTCCATCAACCCTGCGAGCCGAGGTGGCGACGAAGACGGACGACCTGAAACGTCTGCTCAGAGATCCAGACGCGGATGTAATCCTTATCGATGTTCAGGGCTCGATGAATGACTTGCTGATCGCGGCGATCGTCGCAAGCGATTTGACCCTCGTGCCCTGCAAGGCGAATGTCATGGAAATGGTCGAGACCGTAAAGCTCTTCGAATGGGCTCAGGTAAACCTCAAGCGCGCTCCCTTGCGCCTGGTGCTCAACCGCGTCGAGGGAATCGACACCAACACGATCGCCTTCCAGGATGCGGTTCGCCTCATCCGCGAGAACGCACTTCCAGCCCTGCCAACCTTCGTTCGCGCCCGCAAGGTTTACGAGCAGTTTGCCCGCGACGCAGGCACGCTTGAGCATATCGGCCGCGAAGCGGCCAAGGCAGAACAAATTGCGAAAGCCCGAGCAAACGTCATCGGTCTCATCGCAGACATAACCGCCGCCATCGCCCGCCCACATGAGCCCTGAGGATCGGATAATGACCGAACTTCCGCCCTTCCCCTCAGCCCGGCGCAATCCTACGGATCTCGACGCCTTGATTGATGCATCCATCGGCCGACCAACGGTAGGCGCATCCTCCGCTACCGTCCCTGATGCGAGGGACACAGCCGGGCCCGACGAAAATAAACCGCTCCGAAGCACCGACCGAACTCCGACCGAGCGCTTTCGCGTGATGATCGACCCTGCGGTCATTATCGCGACCAAGCATTCCGCCCTTCAACACAAGATCGCGCCGTCTGAGGTCGTTGAGCGCGCCCTGCGGCAGTATCTCGGACTGGATAGAACCTGATCCTCAGATGCGCACATACAATAAAGAGCAGCGCAGTGCAGAGCGATGAAGCACGACACAAAGCACAAATTCCTCGCAGGAGGCTATCCAAGTTTGCCGAAATCGCGGTCATGCTGAGTCGTTGACGATGCAGCACCCATGACCATGCCACGCGGGATGATCGCTCACCGCTTGCTTGATCACCCGCCCTCTTTCGCGCCAGGGGAGGCTCTCATGACACCTGGCGCACGTTGTCTGCCCCGGCGCTTCTGAGAAGAGCCATAAGCATGGGACCAAGCGAGAATTCGCCTTGCGCCGCCCGTCGGGTGAGATCGCGCAGATAGCCGCCGGCAGAATTGATCTGCCCTCCCCGCTCGAGGATACAGGCGATCGCGGTTGCGGCATTCTCCTGCCCCATGACCTCGCAAGCTTCCTGATATGCCGACGGACTTACACCAAGCGTCGAACGGACGACCACCGCGGCCGACATCATGTCGCGCCAACTTACGATGCCCCCGCCAGGTCCGTAATCGATGATTTGCCTGCAGGCTCTCAACACCAATCCGAGTGGGAAAGGCGCCATCGGCTGGGCAATCGGTTTCGAATTTGCCGCAACGGCTGCGCCCTGCTCCTTTCCGGAGCTAGGTTCAAGTTCAATGTTAGAGTCAGGTTTTGAATTCTGTATGTGCCGCTCAAATTGGCCGGCATTGCCGTTCACATTTTCAAAATTTGTCTGATCACTCAAGCGATTGACGATCTCGTCTCGCAGAAGGCTCAGCTCATCTAGGACGCCCTCGACCTGCTGCTGGGTTGGGCTGCGCGAGAGGCTTGCAACAGCCGTAACGTACATCAACTCAAATGCCGCCCAATCGCCTTCAGCTCCTTCCTCCATGGCCGCTGTGATCAGCTTGCGGACGTCGCGCCGGCATATCGTCAGCGCTTCCCGTGCCAACCGGTAACGTCGCCGTTCAGCCACGACCTCTTGCGCCAGGTTCGCCAGTTCGTCCGCGCGCGCTAAAAGAGGCGTGAGATCGAAACCATAAGCTTGCTCGATCGCCCCTGCCCTGTCGCGATGGACATAGCGCTTTCCGTTCGGACTGTCTCGCCGTTGAATCAGACCGGCATCGACAAGGGACGCCAAATGCCGTCGAAGCGTCGTTTCGGCAATCCCATGGGCTCGCAAGGAAAGCTGCTGGTTCGACGGAAACACGACGAGCGCATGCTCACTGGACAGTTCTGCCTCTGGGTAGAAGCTCAAGAGGGCGTTTAGGACCGCAAGCGCGCGGTCCTGCAAGCCGAGGCTGCTCTTTGCCTCGCAGGCGTCGCGGAAAACCCGCCACTTGTCGACGTGCCTTGCATTCGTTTGTTTGGCCGCATCCACTTGCCTGGAAATCAAGGCAAGCTTCGCCGGCCGCCGCCCAAAGGGCGTCGTCACACTTCCACTCTGCATGTCTCTCACCTTTCAAAAGGCAAAAGAAATCCGCTCGCCAAAACGACGCTCAACGCTTGACAGTGATTCGTGGAAATGCGATTCTCGCTCCTGCTACAAAGACGAGAGAGGGCTTCCACAACGGCGACGTTTGGGGGCCTTTTCTTTTGCTATCTACTCTCCGTGCTCCGTGTTGTTCTGCTGCTCTTGAAACTCCTGGTAAAGGCGTTCAAGATTCTGTTCGATAAAAAGACCAAAAGACGCTGCCGCGGGCGCCTTGAGCGCGATGGAGAAGCCTTTTGAATCCTCTCGAATTTTGATCTTCACCTGTCCGTCTTCCGGCAACCAATTTCGGACTTCCGGTGCAGACTTTGATCCACGACGTGGTTCTCCGCATGGATCGAGAATCAAGCTTTCGATTTGCGAAAACCGTGTGTCTGCGTCAGCGGACTCGAAGGGTTCTGATGCCATCAGCGCCCGAACGGCCTGATGAAATGCCGGCTCCTCAAAGCGCGCCGAGAGGTCATGCCAGCGATCTCGGCCAACCGAAAAGGCACAATTGATCTCGCCGAGAATATCGGGTGGGATGCGCTCGAAGATCGACAGCATCTTCGAGATTGTCGTTTTGTCGGACGTCAGGGCCGACATGATGACCTCGCGTTCGAACCCCGCCTCCTCCATTCCCCGCGCGAAGGTGGCGCGCTCAATGAAACTGAGGTCGGTTCGGGCAGAATTTTCCTGGCCCTGCGCAATCACATGATCTCGATCCGCAAGTTGCTTGACGACGGCGCGAACGGGAATGCCGAGAAGGCGCGCGGCTCGAAGGCGTCTATGGCCAAAGGCAACTTGGTAGTGCCCCGCTTTTTCCGGATGCGGTCGAACCAGGATAGGTGAGTCCTGGCCGCGAAGTCGGATAGCTTCCACGAGTTCATTCAAGGCAGCTTCATCGTCTCGCAACCGATCTGTGATGAAGGACTCTTCCACGCGCGCGGCATCGAGCTCGACGATCGTTTCGCCTTCCGTCAGCTTTCGCTCGATTTCATGTGCCGCAGCCGCCTTGGCGGTCAGTGCGTCGATTGTCCGTGTAACCGCTCCGAGCGCACCTTTTGGAGAACGGACTGGTGCGTCCGTCCGGCTTCCCTCATTCTGATGAGAATGACGTTCGGCTTGAGGCGCGCTTTGGGCATTGTCCATCAAACCTGCAAGAATGTTTTTACGCGCCAAGGCTGCCTCCCGACGACTGGACACGAACCAAGCCTGGCAGTGGATGCTGCTTCAGCGGGTGTTTACTGCGGTAAACTGGCACGCTCATCTGCTCAGCGCCCCCATGCACGATGGACGATTTCAACGACTTCGGCGTTGACGGCGTCCATTGCCTCGAGTGCTCGATCGTATGTGCTTCGAGTGAAGGAGGCCCGTTCGACTTCGTAAAGCGTTTGATTGGTCATCGCCGCGTCGGAAATGGCCACACTGCGGACCATTGTGTTGGTCAGAACATGGTTCTTGAACATCGATCGCATGAAGGCGACCATCTGCGTTTGAGGGCCATCCTGGGGGTCATAACGTGTGACGAGGTACCGCAACCAATCGAGGTTCATGTCACCGCCAGCGCCCTTCAATGTGCTCAATACCTCTCCCAGCATCTGAAGGAACTGACACATAGACATGACGTCGAGCATCTGCGGATGGACCGTGATGAGGATCCCCGTCGCGCTGCAGATAGCGCTCATCGTCAAAAACCCGAGTTGTGGCGGGCAGTCTATGACGACGATGTCGTAGCGTTCCTCGACCGAGGACAGCGCTTCGTCCATGCGCGCGAAGAAGATGCGTCCATATTCGTCCGACTTCCCTTGGGCGAGGACTCGCGGCGTCTCGTGCTCAAACTCCATGAGCTCGAGGTTGCCGGGCACAAGATCCAGGTTTGGAAAATTCGTGGGGCGAATGATTTCGCTCAGAGGACGTCTGTGTTCATCATAGCGCAGCGCGCCGTAGAGGCTTTCATTGTCGCCGACATCGAATTCCGGCTGAACGCCGTGAATGGCGGAGAGTGACGCTTGAGGGTCCAGATCCACCGCCAAAACGCGATGCCCTGTCAGGGCGAGGTATTGAGCAAGATGCGCAGCCGTCGTGGTCTTGCCGCTCCCGCCTTTAAAATTCACGACTGCGATGACTTGCAGATGTTCGTTCTCGCCCCGGTGCGGGAGGTAGCGCGTACCGGGCTTTGCGTGTTCCTCGAGAAAACGGCGCATTTCGTCGATTTGCTGCGCGGTGTACGAGCGGCGGCCAGAAGGAGACACACGTGCAGCCGGCCCCTTCCCTTCCAGGGAAAGGTTGCGCAGATAGCCACTCGTCACGCCGATGAACCGGGCGGCCTCGGCCAGCTGAAAGTCTCGTAGTCCCTTTTCAGCTATCGGCGGAAACATCTCGACACGATGCTGTTTTAGTTTTTCAGACAGCTCCTGAGCCTGCTCTATGATAAGCTGGTCAACGGCTCCGATGCTATCTGTTGCAATCCGACTCATGCGCGGCGATCTCTGTTAAATGCGTTTTCGACGTATACATACTCGTTAAAACGCATTCACACTCAATTTGTGAGTCAACGCAACCTGATTCAGGCCGGCTTCTGGGCTTTGCCGCCATTTTTTGACCTTCAGTGGCGTTCGTGAAGGCAGAAACTCACTCTTCGGTCGTCCGAACAGCCGTTTTGACGTGCGAGCACGACTGCCGACGAGTTTACCGCAGTAAACTTGTATGGGCGATTCGCGTCGACTTTGCTGACCGTTTCTGACGATTATGGAGCGACGTCTTAGAGTGCGGGCATGTTGGAAACATGGCGCGCGGTCAAGGCACCGACGGGTCTGTCGCGGCCACGGAGGTTCTTTTCCGGATACCCACCAACCGGCTTCGCTCGCCATGCTGAAGTCGGAGTTAAAGTGTGCTAGCGCAGTCATCCAGGTCGGAATATAATCCGCAGGAACGCATCCGAGTGCGGGCCATGTTGAGATTACATGGGATGACCAAACCACGATGCGCAGAAGTTGATTGGATTGCAAAGATTAGTAGTTCATCCGGCGCTGCAGGGCCGTCCACGATTTTTCAGCCATAGGTCACTGGTCTAGAGTCTGTCAGCGCTACTCGGAATCGCGATGAGATTCCCTTGGGTTTGATTTTGTGATTCAAGATCATTGCTGGATTGGAGGCCAGCAATGATGGTGCGACCTCTTTCGCTTGATTTGCGAACGCGCATTGCGGCAGCGTTGAACGATGGCATGACGGTTCGTGCCGCAGCGGAGCGTTTCGGGATATCGGCTGCAACCGCGGTCCGTATTCGGCAACTCGATCGGTCCGACCGAGGTTTGATGCCGGCGAAGATCGGCGGGTATGTCAAACCGACACTGAGAGGCGCTGCGGCCGATGCCGTGCGTCAGCGGCTGCAGGTCAAGTCCGACTGGACGGTGCGTGCGCTGTCGGCGGAGCTGAAGTCTGGGGGGATCAACGTGTCTCACGACACCGTCTGGCGCTTCCTGCGCAGCGAGGGCAAGACCTTCAAAAAAAACGCTGATGGCAAGCGAGCAGGATCGTCCGAAGGTGGCCCGGTTCCGGATGAGATGGAAGACCCATCAACATCGGCTTGATCCAGACCGTCTCGTCTTCATCGACGAAACCTGGGTCAAGACCAACATGACGCGCACCTGCGGCTGGTGTCAGCGCGGAGAGCCTCTCATCGCGAAAGTTCCTCACGGTCACTGGAAGACGCTGACCTTTCTGCCCGGTTTGCTCCGCGACAGCATCGTTGCCCCCTTCGTCCTCGATGGCCCTATCAATGGCATCGCTTTCACAGCATGGGTCCGGCAATGCCTGGTGCCAACTCTCAAAGCCGGCGATATCGTCATCCTCGACAATCTGGGGAGCCACAAAGGAAAACCGGCCCGAGATGCGATCCGGGAGGCCGGCGCGCACCTCCTCTTCCTGCCGCCATACAGTCCAGACCTCAATCCCATCGAGATGATGTTCGCCAAGCTCAAGACACTCGTCAGAAAGGCGGATGAACGAACCGTCGAGACAACATGGAGACGCATCGGAGAACTCCTGAGGGCTTTCAGCCCCCAAGAGTGCTCAAATTACCTCAGACATGCAGGATACGGTTCAAACTAAAACTGACAGACTCTAGCGATGCGGCCCTACGTCGCGCGTGAACGCTCTTATTCTGCCGATGCTGGGAGCTGCTCCTTTTGGCCATCAGTCGCACACTCAAGAGGAGAAACTTACTCCTCGGGCGTCCGAATAGGCGTTTTGGCGGGCGAGCACGGCTGCGGACGAGTTTACCGCAGTAAACTTTTATGGGCGATTCGCGTGGACTCTCGTGACCATTTCTGACGATTAGGGAGTGACGTCTTAGAGTTCGGGCATGTTGGAGACGTGGCGCGCGGTCAATGCACCGTCGAGTCTATGGCGGCCATGGTTTTTTTCCGGATGCCCGCCAACCGCCTTTCCTTGCCATGCTGAAGTCGGAGGTGAAGTTTGCTAGCGCAGTCATCCAGGTCAGAATCTTGTCCGCAGGAACGCATTCGAGCACGGGCCATGTCGAGATTGACCTGGGACGACCAAACCACGGTGCGCAGAAATTGACTGGGTCGCAAAGCTTTAGTAATTGATCCGGTCCTGCAGGGCCGTGCAGAATTTTCAGCCCTAGGTCCCTCGGTCTAGCGATGCGGCCCTACGTCGCGCGTAAACGTCTTTATCCTGCGGATGGATGCTGGGATCTGCTGTGCAGTTTACCGCGGTAAACTTCTTATACCGAGACGAAGCCATTCGGCGTAGCGCCTGTCGACATGCCGCTGGTGGAGTCTGGCAAAGAGACGAAACAAACTCGATTTGCCGCGCGATCGACGCGCATCCCGGCTTGAAGGGTTGCACCTTGGGGTCTTTCGTCAGACGTCGATCGATCGGCAGTCTTCGCCAATCTCAAGCGGCAAGCAAAAATGCATCGGCACAATCACCCAGATTGCAATGCGTAAGCCCGCAAAACTGACCTGGGACAGGCGACCCTATCGAATGATGTAACGTGCTGTTGGAATGCGAGCATCAGGTCAGCCGTACGTCATTCAGGCCGAGATGGCTCTAGCCTAGCGCCGCGACGGTCTGAGCGATTTTTGGCGTCTCATCGCCCTTCTAAGGCGGTTGGTTGCTTCGCACAGGTCATCACGCGTGCGCCGGCCCGTCCAAAGTCCGCCTGTTGCCGCTTAGTCGCCGGGGCTGTTCCAGAGAACGACCTTGCGATCAGGGTCACTGCCAGGCGCAGGAGCGACATTGCAAGAGATCACGCCGATTCCAGGGACCACAAGCTTGACCGACAGCTACGCCTCGCTGCTCTGCCGGGCGATTCGGTTCCAGCCCGAGCCTATCCCGAAGCTGGTCTTGCGGTGGATGATGCGAAATAGCGGCGCTTGCTAACCTGCTTGGCGGCGTTTGGGACGATGGTGATGGGCGTTGACCCGGATGATGGCGAAGATGCCCTCGAGGATCCCGTTGGCCTTGGCAGTGAGGGCCGCGATCGCGCTGGCCATGGTGCTCTTCCTTTGGGTATTCGGCCCATTCCCAATTGCGCCAGCAGGAGGGGTGAGCCGCGGACGTCACCGGAGCGCAGCGGCACGGCCTCACGCTTTTGGGGTTGACGCCCGAAAGCGGGCTGTCCCCTAGAAAGGCGAAATGCGGAAAGGGGAATGTCCTTGAGCGCGACCGAATGAGTCGTGAAGCCAAGGCAGGTAGTCGCCAGCCTTCTTCGACAGAGTGGTCATGGCGGCGCCTCGGTTCAGCGGTGAGGGCGATCCTTGATCGCAAGTCGATCAAAGCCAGTGTGGAAGGAAAGCAGGATCGTGGCGTAGCGGTCCTTCAAGGGCGATCTAGGCGCAGACTCAATGCGAGGCCTAGAACACTGCTGGGGACGCAAAGACGAGAGATGATAAATGCGTCTTCGTCTCTGCGACGGCGTCGCTCCACGCATCGAGGAGACGCGATGGTCGAGCTGAACGCTGGGTCCTAAAGGCAGATTGCCGTTGGTTGGAAGACGAGCACCACCATGCATAGCTCACCGGCTCATAGAAATTGATGCCGTTCAGCAGTCCGAGCCAAGCGGTGCCGCCGAGAACCGAGCCTGCCATTAAAAGGGAGGCTCGACGTCGAGGGTACCCTCGCATTCCGCCCAGAAGATCTCAAGCTCGGCTTCCGCAATCTCCAGCTCCGCCTTGATCCACTGGCGCTCGAGCGGGTCGACAGCACGCCGCAGCTCCGCGCGCAGTTCTTCAATGTGTTGTTCGAGAAGCATCGCCATCGTCTCCTTGACGTGTGAAAGACGACACGGCTGGCGATGGCGGGAGGGAAGGGGTCAAGGATCGCGAAGCGACCGGCGGAGCCGGCGAGCGGGGGAGCCGATTTTCTGTCGGCGGCCATCGGGCGCCGACTGAAAATTGGGGGAACTGCTCGTCCTGGAGGCCGACCTTTCGCCATGGCAAAATGGGATCATCTGAGCAGATAGGATTGGCAATGGTTGGCACCCGAAGATCGGGATGGGCTCGATGCCCATTTCGATCTTGTCTCAGTCCAACCTCGAGCGCCGTAGCAGCCTGGGCCAAGCAGCGCGATCGTTCTCTCCCTGGCCTTCCACTGCATTGCCCGTCAGACATCGACGATCAAGCCTCGCGGCTGCTCGCAACGATGCCGCGACCAAGTGCGAGGATCGTGGCTCGGGTGGGTAATACCCGTGGTAACACAGGCTTCGTGTACATCAGCGCAGAGAACCGTCTGGCAAAGCTCACCTCACCGCAATTGCCTTCGTTTGGCGATCGGGGTGTGGCCGGAGCGGATCGGTCGGTGCTTGTGAATGATGCAGTGGGAGATCAGCGGCATTCGCCCAACCGAACGTCGACCTACCTGCTCTTGCTTATTCGACGTCCGACGCGAGAGGACGCCTTCTGCACCGCGCATTTTGAATAGTGCTGCAGGGGAGGGAAGGGCGTTCGCAAACGTCGGCGAACCCATCCAACACGGTCGTGCGCCACCGTTTCAACTTCGAAAGTCATGAACTTCGTGACTGAACCCGCTGATTGACCAGCCGGCAATTGAGCGGACGCCCATGGTCCGCTCAGAGGACCCCGCGATGTTCACGTCTCGTTCTCTGGTTCCGAGGCGGTTTCTCGGAGGCTGCACATGCCCTCACGTCAGCGGCGGCCTCGCCGTCGTGCACGCAACCGGCCGGCAACAGGGTGTTGGCCAGCCCACTCCACCCACAGATTCATTGAACATCTCTGGACGGCAATATTGGCTCGAGCGGATTGCGCGTCATCCCGGGCATTATGGGCTCCCATGGACGCGAGGCCTTGGAGCCAGCGCACTGACTGTGACGCAGCATCGGAGGCAGCAAATGCAGCACGTGCCTATTTCTCATCGGAGTGTGAGTTGAGCCTGTCTAATCTCGGCGTCTTGCATCGCTGACAGCCGGAGGCATGCCGACTGTTCGATTTCGCCCTGAAATACCAACAAAAGCGGAGGGGAGGGGAGGGGAGGGGAGGGGATTGAAGCGCTGCTCGCCGATAACGTCAACGCGGGTGACCGAGCCGCCGATCATTGGGCGAAGTTTTACGATTTCAAACGCGCAAACCACGGCATAGGTTTGGACATCTGAGCCTTCTACAGGTGGCACCAGAGGGACAGTATCAGGCCCAGTTGAAGCACTGGTCAGAAATATGGTGCGGCATTGAGTGCGGACGGAAGAGCATTGAGTGACCTGACCTTCGCTTCACCAAACCTCAAACACGATGGCAACCGCGACGCTTCACACAGATGAATCGACACGGCGTGATCGATTCAGAATTGTCGTTGGACGTGGAACCGGGACAGCGCGACTTTCCTTGGCATGCTGAGCCAACCTTACAGAGCGTATATTGAACGCGAAGACGCGACAAAAAACATGGCGCGTTTCTATGCGCTGACCATCGAGCCGACCTTGTTCGGCGATGTTTGCCTGACGCGCTGTTGGGGTCGGATCGGCACGCGGGGTCAAAAGATGACGCACAGCTTCAAGGGGGAAAAGGAGGCCGTTGCGCTGTTTCTCGATCTCTTGCAGGCGAAGCACAAAAGAGGCTATCGGCCGCGGCAGAGCTCCCGCCGATGAAGATCGACGTCGTGTTGTCCCGTGTGGTTCGAAGAGATCCGCGTGTGTTCAAAGGGAAGCCTAACGACGGGAGATCGCTGCTCCGTTTTCGGGTTTCTGCCCGGTGGAAGCGAGCCGGCCCACGGAGGGCCGGCCTAATGCCTCTCAATTGCCGGGGCTGTTCCAGAGGATGACCTTGCGATCAGGGTCGCCGCCAGGAGCCGAAGCGACGTTGCCGTAAATCACGCCAATCTCCGGAGCCTCCAGCTTGACCGACAGGTACTCCTCGCCGGTCTGACGGGCGATGCGGTTCCAGCCTGCGCCGATCTCGAAGCCGGTCTTGCGGTGGATGATCCGGTAGTCCGGCGCTTCTTCGCTCTGCTTGGTGGTGTTTGGGACAATAGCGATCGGGGCGTTGACCCGGATCGTGGCGAAGATGCCTTCGAGCGTGCCGTTCTCCTTGGCGGTGAGGGTCGCGATCGTGGTGGCCATGGTACTGTCTCCTTCGTTGCTCGGGACCATTCCCGATGGCGCCCGAAGAAGGGGGCGTGTCGCAGGCGTCACCGGAGCGCTAGCGATGGGAAACCCCCTCGCGGGGTTGACGCCGAAAGCGGACGGTCCCTTAGAAAGGCGACATAGAAAACGGGAATGTTCCTGAGCGTAACGAAAGCGGAAGACAGACCATCAGCCTGCCGAGCACGTCCCACCTGTGAGAACTGGCATCGCCGGAATGGGCACGTCCTCACCGTCCAGCCAACCGACTCGTCGCCATCCGCAAACAGGCCTCGTGGCGACCCCGCGCCGACCCATCCTAAGGCGCAGTCGGCCACCAGGTGGGAGGCATCGGATGATCTGTCAGAGGAGAGAGGCCTCTCGCGGCGAAACGCTGGACGTTTCTCGCTCTGGCCTGTCGATGGCCTTGCTCCGCGTGGTAGGGGCCGAACGGGAAGTCGTCGTGTGGAACGCAACGGGCACTCCGCAATTGCCGACCAAAAAGGGGTTATGTTTCGTCCGCCTCAAAGGTTCGCGCGGGCAAGCTTTGAGAACCGCCGACACTGCCACTGACGGAGTAGGAGCGGCCGTTGAACTATCGAGACTTGACTTGCAACGCTTTGGCAACCACGTGACCGATGACTGAGTCAGGCGGGCACCAGATGTGTCAATCGCCGTTGCTGATTGCTGATGCATACCTTCCCCGAAGACGATTGAGTTCGACCTGCTTCACCTCACGGCTCATAACGCCCTTGCTGTTCGCTGGATTGCGACCCGTCATCTTGCACTGCATAAACCCAATATTGCGGAACCCGGTGCGACAACCTCTAAGAGCCTGGGAGCCAGAGCCTCGGCCTGAACTGCCGAACGCGCGCATATTTGGCCAGACACAAGCGATCTCATCTCCTCGTCAATCAAGTCAACTGACGCGGCGGCCCGCGTGACGGACGGAGTCCCCGAACACCGTCCCGACAGGTATCATGGAGGCCTTGCTGAAACCTGCCGCGAAGATTGACATGGGTGTCGATATAGAACGAGCGCTGGGCGATGTCGTAGTTGTATTCACCGACCACGATCCAGCATCGTTTCAGGTCGCTGAGACCGACGCGCCGGCATTCAATGTCCTGGACTTCCAGCGCCACGCGATCAACATGCGGCAGTCGCGTGATGATGACCAGAAGCGCCAAATGCATAAGCCCGTCGCTCGCATTGTGCACAGCAACGACAACGCAGGTCGAACGGCGCTTCCGGCCTCCCGTCTCACCGCGGCCGTCCTGTCACGCCCATAGATAAGCGTATTCGATGACTTGGCTGGGCAGACGTTCACGGCTCATCGTCGCATCCCTTGTGCTGCGTTAGCCGGTCGGTTTCAGCGAGGAAAAGTGCCCGGTGTTCCTTCGGCATTTCCGAGACATGATAGGCTCCGCGCAGATCGCCACCGGTGCGCATCCGCTCATAGTGCTCGTAACTCATCAGGACGAACCGCGGTTTGCCGGCTTTCGTCAAAATGACAGGCTCGCGGGCTGCCGCATCGGTGACATCGCCCACCTGCTTGTTGAGATCACCTGTCGTGAACTGACGCATGGTGCCTCCCTGGAATTAAAATCCATAATATCTAGCTTTTCCAGACTTGCAGGAAAATGTCGCTTTTGCGCCAGAAGCGGACGTACCGGTCCCTACTCATCCGGCCTTCGCCCGTATCCGATCGATCACGAACCGCGTGGCGGCAGACATGTGTCGCTGACGTGGATAGCAAAGGAAGAAGCCAGGAAATGGAGCGCTCCATCTTTCCAGCAGGGGGATCAATCGGCCAGAATTGATGTGATGCTTGACGGTGTCCTCGATGGCGAAGGCAACACCCAGTCCCGCAAGTGCCATCTGCAGAGCCATAGGCTTGTCGTTCACGATCAGTCCTCCAGATGGATTGATCGAAAACCACTTTCCGTCCTCATAAAACTCCCATGGGAAAGCATGTTGCTGACCGGGCCACCGCCAGCGGATGCAGTCATGCGACAACAGCGCTCGTGGATGATCCGGCACCCCGTAGCAAGACAGATACGTCGGTGTAGCAACTGCGATCTGACGAAGTTCGCCCCCAAGGGCAACAGCGACCATATCCTGAGCAATCACCTCGCCGATCCTCAGCGCCAGGTCAAACCTTCCCTCGACGGGATCGTCGAGTCTGTCATCCAAGGTGATGTCCAACGTTATCTGTGGCAGGTCGCGGCGAAGGTCAGATAGGATCGGCAGGATGAACCGTTCACCTGCCGAGCGGAAGGCGACGATCCGTACCACTCCAGCAGGACGACCTGCAGCGACACGGCTTTGAGCGAGCGCGAGGTCCATCTCGTCCATTACCGGACTTATCCGCGATCGCAGAAGCGCTCCCTCATCCGTCAGAATGACGCTGCGGGTCGTGCGCTGGAAAAGCTGCTGTCCAAGATGTGCTTCAAGCGACTTGATCGTCTGGCTGACTGCCGAGGACGTCATGCCGAGTTCATCGGCCGCCCGTGAGAAACTGAGATGCGCGGCGACGGCCAGGAACGTGCGGATACGCGTCAAGTCTGAAGGATGCATACAGATTATGAAGCACAGCTACCAAATCTTGTAAACATCCACTCGATTATCGTCGTCTGGCCGAAGCGCTACCTTCGCGTTCGAAGGAGAACGCAATGACTAGAACCCTTGAAGATAAGGTCGCTGTGGTGACCGGTGCGGCACGCGGCATCGGCAGGGCTACGGCGATGATGCTACACGAACGGGGTGCTCGCGTGGTTGCCACCGATCTTCGCGCCAGGGTCCATGAGCTTGCCCAAGACGGCATCATCACGCTGACCGGCGATATTGCCGAAGAGGAAACCGCCCGACAAAGCATCGAGTTGGCGCTGAAAACATTCGGCGCGCTCGACATCCTGGTCAACAACGCGGGCAGAACCATGAACCGCCCGCTCGTCGACATGAGCGTCGAGGACTGGGATGCTGTCATGGCCGTGAACGCACGCGGGACATTCCTGCATGCCCGCGAAGCTGTGCGTGCTATGATCGTGGGCGATGGTGGCGTGATCGTCAACGTCGCGTCTCTGGTTGCGCAGGTCGCGATGAAGGACACGGCAGTCTATGCCGCCAGCAAGGGTGCCATCGCCCAACTGACGAAGGTGATTGCTGTTGAATATGGTGATCGGGGCGTCCGTGCCAACGCCGTCGCGCCGGGTGTGATCGAAACCGACATCCTGGAAGGTATCGTAGAGGACAGTCGCGCCACCCTCGCAAGCTATGGCCCTGCCCACCCCTTAGGCCGCGTCGGTCAGCCAGAAGACATCGCCGAGATCATCGCCTTCCTCGCATCACCAGCGTCCTCCTTTATGACCGGAACCATGGTCATGGCTGATGGCGGCTACACCGCACTTTGAAAGGATACAACATGCCATCTATCCTCATCATCGGGGCTGAACGTGGCCTTGGCCTCGGACTTGCAGAGACCTTGCACGCTCAAGGCTGGGCCGTTACCGGAACTGCCCGCGCGGGCGCTGACACAACCGCTTTGCAAGAGGTTGCGCAAGTCGCACATGTCGACGTGACTCAGGCAGATCAAATCGATCCGCTGCGAAGGCAGATCGGGGACGCGTTCGACGTCATCTTCCTGGTCGCGGGCATTTTTGGACCGCTGTACAATGCGGTGACCGAAGCGACTGACGCAGAGTTTGCGGAGATCATGCTGACGAACTGCTTCGGTCCGATCCGGCTGGCGCACCGCCTGCTCGATCGCTTATCTTCCAACGGCACGTTGGCTGTCATGTCATCGCACCGGGGCAGCATCACGCTGAACACAGAACCCGACTTGCATCTCGACCTCTACCGGGCCAGCAAGGCTGCGCTGAACATGCTGGCTCGAACGATCCACGCGGATTATCCAGACCTTACAGTGCTTTCAATCCATTCCGGCTGGGCGGCCACCTCTATGGGCACGCTGAATGGTGCGGTGAACGCCGAGATATCCGTTGACGAAAGTGTGAGAGGCATGGCGCAGGTTCTGGCTGCCCAGGCAGGCACCAGACGAAGCCTATATCTGGATTGGCAGGGGAATTTGTTGCCCTGGTAGGAGAGCGCTCGTTCCTTTGGTTCCGAACACGGCCCGAAGCGGACAAGTCTCTTGTCCGCTTCGGGCCGAGGGCTGCCATGTCGCGGAAGCGCCAACACCGGACATTGCGGCTGACTTAGGCTGCGAGTGACATGCCCTCGGTCTTACGCTCCACGAGCGTCCAAATGTGGCCGAACGGATCGAAGATCGAGGCCACGCGGCGGCCTATCACGTCAGTTTGAACTTGGTCTCGGGTCAGAGCTCCGGCTGAAAGGGCGCGCTCCATCACGTCTTCAATGTTGCCAACATTGAGGTGGAATATCGTGCTGACAGCCCCCGGCTCTTTCGGAAAGAACGGGCCGCCGTAGGAAGGCGATTTTTCGCGATTTGGATTGGAGCCGGCGACCCAAACAGGCAGATTTCCGAACCGCATTTCGACAGCCGCCAAAGCGCCATCGATGTCACTGGTGTTCTGTTCCTGCGCACTAAAGGCGGCAGCATAGAAGTTGGCGGCCTCTCTCTCCCGCCCATGTTCAACAAACAAAGAAAATTTGACGCTAATATCTTCGGACATCTGGGCTCCTCGATCTATCTGAATCGCCTCTCGATCATACCGCAAACTTTGCCGAACCAATGGCATCGGACGAGAGACTGCCAATTTCAAGGTCTACAACCATTTTGCCGAGGGAAGATGTCCGCTTCGGGCCGCTTGTTGTCGTGACGCAAAAGCGCCGATAACGAACATCGCGCAAATTCACCAAATGCCTACTCCAGTGAAAACGGCTTACACCCTCCGAGCGAAAATGCTTAATACCGAGGATGACAGAACCTACGCCCGAACAAATCGAAAAGCTCGCTATTGCCTTTGAGCGCTTTACCCGCCGTTTCAAGGTCGCGGAGGCATCGGCAGTCCTGGAACACTCGCTTAACGCTCTAGACATTCAGGCGCTTCTTTTCATCGATGACCATCCCGAGTGTCGTTTGGGGGATGTTGCGCGGCACCTTCAGGTCGCTCTTACGACGATGTCGTCTTCGGCAGACCGATTGGTGCGCCGGGACATGATTGAACGACAGCGGCCAGAGGCAAACCGCAGGTCGGTAGCTCTGACGATCACGAACAAGGGGCAGCAAGCGGTTTCGGGCTATGTCGATGGATATCGAGCCTCCTGCAAGGCGATGCTTGAGGCGCTCGATCCCGTTGACCAAACCGAATTCCTGCGACTTACCCAGAAGATCGCGAAATACGACGATTGAATAATACGAAATTCGTAGTATGTCTCTGCTATCGAAACGATCAGGGACGTCATGATGATCCATACATCGCCAATTGCGCTTGTCACCGGAGCAAACAAGGGTATCGGCCTGGCCATCGCGCGGCAGCTTGGCGCAGCCGGACACACGGTCTGGCTAGGATGCCGCGACATTTCACGGGGTGTGATGGCGGCTCGCGAACTGCTAGGCATCGGGATCGACGCCCACGCTGTGCAACTGGATGTCAAGGACGGTGCGAGCGTTTCCAGCGCCGCGCAGATCCTTGAAAGCGAAATGGGGCGTCTCGACGTGCTGGTGAACAACGCCGGGCTCATGTTCGCTCCGTCTCCCTCGCTTGCCGAGGAGTCAATCGACGAGATGCAGCGGATGTTCGACACCAACGTGTTCGGGGTGATGCGCGTCACTCAAGCCTTCCTGCCGCTGTTGCGGAAATCGAAGGCAGCCCGGATCGTCATGATGAGCAGCGGCCTCAGTTCGTTGACGGATGCCCTGGACATGCGGAGCGAAACCTGGACGGTCGGTTTCGGCGGATACTGCGCCTCCAAGACGGCGCTGAACATGTTGACCGTCAAACTCGCGAAGGAACTGGAGCCGGACGGGATCAAAGTAAACGCGGTAGACCCGGGCCTGACATCGACCGACATGACAGGCAACGGACCTGGTCATTCGCCTGAGGACGGTGCTCGCCCTGCGGTCGCTCTGGCAACGACCCACGCATACGGGCCCACGGCCGGGTTCTTCGCTTGCGCTCCCTCTGGCGAACTTGTGCAAAAAAATTGGTGATACGCGTTCTGCGATTATCAGATGCGGAGCGGACCAGTTCCGCATCTCAGTGTCCGCTTCGGGCCAGAGGCTGTCATGGCAGCGATGCGCCGCCCTGGTTATTCGTCCCAAAACGCCAGACCGGAATACCGAGGCTACGCGCCTTATCGGCGAGATTACGGGTGATGCCCGACCCTGGAAAGAGGATGATGCCAACCGGCATGACGGCAAGGAGATCGTCGTTGCGGCGGAACGGGGCGGCCTTGGCATGTTTCGCCCAGTTCGGCTTGAAACTGATCTGCGTTACCTTGCGGGCTTCGGCCCAGCAGGCGGCAATGCGCTCGGCTCCCTTCGGCGCACCGCCATGCAGCAGAACGAGGTCAGGAAACTTTGCCCTCGCCCGGTCGAGAGCCGTCCAGATCGCCTGATGGTCGTTGAACTCGACGCCACCGGCAAAGCCGATTTTCGTGCCGGCCGGGATCAGGACTTCGGTTTCGACGCGGCGACGGGCGGCGAGAAAGTCGCGGCTATCAATCATCGCTGCGGTCATATTGGCGTGGCTGACCTTTGAGCCTGTGCGCGGTCGCCATGCAGAACCAGTCTCTGCCTCGAACAGCTCGGCTGCGTAATCCCGCATGAACTCGAACGCATTGCGGCGCTCCAAAAGCGTGATGCCTTCGGCAATATGGCGTTCAAGCTCGACGCTTTTGACCTCGGAGCCATCCTGATCGCGCTGGCCGGCGCGCTGAGCGTCCTCGTTGCGGTCGAGTTCGCGCTGGATGCGCTCCCCGGCGCGGTGGAAGAGATTGACCGTCGACCAGAGGAGATCCTCGAGATCGGGCTCCAGCCGGGTGTCGCCGAGCATCTCGAAAAAGGCCTCGAAGATCGCGGTCAAGGCCGATTGCACCACCGGCTCCTCGGGGAGGGCGCGAGGATCCGGCTCGTCCTGATGCGGGCGATGGCCGTAGATCTGCATTTCGTAGATGACGCGGTCGGTCGGCGAAGATGCGTGCTCCGGTTCGAAGCCATCGGCGAGGGCGGGAGAGAGAAGGTTCATTGGAAACTCCGTTCGTTTGCGGCCGCGCCTCCCGCGGCCTGACGGCGATCCCTGGTCAGGCGGCGGACTGGCCGGAACCACGGAGCGCAGCGACGCGGCCTAGCGAAGCGCCGGGCGGCGAAAGGCGGGCTTCTTGTCTCGCGAGGAATGCCGGCGCGGGTCATGCGGCGGCAGGGGAAGAAACCCGACTGACCCGCTGAAGGCCGGGCCGCCGCATGATAAGGGTCGCCTCTCGGCAGGCCCGCGGGCACGCCGACGGCACGGCGATGCAGGACAATCGCGAACACCGTGCCGGGCGTGTGTGCCACTTGTCGCGCATCTCATCATGGCTGCATCAAAGAGGGAGAAGCGCCACGGCATCGGCAGAGACGAGTTGATCGCGCAGCCGTGCCGTCAGCCGTTCGGGACCCAATTGACGAAGATCCTCGTTGTAGTCGCCGAGTTCGGGGGCGAGCACCAGTGGAAGGATGCCGAGGGCCTGGGCACGCCGGCTCAGGCGGTCGACACCATGGCGGCCGGCTGCATCCGCGTCGGCAGCGATGTAAAGGCGTCGGGTTCCGGGCGGCAGGGATAAGGCCGCCAGGTGATTGACGCTGAGTGCAGCCGCCATTGGCATGTGCGGCATGACGTGCGCGAGGGACAGCACGCTTTCGAGACCCTCGCCAGCCGTCATGACGGGCACTGGTCCGTCGACTGGGAACTGCAGGCGCACGGCATTGGCGAGAAGACCACCTATGGCGCGGCGAGGCGTCGCGACCTTTGCCTTCCCAAGCCCATCGCGATCGAGCCAGGTGCGATGAAGTCCGGTGAGCTGGCCCACAGCGTCGGTGACCGCTGCAAGCAAAGCGGGAAGCGGCGTCATCTGTCCGGTTGCGAGGTCACGATAGTAGCAGGCGGGATGGAAGCGGAGCGCTGGATAGCGCGCGCCATCCAGGATGCCGCGCTGGCGCAGATAGCGATCAGCCAAGGTCCCGTCGATGGGCTGCCCCATAGCGAACAGGCGCCGGGCGCGTTCCGACGGCGGAGCCGGGGAGGGGAGGTTGGTCGGGCCCGTCTTGGAAGAGGTCTCGCGCTCCGCTGGCGGCAGGCTCAGGTATCGTCGGGCCTCGTCGGCGACATCTTGGAAGTCGATCAAGCCGCAGCTTTCCCGGATCAGATCGAGAAGGTCACCAAACTGGCCTGTCGCCGCATCTGTCCAACGGCCTGCTCTGTCCCCCGTCAGACGGACATAGAGCGAGCGGCCCTTGTTGTTTCCCGTGTCACCGACCACCCAATACTGCCCGGCACGTGTGCCGGCGGAAAGATAATGACGGCAGACAGCCTCGGCCTCGCGAGCAAGACAGCTTGCCAGGTCACCGGCAGTTCCCATGGTCTCACCTCCTTTAGGTTCGGCTTGAAACGTCAGCCTTGGGACGACGCACGATACGCTTGACGAGGACAGCCGAACCCTTGTCACGGACCAAGACACAGAACCGAAGACGCCACGAGATCAGCCTGGCAAAGAGCCCCATGGATCGCAGCCAGTCGCGCATGCCCTGGTCAGACGCGGCGGGTTCGACACCGCGATCGCTCATGACGCGTTGGATGTTGCTGCTCCGCGCCGCCGCGATCTTCGCGGTAAGAGCGCAAATGAATATCGGCGCTGTTGAGGACGAGCGCAGCGGCAGGCCTGAAATGCAGTCGAGCAAGGCTCCGGCATCGGGCGCTACCTTATGCGAGACGCGGAGGTGGTCCGACCTGCAGGCGGGTTCTGGCTTTGGCACACTGATTGGAATCGAGCAGGCGGAGTGAATCAGCCAGATGTGCGGCCGTCGGGGTCATGATGTTCATGAATGATTCCTTGGGAGGTTAAGGAAGAACCGGCCCGACGAAAGCTCTCCCTACCCGATCGGACCACCCCTCCTCTGGCACGTCTCTTCCTCTCGCCTCGAAACGAGCCAACGCCAAGTTAACGACCGGGAGGCGTCCTTGACGACCGAGCGATGTCGTTGCTTGCACGGGCCGAAAAAGAGTGACTCAATGACGCAGAGTGAGCTCATCGGACACCATCTGATCGGGGAGGGGAATGCGACACTACAGGATCGGAGACGCAGAATTCCCTGAAGAGACGCCGGCCCTACAGAAAGCGCTCGCGGAGGCGTTTTCACAGAAGGTGCGGCCGCTTTGCCTGTGCCGGCCGGCTGGCGTGGCGATGTATATCGCGCGCTTCGAGAACCACTATCTCGTCAAGCGCATGCCCTCATCGGGTACGCGCCATGATCCGTCTTGCAGCTCCTATGAGCCGCCTTACGAACTTTCCGGTCTAGGGCCACTGATCGGCGACGCCATCCGCATTGATGACGCACGCGGAACCGCCGCACTGCGGCTCGATTTCGCGCTCTCGAAAACCGGCAGTCGCACAGCGGGCGCGCACGGGACATCGGAGGCGCCCTCGGTCAAAGGCGAGAGCAAACGGCTCTCCCTGCGTGGCCTCCTCCATTATCTGTGGCAGGAAGGAGAGCTGACGGAATGGACGGCGCTCTGGGCCGGCAAGCGTGGCTGGGGGAGGGTGCGGTCGAGCCTTCTCGACGCTGCACGGCACATGAAGGTTTCCGGTGGAGCACTCTCGGACATTCTGTTCGTCCCGGAGGTGTTTCAATCGGAGGCAAAGGCGGCCATCTCGGCCAGACGAACGGCCGCGCTGGCGTCGCTCGTGCCGACGGCAGCCGGTCGGCGCAAGCTGATGGTCCTCGTCGGGGAGGTGAAAGAGACACAAGACGCGCGCATCGGCCGAAAGCTTTTGGTGAAGCACATGCCCGACTACCCGCTGATGATCGACGACAGCGTGTGGCGGCGGCTGCAGAAGCGCTATGCGGCCGAACTGGCTCTCTGGGAGGCGGACCCGTCGCTCCATCTCATCGCCATTACGACCTTCGGTCTGAATGCCGCCGGTTTGCCGGCCATTGAAGAGATCGCCTTGATGATCGCGACGGAGAACTGGATCCCCTTTGAAACCATTCACGAGCAAAAGTTGCTCGAGCGCTTGGCGCGGCTGAAACGCAAGAGCGTCAAGGGGCTGCGCTTCAATCTCGGCGCGGATCAGCCCATTGTTTGCGCGACGTTGCCCGATGCGAAACCTGCTGCCGCAGCGCTTTATGTCGTACCGCCGGAGGCCGACGAGAGGTATGAGGCCGCTCTCGCCGACATGATTACAGCGCGACCGGAGATGACGGCATGGATTTGGCGTCCGGGGGACGGGGAGATGCCAAGCTTGCCGTAAACCCGGTACTGGAACAAGTGAGATCGGGACGCGCGGATCTGTCGACTCCTCGATCCTCGCTGGGCAAAATGTCTGAACTGATGAGGCCCAGACCCGACATTCTGATGTTTTGTCTTTGCCCGATTGTCTGTCGGTTCAGATCTAAAACCCACCCTTTAGCATTTGTCAGCTCTTCAGCCCCACGGTCCGCCAAGGGACAGGCTCATAGAGCAGGGCTCTTTGTTACGTGGGATGAGCTAGTGACATGGAGCGATGCGTGATGGCCACATCCATCGAAATTGACGACGGCTTGAAACGTCGGGCCCAGCAGCTCGCAAGCCCCGCCGGCGTTTTGCGCACTGGATCATGCTCGAGGCGATCCAGTAGTATGTGGGCCGGGAGGAAGCACGGGAAAGCCGCAAACAGGAAGCGGTGGCGTCTTGGACAGCCTACAAGGAAACCCACCAGCGCCTGACAGGGCAGGAGGTCCAGACTTGGGCGAACAGCTGAGGCGCTGCCAACGAAAAGGCGATGCCTGCGTTCTACACGCAATCGTCACGGACGGCGCAGCCGTTGGGCGGTGTCGCTGCAGCCGGCTTCTACGCGGAAAAGCGCCTGAAGCTGCGCAACGGGCCGGTCGATTATCGTACGACGATGTCTCGTCTTGGAACGGATGCCGGGCATGAACGGCTATGACCCCAGCCGCTGGAGCTTCGCGGGCTGATGATGCCGTTCGGAGATCAAGATATGTGGCGCTGTGTCGGCACAAGCCGGACGACGACGGTGTATGGGGTCACCTTTCGACATCGAAGGAAGCCGGATATTGAGGGCCCGCACTCGGGATTGCCGCCTGTCAACGATCAGCTGTGTGAATGATAGGCGCATTCCCTTGCAGCGCGTGAGGTTTTTCCGAGCTATGTCTCCTATGAGGCTCCTCCGAAGCTACCGTGAAGGCGACGATAGCGGCCGCTGTGTAGTCCTGGCAGAATCGTTTGACCGCCGGCAGCGTTCAACCCTCTCGATCTTGCCGTCGTCATGTGCGACTGCGCTTAAGATGTTGCATGAAGTCGTGAATGTCCGCGATCCCATGTTTTAGCACCTTAGTGCACGGTCTTGCGCCTGATTGCCTGTGTTCCAGTGTTAATCGCAACGATCTCGATCGAGGAATGTCGTTGGAGCGGTCCTCTCAAGAGCGGTGGCTGCCCGACTGGGGTATATCGTGCAGCACGCTGCGCAGATTGAACGGAATGGAGATCAGACGACCCGATCCAGCAAGCGCTTTGCTTTGCCCTCGAGCTCAAGGCGTGAGTCCTGATTTGCCTTCGTCCGGGCGAGGCCGGTCATTCCCTGCACAAAGTCGAAGATGGACTCGGGCGCACGCCCTTCCTCTCGGAGCACCGTCTCGATGATTTTCGCGGTTTCGGGCTTCGAGAACTTTTGCTTGCGCAGGAAGTCCTCTCTTTCCTCGTCCGTTCGCGCGACAATGGTCTCACGCGCCGAACGGATGCCGGCAACGAAGGCGGCGGGGGACGAGTGGGCGAAGCGCGTCAGAGCTGGGGCAGCCTCATGCGCGAAACGCTGAGCAGCAAACTTCGAGTGACGGATGGTGATCTCCTGGAAGTTCTCCGCACCCCAAATGTTGCGGTTGGCGCAGACGGCGCGGAGATAGAAGCTGGCAATCCCGAGCGTCTTCGAGCCGACCTCACTGTTCCAGGCAAAAAATCCACGAAAGAACAGATCCGGATCGCCGTTCGGCAAGCGCCCCGCTTCGATCGGATGGGTATCGTCGACCAGGAAGACGAAGACGTCACGATCGGACGCGTAAAGTGTCGTCGTGTCCTTGGTGATGTCGACGAACGGGTTGTGTGTCATGGTGGACCAGTCGAGCAGGCCTGGGACCTTCCAGATCGTATCGCCCGTGCCGTCCCCGGCGATCCTCATGATGGCAGACACCAGCTCATGGTCCCAGATGCGACCATAATCAGGGCTGGTCACCGCGCGCAGTTCGACGCGTCCATCGTCCATCTCCATCGTTTTCACCTGTTCGCCGCGGTAGTTCAGAAGACCGTGCTGGAGATTGATGCCGGCAAGCGGGGCCGGGAGCTGGCGCATATAGCTCGCCGGAGCGCCGACCAGGCCGCAGAGCTGGCCGAAGGACCAATGGGTGGGCGCGGCGGGTCCATCCGCCCCGGGCAGGATCAGAGAAAGGCGCTCGGTACTGGAGCGATCCGCTTCGACACGGATCGCTGTGCTGTCGATCACGCGGGTGTGGGCGCGCTCGGCACGCGAGCGGACCGCCTCGTACAGATCGGTAAGCGAGAGATAGCGCTCGTCATCGGGGCGGGAGAACCATTCCGACGAGACGCGGCCGATCCGCGTGCCGCGCGAGATATCGACCTGGTAGCCGGATGAGGCGGGGAGGGCAGACGTGTTCATGCTCGGTCTCCTGATGTGAAACAGCCCGGTTCCTTTCCTCACGTGGGAAAGGTGGCCGAGGGTGGATTTGGTAGGGATGATGAAGGCTGGAGAGCACGTCGGTTCACCACCAACACGAAGTCGATGGCGTCCGGGACTTCGCCCGCATGCAACGAGATTGTCGCGGGCGAACAGAGCGAGGCAGCCGCTTTTTGATGAGACGGCCGAAGCCGTTGCGCGGTATGCAGGCGGCGAGCTGTTCGAAAGCGCTCTGGCGGCGCTTCATGCCGTCGGAATGGATGATCAGGCCGCCGAGCGGCGCGGTTTTTGCAAATCGCCAAGACGGACCATGGGCTGTCGCCGATGTGGTGACTGCGAGATTTGAAAAGGGCCCGGATCATGCCGGGCCTTCGAGAATGTCATCGCGAGAGAGCGAGGCTTACTCGGCGGCCTCGAGACGCCGCTCATTGAACCCGTCATTTTGGCGGGCTTCGTCTTCGTCACTGGCTCTCTCTGTGACCGCCTCCTCAGTGAGAGAAGGCGGCAGGTGGGCGTCGGTGACCGTGTGTCCGTCATTCACCTCGGTGGTCGGATCGGCGGCTTTGGTCATCTCTACCGAGTCGTCATCCGGACGGCGCAGCGGCTCAGGCAACCAGCCGCTGCCGGCGAGAAGGCGCTCTGCCTCCCGCGCCATATCCCCCTTCTTGAGGTGGTCGATGAGCTGGGCTGC
Source organism: Xaviernesmea oryzae (assembly GCF_900109605.1). GTDB lineage: Bacteria > Pseudomonadota > Alphaproteobacteria > Rhizobiales > Rhizobiaceae > Xaviernesmea > Xaviernesmea oryzae. The sequence continues at coordinate 29,905 of NZ_FOAM01000026.1, forward strand.
GTCTTCGCCCTTGGCCTGACGAACCGCCTCGAGAATACGCACCTTCGGGACGCGACCGAGATAGCTGTCGACGGTCGGCACCCAACCTTGCTCGGCCATATCGAAGCCGAGCGCGCTGGCCAGCTTGTCGGCATGAGCGATGGCACCCGGGCGACGGTTCCACAGCTGGGCAACGGCGTTTACCGAGAGGGAGACGCAATGGGCAAAGAGTGCACGCTGACTGGCCTCATCAAGTGCCAGGAGGAAATCCCAGAGATCGCGCGGTGCCTGCGGCAGGTCCTGACCCCACGCTGTCTGGCGCTCGTCGATCTCCACCGCCCAGGTGGTTTCCTTTAAGCCTTGCGTTTGGGCAAAGAACGTCTGCTGCAGACCGAGTTCGAGGCATGACTCACCGGCGGCATGATAGAAGATTTTCAGCACCAGAACGTGAAGCGCCGCGATGAAGGCGGTGGTCGGATCGTTGGCCAATGCATTGCGCAGCGCAATCGTTCGTACCGCCGTCAGATCCTCCACGAGCCTGTCGGAGAGCGGCCTCAGCCTTTCGTCCTCCTCGGGCTCTTCCGTCTGCAACGTGCCGCTGGGCTGGTCTCGGCCAACCGCGCCGTGCGCCTCTCCACTAGTCATATTGCTCCTGACGACGTCATCCTCATCGTCTTCACCCTCACCGGGGTCATCCCCGGCGGTCTTCGGTTGATCTTCCGGTCGAACGAAGCCGCGCTCGATCTTCAGCGTGCCGTCCGCACTGAGCGAGGCAAACGCGCCTCCGATCGCGATATCCTCCGGCGCAAAGACCGGGCGGCGGTCATTGAAGGCATCGATCGCGGTGCCCAGTTCATCGAGCCGCGCTTCGGTTTCCGCCGAATAGTCCTCGGACGCCGCATAGTCGGCCTCGATCTGGTCGTACTCAGTCTTGATCGCTTCGTGCGCTGCCCGCTCCTCTTCGGTGACCGGATGCTGCCTGCCGTAGAACCGGCGCAGTCCAGACATATGGCCATAGGGGAAGTCGATCGCAGCCTCGACCCACATCCAGCCTTCTGCGGCCTTCAGCGCCTCCGCATCGCGCTTCAGCTTCTCGAAAACGAGCTGCTCGAGCAGCGCCGGATCCTGCAGCCAACCGCCATTGTCCTGTTCGAACAGATCGCGCATGACGATCCCGCCAGCTGCCTCATAGGCTTCAACGCCGACATAGACAGCGCGCCGGTCCACGGCTCGAACGGCGGTCTCGGTCAAGAGACGGCGGATAAAGTAGGCCTCCTTCGAATGGGCGCGCACCAACGCCTCCCAAACCTGCTCCTGTCTCGCGTGATCCTCTGTGATGGAGAAGGCCATGACCTGATCGAGGTTCATTTCGCCCTCGGCATAAAGGTCGAGGAGCGCTGGCGACACCGCTGCGAGCCGAAGCCGTTGGCGGACGACAGCCGAGCTGACGAAGAAGCGGGCGGCGATATCGTCGATACCGAGGCCTTCCTCGGCTAAGGCCTTAAAAGCGCGGAATTGGTCCAGCGGATGCAGATCCTCGCGATGAACGTTCTCAGCAAGCGAGTCCTCGATCTCGGACGTGACGCCGGTGCTGATCACGCAGGGCACCGGTGCTGTCTTGCTCAGCCGCTTTTGCTTGACCAGAAGGTCGAGCGCGCGATAGCGGCGTCCACCAGCCGGCACGCGGTAGATGCCTGTCTCTCGGCCCTCTGTGTCAAGTTCCGGTCGAACGTTAAGGCTCGTCAGGATGCCACGCCGGGCAATGTCCTCGGCCAGGTCCTCGATGGAAACGCCGGCCTTCACCCGGCGTACATTTGCTTGGCTGAGGACGAGCTTGTTGAAAGGGATGTCACACGTCGCGTTCAGTGTGATCTTCGCATTGGCCTGTGCCATGTCGATTCTCCTGGACAGGCGGCCGGAGCCTCTCTCCAAACCTTCTAACCTGTCACCCGAATCCCGTCCCTCCTTTCCCTCTTAACCGCCCGCACCGCCGCTGGAGGCGGGACACCTTCGCGTCCAAGGCTGCATGCTGCCGCTCTGAAGGATGCTCGCACCAGCCCCACATGATTTTGCGGCGGTTTCGGCGCCAAGCACTGCATCAACGTGGCTGTTTGAGTGCCCAAGCCTCACCCAGTCTCGAGGCCATAGAGATTGCCAGAACGCAGTGCTAAGACGCGGTAGCTGATCGGCAACCTGACTGCGCCGCGCGTCAACGCCCCAGGCAGTACGAATGCCGACAAGTTTCCGGAACATCGGGCGCATCGTCTCCCCGCGAATGTCCGCGCCTACGCCAACACGGCGTCAAGCGGCAAGCTCCCGGGTGCGGCCCCCGGCAATGACACGCTCGCTTACGTCAATGGCCGGGTCGTGGTCACACCCGCGACGCTGACGGCAACGGCCGCCGATGACACGATGGCCCATGGTGGGCTGCTGCCGGCTGTGCTTCGCAGTCTCCGGCTGGAACAAGGGTGAGACAGTCCCTCTGCTTGAGGGTGTTTCCGTGGCCACCACCGCCACGCGCGTCTCGCCTTTGGCAACAGCTATGTCACGACGGCATCAGAGGGTGCACTGTCGGGTGCCGCCTCCGGCAATTATGGGCTAACCCATCTCGATGGACACTTCGTAGTGACGCCGGTAACGCCGATTGCCGAGCCGCATCCAAGCCGGTTCTCGTCCCTGTCCCCAAACGCTCGTCGACCTCCACCTCCGTCCATCAGGCGGTGCTGAAGGACAGCGACGACCCCTCGCAGGTCAGCACGCTATAGGGAGCATGCGCCAGACGATGACGGCCGATGCGAAAGACAATCCCGGCATGGCTGACTCCAGGCTCGAAGCGCCTCTCTGCCAATTCGGCAGCGCCTAGCGCCCCTGCGCCCTAAAACTCTTGTAATGATCCGAGGATGATGAACATCCCACAGATCGGCCAGACGTGGAAGGCTGCTCTGACGGCACGCGCGCCAATCCGCGAGACAGGCTGCATCAGGAGCGAGGGGCTGCATGGGCTGCCGCCCAGCCTGGACTCAGGCTGAACCGCTCCGATTCGTAGCCTGCGCCGTCGTTTGGTCTCTGCCCCAATATCGGGCCAGGTGGTCGTCTCGGCTCCAGCCCGTCCATCGCGCGGGAGTACGGCTTTCGGTCCGCCGCCGACAGGCGTCTAAACCCCGGAATATTTCAGCTTCCGTTTGCGCAGAATGGGGAGGGCGTCATGGGGGCGGCCTGTCGCTTGGTGCACCAATCCTACTGCGCCTCCAGGACCGGCGCCCGCCGCCCCAAGAGATTGTAGAGCGCCAGAGCCGCCACCATCAGCACCGAGGCGATGAAGATAGCGCCCGACATAGCGTAGATCACGGGCGACGCGCCTGAGTTCATCTTGCTGAACAGGACGACGGGGAGGGTGTTCTGGCGGCCGGAGAGGTAGAAGGCGCGCGTAAACTCGTTCAGTGACAGCAGGAATGAGAAGATGAAGGCACTGACGAGGCCTGGACGGATCAGGGGCAGGGTCACGTCGACAAACTGGCGCCACCTGTTCGCGCCGAGATCGGCTGCCGCGAGCAGGAAATTCTGCCGGACGGCGGCGAAGCTCGTGAGAATGACGATAAATGCAAAGGGCATAGCCCAGAGCAGATGGCCCGAGATCAACGTGATCATGGATGCCTTCACGCCAAGCCGGCTGAAGACGGCTGATAGCGCCAGCCCTTGCACGACGCCGGGCACGAACATGGGCAGAAGCACCAGAAGAAACCAGCTCGTGCGCCCGAACCGCAGCTCGACATAGGCGAGGGCGGCAAGCAGCGACAGTGCCGTGGCAAAAACCGCTGTGGCGAAAGCGATCAGGAGCGACTGCTGGAGCGCGCCGATCAGGGCTTTCTCACGCGGGAGTGCCATGTACCAGTCGAGGCTCAGTGCCGAGAGGCTCGGAAGGCTAGGCTGAAGAGCCGGGTTGAACGAAATCGCGAGCAGATAAAGCGGCGGCGCATAGATCACCAGCAGGCCGAGGATGGCGATGATCCAGAGCAGAGCGCGGTTGCCGAAGCCTTCGTGGACGGTCATCGGTCCTCCTCCGCAAACAGCGACGACAGTTTGAAAGTGACGTTGCCGACAAGCACGAGCGTAAAGATCACGGCGAGAACGACTGTGGAGATCGCAAAGGCAAGCGGATAGTTTGCCACACGCATGACGTCGTTGATCATCACGGAAACGATCGAGGCGCCGGCACCGCCGAGCATCTGTACCTCCGTCGACGAACCGGCCGTCATGACGAAGACGAACAGGAAGCCGGCAAAGATGCCGGAAAAGGTCAGCGGCAGGAGGATCGTTGCCACGGCCCGCCAAAAACCGGCGCCGAGATCCTGTGCGGCAGCAATCAGGTCTGGCGGAACCCGCCTGAAGGCGAGTACCAGCGGAAAGACGGCGAAGGGCAGGTAGGACGCGACCAGGCCGACCACCACCGCAAAGTTGCTGAACAAGAGCCAGTCCACTGGCGCCTGAGTCAGGCCGATATGCTGGAGCATCGTGTTGACGATGCCGGTTCGTCCAAGCACCAGCCGCCAGGAAAAGGACCGGATGAGATAGGAGGTAAAGAACGGAATGGTGATCAGCGCGAGAAGCAGGGCCTGAAGACGTGGACCGCTGAGGAACTGGACGACGTAGGCGATGGGAAAGGCGAGAAACACGCAAAGCGTGGCCGTTCCGGCCGCCTTGAGCAGGGTTGAGACGATTACGGTCCATCGTCCTGCGTCGAGAATGGCGCTGTAGCCAGCAAGGCTCATGTCCGGCTTGATCCAGTAGGTCGCGGGATCCCAGGTCCAGAAACTCCAGACGAGCACCAGCACCAGCGGTACGGCGCCGAGCAGCAGGATGGCGAGAAGGGGCGGTGCAAGGAGGGCAAAGGGCCGACGGTTCATGGGCGATGTCCGGTTGACGGTGCCGGCGGCAAGGCGTGCCGCCGGCTTTGACGAGAGATCGCGGATCTCCGCATTGGCGCTCAGGCGTTGCGCAGCTTCTGCCACCATTCTTCATAAAGCTGGAAATTGTCAGGCCGCGCATTCTGCCAGAAGACCTTGCCGGCGAATTTCGCCTTCACATGCTCGGCAAGCTTCTCGACGTCCGCCGGTGCGTATTCTTCCGGGTGAGCCTTGGCATAGTCGAGGTTCTTGTCGGTGGGCACGATATAGCCGCGCGCCTTTCCGAGTTCGCAGCCATAAAAGCCGCCGAGAAGACCGTTGACGAAGCGATGGGCCGCATCTGCCGTTCCGCGCTCCTCGGCGCCTTTCAGGAGCACCGTGTTGTTGCCCCAGCCCTCATAGCCTTCCACCGGTGCTGCATATTCCACCTGAAGGCGACGCTTGCGGCCTTCGTAGACGATCGGTTCCCACCCCGTCATGGCATCGACTTCCTCGTCGGCGACGAGCTGCACGCCCTGCTCCCAGCCGTTCCAGAAGGTGCGGAACTGCCCATCTTTCTTGTGCTTGATCAGGAACTCCATGACGAGGCCGAGCTCGGATTCCGAGAGGTTGCCCGGATCCTTGATCGGTTGATTCTCGCTTTCCTTCAGGTAGATAGCGGTGAAGATGGCGCTGTTGATCCACGCATCTTCCATGGCCACCCGACCTTTCAGCTTCGGGTCGAAGATCGTGCCGTAGCTGTCGACCTTACCGAGCTTGTCGGGCCGGTAGATGATCGAGTCGGCGTTGATGACGGTGGGAATGCCGTATTGCTTGCCGTCCTGCTTGAGATAGGCGATGTCCTTTGCCCAGGACCAGACGCTCTCATAGTTCGGGATCTTCGAGAGATCCCAGGGAATGATGACCCCTTGGCGGGAAAGCTCCTTTTCCGCGCCGCCCTGGAAGCCGCCGACATCGAAGAGGTCGTTGGCATTTCCGGCGGCCAGGCGCGCGATCACTGGGCCGAGATCGTTGCCATTGTCGGTAAATTCGGGCGCGATGCCGGCCTGGGCGGCAAATTCCGGCCACTTCTCGCCGATATCGAGCGTGGCTGTGGCCCAGAAGGCAACCGTGCCCGCATCCTGGGCAAGGGCGCGCTGGCCGAAGCCGAGGCGACCGGCTGCAAGCGCCGTTCCGCCGAGGCCCATCAGTTTCAACATCTGTCGCCGACTAACATTGCTGGCGAATGCGCCGGGCGCTGCGTGTCTGGTCATCGTCGTTCCCCTTGTTGTTGACCTCCGGCGCGTCAGGCGGCCGGCGGCATTCCCAAACCCGATAGAAGCATGGCTGCATCGGGAAGAAGCGAGAGCGGCACGCGCGCGCCGTGCGCCAGCGTTGCGGACGGGCTGTCGCTAGACACGACGGCGACAAGGCTCTGACCATCGGCAAATGCCAGGTGCACGTCCGTCTGAAGCCCGCGAAACGTGGTGCCGACGACTGTCAGAACGAGATCGGCCCCATCCAAGCTCTCCGAAATCCGCAGCCGATCCGGCCGAATGGCGACGAGGCTGTCATCTCCGAGGCTGCCCATCGGCGAACGAAGCCGCAGCGACTGGCCGCCGATGACGGCGCGCAGGCCGTCCGAATGCTGCTCGATCCGCTCCGGCTTCAACAGCGTGTCGATGCCGACGAAGCCGGCCACGAAACTGTTGGCGGGGCGCGCGAAGAACTGGGCCGGAACGTCTAACTGCTCGATGCGGCCCTGATGCATGATCGCCATGCGATCCGACAGGCTGAGCGCCTCGTCCTGGTTATGGGTGACGAGAATGAAGGTTGCGCCCGTTCGCCGATGAAGCCGGCCGAACTCGTCGCGCATCTGTTGGCGCAGGCGCTCGTCCAGCCCGGTCAATGGCTCGTCGAGCAGGAGGATGCCCGGCTCCATGACCAGGGCGCGGGCGAGCGCCACCCTCTGGCGCTGGCCGCCCGACATCATGGCGATCCCACGGGGGCCGAAGCCAGGAAGCTCGACCAGATCGAGCGCATCCTCGACCTTCGCTTTCAAGGCAGCGCCGGAGAGCCCGCGCAGTTTCAGACCATAGCCGATATTTTCCGCCACCGTCATGTGCGGAAAGAGCGCGAGGTTCTGGAAGACGGTGTTCACGGGCCGCTTGTTGGCCGGCACGTCGATCACGTCTCGGCCTTCGAACAGAATACGGCCTTTGGTCGGGCGATCGAACCCGCCGATGAGTTTCAGCAGCGTGCTCTTGCCGCAGCCGGAGGAGCCGAGCAGCGTGAAGAACTCGCCCGCCTTGATGGCGAGATCGATGCCGTCGAGCGCCTTGATTGGGCCGTAGGCGCGCGTCACGGATTGAATGTCGATCGCGATCGCCATCTAGCGGCCTCCTCGTTCGGCTTCGCGGATCAGCATGATGCCGGTTGCGGTGAGGTTGAGCACCTGATCGGGTTGAACGAGGCTGGTGGTCGTCGCCTCCTCCACCAGAAGCGGACCGAGGATGTCCTGCTCGACAGGCAGCGTCAATCGATCATAGACGGGGCAGGACAGCCAGCCAGTCTCCCGGCCGAAATAGACACGGCGTTCGCCCTTTGATGCTGCGTCCAGTGATCGCCGACTGGAGTTCTGCGCCGAAAGGGTGATCACCGGCCCTTCGAGCACGGCTTCGAGATGGATCGTCGTAATCTCCACCGGCGTCGTCGTCAGACGGAACGCGTAGGCGCGCTCATGGGCCGCATGCAGTCGTTCGGAGAAGCTTTCCACCGTATCCTGCGCCGAAAAGCCGACAAAGACGCCGTGTTCCTGGCCGCGATAGCGGGCCTCGACACGCCAGAGGAACCGGATCGCGGCACGGTCGTCCTTGGCGAAATAGGCCTTCGCGTCCTTCTCGAGCGCCGCGAACTGTTTGGCAAGGTCTACAAGGGCGCCGTCTGAGAGTGGAGCAAACCAGGTCGAACGGAAATCCGCGCGCGGCTCGGCGGCGAGCATCCCCCAGGCCGAAAAGATCCCGGAATGCGGCGGAACGACCGTGGCCTTGACGGCAAGGTCTCGGCCGAGACGACTGGCCAGGGCCGGCCCGGCGCCGCCGCTGATGATGAAGACGCAATCACGGGGATCATAGCCGCGCTGCACCGTCACCAGCTTCAACGCGTTGATCATGCTGGCATGGGCGATCTCGATGATGGCAAGCGCGGCATCCTCGACCGTCATGCCGAGCGGGCCGGCAATGGATGCGAGAGCGGCAGACGCTTTTGCGACGTCGAGGCACATCGTCCCGCCGGCGAAATTGTCCGGGTCGAAGATGCCGATGGCAAGCAGGGCATCGGTTAGCGTCGGCGCGGTGCCGCCGCGGCTGTAGCAGGCCGGCCCAGGGGATGAACCGGCACTTTCCGGACCGACGCGCAGACGGCCCAGCATATCGATATGGGCAATCGATCCACCGCCCGATCCGATCTCCACGATATCGACCACCGGCACCTGCACCGGATGGCCGGGCGCAATGCGTGTGTGCTCCAGCTTGTAGTCGATGTTCAGCGTCGGCCGCCCCTCATGGATCAGCGAGCATTTGGCCGTCGTGCCGCCGACGTCGAGGTGGAGCACCTCGCTCTCGCCCAGAATGCGCCCGATGCTGGCCGCCCCGGCGACCCCGCCCGCCGGTCCGGATTCCACCAGGGTCAGGGGGCGCGCGGTGGCCTGGTCGAAGGTCGAGATGCCGCCGTTCGACTGCATGGCATAATAGGGGCAGGTCAAATCGCGCGCGATCAGCGCGCTTTCTAGCCGCTCGAAATAGCGCTGGATGATCGGCTGGACATAGGCATTCAGCACGACGGTGTTCGAGCGCTCATACTCGCGCCACTGCCTTGAGATGGCATAGCTTGCGCAAACCGTCGTGTCCGGCAGAGCTGCCGCCAGCAGACGGGCGCATAGCGCCTCATGTTGCGGATTGGCATAGCTGTGGAGGAAGAGAATGGCCACGGCCTCGACCCGCTCGGCCTTGCAAGCAGCGACGATCGGCGCCAGATCCGCCTCCTCAAACGCCAGCACCACCTGTCCCGCGGCATCGATCCGCTCGCGGACTTCGAAACGCAGGTGGCGCGGGACGAAGGGCTCGGGGCTCTTGAATTGCAGATTATAAAGGTCCGGCCGATTGCCGCGGCCGATCTCCAGCACATCCCGAAACCCGGCCGTGGTGACCAGTGCGGTGCGCACACCCTTGCGTTCGGTGATCGCATTGATGACGGTGGTGCCGCCATGAGCGAAGAAGGTGACGTCACGCGCCGCAAGCCCGTCGGCGGCCTCGCAGGCAGCAATCGCATTGAGAACGCCCTGCGATTGGTCCTGCGTCGTGGTCAGGCTCTTTGCGGTAAAAAGCCGGCCGTTGCGTTCGTCATAGCCGACCAGATCGGTGAAGGTTCCGCCGACATCCGTTGCCAGTCTGATCATGATGCCGCATCCTCATAGCCATACACGTCGAGCGCCGCCTTCCGGGTCACCAGTCCGTCGCGCAGATCCTGCACGATCCGGGCGGCTTCGCGCAGTCGCGGGTCTCCCCAGCCACCGCCACCGCCCGTAACGATCCGCACGATATCGTTCTGGGCGAGGTCGATATGCGCGACGCGGCCATGGACATCCCGTCCTCCCGCGCTTCGCTCGATCTCGAGACGGTTCGCCGTCCCGTCCTCGCCGCCTTCAACGCCCCAGGGGCGTGTCGTCGTCCGCCCGAAGCTGCCATAGGCAGATGCTTCCTTCGATAGGATCTCGTATTCCCTGACGATGCCGAACCCGCCACGCCGCCGGCCGGCCCCGACGCCGCCCTCGACGTTGAGTGCGTAGCGGCGCACGCGTAGCGGAAAGCGTGCTTCGATGACCTCGACCGAATAATTGTAGGTATCGCCATCTGTCAGGGCGATCAGCGCGCCGGCACCGTCCTCTTGCGGCGTTGCGCCCCAGCCGCCGTGCTGCGGCTCGATATGGATAAAAGGGCTTCCCGTATCGTCCCGGCCGGAGATGTAGACGACGCACAGGCTGGAATAGGACCCCGCCGAGAATCGCTCGGGCGTGAGCGGCGCCAAGGCTTTCCAGAGAAGCTCCGATGCATGAACCGAGCCCTCATAATACCAGCCGGTGGGCGAAGGCTTCTCCGCCGTAAACACCGTGCCCGGCGGGCAGATGACCTCAAGGGGACGGAACCAGCCTTCGTTGGACGGCGCCTGCGGATCGATGAGCGCCTTGACGATGGTCTTGACGGCGGATTGCAGCGCGCCGCGCGCGCAGTTGATCGGCCCGGCCACGGCCGGCGGGCAGCCGGTAAAATCGGCGATGAGGCAATCGGCCTTGATCGTGACCTTTACCGTCACCTGGATCGGCGCGTCGGTGACGCCATCGCCATCGATCACATCCGTTGCCGTATAGGTTCCGTCGGGCAGCGCGAGGATCGCCGCGCTGGCGCTGGCTTCGCTGGTGGCCAGAAGGTTGGCGAAGGCCGCCTTCACCACGTCTGCTCCGTATTTGCCGACGAGCTCCGTCATCCTGCGTCCCGCGACGCGCACCGTTGCGATCTGGGCATTGAGGTCGCCAAGCGCGATGTCCGGCATCCGGACATTGGCGGCGAGGATATGCAGGATTTCATCGCAGAACGCATCGGCCCGCATGACCTTCACGCCGGGAAGACGCAGGCCTTCCTGAAAGACCGAGGTGGCATTCGGCGCGAGACTGCCGGGCACGGAGCCGCCGACATCCAGATAATGCGCGACATTGATCGCATAGCTTAGAATTTCACCTTCGACGAACAGCGGTTTGACGATGGCAAAGTCGCAGGCATGCGTGCCGCCCGCGTAGGGATCATTCGTAAGCAGCACGTCGCCATCGGCAAGCTGGTCGCCAAACTGGGCGATCAACGCCTTCACCTGAACGCCGAACGTGCCCGTGAACAGCGTGATTCCGTTCATCTGCGCAACGAGCTCGCCATCCCGGGTGAGAAGACCGCAGGCAAAATCGAGCACCTCGTAGATGACGGGGCTCATGCTCGTGCGCGCCATGACGATCCCCATCTCGTCGACGGTCGCCACGAGCTTGCCCTCGATGATCTCCTGCGTCACCGGATCGACGGCGTGCTGTCCGGACTGCATGTCCACCCCCTTGGTTCGTCCGGCACAGCCTAGGAGGGGAGATGATCCTCGCCTAGCCTGCCAGACGGGTGGGGGAGGGGTCGCGTTGGCCCCGCCCGAATGGATAGGTGTCCATCCGGCGACTGGGTCAGGGCAGGAGACCTGCCATCCGCGCCGCCGCCACGGCGGCCGTGCGGGTTGTCACGTCAAGTTTCGCAAAGATATTGCGCAGGTGAAACTTGACCGTGTTGTCGCTAAGGGTCAGCTGGCGGCCGATATCCTTGTTGCCCAAACCCAGGCTGAGCAGCTGCATGACGGCCTGTTCGCGCTCGGTCAGTCCGCCTGTCTTCGCTGGGCCCGAGGCGAACGCGCCAGCCGCCTGCGACAGGCGCTGCAGAACGACGCCCGGGACGGGCGCCATGCGGGCGAGTGAGAGCATATCGCCGATGAAGACAGGACCTTCCGCCAGGAGCACGGCGCGGTAGTCGGTAACGGGCAGGCCTAGAACGAGATCCGAAAGACGGCTGGCGGCGCTTGCAGTCTCGCCGGCAGCGATCGCCAGCCGAATGCCGAGGAGGCGCAGTTCGATCTGGCGCGGCACATGCGGCTTGCGTGCCTGGCTGGTTTCCAGCCTCGACAGAAGATCGCGGGCCACGTCCAGCCGGCCATGGGCAAGATGGATCCTGACCCAGAGGAGCGCGGGCACCGTTCCCCGCAGCCGCAGCGACAGGTCGTTGGGCTGGTCCGCCCGTGCGGTTTTCTCGCCAAAGCCGCTCGCCTCAGCATAGCGAGCGGCCTCTGCGAGATCGTTCGATGCGATCAACAGCGACACCCGCTCACCATCGATCATCCGCACGAGCCGGTCGAAGCCACGGCGCCTCGCGGCCGCCCGCGCCCGGTCCATGGATGCATGGGCGCCGATCATGTCGCCGGAGAGAATGAGGACGCGCTGCTGCGCCAGCAGGCCGGCGGCCAGTGGATCGAGCCAGGTGTCATGGCGCTCGACATGCGGCAGCGCCCAGGAAAGCGCTTGACCGGCTTCGACCAGATCGCCCCGCATCGATAGGACCTCGCATTTCAGAACATGGCCGACCGCATCGAAATCACTACCGCGGCCGATATGCGTGGCCACCTCGGCAATCAGGCGGTCATAGGCCTCCTCCGCCGATGCCATGTCGCCGCCGAAGAAGGAGGCCTGGCCGATATGGGTATAGAGATGCAGCGCACCGAAATCGGCGCCGCCGTCACGAAATGCCTGCATGGCCAGCTTGCCATAATGCAAGGCGCGGTCCAGGTCGGTGCGGATCAGGAAATTATAGGAGAGCATGTTGAGGAGCAGCGCACGATGCACAAGCTCCCGGCCCGAATGGCGGTCGAGGTCACGCTCCAGCTCTCCCAGTTCGGCGCTGCTGACCCAGCGGTCGGTGTAGAGGGAAACGAGAACCCGGACCACGCGAAGCGCGCTCGCCAAGGCCTCGTCCGCCGTGCCGGCGCGGCGAGAAGCGATTTCCAGATAATAGTCGGCCGCATCGAGCTGCGCCGTTTTGGCGCTGACGACGGCGAGGCCCAGCGTGGTCAGGGGATAAGCCGAGAGATCGATCTGCGCCGCCTCTGCCGACAGCTTGCGAAACAGGGAAGCGCCCCCGCGGCTCGTCGTGTAGACGCGCCGCCAGCCTCCTGCCGCTTCGATGATCTCCGAAGCAAGCTCCGGCGCTCGCGCGGCAAAGGCATGCTCGACCGCCGCGTCAAGATCGCCTTGTTCGGCAAACCAGCGCGCGGCATGGGCGAGGATCACGGCCCCGTTGATGCCGAGACGGCTCGCCTCCTCCTTCAGAAACGCCGTCAGCACCGGATGGAGACGAAGCCACTGACCCTCTTCATCGAGGACCGCGATCGGCAGGGCCTCCTCACGCAGCGCGTCAAACGCGGCTGCAACCTCTTCCTCGCACAGCGCGGACACAAGGCTGCGGCTGATGGCGGGCAGGCAGGCGGTTTTAAGAAGCAGCCGTTGAAGCGGCGCGGAAAGGCCGGAAAAGACCTGCTCCGACAGATACAGTCCCATATCGCCACTTCGATCCTTGAAGGCGGAGAGAATGGCGGGACTGTCGGCGCCGGAGTCCTCCAGGAGGATCCGCATCATCTGCAGGGCGACTGCCCAGCCTTCGGCGCGCTGGTTCAGGCTTTTCAGCTGCGACAGGCTGAGTGCTGCGCCATCGCCGCCAAAAAAGAGTTGCGCCTCGTCATCCGAGAATCCGAGTTCCGCAAGCCCGATTTGCTTGACCTCGCCGGCAAGACGAAGGGCTGAGGTCGGGAAGCGCGGGGCGCTGCGCGAAACGAGGACAACGCGGATATGAGTGAGATCGTCATGCGACAGCAGACGTGCGATCAGCGCCTCGGTCGCGTCGGTCTGTGCGGCATGATAATCATCAAGAAACAGCGTCGCTTCTGGTTGAACGCGCTGTAGGCGCGTCACGAGCACAGAGAGAAGCGTGGCCACGGACATCGAACCAGCGTCGACGGGCTTTGCCGGGTTCGCGAGGGCGTGGTCCAGCGCCTCGATCATCGCCAGCAGAAAACGGCTTTGATCGCCATCGTCCGACCCGAGCGAAACCCAGGCGGCGATCGCATCCTGAGACAGAAGCCTTTCGTACCATTGCGCGGCGAGCGACGTCTTGCCGTATCCGGCCGGCGCCAGGATGATCGTCAGCCGCCGCGGTCTGGGTAGCGACAGAAGATCGAGAAGCCGGGGGCGCGCGACTTTCCGCGCGACAGAAGGTGGCCGGAAGCGGGCCTGCCGGCGAAGCGACGATGTTGGAAGCACGGCTCTCGGCATTTTTCTCTGGGCTTGCAAATCATCGCATCACGCGCGAGCGCGACGATCTTAGGGCCTGGAACCCTGTTTGAAAACCCGAGTGAATTGTTCGGACATCGCTATCGTCGGCTGCCCTTGCGCGAGGTGCGTTGACGGAGGATGTCCGGGTCAAGGCTGGAATAGCCTGGGCCGACGAGCGTGATGCCGGCTTTCTCGTTCATCTGGGCCGTGCAGGGCAGGGGATGCGACAGGTGGCAGACCATAGGATAGCGAGTCCGCAAAGACCGGATGAACGTTTTCGCGTGGAGCAGCATGGGAAGTCTCGAGGTCGTGCTGACGGTTCAGCCCGTGCGCTGCGCTATCGAAACGTGCCGCTGTGCTGGCATCGCCCAATCAAGCTCAATGGCACCAGGTCCGCCACGACTCTACCACTGTTCATGGCACGCAAAAGCCCAAGGCATCTTACGCCCGTTGTTTGCTCATCTCGTAGAGACCCATCGGATGCGCGGCAGCTTTCGGCCTTCCTGTGGGCGTCATCACATCTTTCGCAAAAGGTCTCTCAAAGCCGCATTGTCGAGCATTCGTGCGCCGACAATGAAGGTGTCGCATCGGACGGTGCGCTCGATCTTGCTCTTTCTCGGTCGGGATGGCGCAGCCTGCGAACCATGCCGTCCGATCGAAGGTGAAGAGCATAGGAGAACTTAGCATAGCGCCGACCAATGGCGGAAGTTCGGGAATTCTCGACGCCGCTCAAGCGGACGCTGGCCAGCCGCAGGAGCCTCAGCATCGCGCCCGCAGGGGAGGCGGGATCGACTGGACCCGCTTGAGGCGCACCGCTTTGCGCTCAGCCACTCTAATTGCACGCTTGATGAGCAGGATCATCAAAATCGCCGGCATGCAGCAACAGGGACCTCGGAAATTATTTTATCCCTCTGCATTTGCAAAAGCACAGTCTCAACCGTGCGATAGGCGCAGCTGAGCGCGAGCGACCCCGCGCGCTATGACGGGGTTGCAAGCCTTGCGCGATCAGTGGGTGTTCCCTGTGAGCGGCTCAGAGAACGCATGACCAGACATATTACAAAGCAACCGCTAACCTATTGTCCATGAGCCATAAGCCGGTTGAAGCACGGTCATTCTGACGCTATATTGCGTCGAAATCGCTGAGAATAAGCATGGAGTTAATCATGGGCATTACTCAGTACGCCGATGACGGACTGTTTTCGCCGCGCAAAATTGCCGAGGCGCTGCGTACGACGAGTGAAGAGATCGCCCGAACAGCCGGGCTTGGAAAGGACGCAGTCCAACGCAAGGACCGTATTCGTTCCGATAAGACACAACGACGCCTGCGTGAAGTAGCGGAAATCATCAACAAGGTCGAACCGCGTTTTGGGTCGGCACTGATGGCCTATGCCTGGTATCGCTCCGAACCCTTGCCGGGATTTTCTGGCATGACCGCAATGCAACTGGTCCGTGATGGTCGCGCCGATGATGTGCTCGATTTTATCGACGCGGTCGACGCCGGCGTTCACGCCTGAGCCATCGCTGATGCATTTCAAAGGAGAGCTATATCGGGCCCTTAATCCGATCTATGCGCGTGAGCCATTATCGGGTCGGGGTGCGGCACTTTATGGTGGCCGCTTCAACAAAAAGGGCACACCAGCGCTCTACACGTCGCTGTCTGTCCTGACGGCTCTCCGGGAAGCCAATCAGGCTGGCAGTCTTCAACCGACGATGCTCGTCTCTTACAGCGCAGATATCGAGCGCGTTTTCGACAGCCGGGACAATTCGGCCCTGGTTGCGGAAGGAATGGATGCAGCAGCGCTTGCGGACGCAACATGGCGCGACCAGATGAGGACAAACGGAGAGGCCCGGACCCAACGTTTTGCCTGGCAGCTCGCGGCGGCGGGCTATCATGGGCTGCTGGTCAGCAGCTTCGCGACCGGTGCGTCAGCCACCGACTTCAATCTCGTGCTTTGGCAATGGAGCGATATGTCGCCGTGCCGCCTCACACTCATCGACGACGAGAACCGTCTATCGCAATAAAGTGTTCTGCGATCATGTGCGAACTCGACACCGAAAACGACAGGCTCGTCTGACTGACCCCTGCCAGTTGCAGCCTGTCTTCCAACCCTAGCTGTTCATACGGCAGCTTACAAAATTCGAGACAGTGGGCGCTGTCGTCTGATATCGGGTCGGGGAAATGGCTTCCTTGCACCTGATCGGCGAGCGTACTCCAGAACGCGCGCCGGGGGGCCGTATCGAGGGGTGGTCAAGGTGCATTCTGGAGCGCACGATGCGACGTCCGTTCACGGAGCAGGCCAAATGACCACGGCAGACGATTTTAAGCGCGAACAACGCGATGTCTTATTTGCAATGGTCGGCGCTTTCGTCTTGACGATCGGCATTCTGGGTGCAGTCCTGATGAGGGACTACGGAGGCGCACCGGTATCTTTTCCAGATCGGCTCCGATTTGCTCTTCGCGCCGATCTCTTCTTGGCGATATGGCCGGCGGCGGCCATCGGAAATATCGCCCGCCTGCGCTTCTTGTCTCAGCGCGACATCGCTGGCAGCAGCGCTACCGGAGGTTCCGAAGAGGTCCGCACATCACTCGCAATTTTACAAAACACGATCGAGCAGGCTGTTCTGGCGCTGATGACACACATGGTCGTGGCGGCAAGTTTTCAGCGTTCCGATGCGCTCCTGGTTGCGCTTGTCTTGCTTTTCGCTATCGGCCGCCTCCTGTTTTGGATCGGCTACAAACACGGTGCAAGAGGGCGGGCATTTGGCTTCGCGCTGACGTTTTATCCCAGCATCGTCAGTTTGCTGGCTTCAGCCACGGCGATCGTATTCGACAGTGGCATGTAAAGGATTGAATGACGGGTTTCGGTCGGCGTTCTCCATATGCAACAAGTATTCGGTCTTCGCGTGAAATAGCCTCTCTCTCCGTAAGATCATCGTAAGCCTCCGGTGAAGGCCGCAGGTCAAGCCGCTTGAGCGTTGACGGTTAGCGGTGTCCAATTCCACGGAAGCAGTTGCTCTAGCCTGG
>NZ_FOAM01000015.1 GCF_900109605.1 Xaviernesmea oryzae
TCTGCTAAGCGCAAGAAAACAAAACTCACAAAACAAACATAAAACCAACGCTATGGAAAACGGCAAATGCCGTCGGCCTCCGGGCAAACCAACCGTATGTTGCTCACGCAAAAACGCGACCGGACGCCAATATTTGCTGAAGAAAAAACATGGCGTATTTTGCTCACGCAAAAATCGGGCGGTATTTTGCTGAAGCAAAAACGCGGCGTATTTTGCTGACGCAAAAACGCGGCGTATTTTGCTGACGCAAAAACGCGATAACGCGGGGTGGAGCAGCCCGGTAGCTCGTCAGGCTCATAACCTGAAGGCCGCAGGTTCAAATCCTGCCCCCGCAACCAAACATTCCCCCTCGATCTCAGTGTGACAAGCCTCCCTCGGGAGGCTCTTTGCGTTCATCGGACGTCAATCCCAAAGCGCGCGGAGACGTTCATCAGGCGGCCGCAGATAGAGCGTGGCCTCGTCGGATTCCGCTATGCCGACCTGCTTTAGCGACCGTCAGCCGCATAGGCCAAGATCACCTTATCAAATCATGACCGCCAAAGCTCCATTCCATCATTCTGCAAGGACGGATATCACGTAGATCAGATGGTCGCGCAGCGTAGGCCACACTGTCGGCTCATATCGCTGGTCAAGCCTTCTGACGCAGCCCATGCGGCGCACCCTATCGAAGCTTCCATGCTCGATGCATGTCTTGGAGCGTCAGCCACAACAGCCTACTGGATCTTGTGACTGTCGATATCAATTCCACTATCCTACGGCGGCCGATAGACACCAGATCGCTTGAAGGCACGTAAGAACTCAGCCTAACGGCAGCAAGGCCGGTAGCGCTTGTGCGACCAGTGTCTTGCTGTTGACGCGGATGTCGAAGTGGGTCGCGCGATGTGCCCAACAAGCGGGCCAAATCCGCGCAGGGCTGGCACGGCAAATGCCAGCCACCCTCTTCGAGTATAGTGCACGTTCCTGTGGAGATTGCCGCATTCAGCAGCAAGCACAATCCGCTTCAGGATCACACCCTCCCGGCACTGGGGCATAGGCGCGAAAACGTCGTCGGCTACCCTTGGTGATGGCGCTCAATCCAAGCCAGCGCGTCGTCTTGGGGCATTGGCTTGGCGAGGTGATAGCCCTGGACAATGGTGCAGCCAAGTTTTTGCAGGATGTCGAGATCGGCCTGTGTTTCGACGCCCTCGGCGACCACATCGAAGCCGAAGGGTTGGGACACACGCATGATCGCGTCGATCAGGGCTTGATGGACTGGGGAGGCGGAGAGGTCGCGCACGAAGCTCTTGTCGATCTTGACCCTGTCGACCTTGAGCGTCTGCAGCGCACTCAGCGAAGAATAGCCCGTGCCGAAATCATCGATGGCAATGCGGATTCCGGCGTCGGCCAGCCGGCTGAGCTTGCCGCGAACGGCGGCGGGATCAATGGCGATCTCCTCGGTGATCTCCAGCTCCAGCATCTCGGGCGGCAGGTCAAGCGCGGCCAGTTCGTCGAGCACGAGCGTGTCGACCGGCATCTGGGTCATGTCGCGCGGCGAGACATTCATGGCAATGCGGATGTCGTGCAGCCCGCGCGCTCTCAGGACCCCGATCATCTGCGCGACCTGGCGCAGGATATGGCGCAGCAACTCCCCCGAAAGGCCGGCCAGCGCCGAAACCGCGATCAGGTCCATCGGCGGGATGAAGCCGTGGCGGGGATGGTTCCAGCGCACCAGGGCTTCGAGCGTGGTCAACTGCGTTCCGCAATCGCTGAGGATCGGCTGATACCACATGACGATTGCGCCCTCGTCCAGGGCTGCAGAGAGATCGCGCTCGATATCGCGCGTCATCGCCGCCTTGCGGCTCAGCGTCTCGTCAAAACTATAATATCGATTTCGCCCAGCGGCTTTCGCGGCATAGAGCGCGACGTCGGCTGAAACGAGAAGATCGTCCAGACCCCGATCCGCGCCATGATAGATGCCGATGCTGACGCCAATGCGCCCCGCCGGCAGATTGGGGAAAGGCGTGCCGATCGCGGTGATCAAGGCAGAGGCGAGCGCTTCGCCGGTGTTCTCCGCCTGAGGATCGGCGATCAGCACGGCAAACTCGTCACCGCCAAGCCGCGCGACCACCGCGCCGGCGGGGACATTGGCCGTCAGGCGGCGGGCCACTTCCACCAGAATCATATCGCCGGTCTTGTGGCCGAAGGCGTCGTTGATCGTCTTGAACCCATCGAGGTCCAGCAGGAACAGCGTCTGGCTGGTACCGAGCTCCGTCCGTGCCAGAACCGCCTCGCCAAAACCGCGCCGGTTCAGGAGGCCTGTCAGCTCGTCATGGATGGCACGTTCTCGCATTTCCCGGGCGAACAGCGTGATGCGCTGATTGGCCGTTTCCAGCGAGCGGGAGAGCAGGGTCGCCTCGTTTTTGAGCCGGCTTTCATTTGTCACCAGCGCTTCACCGACACGCGCGCCGCGGATCAAGGCGAGCAGATACAAGAGGACCGTGGCCGCCAGCCAATGGCGGTCATAGCCGCCGGCGTAGATCAGGCAACCGATCACCGACACGAGCGGCGGGGTGATAAAGGAGATCGGGATGAGCGCATAGGCGAAGCCGTGCGTGACCGCGCCGGCGGTAATGCCGCAGACCACGGTCAGGTAGAAGATCGTCTCCGGCGTCGTGTAACCCTCGCACAGCAGCGGAATGAGCGCCCAGGCAAAGCCGGAGAGAAAGGCGAGGACACAGTGCAGGACAAGGTTATGGCGCACCGTCCTCGACCAGCGCCTTGCGGCAGCGCCCTCGGCGCGATCGCCTTGGATGGGTTGGCGGCAGAAGAACAGGCGCACCAGGTTGATGGTCAGGGAGAAGGCAAACCATAGGGCGCCGACCTGACCCTTGCCGGCCGAGATCGAGACCGCAAGCGCGGCGATCCCCAACAAGATGTTGACGGGAATGGAAATAGCGACCGTCTTTCGCACGGCGCGCAATTTGTCGAGAACGATGGCCTCGTTCAGAGCGGAAGCCGTCATGGCAACTCTCATTCGATGTTCAGCCGGCCCGCCTGCCCAGGAAGCGCCGAATGCCCTGATAAAGCCGCCGATCATTGGCGGCCCGTGATGAAGACGGATCAACGCGAAGGCTCGCGGCGATCCTTTTGTCTGCAAAGGCTTTCACAGCGACTGCGGTCGCACAGGTCCGATCGGCCTGAATCCGACACGCAAGGTTGAAAGCAGACCTCGGTGCATGACGCTGCCGGAGGTGGCCGTCTGCTGCGCTACCGACCTGTCGCGTCATCGTCACCGATTGGCCAGGTCCGGAAAAAGCTCCCGATCCAAAGCCGGCACATATGCTGCGAACGGCTTTGCTATGTCCTAAATGAACGTGTTCTTTTAAGTCCTGTCATCAAGCCGAATATGCTTTCGTGCAGCCAGCGAGATCTGGCTTTGCGCGCCGTAAACACGCACCCCTTCAAGCCGACTGGCGTCGGTCAGGTTGGTTGCCAGCAGCGGCTGCCTGGAGGTCGTGCAAAACAGGACCTGCGCTTGCGCGATGCTGATTAAATTGGTGGGATAAAAAGGTTTAAGAACTCTGAAGGCCGTGCCGATTTCTTTTGCAGGTTCAGCCAAGCATGGCTGTCTGCTGCGGGAAGTAAGACACTGATTATGAATTTCCCTGACGGCAATCGGGCTCTGCCTTTTTCGTTCGAGCAGAGGTTTCAGAGCATCGAACCGGGAAGCGCAAACCGGTTTCGATGCATCCGCTGCGAATGAAAAGCGAAAGCATCGCGCCGATTTCGATCTCGGCACGATGCTCTTGCCTAGTGGTGATCTCTCTGGCCTCGCATGCCACAGCCGGCAGGCGCCGGCTGTGATGGGTTCTGCGTCGTGCTCATGCGCTTCGGCCAAGCGGTGACGAACACGGAACGCAGGGCGAGCCTGAAGAAATGAGGCTCTTCAGCTCGCGTGCCTTTTGACGGTCAGTTCTTGACCGTATCTTCCAGGAAGAAGCGGCCGAGCGGGTTCTGGTAGAAGTTGGTGACGTTCTTGCGCGTCACGTTGATGTAGGGGCTGTAATAGAGATCGATCCAGTTGACGTCGTCCTTGGCGATCTTCTGCAGCTCGACATACATGGCCTCGCGCTTGGCCGGATCGGTTTCCAGGCGAGCGGCGGCGACCAGTTCCTTAACATGGTCGTTCTTGTAGCGGGTCATGTAGTTCATGTTGGTGTCGTGGCCGAGCGTGAAGGTGGTCTTCTGGTCTGGGTCGAGAATGTCGTTGGTCCAGTACATCACCGAGACATCGTAATCGCCATCGACCAGCATGTTCCAGCTCTGGCTGGGATCGACCTTCTGAAGGTTGACCGTCACGCCGGCCTTGGCCAGCTGTTGCTGCATGAGCACGGCGATCTGCTCGTCGGTCTCCTTGCCGGCATTGACGATATAGTTCAGCGTCAGGCCTTCGGCACCGGCTGCCTTCAGCATCTCCTTGGCTTTTTCCGGGTCATAGGGGCGCTGGAGATTGTCGGCATAGTGATAGAGCGCACCCTTGGGAATGTAGGAATTGGCGACTTCGCCGATGCCGAAGGTGGCAGCTTCCACGATCGCCTTCTTGTCGATGGCCATGTCGAGCGCCTGGCGGACTTCCTTTTTGGCGAGCGCGCCATGCTCGTGATTGATCAGCATATGGTCCTCGCGGGTCGAGGGATCCATGCGCACGGTCAGGTTTTCATCCTTCTTCAATTCGGCAACGCGGGAGAAGGGCACGGTGATCGCCGCATCCAGCTGGCCGGCCTGGACGTTCAGAATCCGGGTATTGTCGTCGGGAACGATGATCCATTCCACGCCGTCGAGGCTGACATGGGAGGCGTCCCAGTAGTTCGGATTTTTCTTGAGGATCACCCGGTCGCCGCGCCGCCATTCCTCGACCGTGAAGGCGCCGGAACCGATAGGCTTTTCCGCAAAGGCGTCAGCATTGGCCTCGACCGCCGCCTTCGGCAGGACGGAGGCGTTCGGCAGCGCCATCATCGAGATGAAGGGCACGGACTTGCCCTTGAGCTTGACGACGAGGGTCTTGGCATCGGCTGCGGTCGCCGTGTCGATGATCTTGAAGCTGTCGGACCAGAGCGAGCCCTTGTCGTCGCGAATGCGGGTCAGCGAAAAGGCGGCGTCCTCGGCGGTCACCGGGCTGCCATCGGAGAACTTCGCGTCACGCAGCTTGAAGGTGTAGGTCAGGCCATCATCGGAGATCGTCCAGCTTTCGGCCAGGCCCGGCTCCAGTTTGGTGCCCGTGCGATCGACGCGCACCAGCACGTCGAAGACGTTGGAGAACACCCAATTATCGACATTTTGCGCCGATTTGATCGGGTCGAAGGTGGTGGAATCCTCGGTGCGGCCGATGGTCAGCACGCCGGCGGCCTCGGCATAGGAGGCGGAGAGCGACAGGAGGGCGGCGAAGGCGGCGATCTTGGCTTTCGACATCTGCGGTTTCATGCGGGCTGTCCTTTGAGGGGCGGGAGGGGAAGGGAGCGTCCCGAAAGCGGCCGGTCGGGGTCGAAATCGGGAATGGCGGCGATCAGCGCGGCGGTATAGGCCTCGCGCGGGTTGGCGAAGACAGTCTCGGAGGGGCCTTCCTCGACGATGCGACCGTGATGCATGACGACGACGCGCTGGCAAAGAGCGCGCACGACCGCGAGATCATGGGCAATGAAGACCAGCGTCAGGTCCATGGTCGAAACCAGCTTGCGCAAGAGCGCGACGATCTGGGCCTGGATGGTGACGTCGAGCGCGGCGATGCATTCGTCGGCGACGATCAGGCGCGGCTCGACCGCAAGGGCCCGGGCAATGCCGGCGCGCTGGCACTGGCCTCCGCTGAGCGAGCGGGGCTTGCGGCCGGCAAAGCTGCGGTCGAGCTCGACCAGATCGAGCAGCGCCTCGACGCGAGCCGGTATGGCAGCGTCCGGCACCTTTTTCTGCACCCGAAGCACTTCCGAGAGAGTCTCGCCGATCGTCAGCCTCGGGTTGAGTGAATTATAGGGATCCTGGAAGACCATGGCCGCCTGACTGCGCAGGGCCTTCAGGGTTTCGGCGCGTTTCAGCGAAAGGCTGTGGCCGTCGAAGGTGACATGGCCGTCGGAGAGTGGCGTCAGTCCCAGCATGGCGCGCGCCAGCGTCGATTTGCCCGAGCCGCTTTCTCCAACAATGCCGACGGTCTCGCCCGGCAGGATCTGCAGCGAGACGCCGCCGACTGCACTGAAGGTCTTGCGGCGCGACAGCAGGCCGCCACCAACCGGAAAGCGGACATGCAGGTCGTCAATCTCGACCAGCGGCCGAAGCTTGATCGTCGACGGCTCCTGCGTCAGCGCCGCAGCTGGCGCGGTCTCCGCTGGCATGGAGGGATGGCTGGCGATCAGGGTACGGGTGTAGTCCTCGCGTGGGTTTTTGAGGATCGTACGCTTCTCGCCGATCTCGATCAGCCGTCCATGGCGCATGACGGCGATGCGGTCGCAGGTCTGGGCGACCACGCCGAGATCATGGGTGATGAGAATGATCGACAGGCCGCGCGTCTTCCTGAGATCGAGCAGCAGGTCGAGGATCTGGGCCTGGATGGTTACGTCGAGCGCAGTGGTAGGCTCGTCGGCAATCAGGATTTCCGGATTGCAGGCAAGCGCGATGGCGATCATCGCGCGCTGGCGCATGCCGCCGGAAAATTCATGGGCGTAATTGCCGAACTGGCGCGGCGGATCGGTGAAGCCGACCTGGCGCATGATCTCCAGCGCGGCGGCCTTCGCCTCCATCCGGTTCAGGCCCTGATGAAAGGCCACACCTTCAACGATCTGATCGCCGATGCGCATGACGGGGTCGAGATGGCTGGTTGGGTTCTGGAAGATCATGCCGATCCGCGCGCCGCGAATGGCCTGCAGCGCCTCGGGCGAGGCCTTGGCAATGTCCTCGCCGTCGAGCAGCACCGTGCCTTGCGCCAGCCGCAGGGATTGTGAAGGCAACAAGCCGACCAGAGCCCGGCAGAACAGGCTCTTGCCGGAGCCGCTTTCCCCGACAAGGCCAAGAACTTCACCCTTGGCAAGGTCGAGCGAGACCCGGTCGAGCAAGGTTCGCGCGCCAGTCTTCTCCTCGACGGTGACCGTGAGATCGCGAATGCTGAGCTGGAGGGGGGCGTCGGTCATTCGTTCACTCCCATCAGCTCGCCCAGCGCATCGCCGACCATGGAAAAGCCGAAGGCGAGGACCACGATCGACAGGCCGGGAAAGAGCGTGATCCACCAGGCCTGGGTGACGAAGCTCTGGCCTTCCGCCACCATCACGCCCCATTCGGCCAAGGGCGGCTGCACGCCGAGCCCGAGATAGCTGATCGCGGCGCCCGACAGCAGCACCAGCACCGCATCCGACATGGAAAAGACCAGCGAGCCGGCGACCGCATTCGGCAGGAGATGGCGAAAGAGAATGCGCATGCGCGAAAAGCCGAGACTGACGGCGGCCATGGCATAGTCGCTGTTTTTCAAGACCAGGATCTGCGCGCGGATCAGACGCGCATAGGAGACCCAGCCGACCAGCGCCATGGCGATGTAGAAGCTCGTCAGGCCCGGCCCCAGGATGGCGATGATCGACAGCATCAGCACCAGGAAGGGGAAGGCGAGGATGATGTCGATCAGCCGCATGAGTATGGCATCGACCAGCCCGCCGAAAAAGCCGGCCAGTGCGCCGATGACGGTGCCGATAACGAAGGGGAAGGCGACGCCGATCAGCGCGATCTGCAGGTCGATGCGGGCGCCATGCAGCACGCGCGAGAGAATGTCGCGGCCGAAATTGTCGGTGCCGAACAGGTGGACGAAACTGGGCGGCTGGAGGCGCGCTGCCGCATCCTGGAAGATCGGGTCATAAGGCGCGATCACTGGCGCCAGAAGGGCGATCAACACGAACAGGCCGAGGATGGTAAGGCCGGTGACGAGCGTGGCCGGCCGGGGCTTCACAACGGCGGCGCTCACAGCTTCACCCGGGGATCTGCGGCGACAGTGGCGATGTCGGCCAGGAAGTTGACGAGCACAGTGGCGCAGGCAAAGACCATGGCCACGCCCTGCACCACCATATAATCGCGTGCGAAGATCGCGCGCACCAGAAGCTGTCCCATGCCGGGGATGGCGAAGACGCTTTCCACCACCACGGTGCCGCCGATCAGCCAGCCGATATTGACGGCGAGGAGATTGATGGTCGGCGCCACGGCATTGGGCAGGACATGGCGCCAGAAGACGATGCTCTCCGGCATGCCGCGCGCCCGTGCCGCTGTGGCGACATCCGATTTCAGCCATTCGACCATGGCGGCGCGTAAAGAACGCATCAGCACGGTGGACAACGACAGCGCAATGGTGACCGATGGCAGGATCAGGTGGACGAGCTTATCGCCCAGCGTGCTGCCATAACCGGAAACGGGCAGAACGGGAAAAGCGATGGCCAGGAGCAGGATCAGCATCAAGGCCACCCAGAATGGCGGAAAGCCGATGCCGAAGGTCGACAGGATGCGCACGAGATGATCGACCGGCCGGCCGCGATTGCGCGCCGCCAGCGCAGCCATGGGCACGGCAATCAGCACGGACAACAAGACCGAGGAGAAGACCAGCGCCAGTGTCGGCTCGATGCGGGTGGCGATCAGCGGGAGGACGTCGATCTTATAGGTGATCGACTTGCCCATCTCGCCCTTCAGCAGATTCTGCAGGAAATAGAAATATTGCGCCCAGATCGGCTCATCGAGCCCGAACTGGGCACGGACATTGGCGATCGCCGAAGGCGTGGCGCGTGCGCCGAGCAGCACGCGGGCGGGATCGCCGGGGATCAGCCGCACGAGCACGAAGGTGATGATGCTGACCCCGAAGATCACGGGCAGGAATTGGAGCGGGCGGGTCAGGATGAAACGGTAACGATGCATCGTCAGCCCGACACGCGCGCGAGGAAATCGAGAAGCGGCGGATAATAGCCCTCGGGATTTTCGTAGAAGGGCATGTGGCTGGCATTGCGCACCACATTCATGGTGGCGCCCGCCGGCAAGGCCGTCTTCATCCTCAGCGCACAGGCCGGCGTCAGTTCGTCATGTTCGCCGACAACAATCAGCACGGGCGCGGCGATGCGCTTGAGGTCCGCAATGCGGTTCCAGTCCTTGAGATTGCCGATATAGAGAAACTCGTTCGGACCCTGCATGGTGACGTAAGGCCCCATGTTCCAGTCCGAGAGCGAGCGCTTGACCGGCGCCGGCCAGTCCGGCAGGCGGCAGACATGGCGGTAGTTCAGAAGCGTGATGGCGGCCTGATATTCGGGATGGTCGAAGGTGCCGGCCGCCTCGTGCGCCTGCATCATCGCCACCGTTTCCGCCCCCAAGGCGGCACGCAGACGTTCGAGCTCGCTGACCAGATGCGGCATGTCGGCGACCGTGTCGGCCAGGATCAGGCTCTTGATCGCATCCGGATAAGTCAGCGCATAGTCGATGCCAAGCCAGCCGCCCCAGGAATGGCCCAGCAGATGCACCGGGCCGAGTTGAAGCGTCCGGCGCACGGCTTCGGTTTCCTCGACATAGCGGGCGATGGTCCAGAGCCCTTCATCCTCGGGGCGGTCCGAGGCGCCGGTTCCCAGCTGGTCGAAGGCCACGACCTTGAAGCCGCGATCCTTCAAACATGAATGCGCCTCGCGCAGATAGTCGCAGGGAAGGCCGGGGCCGCCATTGAGGCAGAGCAGGGTTTCTGGTCCCTCGCCGAAGACATAGGCGATGACCTTATGCCCATCGACCATTATCTCATGCCGCTCGTCCGGCTCGATCTCACGCCACATGGTCTTCCCGCTCATCGGCTGCACAACATTTATGCAAGCCTATTTTTTAGAGGAAATCCATCTCAACACCAGCTATCAGAAGTGATAGGGTCTTGGCCTGAAGAACGTGCCGATCCGGCAATGCCGAAAGGGTGGCGCGAAAGCGAGACGAGACCATGGACATCATCGATATCGAGGAGCGCTTCGCCACCAGTGGCAGCCTCGCCAGCCAGATCGATCTCCTGTTCGACGAGATCCAGAGCTTCGGCTTCGATACGTTGATCTATGATTATACGCCCACGCGCTACGATCTCGACGGCACGCTCATGATCCCGACGGTTCTGGAACTGCGCAATGTCGACGAGACCATGCGCGATTACTGGTGCGGTCGCGGCTATTTCCGGCACGATCCGGTTCAGCATGTCGCGCTTGGCACCACCGCGCCCTTTTTCTGGAACTACGATCCCAAGGCGCAGACGCGCATTCGCGCCTTCATGAACGAGGAGAGTGCCTGCGTCGCCGATTTCCTGGCCGAGCGCGGGCTGACGGCCGGCGTCACCGTGCCGATCCATCTGCCCGATGGCGATTACGCCACGGTGACAGGCATTCGCGCCGGTGATCCTGCGCGGCTGGAGCGGGAAGCGCGGCTCTGCCTCGGCGACTTCAGCCTGATCGCCCATCTGTTTCAGCGGGCAGCCAGCGACCGGATCACACGCCAGGCCCATGGGCTCGGCCGTCTCACGGCGCGCGAGCGCGAATGTCTGCGTCATGCCGCCGACGGTCTCTCGGCCAAGGAAATCTCGCGCCTGATCGACCGGTCCGTGCCGACGGTGGTGATGCATCTCAACGCCGCCACCCGCAAGCTTGGCGCCAAGAACCGCACCCAGGCCGTGGCAAAGGCCGCCTATTTCCGCCTGTTCGATCCGCCGCGCCAGTAGGTGTCAGCGGGTGGAAGGCGATATGGCTTTTCCTCGATCAGGAAGCGCCGCCACCCTATCAGTTGTGATAGCTGCCGCCGCCTGAGCCGCGCGCCTATGCTCGCCTCACCGATCATCGATCAGAAGGGAGAGCGGCGTTGAGCGCTGTCAAAACCAGAGAGGGCTTTCTGCCCTTCCGCGATTACAAGACCTGGTACCGCGTCACCGGCAATCTGGAGAGCGGGCGTCTGCCGCTTGTGGTGGCTCATGGCGGCCCCGGCTGCACCCATGACTATGTCGACAGCTTCAAGGGCATCAGCGCGCTCGACGGCCGCGCGGTGATCCATTACGACCAGCTCGGCAATGGCAACTCCACCCATCTGCCGGACAAGGGCGCCGACTTCTGGACGCCGGCCTTGTTCCTGGAAGAGCTCGATGCGCTGCTTGCCCATCTCGGTATCAAGGAGCGCTATGCCTTTCTCGGCCAGTCCTGGGGTGGCATGCTCGGCGCGGAACATGCCGTGCGCAAGCCGAAGGGGCTGAAGGCGCTGGTGATCGCCAATTCGCCGGCCAATATGCACACCTGGGTGGCCGAGGCGAACCGCCTGCGCGGCGACCTGCCGGAGGATGTGCAGGCGACGCTGCTTGCCCATGAGGCGGCGGGCACGCTGACCCATCCCGACTATATCGCCGCCTCGCGTGTTTTCTACGACCGCCATGTCTGCCGCGTCACGCCCTGGCCCGAAGACGTTGCCCGCACCTTTGCCGCCATGGACGAGGACAACACCGTCTATCGCCATATGAACGGCCCGACCGAATTCCATGTCATCGGCACGATGAAGGACTGGACCATCGAGGATCGGCTCGGCCAGATCGAGGCGCCGACCCTGTTGATCTCGGGCGCCCATGACGAGGCGACGCCGGAAGTGGTGCGCCCCTATCGCGAGCGCGTGCCGGATATTCGCTGGGTGCTGTTCGAGGAGTCGAGCCACATGCCGCATGTGGAAGAGAAGGAGGCCTGCCTGAAGACCGTTTCCGACTTCCTCAAGGACCATGACTGACACGGACGATGGATTGGGGGGCGCGTCGGCTTCTGCGCCAAGCGGCTGTCTTGTCCGGCCGACTGTATCAACATCGGCCTCGCGCGGACATCCGCCGCGAGGCGGAATGTTTTGAAATGCGCTCCGGTCCCATCACGCAGACTGCGAGCCGGCTATCAAGCGTCAGGCCGAGACGACTGTCGCGGGCTGGCGCAGGAATGCCAGCAGACGAGCGGCACCCTCTTCAATCGGACCTTCATTGGCGATAACGAGATCGTAATCCTCCGGCCGGTCCTCCACGCGCCGCTCCAGGCGGGCGCGAATGTCCTCGACGGTTTCACGCCCCCGCGCCGCCAGCCTTTCGGCCAGAATGGCGGGCCGGGCCGTCACTAGAACGGTTTCCACCTGGGGAAAGACCGCCCGGAAATGCGGCAGAGCGCGGCGTGAGCCATTGACCAAGCAAATGCCGCCAGCCGCCACCGCCGCGCAGGTTTCCACGGGAATGCCATAGGCAAGCCCATGCGCTTCCCAGGACACGCAGAAATGCCCTTCATCCTTCATCCTGCGGAAATCAAGCGGATCGGCCGCCTGATGCGCCTCGCCACCTGCCTCCACCGGCCGCGTGATCACGCGGCGCACCACATCGAAGTCGACGTCCGTCTGCTGGCTCTTTAAAGCCCGCACATGATCGATCAGCGTATCCTTGCCGGCGCCGGAGGGGCCGACGATGACGATCAGGCGACCCGACCGCCGGTCTTCTCCAGCCTGACGTCCAGGCGCTGGCGAATGCGGCGCGCTCATGCCACGCGCGCACCCTGGCGCCAGACGGAGCGCACCACCGGCATGCCGCCCTGATGGCGCACCCGCACGAGATCGCCGCGCAGGCCGGTGGCGATGCGGCCGCGATCGTCCAGCCCGACGGTCCGGGCTGGCGTGGCCGTAACCAGGCGAATGGCAGCCGGCAGATCCATGTCGCCGTTCTCGGCGAGGATGAAGGGCGCGTGGATCAGGCTGAGCGGCACATAATCCGAAGAGAGCACGTCGAGCACGCCGCGCTCGGCCAGATCGCGCGCGGCGATATTGCCGGAATGCGACTTGCCGCGCACGATGTTCGGCGCGCCCATCAAGACGCTCATGCCCTCGGCATGCGAGGCATCTGCGGCTTCGAGGCTGGTCGGGAACTCCGCCAGCCGAACGCCGTAATGCTTGGCTTCGGCCACATGATCGAGTGTGGCGTCGTCATGCGAGGCAATCGTGATCCCACGGCGATGGCATTCCGCCGCAATCGCCTCGCGGTGATGAGCGGCATAAAGAGCCGAGGCCGCTTGCCGGCGGGCGACGAACTGGGCAAAGGCTTCGTCGGACAGGCCGCGCTTGGTTTTGTAATAGAGCGTATATTGCTCCATCGTCTGGAACTGCCGCTGGCCCGGCGCATGGTCCATCAACGAGGCCAGACGCACGGCCTCGACATCGTGGAACGCCTCGAAATGTTCGAGCACATCGGCCGAGGAAACCTCGCAGCGCAGATGGATCAGGTGGTCGGCGCGCAGCCGGTCCTCGCGCGCGGCAAGCGCCAGCGCATCCGCCATCTCCCGCATTTCGCCCGCCTGGAAGCCGCCATCCTCGTCGGACCCCATGCGCAGGCAATCGAAGACGGTGGTGATGCCGGAGGTGACGATCTGGGCGTCATGGGCCTGGATGGCCGAGAGCATCGACCAGCGCACGCCCGGCCGGGGCGAATAATGGCTTTCGAGATGATCGGTATGAAGCTCGACCAGGCCCGGCACTAGATAGTCGCCATCCATGTTCTCACCCGTGGACGCGTGACCTTCGGACACATCGGTGATCTTGCCGTCGCGGATCTGGACGGCGCCTGTCATCACCCGGTCTTCCAGGACGATGCGGGCATTGGTGAGAACGAGTTCGGAGGTCATGGAGCAGTCTTTCCGTTTCAGCAGAGGATGTGGGTCAGCCACAAGATAAGGTTCGAAATCGGTCCCTGTTCGGGCGAGGCGGTGGCCTCGCTCGTCAATGATCGCGGTTCTATCGACTCAAGGCGGTACGACTATGTCAGGCGCGGTGGTCCGTGCCCATCAGCTTCTGCCGCAGGCGGCTGGAGGCGACGTCGAACAGGAAGGTCACCAGCAGCGTCAGAAGCACCATATAGGCGACATTGGCCCAGTTCGAATTGGTGCGCATGGCTTCCCACAGTTTCAGGCCGATCCCGCCTGCGCCGACCGCGCCGATGGTCGCGGCTTCGCGGATGTTCGATTCCCATTGATAGAGCGTCTGGCCGGCCATGACGGGCGCGACCTGCGGCATGGTGGCGTAGCGATGGGTGAGCAGCGTCGAGGCGCCGGTCGATTGCACGCCTTCGCCGGGCTTTCGGTCAATGTTTTCCAGCCCTTCCGCATAGACTTTGCCGAGCGTGCCGGTTTCGGTGAGGAAGATCGCGCCGCTGCCTGCCAGCGGTCCTGGACCGAAGGCGCGGGTGAGGAATAGCGACCAGATCAGAAGGTCCATCGATCGCAGGAAGTCGAAGAAGCGTTTGATGCAGCTGCCGAAGAAGCGGTTGGGCGAGGTGTTGCGCGCCGCCACGAAGGCCAGCGGGAAGGCGAGCAGCGCGCCGAGCAAAGTGCCGAGAAAGGCCATGACCACCGTCTGGGCGAGCTTGATCCAGACATCGCCGTGCTGCCATGTGGCATTGTTCCAGATATTGTCGAAGGCCAGAGAGAGGTTCGACTGGCTCGGATCGAGCCGTTCGCCGGACAGGATCAGCCGCGCCGTTTCGCCATAGGACTTGCCGAAAAAGGGCGAACCGGTATCGAACAGGAAATTCGGCCAGCCGAAGAAGCGTTTGCGCACCTTCACACGGTCCGCCGAGAGGCTGACATCGCCGGCAAAGCCGAGATCGGCCAGCACGTCCTCGTCATACACGGTCATCCAGGACGGCGCCTTGCCTTGGATCACCGGCTTGCCGCTGGTCACGTCGATATGGACGGTTTCGCCGCGCGCCACGATGGTCGTGCCCGTCGTCGCGACGGTGACGCCGCCGCTGCCGAAGGGAATGAACTTCGACCCGTCGGGCCGGTTGATCACCCAGTCGGGATGCGGGTCGTCGCCGAGCGGCGAGAAGCGGGGATAGCGGATGGTGATGCCGTCTTTCCCTAAGCGGAATTCCGGCTGCACGTCATAGCTCACCCATTGGCGCAGATAGAGGCCCATGCGCACCCACTGGGCTTCGGAGACGATGCGCGGAATGTCGAAGAACCAGATGGCGTAGAGGCCATAAAGCAGGGTGGCGATCAGCACGATCAGCGGCATGAAGCGCTGGAGCGGCTTGTCCTTCAGGAGATGCGCATGGCGCGCTTCGATCTCCTGGCGATGGGCGGCGTTGATCTGGCTCATGGCGGCTCACACGTGTTGATGGATGATCTCGTCGCCGATCAGCCGGCGCCGGAGCCATGCGGAAAACTGGTCAACCGCGACGACGGTGAGGAACAGAAGCAGCATCATCGCCAGCGTCTTGGCGCCGAAACCGCGCGAGATCGAAAGCTTCAGCTCCTCGCCGATACCGCCGGCGCCGACCGCGCCGAGGATGGTGGAGGAGCGGACATTGATCTCGAAGCGCAGCAGGCCATAGGACAGATAGTTCGGCAGCACCTGCGGCAGCACGGCGAAGCGCATGCGCTCGAACCAGTTGGCGCCGACGGCGCCGACGCCCTCATGCGCCTTCATGTCGATATTCTCTGCCACCTCGTAGAACTGCTTGCCGATGGCGCCGATCGCATGGAGAGAGACGGCGATGATGGCGGCAACGGGTCCGATGGAGAGCACGGCGGCAAACAGGCCGGCAATCACGATCGTCGGGAAGGCGCGCAGGAATTCGAGGACGCGCCGAGCCATGAAGCAGAGCGGCCGCGACGGTGACAGATTCTGCGCCGCCAGCAGGCTGAGCGGCACTGCGACAAAGAAGGAGATCAATGTGGCGACCAGTGCCACGTTGAGCGTGACGAACATCAGCTCGAAATATTCGGGGATGTAGACAGAACCCCAGACATAGACCCGGCCGACATCGAAATTATATTCCTCGGTGCCGGTGTCGTGCAGGCTCGGCAGATCGAACAGCGCGCGCCAGACATCCGACCATTCTCTCGGCATCAGCCAGCTCGTGAAGTCGAACAGATGCGGCAAACGGTCGAAGAAGTGGCCGGCATTGCTTTCGTCGGCGAACTGAACCGAGGCGACGAAGGCATAGGCCAGCAGCAGAAGACCAAGGCCCGTATAGAGACGTCGCGTGGCGATCATGCGGCTCCACTGCGTGTGAACGGCATGCACAACGGGGGAGGCGTGCGAAACGGCGGACGAAACCATGGCGGGACTTTCCGAGAGAACAGGCGGCCGCTCCTGCGGCCGCCTCGAATGCGCGGTCGGACGCGTCAGCCGCCGATCGACTGCTTGCGAACGTCGATGATAGCGTCGTAGAAGCCCGGCTCGACCTTGACGAAGCCCTTGTAATTGCCGCCGGCAATGGCCGAGAAGCACTTCTCGTCCTTCTTCGGCAGGTCAAGGAGGAAGCTGGTCAGCTTCGCCTTCCATTGGTCGCCAAGCGAATTCTGAACGACGAAGGGGCCGTTCGGGATCAGCGGCGAGCGCCAGACTTCGACCAGCTTGTTCGGATCGACCGTGCCCTTGGCGACGACCTTGTGGAAGGTGCCGGAGGTGTAGCCGTCCTTGAAATCACCGAGGCCCGAGGAATCGTCCACGGCGATATCGACCTTGCCGTCATAGGCGGCGAGCAGGTTGTTCTCGTGGCCGCCATTGAACTGGGTCTTGGCGAAATACTTATCGTTCGGAACGCCCGTCGTCTTCGGGATCTGCGTCAGCGGAACGAGATAGCCGGAGGTGGAATCCGGATCGGCATAGCCGAGCGTCTTGCCCTTGGCGTCGGCGATCGACTTGATGCCGGAATCCTTGCGGGCGAGGCCGATCGAATAATAGCCGGTGGCGCCGTCGACTTCCTGCTTGGTCAGGATCGGGGTGACGGCTTTGGCGTCCTTCAGATAGATCTTGGCATAGCCGGCCGCGCCGAGTTCGGCGAAGTCAAGCGTGCCGCCGAGCAGGCCCTGGATGACGCCGTCATAATCAGCAGCCGGGAAGAGCGAAACCTTCTCGAAGCCGAATTCCTTCTTCAGGTGGTCGGCAAAGCAGGCATAGTTGCGCAGGCGGTCGGTTTCGTTCTCGCCGCCGAGAATGCCGACGCGGAATTCCTTGAGGTCCTGAGCGACAGCGGAGCCGGCGAGCGCGGCGAGCGCGACGGCGGCGAGCAGGGTCTTCTTCAACATGGAGGCTCTCCTGTTTGTCCGGCATGATGCCGGAAGCGGATCATGAGATATCGTCCCGCCTTGGGAGCGGGTGGCAGTCGCCGCGCCGGCGGGCTCTCAGGCGGTGGCCATGGAGCTTTCGCGCGCGGAGGGGGTGGCGCCTGCGGCCTGGGCGGCCGAGGCGGGAAGGGCGGTGGAGGTCATGCTTTCGTCGATGCCGGCGCCATCGCGGCCCGTGCCGTAGATCGCCGCGACCACTTCGGCGGTCAGAGCGTCCGGCGGGCCGTCGAAAACGACGCGGCCCTGGGCCATGCCGACAATGCGCTCGCAATAGTTTCGGGCGGTATCGAGCGTGTGCAGATTGGTGATCACGGTGATGCCCTCGCGCTCGTTAATGTCACGGAGGGAGTCCATGACGATCTTGGCGTTAAGCGGATCGAGCGAGGCGATCGGCTCGTCGGCTAGAAGCATCTTCGGCTCCTGCATCAGCGCGCGAGCAATGGCCACGCGCTGCTGCTGGCCACCCGAGAGCGTGCCGGCTGCCTGCAGCGCCGTCTGTTCGATGCCGAGCCGTTCGAGAGCGGCGATCGCCTGGATGCGCTCCTCCCGGGTGAACAGGCCGAGCAGGCTCGATGTGGTGGAACGGCGGTTGAGCCGACCGAGCAGCACATTGGTGAGCACATCGAGGCGCGGCACCAGATTGAACTGCTGGAAGATCATGGCGCAGTCGCTCTGCCAGCGGCGTAGCGCCGTGCCCTTCAGCCGGGAGACCTCGGTGTCGCCAAAGCGGATGACCCCTTCGCTTGGATCGACCAGGCGGTTGATCATGCGCAGGAGCGTGGACTTGCCGGCGCCGGAGCGGCCGATGACGCCGACCATCTGGCCATGCGGAATGGTCAGGCTGACGGCGTCGACGGCGGTTTTGCCGTGAAAACGTCGGGTGACCTGGTGAAGCTCGAAATTCATGAGCCGGCTCTTTAAGTGGATCGGATGGGCTGCAATATGCCTTTGACCCGATCCGTGAACTGGTCGTGTCAGTTTGATGTCAGTTTTGTAAAACTGAGCGAAAGCGCGGCCTCAGCCGCCATATTTGATCAGGAACTCTTCGGCCGAGAGGCTGCGGAAGTCCTCAAGTGCGCCGCGCAGGCGGTCATGCTCCCAATCCCACCAGGCGAGCCTGTCGAGACGGGCGCCGATCTCGGGCGTGAAACGTTCACGGATCAGCTTGGCCGGCACGCCGCCGACGACCGTATAGGGCGCGACATCGCGGGTGACGACCGCGCCGGCGCCGATGACCGCGCCATTGCCCACGGTGACGCCAGCCACCAGCGTCGCGCCATGGCCGATCCAGACGTCATGGCCGATGAGGATGCGTTTGGCCCGGCGGGCAGCAAAGAAATCCGCCTCGTTTTCCGCATCCGGCCAGTAGTCGCCGGCGCGGTAGGTGAAGTGATGCATCGTCGCGCGGTGCATCGGATGGTTGGTGGCGTTGATGCGGACATCGGCGGCGATGTTGACGAATTTGCCGATTGTCGTGCACCAGACCCGGCCGCCCTCCATGACGTAGGAATAATCGCCGAGTTCGGTCTCGGAGATGCGGCATCCCTCCGCCACTTCGGTATAGCGCCCGAGCGTGCAGTCGCTGACGCGGGCGGTGGGGTCGATCAGGGGTTCGACGGAGAGCTTGGTCATGCGGCGGTCTTTCTCGCGGAAAAGGCGGAAACGTCGATGATCCGGTCGGCCACGCGGGCGCGCACGTCGTCATCGTGGAAGATACCGAGCAAGGCGGTGCCGGCTTTCTTGCGCTGGGCGATCATGTCGACCACGACGGCGCGGTTGGCCGCGTCCAGTGAGGCGGTCGGCTCGTCCAGAAGCAGGATTTTGTGATCGGTGATGAAGCCGCGGGCGATGTTGACGCGCTGCTGCTCGCCGCCGGAAAAGGTGGCTGGCGGCAGGCGCCAGAGTGCTTCCGGCAGATTGAGCTTGCCCAGGAGCTCGGCCGCCTTGTCATGGGCGGTTGCTGCCGCCTCGCCACGGGCGATGAGCGGCTCGGCCACCACGTCGATCGCCGCGACGCGTGGAAGCGTGCGCAGAAACTGGCTGACGTAGCCGAGCGTCGTGCGGCGGATCTCGATCACCTCGCGCGGGCTGGCGGAGGCAAGGTCGATCAGCCTCCCCTGATGCTCGATCAGGATCTGGCCGGCATCGATGGCGTAATTGCCGTAGAGCATCTTCAGGATCGACGATTTGCCAACGCCCGAGGGGCCGCCGAGCACGGCGCATTCGCCCGCCTTGAGCGAGAAACTGACATTGTCGACCACGGGCAGCACCAGGCCGCCGCGCAGATGCATGGTGAAGCTCTTGCGAACCTCGCTGACGACGAGAGGTGTCGGCATGGCATGTTCCCTTCGGACAGAGAGGCGTCAGACCTGCAGGATGGAGGAGACGAGAAGCTGGGTGTAAGGCTCGCGCGGATCGTCGAGTACGCGGTCAGTCAGTCCGGCCTCGATCACCCGCCCGTCCTTCATCACCATCATCCGGTGGGAGAGCAGCCGGGCAACGGCGAGGTCATGGGTGACGAGGATGACGGCAAGGCCAAGATCGCTGACGAGGCCGCGCAGGAGGTCGAGCAGGCGCGCCTGGACCGAGACGTCGAGGCCGCCGGTTGGCTCGTCCATGAAGACAAGACGGGGGGCCGTGACGAGATTGCGGGCGATCTGCAGGCGCTGGCGCATGCCGCCGGAAAAAGCGCGGGGCGGATCGTCCACCCGGTCGGTGTTGATCTCCACGCGCTCCAGCCAGTCGACCGCCGTGTCGCGGATCTGGCCGTAATTGCGCGCGCCGACCGCCATGAGACGTTCGCCGACATTGGCGCCGGCCGAGACGGTCATGCGCAGCCCATCGGCCGGGTTCTGGTGAACGAAGCCCCAGTCGGTGCGCATCAGGAAGCGCCTCTCGGCCTCGCCCATGTCGGAGAGCGCGCGCAGACGCCCGTCGCGCATGCGGTATTCCACCCGGCCGGCCTGGGCCTGCAGCCGGCTGGAGACACAATTGAGCAGCGTCGTCTTGCCGGAGCCGGACTCACCGACGATCGCCAGCACCTCGCCGGGCCAGAGGTCGAAGGACACGTCCAGGCAGCCGATCCGCCCGCCATAAAAGCGCGAGAGGTTGCTCACCTTGAGAAGCGGTTGTTCGGCGTTCATCATCTCCTCCTGGGGAGCTGCGGAAAGACTGAGGGAAGCATCAGGCGGGCACGCCCAACTCACCGACATGGCCGGCCTCGCGCCGCTCCTCGCAGAAATCGGTGTCGGAGCAGACGAACATCCGCCCGCCGCGATCGTCGAGGACGACTTCGTCGAGATAGGAATGGGTGGAGCCGCAAAGTGCGCAGGGCTTGTCGAAGTGCTGGATGGTGAAGGGATGGTCCTCGAAATCCAGGCTCTTGACCTCGGTAAAAGGCGGCACGGCATAGATCCGCTTTTCGCGTCCCGCGCCGAAGAGCTGCAGCGCCGGTGAGCGGTCCATTTTCGGATTGTCGAATTTCGGGATCGGCGAGGGGTCCATCACATAGCGGCCCGCCACCTGCACCGGATAGGCATAGGTCGTGGCGATATGGCCGTTGCGGGCGATATCCTCATAGAGCTTCACATGCATCAGGCCATATTCTTCCAGCGCATGCATCATCCGCGTCTCGGTCTCGCGCGGCTCGAGGAAGCGCAAGGGCTCGGGGATCGGCACCTGATAGACCAGCACCTGGCCTTCGCCGAGCGGCGCTTCGGGAATCCGGTGGCGCGTCTGGATGATCGTCGCCTCGCGCGTATGGGTCGTGACGGTTACCTGGGCGACCTTTTCGAAGAAGGCGCGGATGGAGACGGCATTGGTGGTATCGTCGGCACCCTGGTCGATCACCTTCAGCCGGTCTTGTGGCCCGATGATCGCGGCGGTGACCTGCACGCCGCCGGTGCCCCAGCCATAGGGCATGGGCATTTCGCGCGAGGCAAAGGGAACCTGATAGCCAGGAATGGCGATGGCTTTCAGGATCGCGCGGCGGATCATCCGCTTGGTCTGTTCGTCGAGATAGGCGTAATTGGTGCGGGCGATGCCCTCGATCGCGCTCATTGTGCGGCCTCGCTGGTGATGGCGTCCTCGTCGCTCGCCTCGTCCGCGCGCTTGGCCTCATAATCAGCGCGCATGCGGCGCACGAGGTCGAGCTCGGCCTGGAAGTCGACGTAATGCGGCAGTTTCAGATGCTCGACGAAGCCGGTCGCCTGGACATTGTCGGCATGGGAGAGAACGAATTCCTGGTCCTGTGCGGGGGCGACGATATCCTCGCCGAATTCACCGGCCCGCAGCGCCCGGTCGACCAGCGACATGGCCATGGCCTTGCGCTCGGACTGGCCGAAAACCAGGCCATAGCCGCGCGTGAATTGCGGCGGCTCCTTTGCCGAGCCCTTGAACTGGTTGACCATTTGGCATTCGGTGATCCGCAGCCGGCCGAGCGAGACGGCAAAACCGAGCTCCGGCAGATCGATCTCCACCTCGACCAGGCCGATGCGGATTTCGCCGACGAAGGGATGGGTGCGGGCATAGCCGCGCTGGGTGGAATAGGCGAGCGACAGCAGGAAGCCTTCGTCGCCGCGCGCGAGAACCTGAAGCCGCGTGTCGCGCGGCATGGGAAATTCCAGCGGCTCGCGGGTGATGTCGCCGGCGACATGATCGGCCCCGAAATGGCCATCTCCTTCGACCAGGCCTTCGCCGTCGAGAATGTCGGACACGCGCATCACCCGTTCGCCCGATGACGGGCGGCGGGTGGCGGCGGCCACATCGGCGGCTTCATCCCCCGCCTCCGCCAGGGCGGGGTCCAGCAGGCGATGGGTATAGTCGAAGGTGGGGCCGAGCAACTGGCCGCCCGGCAGGTCCTTATAGGTGGCGGAGACGCGCCGCTCGATTTGCATGGCCGCGGTTTCCAGGGGCTGCGAGATCGCAAGGCGCGGCAGCGTGGTGCGATAGGCGCGCAGGAGGAAAATCGCCTCGATCATGTCGCCGCGCGCCTGTTTGACGGCGAGGGCGGCTAAGGTGGGATCGTAGAGCGAGGCCTCGGCCATCACCCGGTCGACGGCGAGCGCGAGCTGGCCGGCGATCTGGGCAAGCGTCAGCGAGGGCAGGTCGCGTGGGCCCCGGCGACGGTCGGCAAGCAGACGATGGGCTTCGGCGATGGCGGTTTCCCCGCCCTTGACGGCGACATACATGAAATGCCTCCCTTCTGGCGGACCAGGCTTTTGGCCGGATGTCCGTGAAGCGGTTGAAACGATGCGCGGCCGCCAGAGACGGCAGCGCCAGGATGCGGCTCAGCCAAGAAGGCGGGTCGTGCGCGGCAGGCACAGGCAGGCATCGCCCGCCGTCAGGATGAGATCGACACCACGCGGAAACTGCGCGCCATTTTCAGCCCAGAGTGCCGGGAAGGCTTCGGGCAGGCCGATAGGCGCCATGGTCGCTTCCCCGTCGATCCCGGGTCCGGCGATGCAGCGCTCAGGGCCGCCGGCCAACGCTTCCAGCTCGACGATCAGCGTGGTCGAGCGGTCCGGATAATCCTGCGTTCCCAAAGCGAAGCCGGACAGCGCCGGAAAAGCGACGCCCTTCTCCACAAGCGCGAAACGGCCCTGCAACCTGTCTGCAGTCAGTGGCGCGCCGGTCTGGAAGGAGAGCCAGGAGGCGACGGCACTGGCCGCAAGCGCTGGCGTCAGATGCACCGGCGTGTCCTGATCGAACAGCGTCAGCGCGATCGTGCCCTGCGCCGGCGAGAGCGGGGCGGGCGGGGAGGCCAATTCGGCGAAGCGGTGGATCCGGCCCGGCCGGGCCATTGCGTCCATCAGCCCACGGAAGGCGGCCTGGGCGTCGAGCACGGCATCGGCAAAAGCGCCGTAATAAGTGGCTTTGGCGGTCTTTGGCATGATCAGTCCTCTCCCCGCACCATGGTGAAGAAATCGACCCGGGTCGCGGCTGTCTCTTCCGCCAGCCTCTCATCGGCAGCCGTCAGATCGGCCTCGATTGCGGACACCAGGGCGTTCACTTGCGCGGCATAATCCGCGCGCTGGCCGAGTGCGTCGATGATGGCGGCGAGCCGGGCATGCGCCCTGTCGCTGCCCAGCAGCTGCCCGTGGCCTATGGTGCCGTCGGCAAGGCGGATTGTTGCTCGGCTCATGGTTGCCTCGCCGAGATTGAAGGGCGCGCCGCCGCCGCCGATGCGGCCGCGCACCATCACAAGACCGGTTTCCGGCCCGCGCACGGCATGGACCTCGAGGTCGGCGGCTTCGCGTGCAAGAAAGGCTTCAAGACGGCCCCGATCGCTGCGGGCCAGGCTGTCCATGGCGCGCTTGCGGCGTGCCGCCTGGGCATCCTGCGCGGTGTCCGGTTCCTTGGCAGGCGCGAAAGCGGTACGAGGCTGAGGCTTGTCCACGGTCACTCTCCATTTGTCTATTTATCTAGACAACTCGACAGGAGTGCTGTCTAATCCCAGAACGTGACGAAGACATGACAGCCAGATAAAAAGGGTGGGGGGCCGCGGATGGACATGATGCCGAA
Source organism: Xaviernesmea oryzae (assembly GCF_900109605.1). Taxonomy (GTDB): domain Bacteria; phylum Pseudomonadota; class Alphaproteobacteria; order Rhizobiales; family Rhizobiaceae; genus Xaviernesmea; species Xaviernesmea oryzae. The sequence goes on from NZ_FOAM01000015.1 coordinate 23,640, forward strand.
GGACGGGATCGATCGCGGCAGCGGTGTGGCGCTCTGGCGCCAGATCGCCGACCGGCTGCGCCAGGCGATCGTCGATGGCGAATTCGGCACCGATGGCCTGATGCCCGGCGAGATGGCGCTCTCGGCTCGCTTCGCCGTCAACCGCCATACGGTGCGCGCCGCCTTGGCTGGTCTGGTAGAGGAAGGTCTGATCGAGACGGTACAGGGGCGCGGCACCCGCGTGCGCCCGCCGAAGCGTTATAGCTTTCCGATCTCAAAGCGCACGCGTTTTTCCGAGGGGCTGGCGGGGCAGATCCGCGAGCGGCAGGTGACCGTGATCGAGGACGGTGTGCTGGCGGCACCGCAGACTGTTGCCGAAAAACTCGGGCTTGCCGAGGGGCATCCGGTGCTGCGTCTCGTCCTCGTCTCGCGCGTCGATGGCGTGGCGCTCTCCAACTCCACCAATTATTTCGATGCGCAACGCTTCGCCGCGATGGCGGAGAGGGTTCGCGAGACCGGCTCGATCACCCGCGCCTATCGGGATCTCGGCGTAGAGGACTATATCAGGCGCGCGACGGAGCTGACGGCGCGGCTGGCGGACGAGCGCGAGCGCGGGCTGCTCGACCTCAAGCCCGGCGCCGTAGTGATGGAGGCGCGTGCGCTCAACGCCACGCCCGAAGGCGCGCCACTGCAATATGCGGTGACCGCCTTTGCCGCCGACCGCGTCACCCTGAGGCTGGGCGACCCCATTGAATGAGGCGGGCTTGTCTCAAGCCCAGTGGGCTCAGGCGAAGGGGCTCACCGCACTCTTCTGTGGCTCGGTGAACCAGGCCGGGCCGGTCTCGGTCATGTAGATATGGTCTTCCAGCCGAATGCCGAAGCGTCCGGGAAAGACGATCATCGGTTCGTTGGAGAAACACATGCCCGGCTGCAGCGGCGTCTGGTTGCCGCGCACGACATAGGGCTCCTCGTGGATCTCCAGGCCAATGCCATGGCCGGCGCGGTGGGGCAGGCCGGGCAAGCGATAGTCGGGCCCAAGGCCCTTCTCCACCAGAAGAGCGCGGGCTGCGTCGTCGAGCGATCCAAGCGGCGCGCCCAGTTGCGCGGCGTCGAACACGGCCTGCTGCGCAGCCTGCTCGATGGCGAAGGCGGCGGCGAAATCCGCTTCCGGTTCATCGAGCACATAGGTGCGCGTCAGGTCGGAATGATAGCCGTCGATGCGTGTGCCCGTATCGACGAGGATGACATCACCCTTGGCGAGAACCTGCTCGCCCTCGGCGCCATGCGGCAGCGACGTGGCCTGCCCGAAGGAGACGATGCAGAAGGTCGAGTCGTGCCCGGCCAGAGCCCGGTGCTGTTCGTCGATGAAGCGCACGACCTCGGAGGCGCGCGCACCCGGCGCCATCATCGCATGCGCCCGCTTGTGAACCTCCAGCGTCAGGCCCATGGCATAGCGCATGATGTCGATCTCGGCCTTTGACTTGATCCGCCGCAAGGGGCGCGTCAGCGGCCCGGCGTCAACCAGCCGCGCAGGCGACAAGGTCGCTGCCAGCGCGTGATAGAAGAAGAGCGGCATGGCGTCATCGATCGCCAGAAGGCCCTGGCCTTTGACAAGGCCGGCAACCAGCGCGGCCGGACTTTCCTCTTCCTGCCAGAGCAGGGTGCGACCAGCCAGGCGCGGCAAGGTCTCGACCTTGCTCTCCTCAAAGCCGGGAACGATGTAAATCAGGTCTTCTGCGGTGATCAGGGCCCCGAGCAGCCGCTCGCTGCCATGCCAGACCAGCCCAGTGAAATAGCGCAGGGTGTCGGTGGAGCCCAGAAGCACGGCCGCGATGCCCTTGGCCTCCATGGCATGGCGCAGCCGATCAAGCCGCTCCTGCCGTTCCGTGTCGGTGATGAAGGCGGGCTGCGGAGAAAGCGTCATCGAAGCGGTCCTGTGATAGGCTGGCTGGCTGGCGGCGCGATCCTGCCGCTATGCCGCATTCTTTCACAGTAGACAGTTTGTAGACAAGTCCGTCGGGTGAAAATCAGCCTCTTGGTTGCTCAGCACCCCATGTCGGCTGATCATGTGTCTTCGCGGGTCAAGGCGTCCATCGGCGCTTCGAGCTCGAAGAAAAGACCACCGGGCCGGTAATCGATCCGGGCGGCGCCGAGGAAATAGCCAGCCAGGGCCTTCTCGATCAGCCGCGAGCCGAAGCCTGTGGAGGACGGCTGCTGAACCGGAGGGCCACCGTCTTCAGTCCACGTGAAGTGGAACTGGCTGCCTTTCTCGGCGACCTCGACGACCCGCCAGGTCACCTCGACATGGCCGTTTTCGTTCGACAGGGCGCCATATTTCATCGCATTGGTCGCCAGTTCGTGCAGCGCCATCGCCATGGCCAGAGTGCAGCGCGAATTCAGTTCCAGTTTCGGCCCGGAGAAATGCAGCCGCCCGCCGCCATGGGTGGTGGAAACGGCGTCGAGCAACGCGTGCAGCTCGGCCCGCGCGCCATTGGTGGAGGTCAGCCGATCCTGCGATTCCGCCAGCGCCATCAGCCGGGCCGAAAACTTTTCGCGCGCCGTCTCCGCCGGCACATCTGTCCGGATGGTCTGGTTGGCGATCACACGCACCAGCATCAGGATGTTCTTCACACGATGGCGCAGTTCCTGGGCAAGAAGGCGCTGTTCATCCTCGCTTCGCTTCAGCTCGGTAATATCGCGGGAAACAGACAGGATGGTCTCCGGCTGGCCATCCGCGCCGAAGATGGGCGAGACCTTCACGTCCCAGAATTTCGGCGTGCCCTTTGCCGTATTGGCGGCCGCGAGAAAGCGGGAACTGCGCCCCGCGACCGCCGCCGCAATCGAAGCCTGGGCCTCGGCGAGACCGGCGCCTGCCCAGAAATCCGGCCAGGGGCAGCCGCGCAGCGCATCGAAATCCTCGACCTCCATCACCCGCTGGCCGCCTTCGCTCATGAACAGAAGCTTGCCTTCGAGCGAAAGGATCTTGATGCAGTCATCGGAGGCAGCCAGCACGCTCTGCATGAACCGGCTATTGGCCATGACTTCGCGATTGCCGATCCGCGTCTCGCCGGAATAGGCCGGGCTGCCATTGGGGCTATCGGGGAGAGGGGGCACAGGCGTGTCCGCATCCTTGCTGAATTCACCGAGCCGCATGTGCGTACTGCAGCCGAATATCGTTGTAAACTGGATGACTCATATAGAGAGAGCTACGGCAAAGGCGAGGGGCAGGCCCGCAGATTCCGCACCATCTACCTTGGGATGCGGTCAGGCCAGAACGATTGCTCGATCGGCATGGTTTACATCAGGACATGCCGATCTATCTTGCTCATAGGGCCGTGATGATGATCCGAAAGGCATCGACCGGTGTGTGCTTGCCATCGAGAGCTCGGCTAGGCATTGTGCAGGCACGATGCGCCGGCCTGTCGTGCCTTATCGTCGCGCCTGGGTCGCCGTGGACGATCCCCATGGCAGAGTTCCGGAGCCCCACATGCCGGCTCCAAATCATCAAGGCCCGTAATGATCGGGCCTGAGCCTGAAGACGTCGGAATTTCGCGCAGATGCTGCGGCGTTCCCTGAAAAGGAAGCCGAAATGGACGATCCGCAACAAGACCTGACAGCCTGTGAGCGTGAGCCGATCCACATCCCTGGCGCCATTCAGCCGCATGGGGCGCTCGCTGCCCTGCATCCGGATGGGTTGACGCTTGTCGCCGCCAGCGCCAATCTTCCCGCGTTCATCGGTGGGCAGACCGTGCTTGGCCAGAGGCCGGACGGTGTTCTGGGCGAGGTTCTCGGGCAGATCGAGGCCTGGCATGGCAGCGACCAACCCTTCCTGCGGGTGATCGCGCGCGATGGCCGCCATGTGCTGACGGCGCGGCGCTCGGACGGGCTTGTCGTGGTGGAGGTGGAGGAGGCGCGCGCTGAGACCGACTCGGCTTTTGCGATCTTCGCCCAGCTCAACAATTTCGTGCAGGAGATCGCCGGGCAGCGGACCATGCAGGATGCGCTGGAGGCTTGCGCGCGGGTCGTGCGCGCCCTTTCGGGCTTCGACCGCGTGCTGGTCTATCGCTTCGACGCCGATTGGAACGGTCGGGTCATGGCCGAGTCCGGCAATGAGCGGCTGCCTTCTTATCTCGACCTGCGCTTTCCGGCCGCCGATATTCCAGCCCAGGCGCGGCGGCTCTATGCCGAAAGCCGGCTGCGCGTCATTCCCGATGCCGACTACCGGCCCGTGCCGATCGAACCGTCGCTCAACCCTCTGACCGACCAGCCGCTCGACCTGAGCTTCGCGCAGCTGCGCAGCGTCTCGCCCGTTCACCTCGAATATATGCGCAATATGGGCACGCGCGCCTCCATGTCTGTGTCGATCATGGTCAATGGTGCGCTCTGGGGTCTCGTCTCCTGCCATTCGGCCGAGGCGACCCATCTTTCGCCGATGCTGCGCGATGCCTGCGATTTCGTCGTGCAGTCGCTCGCCATGCGCATCGGCGCTCAGGAGCGGGCCGAGGATGCGGCCGCACGCGAGCGGCTGAGCGTCTTGGGAACGCGCCTGCTCGCCGCCATGACGGGCGCATCAGACTGGGTGGCTGGCATAATGTCGGATCCGGATGCCCTGCTGGAGCAGGTCGGCGCCACCGGTGCAGCGATGATTGCGGAGGATCGTCTGGAAGTGGCGGGCGATGTGCCGGACAAAGCCGCGATCCGCGCGATCATCGCATGGCTCGAGACCCGTGGTGTCACCGAAGTCTACGCCACGGATCGCCTGCCGCACGAGCTGCCGCAGCTCGACGGCATCAGCCGGAATGCCAGCGGCCTTTTGGTTCTGCGCATTTCCGACGTGGCTTCCAACTGGTTGCTCTGGTTCCGGCCCGAGGTGGTCGAGACCGTGACCTGGGCCGGCAACCCGCACAAGATGGTGCGCGAGGAAGGCCGCATCCATCCGCGCCATTCCTTCGAGGCCTGGCGCGAACAGGTGCGTGGCCATGCCATTGCCTGGAGCGATGCCGAGCGTGCGGCGGCGCAAAGCCTGCGCACCGCGATTGTCGGCGTCGTCTTGCGCCGCGCGGAAGAATTGGCCCAGCTCAGCCGCGAATTGCAACGCTCCAACAAGGAACTGGAAGCCTTCTCCTACTCGGTCTCGCACGATCTGCGCGCGCCCTTCCGCCATATTGTCGGCTTCGCGCAGCTGTTGCGCGAGCGGGAAAGCGGCCTGGAGTCCAAGTCGCAGCATTACCTGCAGATGATTTCCGACTCCGCTCTTGCCGCCGGGCGCCTGGTGGACGATCTCCTGAATTTCTCGCAGCTTGGCCGCGCCTCGCTGTCCAAAAGCGCGGTCGACATGAACAAGCTCGTCGACGAAGTTCTTCGCAGCATTGCGCTCTCCATTGAAGGGCGCGCGATCGAATGGCGCATCAGCCGTCTGCCGCCGACCTTTGGCGACGCGACCCTGATCCGCCAGGTCTGGTTCAATCTGATCGACAATGCGGTCAAATATACCCGTCCGTGCGAAAAGGCCGTGATCGTCATCGATGGACAGGAAGACGACGGGGTGACGCGCTACAGGGTGCAGGACAATGGGGTCGGTTTCGACATGACCTATGCCGCCAAGCTCTTCGGCGTTTTCCAGCGGCTGCAGCGGGCAGAAGATTTTGAGGGGACCGGCATCGGCCTGGCTCTTGTCCGACGCATTCTGGATCGCCATAACGGCTCCATCGCCGCTGAAGGCGAAGTCGGCAAAGGCGCCAGCTTCACCTTCGCGCTTCCCCTTCCCGAAAAGAAAGGCCGTGCCCTTGTCTGAACTGCGTCCTATCCTTCTCGTCGAGGACAGTCCGCGTGACCTTGAGCTGACATTGACGGCGCTGGAGAAATGTCAGCTCGCCAATGAGATCGTCGTTGCCCGAGATGGTGCCGAAGCCATCGACTACCTGTTCCGCGAAGGTCTTCACCGTGAGCGGCCCGCCGGCGATCCGGCCGTCGTCCTTCTGGATCTGAAGCTGCCGAAGGTCGATGGCCTGGAGGTGCTGGAGCGGGTCAAGAAGGATCAGGAGCGCAAGCATATTCCGATCGTCATGCTCACCTCCTCGCGCGAAGAGCAGGATCTGGTGCGCAGCTACGAGCTCGGCGTCAACGCCTTCGTCGTCAAGCCGGTCGAGTTTTCGGAATTCTTCAAGGCCATCAAGGATCTGGGCGTGTTCTGGGGAATCCTGAACGAACCGCCGCCGGGATATCGTCGCAATGGTCGCAGCTGAAGGCCGGCCGGCGCCGGCGCGCATTCTTCTCCTGGAAGACAGTGCGCTCGATGCGGAGCTGATCACCGCTTTTCTGGGCGATGTGGCGCCGACGCCCGAGGTGCGGCGCGTCTCGCTTAGGGAGGATTATGCCGCCGCGCTCGAAGGCGGTGAGGTCGATCTCATTCTCGCCGATTTTTCCCTGCCGGATTTCGATGGCCTTGCCGCGCTCGACATGGCGCGCGAGCTGGCGCCGCACCTGCCCTTCATCTTCGTCTCCGGCGTGCTGGGCGAGGAGGTGGCCATCGAGTCCTTCCGCCGCGGCGCGACCGATTACATCCTCAAGCAACGGCTGATCCGCCTTCCCGCCGCCGTCGAGCGGGCCTTGGCGGAGGCGCGCGAAAAGGCCGAGCGGTTGCGCGCCGAGCGGCAGAAGGAAGTGCTAGTCCGCGAACTCAGCCATCGTGTCAAAAACACCATGGCCATGGTGATGTCGCTGGTGCGGCGAACGCTTGTGCGCGGCCAGCCGGCCGAGGATTATGTCGCCAATCTCCTGCAGCGCCTCGGCGCCATGGCGGATGCGCATGCGCTGCTCTTCGAGACCAATTGGAGCGAAACGGACCTGCTTGAAGTGGTGCGCCGCACGATGCAGCCTTACCTGCGCACCGGCATCGGCCAGATTCCGCCGCGCACGGGACCCGGCCAGCGGCCTGGACCATCCAGCGAATGGCGCCGGATCGAGATCAAGGGCGGCACGCTCATCAGCCTCTCGCCGAAGCCGGCGCTGGCGCTGAGCATGGTGTTCAACGAATTGGCCACCAATGCGGTCAAGCATGGGGCTCTGGCGCATGAGGGCGGGCGCGTGGTCATCGACTGGCAGGAAGAGGCCAACGAACCCGATCACGTGCGGATCGTCTGGCAGGAAATCAATGGGCCTGCCGTAGAGCGGCCTCAGCGGGAGGGCTTTGGCACGACGCTGATCAAGCGCAGTGTCGAATATGAACTTCAGGGCAGCGTGCAGCTTCTCTACCGGCCGACAGGCTTTGTCTGCGAAATCGTCATTCCCCGGATGATCGAGGCCTGACCGTATTCCTTGCTTCTATGTCGAGTGTGGGCGCTTTGCCGGCGCTCTTCGTCAGACGAAGACGCTCTCGATCAGGCTGGATAGCCGCGCCGCGTTCCAGGGCTTGGGCAGAAGCGGCAGGCCGGACAGCCGCGCCTTGATCTCCGGCAATTCGGCATAGCCGCTACAGACGATCAGCGGAATGCCGCGCGCCTGCAGCGCATCAATCACGGGAAAGGAGAACATGCCGTTGAGATTGAGATCGACGATGGCGAAATCCACCTCCGACTTGTCAAGCGCTTCCAAGGCCCGGGTGATCGTGGAGAAGGGGCCGAGGACCGCATAGCCCTCGTCAATGAGGAAGTCCTCCATGTCCATCGCCAGAAGACCGTCGTCTTCCAGGACGAGGATCTTTTTCGTCTCCGGCATTCCCACTCCTCTTCCGCCTGCCAAACGACAGGGCGGCATAATCGACAGCATGTTGCGCAACGCGCGCAGGCGACGTGCGCCAAAAGGCGACATACAGAAAGATCGGCCAGGTTCAAGCACAAGGCGCTCTCGCCGCTACGACAGACCCACAAAGGCGCGCCTTTCATCGCTTGCAGGCGTCGGCCTGATCTCCAGCCCATGACCTAAGGCATGGCGGTGAAATATCCACCCTGCCAGCAGGTCACAGTCCGTGCAATGTGAGTTTTGGCTAAGGGAATGTCGGCTGTGTGAAGCCTGGATTACCCCGCCGGCTCGTTCGGGATGCGAGCGTGATGGAGCCGTCAATTGCGTTCCGAATCCACGCGTTCGACGCTGGAATACATACCGGTGGTGCGGAATTCGGTGGGGCTTGCGCCAAAATGCTTGCGGAAGACCTTGGCGAAATAATTGGGGTCATCGAAGCCGCACAGCGCCGAAATGTCCTTGACCGAGAGATCGGCCGCCTTGGTCAGAAGCTTGGTTGCCTTCTGCAGCCGTTTGGCCAGCACGAATTCCGCCGGCGGCATGCCCTCGCTGGCGGCAAAGACGCGTGAGAAATGCGCCCGGCTCAGGCCGGATACGGCGGCGAGCTCGTCCACCGGCAAAGCGCGATCCAGATTGTCGAGGATATGTTTGATGACATGCTGCATCGCCCGATATTCCTGGCCGATGACCGGATGGGCGCCGAAAACATCGTCATAGAGCACCATGGCCGCCTCGTAGGCAATGGACGAGGCCAGGCCCGGTCGCTCGGCGCCCCCTTCATGGATCAGCCGCCGGGCGCAATCGGCCAGGCGCTCGATCGTTTCAGGCTGCAGCCTGAAAACGGGCCCGGTCACATCGAGAATGGCCTTGTGGATGCGCAGGGCCTCCTCGCCATTCATCGACAGCCAGAAAAATTCCCAGCGCCCGCCCTCTTCCAGCCAGTAGCGATGGTTGTGGGGCACCAGCACCAGCAGCGTCTCGCCCGCGCCGACGCGATAGGTGCGGTTCTCGTAGCGCAGGTTTCCAGCCCCTGAAATCGTGTGCTGGAGCACGGTGAAGGGGGTCTGCCCGCGCTTGCGCCCGTCCCAGTCGTAATTGCCCTTCGCCCGCAGTTCATAGCCCGTGCTGGTCGGCATGGTGTGCAGGCTCTGGCGCCCGCGCGGCAGCGAAACCGTGCGCATGATCGGCCCGCCAGCGATCAAGGAATTGAGCACAGAATTACCCATCAAAGCACAAATCCCTCCTGTTCAAGCCCGGCAATCTTCGCATAATGCCGCCTCAGGGAGCAAGGACCGCAGAAACATGAGCAGAGGCAGGAGGGAACCGGCATGGCCGGCCTGCGCGCGGTTCGACAATGCTTGACGCAATTTTACCCTGAGCCGGCTGCCATCTTGGCAGGCGGTGACGGCAGCGCATGTCCTTGAGAGGAAACCATGACTCGATTCAAGATTGCCATCATCGGCGCCGGCAGCGTCGGATTCACCAAGAAACTGTTCACCGACATTCTCTGCGTGCCGGAATTCGCCGAGATTGAAGTGGCGCTGACCGATGTCAGCGAGCAGAATCTCGCCATGATCAAGACGATCCTCGACCGGATCGTCGAGTCCAACCGCCTGCCGACCAAGGTGACGGCCACCACGGACCGCCGCAAGGCCATCGAGGGCGCGCGCTACATCATCAGCTGCGTGCGTGTCGGCGGGCTGGAAGCCTATGCCGACGATATCCGCATTCCCCTGAAATACGGTGTCGACCAGTGCGTCGGCGACACGATCTGCGCCGGCGGCATTCTCTATGGCCAGCGCAACATTCCCGTCATCCTCGATTTCTGCAAGGACATCCGCGAGCTGGCCGAGCCGGGCGCCACCTTCTTGAACTATGCCAACCCCATGGCGATGAACACCTGGGCGGCGATCGAATATGGCAAGGTCAACACCGTCGGTCTCTGCCACGGCGTCCAGCACGGTGCCGAGCAGATTGCCGAGATCCTCGGCGCCAAGGAGGGCGAGCTCGATTATATCTGCTCGGGCATCAACCATCAGACCTGGTTCATCGATCTGCGTGTTAACGGCCGCAAGATCGGCAAGGACGAGCTGGTCGCCGCCTTCGAGGCCCATCCGGTCTTCTCGCAGCAGGAAAAGCTGCGCATCGACGTGCTCAAGCGCTTCGGCGTCTATTCCACCGAAAGCAATGGCCACCTGTCGGAATATTTGCCCTGGTATCGCAAGCGGCCGGAAGAGACGGCGCGCTGGATCGACATGTCCGACTGGATCCATGGCGAAACCGGCGGCTATCTGCGCCACTCCACCGAAACGCGCAACTGGTTCGAAACCGAGTTCCCCCGCTTCCTGGAAAGCGCCGGCAAGCCGATCGATCCGGCCAAGCGCTCCAACGAGCATGCCAGCCATATTCTGGAGGCGCTGGAAACGGGGCGGGTCTATCGCGGCCACTTCAACGTCAAGAACCGCGGCGTGATCACCAATCTGCCCGAGGATGCGATCATCGAATCGCCCGGCTTCGTCGATCGCTTCGGCATCAACATGGTGTCCGGCATCACCCTGCCGGAGGCCTGCGCGGCCACCTGCGTCTCTTCGATCAACGTCCAGCGCATGTCGGTCCATGCGGCCGTCTCGGGCGATATCGATCTTCTCAAGCTTGCCGTGCTGCATGACCCGCTGGTCGGCGCCATCTGCACGCCGGAAGAGGTCTGGCAGATGGTCGATGAAATGGTCGTCGCCCAAGCCCGCTGGCTGCCGCAATATGCCCATGCCGTGGACGATGCCAAGGCACGGCTCGCCAAGGGCACGGTGAAGACCCGCGAATGGTCCGGCGCAGCGCGCCGGCCCGTCCGCTCGATCGAGGAGCTGCGCGCCGAAAAGCTCGCCGGCTAATTTTTAAGACCCGCCCGCCCGGCGCTTGGAGGAGCAAACCGGGCGGACGGTACCGGATAGAGATCATCAGGAGGAGGCCGGGCGTTTGAACCATGACGCAGGCCGATGAACCACGGGAGACTATTGAGCCATGACCATTCGCGGCCTGACCTTTGCGGCTTCGCTCGCGCTCGGCGTTTCGACGCTGGCGCTTGCGGCCTTCGCTTCCGAACCGACCGTCGTGCCCGAGCCGCCGCCTTTCCCCGCCCAGGGCAAGATCACCTTCGTCCCGCGCGACTCGATTCTCGAATTCAAGAAGCTCACCAGCTATCAGGAGCCGGCGTGGGTCACCCAGAAATATGTCAAGACCGGCAAGCTGCCGCCGGTGGCCGAGCGCCTGCCGGAAGAGCCGATGGTCTTCAAGACGGGCAATATGCCTGACGGGATCGGCGTCTATGGCGACACGATGCGCCACGTCATCGGCGGACGCCCTGAGGGCTGGAACTATTCCGCCGGCCAGACGCAGGGCTGGGGCGGCATCGACATCGCCATGTCGGAATGCCTGACGCGCACCGCGCCGCTCTACCAGGTCGAAGCCAAGGACATGGAGCCGCTGCCGAATCTGGCCAAGAGCTGGACCTGGTCGAAGGACGGGCACAAGCTGACCATGAACCTGGTCAAGGGCGCCAAGTGGTCCGACGGCGTGCCGTTCACGGCCGAGGACGTGATGTTCTACTGGGACGACAACGTGATCGACCCCAATGTGACGCCGCTGAACGGCGCCACGCGCGAGACCTTCGGCGAAGGCACCGAACTGAAGAAGGTCGATGACTATACGGTTGAATGGACCTTCAAGGACGCCTTTCCCAAGCAATATCTCTATGCCATGGCCTACGGCACCTTCTGCCCCGGCCCTGCGCATGTGCTGAAACCCCAGCATCCGAAATATTCCAAGAACACCTACGACCAGTACCGCAACGCCTTTCCACCAGAATATATGAACATGCCGGTGATGGGCGCTTGGGTTCCGGTCGAATACCGGCCCGACGACATCATCGTCCTGCGTCGCAATCCCTATTACTGGAAGGTGGACGAAAAGGGCCATCAGCTGCCTTATATCGACGAGCTGCATTACAAGCTCTCGACCTGGGCCGACCGTGACGTGCAGGCAATTGCCGGTTCGGGCGATTTCTCCAATCTGGAGCAGCCGGAGAACTTCGTCGAAAGCCTCAAGCGCGCAGCCTCCGAAACGGCCCCGGCGCGCCTGGCCTTTGGCCCGCGCATCGTCGGCTACAATCTGCGCATGAACTTCTCGGCCAATGGCTGGGGCGATCCGGATGCACGCATGCAGGCCGTGCGCGAGTTGAACCGCAATGAGGATTTCCGCAAGGCGATCACCATGGCGCTCGACCGCAAGAAGCTCGGCGAAAGCCTGGTCAAGGGACCGTTCACGGCGATCTATCCGGGCGGTATCTCCTCCGGGTCGAGCTATTACGACCGGCAGTCGACCGTCTATTATCCCTTCGATCTGGAAGGCGCCAAGGCGCTTCTCGCCAAGGCCGGCCTGAAGGACACGGATGGCGACGGCATCGTCAACTATCCCAAGACCATCATGAACGGCGCCGACGTCGAAATCGTGCTGCTCTTCACCTCGGACTACACCACCGACAAGAGCCTGGCGGAAGGCATTGTCGGCCAGATGGAGAAGCTCGGCATCCGCGTGGTGCTCAATGCGCTCGATGGCGTCAAGCGCGACGCGACGCAGGCAGGCGGCCGCTTCGACTGGATGATCCGCCGCAACGACCAGGAACTGACGGCCGTGGTGCAGAACACCTTCCAGTTGGCCCCGACGGGCCCGCAGACCAGCCCGCATCACCGCGCCGGCAAGGATGGCAAGGTCGATATCATGCCCTACGAGAAGGAGATGGTCGACACGGTCAACGCCTTCATTCGCTCGAGCGACAATGATGAGCGCGCCAAGCTGATGAAGCAGTATCAGAAGCTGGCCACCAGCCATGTCGATACGGTGGGCCTGACGGAATATCCCGGCGCGCTGATCATCAACAAGCGCTTCTCCAACGTTCCGCCCGGCGCTCCGATCTTCATGTTCAACTGGGCCGAGGATACGGTGCTGCGCGAACGGCTGTTCGTCGCCGCCGACAAGCAGGGCGATTACGAGCTGTTCAAGGACCAGTTGCCGGGCAAGCCGGGCACCAAGGGCCTGCTGAACTAAAACCCGCCGATCCCGGTGCCTGTATCCATCAGGCGCCGGGCTTTTCGAACCTTCGGGCCGCCCCGACATCCCAGGGACAAGTGGCGGTCCGGGATCCTGAAAGCCAGAAACCGGGAGGCAGGAACGTCCATGTTCGCCTTTCTCTTGATGCGCATCGCTTCGGCCGTGCCCGTGCTCTTCGTCCTGAGCGTGGTGACCTTCGCGATCATCCAGGCCCCGCCGGGCGATTACAGCGACTATATCCGCTCCCAGCTGATCAATCAGGGCGGCGCATCCTTCGAGGCGGCCGACGCCCAGGCGCAGGCCTATCGGCTGGCTCACGGGCTCGATAAGCCCCTGCCGATCCAATATGTGAACTGGATCACCGGCATCGTCACCCGCGGGGACTTCGGCCAGAGCCTGTACTACAACAAGCCGGTGGGCGATGTGGTGGCCGAGCGCCTGCCCCGTACGCTGGCGCTCGCGTTGGTCTGCCATATCCTCGCATCGGTGATCGGCATCTCCTTCGGCATCATCGCGGCGGTCAAGCAATATTCCTGGATCGACAGCCTGCTCTCCGGCATCTCCTTCCTCGGCATGACGGTGCCGCGCTTCCTGATGGCGCTGATCATCGTCTACATCATGGTCTTCCATTTCGACGTCAGCGAGATCGGCTCCTTCAACTCCGCCCGCTATGGCGGCGCGCCCTGGAGCTGGGGCAAGTTCGTCGATCTCGTCCAGCATGTCTGGCCGGTCGTGGCGATCGCCACCTTTGGCGGGCTCGCCTATAATATGCGGGTGATGCGCGGCAATCTGCTCGACACGCTGAACGCGCAATATATCGAGACTGCGCGCGCCAAGGGCCTTTCGGAAGGCAAGGTCATCGTGCGCCATGCCGTTCCCAATGCGCTGCATCCCCTCATCATGTATCAGGGCGTGGTGCTGCCCTACATGCTGACGGGCGAGATCGAGACCGCGATCATCTTCGCGCTGCCGACCGTTGGCCCCGCGATCGTCGGCTCCATGTGGGTGGGCGACGTCTACGTCACCGCCACCTTCATGCTGGTGCTCTCGGCCACGCTGATCGTCGGCAACATCATCGCCGACATGCTGCTCGCTTTGCTCGATCCGCGCGTTCGACTGGGAGGGGCGCACGCATGAGCCTCGAGATCCAAAACGCCGTGATCGTCAAACCCGCCATCAGCGACGCCCGCCAGCATGAAAGCTATGGCGCGCTGGTCTGGCGCCGGCTGAAGCGCTCCTGGACCGGCATGATCGGCCTGGTGATGGTCTGCGCGCTGCTGCTGATGGCGCTCTTTGCTGAATTTTTGGCGCCGATGGACCCGAAGGCAACCGGCGTCGGCTTCGCGCCGCCCCAAGCGATCCACATCACCGACCGCGACGGAAACCTGGTTTCGCCGCGCAGCTATCCGCTGGCCGATGGCCAGGAACTGGACCCGATCACCTTCCAGCCGGTGATCGGCCCGGATTACGACAATCCGCAGGTGCTCGGCCTCTTCGTCAAGGGCGATCCCTATTATCTCTTCGGCCTTATCCCGGCCGAGCGTCATCTGATCGGCGCTGTCGATGGCAGCCACGTGCATTTCCTCGGCACCGACAAGTTCGGGCGCGACGTGCTTTCGCGCATCTTCTACGGCGCCCGCATCTCGCTGATGATCGCGCTGATCGTGGTGTCGATCGTGACCGTGGTCGGCACAACGGTCGGCATGGTCTCGGGCTATTTCGGCGGCCGCTTCGATGCCTGGACCCAGCGTGTGGTCGAGCTGATCCTCGCCTTCCCGCAATTGCCCTTCTATCTCGCACTCACCTCGCTGATCCCGGTCACCGCGCCGACCCATGTCTTCCTCGGCTTCGTCATTCTCGTCATGTCCGGGCTCGGCTGGGCGCAGATGTCGCGCGAGGTCCGGGGCAAGACGCTGGCGCTTGCCCGCATCGATTATGTGCGCGCGGCCATCGCCGTCGGCGCCACCGACCGGCGCATCATCTTCCAGCACATTCTGCCCAATGTGCTCAGCCATGTGATCGTCTCGGTCACGCTCGCCATCCCCTCGGTCGTGCTGCTGGAAAGCTTCCTCGGCTTTCTCGGCTTTGCGGTGAAGCCGCCACTGATCTCCTGGGGGCTGATGCTGCAGGATACGGCGACCTATTCGGTCATCGGCTCCTATCCCTGGATCCTCTCGCCCGTCGCCTTCGTGCTGCTTACCGTCTTCGCCTTCAATGCGCTGGGCGATGGTCTGCGCGATGCCGTCGATCCCTATTGAAGAGGAAGACCCGATGATCTTCTCGCAAGACAGCAAAAATCCTGCCGACAGCACGCTTCATGCCCCGGCCGAGCGCCGCGATCTGGATATGCGCACGGAGCAGCCGATCCTCGACGCCCGTCGCGTCGCCGTTCGCTTCAAGGTCGAGGGCGGCGAGGTCGAGGCCGTCAAGAACGTCTCCTTCCAGCTCTATCGCGGCGAGACCATCGCGATCGTCGGCGAGAGCGGCTCCGGCAAGTCGGTGACCGCGCGCACCATCATGGGGCTGCTCGGCAAGCGCGCCAAGGTGGACAAAGGTGCCGCCATCGCTTTCAACGGCGAGAACGTGCTGGCCTTTCCCGAACGCCGGCGGCGGGCCTTGCGCGGTAACCGGATCTCGATGATCTTCCAGGAGCCGATGAGCTCGCTCAATCCGGTCTATACGATCGGCAGCCAAATCGTCGAGGCAATCCGCGTGCATCAGCGCCTGTCGGGCGCGCAGGCGCGGGCCCGCGCCCTCGACCTCCTGAAAAAGGTGCAGATCCCCGACCCGGAAGCCCGGCTCGACCAATATCCGCATCAGCTGTCCGGCGGTCAGCGCCAGCGCATCATGATCGCCATGGCGCTCGCCAATGATCCCGACATCCTGATTGCCGACGAGCCGACCACGGCGCTCGATGTCACGGTGCAGGCGCAGATCCTCAACCTGATCCGCGATCTGCAGAAGAGCTTGGGCATGGCGGTGATCCTGATCACTCACGACCTGACGGTGGTGCGTCAGTTCTCCGACTATGTCTATGTGATGGCGCAGGGCGAGGTGCGCGAGCACAATGCCACGGAGGCGCTGTTTGCCGATCCGCAGCATCCCTATACCCGCCATCTGCTCGCTTCCGAGCCGCGCGGCCGCGCCAATCCACTTCAGGACGGCGCCGCCCCGGTGCTCGAAGGGCGCGACGTGCGTGTGGCTTTCACCTTGAAGCATGGCGGCTTCTTCCGCCCGCAGTTCAAGCAGTTGGTGGCGGTCGACAATCTCTCGCTGACGCTGCGCCGCGGCGAGACGCTGGGTCTCGTCGGCGAAAGCGGCTCGGGCAAGACCACCTTCGGCCAGGCGCTGGTCAAGCTGACGCGGGCGGATGCCGGCGAGATCCTGTTCGACGGCATGCCGATCCAGGACCGGACCCGCGAAGAAATGCGCCCCTTGCGCGCCCGCATGCAGATCGTCTTCCAGGACCCGTTCTCCTCGCTCAATCCGCGCATGTCGATCGGTCAGATCATCGAGGAGGGGCTTGTCGTCAACGGCCTCGGCGCCACGCGTGAGGAGCGCCAAGTCCGTGTGCGTGCGGCACTGGAGGCAGCCGGCATGCCCGGCCACATCCTCCAACGATTCCCGCATGAATTTTCCGGCGGCCAGCGCCAGCGCATCGCCATTGCCCGCGCCATCGCGCTTGAGCCGGAATTCATCCTGCTCGACGAGCCGACCTCGGCGCTCGACCTTTCGGTCCAGGCCCAAATCATCGAGCTCCTGCGCAAGCTGCAGGCCGAGCGTGGCCTCTCCTATCTGTTTATCTCCCATGATCTCAAGGTCGTGCGCGCGCTCTGCCACCGGGTGGCAGTGATGCAGCATGGCCAGATCGTCGAGGAGGGACCGGTGGAGGAGATCCTGAGCCGGCCGAAGACCGCCTATACCGAGCGCCTCGTGCGCGCCGCCTTCGAGGTGGCCGCTTGAGAGGCTGCCCGTAACCCGAAACATTTCTCCCGAGACTTGTAAGAGACGACAGACAGAAAGGCTTCTTCCCATGACCCGACAGCCCAAGATCACCTTCATCGGCGCCGGCTCCACCGTCTTCATGAAGAACATCATCGGCGACGTGCTGCAGCGCCCCGCCTTAGCGGATGCCACCATCGCGCTGATGGACATCAACCCGCAGCGCCTGGCCGAAAGCGAGATCGTCGCCGGCAAGCTGGTGCGCACGCTCGGCACCAAGGCGAAGATCGAGACCTATGCCAACCAGAAGAAGGCTCTGGAAGGCGCCGATTTCGTGGTGGTTGCCTTCCAGATCGGCGGCTATGAGCCGGCGACCGTCACCGATTTCGAGGTGCCGAAGAAGTACGGCCTGCGTCAGACCATTGCCGATACGCTGGGGGTCGGCGGCATCATGCGGGGCTTGCGCACCGTGCCGCATCTCTGGTCGATCTGCGAGGACATGCTGGCCGTCTGCCCCCAGGCCATCCTTTTGCAATATGTGAACCCGATGGCGATCAACACCTGGGCGATCGCGGAGAAATATCCGACCATTCGCCAGGTTGGCCTCTGCCACTCGGTTCAAGGCACGGCGGGGGAACTGGCGCGCGACCTCGACATTCCCTTGAACGAGATCCGCTACCGCGCGGCCGGCATCAACCATATGGCCTTCTATCTGGCCTTCGAGCATCGCCAGCCCGACGGCAGCTATCGCAATCTTTATCCCGATCTCCTGCGCGGCTATCGCGAAGGGCGCTTCCCCAAGGAAAGCCACTGGAACCCACGCTGCCCGAACAAGGTGCGCTACGAGATGCTGACCCGGCTCGGCTATTTCGTCACCGAAAGCTCGGAGCATTTCGCCGAATACACGCCCTATTTCATCAAGGAAGGCCGCGAGGACCTGATCGAGAAATTCGGCATTCCGCTCGACGAATATCCCAAGCGCTGCGTCGAGCAGATCGAGCGCTGGAAGGGCCAGGCCGCCGCCTATCAGGAGGCCGAGACCATCGAGGTCAAGGAGAGCCATGAATATGCCTCCTCGATCATGAACTCGGTCTGGACCGGCGAACCCTCGGTGATCTACGGCAATATCCGCAACAATGGCTGCATCACCTCGCTGCCGGCCAATTGCGCGGCGGAAGTGCCCTGCCTGGTCGATTCCTCCGGCATCCAGCCGACCTATATCGGTGCGCTGCCGCCGCAGCTGACCGCGCTGATCCGCACCAATATCAATGTGCAGGAGCTGACGGTGGCGGCGCTGATGACCGAGAACCGCGAGCACGTCTATCACGCCGCGATGATGGACCCGCACACGGCGGCCGAACTCGATCTCGACCAGATCTGGTCGCTGACCGACGACCTGATCGCCGCCCATGGCGCTTTCCTGCCCGATTGGGTGCGCGGCGGCCGCAAGATCCAGGCTGCCTGACACCCTCCCGGTCGGCAGCCCGCTTCTGAGCGCGGATGGCGCATGGCGGCTTCCTCGCCGCCGCCTTTGGGTCCGCCCCCGTGTGTCAGGCTCCAAAGAGGGGCGGGGCGGCTGCGGCCGCCCCGTTCTGCAGTCCGCGTGATGGTCGGCACATGCTGACTGTTCTCGCGCGGCGCCGTTTCGACTGCCGTGAGCGATTGTCGCTTGCCATTGCCTTTGCCTGCGCCAAATTTCGCCTGGATTGCCGGCTTCAGTCCGGCAGGCGACAAAGGAGACGGGCATGACGGCAACAGGCGAAACGGCCCGGCGGGGCGTGAAGGTCTTGATGGTCCGCATCCTCGCTTCGATCCTGCTGCTCATCGGCGCCATGCTCGCCATCGGCGGCACCACACTCGCCTTTGTCGGCGGCTCCCCTTATTACGTGCTGGCGGGCCTCGGCCTTCTTGCGTCCGGCTTTTTTCTGTTCCAGCTGAAGCCGGAGGGCGCGCTGATCTACGCCGCCGTCTTCGTCTTGACGGTGCTCTGGGCTTTCTGGGAGGTCGGCCTGCGCGGCTGGGCCCTTGTGCCGCGCATCGTTCCGCCGGCCCTTCTGATGGCGCTGGTGATCCTCTGCCTGCCGGTTCTCCTGCCCGGACGGATCCGGTTCAAGCAAAGCCTCGCCGGGGCTTTGGCGCTCACCGGTGTCATTGTGGTGGCTGGCGTCGCCATCTCCATCCGCAATGCCCCGGCTGTGCCGCCGCTGCTCGCCTTTCCCATGGCCGGCCTCTACAAGATGGAGGACCCGTCGCTGCGCACCACCGGCCGCGACTGGCCCGTCTATGGCGGCAGCGAGGCGGCACGCCGCTTCTCGCCCCTCGACCAGATCACCCGCGACAATGTCGGCCAGCTGAAGCGCGCCTGGGTCGCACATACGGGCGACCTGCCCAAGGATCCGGCGCACAACAAATATGGCGCGGAGACGACGCCGCTGAAGATCGGCGAAACGCTCTATCTCTGCTCTGCCAAGAATATTCTGATCGCGCTCGATGCCGCCAATGGCAAGGAGAAATGGCGCTACGATCCCAAGGTCACCGACGACTGGATCCCCTATACCGCCGCCTGCCGGGGCGTCGCCTATTACGAAAAGCCACATGCCGCCCGCAGCCAGGCCTGCTCGCGCCGGATCATCGAAGGCACGCTTGACGGGCGTCTGATCGCGGTCGATGCCGGCAATGGCGAGCCCTGCGCCGATTTCGGCGACCATGGCGCAGTCGACATCAAGAAAGGCATGGGCGAGGTGGCGCCGGGCATGGTTTCGATCACCTCCGCGCCCACCATCGTGCGCGGCGTGGTGGTGACGGGCCATCAGGTTCTCGACGGACAGGAGCGCAGCGCACCCTCCGGCGTGATCCAGGGCTTCGATGCCGAGACGGGTGCCCTGCGCTGGGCCTGGGACATGACCCGGCCCGACCTCAACGGCCTGCCGCCCAACGGACAGACCTATACGCGGGGAACGCCCAACATGTGGACGACGGCGACCGGCGACGAGGCGCTCGGCCTCGTCTATCTGCCCATGGGCAATTCGGCCGTCGATTACTGGAGCGGTGCCCGCTCCGCCGAAGAGGATCGCTATGCCACCTCCTTGGTGGCGCTGAATGTCGCGACCGGCAAGCCGGTCTGGCACTTCCAGACTGTTCACATCGACGTCTGGGACTATGACCTCGGCTCGCAGGCAACGCTCGTCGATTTTCCCGGCGCTGGCGGCAGCTCGGTTCCGGCGCTGCTCTTGCCCTCCAAGCAGGGCGATATCTACGTGCTCGACCGGCGCACCGGCCAGCCGATCACCGCCGTGGACGAACGTTTCGCACCGCAGGGCGGCGTCGAGCCGGAGCGGCGCGCGCGCACCCAGCCGCATTCCCTTTATCACACGCTGCGCAAGCAGCACCTCACCGAGGACATGATGTGGGGCATGTCGCCGATCGACCAGATGGTTTGCCGCATGCAGTTTCGCATGTCGCATTATCGCGGCTTCTACACGCCGCCGACCACCGACAAGCCTTGGATCGAATATCCCGGCTATAATGGCGGTTCCGACTGGGGCGGCATTGCCGTGGACCCCTCGCGCGGGGTGATCATCGCCAATTACAACGACATGCCGAACCACAACCGCCTGGTGCCGCGCGCCGAGGCGGACGCCAAGGGCTGGACACCGCGCAGCCAGGCACGTGGCGGCGATCTCGGCGCCAGTGCCGAAGGGGCGGGCGATCCGCAGGCCGGCGCGCCCTATGCGATCGACGTCAATGCCGGATGGCGGCTGGATGGCACCGGGCTTCTCTGCAAGGAGCCGCCCTATGGCGGCATCCGCGCCATCGATCTGGCCAGCGGCCGCACGATCTGGGACCGGCCCTTCGGCACGGCGCGCAAGAACGGCCCCTTCGGTATCCCCTCGATGCTGCCCGTCAGCATCGGCACCCCCAACAATGGCGGCGGCGTGATCACCGCTGGCGGGCTGATGTTCATCGCGGCGGCGACCGACGACCTGATCCGCGCCATCGAGATCCGCACCGGCGAAACCGTCTGGCAGGATGCGCTGCCGGCCGGCGGACAGGCAACGCCGATCACCTATGAGATCGGTGGGCGGCAATATGTGGTGATCATGGCCGGCGGCCATCACTTCATGGAGACGCCGGTGGGCGATGCCATCATCGCCTATGCCTTGCCCTCGCAGTGAGATGGGCGAGGGTGGCCGTCAGGCCGTGTAGGCGAGCCGTTCGCGGGTCAGCCGGTAATAGGTCTTGAGCTCGGGGATCAGCTCGCCGAGCAGTGTCAGTTCGGGATCGTCGGGGCCGAGCGTGCCGGCATAGCGGCGCTGCAGAAGTTCTGCATGGCGCGCCAACGCGTCGGCCGAGCAGGTCGACAGCGCGGTGAACACGGGCGAGCGTGCATGCCGTCCCTTGACGGCGATACTGTCGAGCTCGACCAACGTGAAAGCATCCGCCACCTGCCGCGCCGTTTCCGGGCCGAGAAGAAGCGGCACCCCGTAATTCTTCGATTCGCCTTCGAGCCGGGAGGCGAGGTTGACGGAATCGCCCAACACCGAATAGTCGAAGCGGCGCGACGAACCCATATTGCCGACCACGCAATCGCCGGTGTTGATGCCGACGCCGATGCGCAAGGGAAAATAAGGCCGCCCGGCGGCCTTGGCCTCGGCTTCCAGTTCGGCATTGAGCCCGTCCATCGCTGCCAGCATGGCCAGGGCCGCGCCAACGGCACGCCGGGCGTGATCCTCCACATCGAGCGGCGCGTTCCAGAAGGCCATGACGCAGTCGCCGATATATTTGTCGATCGTGCCGCCGCTTTCCAGAACGATTTCCGAGAGCGGCGTCAGCAGCCGGTTGATCAGCCGGGTGAGCTCCTCCGGATTGTCCTTCAGCGCTTCGGAAATCGTGGTGAAACCGCGCACGTCGCAAAAGAGGATGGACAGCGTGCGCCGCTGCCCGCCGAGCTTCAGCTGGCTCGGATCGTCCGCCACCTGCCGCACCACATCAGGTGAGAGATAGCTGGAAAAAGCGCGGGTGATGTCGCGGCGCATGCGCTGCTCGGCGGAATAGTCGAACGCCGCCTGGATCAGGACAACCAGCAGAAAGGCGGTGGAGGGGGCTGCTGGCGGCATATAGACGCCTGAGAAGCGCAGGGAGAGGAAGCTCAGACCAGCAAGGATGAGTGGCATGCAGAGCGCGGCCAGGCCGGTCATCTTGCCGGTGGAGCGCAGCACGAGCAATCCGCCTGCCAGCGCTGCGGCCAGAATCGAGGCAAATTTCAGGCCCGGTCCGGCAGGGCGAATGCTGAGGCCATGAACCAGATTGTCGTAGATCGTTGCCTGCACTTCCGCGCCTGCCGTCAACCGGCCGGTCCAGGCGGTAAAGGCGGTGGCGAAACTATCGGCGCCGCCTGCTTGTAGTGTCGGCGCATTCTGCAGCGACAGGCCGACGATCACAGGACGGTCTTGGAAGATCTTGGGCGGCAGAAACGCCTTCGGATCCAGCGCCTGATAGTAGGACACGGTTGGGTAGGTGCGGGCCGGGCCGAAGGTCTGAATCAGACGTTCCCCCTCCGGCGGCATCACGGCATGCCCGGCGCGGCCGGCCAGGACGGCGGCGAAGCCATCCGCCGGCTCGGGCAGCCGGCGCAGTGCGCCATCGGCGTTCAGTGCCACCGAGGCGATGCCGGCCGAAGCGCCCGTGGCCAGAAGTGCCGGCAGGGGCTCGGTGCGCAGATATTGCTCGGCCTGCGGGGTGACGATGACGCTCTCGTCGCCCGCCAGCACGACATCAGGGCCCAGCACGCGGGCAAGCGCCGCATCGTTCTGCGGATCGGCCGCCGGCTCGGCGAAGATGATGTCGAAGCCGATGGCGCGGGCGCCGGCCTTGCGCAGGGCCTCCACAAGACGCGCATGCAGCGCCCGGGGCCAAGGCCATTGCAGCCCAAGCTCGGCCATGGACGGCTCATCGATGGCGACGACGATAGGCCCATCGGCGGGAAGCGGCGGCGGATCGAGGGTGGAGAGATAGTCGAAGACGCGCAGGTCGATCAGCGACCAGGGCACAGAGGTGGCGCAGGCGGCGACCGAGCCGATGACGGCGATGACCAGCACCGCCAGCATGCGCAGGCGCCGGATGCCGCGCCGCGCCCCAGCCCGGATCGGCTCGCCCGCCATTTAAAGCACCACGCGATCGGGAGCCGGCTTTCGGAAAAACCCGACGCAAAAACAGACAGCCAGAGCATCCGACTGAATGGGGCTTTCACTCCGATACTTTGGTGAAATCGAACCGACGCCCGGGAGCTGTCTTGTAGGATGCATCATGGCCCCGATCCTCAAAACCGCACCTTCAAGAGCGCCTTGACGCTGCGGCCCCAGCCAGGCACCCGCGTCGCCACGTCGAAATCTTCGTCCAGCAGATTATAGGCCGTCACGGTAAGGTTCAGATGCTTGTCGGGCGTCTCGTATGTCAGGCCGGCATCGAGGGTCCAATAGCCATCGAGCTCGCCGCCGTCGCGCGAGCGCCGCGTGCCGGTGTAATTGGCCGCAAGCGTGGTCGAGATGCCGATGGGATTGACGAAAGTGAGGGCCACCTGTCCGGCCTCTTCAGCCACATAGGGCAGCCCCATCCCGAAGGTGGCGCTGGCCGCATCCTCATCGCGCGAATGCAGCCGCGCATAGGTGGCCGAGAGGCCGAAGCCGTGACCGATCAAATAATTGGCGGTGACCGCCGCGCGATCGATCGACCCCTTGGCGATATCGCCCGAGAGCAGGCTGGCGCCCGGCAGCAGGAAGGGGTCGTTGATCGAAAGCTGGCGGGCTTCCTGATGCTGGACGTCGACGGCGGTAAACAGCCGGTCGCTCCATTCGCTGTCCCAGCGAAAAGCCAGCGTGTCCTTGTAGCCTTCGATCGCCAGCGGCACCATGTTCGATTGCAGCGCGACGATGCCGAGCGGGGAGAGCGTCGAGGAGGTCGAGAGAAAACCCTCGCGCAGATAGCCGGCCCGCAGCCATTGCCCATCCACCGGCTCCCAGGCAACGCCGACGCGTGGCTCCAGCCTCTGCACATCGACCGGGCCGCCCTGATAGAGCCGGCCGAAGAGGCCCGCTTCCAGCTTCAGATGCGGCGTGATCTCAAAGAGCCCATCGACATAGACGAGGCCGGCGGTGACGCGGGACGAGACGCCAACCGTTTCATCCGTGCCGGGTACGAAGACCGGTTGGCCCTGCGCGTCAGGCACGATGAATTCGACGATCGTCCGGGTGCTGGCGTCGAGATCGAAAAAGCCGCCTTCGACGCCCGTTCGCAGCGTCAGGTCGCCCATGCCGTCGATATGGCCAAGCGAAGCCATGTAGCTTCGGCTGGTGTTCTGGTTGATGCCGCGCGTGAGAACCCCGATCTGATTGGTCACGATAAGGTCGTTGCGGTCACTGCTGCCATTGCTCTCATCGTAAAACAGAGCGGCGTTTAGAATATTGCGGTCGCTAAAGCTATGGCTCCAGCCAAGTGTCGCCGTGGTCAGCTTCTGCGTCGAGTCGTCTGAAGCAAGGGTTGCTAGGTTTGGAATAGCGGCGACCAGCCCGGCCGGAATATTATACAGGCTGCGCGACCCGTTGTCCGTACTCGACTTGCTTGTCTGGAAAAGCGCGAT
The DNA here is from genome assembly GCF_900109605.1 of Xaviernesmea oryzae. Classification (GTDB taxonomy): domain Bacteria; phylum Pseudomonadota; class Alphaproteobacteria; order Rhizobiales; family Rhizobiaceae; genus Xaviernesmea; species Xaviernesmea oryzae. The sequence goes on from NZ_FOAM01000015.1 coordinate 48,040, forward strand.
CAGGCGGTCGTCATCCGTCGGTGAGGCGGTGATGAAGCCGTTGGCCTGTGTGATCCTAGAGGCGAGATCCAAGCGGTTAAGCCGATCCGCATCGATGCGCTGTTCGCCTTGATCCTCCCAGGAGAGATCACCGGAGAAGCTGATCGGAAAGGGCAGGTTGGAATAGCCCTGGATCTGCCCCGTCTTGACCCACTTCGTCTCGGAATCCGTGTCGTTCACGCCGATGCCAAGCTCTGCCTCGAGGAACGGCGTGGGCACCAGCGTGCGCTTGAGCGCACTGGCCGATAACATTTGCGGGTCGAGAAGCAGGCCTTGCAGCAGGCCGGAATAGCCGAGCGTCTCGCTGACCGGATCGATTGCGTTGCCGCCGGGCAGAAGCGCGTTGACGAAGGGATCGGCGCTGCCGCGCACGCTCTGGTCGAGATAGGCGGTGCCGGCAAAGGGATCGAAGACGGCGTCGCCGTAATATTGGCCCCAGGCGCCCAGGCCCTGCAGGGCGAAAGCATCCTTCAGCACGCTGCCGGACTCCTGCTGGGCCCCGAGGGCTGCGAAGTCACCGCCGCGCTGGCGCTCCAGCTTCAGATAGGTCTGTGCCTGACGGATGGCCTGGTCGCTGTCATAATCCTGGATGGCGACGGCGGTGCGCACCGAGGCGATGGCGGGATCGTTCGGGTCGATCCGCTCGGCATTGTCCATGGCCTGCTCATAGGCAATGCGCTCGCCCCGGCTATAATGGGCAATGGCCAGCAGCAACTGGGCCTGGGCATAGGCGGGATTGGCAACCGAGCCTGCCAGCAGGTCCTCCAGTGCCTTGTCGTTCTCTCCGGTCTGCAGATGGTAGCGGCCGCGCGCCACCAGCATGAGATCGAGACCGGGATCGGCGGCAAGCGCTGCGTCGATCTCTTTCCGGGCGTCTTTCACGCGCCGGCGGTCGAGATAGAATATGGCCAGGTTGGCATGGTAGTTCGCGCTCTTCGGGTCGAGCGCGATCGCTTGGCGCAGCGTGTCCGCCGCCGCCCTGTCCAGCCCTTGTGCCGATTGCAGCAGGGCAAGCGAATTCAGCAGGTTGGAATCGCCGGGATAGGCGGCTATGGCGCGCCGCAGATCGGCTTCCGCACCCTTGAGATCGCCATGGCGAGACGCTTTGAGATCGGCTCGTGCTTCGAGCGCGATCGGCTGGTCGGGGTCGCGGGCCAGTGCCTTGGCGATCGCTTCCTCGGCCTGGGCCTGATCGTTCAACACCAGAGCGATTTTACCCCGCATGGCCGGCAGCAGCGCATCGTCGGGATAGCGCGCCTCGCCCCGCTTGAGCACGGCAATGGCGTCGCGGATCGATTGGCGAAAGCCGATGCTCAGCGCCTCGGCCGCCACCGCCTGCGGCCCTGTTCCCCCTGTCGGCGGCTGCTCCACCCGCTCCGGCTCGGCCAGGGCGCGGGCGAAATACGCGACATAGTCCGCCAGACTGCGGCGCTGCGCGTCGAGTCGGCCGCGCGCTCGGCGCAGCTTTTCGGCCGCCTCGCCATAGCGGCCGTCGGAAATGGCGATGAGGCCTGCGACATAGTCGGCACGCGCGCGCATGGCCTGTGGAAGGCCTTTGTTCTCGGCTTTGGTCAAGGCCGCCTCGGCCGAGCGCCGGCCCTCGATGGCAAGCCGCGTTTCCGCCAGATCCAGCCAGTCTGCCGCCGTGCGCGCGGCCTCGGGCTTCAGCGTCAAAACATGATGGCGCGCCCGCAACTCGGGTCCCGGCAGAGGCGAGGCCGGCAGGATCTCCATGCTGTCGCGCAGGCCGAGATAATAGAGCATCTGCTCGCGGTCGTCGGAATTGGTGATAATGATCTTGCGCGGCGCCTGGCCGATCGCCGCCACCGCACCCTCGCCGCGTGCGACTTGAACGCTGCCCGCGCCGTTCGACAGTTCCACCAGCCCGTCCAGAACGTTCAATGAGGTGCGTCCGCCGGCATCGACCGACAATGTCCAGTCGGTTCCGCGAATAGCGGCAGTGGCCGCCGGTGTCTCCACCTTCAAACCGGCGCCGCCGCGCTCGGCCCGTGCCCAGAGCGAGCCCGATTGCAGCATCAGCTCGGCATCCGCTCCACCGCCCTTAACGTCTCGCACCACCAAGGTGCTGTTGCGGCCAAGGCGCATCTGCGTGCGGTCTGAAAAGAGAATAGCAAGCTGTCCATTTGCGTTCGTGCGCAGCACGTCGCCATTGACGACATCCTGAGCAAGATCGACGATCTGCCACCCATCCTTTTCGACGAAGCGGATTTCTTCGCCTGTCTTGCGCGCGATGACGGCGCCCGCTTTCTCAGCGCCGCGTGCCACCGGCTCCGCCATGCAGGTGCCGCTTGCCAGAAGCAGCGCCAAACCCGCTGCGACCTTCGTTTTCATGATCGTCCCCTCGAACAAGGAGAAGGGATGAAAGTGCGCTAGAAAAAAGTCAAGTAGAGGCTGTCACGCCTCTGCGTTTTACATTAGGTCTGTGCTTTATTGATACCGTATGTCGTAGAGGGGGAGGTGTATTGCTATGGATTTGCCGGAGATCGGTGAGCCCGTGCGCCTGGTTCAAGAGCATGAGGAGCCCTTCAGCGACGGGAAATATTTTGAACACATAAAAAAGGTGAACGAAATATTTTACGACCAGATCAAGATCTCAGACCAGAAGGCAGCCTATATTTTCACCTTCATCCTCGCCTTTTTGATCTCCTCGACCGAGGGGCGGGGCGTCTTCACCATCGAGCGTTACCGCGAGGCCGTGCTGATCAACATCTGCGCATCCGCCGCGCTGGCCTTGGCCTCGGTGTTTTCGATCATCTGCGCGATCTTCGTCATTCTTCCACGGCGTAGCGCCAAGACCACCACCCTGTTCTGGGGCGCCTGGGACAGCCATCGCCAGGGCTTTACCGAGGCAGCCAAGCGCGGCGATCTCGGCTATCTCTTCCGCGAATATCTCGACAATGCCGACGTGCTCTCGCGCATCGCGCGCGACAAATACCGCTTCGTCACCCTCGCCTTTCGCGGGCTTGTCGTCACGGTTTTGAGCTATGTGGTGTTGTTGATGGTCGGAAACGCCTGATTGGCTGGTAAGGCTCAGATCCGCTGGCGCCGCGCCGGTTCGGCCGGCTCTCCGGGGGAGAACAGGCGCACATCCACCCCGTTTTCACCGACGATGATCGCCGTGCCATCCGGGATCTCGACCCAAGCATTGTGGTCGTCATCAAGCGGTTCGGAGACCAGGCAATAGCCGCCGCTCGGACCCATGGGTGCGGCATAGAGGGTCGGCGCGCGCCAGTCGCTGGCATAGCGAACCGCATAGAGCGTGTGTCCGTCCGAAAAGGCGGCGGTGAAGCGCACCAGCACGTCCACGCCCAGATGACCGGCCAACCGCTCGACAAAGGCAATGGTCTCGCCGATCGCGCCCAGCGGATCATGGTCGAGGCCAAACTGCAGCGCCATCAGAAACAACAGCTCGCTATCGGTCGTGCCCTGGCGCATTCCATAGAGCCCATCGTCCAGCATGGCTTCCATCGGCCGGCGCAGCGCGTCGAAATGGCCGATCTGGCCATTGTGCATGAAGGACCAGCGGCCGTGCACGAAGGGATGGCAATTGTCGCGCCGGGTGCCGCCGCCGGTTGCCGCCCGGACGTGGGCGAGGAAAAGCGGCGAACGGATCTGCCGCGCAAGACTCTTCAGATTGCAATCCGACCAGGCAGGCAGAATGTCGCGATAACGACCGGGCTCGGGATGGTCGCCATACCAGGCAATGCCGAAGCCATCGCCATTGGTGGCGGTCGTTGCCCGCGTGGCGCAATGCGACTGGGCGATAAGCGAATGCGCCGGGGACGAGACGAGCTCCTCCAGATAAAGAGGCTCTCCGCGATAGGCAGCCCAGCGGCACATGGATCGACGACTCCTGCGATTGGTCGGTTGGCTTGAATGGAGGCAAGATGCGGGCCGAATCACCCGGTGGCGACGCTTCATTAACCCTGTTTACGGCGATGATCGGACTGAAGAGGTAAAAATTCGTTAAGAAACAGCCATTCCCTGTTCGCGCCTGGCTGGGAACCCCCGACGCTGAGGCCCGGATGATGCGCAAAGCGGCTGCTTTAACGCCGTGCAACACACCGCCTATCGAACAGCCGTTCCATATTGACTTTGCGTGCACAAAGCATTTCATCGGTTGATGGAGCGGGCGTATCGGCGCCTGTGGGAGAAAGATGGAAGGACGGATCGCGCCGATGTCTGAAGGCGACGCAGCCGGCGAGGTGCCGCAGGATTTCGAAGCGCTGAAGGCGGCGATTCTCGAGCGCAAAGCCAGCCTGCCAAAGCGGCTGAAACAGGTGGCGGCCTATGCGCTCGATCAGCCTGACGAGATCGCTTTCGGCACCGCCGCCAGCATTGCCACCAGCGCCGACGTGCAGCCTTCCACGCTGGTGCGTTTTGCCCAGCATTTCGGCTTCGAGGGCTTTTCCAGCCTGCAGCAGATCTTTCGTGCGCGGCTGCGCGAGCGCACCCCCGCCTATGAGGACCGGCTGAAATCGCTCAGCGAGAACGATCACAGCCGATTGGAAAGCGGGGCGATCTTCAACGGCTTCGTCGCAGCCGCCCATCGCTCCCTGGACAATGTGGCAACCTCCATCGATCCCGAACGTTTCGAGGCCGCCGTCGATCTGCTCGCAAGGGCGGAGACGGTCTATCTGATCGCCAAGCGTCGCTCCTATCCATTGTCGAGCTATATGGCTTATGCTTTTGGCAAGCTGAAGATCCGCTGTCAGATCGTCGGCACCGCTGCGGGGATCGATGAGGATCTGGTGTCCATGGCAACCCCGCGCGATGCGGCTTTTGCCGTCAGCTTCTCGCCCTATGCGCCGGAGACGGTGCATCAGGCGCGGCTGCTGGCCGCGCGCGATGTGCCCGTCGTTTCCCTGACCGATTCGGCCTTTTCGCCCTTGAGCGAAAGCTCGCGCCTCTGGTTCGAAATCGTCGAGGCCGATCATTCGGGCTTTCGCTCGCTATCTGCTAGCATGGCCTTTGCCATGGCGCTAACGGTGGCGGTGGCGGAAAAGCGCCGTCGGCTCGATCCGAAGCAGATGGAATGAAAATTCCATATTGACGAGAGAACAGAATTTATGTTGCATATGGGCATCGAGATGGAACGCTTGATCTGACCGGCTGACAGAAGAAAAAGCCGGCCCGGCGTCTCGGGAGGAAGGAAGCCCATGAGCCAGAAGACCGTCAATGCCGAGAGGCGCCTGGACCTGATCACTATCGGCCGTGCTTCGGTGGATCTCTATGGCCAGCAGATTGGCACGCGGCTGGAGGATGTGGCCAGCTTTGCCAAATCCGTTGGCGGCTGCCCCACCAATATCGCCGTCGGCACGGCCCGCCTCGGGCTCAAATCCGCACTGGTGACCCGCGTGGGCGGCGAACAGATGGGCCGCTTCATCATCGAGCAGCTGACCCGCGAAGGTGTCGAGACGGCCGGGATCGTCACCGACCGCGAGCGACTGACAGCACTCGCCATTCTCGCGGTGGAAAACGAACATTCCTTCCCGCTGCTGTTCTACCGCGACAATTGCGCCGACAACGCGCTGTGCGAAGACGATATCGACCCGGCCTTCATTGCCTCTGCCGGCGCCGTTCTGGTCAGCGGCACACATTTTTCCAAACCGAACACCGATGCCGCGCAGCGCAAGGCAATCCGCATCGCCAAGGACGCCGGCGCCAAGGTGGTCTTCGATATCGATTACCGGCCGAACCTCTGGGGGCTTGCGGGCCATGATGCCGGTGACAACCGCTATATCGCCTCCGACCGTGTCTCCGCACACTTAAAGACCGTACTGGCAGATTGCAACCTGATCGTCGGCACCGAGGAAGAGGTGCTGATCGCCTCAGGCGAGAGCGATCTTCTTTCGGCGCTGAAGACCATACGCGGCTTGTCATCGGCCACCATCGTCTTGAAGCGCGGGCCGATGGGCTGCATCGTCTATGATGGGCCGATCTCCGACAATCTGGAGGACGGCATCGTCGGCAAGGGGTTCCCGATCGAGGTCTATAACGTTCTGGGCGCGGGCGATGCCTTTATGTCCGGCTTCCTGCGGGGCTGGCTGAAGGGCGAGCCGCATGCGACGTCGGCCACCTGGGCCAATGCTTGCGGTGCCTTCGCCGTCTCGCGCCTGCTCTGCGCACCCGAGATCCCCACCTGGATCGAGCTCAGCTATTTCCTGGAGAAGGGCAGCCAGGAGCGCGCGCTGCGCAAGGACGAAGCGATCAACCATGTGCATTGGGCCACCACGCGGCGCCGGGAGATCCCCGAGCTGATGGCGCTGGCCATCGACCATCGCGTCCAGCTGGAGGATATGGCCGCCGGCAACGCCGAAAAGCTTGCCCGTATTCCCGCCTTCAAGGTTCTCGCGGTCAAGGCAGCAAAAAGCGTCGCCAATGGCCGCCCCGGCTTCGGCATGTTGATCGACGACAAATATGGCCGCGAGGCGCTGTTTGCCGCCGGCGCGGAAAGGGATTTCTGGATCGGCAAGCCGATCGAGCTGCCGGGCTCGCGCCCGCTGCAGTTCGAATTCAGCCAAGATCTCGGCAGCCGGCTGATCGACTGGCCGATTGATCACTGCATCAAGGTGTTGAGTTTCTATCACCCGGACGATCCGGCCGAGCTGAAGGCCACGCAGATCGCCAAGCTGCGCTCGGCCTACGAGGCGGCGCGCAAGGTTGGCCGTGAAATCCTGATCGAGATCATTGCTGGCAAGCACGGGCCTCTCGATGACCGCACCATCGCCTGCGCCCTGGAAGAGCATTACGATGCCGGCCTCAAGCCCGACTGGTGGAAGCTGGAGCCGCAGGCAAGCCGCGCCGCCTGGAGCGCAATCGATACGGTGATCGAAACCCGCGATCCGCTCTGCCGCGGCGTCGTGCTGCTCGGCCTCGAAGCGCCTTATGAAGTGCTGAAGGATGGCTTTGCCGCTGCCCGCTCGGCCCGCACGGTCAAGGGTTTCGCGGTCGGCCGCACGATCTTCGCGGAAGCCGGCCGCGCCTGGCTCGATGGCGAGATTGGTGATGAGGAGGCCGTGGCCGACATGGCCGGCCGCTTCCGCGCGCTGGTCGACCTTTGGCTGGGCCTTGCCAAGTCGCAGGCGGCTTAAGCGCGGCCACGAGAATGCGGCGCCTCGCCAAGGGGCGCTGAAAAAGAAGACCATGGAGGAGGCGGGCGCGGGGTGCGCGCGCCGGAGGAGACAGCGATGAGCCAGACGATTGACCGGGGCACCGTGCGCCTGACGATGGCCCAGGCCGTGGCGCGCTTCCTGACCCGGCAGAAGACCGTGATCGAGGGTGAGACCGTGCCGATCTTCGGTGGGGTCTTCGCCATTTTCGGTCATGGAAACGTCGCCGGCGTCGGCGAGGCGCTTTATGGCATCAAGGATGAATTGCCGACGTACCGCGCCCAGAACGAGCAGGGCATGGCGAACGCCGCCATCGCCTTCGCCAAGGCGAGCTTCCGCCGCCGCTTCATGGCCTGCACCACCTCGATCGGCCCTGGTGCCCTCAATATGGTGACCTCGGCGGCGCTGGCCCATGTCAACCGGCTTCCGGTTCTGCTTCTGCCCGGCGATGTCTTCGCCAATCGCCGGCCGGACCCGGTCCTGCAGCAGATCGAGGATTTCAGCGATGGCGCCGCCACCGCCAATGACTGCTTCCGCCCGGTCTCGCGCTATTTCGACCGGATCACCCGGCCGGAGCAGATCATTCCGGCGCTGCGCCGCGCCATGCAGGTGCTGACCGATCCGGCCGATTGCGGCCCGGTGACGCTGGCGCTCTGCCAGGATGTGCAGGCCGAGGCCTATGACTATCCCGAGAGCTTCTTCGAGGAGAAGATCTGGCTGCTGCGCCGCCAGCGCCCTGACGAAGACGAGCTTGCCGGCGCCATCGCCGCGCTGCAGGCCGCAAAAAAGCCTGTGATCATCGCCGGCGGCGGCGTGCTCTATTCCGAAGCCAGTGCGGCGCTGCGCGATTTTGCCGAAACCCATGGCATTCCCGTTGTCGAGACCCAGGCCGGCAAGTCCAGCCTGCCGCATGACCATGCGCTGAACATGGGCTCGGTCGGCGTCACCGGCACCTCGGCGTCCAATGCCCTGGCGGAAGAGGCGGATCTCGTGCTGGCCGTGGGAACCCGGCTGCAGGATTTCACCACCGGCTCCTGGGCGCTGTTCAAAAATGAAGGGCTGAAGATCCTCGGCCTCAATATCCAGCCTTTCGACGCTGCAAAACACGCCGGCCTGCCGTTGGTGGCCGATGCCCGCGTCGGGCTGGAGCTCCTGAGCGCCGGCCTAGGGGCCTATCGCGCGCCGGTTGACTGGACCGACAAGGCTCGCAACGGGAAGGCCGGCTGGATCGAGGCTGCCGACAAGGCGATCGCGCCGACCAATGCGGCCCTTCCCTCCGATGCCCAAGTGATTGGGGCGGTGCTGCGCGCGCGCGGCGGCAGCCAGACGACGCTGGTCTGCGCTGCCGGCGGCCTGCCGGGCGAGCTGCACAAGCTCTGGCGGCCGGAAAAGCCCGGCGGCTATCACATGGAATATGGCTTCTCGACCATGGGATATGAGGTGGCAGGCGGCCTTGGCGTCAAGCTGGCCAAGCCGGAGGATGACGTGATCGTCATGGTCGGCGACGGCAGCTACATGATGCTGAATTCCGAGATCGCCTCCTCGATCATGCTCGGCGCCAAGCTGACAATCGTTCTGCTCGACAATGCCGGCTATGGCTGCATCAACCGGCTGCAGATGGCCACCGGCGGCGCCAACTTCAACAATCTCCTGAAGGACAGCCACCATATCGAGCTGCCCGGCATCGACTTCGCCGCCCATGCGGCTGCCATGGGGGCGGTCGCCCGCAAGGTCGCTTCCATCGCCGAGCTGGAAGCAGCGCTTGCCGAAACCAAGACCGAGACCCGCACCACCGTGATCGTCATCGACACCGATCCCTTGATCACCACCGAGGCCGGCGGCCATTGGTGGGATGTGGCGGTGCCCGAGGTGTCCGCGCGCGAGCCGGTCAATGCCGCGCGCGCCGCCTATGAGAAGGCGCTCTCCGCCCAGCGCTTCGGCTGACCTTTTTCCTCCCGCAACCTCCTCCCTCACGAGACGACCCATGATCCGCTACGGAACCAACCCGATCGCCTGGAGCAATGACGACGACCAGACGATCGGCGCTCATCTGACCCTTGAGGATTGCCTGTCCGATTGCCAGAAGATCGGCTTCGACGGCATCGAGAAGGGCCATAAGATGCCGACCGACCCTGAGGCGCTGAAGGCCAAGCTCGCCGAATATGATCTCGTCTTCGTCTCCGGCTGGCACTCCACCAATCTTCTGACCCATGATGTCGAGGCCGAGAAGACGTCGATCCAGCCGCATCTCGACCTGCTCAAGGCCAATGGCTGCAAGGTCTGCATCGTCTGCGAGACCTCCAATGCCATTCACGGCAATGATTCCAAGTCGCTCGCCGACAAGCCGGTTCTCCCCGACGACCAGTGGGAGAAATTCGGCGCCGATCTCGAAGCCATCGCCGCCTATTGCGCCGAGCAGGGCATCGATCTCGTCTATCACCATCATATGGGCACGATCGTGCAGACGGGCGAAGAGATCGACCGGCTGATGGCGGTGACCGGCCCGGCGACCAAGCTCTTGCTCGACACCGGCCATGCCTGGTTCGGCGGCTCGGAACCGGCGGAACTCGCCCGCAAATACATGGACCGCGTGCGCCATATCCATGCCAAGAACGTGCGCACCGCCATGCGCCGCGAAGTCGAGGAGCAGGGCCTGTCCTTCCTCGAAGGCGTGCGCCGTGGCGTCTTCACCGTGCCGGGCGATGAAGAAGGCGGCGTCGATTTCCTGCCCGTGCTGAAGATTGCCGCAGAGCATGGCTATCAGGGTTGGCTGGTGATCGAGGCCGAGCAGGATTCGGCGGTACGCAACCCGTTCGAATACCAGTCGCTCGGCCTGAAATCGCTGAAGGCCTTCGCCCGCGAGGCAGGGCTGGACAGGGGCTAAACGTGCTTTTCCGGTAGGCAGGCATGTACCTCGTCCGCCTGTCCGCATCGTCCCCCATGGGGGAGAAGAGACTACGCTGCGACTGCCTGCCATGACGCTTCGGCTTGTGGCAGAAGCCTCCTCTCCCCAGCGGGGAGAGGGCAGGGTGAGGGGGCGTGTCTCGAGCCATGACGACCGACCGCAGACAAACAGGAGCCTGTTATGCCGAACCTCCTCGTCAAGCCAAAGGCCGAAAGCGGCCTCGTCCAAGAGATCACGCCGGAAAGCGCCGGGTGGACCTATGTCGGCTTTGCTCTTCATAAGCTGAAACCAGGCGAAACGGTCTCGGGCGACACGGCGGACCGCGAGGTCTGCCTTGTTCTGGTTGCCGGCAAGGCAGAGGTTTCGGTCGAGCATCAGGGCAAGACGGAGGCTTTCGGCGAGATCGGCGAACGGATGACGCCGTTCGAGGGCGCGCCTTTCGCCGTCTATGCGCCCAAGGTCAGCCACTGGACCGTGACAGCCACCACGGATCTTGAGCTCGCCGTCTGCTCCGCGCCGGGCGGCGAAGGCTTCGCGCCTCGCCTGATCGCACCAGGCCAGCACCCGCAGATGACGCGCGGCAAGGCGACCAATACGCGCTACGTCACCAACATCATGCCGGAGAACGATGGTGCCGCCCAGTCGCTGCTGGTGGTGGAAGTGATCACGCCTGGTGGCCATACCTCCTCCTATCCGCCGCACAAGCACGATGCCGACAATCTGCCTAAGGAAAGCTTCCTGGAGGAGACCTATTACCACCGGCTGAATCCGGCTCAGGGCTTTGCCATGCAGCGCGTCTATACCGATGATCGTTCGCTCGACGAGACCATGGCGGTGGAAGATGGCGACGTGACGCTGGTGCCGAAGGGCTATCATCCCGTTGCCGCCATTCACGGCTATGATCTCTATTATCTCAATGTGATGGCCGGCCCCTCGCGCATCTGGAAGTTCAACAACGCCAAGGAACACGCCTGGCTGTTCACCGGCGTCTGATCATGCGAGGCTGAGGCCTAGCTGTCGCCTCGCGTCACATCGTTTTAGCAAAGCCTTGATAGGCGGGGCCGGTCAAACAGCAATGATTGCCCGAGGATGCCTGCTATGTTCCTTCACCGCCGCGCCTTTCTGGGCCTGATGTCGTCCGTTGCGCTTCTGCCGATCCTTGCGCGCGCATCGAACGCCGCCGGCTCCGGCGTCGATTTGATCATCCTCTCGGATCTGCATTCCGCCTATGAGCGCATGGCCGAACTGCTGCAGGCCGTGCAGACGCATGTCGCGGCGGCTAGCCGCCCGCAGGTCATCCTCTTCAACGGCGACCTCTTCGAAATCGGCAATGTGGTGGCCGCACGCTCCGGCGGCGAGGCGGATTGGGCGTTTCTCGGCGCACTCGCAAAACTCGCGCCCACGGTCTTCAACATCGGCAATCATGAGCCGGATCTCGACAATGACCTCGCGCATTTCGTCGAGAAGGCCCGGTCGCTCGGGGTGACCGTGCTCAGCAACATCACGGACAAGCGGACGGGTCAGCTCTATACCGACGCGTCCGCGACGCTGTCAGTCGGCGGCCTGCGGCTGCGCATCGCCGCGCTCGGCACCAATGCCATGGGCACCTATCCCAAGCCGACGCGCGAGCTCATCGATGCGCCGCAGCCGGTGGACTGGGCGCGGCAAAACCTGCCGAAGCTCCTGCAGGCGGGCGATGTCAATATCGTGCTCAGCCATGCAGGTGTGGTGCCTGACCGCGACATCCTGCCGATTGTGCCCGACGGCACGCTGATGGTCGGCGGTCACGACCATCTGACCCTGGTGCAGGAGAGCGGCAAGACACGCTATGTCCATACCGGCTCCTGGGCCTCACTCTATACGGTAGCGACGATCTCCGCGCCCGGAGAGGCCGCCCGGCTGGAACAGCGGCCTGTCGACCGCGATGGCCCGGCCGTACCAGACCTGAAGAGCGTGATCACGACGCTTCTCGCCCGGCATCTGACGCCGGAGGACCGCAGCATCATTGCCCAGTGCGAACACGCGCGCACGCTGGGCGAGACCGCCCGCTTCACCGCCGCCGCCATCGCCGCCAAGGCCGGCGCGGATCTGGGCTTCATCGGCCATACATCCTTTGGCACGGGCCTGCCCAAGGGCGAGATCAGCCGCTATGACTATAATGCCAACCTGCGCTTCGATGGCAAGATCATGAAGGCAGAGGTAGACGCGGCCACGCTGGCGGCCATTCTCGCACGTTGCAACCAGGACGGCGACATTCCTCTGGCCACCCGCACCGGCGATTTCCTCTATAGCGCGCCGACACCGGTGGCGGAAAAGCAGAGCTACGTCATTGCCTGCAACGACTGGTCGGCCATCAACCGCAAGAGCTATTTCGGCCGGGAAGACCTCGCTTTTTCCGAGGTGGCGGATCTCAAGCTGAAGGCGTTGGTGGCCGAGGCATTGAACAAGGCCTGAGCCGGACGGGAAGCATGGCGCCTTCGGGGCTCTGGCGCAGCAGGCCGGCAAGGCTGGTTCACCCGGCCGATCTGGTCTAGCCTTCCCCGTCTTCGACACGAGGGAGGGCTTCATGCATATCGACGGTGGATGCCATTGCGGTGCGATTGCCTATGAGGCGGAGGTCGATCCTGATGGCGTCGGGATCTGCCATTGCATCGATTGCCAAAGCCTGACCGGCTCCGCTTTCCGAGTGACGGTGACGGCCAGGGCAGATGATTTCCGCATCACCGGGGGAGCCCAGGCTCTACCGCAAGCACGGCGACAATGGCCGGCCGCGCATCCAGGCGTTCTGCGCGGAGTGCGGGTCGCCGATCTATACGACCGGTGTCGATGAAGAGGCCGATGTCATCGGCATTCGCTGGGGCGGGATTGCCCAACGCAAAAGCCTGAACCCGAACCACCAGATCTGGTGCGCCTATGCGGTGGGATGGCTCGACCGGATCGCCGGGCTGCCGGCCCGTGCGCGCGATTGAGGTCCGGCATGGGGCGGCTTCGCCATCAGGAATTTCGCCGGCAAAGTCTCTGCCTTCAGGGCGTCGAAGCGGTTGAGGCGGAGAGCGCGCATGTATTCGGCCGGCATATGCATGAACATTATGGCATCGGGCTGATTCTTGCCGGTGCGCAGCGATCCGCCAGTGGGCGCGGGCCGGTGGAGGCGGTGGCCGGCGATGTCATCACAGTCAATCCCGGCGAGGTGCATGATGGCGCGCCGATCGGCAGCGGACGGCATTGGTGCATGCTCTATTTCGATCCGGCTTTGCTTGACACTGCCGCGCGTGAGATTGCCGGCCGAAGCGGCTGCGATTATCGTTTCGAGGCACCGGTGCTGAGCTGCGTGGAGACGGCAGCCCGTTTCGCCGCACTCTATCGCCACTTTGTTGCTCCCGATTGCGAGGCGATGGCAGCAGAGGAGCAGCTTTTGCTCCTGCTGGGGCAACTGGGCAACTGGGCCCTGCGGACGCCGTCGCGCCATGGAGCAAGGCTGTCTCAGGCGCGAATGGCGATCGACGATTCGCCGGAGATCGCCCATAGCCTTGCGGCGCTGGCTGCGTCCAGCGGGCTCAGCCGTTTTCAGTTTCTGCGCGCTTTCAGCGCCGAGACCGGCTTGACGCCGCATGCCTATCTCATCCAGCGACGGCTCCAAAAGGCGCGCCGGCTTCTGATGGCTGGCCAGTCTGCGGCAGAAGCCGCACTGGCCTCGGGCTTTGCCGACCAGGCGCATATGACGCGCAGCTTCAGCCGTGCCTACGGCTTGACGCCTGGCCGTTTCGCGGCGTCACGATAAAGCAGGCCGCCCGCGCCCCTGCAATTTCCTTCAAGACCTGACGGCGCCTGCAGCGCTTGTCTTCTCAGGCGCTTGTCTGCGCAGCATTGTGCTTGAGGAGAACCCATCCATGACTTTACAATTTTTTCTGACCGCGCTCGTGATTGTGCTTCTGCCAGGACCGGGCGTCGTCTATACGCTGGCGCTCGGGCTTCAGGGCGGTCTGCGTGCTGGGCTGACTGCTGCCTTCGGTTGCATGCTCGGCATCCTGCCGCATATGGCTGCCGGCAGCCTTGGTCTGGCAGCCTTGCTGGCGGCAAGCGCGCTCCTGTTTCATGCCGTGCAGATCGCCGGGGTGATTTATCTCTTGGTCATGGCCTGGCGGACATGGCATGACAAAGAGGCGCTGAGCGTGCAGTCGGCGGAAACCGGCCTTGGCCCGGTGCGCATTGTCCTCACGGCCATTGGCCTCAATCTCTTCAATCCCAAACTCTCGTTGTTCTTTCTTGCCTTCCTGCCGCAATTCGTCGACTCGGCGGAAGCAAGGCCCCTGTTGCATCTGCTTTTGCTCGGCGGCGCCTTCATGGGCCTGACCTTTATTGTCTTCGCCGCCTATGGCACCTTCGCGGCCACGGCGCGCGATCTTCTCACACGCCGACCGGGCTTTCTCATCTGGCTGAGGCGTAGCTTTGCGGTTGCCTTCGCGCTGATGGGCGTGCGTCTCGCATTCGCGACACGGTGAAGCCGGGCTCGCGGTTTTCGGCATCGAACCGATTTCGAATTCATCCAATATGCAGTAGAGGAGGACGGCACGACTGTGCCTGACCGACGGCGCCGTCCGTACTGCCGCAGGAAGCGTAAGGTTGGAAACGATCGAAGGTCATCGTGCAGCAGATTGACTATGTCGCAGCATTATCGCGCGTTTAAAGGCGCATGATGCTGTAAGCGGCGCATTGCCTTTCGCGAATCAAGGCAATGCGCCGTCGCCCGCCTCTTTCGACCCCGCCCAACAAGCCCCAGGAGTCTGATCCCCGTGACCGATGCCCCCTCGCGCCCGCTCGCCGCGCGCAGCTATCGCGCCTTTCTGTTCGACATGGATGGTACGCTGATCAATTCCATTGCCGCCGCCGAGCGTGTCTGGAGCCGCTTTGCCGAGCGCAATGGGCTGGATGTCCAGGCGTTCCTGCCGACCATGCACGGCAAGCGCGGCATCGACACGATCTCCGAGCTGAACCTGCCTGGCGTCGATCCCGCCGCTGAGGCTGCACGGATCACGCAGGAAGAGATCGAGGATACGCAAGGTGTGGTGCCGATCCCCGGCGCCATCGATTTTCTCAAGGGCCTGCCTGCCGACCGCTGGGCAATCGTCACCTCCTCGCCGCGCGCGCTGGCCTTTGCCCGTCTCAAGGCTGCCGGTGTCACGCCGCCCCTCACGCTGGTGACGGCCGAGGATGTCACCCAAGGCAAGCCGGCCCCGGATTGCTACAGGCTCGGGGCAGAACGGCTGGGTGTCGCTCCCGCCGACTGCCTCGTCTTCGAAGATGTTCCGGCCGGGGTTCTGGCGGGCGAGCGTGCCGGCAGCGATGTCGTCGTCATCACCGCAACGCATGACCATCCTTTCGAGACCAGCCATCCGGCCATTCCAGGCTATGTCGGCCTCTCGGTCGAGGTCGGCGCGGACGGCTTGCGCATCGTCGGTCAGCCGGCCGACTGACGCATTGGCCCTGAGAGCGCCGCGCAGGATGTGCTAGGCGTGTCATCAAGGGGTTTTCTTCGGGCGGCTGCGGCCTAGATAAGGGCGCATGCTGCCCGATGACGACATTCCCTTCCGCGATACGACCGGGTCCGACATGGTCAAGGACCCGCCGCTTTTCGCCGACCTGATCGCCCGGCCTGAGGCCTGGGCGCTGTTTCTCGATATTGACGGCACGCTGCTCGACCTGGCTGAGACGCCGGAGGCGATCGTCGTGCCGCCGGATCTGCCCGATCTTCTTGCCAAGGCCTCTCGCCGGCTTGGCGGGGCACTGGCGCTTGTCACCGGCCGCTCGCTCGATTTTGCCAGCGCGCTCTTTCCCGGCCTCACTCTGCCCATAGCCGGCCTGCATGGCGCCGAGCTGCGCTTGGCGGATGGCCGCCTGCAGCGCGCCGAAACCACGCCGGCGCTGGAGGCACTGAAGGGTCGGCTGAAGACCGAGGCGTCCGGGCTGCGAGGCGTGCTGATCGAGGACAAGGGCGCCGCCGTGGCCGCCCACTATCGCCAGGCGCCGGAACATCATCAGGCCGTGGAAAGGCTGATGGACGAGGCCGCCCGCACAATCGGCGGTGACTGGACGCTTCAGCGCGGCAAGATGGTGGTGGAGCTGCGTCCTGCCAGCGCCAGCAAGGGCCATGCCGTCTCCACCTTCCTGAAAACGCCGCCTTTTTCCGGGCGCAAGCCGCTGGCGATCGGCGACGACATCACCGACGAGGCAATGTTTCGTGTGGCCAAGTCGCTTGGCGGCAGGGCCATTCGTGTGGGTCAGCCGGTTGCCGACACCACGGCGGATAGCTGCATCGCCTCCGTTACGCTTCTGCGCAACGCCCTGCGCACGCTGGCCGATGCGTGATTGGCGGTTCGGCCAGGCTGGCTTGAGACCATCGGACGGTTTTGGTTCTCAAGCCCCGACGATCATCGCCTGATCCTGCCGCCCCCGGCAGGGTCTTGAGAACAGACTGGAGTGCCCTTTGCCCGGGTTTGCTTGCGCAAGGCGCTCCCGAAGAAAGGATCATCCCGTATGAGCCGTCTCGTCATCGTTTCCAATCGTGTTTCCATTCCCGAGCGCTCGGGTGCGGCCCCTGCCGGCGGGCTTGCCGTGGCGCTCCAGGCCGCGCTGGAAGAGCGCGGTGGCATCTGGATGGGCTGGTCTGGCAATTCGAGCGGCGAGGAGGAGCCGGGCCCGCTGGACCTGAAAGAGCGCGGCAAGATCACCTATGCGCTGACCGACCTGACCAAGACCGATGTCGAGGAATATTATCACGGCTTTGCCAACCGCGTGCTCTGGCCGATCTGCCATTATCGGCTCGATCTCGCGGAATATGGCCGCAAGGAAATGGCCGGCTATTTCCGCGTCAACCGCTTCTTCGCCCAGCGCCTGGCGCCGATGCTGGAAGAGGACGACATCATTTGGGTGCATGATTATCACCTCATCCCGCTGGCCGCCGAACTGCGCCAGATGGGGTTCAGGAACCGTATCGGCTTCTTCCTGCACATCCCCTGGCCGCCGGCCGACGTGCTCTTCGCCATGCCGGTGCATGAGGAGATCATGCGCGGCCTCTCC
Source organism: Xaviernesmea oryzae (assembly GCF_900109605.1). Lineage (GTDB taxonomy): Bacteria > Pseudomonadota > Alphaproteobacteria > Rhizobiales > Rhizobiaceae > Xaviernesmea > Xaviernesmea oryzae. Next base: position 65,194 of record NZ_FOAM01000015.1, read on the forward strand.
CATTATGATGTGATCGGCTTCCAGACCGATCATGACCTGGAGAATTTCGCCGGCGGGCTGAAGCGCGAAGGCATCGGCGAGGCCCTGGGCGATGGCGTCTTTTCTTCCCATGGCCGCCGCTTCAAGGGCGCGGCCTATGGCATCGGCATCGAGACTGCGGCCTTCGCCAAATTCGCGCAGAAATCGGCCAGCCATTCCATGGTGAAGAAGGCACGTGAGAGCATCGAGGGGCGCGACCTGATCATCGGCGTCGATCGGCTGGATTATTCCAAGGGCATCACCCAGCGCATCGATGCCTTCGAGCGCTTCGTCCAAGACAATCCCGAGCAGCAGGGCAAGGTCACCTATCTGCAGATCACCCCGAAATCGCGCTCGGAAGTGCCGGAATATGAGGCGATGCAGCGCACGGTGGCCGAGCAGGCCGGCCGCGTCAATGGCGCGCTCGGCCAGGTCGACTGGGTGCCGATCCGCTATATCAATCGCTCGATCTCACGCCCGATTCTTGCCGGCCTCTATCGCATGGCCAAGATCGGCCTGGTCACGCCCTTGCGCGATGGCATGAACTTGGTGGCCAAGGAATATGTGGCCGCGCAGGATCCGGAGGATCCCGGCGTGCTGGTGCTCTCACGCTTTGCTGGCGCCGCGCGCGAGCTTTCCGGCGCGCTGCTCGTCAATCCCTACGACATCGAAGGCACGGCCAATGCGATCGCCCGCGGCCTTGCCATGCCCAGGGAAGAACGCCGTGCCCGTTGGCGCGGCATGATGGACTTCCTACTGGAGCACGATGTGACGCGCTGGTGCGACGATTTCCTCAAGGATCTGGTGCCGGCTTCTCAAGCCTGAAAGGCGTACGGCAAGCGCGATATCACGCCGCCTTGGCGACGTGATATTCCTTGATGGCGGCCATTTTGATCGCCGGATAGCGTTCGGACTCATAGCGCAGCGAGAAGCTGTCCTGCGCCAGGAAGACCGGGTCGCCGTCGAGATCGCGGGCGATGTCGCCGCGGCGGGCGGTGACGAATTTGTCGAGATCCTCAGGCTTGTCGGCCGAAATCCAGCGGCAGACGGAGAAGCGCGAGATTTCGAAGGAGACCGGCAGGCCATATTCGGCCGAGAGCCGCTCCTTCAAGACGTCGAGCTGCAGCGCACCGACCACGCCGACGATCGCCGGCGAGCCGTCTTCGGGCGAGAAGAGCTGGACCACGCCTTCCTCGGCCATCTGCTGCAGCGCTTCCTTCAGCTTCTTCGCCTTCATCGCATCCTCCAACCGCACGCGGCGCAGGATCTCGGGCGAGAAGTTCGGCACGCCCTGGAACACCAGCGCTTCGCCTTCGGTCAGCGTGTCGCCGATCCTGAGCGTTCCATGGTTGGGAATGCCGACCACGTCGCCAGCAAAAGCCGTATCGGCCAGTTGCCGTTGCGAGGCGAAGAAGAATTGCGGCGCGGTGAGGCCCAGCTGCTTGCCGGTGCGGGCAAGACGGGCCTTCATGCCGCGTTCCAGCTTGCCGGAGCAAATGCGGGCAAAGGCAATGCGGTCGCGGTGGTTGGGGTCCATATTGGCCTGGATCTTGAAGACAAAGGCCGTCATCTTCTCCTCGGCCGCATGCACGGTGCGCACATCGGCCACCTGGTCGCGCGGCGGCGGGGCGAAATCGCCGAGCGCATTGATCAGGTCGCGCACGCCGAAATTCCTGAGTGCCGAGCCGAAGAACACCGGCGTCATATGCCCTTCGAGGAAGCTCTGGCGGTCGAAGGGTCGGCAGGCCTCGCGCGCCAGCTCCACCTCGTTGACGAAGTCGTCGCGCTCGTTTTCCGGCAGGCGGCTGGCCACTGCCTGGGGGCCATTGACCTTGGTGCCGACGATCTCGGTGTCCGAGCCGCGCACCGTGTTGTCAGCCAGATTGTAGGAGCCGCAAAAGGTCTTTGAGCGGCCGATCGGCCAAGTGACCGGGGCCGTGTCCAGCGCCAGCTTCTCTTCCACCTCGTCGAGGATCTCGAAGGGATCGCGGCTTTCGCGGTCCATCTTGTTGATGAAGGTGATGATCGGAATGTCGCGCATGCGGCAGACCTCGAACAGCTTCAGCGTGCGCGGCTCGATGCCCTTGGCGGCGTCGATCACCATGACGGCCGCATCCACCGCCGTCAGCGTGCGATAGGTGTCGTCGGCAAAGTCCTCGTGGCCGGGCGTGTCGAGAATGTTGAAGACATTGCCGTCATATTCGAAGGTCATCACCGAGGTGACGACGGAGATGCCGCGCTCGCGCTCGATCTTCATCCAGTCGGAACGGGTCTGGATCCGGTCCTTCTTCGCTTTCACCTCGCCGGCGAGCTGGATGGCACCACCGAAGAGCAGCAGCTTTTCGGTGAGCGTGGTCTTCCCGGCGTCCGGGTGCGCGATGATCGCGAAGGTGCGGCGGCGGGAAACCGCCTCGGCAAGCGTTTCAGCCATGATGTGAAAATCCTTTGAGTTGGCGCGTATCTAGCGATTTGGCGGCCGATATGCAATTGACGAGGCTGATTGAGACGCGTGAGAAGGATGGTGACGGCATGGGCGAGGTGCAGACGATCGGGCTTGTGCGGCTGCCGCATGCGGCTGGGCTTCCCCTTCCGGCCTATGAGACGGCGGGTGCCGCCGGTTTCGACCTGCGCGCGGCGGTGGAAGCGGATGCGCCTCTTGTGCTTGAGCCCATGGCCCGCGCTTTGGTGCCGACCGGCTTTGTCTTCGAGATCCCCTTAGGCTTCGAGGGCCAGGTGCGACCGCGCTCGGGCCTGGCCGCGCGCCATGGCATCACCTGCCTCAATACGCCCGGCACGGTCGACAGCGATTATCGCGGCGAGGTCAAGGTGATCCTGATCAATCTCGGAGCGGAGCCCTTCACCATCGAGCGCGGCATGCGCATCGCCCAGATGGTGATCGCACCGTCGCCGCAGGCGCAGCTGGAAGAGCGGGCGCAGGCCGGCGAGACCGCGCGCGGCAAGGGCGGCTTCGGCTCGACCGGGGTCTGAGGCGCAAGCCGCGCTTGAAGCCAATGCCATCGAGGTCTAATGAAAGGCCCCTGATGAAGGGCAAGGGGGGATGATCCGATGAGCCTGACCAGTCTGATTGCCTATGCCGGCGCGCTGTTCATCGCCGCCGTTATTCCCGGCCCCGGCATCACCGCCATCGTGGCGCGCGCGCTCGGTTCCGGCTTCCGCCCAACCTTCTTCATGGGTCTCGGCCTGATCCTCGGCGATCTCACCTATCTGACGGCCGTCGTGCTCGGCCTTGCTTATGTCGCGCAGGACTTCGCCACGCCCTTCCTGATCATCAAATTCCTCGGCGTGCTCTATCTGCTCTATATCGCCTGGAAGCTCTGGACCGTCGGTCTGATCAGCCAGACGATCGAAGCCGAGCGCGTGCCGCATGTGGGCCTGTCCTTCCTCTCCGGCCTGCTGGTGACGCTCGGCAATCCCAAGACCATGCTGTTCTATGTCGCGCTGGCGCCGACCCTGATTTCGCTGCGCGACGTGACCTTGAGCGATTATCTGACCCTGGTCGCGATCACCGCCGCCGTTCTGCTCGTGGTCCTCTTGCCTTATATCCTGCTCGCCTCGCGCGCCCGGCTGCTTCTGAAAAAGCCGCGCGCCCTGCAGCGGCTGAACCGCTCCGCCGCCGGGATCCTTGCCGGAACGGCCGCTTACATCGCGGCGCGGTGAGCAGCGGCCGTCTGAACCGAGAAATGCGCTTGCGCGCAAACTCCTGCAATCGATCGATTTTTCTCCTGACGGCCAACGCATGGGCAGCTGTCGACTGGCCTGGATCGGAGCCAGGGCGTAGGGTTACGATCAGATACATCACAGGAAGACGATCATGTCCGACATCACCCGCCAGCAGGCCCAGGACCGTAAACCCGGTCGCGGGCGCATCTACAATTCGATCACCGAGACGATCGGCGACACGCCCTTGGTGCGGCTCGACAAGCTGGCGAAGGCGCATGATGTCGGGGCGACGCTGCTCGCCAAGCTCGAATTCTTCAATCCGATCGCTTCGGTCAAGGACCGGATTGGCGTTGCCATGATCGAGGCCTTGGAAGCGGATGGGCGCATCGCGCCGGATCGCACCACGCTGATCGAGCCGACCTCGGGCAATACCGGCATTGCGCTTGCCTTCGTCGCCGCCGCCAAGGGCTATCGCCTGATCCTCACCATGCCCGAGACCATGTCGGTCGAGCGGCGCAAGATGCTGGCGCTGCTTGGCGCCGAGCTGGTGCTGACCGAAGGGCCCAAGGGCATGAAGGGGGCGATTGCCAAGGCCGAGGAGCTGGTGGCGAGCATTCCCGATGCGATCATCCCGCAGCAGTTCGAAAACCCCGCCAATCCCGAGATCCACCGGCGCACCACGGCCGAGGAGATCTGGAACGACACGGAGGGCGCGGTCGATATTCTGGTCTCGGGCATCGGCACCGGCGGCACGATCACCGGCAGCGGTCAGGTGTTGAAAGCCCGCAAGCCGTCTATCCGCGTCGTCGCCGTCGAGCCTGCCGAATCGCCTGTCCTATCGGGCGGCACGCCCGGCCCGCACAAGATCCAGGGCATCGGCGCTGGCTTTGCGCCGGCCATTCTCGATACCGGCATCTATGACGAGGTCCTCACCATCGCGAGCCAGGATGCCATCGAGACGGCCCGCCACGTGGCGCGGCTCGAAGGCGTGCCTGTCGGCATCTCCTCCGGCGCGGCGTTGTCCGCCGCCATCAAGGTGGGTCAGCGGCCGGAGAATGCCGGCAAGACCATCGTCGTGATCATTCCCTCCTTCGCCGAGCGTTATCTGTCGACGGCGCTGTTCGATGGACTGGGCGGCTAAGCCATCCTTTTTCGAGCCTCGTGCTTTGATCCATCTGGGCCGGCTTATCGAGATAGCCTGAGCAAGGAAGCTGACGATGCTGCATCATGTCTCGCTTGGCGTTCGCGACGTGTCTCGCGCGAGCGCCTTCTACGATGCTGTGCTGGTGCCGCTGGGCTATGTGCGGGTCTGGTCGGATCTGCGTCCGGGTGAGGAAGGGCAGGCTGTCGGTTATGGTTTGGCCGGTGGGGGTGACCGGCTCGCACTGAAGCAGAGCGACGATGCGCATCCGCCAGGTGCCGGCTTTCATCTGGCCTTCGCCGCGCCGGACCGCAAGGCTGTCGACGCCTTTCATGCATCGGCGCTGGCTGCCGGCGGTCAGGACAATGGCGCGCCGGGACTGCGCCCGCATTATGGTCCCAGCTATTATGCTGCTTTCGTGATCGACCCTGATGGTTACAGGCTCGAAGCGGTCTGCAAAACGCGATGACGCGTCTCGGACGCTGATGTCACGCGTGGCAAACCGCTCCGGTTGCGCAGCCTTTCCCTTGAAGCAGGCCCATCATCAGGCCGCCGCCGTCATCCGCTCGCCCGGCAGACGGTAGGAAATCGCTTCGGCCAGATGCAGGCGGCCGACGGTGGCGCGGCCATCGAGATCGGCAAGCGTGCGCGCGAGCTTCAGGATCCGGTGATAGCCGCGTGCGGAGAATTTCATCCTCTCTGCGGCATCGCGCAGGAGCGCCAGCCCCGGCGCATCGGGCTCGGCGATGGTCTCGACCAGGGTGGTGGAAAGCCGGGCATTGCTGAGCGCAGGGGAAAAGCCGAAATGGGCGGCGCGCTCGGCCTGTCGCGCGCGGGCTGCCGCCACGCGGGCGGCGACCGTGGCGCTTGATTCGGCCGCGGCGGGGCGGATCAGATCGGCGGCGGAGACCGCCGGCACATCGATGCGCATATCGATCCGGTCAAGGAAAGGGCCGGAAAGCCGGGCCTGATAATCGGCCGCGCAGCGGGGCCCGCGTGCGCATTGATGCCCCGGCTCGCCGGCCATGCCGCAGCGGCAAGGGTTCATAGCGGCGATCAGCTGGATGGCGGCGGGATAGGTGACGCGGTGATTGGCGCGCGCGATCACGCATTCGGCCGTTTCCAGCGGCTGTCGCAGGGCATCGAGCACGGTCGGCGAGAATTCCGGCAGTTCATCGAGAAAGAGAATGCCGTGATGGGCAAGCGACGCCTCGCCCGGCTTGGCGCGCAGGCCCCCGCCGACAAGCGCAGCCATGGTGGCGGAATGATGAGGCGCGCGGAAGGGGCGGCGGTCGGTCAGCTTGCCTTCGGCCAATTGCCCGGCCACCGAATGGATCATCGACACATCCAAAAGCTCGGCAGGGGTGAGCGGCGGCAGGATCGAGGGCAGGCGGGCGGCCAGCATCGACTTGCCGGAGCCGGGCGGCCCGACCATGAGCAGATTGTGCCCGCCAGCCGCCGCGACCTCCAGCGCCCGCTTGGCACTTTCCTGCCCTCTGATCTCGGCAAGATCCGGCAGGGGGCCCGCCGACTTACGCACAGCCGGGGCAGGGCGTGCCATCGTCTGCGTACCGCGAAAATGGTTGGCGAGGGCGATCAGGCTGCGCGGCGCCAGAATGTCGATGCCTTCTCCCGCCCAGGCCGCTTCAGGGCCGGACCCCGCCGGGCAAATCAGGCCCTTGTCCATGGCATTGGCCGCAATCGCAGCCGGCAGCGCGCCGGATACATCGGCAATCGTGCCATCGAGATTGAGCTCGCCGATCACGATATAGGGCTCCAGCGCATCGCCCGGAATGGCACCCAGCGCCGCCATCAGGCCGAGCGCAATCGCCAGGTCGAAATGGCTGCCTTCCTTCGGCAGGTCGGCGGGGGCAAGGTTGACCGTGATCTTCTTGGCCGGCAGGGCGAGGCCTGAAGCATGCAGCGCGGATTGCACGCGCTCCCGACTTTCGGCCACCGCCTTATCCGGAAGGCCAACGATCTGCATGCCGACGCGCCCAGGCGCCACCATCACCTGCACATCGACAGGCAGGCCCTCGATGCCCTGAAAGGCCAATGTCCGCACGCGTGCTACCATGATCCGCTCCGTCAGGATCTCGACCCTGCTTCTCATCCCAAGCCACGTCGAACACGCCGCATGAAGCCATGGCCGTGATCGGATCACCGGGGATATAACAGAAGTCTTTCATAAAGACGGTCTTGAAACAAGAACGGAAATCGAACAGACGCAGCCTTGGGTCTTCTCCTTGGTTGTGACGGGTTGTGGTGGGGAGAACAGAAGCGGTTCAAGGATTTCGCATCACGCCGGGCAGGCTATGATGGCACGTCATCCGGCATGCGCGAGTTTGACATGTGCCCGCAAGCATCGTCTCGGTGTTGTCGACCTGATGGGGCCGATGCGCCAGAGCATCGGACTGAAAATCATACGCAGTCCGACGCTCTAGTTTTTTTGTTTTCGCATCAGATTTTCCGAAAACCGATTCCCACTTTTCGGTCCGATGCTCTAGACCCGGCGGCGCTCGATCGCGTCCCAGAGCAGGCTGGCGATATCGGCGCCACCGAATTTCTTGACCTCGCGAATGCCGGTGGGCGAGGTCACGTTGATCTCGGTCATATAGTCGCCGATGACATCGATGCCGACGAGCAGGAAGCCACGCTCGCGCAGCGACGGGCCGATGCGGGCGCAGATCTCGCGCTCGCGGGCGGTCAGTTCGGTCGCCTCCGCCCGGCCGCCGACATGCATGTTGGAGCGGCTGTCATGCTCTGCCGGCACGCGGTTGATCGCGCCCACAGCCTCGCCATCCACCAGCAGGATGCGCTTGTCGCCCTTGCGCACATCAGGCAGATATTGCTGGGCAATGAAAGGCTCGCGGAACATCTGCGAGAACATTTCAAGCAGCGAGGTCATGTTGCGGTCGTCGCGGGTGGAATGGAAGACGCCGGCGCCGCCATTGCCATAGAGCGGCTTGAGGATGATGTCGCCCATCTCCTGGCGGAAGCGGGCGATTTCGGCCGGATTACGGGTGATCAGCGTCGTCGGCATGAGGTCGGCAAATTCGGTGACGAAGATCTTTTCCGGCGAATTGCGCACCCAGGCCGGATCGTTAACCACCAGCGTCTTCGGATGGATGCGCTCCAGCAGGTGGGTGGAGGTGATGTAAGCCATGTCGAAGGGCGGATCCTGGCGCAGCAGCACCACATCCATGGTCGACAGATCCAGCCGCTCGGCCTCGCCGAGGGTGAAGTGATCGCCCTTGACATCGCGCAGCACCATCGGCTGGACGGTCGCATAAACTTTGCCATCGCGCAGCGACAGCTTGTCCGGCGTGTAATGGAATAGCTGGTAGCCGCGTGCCTGCGCCTCCAGGCTCATGGCGAAGGTCGAGTCGCCCGCGATGTTGATCGTCGAGACATGATCCATCTGCACTGCGACGCGGGTGATTTTCGCCATCGAGAAAGCCTTTCGCCTGTCCGTCAAAAGAAGCCCGCGAGATGTAAAAGCCGGGACGGGTGAAGGCAAGGCCGCAATTCGGCGCAGCCGATCTAGGCGTGGAGCGATGAAGGGTCTCTACCATGAAAAAGAGCGCATCCGGACCAGCGACGGACCGGATGCGCCCTTGCTCCGCCCCGAAACTTTCCCTGACGGTTTGGCCGCCGAGGAAGGTTCTGGGGTGGTATCGGTTATGACCGAAGCGTACTGCGATCCTGTCGAATTCGCTCTTTCGCTTCAGCATTCGCCGTTATGCCGTCGTGCTCGCAGCGCCGCTATGCAGGTCTGCGCAACAGGCCTTTAGTGCGAATTCTTGTGGCTCTGCTTGCCGGCGTTGACGTGCTGCTCATGCGAGCCGCCCTGCTTGCCGGAAGACGACTTGGCGGCAGCCGATTTGCCAGACTCGGACTTGGAAGAAGCGGACTTGGACGAGGACATGTCGTCCATGGCCGCGGCCTGCTTGCTGCCCGAATTCTTGTGGCTCTGCTTGCCGGCATTGACGTGCTGTTCGTGGCTTCCACCCTGATTTGCCATTGTCGTTCTCCTTGTGTGACGCAGCCGTTGATCGGCCCTGGCAGGAAAAAGAATGGCCGGCGAGGCTCTTCGTTCCACCTCTTCCGTCAGAAAATTTTAACACTGGAACGAACGCTTCGTGCTTCGGTCAGAGGCCTTGGCGGCGGCGCGCGAGAAATTGCTGGCGTTCGAAAATGACGACGACGACGAGCGCGAGCAGGAAGGGAATGATGAGATAGAAAAGCCGGAAGATCGCCAGTGCGGCCAGAACATCGGCTGGGTTCAGCTCCGGCAGCGCGCTGATGAACAGAAGCTCGAGAACGCCGATCCCGCCGGGCGCATGCGAGAGCAAGGCTGCTGAAAACGAGGCGAGGAAGACGCCGAGAATCACCAGATAGCCTGGATTGTTGTCCACCGGCAGGGCGAAATAGATGATCGCCGCTGCGCCGATCAGCTCTACTGGGGCGATGAGCAGCTGGCGCAGCGCAAGCGAGGGCTTTGGGTATTGTAGCTTCAGCCAGCGCGTCTGGATCGGCCGAAAGCCGATCAAGCTGCCGGCGAGATAGAGCGCGATGCCGCCCAGGATCAGGAAGGCGGTGGTGATCGACAGGCCCTCGGGCAGGAAGCTGGCGAAGCGCAGCGTGATCTCCGGCTCGATCAGAAGCACAATGGCCGAGAGCATCAGCGTGCCGAGCGCGAAGGTCATCGAGCAGAAGGCGACGAGAATGCCTGTCTCGCCCGCGCTCAAGCCCTTGGAGCCATAAGCGCGATAACGCACCACCGCGCCGGAGAAGACCGACGCGCCGATGGTGTGCGACAGCGCATAGGCCGTAAAGGAGCAGATGGTGATGAAGGAAAGCGCGATGCGCCGACCCAGATGCTCCAGCGCCAGATGATCGTAGGCTGCGAGCGCCGCATAGGCCACCAGCGTTGAAGCGCCGGCCAGGATCCAGCTGCGCAGCGTCACCGCCTCGATGCTGGCCATGAACTCCGCCGCCGAGAGATCGCGCAGCTCATGGACCAGTCCGTAAAGCGAAAAGCCGATCGCCAGGAGGCCGATGGCAGGCCAGAAGAAGGACTGGAGCGTTTTCATGCGGGCTTGCGCGCATCAGAGGCTGGCAGCAACGCGCCGGCGCTGGCCCAGCTTTCCCGGTCCGTCTGGCAGGGGCGTGACACCCTCCACCTCCGCTTGAGGCTGACCGGAGGAGGCGTCAGCGGCCTGCCGCTGACACAGGCAGCATGGGGGGCGGGCTTGAGGCGGACAGCGGCGGTCCGCAGGGAATCTCTGCGCGGGATCAAGCTCATGGCGCGATGATGGCCCTGTGCAAGACATCGGGTCAAGGCCGCGCGCATCAAAACAGCCGTGAAGACGCTGTCACGATGCGAAAGACGGTGAGCGGGCGGGCTCGATGCGCCCGCTTCAGTGGCCAGAGGAAACAGCCGACCGGCATGGCGCGACGGTCGGCGATATCTCGCGTTCAACGAGAGCGCTTGCGGGTTGGCCGGCAAACGCAGGGATCAAACGTCAGGACTGCTGGCCGATCGCGTCGAGAATGCGGATCCAGGAGCGGATGCCCTTGTGGAACGAGGTCAGCGCATACTTCTCGTTGGGCGAGTGGATGCGATCGTCCGACAGGCCGAAACCGACGAGCAGCGAGTCCATGCCGAGCATGCGCTGGAAGTCGCCGACGATCGGGATCGACCCGCCCATGCCGATGATCACGGCTGGCTTCGGCCATTCGTCCGAAAGCGCCGCCTTGGCGGATTGCAGAAGTGCCGAATCATAGGGCAGCTGGATCGCCGGCGAGGCGCCGTGTTCATGGAAATGCGCCTTGCAATCGGCCGGCAGGCTGGCCTCCACATAGGCACGGAAGGCCTTGCGGATCGCCTGCGGATCCTGGCTTCCGACCAGGCGGAAGGAAACCTTGGCACTGGCCTTGGCCGCGATGACGGTCTTGAAGCCATCACCCGTATAGCCGCCAGTGATTCCATTGATTTCGGCCGTGGGGCGGGCCCAGACCAGCTCCAGAACCGAGCGGCCCTTTTCGCCCGAGGGAACGGAAAGGCCGACCTCGCCCAGAAATTTCTCCGAGGTTTCGCCAAGCGTTTCCCAGGAGGCCTTGATCTGGCTCGGCGTTTCTTCGACGCCGTCATAGAAACCGGGCAGGGTAACGCGGCCGGTTTCGTCATGCAGGCCGGCCAGAATCGTCGACAGCACGCGGATGGGGTTGGCAGCCGCGCCGCCGAACATGCCGGAATGAAGATCCCGGTCTGCCGCTTCGATCATCACTTCCTCGCCCACCAAGCCGCGCAACGCGGCTGCGATCGCCGGCGTCTCGGGGTTCCACATGCTGGTGTCACAGACCAGTGCATAGTCTGCTTTGAGGTCTCCCGCATGGGCTTCGAGATAGGGCTTGAGCGAGGGCGAGCCGGATTCCTCTTCGCCTTCGAAGAGGATCGTGACGCGGCAGGGCAGCTGGCCATGGGCCGCCTTCAAGGCGCGGCAGGCCTCCACGAAGGTCATCAGCTGGCCCTTGTCGTCAGAGGTACCACGGCCGGTGATCACCGTCTTGCCCGGTGCGATTTCCTTCAGCGCCGGTTCGAAAGGCGGCGCCTCCCACAGTTCCAGCGGATCGACCGGCTGGACATCGTAATGGCCATAAAACAGCACATGCGGGGTGGACGCGCCGGCCGAATGATCCTTGGCCAGCACCATTGGGTGGCCGGGCGTGTCATCGAGCCGCGCATCAAAGCCAAGGGAGGTCAGCTCTGCCACCAGCCAATCTCCGGCGCGGCGGCAGTCGGCCTTGTAGGCGGGATCGGTGGAAATGGAGGGGATGCGCAAAAGCTCGAAAAGCCGGTCCAGGCTATTTGCCAGTCCGTCATCGGCCAGTTTCAGGGCGGGGGTCAGGTCTGCCATGCGTGTCTCCTTCAGCGGCCACCGCAGGGGCCGCTGGCATGCGGCCGGCAGGGCGGCAAATGGCGCCGGCCGCCTGTCCCAAGCCTCTGGCGTTGTCGGAAGGCAGCCATGCCCTTGGAGTACACATCTCGGCCCGGCGAGGAAACCGCTTTCCCGCCATGCCCGTCTATTTCTACGGGTCTACTATTTCTGCGGGGCGCGTTCGATGGCTTGGCGCATGTATTCGATCATCAGCTCGCGCTCGAAGCGGCGCAGGCCGGCGAGTTCGGCGGCGTCGGCCTCCTCGGCCGCCTGCTTGGCCTGGTCCTCCATCGCCCGTGCGCGTTCGGTCAGATAGATCAGCTGGGCGCGGCGGTCGCTGGGATGAGGCCGGCGCTCCACCAGCCCGTCGCGCTCCATGCGCGAGAGCGTGTTGGCCAGCGTCGCCTGCTCGACATCGAGACGATCGACGAGCTGCTTCTGCGTCAGCCCTTCCTCGCTCCAAAGTTCCAGCAGCACCGGAAACTGTCCGGGCGCGAAGCCGAGAGCCCGGGCGCGCTCCTGCAGCGCGCGGGCAAGATTGCGCGCCAGGAGACCGGCCAGATAGGTTGCGGAATGTGAGCGCTTGAAGGTCATGGCATCAGCGGCATGGGGCAGTGCCCTCGGGCTTTCGGCGGAGGCGAAACGCTGGACATCCAGCCATGGCTTTGCCCTCCATCCGCATGGCGTTTGATGTCGAGAAGGTTCAAGCCCAAGGCCGCAAAGGCCAGCCAGATCCCGATCGACGGCAGGCGATCATTCGAGCGCCGCACGTCATCGCCGCCCTGAAAAACAGGCTATCGATTATGTGTTAAATGCTCGTGGATCAAAAGCCTGGAATTTTCGCGATCTGGAAAATACTCGCGCCGCCGGATGAGGCGATATCCGGACAAACGGAAACCGCCATGGCAGAGGCGGCGCCATGGCGGTTTTAGGATGAGGCGGCCGGGGCCCGGAGAGGGGATAGGCCTAAAGGGCGCCTCGGACCCGGATCGCGGCGGGGGACGGAGCCGCTGATCAGGATCGGGACGGCGTTTCGGCTGCCGTCCACGAGGAGGATTTGCGCGTGGAATTGTGGCAATTCAAGGATTTGGCGGCCGGAACTCGATTACAAATTCGTAAGCTTTCCGTGATGTGCGCAGGCCGCCCTGCCGGCTTGCACCGGCCGCTTGGCCGGGCTGGAAAAGACAAGGCCCGAGCCTCCCAAGGCCGCTAGGGCTTGTCGTCTCGCTTGATATGGCCAAGCACCAGATTGACACTGGCCAGAACCAGCGTGAACAGCGCGAAAAGCTCAAACAGCTTGCTGGCGTCCGTGCGCTCGAAAGGCCCGATGAACAGCACGAAGGCTGCCAGCAGCCCGGCCGTGAGCAGCTGAAGCTCGATCGTGGCGATCAAGCCGCGTTTGCCGTCATTGGCCTCTGGAAAAAGGCTTCGCAAGCCGTGGCTCGCCAAGAGGAAGACGGGCGTAAACAGCATCTTGTGAAAGACCAGGCTTGGCGGATCGCCCAGCCAAATCGAGACGAGGCCGACGAGGCAGGCGAGGCCGGCAGCGACAAGATACCTGCCGAGAATGTCGATTTTGGTCATGCGGGCCGTTTACACCAAGCGTCTGGAGATGCGGACAGGCTTGCAAATCCCAGGCGCGGCATGGCGCCTCGGGCTGGCATGGGCCTCCGTTCAGCGCAATTATAAGGGGGCGGAGAGAGCCTCGCAATGGACCTTTGGCCGCCATCGCGCTATCCCTTGCGCCTATGAAAAAAGGCGATCACCTCTTCCTCGTCGACGGTTCGGGCTTCATCTTCCGCGCCTTCCACGCCATCCCGCCCTTGACCCGGAAATCCGATGGCCTGCCGGTCAATGCGGTCTCCGGCTTCTGCAACATGCTGTGGAAGCTTTTGACCGATGCCCGCGATACCTCCGTTGGCGTGACGCCGACGCATTTCGCGGTGATCTTCGACTATTCCTCCAAGACCTTCCGCAATGCGCTTTATGACCAGTACAAGGCCAATCGCACCGCGCCGCCCGAAGAGCTGGTGCCGCAATTCGGGCTGATCCGCCATGCGACCCGCGCCTTCAACCTGCCCTGCATCGAGATGGAAGGCTTCGAGGCGGACGACCTGATCGCCACCTATGCCAGGCTGGCCGAAGAGGCCGGCGGCGATGTCACCATCGTTTCCTCCGACAAGGACCTGATGCAGCTCGTGACATCTTGCGTGTCGATGTATGACAGCATGAAGGACAAGCAGATCGGCATTGCCGAAGTCATCGAGAAATGGGGCGTGCCGCCGGAAAAGATGGTGGATCTCCAGGCGCTGACGGGCGATTCGACCGACAATGTGCCGGGCATTCCTGGCATCGGGCCGAAAACGGCGGCGCAGCTGCTCGCCGATTACGGCGATCTCGACACGCTGCTGTCGCGCGCCGGCGAGATCAAGCAGGCCAAGCGCCGCGAGAACATCGTCGGCAATGCGGAGCTTGCCCGCCTTTCGCGCGAGCTGGTGCGGCTGAAGAACGACGTGCCGGTGCCGATGGCACTGGAGGAGCTGCATCTCGAGCCGCAGGACGGGCCGAAGCTGATCGCCTTCCTCAAGGCGATGGAATTCACCACGCTGACGCGCCGCGTCGCCGCCGCCACGGACACCGATGCCGAGGCCGTTGAGGCCGCGAGCGTGCCGGTGGAATGGGGCGCGGCCGCTCATGGGCCCGACCTCGACAAGGGCGAGCTCTCCGGGCAAGGCGGGGCAGGCGGCACGCCGGCCAACGCAGCTTCGGGCGAAAGCGCCGAGGATGCCGCCGCCGTCTTCGCGGCCAAGCCGCCTTCGCCTGTCGAAACGGCGCTGACGCCGGAGCGGCTGGCAGACGAGCGCGCCAATGCTTTCGGCGCCGCCAAGATCGACTGCGAGGCCTATCTGACACTGCGCGATCTGCCCGCGCTCGAAGCCTTCATCGCGGCTGCGCGCGACAGCGGCGTGGTCGCCTTCGACACCGAGACCAATTCGCTCGACGCCATGCGCGCCGATCTCGTCGGCTTCTCGCTGGCCTATGCCGATCTCGCCGCCGACCCTTCAGGCCTGGCGATCCGCGCCGCCTATGTGCCGCTCTTGCATAAGCAGGGTCTGGGCGATCTTCTGGGCGGCGGCATGGTCGAGGGCCAGATCCCGGTGGGTCAGGCGCTGGGAGCGCTGAAGACCCTGCTCGAAGACGAGACGGTGCTGAAGGTCGCTCAGAACCTGAAATACGACTATCTCGTCATGAAGCGCCATGGTGTGACCCTGCGCGGCTTCGATGACACTATGCTGATGTCCTATGTCACCGATGCCGGCGCCGGCAATCATGGCATGGATGTGCTGTCCGAGCGCTGGCTCAATCACCAGCCGATTGCCTATAAGGATGTCGCCGGCAGCGGCAAATCCATGGTCACCTTCGACCATGTGCCGATTGACCGTGCCACGGCCTACGCGGCCGAGGATGCCGACGTCACGCTCAGGCTCTGGTTCGTGCTGAAGGCACGCCTGGCGGCCAAGCGGCTGAACACGGTCTATGAGCGGCTGGAGCGGCCGCTGGTGCCGGTGCTGGCCGATATGGAGGCGCGCGGCATCTCGATCGACCGCCAGATCCTGTCGCGGCTGTCAGGCGAGCTGGCGCAGAAGGCCGCCGCTTTCGAGCACGAGATCTATGCGCTGGCCGGCGAAAGCTTCAATATCGGAAGCCCCAAGCAGCTCGGCGATATTCTCTTCGGCCGCATGGGGCTTCCCGGCGCCTCGAAGACGCGCACCGGCCAATGGTCGACCTCGGCCCAGGTGCTGGAAGATCTGGCGGCGGCCGGTCATGAGCTGCCGCGCAAGATCGTCGACTGGCGCCAGCTGACCAAGCTGAAATCAACCTATACGGATGCGCTGCCAAGCTTCGTGCATCCTGAGACCCATCGGGTACACACCTCCTTCGCGATGGCTGCCACCACCACGGGCCGGCTCTCCTCCTCCGAGCCGAACCTGCAGAACATTCCGATCCGCACGGCCGAAGGCCGCAAGATCCGCACGGCCTTCATCGCCACGCCGGGCCACAAGCTGATCTCGGCCGATTACAGCCAGATCGAGCTGCGCGTGCTCGCCCATGTCGCCGAGATCCCGCAGCTGCGCCAGGCCTTCGCCGACGGGATCGACATTCACGCGATGACCGCGTCGGAAATGTTCGGCGTGCCGGTGGACGGCATGCCGAGCGAGATCCGCCGCCGCGCCAAGGCGATCAATTTCGGCATCATCTACGGCATCTCCGCCTTCGGCCTCGCCAACCAGCTGTCGATCGAGCGAAGCGAAGCAGGCGATTACATCAAGCGCTATTTCGAGCGCTTCCCCGGCATTCGAGATTATATGGAGGCGACCAAGGCCTTTGCCCGCGAGAACGGCTATGTCGAAACCATCTTCGGCCGCCGGGCGCATTATCCCGAGATCCGCTCGTCCAATCCGTCGATGCGCGCCTTCAACGAGCGCGCGGCGATCAATGCGCCGATCCAGGGTTCGGCCGCCGACATCATCCGCCGGGCGATGGTGCGCATGGAGCCGGCCTTGGTCGAGGCGGGGCTGGAGGCGCGCGTGCGCATGCTGCTGCAGGTGCATGACGAGCTGATCTTCGAAGTCGAGGACGAGGATGTCACGCGCGCCATTCCGGTGATCACCTCGATCATGGAGGATGCGGCCTTGCCGGCCCTGAACCTCCGCGTTCCGCTCAAGGTGGAGGCCCGGGCCGCCCAGAACTGGGACGAGGCGCACTGAGCCGCCTCGTCCGATACGCTTCAAGAATAAGGCCCCATGACCATGCCGCCCAAGGCATGGCGTTAAAGGGGTCGGGTAACAACAGACGCAATGCATCGAGTGGCCCATGGCCGGCTCACGGAATGGCATGCGCGACAACTGGAGATACCGTGATGGCAGCCTTTACCTTTCCCGTTTTCGATCTCGGCCGGTTCGAACAGTCGGATGGCGAGGCGCGCAAGGCGCTCGGCGCCGAGGTCGACCGCATCTGCCGGGAAACCGGTTTTCTGGCGATCCGCAATCACGGGGTCGACCAGACGGTGATCGATGCGGTGTGGCAGGCGGCGCGGCGCTTTTTCGATCTGCCGGCTGAGGAGAAGCAGAAGGCGCGGGCTCCTTATAAGGGCTATCCCTATGGCTATCTCGGGCCGGAGCTCGAGGCACTTGCCCGCTCGCGCGATATCGACAGCCCGCCAGACCTGAAAGAAAGTTTCAATGGCGGCCCCTTGCGCGTGCCGGACGGCATGCATGACGAGACCGCCTTGTCCTTCTGTTATGCCGCAACGATCTGGCCAGATGCGCCGCATGGGTTCGTCGAGGCCTGGCAGACCTATTATCGAGCGATGGAAGATCTCGCGGCGCGGATCATGCGGCTCTTTGCCGTGGCGCTGCATCTGCCGGAGAACTATTTCGATGCATTTATCGACGCGCCGATCTCGGCGCTCCGGGCGCTGAACTATCCCGAGCAGCATGTTCCGCCGAAACCCGGGCAGCTGCGCGCCGGCGCCCATACCGATTATGGCAGCCTGACCATCCTCTTGCCGCAGGAAGGATCGCGCGGGCTCGAAATCATCACGCCCGATGGTCAATGGACCCCGGTGCCGCCGGTTCCAGGCGCCTTCGTCATCAATATCGGCGACCTCATGGCGCGCTGGACCAACGATCGCTGGGTCTCGACCCTGCACCGTGTCGTCAATCCCCCGGCGCAGGAAGGCGGTCTCGACCGGCGCCAATCGCTGGCCTTCTTCCACCAGCCGAACTGGATGGCCGAGATCACCGTTCTCGACGCCTGCCTTGCGGAGGGTGAGACGGCAAAATATCCCCCCGTTCTCTCCGGTCCCTATCTGATGGGCAAGTTTACCTCGACGGCGGCCTGATTGGGCATCGCTCAGATCTTGCATGGATCTTGCAATCTCTCGCGAGAATTCTTGCAAGAGGCCGGCCCTAACCTGCCCCTTTTGCCCTCTCTCTGTCAGCCTGAGAGAATGCAGGCGCCGGACGCGCGCCGCTGCTTGCCTGCGCCGGCAGCCCGCTGCTAGCCCTTGTGCGACAGGCGGCAGCGTGCGGGCCGGAGGAGGCCCCAGCCGCGGAGAGCGCGACATGCGCGAGGGATCGCAGGAGGATGGGATGCTGAGGCAAGAGGATCAAGCCGGTCATCTGGCGGCTGGAACAAGGGCGCTTGACGCTGCGGCGCAGCCCCAGCATCGTGCGATCCTCACTTTGTCCTGCGAAGATCGGCCAGGCATCGTCGCGGCGGTGACCACCGAGCTTGCGGCCATCGGCGCCAACATCGCCGAGAGCGCGCAGTTCTGGGACCGCCAGACCAACCGCTTCTTCATGCGGATCGCCGTTCAGCTTCCGTCCGGCATTGGCCGTGAGGATCTGGAGCGCTGTCTGAAGGCACCGGTCGAACGCTTCGGCCTGAAGGTGAGCCTGACGGATGGCGATCGCAAACCGCGGATCCTCATCCTGGTTTCGCGCTTCGACCATGCGCTGCTGCATCTGCTCTATCAGATCCGCGCCGGCTGGCTGCAGGCCGACGTGGTGGCCATCGTCTCCAACCATGCCGACAGCGCCCGCACGGCCGAACTCGAAGGCATTCCCTATCATCATTGGCCGGTGACGAAGGAGACCAAGGCGGAGCAGGAGGCGCGGCTTCTGGCGCTGATCCAGGAAACCGGGGCGGAGCTGGTGATCCTCGCGCGCTATATGCAGGTCTTTTCCGATGGTCTGTCGAAGCGCCTTTACGGGCGGGCGATCAACATCCACCATTCCTTCCTGCCGAGTTTCAAGGGCGCCAAGCCCTATCACCAGGCGCATGAGCGCGGGGTAAAGCTGATCGGCGCCACGGCGCATTACGTGACCGGCGATCTCGACGAGGGGCCGATCATCGAGCAGGAGACCGAGCGCGTCACCCATGATCTGAACGCGGAGGATTTCGTTGCCACCGGCCGCGATATCGAGTCACGCGTGCTGGCCCGCGCGGTCAAGCTGCATCTGGAGGCGCGCGTCATGCTGAACGGCCACAAGACCGTGGTGTTTCGCTGAGGCATCGAGGCCTTGGCTTCAGCTGCCGACCAGAGCGGCGGCGGGTTTGCGAAAGCTGTCGAACAGCCGTGCAAGGGCGGCACGGCCTTCCGTTTCGAGATCGAAATGCCGGCCGAAGAGCAGCCAATCGGTGACCAGCCCCTGCACCATCCAGTGCAAGGTGCGGGTCGCCGATTCCGGCGTCCATGAGGCCGAAAGCGTGCCCTGCGTTTCCGCCCGGCGAAAGAAGCCTGCGAACAGCGCATCATGGTCCTCGGTGATTTCGCGCTGCTTCTCCAGGACGGGCGCCAGTTCGCCGGAATAGTCGCAGCGCAAGAGGATGGTCAGGACGCGCTGGCGTTGTTCGTCCTTCGCCATGAGGCCGATCCATGTGCCGACGATCTCTTCGAGCCCGCCCAAGACATCGCGGCCCGAACAGTCGCAATCCTCGCGCACCATGTCCTCCTGGGGCATGGGCACGGCATCGGACAAGGCCAGGAACAGATCGCTCTTGCTGGCGAAGTGCCAATAGATAGCGCCACGGGTGACGCCGGCCGCCCTCGCCACCTCCTCCAGCGAGGAGGTGGACACGCCCTTTTCGTAAAAGACCCTCTCAGCCGCCGCGATGATCCGCGACCGGGTCTCTTCGGCTTCGGCCTTGGTGCGGCGCATGGCGCTTACTCGGCCGCCGCCGGCGTCGAGGCGGGCGGAGTGGCCGTGCTTTCCTTGCGCCGCCGGCCGAAGATCTTCATGACGAAGACGAAGAACACCGGCACGAAGAAGATCGCCAGGATCGTGGCCGAGATCATGCCGCCCATGACCCCGGTGCCGATGGCGCGCTGGCTGCCGGAACTTGCGCCCGAGGCGATCACCAGCGGCAGCACGCCCAGCGTGAAGGCAAGCGAGGTCATCAGGATCGGCCGGAAGCGCAGATGCGCGGCTTCGATCGTGGCATCCGCCAGCGACTTGCCGGCCTCCATCTGCTCCTTGGCGAATTCGATGATCAGGATCGCATTCTTGGCCGAGAGACCGATGATCGTGATCAGGCCTACCTTGAAGTAGACGTCGTTCGCCATGTCGCGCAGGGTCACGGCGAGCACGGCGCCGATGACGCCGAGCGGCACCACCAGCATGACCGAGACGGGGATAGACCAGCTTTCATAGAGTGCTGCGAGGCAGAGGAAGACCAGCAGGCAGGAGAGCGCGATCAGCAGAGGCGCCTGGCTGCCGGACTGGATTTCCTGCAGCGACTGGCCGGTCCATTCATAGCCGAAGCCGCGCGGCAACTGCCCCATCAGCCGCTGCATCTCGGCAATCGCGTCGCCGGAGGAATAGCCCGGCTTCGTATCGCCGCTGATGCGCACGGAGGGATAGCCGTTGTAACCCACCGTCTGGGTCGGCGCCTTGGTCCAGTCGACGCTGGCGAAGGAGGAGATCGGCACCATGCCGCCATTGGAATTGCGGACGTTGAGGTTCAGGAGATCCGCCGTCTGCATGCGCTGGTTCTGATCCGCCTGCACGGTCACGCGCTGCATGCGTCCGGCATTCGGGAAGTCGTTGACATAGGTCGAGCCGAGATTGGTCGAGATCGTCGCATTGATGTCGGCGAAGGTCACGCCGAAGGTATTGGCCTTCTCCCGGTCGATGGTGATGACCGCCTGGGCGGCGTCGGGCATGCCTTCCACGCGAACGCCCGCGAGAATTGGGCTCTGGGCGGCAAGGCCGAGCAGCTGGTCGCGTGCCTGGGCGAGCGCAGTCGTGCCGAGACCGGCGCGGTCCTGCAGGCGGAAGGAGAAGCCGCCTGTGGTGCCGAGCCCCTGGATCGGCGGCGGCGACAAAGCAAAGCTGATCGCATCCTTGATTTGCGACATGGCCATGGTCGCGCGTCCGGCAATGGCCTGGGCGGCCGATTCCGGCCCTCTTTCGCTCCAGTCCTTCAGGGTCACGAAGGCGAGGCCGGCATTCTGGCCGGCGCCGAAGAAGGAGAAGCCATTGATCGCGACGATTCGGCTGACACCTTCTTCCTTGCCGAAAATGCCCTCCGCCTGTTCTATCACCTCGTCGGTGCGGTGCCCCGTCGCTTCGGAGGGCAGCTGCATCAGCACGATGACGAAGCCCTGGTCCTCGTCCGGCAGGAAGGAGGAGGGCAGGCGGATGAACATATAGCCGAGCGCGATCAGCACGACGAGATAGATCGCCATGAAGCGCCCGGTGCGGCGGATCAGCCAGGCGACCCAGCCGGAATAGCCATGGGAGGCGCGGTCGAAGCTGCGGTTGAACCAGCCGAAGAAGCCGCGCTTTTCGTGGTGATGGCCCTTCTGCACCTGCTTGAGGAAGCTGGCGCAGAGCGCCGGCGTCAGCGACAAGGCAAGCAGCGCCGAAAACAGGATCGACACCACCATGGTCAGCGAGAACTGCCGGTAGATGACGCCGACGGCGCCGGGGAAGAAGGCCATGGGAATGAAGACCGAGGCCAGCACCAGCGTGATGCCGATGACCGCACCGGTGATCTGGCGCATGGCCTTGCGCGTCGCCTCCTTCGGCGTCAGCCCTTCCTCCGACATGATGCGCTCGACATTTTCCACGACGATGATCGCGTCGTCGACGAGAATGCCGATGGCGAGCACCATGCCGAACATGGTCAGCACATTGATGGAAAAGCCCATGGCCAACATCACCGCGCAGGTGCCGAGCAAGGCAACGGGCACGACGATGGTCGGGATCAGCGTGCAGCGGATGTTCTGCAGGAACAGGAACATCACGAGGAAGACGAGACCCACCGCTTCCAGAAGCGTATGCAGCACCTTCTCGATCGACACCTGCACGAAGGGCGAGGTGTCGTAGGGGATCGAATATTCGACGCCTGCGGGGAAGAAGGTGGCGAGCTCGTCCATGCGCGCCTTGATCGCTTCCGAGGTCGCCAGCGCATTGCCCGTCGGCGACAGCTGGACGCCGATGGCGGCCGAGGGCTGGCCGTTCAGCCGGGTGGAGAAGCCATAGCTTTCCGCGCCGACCTCGACACGCGCGACATCGCGCAGCCTGACCAGCGAGCCATCCGAATTGGCGCGCAGCACGATGGCGGCAAATTCCTCCGGCGTGGTCAGCTGGCCCTTGACCAGGACAGGCGCTGCAATCTGCTGGGTAATCGGATTGGGCTGGGCGCCGATCGAGCCGGCGGCAACCTGGGCGTTCTGCGCCCTAATGGCGGCGTTGACGTCGTCGGAAGTCAGCTTCAAGCCGACCATCTTGTCCGGATCGAGCCAGACGCGCATGGCACGTTGGCTGGCAAACAGCTGGGCACGGCCGACGCCTGGTACGCGCTGGATCTCGCTCAAAACATTTCGGTTGAGATAGTCGCCAAGGCCAATGGCGTCGAGCGAGCCATCCGTCGAGGTGAGCGAGATGATGAGCAGGAAGCCGGAGCCCGCTTCTTCCACCTGCACGCCCTGCTGGGTGACGGTGGCGGGAAGGCGCGCCTCCACCCGGCGCACGCGGTTCTGCACGTCCACGGCTGCTTGGCCCGGGTCGGTGCCGGGCTCGAAGGTGACGGTGATCTCCGCCGAGCCAGAGGCGTTCGAGGTCGACTCGAAATAGAGCATCCCCTCGACGCCGTTCAGCTCATCCTCGATCAGCCGGGTGACGCTCTGATAGGTGTCGGAGGAGGAGGCGCCGGGATAGGTGGCGCTGATCGTGATCTGCGGCGGGGCGACCTGCGGATATTGCGAGATCGGCAGTTGCGGAATGGAGAGGGCGCCGCCGACCATGATGAAGATGGCCACGACCCAGGCGAAGATCGGCCTGTCGATAAAGAAGCTGGGCATCGGGCTGATCCCTTAATTCTGGCTGTTGCCGGTTTGGCCGGCCGCATTGCCGCCCGTGTCCTGGCCCTTGCCGGCATCGCGCGCGGGCGCCGCCTCCTTGGCGGCGGGTGCAGCAGCAGACGGCTGGCCCGCCGGCGTCTGCTGATCCGGTGCTGGGCCCCCCTCTGTTGGGGCGCCTTGTGCGGCCGGGGCAGCCTTGCCGCCCGGCTGGCTGGCGGGCGCTTTACCGTCGCCCTGCGCATTGCCGCCATCGCCCTGCTGGGGCACGGTCGAGCCGCCCTCAGCCGCAGCATTTGGGTTCCATTCGCTGGGCTCCACGGCGGCACCGGGGCCGATCTTCTGCACGCCTTCGACGATGACGCGGTCGCCCGCCTTCAGCCCGTCATTGACCACCCAGCGCGCACCGAGCGTGCGGCCGAGGCCAATGGTGCGCATTTCCACCTTCTTGTCGCCATTGACGACGAAGACCTGGGCGCGGCCGCCGGCATCGCGCTGCACGGCCTGCTGGGGAATGGCGATTGCATTGCGATCGACACCCTGCTGGATCTGCACGCGCACATACATGCCCGGCAGCAGATCGCCATTGGGATTGGGAAATTCGCCGCGCAGCGTCACCTGGCCCGTCGTTTCGTCGACGGCCGCCTCGGTGAAGAGCAGCTTGCCCTTCTGCGGATAGAGCGTTCCGTCATCCAGCACGAGCTGCACTTCGGCCTCATTGTCCGCCGTCATCATCTGCCCGTCCTTCAAGGCGCGGCGCAGGCGGATCAGGTCGGTTGCCGATTGGGTGAAGTCGGCATAGACGGGGTCGAGCTGCTGAATCGTCGCCAGGTTTTCCGAGCCGGACGCGCTGACGAGCGCGCCTTCGGTGATCAGCGCGCGGCCGATCCGGCCGCTGATCGGCGCGGTGACGCTGGCATATTCGAGGTTGAGCCGCGCGGTCGCAAGGCCTGCTTCGGCCACGCGCACATCCGCCTGCGCCTGGGCAAGGAGAGCCTGCGCTTCGTCAAAGGCTTGCTGGCTGGAGACATTGGAGCGGCGCAGCTGTTCCTGACGCTCGGCGGTCTGGCGCGCCTGGAGCTGGGCGGCATGGGCCCGCTCCAGCGTTGCCTGCGCGCTTTCCACCTGCACCTGGAACGGTGCAGGATCGATGCGGTAGAGCACGTCGCCCTGCTTGACGGTCGAGCCCTGTTCGAACACGCGCTCGATGAGGATGCCGGAGACGCGCGGGCGCACCTCGGCGATCCGCGTCGCGGCGATCCGGCCGGGCAGCTCGTTGATGATCGGCAGGCTTTCCGACTTGGCGGTGACAACGGCCACCTGTGCCGGCGGCATGGCGGGCGCGGCCTGTTCCTGCTTCTGTTCCTGCTGGCAGGCAGCCAAAGCAAGCGCGGCGAGCGTGAGGGCGGTGGTGAGGCGGAGGGACCGCGTCGTTGGCATGAAAAGCTCCTTGGCATCGCGTCAAAGCGGCGCCGCAGCTCCTGCCAAGCCACGTCGCGCGCTGAATATACAAACAGGTTTGTATGTCTAAACCGGCAGCCCGCGAAACGGGGCCGCAGCGCACAATTTCGTGAGCGTGGAATGACGCAACAGGGCAGAAGAAATACAATACCAAAAACAGTCCAATTTATGCATAGATCTCCAGCATATTCGGGATTATAGCAAATCTCAGGCCTCGAGACTCCTGCTTCGTCCCGCATTTCGTGGCCAATGGTTTTTATTGGTATTGTATTGGAGGCGAGATGTCTGAGTGGATTCTGGCTGTGGATGGCGGCGGTACGAGCTGTCGCGCGGCCGTGGCCACGGCCAGCGGGCAGATCGTCGGCAGAGGTCTGAGCGGGGCCGCCAATATTCTCAGCGATCCTGCCACGGCACGCCGTCATATTCTTGCCGCCACGGAAAATGCCTGCCGGGAGGCCGGTATCGATCCAGCTATGGTTTCAAGCATGCCAGCTTTGCTCGGTCTGGCAGGATCCAATGTCGGCGATGTCGCGGCGCAGATCGCTGCCGCCCTGCCATTCGCCCGCACCGACATCGTCTCCGACGGGTTGATCGCCCTTCAGGGCGCGCTTGGCGATGCGGATGGCACCATGGCCATTCTCGGCACCGGCACGGTCTATTTCACGCGTGACGGCGGCCGGGTGCGAACCTTGGGCGGATGGGGCTTTCAGGTCGGAGACCAGGGAAGCGGCGCGTGGCTCGGCCATGCCCTTCTGCAGCAATGCCTGCTCGCCTTCGACGGCGTGCGGCCCGGCTCCGCGCTGAGCGCCGCCGTGCTCGCCGAATTCTCGGGCGATCCCGGCGCCATCGTCTCCTTCGCGCGGGCAGCCCAGCCCAGCGATTACGGCCGCTTCGCGCCCCGTGTCTTCGAAGCGCTTGCCGAGGGTGATGCCGTGGCTGCCGATCTCGTCAAAGCCGCTGCGACGGCCATCGATGCGGCGCTGGATGCGGCAGCCGGTAAAGGATCTGCGCCGATTTGCCTTCTGGGCGGGCTTTCCTCCCTTTATGCCCCGCATCTCGCCGCGCGTCATCGGGCGCGCCTCGTCGCGCCGCTGGCCGATGCGCTCACCGGCGCCGTCGCGCTTTGCGCCGCGCGGCTGACTGCCGCGGGGCAGAGGGAGGCATAGGCGACATGGGCGCGCGCTTCGAAACGATCCTGACGCGCGAGGCACTGGCTGCGGCCGGGCCAGGGCCGCTCTATCGCCGCCTGCGGCAGGTTCTGGAACAGGCCGTGACAGCAGGCCCTCTGTCTCCGGGCGATGCCCTGCCGCCCGAGCGCGATCTTGCCGAGGCCGCCGGCATCAGCCGGGTGACCCTGCGCAAGGCACTGGACGAACTGGTGCGCCAAGGCCTGTTCGAGCGCCGCCACGGCTCCGGCACCTTCGTCGCGCAGCTGAAGACGCCTGTCGGCAAGCCGGTCTCGCGCCTGACCTCGTTCACCGAGGATATGGCGCGGCGCGGCCTGCCCAGCCGGGCCGAGTGGCTGGAGCGCGGGCTTTTTCACCCCTCGCCGGATGAGATGATGGTTCTGGGCCTGAAGGCGGATGTGCTGGTGGCCCGTCTGGCTCGCCTGCGCATTGCCGATGAGGTGCCGCTGGCGGTCGAATGGGCGAGCATCGCCGCCGAAATCCTGCCGGACCCGATGCAGGTCTCCGGCTCGCTCTATGCCGAGCTGACGCGCATCGGCGCCAGGCCGGTGCGCGCCGTGCAGCGCATGTTCGCCCAAGGCCTCAAGGATGCCGATGCCGCGCTTTTGAAGGTTGCGCCGGGCTCCGCCAGTCTGGTGATCGAGCGCGTCGCCTATCTCGCCTCCGGCCGTGTCGTGGAGTTCACCCGCTCCATCTATCGCGGCGATGCCTATGATTTCGTGGCGGAGCTGACGCTGCCGGAGGCGCCATGACGCGCCTGCATGCGCCACATGTCACGCCCGCTTTGCTTTTCTACCCGCTTGCCGCCTTGACCATCTTACCCGCTCCGACAAGGACAGATCCATGACCCAGACCCATATGCGCCGCGAAATCAACGAGATCCCCGAGGCAGTTCAGCGCTTTCTCGACACGTCGGGCCAGGCTGCCGCCAAGGCTGGCGAAGCCCTGCGCGAACGTGACCCCGCCTTCGTCGTCACCGTCGCGCGCGGCTCTTCCGATCATGCGGCGCTGTTTTTGAAATATGCGATCGAGCTGACGGCCGGGCGGCCGGTGGCCTCGATCGGCCCGTCGCTCGCCTCCATCTATGGCGCGCGGTTGAAGCTGACCGGCGGTGCGGCGATCGCTATTTCGCAATCGGGCAAGAGCCCCGATATCGTCGCCTTGGCCGAGGCGGCGCGCGATGGCGGCGCGCTCGGCATTGCCCTCACCAACACCCTGCCGTCTCCCATGGCCGACGCGATGGATCACGCCATCAATATTGCCGCCGGACCGGAACTGGCCGTGGCCGCCACCAAGTCCTATGTCAATTCCATTGTCGCGGGTCTCGCGGTTCTGGCCGCCTGGACCAAGGACGAGGCCCTGGAGCGGGCGCTTGCCGCATTGCCGGGGCATCTTGCCGATGCCGTGACGCTCGACTGGAGCCGGCTTGCCGGCCCGCTGAAGGATGCCGGCTCGCTTTACATGCTTGGGCGCGGCCCGGCGCTTGCCATTGCCAATGAAGCGGCGCTGAAGTTCAAGGAGACCTCGAACCTGCATGCCGAAGCCTATTCCTCCGCCGAGGTGCTGCATGGTCCGGTGGCGCTGGTGGAGCGCGCTTTCCCTGTCATCGGCCTGGTGGCGCGCGATGCGGCAGAGAGCTCGGTCAACGAAATTCTCGACGGGCTGCAGGCCAAGGGTGCGCGCGCCTTTGCCACCTCGCATAAAGCGGCAGCGGCGACGAAGCTGCCTTTCGTGGAGACCGGCCATCCGCTGACCGATGCGCTGGCGCTGGTTGTTCCCTTCTATGGCTTCGTGGAATCCTGGTCCCGAGCCTGCGGCTTCAACCCCGATCAGCCGGTGGCGCTGAAGAAAGTGACGGAAACACGATGAGCGACCTTTATGCGATCACGGGCGCCCGCATCTTCGACGGGCAGTCCTGGCATGACGAGGGCAGGCTTCTCGTCGACCGCGGCCAGATCCTGGGCGTGGTCATGGACGAGGAAGTGCCCGCCGAAGCGACACGCATCGACGCGAGCGGCCAGCTGCTCGTGCCCGGCTTTATCGACCTGCAGGTCAATGGCGGCGGGGGCGTGCTGTTCAACGACGTGCCCGACGTCGAGGCAATCGAGCGGATCTGCGCCGCACATGCACGCTACGGCACGACGGCGCTGCTCGCCACGCTGATCACGGATGGCCTGGAGGTGCGCGCCCGCGCCATCGAAGCCGGCCATCAGGCCCGGCTTGCCCATGTCCCCGGTTTCCTCGGCCTGCATCTGGAAGGTCCGCATCTGTCGGTCGTGCGCAAGGGCGTGCATGATGCCAGCCTGATCCGGCCGATGGAGGAGCCCGATCTCGACGCCATGCTCGGCTGTGCCCATCTGGTGGATCATCTGATGGTGACGATCGCGCCTGAAAGCGTCACGCCCGAACAGGTCCGGCGTATGCGCGAGGCCGGCATCGTCGTCAGTCTCGGCCATACGGATGCGGATTACGCCACCGCGCTCAGCTATGCCGAAGCCGGCGCCACCACCGTGACCCACCTCTTCAACGCCATGAGCCCGCTTGGCCATCGCCAGCCCGGCATGGTCGGCGCGGCGCTGTCGAACGGCCAGCTCTCGGCCAGCGTGATTGCCGATGGCTTCCATGTCGATGCCGCCTCCATCGGCATTGCGCTCAGGGCGAAGATGGGGCCGGGGCGCATCTTTCTCGTCACCGACGCCATGTCGACCATCGGCTCCGAACTGTCCGGCTTCCTGCTCAACGGACGGGAGATCTTCCGCAAGGATGGCCGGCTAACGCTTGAGAACGGCACGCTGGCCGGCGCGGATATCGATATGCTCTCCTCCGTCCTGTTCCTTTATGAAACAGTTGGCATATCGCTGGAGGAAGCGCTGCGGATGGCCTCAAGCTATCCGGCGGATGTCATGGGCATTTCGGCGCGCAAGGGTCGGCTCCTGCCGGGGCTCGATGCCGACTTCGTGCTTTTGACCGCCGATCTCGACATGGTCGCCACCTATGTTGGCGGCAAGGAAGTCTATCGCGCCTGAACACGTCCAGCATCGTGCGTTCTACAAAGCGCACGATGCTGTCTTTGATCTCATGGACGATACGTTCAAGCGGCCCGCTTCAGGCGGCGCCGCGAATATCCTCTTCCAGCGCCATGGCGACCGACAGAAGCTGGTCGTCCTGGTTGCGCGGTGCGGCCAGCTGGAAGCCGACGGGCATGCCGCCCGCACCCTTGCCGCAGGGAATGGAGATGCAGCACATTTCCAGGAAATTGCCGATCAGCGTGTTGCGCAGGGTCATCGCATTGGTGTGATGGAAGAGCTCGTCATCGAGCAGGAGCGGCGCCATAGGCGGCGCGACATGCGCGACGGTCGGGTGAGCCAGCATCTCTCCCGGCTTGAGCAGGTTGTTGAAGTCCACGATCAGCTGTTCGCGTGCAGCCTGCATGGCCATGTAGTCGCTGAGGCCGATGCGCTCGCCCTGGCGGGCACGCGAGACCATTCGCTGGTCCATCTCCACGACATTCGGCCCAGTCAGGCGTTCCCGGTGCAGCACGAAGGCCTGGGCGGCGGCCAAGGCGCCATGGCGGCCCATCAGCTCGAAAATTGTGGCGAAGCAGGGGAAATCCCGCCGCTCGACCTCGATGCCAGAAGCCTCGATGCGGGCGATGGCTGCTTCGAAGGCTGCGACCACGCCGGGTTCCGCATTGTCGAAAACGATATTGACCGGCACCACGAGCCGCACCTTCGACGGCGGTTCGCGCAATGTCATCCCATCCACGGCGCCCCGCAGGCCTGCATCCACCACCAGCGCATCGCGCACGCTGCGCGTCAGGGGCCCCAGTGCATCCAGGCTGATGGCCAGCGGAAACACCCCGCGCATGGAATAGCGTCCGCGCGTCGCCTTATAGCCCACCAGGCCGTTGAACGCGGCGGGAATGCGGATCGATCCGCCCGTATCGCTGCCCATGGCCACCGGCACCAGACCCGCAGCCACCGCCGCCGCCGAACCTGAAGAGGAGCCGCCGGGAATGCGCGGCACATCGGTGGAGCAGGGATTGACCGGCGTGCCGTAATGCGGATTGATGCCGAGGCCGGAAAAAGCAAACTCGCTCATATTCGTTCGGCCGATCGAAATCATGCCGGCTTCCGCAAGGCTGGAAACGGTATCCGCATCGGCCTGGGCCGGGCGCTGGCTGAGCATGATCGTCGAGCCGGCGGTCGTGACCATGCCGCGCATGTCGAACAGATCCTTCCAGGCGATCGGGATGCCATCGAGGAGGCCTTGGGAGCGGCCGGTCGACAAACGCGCGCGTGCGGCAGCTGCCTCTTTCAAGGCGCGCTCGCGACTGAGCGTGACGAAGATGCCGGTGTGATCGTTTTGCGCGATACGTGCATAGATCGCTTCGGTAAGATTGACGGGGCAGAGCAGCCCGGACTGCAAAAGCACCGCAAGGCCGCAGAGGGAATGTCCCATGACCTCTTCTGCGGGAATGTCTCCGGCCTCTCCTTCGTAGGAGAGGGCCGCACCGCCATGATGCCCGCGCTTGACCAGGCTCAACTTGGAGCTCAGGGCCGAGTATTTCGTCACGATTTCGTCTCCTGGCACCGGTATAGTTTGATTTCCCTAAATAAGGAAAGACTCGAAGTGTTGAAGTTTTCGCCTGATCTGGCCTTGTCTGTCGCACACTGCGATTTAATTTTAAAGGCGTATGTTTCGTATTGTGTCGTCTTCGGGCCAATGGAAGAGCAGAATGGTTATTGAATCGGCACGTCGTTCTTTAATCAATTTGTTTGCGTCGCAAACGAGGTCAGTTTTCTGGAAGGTTATCGGGCTAACTCTTCTCATTCTGGCCGCATTATGGTTCGTCTTGCGCGAGTTATTCATGACTTACGCAATGCCCTATTTAACTCAGTGGCTTCCTGATCTCGCAGGCTGGGAAGGCTGGGTGGTGTTTGTGGCGGCCATTCTGGCTGGACTTGGGCTGGCCTTGGCGCTTGCGCTCCTGATCGCGCCATCGACGGCGCTGGTCGCGGGCTTCTTCTTGGACGATATTGCCGAAGACATCGAGCGGCGTGCTTATCCTGACGATCCGGTGGGTCAGCCGCTTCCTTTAGGCGAGGCGATCGCGGGGACGATCAAATTCTTCGGTATCGTCGTGCTCGGCAATCTCATCGCGCTGCTGCTTCTGCTCCTGCCGGGCGTGAATCTCGTCGCCTTCTTCCTGGTCAACGGCTATCTTCTAGGGCGCGAATATTTCGAATTCGCCGCCATGCGCTATCGGCAGCCCCATGAGGCACGGCTTTTCCGGGCGCGTCATAGCGGCACCGTCTTCCTGGCCGGGATGCTGGTCGCGGCCTTTCTCGCCGTGCCGATCCTCAACCTGCTGACGCCGCTCTTTGCCGCGGGGCTGATGGTTCATTTGCACAAGGCCCTGTCGGCGCGCGACGCCGGTCGGCTGGGACGACCACCGGCGCAGCCCGCCTTTCCGACCCGCTGACGGGTCAGCGTGCCGATGGAGCGGACGCCTGCCGCCGCACCGTTTCGCTATTCCGCTCTGATCAGCTCTTTGAAATCAGACGCTCGGCAATCACGCGGGCAAGCCGTTCGGCCACGGTGGCCTTGTCCATGTCGGGCCAGTGCTCGACGCCATCGCGGGAAATCAGCGTCACCTGATTGTGCTCCCCGCCCATGATGCCGGTCCGCGGGCTCACATCATTGGCGACGATCAGATCGGCACCCTTGCGCTCGAGCTTGTCCCGGCCGTTGGCGAGCACGGACTGGGTTTCGGCGGCAAAGCCGACGACGACGGCTGGCCTCTCTGCATGGTGGCCGATGGTTTTCAGAATATCCGGATTTTCGGTCAGGATCAGCGCGGGCGCGGCGTCACCCGGCGCCTTCTTGATTTTCTGATCCGACAGGCTCTCCACCCGCCAGTCCGCCACGGCCGCCACCATCACGGCGATATCGGCCGGCAGGCTGGTCATGACGGCATCGAGCATCTCCCGCGCGGTTTCGACATGACGAACCCGCACATTGGCCGGGTCTGGGATTGCCACCGGCCCGCTGACGAGGGTCACCTCGGCGCCGAGGCCGGCAAGAGCTGCGGCGATCGCGTGGCCCTGGCGGCCGGACGAGCGGTTGGCGATATAGCGCACGGGGTCGATCGGCTCATGCGTCGGCCCGGAAGTCACGACCGCGCGCCGGCCGGCAAGCGGCTTATCCACCTGCGTGGACGCCTTTTCTGCCGGCCCCGCGGCCAGTGGCGGCTCGATCAGGCGCGCGGCGGCGAGGGCGATATCGGCCGGCTCGCTCATCCGCCCTTCGCCACGCTCGCCGCTCTCGGCCATCTCGCCAATGGCGGGGCCCACCACATGCACGCCGTCGTCGCGAAGAAGGGCAAGATTACGTCGGGTCGGCGCCTTTGCCCACATGACCGGGTTCATGGCCGGAGCAATCAGCACCGGCCGGTTGGTCGCCAAGAGCACGGTGGAAGCCAGATCGTCTGCCAGGCCATGGGCCATCTTGGCCATGAGGTCTGCCGTGGCAGGCGCGACGAGAACGAGGTCGCAGTCGCGCGCCAGCCGGATATGACCGACATCCTGCTCGTCCTCTCGGGAGAAGAGATCGACGAAGACCTTGTCCGCCGCCAGCGCGCCGACAGCCAGCGGGGTGATGAAGGCTTGGGCCCCTTCGGTCATGATCGGCCGGACTGCTGCGCCGGCTGCGCGCAGGCGACGGATCAGATCGAGGCTCTTATAGGCGGCAATCCCGCCGGCAATGATGAGGAGCACCCGCCGGCCTGCAAGGCCGCGCAGCGACGTGTCATCCTGCGCCTGCGATCGCTCGTCCATGCCGTGTCCTCCGCCCGGATCCGGGATCAATTCTCCGGCTTGGCAGCTCCGATGGCGGCGGCGATCGCCCGGGTGAGCGATATGCTGTCATAGGGCTTGCGTACGACCGGAACGCCCGCAAAGGCGCCAGGGATCATCGTGCTATTGCCGTATCCCGTGGCGAAAAGGAAGGGGGTGGCCGTCTTGAGCAGCATCTCCGCCACTTCGATCGAAGTACCCGCGCCGAGATTGACGTCGAGAATTGCGACATCGGGGCGGAAGGTCTCGAGTTTGGTCAGCGCATCCAGGGCGGAGGCCGCGGTCACCACGTGATCGACGCCCGCATCGGCCAGCATGGCTTCGACATCCATGGCAATCAGCATCTGGTCTTCCACCAAAAGCACGCGCGTGCCGGGATCCAGCTGGGTGGTCATGCGCGACGGATCGGCGTCGAGGTGGCTGCCGGCGGGATCGGCCGGCGTGATGACGACGTGGCGCGCGGGAACACGGAACATCGCCTCTACGCCGCTGCGCGCATAGGTCACGCTGCTCTGGCCGCCGAGATCATAAGGCAGGCTGCGATCGATCAGCGCCGTGCCGAAACCGATACGCGTGGGCGGAGAGACGAGCGGACCGCCGCTTTCGCGCCAGTGCATCACGCAGTCGCCTTCCACGCTCTCTTCCCAGGTGATCGTCAGCTTTCCGCCGGCCTTTGACAGCGCCCCATATTTGGCGGCATTGGTCGACAGTTCATGCAGCACCAGCGCCATGACCGAAAAGGCCCTGGAGTCGAGAAGGACGCGTGGCCCACTCATGGTGATCGACTCGGGATTCTGCCGGTAGGGCGTCAGTTCCGCATCCAGCAGATCCGAAAGCACGCCGCCGCCATCGCCGCGCACCACCTGGTCATGGGCAAAAGAGAGCGCCTGGATCCGACCTTTCAGCGACTGGACATAGTCCTCGATGCCGCGATCCTTGCCCACGGGCTGGCTGACCAGCGATTTGATCAAGGCGAGAATGTTCTTGACGCGGTGGTTCAGCTCTTCGTTGAGCATGCGCTGGCGCACATCGGCGCGGCTGCGCTCCTCGGCCATCAGCTCGCTGTGGCGCAGACCGATCTCGACGAGGGCCGAGCGCGTGACCTCGGCAATCTCACGCTCAGCCTCGTTCCAGGCGCGCGCCTGCAGGTGGACGGTCTCCTTCCAGATGGCAAAGCTCTTGCGCGGGGTCAGCCGGTCGCCCAGCGGTCCGACCTCATAGGTCTTGGTCGGATCGCCGGCCCAGTCCAGCGTCTGGAGAAATTCCTTTCGGAAGAAGAACAGATAGTCGCGCGGTATCTGCGTCAGCGGAACGGCCAGCACACCGGCGGCCTGGGCGCTGTAGGCTTCCGCCTCGGGCAGACGCTGTGCCAGAGAGTGGGTTGCCCAGACGCGGCCTTCGGCAACCGTGCCCATCAGCCTGACGATGTTGGGCATGGCGGAGGCCGGCGGCGCGGAACCGGCGATCGTCCAGGTGCCGTTGAGCCAAAGGCCAACGCCGTCGCAGGGCATCAATGTCGCGAAATCCGCCAGACTTTCCTTCAACAGCGCGCCGACGTCGCCATGGTGCGAGGCAATGCGCAGGAAGCGGTCGAGCGAGGCGCGGGCATGGCTGGCGGTTTCCAGCTTTTCCTTCTGCTTCAGCGATTGAAGATGCAGCGAAAAGAATTCGCCGAACATTTCCGCTGCAACACGATGCGCCATGCCGAGCACGCGCGGCTGGTAATGATGGCAGGCGATCAGGCCCCAGAGCTTGCCGTCGATCAGGATCGAAATCGACATGGAGGCCGAAACACCCATATTGCGCAGATACTCGCAATGAACGGGCGAGACGCTGCGCAGATGCACATAGGACAGGTCCAGAGGCTCGCCGGACATGTCGATCATGGGCTCGATCGGCACGCGGATCGCATCGACATCGCCGATGATACGGATCGTGTTTCGGACGTAAAGTTCACGCGCTTGGCGCGGAATATCGCCGGCAGGGAAATACTGACCGAGGAAGCTTTCGAGATCGCCACGTCTGGCTTCGGCGGCCACGCGGCCGGCTCCGTCCTCCTCGAAGCGATAGACCATGACCCGGTCATAGCCGAGCATGCCGCGCACCAGGCGCGCCGCCTGGCGAATCAGAATGTCGGTCTCCATGATGTCGCTGATGCGGCCGATCAGCATACGCGCCATCTGCAACGGCTGGCCGGCCGATTCGGGCTCAAGCTCGATGGTGACGATCGACTTGTAGAGATGAACGGCGACGTCGAAGCTGCCGCGGCTGGTTTGCAAACCCTGAAGCAGGGCCGGCCGTGCGCCTTCGCGCAAGGCAGCCACGACATTGCGCAGCGTATGCGCCGCATCATAGCCGAGCACGTCTTCAAGCATCATGCCGTTGACGGACGTCTCGATGCCGATCACGGCGGCAAGATTGAGCGAATGGCGCAGGATCTTGCCGGCACGGGCATCGAGCGCCAGCAGGCAGCCATGGGGCTGGACGCTGCCAAGCAGATGGATGGGCTCACGGTCGCAATTGGTCAGATCGACAGTATCATGCGCCATGGAACGCCCGCCTGAAAGCTGTCTGCGCGGCGGCGAAAGCCGCGCGCGAGGCCAGAGCGATCTCGTCGATTTCAATGGCGTCGGCGGCTTCGAGCGCTTGGAGGAAGCGCGACCAGCGATCGTTTCGCTCGGCCTGGGCTGCCAGATGGCGCGCGCCATGATCAGGCCCAAGGCCCAAGGCCTGCGCACGCTTGTAAAGAAGCCGGGCGCCGAGATTGGAGCCCTCGAGAACATAGAGCGTGCCGAACAGCGCGGCGGCGGAGGTCGCACCCTCGAAGTGCTGCGTCTCTTCCGTGCCGGGCTCTTCCTGCGATGTCATGCCAAGATCGTCCTGGTCCTGCCGGATCAGCAGGCCGAAATCCTGCGGACGCAGCCCCTCCAAGGCCAACGGCCAGACGGCTTGGCGCAGCTTTGCTTCCAGCGGCAGGCGAAAGCCGCCAATGCCCGCAAGATAACGCCGATAGGACTCGAGGCTGTCGAAGGGGCCGATCATCCGGTCGAGTGCGTCGTGTGCTTCGGCCGTGCGGGCGCGCAGGAGGAAGCGCCGGCTTTGGCCGGCTTCGGTCGAAAGAGAAGACACAGGTCAGTCATGTTCCAAAGCGCTGCCAAACATTTTCTAATGCGGCGGCCGCGTTTTTGTTCCCGAGCCGCTGCATTTTATAGTCCGAACTCCGGCCCCTCTATCCTCTTGCTGATCCAAGGCCCTGTAGCCTCGCCTTATGCGTTGTTAAGACAGGCAACGGCACGAGAATGCCCCCGGATCATGAAGACGTCACAGGGCCTGTTCGGCCGGGTTCTGTCGTTCAAAGACCTTGCAATGACCTCCAATGTCAAAACAAAGATCTTGCCCATGAACACGACACGGAAGGATCGCGACATGTTTTGGAATGACGGAGCGTAAGACGACAGATCTCTTCCGATGCTTGCGCTGCGGGCATCGATTGTCCCGCGCGTCTCTACTGCAAAACGCTGCGGATCGAAATCCCCTTCCCACGCAAAATCTTTCCACCTTAGGCGTGTGGATGGCAGACATGGAAAGAGCCGGCGCGACGACCGGGCGCATCTCGTTGTCGTCGATCCACGCGTCAGGCCGGCTTGGTGATTCTTACACCGAGGCAAGCGCGACGGCCGGCTGCAGGCGAGAGGCATTGCGGGCCGGCAGATAGCCGAACACCAGGCCGGTCAGGAAAGCACTGCCAAAAGCCAGAATTACCGGTCCAGGCGCAAAGCTGACGGGCACGCCGAAGAGCTGGGCCACGCCGCCGATCGACAGGCCGAGCGCGATGCCGATCAGACCGCCGAGCGCCGAGACCACCAGGGCCTCGACGATGAACTGGGTGAGGATATCGCGCGCGCGGGCGCCGGTGGCCATGCGGATGCCGATTTCGCGGGTGCGCTCCGTCACGCTGACCAGCATGATGTTCATCACCCCGATGCCACCGACCACAAGCGAGATGGCCGCAATCGAGCCGAGGAAAATCTTCAGCACATTGGAGGTCTCGGTGAAGGTTTCGCGGATCGCCGCCATATTGGTGATCTGCGTGTCCTGCCGCTTGTGCCTGTCGTCGAGCAGCGCCTGGATCTGGTCTTGGGTCACGTTGATGGCACTGTCGTCCTTCACCTGCACGGTGATGGAGCGGACGTTGCGCGCTCCGAACAGGCGCAGATTACCGGTGGAGAGCGGCACCAGAACGGTGTCGTCCTGATCCTGCCCGCCGGCTGTCGCGCCCTTCTTGGCCATCACGCCGATGACCTGAAAGGGGATGTTCTTGATCAGGATATACTGGCCGAGTGCCGTGCCCCCGTCGGGAAACAGCGTGTCGGCTACTGTCTGGCCGATGACCGCCACTGGCGCATAGCTTGTCATATCCTCTGTATTGAGGAAGCTGCCGGCGCCGACTTCCCAGGATTTGGCCGCGGGAAATTGCGGCACGGTGCCGTTGACCGTAGTCTGCGTATCGCGATTGCCGGCGCGCACGGTCAACGTACTCGACATTTCCGGGACCGCGAAGGCGACGTTCGGCAGCTCCAGAATCGCATCGGCATCCGACGGGACGAGCGAGACGATGCTGCCGCCATCGCCGCCACGGAAATTGGCCATGTTCGGCCTGACGATCAGGAGATCGGAGCCCATGGCGGCAATGCGGCTCAAGACCGATTGCTGCGCGCCGTTGCCGATCGCCAGCATGGCGACGACCGAGGACACGCCGATGACGATGCCGAGCAGCGTCAACACGGTGCGGAAGAGATTGGCGCGCAGCGCCCGCATCGACATGCGCACGGCTTCGAACACATCCGCGACGACCGCGGAGGCGGCCTCGGCACCGATGGCTTCTGGCCCTTTGGGATTGGCGCGGGGCAGGGGACGCAGCCGCCGGTCGGCAACGATCTGCCCATCGCGGATCTCGATCACGCGGTCGGCCGATTCGGCCAGTTCAGGCGCGTGGGTGATGATGATCACGGTGTGGCCTTCGGCATGCATCTGCCGGAGCGTGGCCAGAACATCGCGTCCGCTCCGAGAGTCCAGCGCGCCGGTCGGCTCGTCGGCCAGGATGATCTGGCCACCATTCATCAGCGCGCGGGCAATCGAGACGCGCTGCTGCTGGCCGCCGGAAAGCTGGTTGGGCAGATGATCCAGCCGGTCGCCCAGCCCGAGCCGCTCCAGAAGCGCGCCGGCACGTTCGCGTCGGGCTTCGGCCGGCAGGCCAGCATAGATGGCAGGGATCTCGACATTTTCTTCCGCGCTCGCCGTCGGCACGAGATTGTAGGACTGGAAGACGAAGCCGAACATCCGCCGGCGCCGCTCTGCCAGCTCGTCCGGGGAAAAATCGGACACGTCCTCGCCATCGAGCAGATACTGGCCCGACGTCGGCCGGTCGAGGCAGCCGAGAATGGTCATCAGCGTCGACTTGCCGGAGCCGGACTGGCCGATAATGGCGACGAAATCGCCGGCCTCGATATCGAGCGAGACATCTTTCAGCGCGTGGACAGGCACCTCACCCGAAGTGAAGGTCTTGCGGATGGATTTGAGCGATATGAGTGGAGTCATCAAAAATCTCCGCCGTCAGAAAGGCGGTGGCGGCATGTTGCGCCTGTTGTTGCCGCGATTGGCGCCGCTGGCCGCATCCTTGGCACCGCTGCCGACCACCACGATCTCGCCGTCCTGAAGCCCGCTCTTGATTTCGGCAGCCACGCGATTGCGCACACCGACGGTGACATCGCGGGTCTCGCGTCCGCCATCGGGCTTGACCACGGTCACCTTGGCGTCATGACCCTCCGCCCGTCCTTTCAGCGCCGCGATCGGCACGGTCAGGACGTTTTCGACATGGTCGCGAACGAAGAAGACCTGCGCCGTCATGTTCATCATCAGTTGGCCCTCGGGATTGGGCACGTCGAAGAGCGCATAATAGAGAATGACATTGTTCTCGGTTTGCGGCGTCGGCTTGATCTGGCGCAGCTTGCCGGGAAAGCGCTTGCCCGGCTGGCCGAGCAGGGTGAAATAGGCATCCATCCCAGGCGAAAGCTTGCCGATATCGGCCTCGGAGACCTCGGCCTCCACGGTCATGGTCGAGAGATCGGCAACCGTGGCGATGGTCGGGGTTGACTGGTTGGCGTTCAGCGTCTGGCCTTCCTTGGCGGCGATATCGACCACGGTGCCGGTAAGCGGCGCGAAGATCTTGGTATGGCCGAGGCTGATGCGGGCATCCTTCAGCGAGGCCTGCTGCTTGCGGATCTGCGCATCAAGGGCTGCGACATTGGCCTCAGCCGTGGCCAGCGCCGCCACGGCCTCGTCAAGTGCCGAACGCGCCGCCGTATTGCCGGCCACCAGCGTCTGCTGCCGGGCCAGCGTGCTGTTGGCCAGAACCACCTGCGCCCGCTTATCGACCATCTGCGCTTCCAGATTCGCAATCTCGGCTTCGGCGATCTCGATCTGCGTCTCGATCGAGGCGGAATCGATCTCGGCGACGAGGTCGCCCTCTTTGACCTGATCGCCGATTTCGACCTTGACCGATTTCAACTGGCCGGAGACCTGCGCACCGACATCGACATCGCGGATCGGTGTCAGAAGGCCGGTGGCCGTCACGCTGTTTTCGATATCGCCGCGAGTGACGGCCTGGGTGACCACGGCTTCCGTTTCGCCTGCCGCCCGATAATGCGTGACGCCATAGGCGCCGGCTGTCCCGATCAGCGCCAGGGCCACCAGACCGACGATCAGCCGCGAGCGCCGACGCCGCTTGGGCGCGCGCCTAACACCCTGAGGGGCTGCCTCCGCTTGCATAGGCGGCTCCGGCCGGTTTTCGACGATCTTGGGATAGGCCTCTGCCATGTATTTGCGCATCCTCTTGGGACTTCAACGACCAAGAC
Source organism: Xaviernesmea oryzae (assembly GCF_900109605.1). Classification (GTDB taxonomy): domain Bacteria; phylum Pseudomonadota; class Alphaproteobacteria; order Rhizobiales; family Rhizobiaceae; genus Xaviernesmea; species Xaviernesmea oryzae. Next base: position 104,270 of record NZ_FOAM01000015.1, read on the forward strand.
GGCCGCAGTCTGTTCGCATATGGGCTCTTGTTAACGGCGAAGGCAGGGCGATAGGATGAATTCTTCGTAAGGTTGTTAAAAAGCAGCCCCAGGAGGCGCCTAGCGTGCGCTTTCAGAACCAAAGGGCCCATGCATGCCGGTCACCCTCCGCCTGGCGCAGTCCTGCGAGGCGCCGAGAGTCGCCGCCGTCTTTCGCCAGTCCCGCGAGGCTTTCCTTCCCTCTCTACCGGACCTCCATAGTCCTGACGAGGACGTGGCATTTTTTCGCGATGTCGTCTTTGCCGAATGCGCGGTCTGGGTGGCGGAGGCGCAAGGAAACATCCTGGGCTTTTGTGCCGTGAAGCCAGGCTGGATCGAGCATCTCTATCTGCTGCCCGCCCATGTCGGCCGCGGATTGGGCGCACGGCTGCTCGATGCGGCCGGCGCCGGCCAGGATCATCTCCAGCTCTGGGTGTTTCTGAACAATCAAAGCGCAATGCGCTTTTACGCGCGGCAGGGCTTTCGCAAGATCCGCGAAACCGATGGCGCCGACAGTGAAGAGAGAATGCCGGATGCGCTCCTCGAGTGGGTAAGACCGGTCAATTGAGAGAGGGCCCCATCCGCAGTGATGCGGACGACCACCGTCTTCGTCTTGCCGTCTAAAGCAATTCCCAGGCAATCACGATCAGCGTAAGCGCAATGACCCAGAGCGCCACGCGGCCGGAGCGGGCATGGCGGGCTTCGGCGCGGCCAATGGCTTCGGCGGTTTCCGGATCGAAGCGCAGCCCCTTCTCCGCCATCAATGTGATGTCGCGGGAAAGACGCTCGGTCTTCAGCGCGATATCGGGCGCGGCCTCGGCCACGCGCAGCGCCGCATGCAGCCCCTCGCGCAGGTCCGCCACGATCCGCTTCGGTCCGAGATTGGTGCGGATCCAGTCGCCGACCACGGGTTCGGCCGCTTTCCACATGTTGAAGCGCGGATTGAGCGTGCGTGCCACGCCCTCGACCACGACCATGGTCTTTTGCAGCATGACCAGCTCCGGCCTCGTCTCCATGTCGAAGAGTTCGGTCACCTCGAAGAGCAGGGTCAGCAGCTTGGCCATCGAAATGGTTTCCGCCGGTTGGCCATGGATCGGCTCGCCGATCGCCCGGATCGCCTGGGCGAAGCTCGCCATGTCGTGATGGGCGGGCACATAGCCCGCCTCGAAATGCACGTCGGCCACGCGCATATAGTCGCGGGTGATGAAGCCGTAGAGGATTTCGGCGAGGAAGCGGCGCTCCTTCTTGCCAAGCCGGCCGACAATGCCGAAATCGACGGCGACGATGGTCCCATCCGCCTCCACCAGGAGATTGCCCTGGTGCATGTCTGCATGGAAGAAGCCGTCGCGCAGCGTATGGCGCAGGAAGGACTGGATCAGCGTGTTGGCGAGCTGGTCGAGGTCGTGGCCCGCAGCTCTCAGCGCCGGCACATCGGCCATGCGCGTGCCTTCGATCCATTCCATGGTGACGACATCGCGCCCTGTGCGCTCCCAGTCCACGGCCGGGACACGGAAGCCGGGATCGTTCTTGGTGTTCTCGGCGATCTCCGAGAGTGCTGCCGCTTCCAGGCGCAGGTCCATTTCCACCTTGGTGGTCTGTTCCAGCGTCTTGGTCACCTCGACCGGGCGCAGCCGGCGCATATGCGGCAGGAAGCGTTCCTGCATCCGGGCCACAAGATACATGGCCTCGAGATCGCGCGAGAAGCGCTGGCGGATGCCGGGACGGATGACCTTGATGGCGACTTTGCTCAGCGCCTCGCCGCGCCTGACCAGGCCGGGATGCACCTGGGCCATGGAGGCGGCGGCAATCGGCTCGTCGAAGAGTGCGAACAGCTCGGCCACCGGCCGGCCGAGCGAAGCCTCGACGGCATGATGGGCTTCCGCCGGCGAAAATGTGGCCATGCGGTCCTGCAGGAAGGCGAGATCGGCGGCGAGCTCTGCGCCCACCACGTCCGGCCGTGTCGCCAGGAACTGGCCGATCTTGACATAGGATGGGCCGAGCCGCTCGACCGCGCGCGACAGGCGCTGGCTGCGCTCTTCGTTCTGCGCATGGCGGCGCTCGAAGAGCTTGGCTGCCGACTGGGCAAGCCGGGCGGCGGGCGGCAGATTCTCGCTGGGAATGGCGCTGATGACGCCTTCCCGCAGGAGCACCCAGCCAATGCGCATCAGGCGGGCATAGGTGGCGGGCGTGCTCATGGGCGCGATCCCTGTCCGGCCATAACAGCCTGATTCTCGTCGGTATGCGTCATGCGGTCAGCGCCTGTGGCGCGGAAAATCGCCATCAGATCTTCCAGGCCGAATGCAGCGCGGCAATGCCACCGGTATAATTGGTGAAGCCAACGCGCGAAAAGCCGACCTTTTCGATCATGGTGGCGAAGTCGCGCTGGTTGGGGAATTTGCGGATCGATTCCACCAGATATTGGTAGGGCTCGGCGTCCCCGGTCACCATCTTTCCGAAGCGCGGAATGGCGTTGAACGACCAGGTGTCATAGATCTTTTCGAGGAAGGGCTGATCGACGGCGGAAAATTCCAGTACCATCAGCCGGCCGCCGCGCTTGAGCACGCGATGGGCTTCCTTGAGCGCGACATCGATATGCGGCACGTTGCGAATGCCGAAGGCGATCGTATAGGCGTCGAAGGAGTTCGGCTCAAAGGGCAGCTCTTCGGCATTGGCCTCGACGAAATCGAGATGGTCTGCAAGCCCGGCCTTGCGGGCGCGTTCCGCACCCACTGACAGCATGGAGCCGTTGATGTCGAGCACGGTAGCATGGGCCCTGCGGCCGGAGGCTTCGACGATGCGCATGGCGATATCGCCGGTGCCGCCTGCTACGTCCAGCACGCGATAGTCCTCGCGCTTGGCGGGATTGAGCGCGGCGATCATCGCGTCCTTCCAGGCGCGGTGAAGACCCAGCGACATCACGTCGTTCATGATGTCGTAGCGCTTGGCGACGCGGTGGAACACGTCGTTGACGAGCGTCTGCTTCTCGCTCTCGCCCACCTGGCGAAAGCCATAGGAGGTCTCCATGCCGCCTTCGGCCGAAACGCGCTCACGTGTCATGCATCACCTCGTTCATCGTCTTGCCGCCGGCCCGGCGGCCTGTCGGTCGCACGCAACATAGCGAAAGCCCCTTGGGCACGCTATGTCAGGCACATGAGCGGCACTTAGGTCTTTTCCGGTGCGTTCTTCAAGCCTGCTTCATGCCCTTTTGGGATGCAGCCCAAGCCGACAAGGCTTCAACCACGGAGATGGCGTCTCGGCGCTCTCCAGCCAATGCCGCTGTTTGGCGCCTGTTTGCGGCCTTTTGCCGGGCCAGATAGTTGACGATTGCCGCGACGCAAGGCCGCGGTCTTTGAAGAAGGACGAGTGATGCCGGAATTGCCCGAGGTCGAGACGGTGAGGCGCGGGCTGGCGCCTGCGATGGAGGGCGCCCTGATCCGCCGCGCGGAGCTGCGCCGGCCGGATCTGCGCTTTCCCCTGCCGCCCGATTTTGCTGAGAGGGTGGAGGGCCGGCGCATCGTCAGCCTCAAGCGCCGGGCAAAATATCTCATCATCGCCCTGGAGGACGGGCAGGCGATCCTCGCCCATCTCGGCATGTCCGGTTCGTTTCGGGTGGAAGAGGCGCAGCCTGCGGGCGCGGCCGAGGAAGAGGGGCAGACGCCGGGGCTCTTCTACATACCGCGCGGAAAGGATGCGCGGCACGATCATGTCGTGCTGCATCTGGAGCGCGACGGCCAAATGGCCCAGGTGGTCTATAATGACCCCCGCCGCTTCGGCTTCATGGATCTGGCCGAACTCACCGGCCTCGACAGCCATCCCTTCTTTCGCACCATGGGGGAGGAGCCGACAGGCAACGGCCTGAGCCCCGCCTATCTCGCCGCCCGCTTCAAGGGCAAGGCCCAACCGGTAAAGGCCGCGCTGCTCGATCAACGGGTCATCGCAGGGCTCGGCAATATCTATGTCTGCGAGGCGCTCTGGCGGGCCGGCATTCAGCCAGCATTGGCCTCGGGCCAGCTCGTGCGCGCCGACGGCCGGCCGGGCGCCAAGCTCGTGGCGCTGAACACGGCGATCCATCAGGTGATTGCCGAGGCCATCGAGGCAGGCGGCTCCTCGCTGCGCGACCATATCCGCACCGACGGCACGCTCGGCTATTTCCAGCACCGATTCTCCGTCTATGATCGCGAGGGCCAGCACTGCCCGCGCCCGGGCTGCGGCGGCACGGTGGCGCGCATGGTCCAGGGCGGGCGCTCCACCTTCTTCTGCCCGGTGTGCCAGCGCTGAAGGCCTGCCGCAGGCTTAAGCAGGCCTTCCGCTTGAAGCGCGGGCGGCGCCGGGCTTGCGCGGGCGCGCCAGAGCGGACGAAATGCGGCGTTCACTTGCCTCCGCATGCGGATTTCGGTGGAGAATCTGCGTTGACTGGCTCGCGCTTTCCCGTTATATGCCCGCCCACGGTTGGGAAAGTCGCTTCAAGGCTTTCCGTTGCTGTCTCCATCCTGCACCGACGACACCGCAGTCGGCCTTGTTGGGCCAGGGGGAGGCTTTCGCGAGAATTCTTGAAAGAGAGACACCAGAATGGCCAATACAACTTCGGCGAAGAAGGCGACCCGCAAGATCGCTCGCCGCACCGAGATCAACAAGGCGCGCCGTTCGCGCGTTCGTTCCTTCATCCGCAAGGTTGAAGAAGCCATTGCATCGGGCGACCAGGCTGCCGCGCAGGAAGCGCTGCGCGCCGCTCAGCCCGAGATGATGCGTGCTGCCACCAAGGGTGTCGTGCATGCCAACACCGCGTCGCGCAAGATTTCGCGTCTTGCTCATCGCGTAAAGGGCCTGTCGGCCTGATCGACTGATCATCGACGAAATTTCGAAGCCCGGCCTTGTGCCGGGCTTTTTGTTTTTCTGCCTTTTGTCAAGCTCGTGCGCTTAGCGCGCCCTTTGATTACGTCAAGGGAGTGACAGAGAATAGCGAGAAAAAACAGGTATTTAAGCATTTTCTAGGCTTTGTGTGGCGAGAGTCTGTCGACCTTTTCACATAAGCTGTGAGTCAAGCGATTTTTTTATTTTTTCGTTTTTCGCCAGCTAAGAGATGCGCTACAAAACAAAGCCTTTGATTCGCTTGCGATTCTTTTTCGCACCCGTCCCGGCATGCAAAACGGGGCCGTAGAGTCAACGTCCGTCCTCTCCATCGGCCAAAAAATGCCGATTGATCTCCCGTCACGATCCTGCCTAAATGAACCCATCAGCAGCGGGGCAATCCGCCGCTGATCAGCGGGTGTTCAAGGAGAACGGCTTTTCGGCCAGGCTCCGACATCTGTCCATCGAGCGGCGTTGCGATACGCTGCCTCAACTAAAATCGGCATGGAGGGGCAGCGCGCCCAGCGCGGCGCGGCGCATTTCCATGTCCAGGGTTGTAACATGCAGGAAAAGGCTCCGGGCTTTGAGCACGGTGTCGTCTTTTCAAGAGAGGTGCCCGCAGGGGGCAGATCTCGAACCTGGCAATGCGTGGCGTGGCGGAAGATCGAGGGTTTCTGCCAAGGCATGTCACACAAAGCTGGTGCGGGGCCGAAGCTGCGGAAATAGCTGCAAAATTCTTGAAAGCCGATCGTGGCTTTAAGGGAATTTTATGCAGCTTGATTAAGAAGTCGCGACACTGCGAGCCCGGAGGTGACCCCTCTGGATCCGGCGGTCTCGGCGCTTTGGATCGAACGATCCACGGGAAGGACGGCAGGCGCGGCCTTGAGGTCGAGCGCCAGCGCAGAATGAAGGGGTTGGCGCGGAATGCATGAGGAACCGCCGTCCAGCTCCTGGGTGTTCGGACCTGGCCGTTTCGGCTGGCTGGACCGCGCGCCCGACAGGCCCGCAGGCGCGGCCGGCTTTGCCGGCAGCGTGTGGTGGCCTGAGCAACGATAACAAAAGGGGCGTGGGTGCGCCTGTCTTAAACGGGCAGGCTGCGTGCGCTGAACTCATCGATGCCGCATGACCCATCGCGGCGTCTGGAAATGATCATGGAAGGCGGCAGCATGCTGGGTAATTCGCGGACTTCGCAGAGTGCATTCAACGACAAAGAGAATGCATTCCACACCGGAGCCAATAAGAACGACAAAGCGGGGAACGAAGCAGCCATGACCATTGACAGCGCGCTGTTCGACCGTGTCAGCGCGCTCTTGAAGACTCAGGTCGGACCTGAGGTCTATGCAAGCTGGTTCGGCCGCCTGAAGCTGCATTCGATGTCCAAGAGCGTGGTACGCCTTTCGGTTCCGACCACCTTCCTGAAGTCTTGGATCAACAACCGCTACCTCGATCTGATCACCAGCCTGTTCCAGCAGGTCGATTCCGATATTCTCAAGGTCGAGATCCTCGTGCGCAGTGCTACGCGGGGCACGCGTCCGGGCCTCGATGCCGACGCATCCGCACCCGGCCTGCCTTTGGCCGCGCCGGAGCTGGCGCCGTCCACGGGTGCTGCGGCATCACGCCGGCAGGCCTCCGCGCCGGCGAGCCTCGGCCAGCAGGCCAGCCATCTGACCTCCACCATGTCGTCGGCATCCCGGTCCATGGCTGCCGGCACGCCGTCGGGTCCGCTCTTCGGCTCGCCGCTCGACACGCGCTATACCTTCGACAGCTTCGTCGAAGGCTCGTCCAACCGCGTGGCGCTTGCCGCAGCCCGTACGATTGCCGATGCCGGCGCCAGCGCCGTGCGCTTCAATCCGCTTTTCATCCACTCCACGGTCGGCCTGGGCAAGACGCATCTTCTGCAGGCGATCGCCAATGCGGCGATTGCCGGCTCGCGCCATTCCCGCGTGGTCTATCTGACCGCTGAATATTTCATGTGGCGCTTTGCCACCGCCATCCGCGACAATGACGCCCTTTCGCTGAAGGAGACCCTGCGCAATATCGATCTCCTCATCATCGACGACATGCAGTTCCTGCAGGGCAAGTCGATCCAGCATGAGTTCTGCCATCTCCTGAACATGCTTCTCGACAGCGCCAAGCAGGTGGTGGTCGCGGCCGACCGCGCGCCTTGGGAACTCGAATCGCTCGATCCGCGCGTGCGTTCGCGCCTGCAGGGCGGCGTGGCGATCGAGATGGAAGGCCCGGATTTCGACATGCGCATGGAGATCCTGACCCGCCGCCTCGACGCGGCCCGCCAGGAAGATCCGTCGCTCGATATTTCGCCCGAAATTCTCAACCATGTCGCGCGCAGCATCACGGCCAGTGGCCGCGAACTGGAAGGCGCGTTCAACCAGCTGCTGTTTCGCCGCTCTTTCGAGCCGAACCTGTCTATCGAACGCGTGGACGAGTTGCTCGGCCATCTCGTCAATGCCGGCGAGCCGCGCCGGGTGCGCATCGAGGACATTCAGCGTGTTGTCGCCAAGCACTACAATGTCTCGCGCCAGGAGCTGGTGTCCAACCGCCGCACCCGCGTCATCGTCAAGCCGCGCCAGATCGCCATGTATCTGGCCAAGGCGCTGACGCCGCGGTCCTTCCCGGAAATCGGCCGCCGCTTTGGCGGGCGCGACCATACGACCGTGCTGCATGCCGTGCGCAAGATCGAGGAACTGATCGCAGGCGATTCCAAGCTCAGCCATGAGGTCGAGCTGCTGAAGCGCCTGATCAACGAATAGGTGCTTGGCCCGCGCGCCGACTTCGGCGCGCGCTCCGTCTCGAAACAAGGGCGGCCTGATCCGGGGCGCCCTTTTCGCGTTTCAGCCCTTGCCCTTGGCGATCAGATGATAGAGCGCGCGGATGGCCTGCGCCTCTCCGCCTTGCGGCCCTTCCGGCCGGTCCTTGGCCGACCAGCCGTAAATATCGAAATGCGCCCATTCGCTTGCCCGGTCGACGAAGCGCTTGAGGAAGAGGGCGGCCGTGATCGAGCCTGCCATGCCGCCGGAGGGCGCATTGGTCAGATCGGCGATTCGGGCGCTGACATCTTTTTCATAGCCCTTGAACAGCGGCATCCGCCACATGGGATCGAAGGTGGTCCGGCTGGCGGCCATCAACGCCTCGGCCAGAGGCTCGCTATCGGTATAGAAAGGCGCGATCTCAGGCCCCAGCGCCACGCGCGCAGCCCCCGTCAGCGTTGCCATGTCGATCAGCAGGTCGGCCTGTTCCTCGTCGGCATAGGCCAGCGCATCGGCCAGAATCAGCCGGCCCTCGGCATCCGTATTGTCGATCTGGACGGTCAATCCTTTGCGGCTCCGGTAAATATCGCCGGGGCGGAAGGCAGAGGCGGAAATCGCGTTTTCGACGACTGGCACAAGCACGCGCAGCTCAACCTTCAGCTTGGCGTTCATGATCATCGCAGCCAGTGCCATCACATGGGCCGCGCCCCCCATATCCTTCTTCATCAGCGCCATGGAGGCCGATGGCTTGATGTCGAGCCCGCCGGTGTCGAAGGTCACGCCCTTGCCCACCAGTGTAATCCGCCGCTTGCCCTTGCCCCAACGCATCTCCAGGAGGCGCGGCGCTTCGGCCGCCGCCCGGCCCACCGCATGGATCAGCGGGAAATTGCGCTCCAGCAGCGCGTCGCCCGCGATCACCTGCACCTCTGCCCCCTCATGGGCCGCCAGCGCGCGGAAGGCTGATTCGAGGGCTGCCGGTCCCATGTCGTTGGCGGGCGTGTTGATCAGGTCCCGCACGAGATAGGTGCCGGCGACGAGGCGGCGGATCTCGTTGGCATCGATGTCACGGGGCAGCGTCAGCGTCGGATCATTCGCCTTTGCCGACTTATAGCGCTCGAAGCGATAGGCGCCGAGGCCGAAGCCCAAAGCCAGCTGGCCATGATCGACCGGTGCGGTTTCGATATGCCAATGGCCGCCCGGCAACATCTTGGCGAGCTTGCCGATGAGGAACGGCGCGTCGACAACGGCTCCGCCAAGCCCGAACAGCGCGCCTCCGAGCCGGCCATCCGATGTCGGCACCAGAAGCATGGAGCCGGCCTCTGCCTTGAAGCCCGCCTTGCGCGCCCAGTCGAGCGCGACCGGATCGATCGAGCCGGCCTCGACCTGCTGGGGCGTCACGGCAAAGACCGGCAGGCTCTGCGCAGCCGCGGCGTGGAAGGGGGAAGGGCGGTCGATCAGGGAAAAGGGCACCATGGGGTCGAAGGTCCAAGCTATCTATCGTTGACGTGTCGGGTTCCGGCACGCAGCCGGCGTTGACGGGGCAGGCGCTCGCGCTGCCGCGCCTCTCCGTCAGCTCCTATTAACGCTCTGTTAGGGTTAACAGACTATTGATGATCGACGAAACAGGCCCCGATTTTGTCTTCCGACCGTTCTGCGTGCGGCGCCTCCTTCCTTTCGCACACCGTTCGATCAGGGGCCAAGACCATGGCGACCGTACCTTCTCCGCTTTCCGTGCTGATGCAGGCCGCCGGGTCTCTCGCCGACCGCAAGGCCGAGGCCCAGCGCCGTCTCTGCACCTATGCGGCTCTCGCCGGCGTGGCGCTGCTGGCCACAGCCTGCGGCACGCCGAAGAAGGAGCTGACGACGGGCTCGATTCCTTCGGCAAGCGCCTCGGCCCGCCCGGTCCAGACCATGACCGAGTCGGAACTGAAGGCTGCGGCCGGCTCTCTTGGTGCGACCTATGAGAAGAACCCGAACGACAAGGCCAATGGCCTGAACTACGCCAACCTGTTGCGCATGACCGGAAAGAACGACCAGTCGCTGGCCGTGATGCAGCAGATGGCGATCCGCTTCCCGAGCGACCGGGAGGTGCTGGCAGCCTATGGCAAAGCACAGGCCGCCGCAGGCCAGTTGGAGCAAGCGCTCGCCACCATTGGCCGCGCCCAGACGCCCGATCGGCCGGACTGGCGCCTGAAATCGGCGGAAGGGGCTATTCTCGACCAGCTCGGTCGCCCGGCCGAAGCGCGTCAGGCCTATCGCGATGCGCTCGACATCAAGCCGAACGAGCCCTCCGTTCTGTCCAATCTCGGCATGTCCTATCTGCTTGCCAAGGATCTGAAGACCGCCGAAACCTATCTGCGCAGCGCCGTGGCCCAGCCAGGCGCCGATAGCGGCGTGCGCCAGAACCTGGCGCTGGCTGTCGGTTTGCAGGGCCGATTCGACGAGGCCGAACGCATCGCCGGTGCCGAGCTGTCTCCCACACAGGCGCAGGACAATGTCCGCTATCTCAGAGCCATGCTGGCCCAGGACAATGCCTGGAAGAAGCTCGCCAGCCAAGACACGCGTTCGCCAGGGGCCAAGGCGGTGAACTGACGGAGGACTTAGGTCCAGGAGATGATAGCCCGTCTGATCCGGAACCACTCTGCTCTGAAGGCGCCCTTACCTGCGCTCAGGAGGGTGTCCATCGGCTTCCAATCGCTGCGGTTTCGTCTATCCCTTCAGGAAGATCCGTAAAGCGCCTTGCGTCATTCATCCGGCGTCCCGGCTTTCGAGGATGCAGCATTTCATCGATAACCGCGTCTGCAGAGGAAATAACGCCAACGGCCTCAAGGCCTCGAAGCATGCCGACAGTGGAAATGAGATGTAGATTAGGTGGCTTGTTGACGTCCCGGAGTCCCGCATCTTCAAAGAGAAGCGCGACAGGTTCCGCGGTTTTGATAAAGCGGCTGAGACCATCATCTGACGAGATGAAGTCGATCATGGCGAGCTCGCCAGCAATTTTCTTAAGCTTTTCCCCTCGTCGCCGCTTCTCTCGTTCGAGACGATCGATGTCCGTCGGCTCAATCATGAAGGGTGGGTTATGGGTGTCGATGAAGCTCTTTACCTCCCGATCTTTCAGATAGGTCATGTCACTCGTCAGTTCATCATAAACGGCGTCAACGATGATGATGCGCATGTCGAGCTTTAGGAACAAATCCAGACGATCGGCGACCCAAAGACTGTTGATTGGTCCCGCATCCGGTAGAATAAGCGTGCAGCGTCTCATCCCAAGTTCCAGAGATGCACAAACGTCGCAGCCTGTTGTTCGACATCAGGCATAGGAGGCATCGGCAGGTCGGCATCTCCGAGTGCGACGAGAAGATCTGCGTAATCCCTCAACTCCAAAAGGTCGATCGCTTCGCGGCGCGCGATTAGACCTTTTGAATAGGCGAGAAGCGGGTCTTGCTCGGCCAGAGGTGTTTCCGGCTGGGTGAGTGCGTCGAGATGCTCTCGCACGATCGCGGTCAGCGTCGTTCCCTCGCGCTGCGCATGGGCCTGAACCCTGACAACAAGATCCTCGGGCAGATTAAGGGTCGCGCCTTTCAACATCTGACAGACCTCCAAATTGGATGGGAGGAGAGTATGGGCGTGCGCGGTTTCGTCGGCAAGCGTTGCGACGCTTAAAACGTATCCATCACCTGCAGGATCGCCGGTCCGAGAATGACGGCGATGAGCACCGGCAGGAAGAAGACGATCATCGGCACGGTCAGTTTCGGCGGCAGGGCCGCAGCCTTTTTCTCAGCGGCGTTCATGCGCTGGTCGCGGCTTTCCTGGGCGAGAACGCGCAGAGCCTGCGCGATCGGCGTGCCGAAGCGGTCTGCCTGCATCAGCGCCTGAACCACGGCCCGGACATCTTCGATCCCGGTGCGCAAAGCGAGATTGTCGAGCGCGGTGCGCCGGTCCTGCAGGAAGGAAAGCTCGGCCGTGGTCAGCACCAGTTCCTCGGCGAGCGGCGCGGATTGCTCGGCAATTTCCTCAGCCACGCGGCGCAGGCCCTGTTCCATCGATACGCCCGATTCCACGCAGATCAGCAGAAGATCCAGTGCATCCGGCCAGGCCCTGCGGATCGAAGCCTGCCGCTTGCCGATCTGGTTGGCGATCATCAGGCTCGGCAAATAGAAGCCGGCGGCCGTGGCCGCGATCACGGCGAGGAGCCGGGTCGTCAGCTCGCTATCGGGCAGCACATCGAGCACGAAGATATAGACGACCGCCACCACCAGGAAGAAAAAGGGCAGGCAGAAGCGTGCGAAAAGAAAGGTGTTCAGGGCATTTTGTGACCGATATCCGGCCATTTTAAGCCGGCTAATTGTATTGTCGTCGACCAGGAGCTTGCGCAGGTTCAGCTTTTCGACCACCTGGCGCACGGAGGTGTTGTTCTCGGTGCGTAGGCGGGTGCGGCTGGTCTCCGAATTCAGCCGGGCACGCTCGCGCGCGCGGATCTGCTCACGCTCGTTGGAGACAGCCTTCATCCGCCGCTTCAGCGTATCCCCTTCGAAAAACGGCATGGCGACGGTGTAGATCGTGGCGAAAACGGCGAGCGACACGCACAGCGCCAGGAGCAGCGTCGGATTGGTCAGCATTTCGGTCACGGCATTGCCCATGCGGTCGATCCAATCCGGAGCTCAAATATCGAAATTGATCATCTGGCGCATCACCAGAATGCCAAGGCTCATCCAGACGCCGGACGCGGCGAGGATCAGATGGCCACGCGTGTCCGAGAAGAGAATGGCGATGTAGCTCGGCGTCGTCAGATAGACGAGCAGCGCGACGATGAAGGGCAGGGCGCCGATGATCGTTGCCGAGGCCTTGGCCTCCATCGACATGGCCTGCACCTTGGCCTTCATCTTGCGCCGCTCGCGCAGCACCTTGGACAGATTGCCGATGGCTTCCGACAGATTGCCGCCGGCCTGGGCCTGGATTGTAACGACGATGGCAAAGAAGCTCACCTCGGCCAGCGGCATGGTCTGGGCCATGCGCTGGCAGGCCTCGGGCACGCCCAGCCCGATCTGCTGTGCCTCGACCACGCGGCGAAACTCGCTTTTGACCGGCTCGCGCCCCTCAGACGCGATCATGCGTACGGCATCGGTCAGCGGCAGGCCGGATTTGACGGCGCGCACCATGGCGTCCAGCGCATTGGGAAATTCATCGAGAAACCGCCCCGTCCGGCGTCTGACGAGAAAGGCCAGGCCCCAGCGTGGCAGGCCAAGACCCATGGCAATAGCGGTGCCGAGGGCTGCGAGCATCTGCCCGGTCATGACCAGCACCACCAAGCCGGCCAGAAGACCGAAGGCCGCACCGCCGAGATGAAACTGCAGCGGGGTGATCGATAGGCCGGCCTGTGGCAGCCGCATCTTCACCGAGGCTTTCGAGGCAGACTTTTCCTGCTTCTTGCGTTCCAGCTCCTTCAGCGAGTCCTGGACCGATTTGCGCCGCTTGGACATTTCGTTCATGCGGTCGCGGGCCTGGCGCACCTTGGCGCGATCCGTCTCCGCAGCCTGCACCTTGCGCAGCCGGCTCTCGGTCTTCTTCTGCCGTTCGATCTGCGAAAACAGAAGCGCATAGGCAACGCCGCCTACGGCAACGGCAATCGACAGGCTGAGGAGAAGGACGGTGGGGTCGAGGCCGAACATGGAGGCTAGTCCTTCGAGAGCGCGTCGAGGGCGGCCGCCAGCCGTTTGTCCTCGTTGAAATAGCGGGCCCGCTCCCAGAAGGCGGGGCGGCCGATCTTGGTGCCGACATGGCGGCCGATGATCCGTCCGCCGGCGTCCTCCCCGTCCATCTCGTAGCGCAGCAGGTCCTGCGTGATGATCACGTCGCCTTCCATGCCGATCACCTCGGTGATCTGGGTGATGCGGCGCGAGCCATCGCGCAGGCGCTGGGCCTGGATGATCACATCGACCGAGCCGGCGATGATTTCGCGCACGGTCTTGGCCGGCAGCGTATAGCCGCCCATGGCGATCATCGATTCCATGCGGGCCAGCGCCTCGCGCGGAGTGTTGGCATGCAGCGTGCCCATGGAGCCGTCATGACCGGTGTTCATCGCCTGGAGCAGGTCGAAGACCTCCGGTCCACGCACTTCGCCGACGATGATGCGTTCGGGCCGCATGCGCAGGCAGTTCTTGATCAGGTCGCGCATGGTCACCTCGCCCTCGCCCTCGATATTGGGCGGGCGGGTTTCCAGCCGGACGACATGCGGCTGCTGCAACTGCAGCTCGGCCGTGTCCTCGCAGGTGATGATGCGCTCATCGGGATCGATGAAGGCGGTCAGGCAGTTGAGCAAGGTCGTCTTGCCCGACCCGGTGCCGCCCGAGATCAGCACATTGCAGCGGACACGGCCGATGATCTGCAGGAGCGTGGCGCCATCCGGCGTGATCGCGCCGAAGCGCACGAGCTGATCGAGCTTCAGCTTGTCCTTCTTGAATTTGCGGATCGTCAGGGCCGTCCCGTCGACGGCGAGCGGAGGTGCGATGACGTTGACGCGGCTGCCGTCGGGCAGGCGCGCATCGCAGATCGGCGAGCTCTCATCGACGCGCCGGCCGACCTGGCTGACGATACGCTGACAGATCGACAGCAGCTGGTTGTTGTCGCGAAAGCGGATCTCGCTCTCGATGGTCTTGCCGGCCACTTCGATGAACACCTGGCCGGCGCCATTGACCATGATGTCGGCAATGTCGTCGCGCGCCAGCAGCGGCTCCAGCGGGCCATAGCCGAGCACGTCGTTGCAGATATCCTCGAGCAGCTCTTCCTGCTCGGCGATCGACATCGCGAAATTCTTGATGGTGATGATATCGTTGACGATATCGCGGATTTCCTCGCGCGCGCTTTCCGCGTCGAGCTTGGCAAGCTGCGAGAGGTCGATCGTGTCGATCAGCGCGGAAAAGACCTGCGCCTTGGTGCCGTAATAATCATCGTCGCGGGTGCGCCGGCGCACGGGCTCCGGCGGGCGTGGGGCGGGCTGCGTCTCGCGCACGGGCTCCGGCGCGGGAGGGGGCGACGGGCGTGCCGCTGCCGTGGCGGCCACCACCGGGCTGGCCGCATTGGGCTTTGCAAAGCCTTCACCTGCGCGTTTGCCAAACATCGTCCGTTTCTCGCTTCATCCTGGCCACCCTTGCCGATCCGGCATGGCATGGCGCGTCAGTCCTCTGGCCGGCGAGCGGCGCATGCCGTTCCCGCTGTCGTTCCTCACGCCATGCCGCGCGCACCGAAAGATCGCGTCACAGCTACGGCTTCCATGTCTCGCCGGGCTGGCCGCACCGCCTGTGCGATCTGCGGCAGGCATGGTGCCGGTTGGCGCAGCGCGAAGGCGGCTTTTGCCCGACATCATGATGACTTAACGCCGGCGCAGCGCCTCCAGCATGCCGGCAAGCTTGGCCTTTTTCGCTCTCTTGGCGGTCGTCCGGCCGGTCAGAAGATGGGCAAGCTGGGCAAACGTTTCGGCAGCCGGCGCCTTGCGGTCGGTCTCCGCGATCATCCGGCCGCTATTGGCCGCCTGGCCGAACAGCACGGCGTCGAAGGGAAGGATGGCTGCCGGCTCGATTTCGAGCGATTCGGAGAAATCGGTGGGAGAGACCTCCGGTCGCTTCGGCATGCCAACCTGGTTCAGGATGAAATGCGGCGACTTGTCGTTCGGCCGCAACTTGCGCACGATGTCGACCATGTTCTTGGCATTGCGCAGATTGGCCAGATCCGGCGTGGCAACGATGACCAGTTCGTCGGCGCTTGACAGAACCTGGCGGGTCCAGTCGTTCCAGGCATGCGGCACGTCCAGCACCGAGACGGGTGCTGCGCGCTGCAGCGTGTCCATCAGCGGCGTGAAGCTATCCCCTTGAAAGTCATAGGTACGGTCGAGCATGGAGGGCGCTGCCAGCAACGACAGATGGTCGGAGCATTTGGTCAGCAGACGGTCGAGGAAAACCTCGTCCAGGCGCTCGGGCGAAAAGACCGCCTCCACCATGCCCTGGGGTGGGTCCTGGTCGAAGTTGATATTGGCCGTGCCATAGGCAAGGTCGAGGTCGGCGATGATGACCTCGGTGGAAAACAGGCTGGAAATGCCATAGGCACAATTATGCGCGAGGGTCGATGAGCCGACGCCGCCCTTGGCGCCGATGAAGGCGATGGTGCGGCCGAGCGGTTCGGCATCGGGATCGACGAAGATGGCGGAGATCGCGGCAAGAATCTCCGCCATGCCGACCGGCATCACCAGATATTCGGAAATGCCGTTGCGCATCAGCTCGCGATAAAGGGAAATATCGTTATGCCGGCCGATGATGACCACCTTTGTGCTGGGGTCGCAGACCGCAGCCAGCGGCGCAAGCTCCTGCAGCAGATGGCGCGGCTCGGTCGACGTTTCCAGGATGATCAGATTGGGGGTGGCGATGCTGGCGAACATATTGGCCGCCGCCGCCACGCCGCCGCGGTTGATCTTCAGGCTGACCTTGGCCATGCGCCGGTCTCGGCCGCAGGCCTCCATGATCGCCTGGCTTGCATCGCTTTCGCAAAAGGCGTGCACGGAAATGCGCGGCAGCGGGCGCAAGGCGCCCAGCTCCTCGCCACCGGGTGCGTCCGCCGGGTCTTGGCTGTCGATCGCATAGTCAATCGCGTTCATCGTCCGCTCCAAGCGAGGCTCGTCAATTGCCGGTGGTAAAGGTGATGGTGGTGCCGGTGCCCGACTTGATGCCGCGATAGTCGCTGATCGCCTGCTCGCGCCGCGCCGTGTCGATCGGCGACATGGCGCGCGGTGCCAGCAGATCCATCGGATTGGCGACCTGGGCTGCCAGATTGGACTGGCTGGCACAGCCGAAATTCTCGTAATTGCGGTTCTCAGCCGTATCCAGCACCAGATCCTTCGGCCATCTGCCGCAGGGCCCGGTCTTGGCGGTGACCGCATTGTAGCTCAGGCGGATCGGCGCGGCGTCGCCCGTGGCCTGTGCCTGATAGCGGGTTTCGACGATCTTGCCGGCAGGAACCCCGGCGCTTGCCAGCGTGGCGCGCACATCGCGCTTGATAGACGACAGGGCAAAGCCGTTCGGGCCGCCTTGGGCCACCATCATCAGCACCGGGCCAGAGGACGAGGCGAGATAATCATTGGCAAAGCCCTTGATCACGTCGCGCGCGCCGACCGTCAGCCTGTGGTCACCTGCCGACAGCGGCACGTCGAGCGCATGCTCGGCTTCCGCAATGACGATCGGATGGCGGGTGCGATAATCGTCCGGCAGCGAGCCTGTGGTGGTTGCGTCGCGATTGGCGCAGCCCGCCAGAAGCGACACGAGGCCAAGCGCCAGAGCAAAAGAGGGAGCAAGCGCCGTGCGGGACGACGGAATGATCAGGGAGAGCCGTAGAGGGGTCATATCCGTTCCCGCTTACTTATAGATGAAGCCGACATTGCCGTGATAGGTGCCCGCCGGCGCGGCGGCCTGGCGGTTGCCATAGAGGCGATTGACCGTGCCGAGGAAGTAGCCGGAGATATCGCCCGTCGGGTCGAAATTGTCGTCCGGGCGCGAGATCGCGCTGCGCGCCACCGGCTTGACCAGATAGGGCGTGGCGATGATCACCAGCTCGGTTTCGTTGCGCACGAAATCCTTGCTGCGGAACAGCGTGCCGAGAACCGGGATCTTGGAGGCGCCCGGCAGCCCCGACATGGCCTGGCGGATATTGTCCTGCACCAGGCCGCCAATGACGATCGATCCGCCGGACGGCAGCTCGACGCTGGTCTTGGCATTGCGCTTGCGCAGAGACAGATAGGTCTGGCCGGGCACGCGGGTGGTGTTGCCGTTGACGACGGAGGCCTCGAAGGTCGGTTCGGAGACGCTGGTCTCGATATCCAGGCTGATGCGGCCGGGGCCGAGCACGACGGGGGTGAAATTCAGGCCGATGCCATATTCCACCGTCTCGCTGCTGCGGGTGATCTTGCCGTCCTCGTCGATCTCCTGCGAATTCGGCAGGCGATATTCGCCGCCGACGGAAAATTCCGCCGACTTGCCGGAGATCGCCGTCAGCGAGGGCTCAGCCAGCGTGCGCATGACACCGGCCTGCTCCATGGCGTTGAGATAGCTGGCGAAGTTCAGCCCGCTATGGCCGATCGCACCTGTGATCGCGGAGGCGACAGGGTTGATGGCGTCACCCAGATTGGTCGGATTGCGGAAGGTGATGCCATTGCCGCTGTCGCTGGTGACCGAGCCGGAAAAGCCGAGCTGCTTGAGCACCTGGCGCGAGACCTCGGCCACCGTCACCTTGAGGGTCACCTGGTCCTCGCCGTCGATCTTCAGGAGATTGACGATCTGGCTTTCCTGGCGCCGCTCGGCATAGATCGCCGCATCGCCATTGCTGCCTTGGGCGGTGATGTTGCGCGTCGTCGCCTCACCACCTTTAAGAAAAGCCTGGGCAAGCTCGACGGCACGGGTGCTATCGAGCGGCGTGCGCACGGTGCCCGTCAGCACGATATTGTCCGAGACGATTTCCACGCGGATATCGGATTCGGGCAGGAAGCGACGCAGATTGGTCTCAAGCCCGGCAATGTCACGTTCGACCTCGAGGTCGAGGGTAACGATTTCACGGCCGCCTGCGCCGAAGATGAAGATATTGGTCTGGCCCACCGCCTTGCCGAAGAGATAGATGCGCCGGGCCGTGCGGGTGATGGCGTCGGCCATGCTGGGATCGGCCACCAGGAGATCCTGCGCATCCTCGGGCAGATCGACCACCAGCGCCTTGTTGAGGCCGAGCTTGACGGTCTTCTTCATGCCGGGGCCGGCATCCGTCACGCGCAGCACGCTCTGCCCGGCAAAGGCAGGCTGCGGGGCGAAGGGGGCACCCGTCAGGGCGACGAGAAGGGCGAGGCCACCGGCGGTGCTCCGGCGAAGGCGATGTGCGATCCGTGTCACGATGAGGTTCCGTTTGCGCATCAATGTGCCATGCTCGACGTGGTTGTCTGGTCGGTGGTGACGATCGTGCCCGACTTGATCACCTGGACCGTCGAGCGGTCGCCGCCGCTGAGAAGGTGTTCGGACACCTCGGTGTCGGGCTCCTGGGCATCGGCAAGGCTGCGCAAGGCCAGCGACAGGCGCTCGGCCATCTGCTGGGCGACGCTGATGATCTTGGCCTGGTCGGGCGTCAGCTCCAGCGTGGCCGTCGTGCCGACCACGGCTTTGGTACCGTCATGCGCCTCCTCGATCTGCTGATCGATGGCGAGAACGCGGATGTTCGACAGAACGGCCTCGGTGCTGTAGGCGCCTGCCTCGCTCTTGCGCACCATGATCACGTCGACCCGGTCATTCGGCAGGATGAAGCCGCCGGCACCGGTCGCCACGGTGATGTTGGTGGCCACCGCACGCTTGCCCGCCGGCAGCAGCGAGGACAGGATGCGGCTGGAGCTATCGGCGATCTTTTCCGCGCGCAGCGGTTCGCCCGAAAAGAGCGGAAGGCGGACGACGGCGCCCGTCAGCTCGTTCAGTGCGCCGGGGCGAACGTCCTGGGTGATCAGGCCCTCGGCCAGGCCGTCCTTCGGCCAGTCCATCCAGCGCAGATCGGCTGCCGTCAGGCGCGCGCCGACAGGCATGCTGCGGGTGGAGACGAGAACGCTGGCCGTCGGCGCGCGCTCCACGACCTTCTCCGAGATCACCGTCTCCGTGCCCTTGAGATTGAGCGCGAGCACCCCCGCCAAGCCCGCCGAGGCAACGGCCACCGCCATGATGATGATGCGCACGGGTTTCATGGAGTTCGGTCCACCGATCTGAATCGCTTACGTTAGCTGTAAGCATCGTTCGGATTGGTGTAATTATGGTTAATGAAACACTGACGCGGACCTCATTTATTAAGTTTTGACGAACAGGCAGGCGCCTGCATCGGCTGCTCGACACAGTTTCATAGTTTTTGGGAGGGTCGGCAGGCAGGGTCTGGCACAGGGCAAGCGCATATCCGGCTCAACAGGCAGCCATGGCGGCAGCCGATGCCCGCAGCGCATTCTTCAAAAGCTGGACGTCGAGAGGGCCGGCTGGCCTTTAACCGGCGCTGGCGCCAAGGGCTGCCAGCATCAGCGGCGAGGTGGGATAGGCAAGGAAGCCGCCGAGCGCGATGGCGATCCCATAGGGGATCTTGCCGTCGGCATCGAAGCTCGCCGGAAGCTGCAGGCCGCAGGCTGCGAGCACGCCTTGCTGACGGCGCAGAAGCAGGATGACGACAGCCAGCGCGCCACCGCAAAAGGCGACCAGCAGCATGTAGTCGATGAGCGACTGGTTCAGACCGAACCAGACGGCCGAGGCTGTCAGGAGCTTGGCATCGCCCCCGCCCATGGTGTTGAGCGAAAACAAGAGGAAGGCGATGGCGAAGACCAGGAGGCCGGCAGCCAGATGCAGGCCGATGTCCACCAGGCCCATGCCGCTCGCCGGGCCGACGAGGAGAAAGGCAAGGAGCAGGATCACCGAGACCCGGTTCGGAATCGTCATCGTGAAGAGATCGGTCAGCGCCGCAATGGCCAGGCAGAGAGGCACGATGATGAAAATGGCGGCCTGGATCATGGCGGCGAAGTCCTACGGCGCGCATGCGCCCCTGTTTCGACACGTGCCGACGAGGCGGCACGCAGATGGTCATGCGGTCCGAGCCGCCCGTTTTCCTTGCGGCCGACGATGCGTGGGCGCGTCGAGCCATGGCATCAGCGCTGGACGGGGGCCGGCTTCAGGGCACCAGTCTGGCCATCAAGACTGAAGAAATCGGAAATTGTGGGATCTTGTTCGGCCAGACGGCGGCCCCTGGCCTCAAATGGCAAAAGCGCCGCAGACCAGGGGTCACGGCGCTTTCTGAATGTCTGCCAGCTTGGTAAAGGTGTTGTTCAGCTCGCCGCTGACGGCGCCCAAGCCGCCAACCAGCACAAGTCCGATCAGGCCGGCGATCAGAGCATATTCGATCACCGTCCCACCATCGCGCTGTCTGCCAAGGCGTGCCAGCACGCCCTGCATCAGCTGTTGTTCCCGAGCGTATCTTTGAGGTTGGTGAAGGTGGTGTTGAGCTGGGTGCCGAGCGCCTTGGCGCCACCGATCAGGGCCACCGAGATCAAGGCGGCGATCAGGCCATATTCAATGGCCGTCGCGCCGGAGCGATCCTTGAGAAACTGCGCGAAGAGCTGTGCCATCAGCTATTGTTCCCGAGCGTGTTCTTCAGGTTGGTGAAGGTGGTGTTGAGCTGGGTGCCGAGTGCCTTGGCGCCGCCGATCAGGGCGACAGAGATCAGCGCGGCGATCAGGCCGTATTCAATAGCCGTCGCCCCGGACTCGTCCTTCACGAAACGGGCGAAAAGTTTGGTCATGACTCGTCTCCTGGATTGTCTCATACTCTCGCAAGACCGTGACAACAGCGGTTGTTCGGTTAGTCGTGACTTTAATGTGGGTCGATTTCGATCGGCTTAAGCCAAAAGGTGAATCAAAGCTTAAGGCTTTTCCACCCTCCCCGCATTTTGATAGGTCGGTGTGCGGCGTCGGGCCGATAAAACCCGAAACACGGCAAAATGGCACCGTTCGATGCGGTGGCCGTGCTCTTTTGATTAAGATTTCATTTACCAAGATGGACGACACTGACAGGACGAAGGAAGCCTGCCCGGCCCTTTGATGTCCATGTTTGGGAAAGACGCCGCATGACCTTCTCCACCCGCAGCCGCGCCTTTCTCCTTGCTCTGCCCTTGGCTCTGCTGGCTGTCGGCGCTGCCCGGGCCGAAAGCGAGACGCCGATGCGGGTGCTGCTCAACCACGCGCGCGTCCTCAAGCTCGATCGTCCCGTTTCCAAGGTGATCGTCGGCAATTCCACCATCGCCGATGCAACGGTTGCCGATCCCAGGACCATCGTGCTGACCGGCCGCACCGCCGGCATGACCAATCTGGTCATCCTCGACAGCGACGACCAGCCTGTCGTCGACGAGCGCATTCTCGTGGCCAATGACGAGGAAAACACGCTGCGGCTCTATCGCTCGGTCACGCCGACGATCATGTCCTGCACGCCGACCTGCGAACTGCCTGCCACCGTCAAGAACAACTGAAAGTTCGTTCTTTGGCCCCAGGCAGCGGCTACGCGCCGGAAGTGCTGCGCAGCATGTTTCAAAGCACTGGTTTGCGCGATTGACGTGCGCCACGAACAGGCTGTTTGGCTGGATCCTGCCTAGCGGAGAATTGGTCAGCCAAATCTAACCGATTTTTAAAAGCCCTTGGCGCAGGATGGACTGGGCGCGTTAAAAGCGTGCGGGGACATGTGCTCCGCTCGCTTGCATGGGCGCGGCTGCGCACATCGCGTGGCCGGATGAGGGCATGACGGACACCATGGGTAAGACGCTTTATCTGCGTCCTTCCGGCGCCAACAGCGCGGGGCGGCGTTTTCTTCGGCAGCGGTCCGGTGCGGCTGCCATCGAATTCGCGATTCTGCTCGTCCCCTTCCTGCTGGTGCTCTTCGCCTCGATCGAAACGGCCATCGCCTTTGCCGGCGAGCAGTTGCTGGCCAATGCCACGGAGACCATGGCGCGCAAGCTGCGCACCGGCGAAATCACGGCTGCCACGTCGCAATCGGATTTTCGCCGGCAGTTCTGCGCCGAAATTGCAGCGATCATGACCTGCTCGCCCGCGGAGATCGATACGCCCGACAAGCTCTATCTGGATGTGCGTAGCTTTTCGAACTTCACGGATATTCCGACGGCCGTGCCGCGGGTCGGCAATGCGCCGGCGGGCGATCTCGACACCAGCAGCTTTCGCTATGCCCCTGGTGCCTCGGGCACGATCAACATCGTCCGCGCCTATTATCGCTGGCACGTGACCACCGATCTCGTGCGCCCCTATATCACCAACCTTCGGCCTGCCGGCGGGGGCCACCCCAAGGATTATCTGATGGTGGCGACGGCAGCCTTTCGCGCGGAGGCCTATTGATGGCCCTTCTGGCTCGCCTGCGCCGCTCATGCGGTCTTGAGGCGCTGGTGCGGCTAAGCCGCGAGCGGCGCGGCTCCGGTGCCGTCGAATTCGCCTTCCTCGCGCCCATACTGATCCTGTGCTATCTCGGCGCCTTCGAAACCTCGGTGGGATTCGGCGTCGCCCGCAAGGTCGCGCATGCCTGCGCCACCGTGGCCGATCTTCTCTCCCAGAGCAGCTCCGTCAATATCGCCACGCTCGACAGCATGCCGACCGTCGTCAAATCGGTAATGGCGCCCTACGACCCTGCCAATTATGCGCTGAAGGTCACCGGAATTGCCGTCACCTCCTCCACCGAGGGCACGGTGAAATGGTCGCGCGATCAGTCCGGCGGCACGCCCTACAGGAAGGAAAGCACGGTCACGATCCCCGGCGATGTCGGAACGGTCGGCAGCTTCGTCGTGCGCGCCGAGCTTTCGCTGCCCTATCATCTGAAGACGATCGACATGATCCGCCATGAAGGCGGCGCCGGCGCCCTGACCATCTCCAAGACCTATTATTTCCGGCAACGCATCGGCTCGGGCATCACCTGTTCCAACTGCCCCTGAGGCCGCCACGCAAACCACCGCGTGCTGTATGCCGCCTGTGAAAGCGATTCCGGTCGCTCCCGCTTTCCTGTATGTCTCGCCGAAACGAGATCAGCGGGCCCGCGAGATGCCCCTCTTGAACAGGAATCGATCATGGCGCGTGCCTTCCTCTTCGTGCTCGACTCCTTCGGTATCGGCGGCGCGCCGGATGCGGGTGCCTTTGGTGACGAAGGGGCCGATACGCTCGGTCATATCGCCGAATTCTGTGCCGCCGGCGCGGCTGATCGGCCGGGCTTGCGCGAAGGGCCGCTCGCGCTGCCGCATCTGTCTGCGCGAGGCCTGGTTCATGCGGCAGAGCTGGCAAGCGGGCACCGCGTGGCCGGTCTGCAGCGGCCGGACCAGCTGACCGGCGCCTATGGCGCGGCCAGCGAACAGTCGCGCGGCAAGGATACACCCTCCGGCCATTGGGAAATCGCCGGCGTGCCCGTCACCTTCGACTGGGGCTATTTCCCGACGGAGGGCGATGCCTTCGATCCCGATTTCGTCGATCTCTTCTGCCGTGAGGCCGGCATTCCCGGCATTCTCGGCAATTGCCATGCGTCCGGCACCGAAATCGTCGCGCGGCTCGGCGAGGCGCATCTCTCAAGCGGCAAGCCGATCTGCTACACCTCGGTCGACTCCGTCTTCCAGATCGCCGCGCATGAGGAGGTCTTTGGCCTCGATCGCCTTTACGCCGTCTGCCAGACCGCCCGCCGGCTCTTGACCGAGCGCAATATCGGCCGCGTCATCGCACGTCCCTTCACCGGAGACAGTGCCGAGACCTTCACCCGAACCGGAAACCGGCGCGACTATGCGGTGCCGCCGCCGGAGCCGACCTTGCTCGACCGGCTGAGCGATGCGGGGCGCATGGTTCACGCCGTCGGCAAGGTCGCCGATATCTTCGCCCATTGCGGCATCGGCCGGATATGGAAGGCCAATGGCAATATGGCGCTGTTCGATGCGACCCTGCAGGCCGCGGGGGCGGCCGGGGAAGGCGATCTGGTCTTCACCAATTTCGTCGATTTCGACATGGTCTACGGCCACCGCCGTGATGTTGCCGGCTATGCCGCGGCACTCGAAGCCTTCGACCGCCGCCTGCCGGAATTCGATGCGCTACTCGCGGAGGGCGACCTCGTCATCATCACCGCCGATCATGGCTGCGATCCCACATGGCGCGGCACCGACCACACCCGCGAGCGCGTGCCGGTGCTGGCCTATGGGCCCGGTCTCAAACCCCGCAACCTCGGCCTTCTCGACGGCTTCGCGCCGATCGGCGAAACCATCGCCGCCCATCTGCGCATTCCGCCTGGCCTCCACGCAAAGAGCTTCCTATGACGCATCATCTGAAAAAGGCCGAACTCCACGTTCACATCGAGGGGGCCGCGCCCGTAGCACTCGCCATGGCGCAAGCTGCGCGCTATGGCGTCGATGTGGCGGGCATGATCGAGGACGGCCGCTATGTCTGGACCGATTTCAGCCATTTCATCCTGGCCTATGACCGGATCGCCGGTCTCTTCCGCACGCCGGAGGACTATGCGGCGCTGGCCGAAGCCTATCTGACCGAGCTTTCCGAGGCAGGCGCCATCTATGCCGAGCTGATCGTTTCGCCCGATCATGGCGATACCATCGGGATCGGCGCCGATGCCTATCTGGAAGGTCTCGGGCAGGGCATTCTGGCGGCAAAGGAGAAGACCGGGATCGAGGCACGGATGCTGATCACCATGATCCGCCATCTGGGGCCCGAGCGGGCCGAGCGCACCGCCGCTTATGCCGCCCGTCATCCGCATCCGCTTGTCACAGGCGTCAATCTGGCGGGCGAGGAGCGGATGCACCGCGTTGCCGATTTCGCTCACGCTTTCGACATCGCCCGCGATGCGGGGCTGGGCCTGACCATCCATGCCGGTGAAATGGCCGGCGCCTTCAGCGTACGCGATGCGCTCGATCATGTAAGACCCAGCCGGATCAGCCATGGCGTGCGTGCGATCGAGGATGCCGATCTCGTGCGCCGTATCGCCGATGAGGGCGTCGTTCTGGAAACCTGCCCTGGCTCCAACATCGCGCTTGGCGTCTTCGACGGATTTGCCAGCCATCCACTGCGGCGGCTTCGGGATGCTGGCTGCCGGGTAACGCTCAATTCGGACGATCCGCCCTTCTTCGACACCTCGCTCGCCCAGGAATACGAGATCGCTGCCACGGTCTTCGGCTTCTCCGATGCGGAGATCGATGCGATGACAAGGACAGCGATCGAGGCGGCCTTCGTCGATGAACCAACGCGGCAGAGGCTGCTGGCGCAGCTCAATCGCTGACATCGCCGTATCAAGAAGGATTCACGTGGAACCTCGCTTGGTCGGCAAACGTTTTGATCGCCGCAGAGAGCGGCGGACCGGACGCGAGCATACGCTTCCACCCGGTCTCCCCACAGGTAGGAGACCGGCATGGAACGATTGGCGATCTTGGCGAAACTCGGCTACAGCGCGCGCGGCATCGTCTATGTGCTCGTCGGTGGTATGGCCGTTCTGGCGGCCATCGGCATGGGCGGCGGCAATGTCGAGGCGCGCTCGGCGCTTGATATCATTCTGAGCCAGCCGCTCGGGCGGATCTGGCTCGGCCTCGTCGCCGTCGGTCTCCTCAGCTTCGTGATCTGGCGGCTGGTGCAGGCGGTGACCAATCCGGACCATCAGCCGGCGTCTCCCAAGGGCTATCTCATCCGCGCGGGCATGTTGATCAGCGCCGCGACCTATATCGGTCTGGCGCTTTATGCCGGAGGCCATGCCCTTTCGATGCCGACAGGCGGCGAGGGCGGTGGAGGCGAGCAGGGCCTTGCCACCTGGCTGATGCGCCAGCCTTTCGGCCGCTATCTCGCAGGCATCGCAGGTTTCTGTATTCTCGGCGCCGGCGCGGCGCAGATCGTCAAGGCGGTGAAGGGCGGTTATCGAAAATATATCGCGCTGCCGCCGGATCATGCCCGCAAGCTCGACCTCGTCTGCGCCTATGGGCTGGCGGCGCGCGGCGCGATCTTTCTGATCACCGGCGGATTTTTCCTGCTGGCCGCCTTCTTGGTGGACCCCGCGCAGGCCGGTAGCCTGACCGACGCCATGGCCTGGGTGCGGGCATTGCCCTTTGGCGGCGTGCTCTATGGTATCGCCGCACTCGGCCTGTTCGCCTTCGGCCTCTACAGCTTCATCGAGGCGCGCTATCGCCGCATTCCAGATATGCCGGACATGACACTCCAGGCGCTGCGCGCCTGAACCCATGCGTCAGCGATAGAAGGACCGGTACCAATCGACGAAGGCCGGCACGCCCTCTTCCAGCGGAATGTCGGGCTTGAACCCGGTCAGCGCCAGCAGCAGATCCGGCGCCGCATAGGTTTGCGGCACATCGCCCTTCTGCATCGGCAGCATGTTGCGGATTGCCTTGCAGCCGAGCGTCTCTTCGACGATCTCGACAAAGCGCATCAGCGCCACCGGCTGCCCGCCGCCGATATTGACGACGCGGAACGGACCCTGCTGCGACAGGGTGTCGGCAACAGGCGCATCCGTCAGACGATTGTCCTCCGCCGGCGGAACGGCAGACAGCCGCAGAATGCCCTCGATCAGGTCGTCCACATAGGTGAAGTCGCGGCGCATCCGGCCTTCGCCATAGATGTCGATCGGTTCGCCCGCCGTGATCGCCCGCACGAATTTGAACAGCGCCATGTCGGGACGGCCCCAGGGACCGTAGACGGTGAAGAAGCGGAAGGCCGTGGTCGGCACCTTGAAGAGATGCGCATAGCTATGCGCCATCAACTCCGTCGCCTTCTTGGTGGCGGCATAGATCGTCAGCGGCTCGTCGGCCTTGTCGCTTTCGGCAAAGGGCACCTTTTCATTGGCGCCATAGACCGAGGAGGTCGAGGCCAGCATCAGGTGCTTTGGCTGAAGATGGCGGGCAAGATCGATGATGTTGAAGGAGCCGACGAGGTTCGAGTCGACATAAGAGCGCGGATTGTCCAGGCTGTAGCGCACGCCCGCCTGCGCGGCGAGATGGATGATGACGTCGGGTTTGGCCAGCGCGGCGGCCTGTTCCAGAGCTGCGCGGTCTTCCAGCTGACCGATCACCGCCTTGAAGCCGTTCGAGCGCGCCAGCGCGGCATGGCGTGCCTCCTTCAGCGCGACGTCGTAATAGGGCGTCATGCCGTCGAAGCCGACGACGAAATGCCCTGCGTCGAGCAGGCGGCGTGCAAGATGGAAGCCGATGAAGCCGGCCGTTCCGGTGATGAGATAGCGCATGGGGGAACCCTGCTCCTGGCAATAAGGCTGCCCGTCCGCCTGTTCGAATGGGCGGGCCGCAAGCCGGTGCCGCTATACAGCTTGCCCCTCGGCTTGCCAACCGTCCTGCCGAGATGGCCGTCAGCCGTGGCGCAAGGGCAGGCTGCCGGCCGACACGGCAGGCGGTGCACAGGATTGGCCAATTACCAGCCGGGGCAGGGCGATATGGCGTCGGCTCGGCGCTCCCGCCATCACCTCGCCCTGGACATGTTCCAGCATCCACGTGGCGGCGAGGCCTGCCAGTTCCTCGATCGGCTGCTCCGCCGTGGTGATGCGCGGCTTGATCACGCTGCCCCAGGGCACGCCATCGATCCCGGCAATCGAGACATCCTCCGGACAGCGGAAACCGAGATCGTTGATGGCCTGCAGGGCGCCGATCGCTGAAAAATTGTTGGCGGCCAGAAAAGCAGTCGGCCGCTCGTGGCGCGACATCAACCGCACCACCTGATCGTAGGATTTTTCAGCGCTGTATTCCGCATCCACCACCAGTTCCGGATCGATTGGGCAGCCGGCGCTGCGCATCGCCGCCTCGAAACCTTCCAGGCGCCGCTGTGCCGTCCAAAGTCCCACGGTGCCGCCGAGATAGGCAATGCGGCTATGGCCAAGCCGCAGCAGATACTCCGTCAGCATGCCGGCTGCCAGCTGATGATCGGAGGAGACGAAGTCCAGCCGCGCACCATCGACGTCCTGGTCGATCAAGACCACGGGCACGTCGATCTGATTGAGATAGGCGGCAAAATCGGCATCATTGCGCAAGGGTGCCATGATGATGCCGGCGACGCGCTGGCGCTTCAGCTGATTGAGGGTGCGGATTTCCCGGTGGGGGTGGCTGTCGGTGTCGGCGACGATCAGCATATGGTCGGCCTCGGAAATCTTACGATCGACCGTGCGCAGCAGCTTGCCGAAGAAAGGGTTTCCGAGATCGCCCAGCACGAGGCCGATCAGCTTGGATTGTCCGCGCTTGAGGTTCTGCGCCATCAGGTTGGGGGAGTATTTGACCGCGGCCACGGCTTCGAGAATGCGGGCCCGTGTCTCCGCGCTGACGGGCCCCGTGCCGTTCAAAGCCAGTGACACCGTTGAAATCGCCACGCCGGCATGGCGTGCCACATCCCTGATCGTTGCCATTCCCATCCCCCTTGGTCAGCTAAGTCGAACCGTTTTCCGCTATCGGACTTTTCAGGCTCGGCCCCCTTGCCGATCCATGATGGCGCACTGCTGATTTCTGATCATAATATAGGCATGCAATGCCGAAATTGGAATTTCGATTCTGTGTTCGATCCCCTGGCAAAAAAGGTGTTTGCCAAAAAAAGCCTATCGAAACGATTTTTCTTCGGCGGCTGCCCTAACGAGAAGATTAGAACCCACGATTGACTATGCAGGTCGCCGAACCCCGCCGTGCTCTCGGCATCAAGCAGATCGATCATGAAAAAGCCGCTAAGGAAACAGCTTCTTAAGGTTCGGCGTCGTATCCGGTGAGGCTGGACCATGGCGAAGCCGTCAAGTGCGGCCGCAGGTCGACCATTTGATACCCATCCGCAGCGATCTCGAGGGTCAAATGTCAAATCGGACCACTCGGCATGGTGGAGCGGCAATCTTGGCCCTGAAAGACTGGTTTTCCACACGTCCGACGAGCCGGTCCAAGCCTGACGGGCGCCCGCGGCTCGATCTCGGCGACGAGGGACCGATCTGCCCCTTCTATGCCATTGGCGACGTGCATGGACGGCTGGACCTGCTGGATGCCGCAGAGACCAAAGTGGCGCAGGACATTGCCCGCACGAGGCGTCCGGGCGTGCTGGTGCTGCTCGGCGATTATGTCGATCGGGGTCCGGCCTCCTCGGCCGTGATCGATCATCTCTGCCATCCTCATCCGCGCGGGCTCCGCAGAATCACGCTTCGCGGCAATCATGACGATCTGTTCGTCCGCTTCCTCACCGAGGAGCGCGGTGGCCGAGATTGGATGGAGATTGGCGGCGACGCGACGCTGGCCTCCTATGGCGTCGATATCAAGAATTTCAGCCTCAACCAGCCTTCGGGTTGGACCGCACTGCGCCGCGCCGCCCAGCAGGCAGTGCCGCCAGCCCATATCGCGCTTCTCCAGGCCATGCCGGCTCTGCTGCGCATCGGCAGGCTGGTCTTCGTCCATGCCGGGCTGCGGCCAGGCGTGCCGCTGGAGGCGCAGGAGGATCAGGACCTGCTCTGGATCCGGGAGCCCTTTCTGTCCAAAGGCCCGGAGCTGCCCTTCATGGTCGTCCATGGGCATACGCCCTCGCAGGAGCCGAGTTTCGGCCGCCAGCGCATCGGCATCGACACCGGCGCATATCAGAGCGGGCGGCTGACGGTCGTCAAGCTCGACGGCCGCAATGTGAGCTTCTTGTGAATCAGGCGGCCGCACTGCGGGCATGAACGCAGAGCGCGCAAGAGTCCCCTCAGTAAAAGCCCGGATTGTTGCCGATTCGCCACGCGCCCTTTTGAAAGCCGGGATTCCGGAGTGCCGAGCTGCAATTTTCGATTGGCTGATGCCCATGCCGCATTGCATTCATGGCTCAGGCAGTACCGCGTGGGGATAACGGACTTAAAAAATGCGCCAGCTCGTCATTTCAGCGACCATTTCCGCCCTCGCCCTTTCGGGCTGCACGTCGACGCCGACGGCTGGGCCGACCTTCAAGCGGGTGGAAGCGCAGGCCTCCGTCAAGGTGAGCTCGCCCAACAAGGAGCGGCGCGCCGGCGTGGATTATGCGCTCGTCGATATCAACAAGACGGTTCTGGGCCTGTTGCAATCGGTCAAGGCGGCCGACAGCTTCAAGGGCTTTGGCGGCGGGCGCGGCCCGGCGCCCAACCTGCCGCTCGGTGTCGGCGACATCGTCCAGGTTTCGATCTTCGAAAGCCAGTCGGGTGGTCTGTTCGTGCCGTCGGATGCCGGCAGCCGCCCGGGCAATTACGTCACCCTGCCCAACCAGACGATCGGCAAGGACGGCGCCATCATGGTGCCCTATGCGGGCCGCATTCCCGTGGCCGGGCGCAGC
>NZ_FOAM01000033.1 GCF_900109605.1 Xaviernesmea oryzae
CAATTGGCACAGGCCACATGGCAGCCTAAAAGCGCAAACACCTATCAGTCGCCTCGGTCTCACCGGGGACAACCTCTTGAGGCTCCACAGCTAGTGATGAATGACACGGGCGCGATCCTTTGAAAGATGGCCGGACAAGTCCGTCTTTTGCGAATCCAAAGTTCCCAAAGATCCGCAAGGCTGAATGATCCCTGATCTTCAAAACCTTTAGAGCGGCAGCGCCTTAATGCCAAATCGCTGCATCGCAATTCTGAGGTTTGCCATCGAATTATGCGATGTTATCACCCTTGCGTCGCGCTCCGGCAGAGGCGCATAGCCCACCGGCAGAAGGCCCTGGACAGTTCGGAATTGTTGCCGCGATCCACAGCAAAGGCGAGGTAGCGCATGCCGCTGGCGACCCGTGTTTCCGGGATAACCGTCAGCAGGCCGTCTCGCACGAGTTGGCTGACGACGATCTCAGGCGCGACCAGCAGGCTCTTCCCCGTGGTCACTGCGGGCAGAGCGAGATAGTGATGATCGTAGCGTGCACCTGACTGGATGTCCTTTGAAGTCAGGCTCATGCCTCTCAACCAAGTCGGAAGAATATCCGGGCGCGAGGTGATGGTGATGATCGGCATAGAGCCGATTGCCGACCGCTCCTTCCCCCCCACGTAGTGGGACGCTCCGACGCAAACGAGTTGCTCATTGTAGATTTCCCAATGGTCGGATGGCTCGGTAATCGATAGATCACGCGTCAGGAGGACGTCGAAGCTATCCGAAGACGTGGGCATCGCCAGCGAACTGACAAGATCCACGATGACGCCGCCATAGTCTGAGGAGAACGACTGGAGGTTAGGGACCAGCAGCGTGTAGGCCAGGGTCGTCAGCGAGGTTCTGACGACGAGCCGATTGGGTTGGCTTTGCGAACGCCGGCGCATCCTCTGGGTCGTGTAGCAGATCGTATCCAGCGGCTCGGAAACCGTGTTGACGAACAGCCTTCCGAACTCCGTGAGTTCGTTGCGTCGTCCACGTCGTTCCATGATCGTCGCGCCGAGATAGTCCTCAAGGATCGCAAGATAGCGACTAACCGAACTCTGCGTCGTGTTGAGCGCCTTGGCGGCCCGCGTTAAGCTCCCTTCACGCGCAATGTATATGACGGCGCGGATGGCGTTGAGGGGGACATCCGGTTCTTCCGGGGATGCTGAGGGGGACATCACGCGCCCTTTCAAAAAATTTCTTCAGCGATTAATCCACATATTATTCTACACCATCTCATTTTTCGATATCTGTCACAAGTCGTTTGCTTCCCCTCGCTACAGCTTTCGCCAACGATTGCGAGACGCGCGAGGAGCCTTTGAGCGTGACAAAATTCTTCATTGCGGGGCTACGGCCAGACCTGATCTCAGCAGATTGCACACCCGATCTCATGCGCTTGAAGTCTCTAGGGCCCACACTGTCTCATCATCCCACGATCTATCCGAACGAAACGCGCGTCGCCTTTCTGAGCTTCGTCACCGGCGCTGGACCGAATAAACATGGCATGGTCGGTAACA
Organism: Xaviernesmea oryzae; assembly: GCF_900109605.1. Taxonomy (GTDB): domain Bacteria; phylum Pseudomonadota; class Alphaproteobacteria; order Rhizobiales; family Rhizobiaceae; genus Xaviernesmea; species Xaviernesmea oryzae. The sequence continues at coordinate 1,533 of NZ_FOAM01000033.1, forward strand.
AGTCTGTCGACCGTCAGACCGTCCCGCCTCGCTCTATCGATCGGGTCTATGCCGATCTTCTTCATTGCCGTGATCTCGAAATCGGCGAAGGCCTCATGACGACCCACACACTTGGCGAATGCCTTCATGGGGCGCGTTCATGTCAAGGCAACGACCTATCTCGAAGGCAGAACCGCCTTCCTTCACGCACCCTGTCCATCCATGATTTAGAGGCAGCCGAACAATGAGCATCAGCCTGAGTGCGATCACCAAATCGTTCGGCAAAAATTCAGTCCTCAAAGAGATTTCGCTCGATATTGCGGATGGTGAGTTCCTGACCTTGCTCGGCCCCTCTGGCTGCGGGAAGTCGACCTTGCTGCGCATCCTGGCCGGGCTCGAACTGCAATCCAGCGGGACGGTCTCCATCGGCGGCCGCACGGTCGATGGCGTCCGCCCGAAGCGACGCGACGTGGCCATGGTGTTTCAATCCTACGCGCTCTATCCGCATATGACGGTGGCCGAAAACATGGCGCTGCCCTTGAGAATGCGGGGCCTGAATGCCTGGCAGCGGCTGCCTCTCGTCGGCCGTCTTCTTCCGGGGACGCGGATCGCGAAGCGGCAGATCGAGGAGGAGGTCAGGCGGACCGCCGATGCCTTGAGCATCGGCCCTCTGCTCGATCGTAAACCAGGGCAGCTCTCGGGCGGTCAGCGCCAGCGCGTCGCGCTCGGGCGCGCCATGGTGCGTCAGCCGACCGTCTTCCTCATGGACGAGCCGCTGTCGAATCTCGACGCGAAGCTGCGCGTGCAGATGCGCGCCGAGATCAAGGAGCTGCACAGCCGGCTCGGCGTCACCTTCGTCTATGTCACGCACGACCAATCGGAGGCGATGACGCTCTCCAACCGCGTCGCGGTGATGCTGGACGGGGAGTTGCTGCAGGTGGCGCCGCCGCACGAGATCTATGCCGATCCGGACGATCGCCGCGTGGCCGAGTTCATCGGGTCGCCGAAGATCAACATGCTCGCCGGCACCGTGCGCGAGCGTGGTCGCATCGATGCTGCCGGCACGACGCTGTCTGCCGTTCTCGATATGCCCGTCGGCACGTTGGTTGCCGTCGGCATCCGGCCGGAAGCCTTCCACCTGACACATCATGCCGGCGCCGGCAGTTTTGCGGGCACCGTCCGCCTCGTTGAACACATGGGATCCGACCTCTTCGTCCATCTCGATGTTCGGGGACAGGGCGAACCTTTGATTGCCCGGCTGCTCGCCGAGCGGGCGCCGCATGTCACGATCGGCCAGACCCTGCATCTCGCAGCCGATCTCGATCGCGTGCTCCTTTTCGACGAAGCGGGCCGGCGAATTCGCACGACGCGTGAGGGCAGGGGAGCATCGGTCGCGCGGTTGCGGGAGATGGCATGATGGCCGGGATCCTGTCTGTTCCAGACCATCTGCGCCGACGGCGAGCGACGTCCACGCGACCCCCCGATGCGACTGTGGAGCATGCTGTGCGTGGACACCGCCATGCTGACATCGCCACCGCTTGGTCGCTGGCAGGTCCCGCCCTCATTCTGCTTATGGCGCTGTTCTTTCTACCCGTCCTCACTGTCTTCGTGATCGCGCTCACGGACTGGCAGTTCGGCGCGAGTTCCCTCTCTTTCGTTGGCCTCGCCAATTTCCGAGAGGTCTTCGCCGACCAAGGCTTCCACGCATCCTTCCTCAATACAATCCTTTACGTCCTGATCGTCGTGCCCGGCACCATCTTGCTCGGGCTCGGAATCGCGCTGCTGATCGAGAGCGGCAAGTCCTGCCGCGCCTTCTATCGCGCCCTTCACTTTCTTCCCTTTATGGCGACCTTGACGGCCATGGCGATCGCCTGGGAGGCGCTCCTGCACCCCACGATCGGGCTCGTCAACCAGACGCTCGCCGGTTTCGGGCTGCCGACGGCCAACTGGCTGCGCGACGAACACACCGTGCTGCCGGTGCTTGCCGTCATCGGGATCTGGCAGAACCTCGGCTATGCGATGGTTCTGTTCCTTGCCGGCCTCAAGGCGATCCCACAGGATCTCTATGATGCGGCCGACGTCGATGGCGCCGATGCCTGGCTCGATCGCCTTCGCACGGTGACCCTGCCGATACTTGGCCCGGTCACGATGTTCGTGTCCATCGTCGTGGCACTGAAGGCCTTTGAGACCTTCGACACCGTTCAGGTGCTGACTCAAGGCGGACCAGAGCACGCCTCCGAGATGCTGCTCTACACCCTCTACCGCGAGAGCTTCCAATATCTGCGCACCGGCTATGGTTCGGCTGTGGCCGTCGTCTTCCTTGCCATCGTCGTCGCCTTGACCCTGGTCCAGGCGCGCCTCATGGACAGAAAGGTCCACTACCAATGAGCGCTGCATCGTCCACCACTCGACTATCAGCCCCTGGGCTCCTGCGGCATGCCGTTCTGCTGGCAACCGCCGCGCTGGTCCTCATTCCCTTCGTCTGGATGGTTTCGCTTTCGATCAAGCCCCCGGGCGAGATCTTTCGCACCGGCTTCTCGTTCTGGCCTCACCAATTCTACGGCTTCGAAAACTACGCGAAAGCGATGACCGAGGCACCTTTGCCGCGTTATATGTTGAACGGTGTCATCGTCTGCACGTTGATCGTGTTGCTGCAGATTTTGGTGTGCGCACCCGCCGCATACGCGTTAGCAAAGCTTGATTTCCCCGGGCGCGGCCTGCTGTTTGGGATGGTACTTGTCGCACTAATTCTGCCTCACGAAGTTCTCGCTCTGCCGCTCTTCGTGCTCGGCTACAAACTCGGCATTCTCAACACCTATGCCGCTCTCATTTTCCCCTATGTCGTTTCGCCCTTCGGTATCTTTCTCTTCCGCCAGTTCTTCAAGACCATTCCCGACGACGTCGTCCATGCCGCCCGCCTGGACGGTCTGAATGAACTCGCCATCGTCTGGAAGGTCATGTTGCCCATGGCGGTTCCGGCCATCATTGCCTTCGCGATCTTCTCGGTTGTCTCCCATTGGAACAGCCTGTTCTGGCCGCTGATCGCCGTGCGCGACCAAGCATTGATGCCGCCCCCGCTCGGCATCATGGCCTTCAGGAACGAGGAGGCCGGCAACGACTACGGCCCCCTCATGGCCGCCGCTACCATCGTCGTCGCGCCTCTCGTCATTGCTTTCCTCGCCGCCCAGACATGGTTCGTCGAGGGGATGACCGGCGGCGCGGTCAAATAATATGGTCCAGGGAAAACAGTGATGAAAAGTTTTCACAAAACGATCGTCTCGATCGCCGCCGCCATGATCTTTGCCAGCGCATCGAATGCGCAGGACCAAGCGCTTCAGATTTCCGCCGCTCCGTCGATTTATCGGGGTGCCTATGAGAGCCTTGTGAAAGCATTCGAAGCCAGTCATCCGGACATAAAGGTTCTCCTTGCTCCGCCGGTCCGTGAAGACGAGGAGTTGCTGCAAAACACGTTGCGCTCGGCCATCACAGGGCAACTGCCAGACATTCTCTTCATCAGCCCCAATGTCCTTCGGCCTTTGATCGATCACAAGGTTGCGGTGGATTTGGCGACAGTCGGCGGCTCTGCGGACACGGTTTCGAAACTGGGGCTCGTGGCTGGCGCAACAGAGGTCGGAACTGTCGACGGCAGATTATACGCGCTGCCTTTAGGCGTGTCGGTTCCGATCATTGCTTACAACGCCGATCTGGTCGCAAAAGCGGGAGGCAATGTCGACGATTTTCCGCAAAGCTGGGAGGGCATCATTTCTCTCATGAATAATGTCGCCAAGCTGGACGGCAAGCTTGGCGGGTTCATGGAATATGACAATACGGGAAATTGGACTTACAAAGCCGTCGTCTCAACCCTCGGAGGCTCGATGATGAGCCTAGACGGGCGAAGCGTCGCTTTCGACAGTGCTGAAGGACGTCAGGCTTTCAAGGTCTTGGAAGCGTTTGGTAGAGCAGGTCAGGCGAAGGCGGATATGAGCCGCGATCAGGCTCGCCAAGCTTTTGCAGCAGGGACTATAGGGATTCTCGTCACCTCAAGCGGGGCATTGCCAAGCCTGGAAAAGCAGTCCGCCGGCAAATTTGCGCTGAGAGCAAGTCCATTGCCTTTGGAAGAGGATGTTGCGCGTGTTCCTGCGGCGGGAACCGTTCTCGTGATCACCGCCAAAGATCCGGCCAAAAAGGCTGCAGCCCTTGAATTTTTGACATATGCCGTCAGCGCAGACGCGCAGACGATCATTGGAAAAATGACCGGTCTTCTGGCGGTCAACCAGACCGCATTGACCGATCCTGCACGTCTCGGCGAGCAGACCCAACAAAGACCGAACCAGAAAGCCGCTATCGCCGAAATGGGACGATTGACGGAATGGTACGCATTCCCCGGCGAAAATTCGGTCAAGATCACAGAGGTGATCAAAAATTATCTTCGCGCCGTGTTGACCCTCAAACGGTCTCCCGATGACGCCCTCACCGCAATGAAATCGGATGTCGAGGCGCTTTTGCCGCGATAGGGCCGAAGAAACGGCCGTGCTTCAGGAACACTGCAAGGAAGGGTAAAGGTATGGACGCTGTCCTCTCGCATGCGAATGCAACGCCGGAATCGCTGGCATCCTGGCAGGCGATCGATCTTTCCCGCTCCATACCGCCACAGCCGTCGCTGTTTACGCCCATGCTTCAGGAATCTCTGGAAAGACTTGCCTGCCGGCGCGATATCGGGCTGCTTTTGCGCAACAGCACGGCAGGCGGCACGGCAGGAGATCGAAGCGCTGCCAGACTTTGGCTCAGGTCGCGTTTGCCGTTGGACATGTTGGACGAACGCGTGCTGGTGTGTAACGGCACGCAGGCGGCGCTGCTCCTGTTGTTCGAGGCACTCGTGGGCCAAGGAGGGCTGCTTGCGGCAGAAGCGCTCTCCTATGGGGTATTGTCGCAGTTGGCCGCACGCGCGCATATCCGGGTTTGCGGGGTCGAGCTGGATGATCACGGAATAGATCCGTCGTCCTTCGAGGCCGTATGTAGGCGTCATCGCCCGAAAGCCCTCTACTGCAACCCGACAGTTCACAATCCCACGGCATCCATCATGCCGGAGGATCACAGACAGGCAATTGTCGACATTGCAAGACATTACGGTGTCGCGATCATCGAAGACGAACCACTTGGCTGCCTTCATCCCGAGGCGCCGGCTCCGATCGCGGCGATGGCACCGGACATCACTTGGTATGTCGCCGGTGTCACCAAAGGCCTGGCTCATGGTTTTCGCATAGCCTATCTCGTCGGTCCGTCCGAACGCGAGATACAAGAGATTGCTTCTGCCGTGGGCCGGTTATCCTATTGGTTTCCGTCGGCTCTGTCTGCAGCAGTGCTGCGGGACTGGATCGAGTCCGGTTCTGCCGACCAGATCCGGACGGCCATTTCCGAAGAGGCCAAAATTCGACAGAAGATGGCTTCGGATATTTTGGTAGGTCTGGACCTGACACTTCGGGAGGGCGCCCTTCATGGCTGGCTCATGCTTCCCCAAAAGCTCGACCGGCGAGAGCTCGTCCAGAAATTGGCTCAAAACAACGTCTTTATTCGCCAATCCGATGCTTTTGCCGTAGAGCCTCATCGTCGTCAGGTCAACGCTGTGCGCATTTCCTTGAGCAGTCCTCTTGATCGACAGGATGTCGTGCGAGGTCTGGGCGCCATTGCGAAAGAATGCCAGGCGTCTATGTAAGGCTAACGCCCGAGGTGGCGCGTGCCGATTTTTCGGCCCGCACGCGGCGCTCGAAGAAATCTGCTGCAACCGGCAGGGCGACGCTGAGCAGGATCAGACGCAGGACTTGATGCGTGGCGACATAAAGCGAATCCATCCCCAGGAGGATGGCCGCCGCAATCAGGGCATCAAGACCACCAGGCGCAAAAGCCATAAGCACCTGGCTCCAGTGCAGGCCGCTGACGAGGGTCAAGGCAAGGCTCCCCGCCGTGGCAATCGCTGTCGCGACGAAGAGAGACAGGGTTGACGGAAGGATCAACTGCACAAGGTCGCGCCATCCCATACCTGAAAACCGCGACCCGACGTTTGACGATATGACAATGCAGGCTGGAGCGATCAGGGCGTCCCCCCAGTTTCCATCCAAGGAGAAATGCGTGTGAACGATGCAACTGACGATGATGCCGCTGAAAAGCATCGCTGTTGGCTCTTTGATCCATCGCAGTCGTCGAAGCGCAAGCCCGCCTGCCAGGGAGAACAGAAAGACCAACAGACCGATCCCGAGCAAACGTGAGGACGGAAGGATTGTCGCAGCCTTGGTGGGACCAACGATGCTTGGCAAAGCGATCATGACTGCAAGAACGCGCAGCAACTGGACGATGGTCACTTTTGTAACGTCTGCCCCGGCTTGAGACGACATTGCAAGCACTATTCCAAGGGCACCGGGTGACGATGCCCAGAATGCCGTGGGCAGATCCCAATGGAAAATTCGCCGCAATGCGTAATAGGAACCGGCAAACATCGCTGCAACAGTGACGGTCATTCCGGCGAGGCTTAAAGGCCAGGTTGCGATGAGACGAAGGTCGCTGACACCGACGCGCGATCCGATCGACATCCCGAGCGCGACAGAAGACGCCCTGATAAGCAGCCTCGGCGGCCCCGCAAAAGGTCGCATCAAGGCTACAAAGGTCGTGAGGCAAATTCCGCCGATAAGCCATGGTGCTGCAATGCCGAAGAGACTTGCGATTGCACCGCCTGCAGCGGCGTAACACAAACCGACGTGACGCCCGCCTTCACGACGCCAGTGCTGACACGATCTGACGCTTGCTCGTTGACCGTCGTTCGTCATCACGATGCGAGTTTTCTCAGAGAGGCCAACCCGACCTCGAGTTGCTGATCCGTGTCGGGTGTCGTCAGGGCTATTCGTACGGCCGCGGGCGTGTCGCCATCTTTGTCGACTGCGAACATTCCGGCTTCTCGGACCAGTATTCCTTGAGCCTTGGCGGCAGCGGTAAAATCGGGCGCAGACCAGCGAGATGGAAGTGGAAGCCAGATGTGCAGACCACCTGGTTGAGACAGGAACACGACATCGTGCAAGACGCGTTGCGCGAGCCTTTGGCGGTTGCGAATCTGCTCCATGATCGCATCTGCAATAGCGTCGGCCCGGCCTTCGCTGATCAGTCTCGTGGCGACATCGGCCGCAAGCGCCGATGGAAACCAGAAGGAATGGCTTGCCGCAGATTGAACGAGCGCCGTGGCCGCCTCCTGCGATGGCGCTGCCAGATAAGCGATTTTCAAGCCGAGCGAGATGCACTTCGACAGGCTTTGTATATACCAGACGATGTCCGGAGCGAAGCTTGCCAGGGGTGGTGGGGCTGCCACATGAAGAGCCCCAAGGACGTCGTCTTCGATCACGACAAGATCAAAGCGTCTGGCGACCTCGACGATATCCTGCCTGCGTCTTGACCCCATTATTGCTGTGGTCGGATTATGGACAGTCGGGTTGCAGAAAAGTCCTTTCGGTCGGAAGCGGCGACATGCTTCCTCCAGGGCTTCCGGAACAAGACCCTCGGTATCGATTGCGACCGGTTCCACGCGAATATCAAACCGCCGCGCCAAAGAGCATAAAACAGGGTAGGTCAAGGTTTCGGCCAGCAGGACTTCTCCTCGACCGATCCGTTCATAAAACAACAATCCTAGCAGACTCTGCGTGCCATTGCTGACGATGACCCGATCCTTGTTCGGCGCCTGAGTGAGACGTCTCTTGAGCCATTGGGCCGCATGATGCCGATCGATGGCATGGCCCGAAAACCGGTTCTGGCGAATAGAAGACGACACGGCGTTCGACCCGGCCATGGCTTTCAATGTTAGGGACAATGCTGTCTCAAGCTCCGCAGGAACCGGCGGAAGAGCACGCGAAAGATCGATCGTCGTTGCAACATTTTGAAATTGTAACATTACAGACATCCTCTCTGCGCGAGAGCGATCGATGCGGATAGGGCAAAGAGCGTAATCGCCAAATACATGAGGCGGTTTGGGGACGGCACCCGGATCGAGGCGATATGAGCGATGGCCAGAGCCAGGAAGCCGACATCGGCGATCAGCAGGAAGGTCGCTGGTTCGAAGAGGGGTCGTGCCAGGAACAAAGCCGCAAGAAGCGGGATGTCGTAGGACAGAGGCACGCCGAGGAAGCGACCGTCTTCGGATTTGCCGAAATTGGCGAAATAGCTCAGCCTGATCGTGCCGGCGAGGACAAGCGCGGTGGCGATGACGAACGAGAGAGGCGATGCAGCGTTGACCTGGACCAGAATGATCGCGGGCAAGAGCGCGCCGTAGATAATGTCGCCGAACCCGTCGAGGCTCTTGCCCATCTTCGCCGTGTCAGCCGATCGATTGCGCGTGCGCCCTGCTACGACACCATCAAGGTGATCCGCCAGAACGGCCCACAAGGCCGCCGCGACAGACAGATCAAGGCGTCCCGCAAGCGCCAGATAAAGCGCGATTGAGGAGAACAGCAGCCCTGCCGTGGTAATGGCATTGGCCGGATCAACGAGATAGCGCAACATGTTCAGGGTTCTCCGGGATCGATCTTCAGCAGGCGATTTCGCGAGCGGTCTGGAAAATCGCCTCAGCCAGCCGCAGATCCTCCTGGCTGTCGATCTCGTACCATTTGAGCGCGTCACAGCGCGCCGCGGCAAGGCGCAGGCCGCGATGGGCAATGAGATTGGCGAAGAGTTCTTCGGTATAGGCGGTTACCGCGCCCGCGCTGATCAAGTCGTCGAGGTAAGGTACGATCTTGGAGCGCAAGTCCGCGCTTGAGAGCCGGATCAGGTTCATTGTCTTGAAAAGCTGCGGCGCGCCATCATCCAGATTGGCGACGGTCTGCTTCATGCGGAACTCAACGATGTAACCATTGTCGGCGAGCACGACGGCGGAACCTTCCATGGATGCATCGAAGGGTGCAACCGCGGCGACATTGGCCGCATCACCGAGCGTTAGATAGCGTAACGCGTCGAGTTCGAAAAAGACGTCGCCCTCAAGGAGATAGGTGTCGCCCTTCAACAGCGCCTCACGCGCCAGCCACAGCGAATAGGCGCTGCCCGTCTTGTCGTAGACGCTGGACTCCACATAGGTAATGTCGAGCTTCCCAAAGCGCCTGCCGCAAGCATATTGGATCGCGTCCTTGCGGTAGCCGACGACGATCGTGACGTCCTCGACGCCAACAGCTTGGAGATTGCGCAGAGCATTGAAAAGGATCGGCGTGCCGCCGACCTCGACGAGCGGCTTGGGGCGCAGATCCGTCAGCGGGCGCAGACGCGAACCAAAACCGGCAGCAAGGATGACGGCCTTCTTTGGGGCAGGCAATGCGGACATGACAGTTCACCTTTCTCAGGGTTCGATGGCTTAAATCCTTGGTTGATTGTTCAGGCATTGGACGAGGCGCCCCAGGCCCGCCTCGAGGAGGGCGGGCGGAATGCCATAAGAAAGGCGAAGACCGGTCGGATCGCCAAAGGCAGTGCCGGAGACGCCGGCGACGCCAGCTTCAGCGAGCAGAAGATTGACGATGTCGTCGGCCGTCTTGCCTGAGCCTGCCGGCAGAATATCGGCCAGATCGAGGTAGAAGTAGAACCCGCCATCGGCCTTGGGCTTAGCTACGGTGTGCAGGCCGGAAAGAGCGGAGAGCCCGACCTGGCGCGCAGTGACCAGCTGGCGGCGCAGCTGCGCCTCATAGGCGCCGTCCCCCTCTTTCAGGTGGCGCAGAACGGCATGCTGGGCAATGACGTTCGGGTTTGAAGTCGTGTGGCTCTGCAGCGCCTTGACTGCTGAGATGACGTCCTTCGGCGCGGCCATGTAACCGATACGCCATCCGGTCAGCGCCAATGATTTCGAGAAGGCGTTGATGATGATGGTCCGCGAGCGGACCTCCGGCACCAGCGAAACGATTGGATGGTGCGCCTGACCGTCATAGGTGAAATCTGCATAGCATTCGTCGAAGATGATCCAGAAGTTTCGCTCGATCGCCAGCCGGGCGATCCCCCGCAATGTGTCGGCATCATAGACGGCGCCCGTTGGATTGTTCGGCGTGTTGATGACGATGGCGCAAGTGAGCGATGTCACTGCCCGCTCGATATCCGCGATGCTGGGCACGTAGCTGTTCGCCCGCGTGTCGATATGCACCGGCGTTCCGCCGGCGAACTGCACCTGAGCGGGAAACGTGGTCCAGTAGGGTGCCGGAATGATCACTTGGTCACCGGGGTTTATCAGCACCATGGAGGCGTCGAACAGCGCCTGCTTGGCACCGCTGGTCACGGCAATCTCATCAGTTTGCCAAACCTCCCCAGTTTCGCGCGAGACTTTACGTGCGAGCGCCTCGCGCAATTCAGCCAGGCCGACCGTATCGGTATAACGGTTGACGCCTTTGCGGATCGCCTCTACGGCGCCGTCGCGGATCGTGGGGGCGAGATCGCTCCAAATTTCGCCGGCGGTCAGATCGATGATCTCCTTACCTGCATCGGCTGCAGCCTTGACGGCAGCTCGCGCCGCGGCCGTGCCCGACGATTTGAACATGCCTGTCCGTTGCGCCAGCATGTGCGCCTCCCTGGTCAGATTGTTTACGATGTGTTTCTGCGGGTCCCTTCAGCGCCTGCCTGCGCTTGGCCTCACGCGCGTTTGGGAAGATACCGATCTTCTGCGGCCGACAGCTCGTCGTAGTTCAAAAGGCCAAAAACCTCTTCGAGGGTGGCAACCTCCGGCTCGACGCCAGCGATGCTTTCCTCAGCCAGGATCCGGCCACATGTGGCACGCATTGCCGAGATCGCCGCGCGCATATTGTGATTGGCCCAAATGACCGTCGAGATCTTCGCCTCGCGATAGGCCGAGACTGGGGTCTGGTAGTACTTAGTCGGAACGATCACGATCGGCAGCTTGTCAGCCCACTGACGCGCAAAATCGAGGATCTCACCGGCATCGCTCTTGCGCGAGTGGATGAGGATTGCGTCGGCACCGGCCTCGGCATAAGCGTCTGCGCGCACGAGAGCCTCATCGAGGCCGTATCCAGCGATCAGCGCCTCGATGCGGGCAACCAGAACCATATCTGGCACGGTGTCTTTGACCGCCTTGAGCCGGCCTGAAAACTCGTCGCTGTCGGCAAGCGGGTGGCGATTTCCGACGAAGGAGTTCATCTTCGGAAAGCCCTTATCCTCCAGGCAGACGCCCGACGCGCCTCGCTGCTGAAGCTTGGCTGCCAGCAACCGGGCATTGTTGAAATTGCCGAAACCGGAATCTCCATCGACAAGGATGGGCAGGCTGCTGGCGTCGGCCATGCGCTCGACGACATCGACCACCTGGGTCCAGGACGCTTCATTGGCGTCGCGGTAGCCGAGGCTCGAGGAAATCGAGAGACCCGACGCCCAGAGCCCTCGAAAGCCGGCTCTAGCCGCTATCGCTGCCGAGAGGCCATCATGAGCTTCCATGAGATATGTCAGTTCGTTCGACTGAATTAAATTCGATAAAGTCTCTCGTGTGTTGGGGGCTACTGAAGCAACACTTGCGGATCTATGGGGTAGCATGTGGTTCATTGTCACACCTCCTTCATAAATCGCCACGATAGTATCAATCAGTTTTCAGTCAATAATAAACTTCAAGCGAAACCAATGTGTTGCTGATCATTGAGCAACCACCTCCGTCCGATCTCTAGCTTCGTGGCGCTCACTTAGATGCAAGGTAACTCGTTGTGCAGCATCATTATAATGATCGATATAGCGGCTGTTATAATCACGGTATATCAGCCATTATAACGCGAATATATCGCGCATTATAATCTTCGCGCTCAACTCGACTGCAATCGTCATGCCTCCGACATGGCTGTATGAGGCGGTACGATTCCATTTCTATTCGTCATGAAGGATTGCCACAGGGAGCGGGAAGGGAATGGATTCCATCGAAGGGAAACCAGGTAGTGAGGCGAGCAAGGCAACCTCAGGCGATTCAATCTACCGAAGACTGCGCGATCGAATTGTCGCTCATGATATTCTGCCGGGACAACGTCTGGATGTACGGCGTCTAGCTGAGGATTTCAAAATCAGCCCCATCCCCGTGCGCGATGCGATCAATCGTTTGACGGGTGAAGCTCTCGTGCATCACGTCCCCTCACGTGGCTATTTTGCGCGTTCGTTCTCCGCTCCGGACCTCATTGAGGCCTATGATATGATTTTCGCGCTCCTGCGGCATGCGGTACAGCTATCGACCAGGCCGTTCGAGTTCACGGGTCTTCCGGTCCGTCCGAATTCTCTCGATTTGGCAGACGATCTTCCTCAGGCGCACAAAGAGGAACTTGCCAAGCAGTACATGATTTTTAAGGAGGCGCTGTTCGAGCGGATCGCAGGGTTAAGCGGCAGCCATACGGCTGTTTCGGTCGCTCGATATTTCCTCAACAGGACAAATTACGCGAGAACGCGCGACCTGCTCGACCCCTCTTACATGAGTGTCTTGGACCCGCAAATAGATGCGCTGTTTTCGGCGCTCGTCACACGAGATCGCAACGCAGTCCTGATCGCACTTGAAAAGCTGATGGGTGACAAAATGTACCGATTGCCGCGACTTGCTTCTGAAATCGAAGAGCAGATTTTGATTGCAGAGGCCCAAAATCACGCGAGGAACAGCCTGGACATATAAGACCTGAGTTAAAGAACATGTCTGCAAAGCTGAATAATGGCTGATGAATCGAAGCCATACGACGCTCTATCTTTTGCCATCGGACATCTCGCGAATTCTTCACGATGTCGACTTCGCGTTCTTGATCCCAAAACATGGGATCACCTGCAACGATGGCGGCTTCTCCCCAACAGCCCTGCGCTCGCCGTTCGAGATCTCGCTTAGCACAGAGGGGATGAAAAATGGATACTAGTGCTGAGACGTTCGATGGCGCCTTCGCAAGCGATCCCGAGCGCCTTGAAAGTGGATCGCGTATTTGACGGATGCCTTGCTGATGATCAGCGCCGCGTGCAGCGTCAGCAAGCGAACTCGCGCGCTACGTCGGGCGGAGTCCGAGAACCCTGTCAGTTAGAAGAAAGGTGCACGGGTCGTTCTCGGCCCTGCAGACGCGCAAGTTCAATTGGCGAAAGTAAATGTATTGACGCGGCCCGACCCGCGATTTTAGCGCTACGCCAAACGGTTGCCGGACCTTGCAAAGCGTTTTCAGGAAATGGACTAAAGCCGGACGTTCTAGACTGAGATGTAGACGCCGTTCTGCGCACGCCTCACGCGTGTGAGAGCTTCATTATAGGCGGAATAGGAGCAAAGCAGCCGCGCTTCTTCATTTATGTGCAGCGTCTCGATGCTGGCTAAGGCCCTGGGGAAATCGCCTTCCGCAATCTCGGATGCGATTTTTGCCAAACTAGCCGCGACGTTGTAAGCGGCCTGGTGATCGCGAGAGACGGTGCGACGAAAGGCCAGCGTGCGGTCCAAAATCCGGATCAGATGCCATCGCGCCTCTCGATGATAGCACCGACGGATCAATCGGCGTAGAACCGCCTCCACCCACCAGAATGCCCGAGAATGATCCGCGCATGTTGATAGTTTGTCCCGGCACCGGTTTGCAGCAGAGACAATCCCGGCAGGTTTTGGACGAAGACATGGGTCTGGGCTCTGCAGGCCAAAGATCGCGATCCCGCGACTGATCGCGCAGGCTTGGGCGAGGTCGATCCGAGACAAGCTTCGGGCGAAGAATCCTTCTCCCGAAACGAAGTCGATTAAACCTTCATGCGAGATGCGAAACAGCGCCTCTCGCACGGGGACCTGACTGACATCAAGTCGATCGGATATTGCGCGGACGTTGAGCGGCACGATATCCGATAGCACGTTACGTGTAACATACTGTTTGACATAGCGATATGTCCGGCCCTGCGCGTGATGCCTCATTTCATTTCTCTACTAAGGTCACGTGAGATTGATCCGCAAATGTCCGTCGACGTGCTGGCGGAAGGTATATGCGTGAGGGATGATAAACCTCTGGGCGAATAGGGCGCAACCTAAGAGATTATGTTTTCACGGCCAGGATGAAAATTTGCCGGATGCGAGCTCGCGAAGCACTTGATTATATCTTTGCGCGATTTCATCCGCAGCTCGGCAACGAAGCAGCGTAAGCCCCCGGTGAGGGCCGCCTTGCGATGACGGTCTTCTGACTGGCAGTCCTAGTGGTAACGCTAGGAGTAGTCATATGACGAAGCATCCCATCGAGGTGATCACATCTGTAGAGCGCCGTCGGCGCTGGACACATGAGGACAAGGCGCGGCTCGTCGCGGCCTGCTTTGAGCCGGACGCGGTTATCTCCGAGATTGCCCGCGCGGCCGGTATCCATGTCAGTCAGTTGTTCCGCTGGCGCAAGGAGCTTTGCCAATCGGACGAACCAGCAAAACAGGCGACCACGACCTTGGTGCCGGTTATCTTATCGGATGCAGCGCAGCCCGCGTCCACAGAAG
>NZ_FOAM01000018.1 GCF_900109605.1 Xaviernesmea oryzae
CTTCAATTGTCAAAAAACAGAGAGCAAAGCAGCCCTCAAACCCACACAAAACCAACCCAAAACGACACCAAATCAACCCCACCAGCCACAAGGGCCAACAAGGCAGAAACGCCGCCATCCGGCAGATCCTGTCGGAAAACATTCAGCCAAAAAACCGGCCAAACACAAAAACGAAGAAAACCAGCGCCAGAAGCGCCGCAACCCCTCGTTCGATGAGCGCCTTATACGGCCCCACACCCAAAAACGTCAATCCTCAAAATGAAGGAAACATGACGGATAAGCGTAACCCGCTGAAATGGCAGCAGGAAAAATGGCGTCCACAAGCCCGCACCCAACCAAGCCTCCCCGCAAACACGCCAAAGCGGACGCCAAACAGGCGCACAAATGGGAGCAGCAAGGAGGAAAAATGGAGGGAATGTGGAGAATAGGCTCGGCAATGATTTGGGACACCCATGCGACGTCTCGCGCGCGGACATGGCAGCAGATGCGCGGGACACGCCCGAGCATGACGAATGAGGGGCGGACAGGTGAAGACGGCGGCGGCGCGCGATCGAGTTCGCTCTTCAAGCGATGGCAGCGACCTCGCATCTCTGGATGTGTGCCTTGTCACGGAGGGGCGCGGAAATAGGACAACCGTCGCTGCATCCACTATCCCGGTAGTTTCGTCCCGTTCGAGGATGGGAGCTATTCCAGGGACCGCAGGGCCTTCACAGATCGAGACGGCGTCTGGTGGGCTACGGCCGGCCGGGATCCTGAGACGCTTATCCCTCCAATAGGACGCGCCACCGGACAGATATGCATTGGGCGACGCGTCCCATACGCGCACCAGCTTCAAACAGCGGTCATCGCCTTGATCTTCTCCTTAGGCTGCGCATAGCTTGACGGAGACGGTTTTCGCTTGAAGCCGCATAAGGCGGCCGGTAAATATTTACCTGGATTCGGCGGCCGCCCGGATTTCGCACAAGCCAGATGAGCATGCATGGTCACGATCAAGGAAATTGCCAAGGCTGTGGGCGTCTCTTCCGCGACCGTGTCGCGCGTGCTCAATTACGATCCAGCGCTGTCCATTTCTCCAGCCAAGCGCCAGGCGGTTATCGAGACGGCGGAGGCGCTGAATTATGCAACCCCACGCAGCCGGAAGGGTTTAGCCAGTCTGAGCCTTGCTCCCCTTCCCCTGGCACGCTTTGCCATCGTGCATTTTCTCCAATCGACGGAAGAGCTAGCAGACCCCTATTATATCGGCGTGCGGCTGGGGATCGAAGCGCGCTGCCGGGAGATCAAGGCCGAAATCGCCAAGATTTACCATGCGGATATGGCCGCCGATCCGCAGGTGCTGCAGTCCGTCTCCGGCACCATCGTCATCGGCAAACAATCGAACGACGTGATCGACTGGCTGGCCGCACAAGGACGGCCGCTGGTGTTTGCAGACTTCCTGCCGCCGTACGAGCGCTTCGACGGCGTGCATTGCGATCTGCCGCGGGCGACAGCTGATATGCTCGATGCGCTTGAAGCTGCCGGCTATCGGCGGATTGCCTTTATCGGCAGCCACGAACATCTGAATGGCGAGACCCAGCTTTACGGTGAGCGGCGATGCCGCGCCTATATCGACTGGATGACGGCTCACGATCTTTTCGACCCGTCGCTTCTGGTGCTTGGCGACTTCTGCAACAATGGCCAGAACCTGCGGCTGGAGGCGGGCTATGCATTGGCGCAGCAGGTGCTTGCCCTGCAGCCGCGGCCGGACATCGTGATGACCGCCAATGACAATATGGCGATCGGCGCTTACAGGGCGATCCGCGAAGCGGGGCTTCGCATTCCCGAGGACATTGCCGTCATCTCCTTCAATGACATTCCAGTCGCGCAGTTTCTGACGCCGCCGCTGTCGAGCCTGCGTATTCAAGGAGAGTACATTGGCGAGTCGGCGGTCGATCTGATGATCGAACGCCTGGCCGGACGCAGCTATACAAAAACAGTGACGATCCCCAGCGCCATGAGCTGGCGCGAAAGCTGCCGCGCGCCAGGCTGAGCCGGCACGAACGCCCCCGATATCCAAGAATATTGCCCGTGGTTTCGAAGCGACCGAAACCGCCTTCATGCCGCGCGAGGCCGCGACATCGCGCGCAGCATACACGCTGCGAAATGCTCTTCGCAGGTGCAATAAATATTTACTAAATTTTTGTTGCGCGTCCGCGCAAATTCGGAAATAGTCCTTGCCAGGACGGGGTTGGAGCCGTCCGAAACGAGCGACATCTGGAGGGACGTCCATGATACATTCAACGCTGAGGGCGCGTTGCGCCGCCGTGCTGCTGGCGGGCGCCAGTCTTCTGGCTGCATCCGCCGCCTTTGCCGGCGAGATCAAGGTCTGGTGCTGGGACCCGAATTTCAACGTGGCGATCATGAAGGAGGCCGGGGAGCGCTATGCCAAGGATCACCCGGACACCAAGGTGACCGTGATCGATTTCGCCAAGTCCGACGTGGAGCAGAAGCTGCAGACAGCGCTCTCGTCCGGCACGGCTGACGGCCTGCCCGATATCGTGCTGATCGAGGATTACGGTGCGCAGAAATATCTGCAGTCTTTCCCGGGCGCCTTTGCCGCCATGTCCGGCAAGGTCGATTATGCCGGTTTCGCACCCTATAAGGTGAAGCTGATGACGGTGGAGGGGCAGGTCTATGGCATGCCCTTCGATTCCGGCGTGACGGGGCTTTACTACCGCAAGGATTATCTGGAGCAGGCAGGCTTCAAGCCCGCCGATCTCGAAAACATCACCTGGGACCGGTTCATCGAGATCGGCAAGCAGGTGACGGAGAAGACCGGCAAGAAGATGATCGGCATCGACGTCAACGATGCCGGCTTTACCCGCATTCTCCTGCAATCGGCTGGCCGCTGGTATTTCGACAAGGACGGCAATCTCGACATCGCCAAGAACCCGGCGATGAAGGCGGCGCTCGAAGTTCAGCAGAAGATGTTCCGCGCCGGTATCCACCGCCCCGCGTCCGGCTGGACCGACTGGGTGAACGGCTTCACCTCCGGCGACGTCGCGGCCATCACGACCGGTGTCTGGATCACCGGTACGGTCAAGGCACAGGCCGAACAGTCCGGCAAATGGGGCGTTGCGCCCATTCCGTCCTTGACCGTCGAGGGCGCCACCCATGCGTCCAATCTCGGTGGCTCCAGCTGGTATGTCACCGAGAATTCCAAGGTGAAGGACGAGGCGATCGACTTCCTCAACACCATCTTCGGCAAGGATGTCAGCTTCTACCAGAAGATCCTGACAGAGCGCGGTGCCGTGGGCTCTCTGACGGCTGCCCGCACGGGCGAAGCCTATAATCTGGCCGATCCCTTCTTCGGCGGCGAAAAGGTCTGGCAGCACTTCTCCGATTGGCTGGCCAAGGTGCCTCCGGTCAATTACGGCGTCTACACCAACGAGGTGGATGCGGCCGTGAATGCCCATCTGCCGGAGCTCGCCAAGGACGGGGTCTCGGTCGACAAGGTTCTGGCCGAGATCGAGTCCCAGGCGCAGGGCCAGATCCAGTAAGGCACCCGGTCAGGCGCGGCACCTCTCCTTTCATGGGGTGGCAGCCGCGCCATCGCCCCGATCTGCGCGGTGTGGGTCGACGCTTGGCGTCCTCCAGGCGATGAGCCACGGTGATCGCGGTCGTGATCCCGCCGATGGTCATGCCCGGGCCTGTCCCGAGCATCGGCAAGGATCGAGTCTTATTGACGCGAGTAGATCCTCGGCACAAGGCCGAGGATAACCGCTCATGAGCAGCCAGGTCACTGCTCCTTCAAACCCTTCGCTGCTTATTGTCCCAAGGATGATCATGCCGCTGCGGAGGACGCTGCGACGTGCTGCCTAATTATATGGAATTGCCCGAGGTCGCCCATGGCACTCTCTTTTTCCCAGACCTCCCGGGGCCGCGCCGGCGCCCGAAGCGCCAGTCTCAATGGCTGGCTCTTCACCGCGCCGGCGCTCGCTCTGATCGGTCTGTTTCTGGTCTATCCGATCCTGCGCTCGCTGGTTCTGTCCTTCTATGCTGGCAAGGGCATGATGCTGAAGCCGGCAGGCTTCTCCAACATCGTCAGGCTCTGGAACGACCCGATCTTCATCAAGGCCCTGGTCAACACCACCACCTTCTTCGTGGTGCAGGTGCCGATCATGATCCTGCTGGCGCTGGTGCTGGCGGCGATGCTGAACAGCGAGCGGCTGCGCTTTGCCGGGCTCTTCCGCACCGCGATCTTCCTGCCCTGCGTCGCCTCGCTGGTCGCCTATTCCGTGCTGTTCAAGGGCATGTTCGCCGCCGATGGGCTGGTCAATTCGACGCTGATGGCGATCGGCCTGGTCGATCAGCCGATCGGCTGGCTGACGGACCCGTTCTGGGCCAAGGTCCTGGTGATCATCGCGATCACCTGGCGCTGGACCGGCTACAACATGATCTTCTATCTGGCCGCGCTGCAGAACATCGACAAATCGATCTATGAGGCCGCCCGCATCGATGGTGTGCCGGCCTGGGCGCGCTTTGCCCATCTCACCGTGCCCATGCTCAAGCCTGTCATTCTCTTCACCACGATCATCTCGACCATCGGCACGATCCAGCTGTTCGACGAGGTCTATACGCTGACGGAAGGGCGCGGCGGACCGGCGGATTCGACGCTCACCCTGTCGCTCTATATCTACAATCTCACCTTCAAATACATGCCGAGCTTCGGCTATGCGGCCACGGTTTCCTACGTGATCGTCGTGATGGTGGCGGTGCTGTCCTTCCTGCAATTTTACGCCGCGAGGGACCGGGCATGAGCATGGCTTCCACCGCCACACCGGCCGGCGCACCGGCACTGCCCTTCCGCAGGATCCTGGCACGCGCCGGGCTTTATCTGACGCTGTCCATTGCCGCCTTCCTGTCGGTCTTTCCCTTCATCTGGATGCTGATCAGCGCCACCAATTCCTCCGGCGACATCATCCGCGGCAAGGTGGCCTTCGGCGACCAGTTCTGGATCAACCTGACCAATTTCATGAACCAGGTCGATCTGGCGCTGGTCATGTGGAATTCGTTCAAGGTCGCGATCCTGTCGACGGTGCTGACCATCGCAGTCTCCTCGCTGGCCGGCTACGGCTTCGAGATGTTCCGGTCAAAGATGCGCGAGCGGCTCTATTCGCTGGTTCTGCTGACGCTGATGGTGCCCTTCGCGGCGCTGATGATCCCGCTCTTCATGATGATCGGCAAGGCCGGGCTCATCAACACGCACCTGGCGATCCTGCTGCCGACGATCGCTTCAGCCTTCATCATCTTCTATTTCCGCCAGGCGACCAAGGCCTTCCCCACCGAGCTGCGCGATGCCGCTCGCGTCGATGGCCTGAAGGAATGGCAGATCTTCCTGTTCATCTATGTGCCGGTGATGCGCTCCACCTATGCGGCGGCCTTCGTCATCGTCTTCATGACCAGCTGGAACAACTATCTCTGGCCGCTGATCGTGTTGCAATCCAACGAGACCAAGACGATCACCCTCGTCGTCTCGGCACTCGGTTCGGCCTATTACCCCGATTTCGGCATGGTGATGATCGGCACGATTCTCGCCACCCTGCCCACCCTCATCGTCTTCTTCGTCATGCAGCGCCAGTTCGTGGCCGGCATGCTCGGTTCTGTGAAATAGGATGTCGACTATGCGTCAGATGGAAAGCTTCAATGCCGGCTGGACCTTCCGCGAGGGCTTCGATCCCGCCGCCGTGGGTTCGCGTCAGTCCGGCGAGACCGTGCGCCTGCCGCACAGCGCGGTCGAGCTGCCCTATAATTATTGCGACGAAACCAGCTATCAGAAGGCCTTCACCTATCAGAAGCTGCTGAGCTATGACGGGCGTTTCGATGGCCGCGAGGTTTCACTCGTCTTCGACGGTGCGATGGCCGACAGCGAGGTCTTCGTCAATGGCGAAAAGGTCGCCGCCCATCCCGATGGCTATACACCCTTCGAAGCGCGGCTGACGCCGCATCTCAAAGCCGGCGACAACCTGATCACGGTGAAGATCGACGGCTCCGAAAATCCTGCCATCCCGCCCTTTGGCGGCATGATCGACTATCTCTGCTATGCCGGCATCTATCGTGACGTCTGGCTGAAGGTGACGCCGAAGCTTTCCATTGCCAATGTGAAGATCGAGACACCGGATGCACTCGCCGACACCAAGCGCGTCACTGCCCGCGTCGATCTCGTGGCCGCCGACGGTGTTGCCGTGGCCGGGACCATCAAGGTGACGCTGACGGATGCGAAAGAGGCCGCCATTGCCTCGACCGAGGTGCCGGTCGCCGGGCTGCAGACGCTGGTGACGATTGACGGCCTGACCGGCCTGTCGCTCTGGGATATCGATACGCCGACGCTCTATCGGCTGACCGTGGAGCTCGAACCGGAGACCGGACGGGATACGGTTTCCAGCCGCTTCGGCTTCCGCACCGTTGAATTTACCCCGACCGGCTTCCTCTTGAACGGCAAGCCCCTGAAGCTGCGCGGCCTCAACCGCCACCAGGCCTATCCGCATGTCGGCTACGCCTTCGGTCGGCGCGCGCAGGAGCTCGATGCCAACGTGTTGAAATTCGAGCTGGCCTGCAACATCGTGCGCACCTCGCATTATCCGCAGGCGAAAAGCTTCCTCGATCGCTGCGACGAGATCGGCCTCTTGGTGTTCGAGGAAATCCCCGGCTGGCAGCACATCGGCGACGAGGCCTGGCAACAGGAATCGATCCGCAATGTCCGCCGCATGATCGAGCGCGACTGGAACCACCCCTCGATCATCATCTGGGGCGTGCGCATCAATGAAAGCCAGGACAACCACGCCTTCTACGCCGAGACCAACCGCTTGGCGCATGAGCTGGACACGACCCGCCAGACCGGCGGCGTGCGCTTCATCACCAATTCCGAGCTGCTCGAAGACGTCTACACCATGAACGACTTCATCCTCGGCCAGGAGGAGATGCCGGGCAACAATCGCGGCCGCGTGGTGCTGCGCGATCGGGTGGAGACGACCGGCATCGCCCGGCCGATCCCCTATATGATCACCGAATATAATGGTCACATGTATCCGACCAAGCGCTTCGATCAGGAGCAGCGCCAGGCCGAGCATGTGACACGCCACCTGCTGATCCTCGACAAGGTCGCGAGCGAGGAAACGATTTCCGGAAGCACCGGCTGGTGCATGGCCGATTACAACACGCACAAGGATTTCGGCGCCGGCGACCGCATCTGCTATCACGGCGTACTCGACATGTATCGCGAGCCGAAATTTGCCGCTTACGCCTATGCCTCTCAGGGCGATCCGCGCAAAAAGCCGGTGCTGAAGCCCGTGACCTATTGGGCACGCGGCGAGCGCAATATCGGCGGCGTGCTGCCGCTGATCATTCTGACCAATTGCGATTATGTCGAGGTCGCCTTCGGCGACGCCGCGCCCAAGCGCTTCGAGCCCGACCGCGCCACCTATCCGGGCCTGGCGCATCCGCCTGTTATCCTTGACGAGCGCAATGTCGATCCGAAGGAATTCGGCACCTGGGGCCGTGTCTGGCGCGAGGGCACGATCACCGGCTATGTCGATGGCAAGGAGGTCATCCGCGTGATGCTGCCGGGCGATCCCCTGCCGACGCGGCTGGAGGTGGCGCCTGACGACACCAGGCTCAAGGCGGGCGAAAAAGACGCGGTGCGCGTGATCCTGCGCGCACTCGACCAGGGCGGCAATCCCCTGCCCTTCTTCGACGATCCGGTGGCGCTGACGCTCGAAGGCCCGGGCCGCATCATCGGGCCGGCGCTCGCAAGCTTCAAGGGCGGGGTCACCGGCCTCTGGGTCGAAGCGGGCGATGAAGCGGGCACGCTGACGTTGACGGCGCGTTGCGCGCCGTTTGGCGAGCAGACCGTCAGCTTCACGGTCGAGGCGTAAGGGAAAAGCCATGGCGGATGTTCGGCTTCAGGGCGTTAGAAAGACCTTCGGCGTTCTCGACGTGATCAAGGGCGTGGACCTCGATATTCGCGCCGGCGAGTTCGTGGTTTTCGTCGGCCCATCCGGTTGCGGCAAATCCACGCTTCTCAGGATGATCGCCGGGCTGGAGGATATCAGCGAAGGCACGCTGACGATCGGCGGGCAGCCGATGAACGATGTCGATCCCTCCCAGCGCGGGATCGCCATGGTGTTCCAGTCCTATGCGCTCTATCCACATATGACCGTGCGCGAGAATATGGGCTTTGCGCTGCGTTTTGCCGGCATGGGTAAGGACGAAATCGCCAAGCGCGTGGCCGCCGCCGCGCGCATTCTCGAACTCGAGCCGTTGATGGAGCGCAAGCCCAAGGCGCTTTCGGGCGGCCAGCGCCAGCGCGTGGCCATTGGCCGGGCGATCGTGCGCAATCCGCGCGTCTTCCTGTTCGACTAGCCGCTCTCCAATCTCGATGCCGAGTTGCGCGTCCACATGCGCGTGGAAATCGCCCGGCTGCACAAGGAATTGAAGACCACCGTCATCTATGTCACCCACGATCAGGTCGAGGCGATGACGCTGGCGGACAAGATCGTGGTGCTTCGGGCCGGCGCGGTCGAGCAGGTCGGCGCGCCGCTGGAGCTTTATGACGATCCCGCCAATCTCTTCGTGGCCGGCTTCATCGGCGCGCCGCGGATCAATGTCT
Organism: Xaviernesmea oryzae; assembly: GCF_900109605.1. Classification (GTDB taxonomy): domain Bacteria; phylum Pseudomonadota; class Alphaproteobacteria; order Rhizobiales; family Rhizobiaceae; genus Xaviernesmea; species Xaviernesmea oryzae. Next base: position 8,645 of record NZ_FOAM01000018.1, read on the forward strand.
TTACCGGCCAGGTGAGCGCTCGCCTGCCCGGCGCCGCCGAAGTGACGCTCGACGGCTTCGCCGATCGTCGGCTGAGCGTGCCCGTCAAGGGCGAGGTGCCGGCCGAGGGCACGGAGATCCGGCTGGGCATCCGGCCCGAACATCTGACGGAAGGCGGCGCCGAGACCTTGCCGATCGAGATCGACATGTTCGAACATCTGGGCGGGGAGACCTTCGCCTATGGCCGCTCCCGCTCGGGCGAAACCATCATCGTCTCCACCCGCAACGGCCGCCACCTCAAGGCCGGCCAGGTTCTGGAGGCGGGTTTCGATCCGCAAAAGGCCTTGCTGTTTGCTGCCTCAGGCGAACGCATCCGCTAGGCACATCGCGAATACCGGCTCGTTCAAGGCGAACCGGTCGAGCGCAGCGGCGCCCTCACGCCTCAGCGCTTCGGGCGGAAATGGCGCGGGGGCTTGCCATAACGGGCCTTGAAGGCGGTGGTGAAGTGGGCGGAGTCGGCAAAGCCGGTCTCCTCCCCGATGCTCGATATCGACAGCGCCCCCTGCTCCAGCAGCACGCGCGCCCGGCGCAAGCGGGCTTCGAGGATGAAGTGCTTCGGGGTCATGCCAAGCGTCGAGCGAAACAGGCGGGAAAACTGCCGGGCGGACAAGCCAGCAGCCCGCGCCATTTCGCTCGGCGACACATCGCGCCCATGGCGGCTTTCGATCAGCGCCACCGCCCGCGCGATCCGGGGATCGTCCATGGCCAACGGGCGCTCGCTATGGACCTCCGCGCCAGTACGACGAGACGCCGCTTCATCATCCGACTCATCGTCCTCCCCTTGCAACGACGCATCACCCGCGGCCATATCGGCTTGCGCCGGCCAAGGGTTGAGGCCGATAACCTCAGCCAGCTTCCCTGCCGCTTCCACGCCCAGGCGGCCTGCCATAAACGGCATCAGCCAGGAGAGGATGGCAAGGCCGCCGCGCATCGTCACCCGTCCGCCGTCTTCCAGCACATGCGCGTCGTCCATGACCGTGAGGCCGTGGAAGGCGGCGTGGAACGCGGCACCGTCTGCCGGATCGAGGCAGACGCGGCGCCCGGCAAGCAGTCCTTCCTCCGCCAGCACGAAAGCGCCTGCGCCGACCGCGCCGATGAGCACACCCGACGTCGCGACGATCCGCAGATAATTGGCCATGGTGGGACACGGCGCTTGCCGCCAGGAATGAGGCCCGGCCAGAACCAGAACCGCGTCGAAGCCGGCCGGATGAACATAGGCGGTATCCGGCGTCACCACCGTGAAATCCCCCGCGACCGCATGCAGGCCGGGTTGATCGCCAAGGATTGCCAGCCGCATCTCGCCGGCGCCCAGAGCCGAGGCGGCGAGCAGCGTTTCGCGCAAGGCCGCCAGCGCGAGCGTGGAAAAGCCGGGCCAGAGCAGAAGGCCGATGGCAAGCGCCGGCCGCTCACAGCCGGGTTCGACCAAGCTACGCGACCAGACCGCATCCAGCCACTGCACATAATCATCGCTGGACAGCAGGTCCTCGCCGCGCCCTTCCGCTTCTTGCGTCGAGCGTTGCGTCTCGAGAAGACCAGGCAGATCTAACGACGGGTCCGCAACAGGTTTTGTTCGAGCCGCGCCGCTCGCCGGCACCAGACCCGCATTGTCGATGCCGTCGCCGAAAGTGCGTTCCATCATGTGTCAGTCCTGCCCCGGATCGGCGTGGACGCCAGCCAGCGTCCCTCGTCGCGTATCAGCGCCCGCCGAAAGCGTCCGGCGTTGCGCTTGGCGTTATCAGCCACTGCTTGTCACGCATGCCGATGGCGCAGTTGAGCAGAAAACGCTGCGTCAGGCGCCCGGCATCATCAGCTTCGCATGCCCAAGGCACAGGCAGATGTCAGTCAAATCGAACACAGACGGATCTTGCGCGCGATGCGGAAGGTTTACCGCTTTCTACAACCCTATTCGACTTTTCGAATGCGTGCAATTGCAGGCGCAGCCTCCCGCGTCGACCGAGACAGACAACACAACAGGCAAGAGAACAAAATCACAAGATTTCCTTTGATGATCACGACATAATTTGTTATATCTCACCCCAGGATAGTGACCCTCTTGTGGAGCCCTAACATCACGCATGAAGCGGGAAGAGCGTAAACAGGCGATTGTCGACCTTCTGATCGAGAAGCGGGTCGTCGATCTCGACGACCTGGCTGAACGCTTCTTCGTCTCGCGGATGACCGTGCACCGGGATCTCGACGATCTCGAGCAGGCTGGCCTTCTGCGCAAGGTGCGTGGCGGCGCGACGATCGAGCCGGGAACCCGCTTCGAGAGTGATTTCTCCATCCGCGAATTGCAGGAAACCGGGGCCAAGCGCGCCATTGCCAAGGCTGCGCTGGACGAGGTGGAGCCCGGCATGAGCGTGATGATCAATGACGGCTCGATGGCCGCCTTGCTTGGGACGATGCTGGTGGAAAAGCGGCCGCTAACGGTGATCACCAACAATGCCGCCGTTCTGGAAGCCTTGAAGACGGCGCGCGACATCACGCTGATGGCGCCGGGCGGGATCTATTCCGCGAAATTCAATGCCTATCTCGGCCTGTTGGCGGAAGAGGCTCTGGCAGGACTTTCGGCGGATCTCGCCTTTATTTCGGCTCCGGCCGTTTCCGGTGGCGTGGCCTATCATATGGACGAAGCAGTGGTGCGCGCCAAGCGCGCGATGATGGGGGCCGCGCGGCGGCGCTGCCTCCTCGTCAACCACCGCCGTTTCGGCCGCACGGCGCTGCATCGGCTTGCGGGAGTCGATGCCTTCGAGGCGGTGATTACTGACCGGACGCCGCCGGAAGATGTCGCCCAAGCGCTTGCCGAGGCTGGGGTCGCTCTCCGTGTGGCGCCGGGCGAAGGAACAGAGGCCGCAAGAATGCCTGGTTAGGTGAGTTTATCAAAGGGGCGTGAATCCCGCCGTGGTGATGGTCAGGGGATTTTTGCTCAAGCTCGACGACGGCGGAAAGCAGGGCAAGGTTCGTCACGAAGCGAGCGCCTGCTCAGCAGGCGAGAGCGTCGAGCCAGGCATCGGCCTTCGCGACAGAAAAGAGGGGCGCGCAGATCGTGGCGCGCCGGACATGCCGCAGCGCCAAGGCCCCAGTTCGGCCTCGCGGGCGGGTAGGAGGAGGATAGGAATATGACGCAGACGGAACGCCAGATCTGGATCGGCACCAGCTGGAAGATGAACAAGACGCTGAGCGAGGCCCTGACGTTTGCGGAGACCTTGAAGGCTGCACATGCGCGGATTGATCCGCGCATCCAACCCTTTGTCATCCCGCCTTTCACGGCCGTGCGTGAGGTGAAGGCGGCACTGGCGCAAACGCCGGTCAAGGTCGGCGCGCAGAACATGCACTGGGAGGATCGCGGCGCCTGGACGGGCGAGATCTCCCCCATGATGCTGGTGGATTGCGGGCTGGATCTGGTCGAGCTTGGCCATTCCGAGCGGCGCGAGCATTTCGGCGAGACCGATGCGACGGTGAACAAGAAGGTGAAGGCCGCGCTGCGCCATGGGCTGACTCCGCTGATCTGCATCGGCGAGACGTTGGAAGATCGCGAAAGCGGCCGGGCGGCCGAAGTGCTGGGGCGTGAAGTGGAAGGCGCGCTGGCGGGTCTGACACCCGAGGAAGCAGTGCAGCCGATCCTGCTGGCCTACGAGCCGGTCTGGGCAATCGGCGAGAAGGGCATTCCCGCGACGGCCGACTATGCAAATGCACGCCAGGCGGAAATCGCCGCTGTGGCCCGCGGCCTGCTGGGCCGGCATGTGCCCTGTCTCTATGGCGGCTCCGTCAACCCCGAAAACTGCGCCGAACTGATCGCCAGCCCCGACATCGACGGCCTCTTCATCGGCCGATCCGCCTGGCAGATCGAAGGCTATCTCGACATTCTCGCCCGCGTCGCCGCAACATTTCACCCCCGTTGAACCCGAAGCAAGTCAAGGCCTTCTCGCCCGATCGAAAACCCAATGCCGGTGCGGGACCGACAAGGCCAGGCAAAGCGTTTCACCTGATAGAGCCAGAGGATAAGACCATGAAAATCGCAGTAGCCGGAGACAGCGCAGGCGAAGGCCTTGCCAAGATTCTTGCCGACCATCTGAAGGACCGTCACGACGTGCAGGAAATTTCCCGCACCGATGCCGGACCGGACGCCTTCTACGCCAGCCTTGCCGATCGCGTCGCCTCGGCCGTTCTCGATGGCACCTATGATCGCGCCATCCTGGTCTGCGGCACGGGCATCGGGGTTTGCATTTCCGCCAACAAGGTGCCCGGCATCCGCGCGGCGCTGACGCATGACACCTATTCTGCCGAGCGTGCGGCCCTGTCCAACAATGCCCAGATCATTACCATGGGTGCGCGCGTGATCGGCAGCGAGGTGGCCAAGGCCATCGCCGACACCTACCTCGCAAATAGCTTCGACGAAAACGGCCGCTCGGCCGGCAATGTCGACGCGATCAACCAGGTCGACGCCAAGTATCACAAGGCCTGATCGGGCCTGACACCGAATGACGGCGGCGCTCGACGCACGGACACCGCCGTCTTCCTCGGCATGAAGGACATCAGCCTAGCCGAGCACGAGAAGGCCTCGCGGAAGCGTGCTGATCCGTTCCGCCCCGGTCTGGGTGATGAGGAACATGTCCTCGATCATCAGCGCGCCCAGCCCTTGTCCGTAGAAGGGCGCTTCCAGCGCGACGACCATGTTCGGCGCCAGCACTTCGGTGCTATCAGCCGAGAAGAACGGCCATTCCTCGATACCGACGGCGGCACCGACCGAGTGACCGAAATGTCCGCGATCATAGCGGCTGAGCCCCTGCCGGCGCACGGCCGCCTGCATCGTGGCGTGAACATCCTTGAAGCGCATCCCCGGCCGCAGCGCGGCAACGCCCGCCTCGAAGGCCTCTTCCAGCGCGCCGAAAACGGACAGCGCCACTGGCGACGGCGAACCGAAGCAATAGCTGCGTGCGCCGTCGGAGGAATAGCCATCTACCAGCGTGCCCACATCCGCCTTGATCAGCGCGCCGCGCTCAACGCGGGCCTTGAGATCATTGAGATCCGGGCCGACGGAGATGTAATCCCAGGTGCCGCTGAGCGAAAAGCCACCCTGCGCCGCAGCCTCGGCCGCGCCGGTCTTCCAGGCCGCGGAAAGAGCCGCGCTCTCCACGCCATCCGAGACGGCCTGTGCCATACGGATCAGCCCGGCTTCGGCGGCGGCGGAGGCCTGGCGCAGCCGCAGGATTTCGCCCGGGTTCTTCACCGCACGCAGCCGCCGCAGGCAAAGCGAGCCATCCGTCCAGATTGGCGATGGCACTGCTTTTGTCAGCGCGGCGAAATCGGCGGCCGGCATAAAATCGAGATCGACGCCTATGCGCGCGCGATCAAGGCCGCGCGCGCGCAGCAGATCGAACAGCAGGGCGAAGCAGGTGTCGCGATCAAAGGTCTCGGGGCGGGGCGTCCGTGCGCTTTCGTCTGGATAGGCAGCGTTGATCTCGTCCAGGCTGGTCACGGCGCCAAGATCGATCTGGTCGATCCAGATGCGATGCGTTCGAAGATCGACCTCAGGCGCCATGCGGGCAATGGTGGGAGCCGCGTGATCGCTGGCAATGGCGGCGAGCTTTTCGCCCGGATCGGCCGGCACCAGCGCAATCGCCGCTCCGGCCCGCCCCCACATGGTTGCCACGCCGGCCGGCGCACCGATGGCATATCGAAAGGCCTCGGGCTGAAACAGGACCAGCGCGTCGAGTCCTTCTGCCTGCATCAGCCGCTGTGCGTGCCCACGATCGATCTCGCTCATGCTCTCGAACTCCTTTTTTCAAAGGCTTAGCCGTATAGGTATAATGATGCAAAGCGTGAAAAAAATTTTCAAGAAGGCGCTCTCAAAGCGTAGGAGATTTCCTTCTCGTGCGGCAAAATCTTGGCAGACGCCCTTCCTGAGATTGGCCGAAGCTCTATGCTCGCTTGCTGAAAGGCCGAAAGGCCATATGTGAAAAGGTGGCATGGATGAGCAATTTGCGGGGCGGCGAAATCTTGGGCAAGGGCATGAAGGCGGCAGCCATGGCGACGGCCATGATGCTGGTGACGCTGGCGGGCGGCCAAGCGGCGGCCGCGGATTTCGATCCGGATGCCACCATCAATATCGGCTCGCTCTACGAGCCGCAGAATCTGGACAACACGGCGGGCGCCGGCCAGGGCTTGAACGAGGCTTTCAACGGCAATGTCTACGAAGCACTGTTCAGCCTGGCCGATGACGGCACGGTGCAGCCGGCACTGGCCAAGGACACCAAAATCAGCGAGGACGGGCTGACCTACACGTTCGCCCTGCAGCCGGGCGTGACATTCCACTCAGGCAAGGCACTGACCTCGAAGGATGTAAAATTCTCGATCGAGCGCGTCACCTCGGCGGATTCCAAAAGCTCGCGCAAGAACAGCCTGAAGCCGATCACCTCCATCGAAACGCCTGATGATTCGACCGTCGTCATCAAGCTGTCGAGCCGGTCGATCTCGCTGCCCTACAATCTCAGCTATGTGTCAATCGTCAGCGAGACAGCGAAGGATCTGACCTCGAAGGAAGACGGTACAGGTCCGTACAAGCTCGCCAGCTGGCGGCGCGGCTCGGCGCTGGCGCTGGCCCGCTTCGATGGCTATTGGGGCGCCAAGCCCTCGAATGGCGATGTGGTCTTCCACTATTTCACCGAGGCAACGGCGCTCAACAACGCGCTTCTGACCGGTGCCGTGGACATCATCACCTCCGTGCAGAGCCCGGACTCGCTCGCGCAGTTCAAGGACAACAAGGACTTCACGGTCGCCGAGGGCAAGTCCACCACCAAGCTCCTGCTTGCCTATAACGACCGCGTGGCCCCCTTCGACAATGTGAAGGTGCGCAAGGCCTTGGCGCGCGCGGTCGACGATGCGAAGCTGCTGAAGGCGGTCTGGGGTGATTACGGCACGCTGATCGGCTCCTTCGTTCCGCCGACAGACCCCTGGTATGTGGATCTGACGAAAACGGACGCGTACGATCCCGAAAGCGCCAAAGCACTGTTGAAGGAAGCGGGCTATCCCGATGGCTTTAGCTTCACGCTCGATACGCCGAATTACGACCCGCATCCGATCGCCGCGCAGTTTCTGCAAAGCGAGCTGGCGAAGGTCGGCGTCAAGGTGAAGATCAACATCATCACCGCCAATGAGTGGTACACGAAGGTCTACAAGGCGCATGATTTCCAGGCGACCCTGCAGGAACACGTGAACCACCGTGACATCGTCTTCTACGGCAATCCGGATTTCTATTGGGGCTACAACAATCCAGAGGTCGTTGACTTGATCAAGCAGGCGGAAGCCAGCACAACGACCGACGAACAGACGGCGAAGCTCAAGAAGGCCAATGAGATCATTGCCGAAGACGCAGCCAGCAACTGGCTCTATCTCTATCCGCAGATCGTCGTCTCGGCGAAATCGGTCACGGGCTATCCGCTGAACGGCCTGAACGCCCAGTTCTACGTGTCAGGCATCAAAAAGGCGGATTGAGACCTCAATCCCAAGCTGCCCTTTGGCCCATCGACACCCGCCCGAGCTTTCGGGCGGGTTGCCTGTTTTTCGGGAGGCGATGATTTTCTCTTACGTTCTGCGCCGGCTGATCATTCTGGCGGTCTCCATCCTGGTCGCATCGGCGGTCCTTTTCCTGCTTCTGCGCCTGCTGCCCGGTGATCCGGCCAATGCGCTGGTCTCGATCGGGGCCGATCCCGAGCAGATCGAAGCTGCACGCCGGCAGGTCGGCTCCGATCTTCCCCTGCCGCAGCAATTCATCCAGTTCGCCGGCGGGCTGATGCGTTTCGATTTCGGCAATTCCTTCATCAGTCGAACGCCTGTGCTTCCGGAAATCGGCGCGCGGCTGTCGGTCACGGTGCCGCTGACGCTTGGCGCCTTCCTGCTCGCGGTGGTGCTCGCCGTGCCGCTCGGTATCATCGCCGCCGTCCGGAAGGCGCGGTGGTATGGCGGTCTGATTGCCGTTGTGTCGCAGCTCGGCATCGCTGTGCCGGTCTTCTGGATCGGCATCCTTCTGGTCACGCTTTTCGCAGTTCAGCTGCGGCTTCTGCCCTCCGGCGGCTTTCCGGCGCGCGGCTGGCAGAGACCAGAGGCCGCGATTACCGCGCTCATCCTGCCCATCGTCACCGTGGCGCTCGTCATGGCCGCTTCGCTGATCCGCTATGTGCGCGCCGCGACGCTCGATGTGCTCGGCAGCGACTATCTGCGCACGGCCCGCGCGCTCGGCGCTAGCTTCAGCGAGGCGCTGGTGCGCCACGGCATCCGCAATGGCGCGGTTCCGGTAATCTCCATTCTCGGCATCGAGCTCGCCTCCACCCTTCTCGGCGCCGTAGTGGTGGAACGGGTCTTCTCACTTCCGGGCCTCGGCTCCATGCTGCTTTTGGGCATCGAGCAGCGCGATTATCCCACAGTGCAGGCCGTTCTCTTCATCTCGACGCTGCTGGTGCTCCTCGTCGGCTTCGCGGCCGATATCCTGCAGCGGCTGGTCGATCCCAGGCTGCGCGGCGTGATCGGCAGCCGGCCATGAGCGACCTGGTTTCCCTCCCCGCGACGACCAGGACACGCGGTCCCCTACCGCGCGCACTCTTGGTCGGGCTTTTCATCGTCGGCCTGCAACTTGTCATCGCCCTGATGACGCTGGTTTGGACGCCTTACGACCCTTCTGCCCTCGCCGGTCAAAGGCTGGAAGCGCCCTCGCTCATCCACCTTGCCGGCACGGACCGGCTGGGACGCGATCTCTTCACGCTGATCATGATCGGCGCCCGCATCGCGCTCACCGTCGGCTGCGGCGCAATCCTGATCGGCGGGCTGATCGGGGTGACGATCGGTCTTGCCGCAGCTTTTGCCGCACGCACGCTGGACGATGTCTTCGCCGCCGGCCTCGACATTCTCATCGCATTTCCTACGCTGCTGATCGCCATGCTGATCGTCGCCTCCAGCGATGGCGCCAGCCTCTGGACGGCAACGCTGGCAATCGGCGTTGCCAACTCCGCGATCGTCGCCCGTCTCACCCGAATTCTTGGCAAGCGCGTTCTGGCGCTCGACTATATCACCGCCGCGCGGATCTCGGGATCCTCCTGGCTGTCGATCGTCTTTCGCCACGTGCTGCCGAATATCTGGCCGACGCTGATGGTCAATCTGGCGCTGCAGTTCGGCCTGGCGGTGATTGCCGAAGCCTCGCTCTCCTATCTCGGCCTCGGCACACCGCCGCCGAACGCCTCCTGGGGGCGGTTGTTGCAGGAGGCGCAGGCAACGGTCCAGACCGCGCCGCTTGGCGCCATCGCGCCGGGGCTGGCGCTGGTTGCGCTGGTGATCGGCATCAATCTCTTGGCCGATGGCCTGCGAGACCTGTCAGATCCCGCGCGGAGGTCCGCATGAGCGCGCTTGTTCTCGACATCGACCGGCTGTCGATCACCTCGGGCGCGCGCCGCCTTGTCGAGGAAATCAGCCTGCGCGTGGCGCCGGGCGAGCGTGTCGGCCTGATCGGCGAATCCGGCTCCGGCAAATCCTTGACCGCACTGGCATCGGTCGGCCTTCTGGCCGAGGGACTTGTGCCCTCGGGCTCGATTAGGCTTGGCGGCCATCAAGTGGTCGGCGCGGCGGATAGTGCCTTGGCCAAACTGCGCGGCGAAGTGGCCGCAATGGTCTTTCAGGAGCCGCTGACTGCGCTCGATCCTCTCATGCCCATCGGTCGCCAGCTGGCCGAAGTGGTGCGCCGCCATGCGCGGCGTAACCGGCATAGCATGGACCGAAGAAGTGTCGAACGGGCAGTGCTCGACCTCGTGCGGCAGGTCTCTCTTCCGCATCCAGACCGGCTGGTGCGCTCCTTCCCGCATGAAATATCCGGCGGCCAGCGACAGCGCGTCGCCATCGCCATGGCGCTCGCCTGCGAACCACAGCTTCTGATCGCCGACGAACCGACGACGGCGCTCGACGTAACCACGCAGGCGGAAATCCTGACTTTGCTGCGCGATCTCGTCACAGCCCGGAACATGGCCTTGCTGTTCATCAGCCATGATCTGCCCGTGGTTGCGGGCATCGCCGAGCGCGTCATCGTCATGCGTCAGGGCGCTATTGTCGAAGAAGGCACCGTAAGCCAAGTCTTTGCCAAGCCGGCCCATGCCTATACCAAAAGCCTGATGGCCGCGGCGCGCAGCTTCGACGACGCGCTGGAGATACCGAGATGATGCCGAATGCCCAGCCGCATGATGCAGCGCTGTTCGATGTCCGCGACCTGTCCTTCACCTATCCGCGCGGCCCTCAGGTTCTGAGCGGCATCAATCTTCGTGTGGAGCGAGCCGAAAGCCTTGGCATCGTCGGCGAATCCGGTTCCGGCAAGACCACGCTGCTGAAGCTCCTGCTCGGCCTCGCCCGGCCGAGCACAGGTGAAATCTTGGCAAGCGGACAGGTGCTGGACCCCGGCAACCGGCACGGCATGCGCACCTTTCGCCGCCGCGTGCAGGCCGTGTTTCAGGACCCCTATTCCTCGCTCGACCCGCGCCAGCGCGTGAGGGACATTATCGCCGAGCCGTTGCGCGCGCTGAAGATCGACGGCGATATCGACACCGCAGTTGCAAAGGCCCTGCAAGCCGTGGACCTGCCGGCTGATGCGGCCTGGCGCAGGCCGCACGCCTTTTCAGGCGGCCAGCGCCAGCGCATCGCCATAGCCCGCGCCATCGTTTCGCAGCCGGAGGTGATCCTGGCGGATGAAGTGGTCAGTGCGCTCGATCTGTCGACGCGGATCCGCATCGTCGCGCTGCTGCAGCAGCTTTCGGCCCACATCACCTTCATCATCGTCTCGCATGATATCGGGCTGGTGGCGGCCCTGTGCAGCAGGACGATCATTCTCGAGCACGGCCGGATCGTCGAAAGCGGGCGAACACGCGAGATCCTGGCGAACCCGCAGCATCCCTATAGCCGACGGCTGCTCGCGAGCATTCCGCGCATGCCGGCGGCACGGTAAACGCTGTTTCGATCACACAACGACATCTAATTTTGCAAAATCAAACAAATCGAAAGGGTTGCTGACCTAAAGTCCGGGCTTACCAGAGATTGTCGGGGCTTCATCCTTGATCCGTTTGTTGAAAAGCGAATCCGATGCTGTGCGCAGGGAGTTGGTGGCTGAGCTCGCCTATTCCATCATCCCAACCAGCATTTTGGGCGCGATCACGCTGATAATCGGTGTGTTTTCTGCCGCTTCGCTGGCACGGCCGTTGATCCTTGAGGCAACGATCGTAACGACGGTGATGTCGTTTCTGAAGGTTGCCGTCATGATCCTGCACAGGCAGCGAAACAAGACGGGACACGTGCTCTCCTCCGAATCGCTCCGATGGGAGATGATGCATGGCGCGCTGACCTTGGCCATGGCCGCCGGAATCAGCACCCTGGCGACGATGATCTTCCTCGCACCAGATCTTTCCCTCCAGATGCTCGCCACCGTCTTGATCTTCGGCTATGCGGCCGGCGTGATCACGCGCGTTTCCGTCCGGCCCGCGATTGCGGCTTCGGCGGTCATTACAGTGGGTTTCCCACCGATCGCGGCCTGTGTCCTGGCCGGTGACCGGCCGCATCTTATCTTGGCGGCGACCTTCCTGGCCTTCATTCTCGCAGGCATGCAAAGCGTCGTGCATGTTTATCGCACGGCAAAGCGCCAGATCGGGTTGAAGCATGACATGGCGGCCTTGGCGCAGCGAGACAGCTTGACGCGCCTGCCAAACCGGCTTGCAATCCGCGAGGCCTCCGACAATCGCGCGTGGCCCTCGGATCGAGCCATTGCACTGCATTGCTTTGATGTCGACGGGTTCAAGCTGGTCAATGACGCTTATGGTCATCAGATCGGCGATCGTCTGCTTGAGGCAATCGCCGATCGCTTGCGGGCCATCCTCCCTGAGGGCGTCATGGCCGCGCGCGTCGGCGGCGATGAATTCATGGTGCTGCAGCCCGGCCTATCGGACGAAAGGGAGGCTGAGCGCCTCGCCTACCGCTTGTTCGCCAATCTGACTGAGCCCTATGATCTCGATGGACGGCTGGTCCGCATTGGCGTCAGCATTGGCTATGCGATCGCGCCAGGCGCGACTGCGGATCGCGAAACCATGATCCGGCAGGCGGATGCGGCCTCCTATATCGCCAAGCGACGCGGCGGCGGCGTGGAATATCATGGTGCGGCCACACAGGATGCAGCGCATCAAAATTCCACCAAGCCCGCAGCCTCTCCAACGAGAGAGGCGGCGTCGTGCGATTCATCGCCGGCACATGCAGCGGCCGATACTCAACCTTGTGCTGCGTATCATTAAATTACGGAGAGAAGACCAAATCTCCACACCAGACGAGCGTGATCGAACGTTCGCTCGCCCTTTTCAAAACCATGCATTGGAATGTGAGGTTGGCTCTTGCCGGACCAAGGCAAAGAATTCCAATATCTGGCTCATCTGTCCTGGCTGGGCTCGGCACGCCTATGAAACGAGAGTAGATATCATGTAGTCGCTCGATTCCACGGGCGTCATAAGAGGTCTGGAGGCCTCTCACCATGGCAGAGACGACACCCCGCGTTCGGCCGACAGGCGCCACATCGACACTTGGCCGCACCGGTTTTCCTCATATCGTCTCGGCCACCGGCGGTGAAATCGACATCGTCACCGGCGCGAGCCAACCGGGCTTCAATCCGATCGATCTCCTCTATGCCTCGCTCTCGGCCTGCCTTGCCATGAGTGCGCGCATCGCGGCCGGCAAGCTCGGCGTTCTCGATCGGTTGGAGGGCGTGGAGGCGGCCGTGACGGGCGTTAAGGCGCCCGACGAACCCTCGCGCGTCCTGCGCTTCGAGATCACGATGCGCATCACCGGCGATCTGGATCAGCAGACCCGCGCGGCGATTGCGCATATGGCCGAAGACGGCATATGCACCGTCAGCAACACGATGAAGGCCAATCCCGGCTTTGCGCTCACGCTTGAGGAGTGACGCAGAGGCAGGGGTGGGAAGGCTCTGACGCCCATTGCCGAAGCATCGTCGCCTATCACTGGCGTCCGGCCCTTGTGACCACGCGGCGTTTCGAACACCAGGACTTCCTTGGTGCGCAATTCCATTCCCGGCTCGATAGCCAGTCCACAGAAACAGCAACGCCCGCCCGCAGGATCTGCGGACGGGCGTTTTTAAGCTTTCGGCTGTGATGATGCCGAGCGTCACTCAAGCTCGGCAAAACCGCTTAAACCAGCTGCTTGAAACCGTGCGCGAAATCAAAAACACCGCGCACTGGCTTCAAGTTTGGCGTTCATTGCTTCTTTGCCTACCGCAAGACCGCTCTACGGTCTCGCGGCGCAGGATTTAGCGCTTGTTGACGGCAGCGCGAGCGACGACGCGGATGTCGGTGCGGTCGATGCCGAGATCGTGCAGCTCGCGGTTGCTCATGCGGCCGAGTTCGCTGACGGTCTGGCGATACTGGCGCCAAGCGGAAAAAGAGCGGGTGAGGTTCATGGCGGTCTCCTGGTCACAATCCGGGTCCGGCCCCTTGGCCATCCCCTTGAGGTGGAGCCGTTCGCGGCCCCTTCATCGACCAGAGCGTCTCTCCTTCTTTCGAAGGGCTGCCGGAGGTTTCCCTCTCGACCAGCTGGCCCGCTCCGGCCTGTTCGATGAAGGCAATATAATCGTTTGAACCTGCCAGAAACCAGCGCTGATGCCTCAAGGCACCCCTGCGCTCAGCGCATGGATCGGCGCGCCCGGCGTTAAGCACCGGGTAAGCTCGGCATGGGTCAGCCGAGGGAGCAAGCCCCTCAGGCGATCCGAATGGCCACTGCCGCTGTCATAATAGCGTCAGAAAACCTCAGACAAACTGTAATAATCGGGGCCTATGAGGGCCGCGGGTCATCCGCGGCGAGGCGTCAGCCATCGGCGGAGGGACACCGAACCCTTTCCGAGAGGACGACGATGAAACATTCCGCTCTTCGCGCCGCACTGGCCGGCCTGTTTGCCGCCACCACGCTCGCCGCCGCCCCGGCCTTTGCTGAAAAGACCAAGTTCGAGTTCTGGCATGGCCTGTCGGGCGATCTTGGCGAGCGCGTCCAGGAAGCCTGCAAGAAGTTCAACGACAGCCAGGCCGATTTCGAGATCCTCTGCACCTCGCAGGGCGGTTACGACACGACGCTGCAGAACACCATTGCCGCCTATCGCGCCAAGAAACAGCCCGCCATCGCCCAGATCTATGATGCCGGCACGCTGGACATGATGCTGTCCAAGGCCTTCGTTCCCGCCAAGAAGCTGATGGCCGACAACGGCTACAAGATCGACTGGGACAACTACTTCCCCGGCATCGCCAACTACTATGCCACCGCCGGCGGCGAGCTGCTGTCCTTCCCCTTCAACTCCTCGACCGCCGTCATCTATTACAATATGAGCGCCTTCGAGAAGGCCGGCGTGACCGCAAAGCCGGAAACCTGGGAAGACGTGGCCGAAGCCGCCAAGAAGCTCAAGGCAGCCGGCTATGAATGCCCGATGGCTTTCAGCTTCGACCCTTGGCCGCTGATGGAACAGTTCTCCGCCATCCACGATCAGCCGATCGCCACGGAAGCTAATGGCTACAAGGGCCTGAACGCCGAGCTGACGGTCAACAAGACCAAGTTCATCGACGAGCTGAAGTTCTTCAAGAAGATGCAGGATGAGAAGCTCTTCGTCGTCAAGACCAAGCAGCTCGGCATGGATACGGTTCCGGCCTTCACCTCGCAGACCTGCCAGATCACCATGAGCTCGATCGCCGATCACGGCACGGTCGGCAAGACCCTACCGGAAGGTGTGAAGTGGGATGTCGGCATGCTGCCGGTGTTCAAGGGCACGGAGCGCAAGAAGTCGCTCGTCGGCGGTGCCTCGCTTTGGGTTCTCGCCGGCCGTCCGGAAGCCGAATACAAGGGCGCTGCCGCCTTCCTCAACTTCATCGCCCAGCCCGACATGGTGCAGTGGTGGTCGACGGTCACGGGCTATATCCCGGTCACCAAGACCGGCTTTGAAGCCATGAAGAAGAACGGCTTCTACGACAAGGCTCCTTATAAGGGCCGCGAAATCGCCATCGAGAGCCTGACGCTGACCCAGCCGAGCGAGAACACCCGCGGCATCCGGCTCGGCAACTTCACCCAGATCCGCAAGGAAATCTCGACCGCACTCGAAGCCATCTACATGCAGAACGCCGACATCCAGAGCACCATCGACCAAGCCGTCGAGCGCTCGAACCAGGGTCTGCGCCGCTTCGAAAAGACCTATGCCGGCGAAAAGCTGAATTAAGCCTCACCGCCCGATCCGGGCCTGCCTCACCCGTCGGGGCAGGCCCTTCCCCTTGACGCCACCGGTCACCCGCCGGCCGTCTTCAGACTCCTCGCCGGACACCGCCCTATGGAAAAGCGCTCCGTCTTCAAGAGCACCTGGCTGCCAATCGTCTTCGCGCTGCCGCAGCTCACCCTGATTCTCCTGTTCTTCTACTGGCCTGTCGCGGCCGTGATGAACTGGGCTTTTACCCTGGAGCCGCCTTTTGGCGGAGCGGCCGAATTTGTCGGTCTGGACAATTTCCGCGAGGTCTTCCACGATCCCTTCTACTGGAATTCGGTGCTGGTCAGCATCATCTTCGCCGTCTGTGGCGCGCTCTCGGCCATCTTCATCGGGCTGGTACTGGCGCTGGCGGTAGACCGGCAGTTGCCGGGCTCCGGCTTCTTCCGCTTTCTCTATATCCTGCCTTTCGCCGTGGCTGGCCCTGCCGGCGGTATTGCCTTCCGCTTCATCCTCTCGCCCGAGCGCGGGCTGGCGGCGATCCTGAATTCGATCGAGCCTGATCTTTGGAACCCGGCGAAATATGGCAGCCATGCGCTCGCCTTCGTCATCATGATCTTCATCTGGAAATGGGCGGGCTACACCTTCATCTTTCTGCTGGCCGGTCTGCAGTCCGTGCCGCGCGCCCTTATCGAGGCCGCCGCCATGGACGGTTCCGGCCCGATCCGCCGGGCGATCGACATCCAGGTGCCGCTGCTGGCGCCGACGCTGTTCTTCCTGCTGGTGACCATGATGACCGAGGGCTTCGTCGGCTCGGACACCTTCGGCATGGTGCATGCAACCACCGCCGGCGGGCCAAACCGTGCCACCGAGGTCATGGTCTACCGCATCGTCGATGAAGCCTTTCACGGGCTCAACTATTCCGGCGCGTCCGCCCAGAGCATCGTGCTCATCGGCCTGATCATGGTTTTCACCTTCATCCAGTTCCGCTTCATCGAGCGGCGCGTCCATTACAAGTGAGGCGGCCATGATCCAGCGCACTCCCTTCGCCGATGCCCTCACCTATGGGCTGATGATCCTGGGCTTCCTCCTGCTGATCGGCCCCTTCGTCGTCGTGATTGCCGGCGCCAGCCAGTCCCTCCAGCAGGTCAATGCCGTGCCCTTTCGCTTCATGCCGGGCACGCATTTCCTCGAAAACGCCTCGGCCGCCTGGACGCGCGGCGATCTCGGCCATGCCATGGTCAACAGCCTGATCATGGCGACGCTCGTTACCGTTGGCAAAGTGGCGCTTTCGGCCTGCACGGCCTTCGCCATCGTGTTCTTCCGCTCGCCGCTCAAGCACCTGTTCTTCTGGACCGTCTTCATCACCTTGATGCTGCCGCTCGAAGTGCGCGTCGTGCCAACCTATGCGGTGGCAGCGGATATGTTCACGCCGTTCCGCCTGCTGATCCAGTTCCTCACCGGCATCGAGATCAAGGTGGAGTGGAACCTGCTCAATTCCTATGCCGGCCTCGTCCTGCCGCTGATCGCCACGGCTACCGGCACCTTTCTTTACCGGCAGTTCTTCATGACGCTGCCGGATGAACTGGCCGAGGCGGCGCGCATGGACGGCTCCGGTCCGGTGCGCTTCTTCTTCGACATGCTGGTGCCGCTCTCGCGCACCAATATCCTGGCGCTGACCACGATCATGTTCGTCTATGGCTGGAACCAGTATCTCTGGCCGCTGCTGATGGTCACCGACCCCTCCTACAAGACCATGATGATGCAGCTGCGCGCGTTGCTGCCGGCCGAAAACGGCATCCCCGACTGGAACGTCACACTGGCGGGCTCGCTGATCATCATGCTGCCGCCCGTCCTCGTCGTTGCCATCCTCCAGCGCTGGTTCGTGCGCGGCCTGGTCGCGAGCGAAAAATAATCCTCCCTTTCGACAAGCCCCCATCAGAAGGCCTCAACGACAATGGCTCAGATCGATATCCGCTCCGTGCGCAAGAGCTACGGCAAGACCCAGACCCTGCATGGTGTCGACCTCATCTTCCCGACCGGGGAGTTCGTCGTCATCCTCGGCCCCTCTGGCTGCGGCAAATCCACGCTTCTGCGCATGATTGCGGGATTGGAGGAGATCACGGCCGGCGAAATCGCCATCGGTGGGACGGTGGTCAACAGGCTGGAGCCGCGCGAGCGCGGTTGCGCCATGGTGTTCCAGAACTATGCGCTTTATCCGCATATGAGCGTGGCCGACAATATCGGCTATGCGCTGAAGGTCGCAGGCGTGCCGAAGGCCGAGCGCCGCCGACGGATCGAGGAGACCGCGTCGATCGTTGGCCTGAGCGACTATCTCGAGCGTAAGCCGGCCGCGCTGTCCGGCGGCCAGCGCCAGCGCGTGGCCATGGGCCGCGCCATGATCCGCGAGCCCAAGGTCTTCCTGTTCGACGAGCCGTTGTCGAACCTCGACGCCAAACTGCGCGTCTCCATGCGCGCTGAAATCCGCAAGCTGCACCAGCGGCTGAACGCCACGTCGGTCTTCGTCACCCATGACCAGGTGGAAGCAATGACGCTGGCCGACCGTTTGGTGGTCATGAACAAGGGCCAGGTCGAGCAAGTGGGCCAGCCGCTGGACATCTACCACCGCCCAGCTTCCACCTTCGTCGCCTCCTTCATCGGCTCCCCGGCGATGAACCTGATGGACAGCCGCATCGAAGGCGGCACGGTGCGCATCGGCGGCCATGCCGTGCGGCTTTCGCCTGCCGCCGCTTCTCTTGAAGGTCGAGAGATCACAGTTGGCATCCGGCCGGAGCAGGTTCGCCTATCCTCAAACGGCACCGGCGTGATGGCCGTGGCCGATTTTGTCGAGGAGCTGGGTTCCGGCCGCATCGTCCACGCCGCCATGGAGGGGCAGGCCTTCGCCGCTGCCATTGGCGAAGAGGTGCGTGTACAGCCCGGCCAGCCGATCGCTTTCGAGCTGCCCGCCGAGCACCTGCATCTCTTCGACCGCGAGAGTGGCCGCCGTATTGAGGTTGAGGGCCCAGCCGCATCGCCCGTGGCAGCGGTCCCGGCTCTCGCTCTGTCCTGAGATCGAAGACATTCACCGGACCGGTGCGCGAGAACCGCTGCCGGCCTCAACATCCTGAAAGAGGGTTTCATGACCGAGATCATTTCCGCCGTCGGCTTTTGCAATCATACGGGCAAGGGAGACCTGTCGACCCTCGAAGCGTCCCTGCGCATCGTCGCAGACACGGGCGCAGAGGCCTGCGAAGTCGGGATCTATGGCGAGGAAATCGTTTCCGGCGGCCGGATCATCGAAGAGCGCTTCGCCCGCACGGCGGCGATCCTGAGCAATTACCGCTTCAAGAAGCTGTCCTTCCACGGCCAGATCTGCTCGAACTTCATGGATGCAGCGAACCTGCACCTGCAGAAGAAGGTCGTGCGCGCCATGCTGGAACTCTGCAACCGTCTCGGTGCCGGCATCCTCGTTCATCATTCGGGCGCGGCCCAGCTCGGCGACGGCGTCACCGGCACAGATCTCGACAAGATGGAACGCGAGGCGCTGCATGAGATGGCAGACCTCGCCAAGACCTATGGCGTGCGCATGGTGCTGGAAAACATCTTCACCACCGAAAGCGGCCAGTATCGCCAGACGCCGTCGCAGGTCGCCGAAACCGTGCGCGCCGTCGGCCATGACAATCTCGCCGCGCTGATCGATTTCAGCCATGCCTATATCGAGTCGACCTTCAAGGGCCTTAATTTCCGCGACCAGCTGCGCGCCATGGCGCCCGTCACCGGCCATCTGCATGTGCATGATAGCTTCGGCCTGCCCTATACAATGGAGAAATTCTATCATCCGGCGGAAGCCACCGCGCTGGGGATCGGCGATCTGCACCTGCCGCTCGGCTGGGGCGACATTGCCTGGGAAGAGATCTTCTCCGAACTGACCTTCCTGCCGGACACCACGCTGATCATGGAGATCGGAGCCGAGCGCTTTGCCGCCGAGCAGCCGGCCTGCCTGGAGCGCGCGCACAAGCTCGCTGCCCTCGTCAACGAGCGCCGGAAGGCCGCCGCCTGAGGCCGCAAAACGCAAGCCCGGCGCGCGGGGCTCGCGTGCCGGGCTTTTCTGATTGAGACCGACAGTTCCTCATGCCGCCGTCTCGGCTATCGGACGCCTTCTCCGGCGTCACGCGCCTGGCTGTTTATCCCGACGTCGTATTTATCCATGAATCGGCTCACACTTTTCGCTCCGCTGCCCTAAGTGCTGGATAAACCGGATCGGCGCGCCAGCGCCCATTCTCAACCGAACGAGAACTTTGCGAGGCCTTGGCCCGTTCAGCCCTTCAAACATGTTGGCATGCGTTGACGCCAGCGGATGAGCCAGGGCCGTGACGCCCACCCTCTTCAGCCTGTCCCGCAACAGGATCGGAGGCCGGGCATCGCGAAGCCACAATCAGGACCCTTCATGCTGCTGACCTTTACCGACGTCTTCAAGCGCTACCAGACGGCCGAGGGTCCGCTAACGGTACTGGATGGTCTCAGCCTCTCTCTTGATGGCGGCGAGACCCTGGCGCTGACGGGAGAATCCGGCAGCGGCAAAAGCACGCTTCTGCATCTGGCGGCCGGACTGGACCAGGCGGATGCGGGTGCGGTGCGGATCGACGGCGTCGAGATCGGTGCGCTGAAGGATACCGGGCGGGCAGCGATGCGCCGCGAGGTTGTCGGCCTGATCTTCCAGCAGTTCAACCTGATCCCGTCGCTGACCGTCGGTGCCAATCTTGCCTTTCATGCCCGCCTCGCCGGCCGGCACGATGCCGCGTGGCAAGCAGATCTCGCGGCGCGTCTGGGGCTGGAGAACCTGCTGAACCGATATCCCGAACAGCTTTCTGGCGGCCAACAGCAGCGCGTGGCGATCGGCCGCACGCTGGGTGCTCGGCCGAAGCTGGTGCTGGCGGATGAGCCGACCGGCAATCTGGATGAGGCGACCGGGGATGGGGTGATCGCGCTGATGCTAAACCTCGTCCGCGAAACCGGCGCGGCGCTGCTGATGGTCACCCATTCGCAGCGGCTCGCCGAGCGGCTGGACCGGCGCATCCACCTTACGGGCGGGCGCATCCTGTGACGCTCACCGTCGCCCTCTCCGCGCTGTTGTCGCATTGGCGGCGCCGACCGGCGCAACTGGCGCTGCTGATCCTCGGCCTGTCGCTTGCCACCGCGCTCTGGTCCGGTGTGCAGGCGATCAATGCGGAAGCGCGCGCCAGCTACGACCGCGCCGCCGCCCTGCTGGGCCAGGACCGGCTGGCGCAGCTGGCGCGCCGTGATGGCGGCGCCATTGCGCAAACGGATTTCGTAGCCCTGTCGCGCGCCGGCTGGCTTGTCTCTCCGGTGCTCGAAGGCACGCTTCGGCTGGAGGGGAGCCGGCTGCGCCTGCTGGGTATAGAGCCTCTGAGCCTGCCGGCCCAGGCCGAAACGCTGGATCTCGGCAGGGGCGGCGGCGATCTCCTGCCGTTTATCACCCCGCCCGGTCTGCTCTATGCCGCGCCGGAGACGGTGAAGGCACTCGCGGCCGTTCCCGGTCTTCCGCCGCTGCGCGCATCGCCAAATCTCCTGCCCGGAACAGCCTTGACCGATATCGGCACGGCGCAAAGACTGCTTGGCCGCCCGGGCGAGATCAGCCGGCTGCTGGTTCTGCCGGAACAACCAATGGGACGGGCGAACCTCGAAAACGTCGCACCCGATCTGGCGCTGAAGGCACCGGAAGCCGGCGGCGATCTTTCGCGGCTGACGGATAGTTTCCATCTCAACCTCACGGCCTTCGGCTTCCTTGCCTTTGCCGTCGGCCTGTTCATCGTCTATTCGGCCATCGGGCTCGCCTTCGAGCAACGTCGTGTCACCTTCCGCACCCTGCGCGCATTGGGTCTATCGGCCCGCGCACTGACGGCGGCACTTCTTCTGGAGCTGATTGTTTTTGCGCTCGCGGCCGGGCTTATCGGCGTGGCGCTCGGCTATCTCGTCGGCGCCGCTCTGCTTCCCGGCGTGTCCGCCACGCTGGAAGGCCTCTATGGGGCGAGCGTTCCGGGCACGCTGTCGCTGCGGCCGCAATGGTGGGTGTCAGGCCTTGCCATCGCCCTCATCGGCACGCTGGCCGCAGCAATGCAGAGCCTCTGGCGCGTCTGGCATCTGCCGCTGTTGGCACCGGGAAGTCCACGTGCTTGGGCCCGTGCCTCGGAGCACGCGCTCATCGGTCAAGCCGCTGCCGGCCTCGGGCTGCTTATCTTGAGCATCGGTCTCGGCCTCTGGGGCTCGGGGCTGATTGCAGGGTTCACAGTCCTCGGCGCGCTTCTGTTCGGTGCGGCTCTCTTACTGCCAGTTCTTCTCGCGCTCGTGTTGGCCGGCTTGCAGCGACTCGTGCGCCGGCCAGTTGCCGAATGGTTCCTGGCCGATTCCCGCCAGCAACTGCCCGGGCTGTCGCTGGCGCTGATGGCGCTTCTGCTGGCGCTCTCGGCCAATATCGGGGTCGGCACCATGGTGTCGAGCTTTCGCCTGACCTTCACCGGCTGGCTGGACCAGCGCCTTGCATCTGAGCTCTATGTCACAGCCCGGAACCCCGCAGAGGCAGAGCGTCTAACCACCTTTCTCCAGGGCAAGGTCGATGCGATCCTGCCGATCTGGCATATCGAAGGTTCGCTGGAGGGGGCACCGGGCGCGGTCTATGGCGCGGCCGATCACGCGACCTATCGGGATCACTGGCCGCTGCTTGCAGCCCTGCCGGATAGCTGGGACCGCGTGGCGACGGGCCGCGCGGCGATGATCAACGAGCAGCTGGCGCGCCGAGCCCGTCTGAAGCCCGGCGGCAGCCTGACGCTCCCCGGCGGATGGCAGGTCGAGATCGCCGGCATCTATTCCGATTATGGCAATCCCGAAGGGCAAGCGATCGTCAACAGCGGCGCCCTGGTGGCGCACTATCCCACGGTAGAGCGACTGCGCTTCGGCCTGCGCCTCGCGCCGGGCGGGGTGCCCGCACTGATGGCCGAGATCGCCGACCAGCTCAAGCTTCCCGCGGACAATATGGTCGATCAGGCAACGATCAAGCGCCGTTCGCTCGATGTGTTCGAACAGACCTTCACCGTCACCGCCGCGCTCAACGTCCTGACTCTTGGCGTGGCGGGGCTGGCGATGGTTGCCAGCCTAACGACGCTGTCGGCTATGCGCCTGCCGCAACTTGCTCCCGTCTGGGCCATGGGCCTGACACGGCGCCGGCTGGTGCGGCTGGAGCTAGCCCGCACGCTGATGCTCGCCGCGCTGACCTTCCTCGCCGCTCTGCCCGTTGGCCTTGCGCTTGCCTATGTCCTGCTCGCCATCATCAATGTCGAAGCCTTTGGCTGGCGCCTGCCGATGCACATCTTTCCCGCCGATTGGCTGCGCCTCGGCCTTCTCGCTTTGCTGGCGGCGCTTCTGTCGGCGCTGATCCCGCTGCGGCGGTTGGCACGCCTGGCGCCAGCCGATCTTCTCAAGGTTTTCGCCCATGAACGATGAACCACACGGCCAAAGCCAAGAGGGAATGCCAACCCACCGACATCAGACACCGCATCGGTCGCTCTTCAGCATCAGGCGATACCAGTCCGGACACATGCGTCACAGGCTGGCAAGCCTGCTCTGCTGCATGCTGGCCGCTGTCATTGGGATGAGCCAGCCCGCGGCGTCCCAGGGCTTTGCCGGACTTGGCACGACGGCCAAAGGCTTTGCCATGCCCAGGACGGGCTATGCCTTCACCTTTCCTGCCGACCACGGACCCCATCCGCATTTTCGCATCGAATGGTGGTATCTTACCGCCAACCTCAAGGGCGCGGACGGTAAGGCTTACGGAGTGCAGTGGACGCTGTTTCGCAGCGCGCTCGCGCCTGGGGACCAACCTGGCTGGCAGAGCCCGCAAGTCTGGCTCGGCCATGCCGCCATCACCACGCCCACCGCGCAGCATGTCGCGGAGCGCTTGGCGCGGGGTGGCATCGGGCAGGCCGGCGTCTCGCCAGCCCCTTTCGCCGCCTGGATCGACGATTGGGCCATGCGCCGGCCGGACATGTCCGCCACGGGCGGCGATGCGCTCGATGACCTCAACCTTTCAGCCAGCGGCACGGACTTTCGCTACAGCCTGGCGCTGAAGGCGCGCGGTCCGCTGGTGCTTCAGGGGCAAGGCGGCTATTCGGTCAAATCGGCGGCAGGACAGGCGAGCTTCTATTACTCCCAGCCCTTCTATACGGTAACCGGACGGCTTGACCTGCCGGGCGGCGCAGTCGATGTCACCGGCCAGGCATGGCTGGATCGTGAATGGTCTTCCCAGCCTCTGGCTGCCGACCAAAGCGGCTGGGACTGGTTTTCGTTGCATTTCGACACGGGCGAAAAGCTGATGGGCTTTCGCCTGCGCGACAAAGGCGCCGGCTTCACCTCCGCCACCTGGATCGCCGCCAATGGTCAGCCGGAACCGCTGCCTCCCGGCGCCCTGACGCTGACGCCAGGGCGCAAGGCGCGCGTCGCCGACCGTGATATTCCTGTTGAATGGCGACTGGAACTGCCGTCCAAAGGCATCGACATCTCTACCAAGCCCTTGAACCCGCAAGCCTGGATGGCAACGCGCACGCCCTATTGGGAGGGGCCGATCCGCTTCTCCGGCAGCCGAAGCGGGCAAGGCTATCTCGAAATGACCGGCTATTGAGCGGTTCATCGTGTCATGGCTTGGCACGAACCGCCGCCCGATGATCTGGCGGCATCGCCTGAACGGCTAAATTCGTGGTTTGCCTCTGATGCACCGCTCCACATCGATTGATCAAAGGCTCGCGGACATCTCGTCGGCCCCCAGTTTCGGCAGCCGGCTTTGCGAGAAATAAGCGAAGCGGGCGGCTGGAAGCGGGCCAGCGGTCATCAGGGTGAAGTCGAAGGGCGCGCGGCGATCGGCAGCCAGGACATATTGCCGATGAACACGCAGGAAATTTAGCCGGATGCGACGATAGCGCTCCGCTTTCAGCATTTGCTTCAAACGAATGAACACGAAGCGCGGCTGCGGCGCGTCGCGATGGCCGCAGAGTGCGACCGGCGGGGCGCGGTAGAAGTGGATCGCATCCGTCAGACATTGCACTTCGAACCAGACGAGACCGGGTTGCGCAGCTACGCGGCCGACATGGGCGCGGAGGCGGCCGGCCGGGCGCAACAAGGCGCATTGCAGCAGCGCGCCGCCGAGACCGGCAAAGACGACCTGCCGTCCGGCAAGGATCTGTGGCTCGCGCTCCAGAAGCGTGCCGAGCACATGCACCGCGAGGCTAGCACCCATGCTGTGGGCGCTGACCACCACTTCGTCGCTCGCCGTTTGCAGGGCCGCGCGCGCCGCCGCCACGCGGCTCTCGAGCCAATGATCGACGACGGGATCGTCGAGTGCCGAGACAGCCACGGCCATCCGCCAATCGGCCAGGAGATGCAGCACATGCAAACGGGCGGAGAGGATTGGAAACAGCCGGGCGAATGCAATGGCGGCAAGCGGCAGCGTGACGATCAGCGTCCAGATGCCAAAGCCGAACATGAGCGGCAGGCAGGCAAGTCCGACCGTCAGCGCAAGCGCCAGACCGATGAAAAGGAATGGAAACAGGAAGAAGAGGCCGAAACGCCAGGCATTGCGGAAATAGGCGACCACGCCTCCCTGATAGACCACGCGACAGCCGGCGCGAAAACCGGCCAGGAGGCGCATCACGAGCCCGCCCTTGCTGAAATGACGCACCAGAGCATCGTGCTCGAAAAGATGGATGCGGCTCTGCACCTCCTGATTGGCTGCCTGACAGCAGACATCGAAGAAGGCAACGTCGGTCTCGCCCTCCCCCGGCTGAAGCGGGCCAGCCTTGACATGCAGATCCCAGACCGAAACGCTTTGCGCGGCGGTGCGTGCGTAGCGCGTGCGATGGGCCGCCGCATCCAGCGGCTCGAAGCCGGGAAAGTGCAGCACAGTGCGCCGGCGCACCAGGGCCGGTGGCGCATTGGCCGAGGGATCGCCCTTCATGCTCAAGACCCTGTCTGGTGCGGCTTGATCATCGCGCATGGTCCAATCGCCTCGTCATCGCCGTCCTTTGTCAGTCCGCGGCTACCGGCTGCGCATCGACACGCAGGCTCCGCGCTTTTCGTCAGTTAAAGCCAACGCTCAGGCCTGGCATATGGCGAGAAATTGCGCAGCCAGCGCATAGGCAGGAATGTGGCGGGTGAAGGACGAGCACATGGTTTTGCAGGCAATTAATTAAAAAAGCGCCACCGAATGAACGGCATTGGTCAAAATGCCCTAACAGAGAGGTAGACGCATAGGCCGCCCTTGACGCCGGCCCTCCTGTCGGGATCGAGGCTAAAAGCGTCTTTGGTCGAACGAGACCGGGCTCAGCCTTTGTGCGGCGATGGCGTGAGCGGCAGGAGGCTGGAGAGCAGAAGCTCGATATGCGCCTCTATAAAGGCATCGAGATCGGCGCTCTTGCGATCGTCATAGATCAGATGTTCGATCGTGCGCAGCAGCGCCGGACTGATCAGGATTTCCGGCATGTCGCAGAGGGGCGTGGGGCGAAAGGCGCCGCAGGCGACGCCCTCGCGGATCAGCTCGCCCGCTGCCTCGAACATCGGCTTCATGAATTCCTCTTCCTGCCGATCCACCAGATGCGGAAAGCGCGCGCCTTCGGACACGACGAAGCGCAGCAGCTCGCGGCTGATCCTGTTGTTGACCAGACGGGCGTAGACATAGCGGACGAAAGCTTCGATGCGACCGGGATAGGGGCCGTCCAGTCCTCGAATATAGTCGCGCGCATCGGCGAGCGGCGCGGAGATGTGGCGCATCATTTCGCCGAACAGCACCTCTTTGTTTTCGAAATAGACATAGACCGTGCCTTTGGTCACCCCGACGCGCTTGGCGATGTCTTCCACACGCGTCGCCGTATAGCCCTTGGCGGAAAACTCCTCGAAGGCTGCCTCCAAGATCTCCAGAGGTCGCGCCGCCTTCTTCTGTGCGCGCGGGCCTTGCGGCTCCTTTTCGACCATTCTTTGTGCCTTTCCAGCCGTCCGGCCAGCCCGTGCTATCGATCTTCAAACGTAACTGAAACGAACATATCGCTGCCGCTCCGGATGCAAATGGCCTGCCAGCGAAAGCCGCAGGGCAATCCGGTTGTGATCCCGAGGATCGGGGATATGCCCGCCATTCTCGCGTGGCCAAGGCATCATGACGCACCTCGTCATGCTCTTCGCAGGTCGCGCCGATCACCCGTTTGCGCTTCCCTTAACCACGGCATCCACACCCATGTTGCACCGCGATTATTTCATTGACTAAGTGGTCAGTCAATTCTATTCAGCAATAGTGAGGTCCCCCAATAACCGAGGCCGATATGGGACAAAGCCCGAAATTTCTCCTGCCGGCGGGGCTGGCGCTGCTGGCCGGCATAGCCCTCTCCGCCTGCAGCCAGCCTGACGACAACAAAACGGTCGAGCAGCGCACTGTCGAGATCACCGAGACGGCACTTGCCGATTACGCACCGACCACGGCCGTAACGGGCGAGATCAAGGCGCGCATCCAGTCCGAATTGTCTTTCCGCGTCAGCGGCCGCATCACCGAACGGCTTGTCGATGTCGGCTCGAAGGTGACGAAGGGCGAGGTTCTGGCCCGGATCGATCCACGCGAACAGACGGCCGATGTCGATGTTGCGCAGGCGAGCCTTCAGGCAGCGGATGCGCAGCTGACTCAGGCGCAGCTCGACTTCAACCGCCAGAAGAACCTCTTCACCAGCGGCGTGACGTCGCGCGCGCGGCTCGACCAGGCGCAGGAAGCGCTGCTGGTGGCACAGGCCACGGTGGAATCGGCGCGGACTCAACTCGATGTCGCGCGCGATGCGCAGTCCTATACCGAACTGAAGGCCGATGCCGATGGCGTGATTACCGCGCGCAATGCCGAGGTCGGCCAGGTGGCCCAGGCGGCGCAGTCGATTTTCACGCTGGCGCATGATGGTCCCCGCGATGCGGTGTTCAACGTCTTCGAGTCGCTGTTCCTGCAGAAGCCGGATGACGCCGTTGCCGTCAGCCTCCTGTCGGATCCCACGCTCAAGGTGATGGCGCCGGTGCGCGAAATTTCTCCTACCATCGATTCCGCAACGGGCACCATCCGCGTCAAGGTAGGTCTCGACACGGCCGGCCGGGAGCTGCCCTTGGGCGCACCGGTGGTCGGCACCTTCACCGGGCAGAAGCGGCAGGCCATTCTCCTGCCATGGAACGCCATCGCGTCGGATGGCGGCGCACCCGCGGTCTGGGTGGTCGATCCCAAAACCTCCGTCGTGTCGATGAAGCGGATCGAGGTCGCGGAATATGAGACCGGACGTTTCGCCGTATCCTCGGGCCTGGCGCCGAAGGAGCAGGTCGTCGTCGATGGCGCAAAGTTCCTGCTGCCGGGCAAGACCGTGAGCGTTTCCAAGGAGGTGAGCCCGTGAACCGCAGGTTACTCGCCGCACTCGCGGCTGCGCCCCTGATCCTGTCGGGATGCGAAGACAAGAAGGAAACGGCGGCTGCCGAGCCCGTGCGCCCTCTGATTTCCCAGGTCGTCGCGCCTCGGGCCGCGACGACGCTTCGGCTTGCCGGCGTCGTGGAGCCGCGTGTCAGCACCGATCTCGGCTTCCGCGTTCTTGGCCGAGTGATTGCCCGGGAGGTCAGCGTCGGCGATCTCGTCACCCGGGGCCAGGTCGTTGCCGCCGTCGATCCGCTCGCGCTGGAACTGGCAGTGCGCAGCAGTCAGGCGGAAATCGCCAATGCCCAAGCCCAGCTCGCCAATGCCGCGACCACGGCGGCGCGCCAGCGCACGCTGGCCGAAAGCAAGAGCGACAGCGAAGCATCGTTGGAAACCGCCGAGCAGGCGGAAAAGACCGCCCGCGCCACCGTGGCCAAGGCCGAAGCCAATCTGGCCAAGGCACGCGAACAGCTGAGCTATGCTCAGATCCATGCGGAATTCGATGGCGTGGTGACGGCCACATCCGCCGAAGTCGGGCAGGTCGTTTCCCCCGGGCAGACGGTGCTGACCATTGCCCGGCCCGATCTGCGCGATGCCGTGGTCGATCTGCCGGAAACCGCCATGCGGGGCTTGAAAATCGGCTCACCCTTCGAGGTGATGCTGCAGCTGGACGCCAGCGTGCGCGTTTCTGGAACCGTGCGCGAAATCGCGCCGGAGGCCGATTCGACCACGCGGACCCAGCGCGTCAAGATTGCGCTCAACAACCCGCCCGACGCCTTCCGCCTCGGCTCCATCGTGACCGTGAGCTCCACCACGGATGCCTCCCCCACCATCGTCGTGCCGATGAGCGCGATCCTGACCCGCGACGGCGCCAGCGCCGTCTGGCTGGTGGATGAGGACAAGGAGACGGTCAGCCTGAAGCCGGTGACACTCGCGCAGGCCGATGGCGATGGCGTCGTCGTGTCGCAGGGCCTTGCCGCCGGCAACCGCATCGCGCTGGCCGGCGTGCATCAGTTGAAAGAAGGCCAGAAGGTCAAGATCACCAGGGAGATGGCTCCGTGAAGAAGTTCAACCTCTCGGATTGGGCGCTCGAACACCGCTCGCTCGTCTGGTATTTCATGATCGTCTTCATGATCGCCGGTGTCTTTTCCTATATCGGCCTCGGGCGCGAGGAAGACCCGAATTTCACCATCAAGACCATGGTGATCCAGGCGCAATGGCCGGGGGCCTCGGCCGAGGAAGTGACCAAGCAGGTCACGGATCGGATCGAAAAGAAGCTCGAAGAGCTGGAGTCGCTCGACCATACCCGCAGCCTGACGACATCGGGCCAGACGATCATCTTCGTCGATCTTCTGCCCACCACCAAGGCACGCGATGTGGCACCGACCTGGCTGCGCATCCGCAACATGATCGCCGATATCAAGGGTCAGTTTCCGTCCGGCGTCGTCGGTCCCTTCTTCAACGATCGTTTCGGCGACGTCTTCGGCAATATCTACGCCTTCACCAGCGACGGCCTCAGCCAGCGCCAGCTGCGCGACCGGGTGGAAGAAGCCCGCTCCAAGATTCTGACGGTCGAGAATGTCGGCAAGGTCGACATCATCGGCGCGCAGGACGAGGTCATCTATCTGGAATTCTCCACCCGCAAGATCGCCGCCCTTGGCATCGACCGGCAAAGCCTGATCTCGACGCTGCAGTCGCAGAACGCGGTGACGTCCTCCGGCTTCGTGGAGGCCGGACCCGAACGCGTGGCGCTGCGCGTCTCAGGCCAGTTCACCTCGGAGGAAAGCCTGCGCGCCATCAATCTGCGCGTCGGTAATCGCTTCTTCCCCTTGAGCGATGTCGCCACCATCCGGCGCGGCTATGTCGATCCGCCCTCCTCGCTGTTCCGTTTCAACGGCTTGCCCGCCATCGGCCTGGCCATCGGCATGAAGGACGGCGCCAACCTGCTGGATTTCGGCAAGGCTCTGGACGCTGAGATGGACCGGGTGACCGCCGAAATGCCGATCGGGGTGACGATCAGCCGTGTGTCCGATCAGCCGGCCGTGGTGGAAGAGGCCGTCTCCGGCTTCACCCGCGCGCTGTTCGAGGCGATCGCCATCGTGCTGGCCATCAGCTTCATCTCGCTTGGCATGCGCGCTGGTCTGGTGGTGGCGATCTCCATTCCCCTCGTACTGGCCATCACCTTCCTGGTCATGGCCTATAGTGGGGTTTCGCTGCAGCGCATCTCACTCGGCGCGCTGATCATCGCGCTCGGCCTACTGGTCGATGACGCCATGATCGCCGTGGAAATGATGGTGGCACGGCTGGAAATGGGCGACGACCTGCGCAAGGCGGCGACCTATGTCTACACCTCGACTGCCTTCCCTATGCTGACCGGCACGCTGGTGACCGTCGCCGGATTCATTCCGATCGGCCTGAATTCGAGTGCGGCGGGTGAGTTCACCTTCACGCTCTTCGTCGTCATCGCCGTGTCGCTGGTGGTCTCCTGGATCGTGGCCGTGCTGTTCACGCCGCTGCTCGGCGTGACGCTGCTGCCCAAGAGCATGAAGAAGCATCACGAACACAAGGGCTTCTTCGCCAGGCTGTTCGCCGGCGCACTCAATGCCGCCTTGCGACTGCGCTGGATCACCATCCTCCTGACCATCGTCGCCTTCGGCACATCGATCTATGGCATGCGCTTTGTCCAGCAGCAGTTCTTCCCCAATTCCGACCGCGTGGAACTCGTGGTCGACTGGAATCTGCCGCAGAATGGCTCGATCGGCGAAACGGACAGGCAGATGGCACAGTTCGAGCGGGAAATGCTGCAGGGCAATCCCGGCATCGACCACTGGTCGACCTATGTCGGACAGGGCGCGCCACGCTTCCTTCTGTCCTTCGACGTGCAGCCCTCCGATGTCACCTTCGGCCAGACGGTGATCGTCACCAAGGGCGTGGCCGAACGCGACAGGCTGCGCACCGAGCTGCAGGCCTATCTCACCCGCACCTTCCCGGGCACAGACGCCTTCGTGAAGCTTCTGGACATCGGCCCGCCCGTCGGCAAGCCCGTGCAGTACCGCGTCAGCGGGCCGCAAATCCAGACCGTGCGCAAGCTGGCTCAATCGCTTGGCGTCATCGTCGGCGCCGATCCGCGCCTGACCGCCATGACCTTCGACTGGAACGAGCCGGCCCGCGTGGTGCGCGTCGACGTGTTGCAGGACAAGGCCCGTCAGCTCGGCGTCTCCTCGCAGGATATCGCCACGGCGCTGAACGGCATCGTGGAGGGAGCGAGCGCCACGCAGGTGCGCGACGACATCTATCTCGTCGATGTCATCGGCCGGGCGCAGGCGCAGGAGCGCGGCTCCATCGACACGCTGCAGAGCCTGCAGCTGCCGAGTTCGAGCGGCAAGTCGGTGCCGCTGTCTGCCATCGCCACCTTCCGCTACGAGCTGGAACAGCCCGTCATCTGGCGTCGCTCCCGCCAGCCGACGATCACCATCAAGGCAGGCGTAATCGGTGCAACCCAGCCGGCGACTATCGTCCAGGCCCTGGCGCCTCAAGTCGCCGAATTCGCCAAGTCCCTGCCGGCCGGCTACAAGGTGATCGCGGGCGGCGCGGTCGAGGAAAGCGCGAAGGCGCAGGGCCCGATCGCTGCCGTGGCGCCCATGATGCTGTTCATCATGGCGACGATCCTGATGATCCAGCTGCAGAGCTTCCACCGCCTGTTCCTGGTCTTCGCCGTGGCGCCCACGGCCTTGATCGGGGTGGTCATCGCGCTTCTCACCAGCAACGCGCCGCTCGGCTTTGTCGCCATCCTCGGCGTGCTCGCGCTGATCGGCATCCTGATCCGCAACTCGGTCATTCTCGTCGTGCAGATCGAGGATCTCCGGCGCGAAGGCGTGCCGCCCTGGAAGGCGGTGATCGAGGCGACAGAGCACCGCATGCGCCCGATCATGCTGACGGCCGCCGCCGCCACGCTCGCGCTCATCCCGATCTCGCGCGAAATCTTCTGGAGTCCGATGGCCTATGCCATGATGGGTGGCATCGTCGTCGGCACAGTCTTGACGCTGCTGTTCCTGCCGGCGCTCTACGTCACCTGGTTCCGCATCCGTCCGGATACGCCGGCCGATACGCCGCGGACCAGCGCCGAGCCGGAGCACGCGCCGGCGGCCGGTTGATCGAAACGCCCACCACCTTCGCCCTTCGCCAGCCTGCTGGCGGAGGGCTTTGTCGTTTTGGCATCGGCGCAGAAGCCAGCTTCGCTGTGCTATCCAAAAGATGTCCACGCCGTCGTCTCCTCAACGCGTGACTACGCACCCTCACGATCAGTTGATCTTGTCGGTCGAAGACATACGCAACCTTCTGTAATTGCTTTGTCTTTTTCATTTGACAGATTTGGCCGAACCTGTTGGCTCAGGCTTTTCAGATTTCCAAACCTAACCAAGCCCATCTCCCGACCTAAACTTCCTCCCTTGCACGCGGCGGTAACGGCCTCGGCGTGGGACCAATCAAACCCAGGGAGGGGCGGATGAGCGATTTCGGTCGAACCGGATGCAGCCAGTCGGATGTAACCCGGCGCACAGTGCTCAAGACCACGGCGGCCGCCTCCGTCGTGCTGGCGGGCGGGCGGCAGACGCATGCGGCGCAAACGCCCGCGACAGGACAGCAAGGAGGCACCGTGACATCGACAGTCACATTCACAGTCAATGGCGAGACAAACAGGCTGGAGCTGGATTCGCGCACGACGCTGCTCGACGCGCTGCGCGAGCATCTGCATCTGACCGGCACGAAGAAGGGATGCGATCACGGCCAGTGCGGCGCCTGCACTGTGCTGGTCGAAGGTCGGCGGATCAATAGCTGCCTGTCGCTCGCCCTCATGCATGAAGGCGAGAGCGTAACCACCATCGAGGGCCTGGGCAGCCCGGATGCCCTGCATCCGATGCAGGCGGCCTTCGTGGCTCATGACGGCTATCAATGCGGCTATTGCACGCCGGGGCAAATCTGTTCCGCCGTGGCGGTGCTGGAGGAAATCGCTGCCGATATCCCGAGCCACGTCACGACCGATCTGACCGCGCCCGCGCAGCTGAGCGAGATGGAAATCCGCGAACGCATGAGCGGCAATATCTGTCGATGCGGTGCCTATTCCAACATCGTCGAGGCCATGACCGAAGTGGCCGGGAGGCGCGCATGAAGCCCTTTACCTATGAGCGCGCCAAAAGCCCGGCGGAAGCCGCCAGCCGCGCGGCGGCCGTCAATAATGCCCGGTTTATCGCCGGCGGGACGAACCTTCTCGATCTCATGAAACTCGAAATCGAGACGCCGGCCCATCTGATCGACGTCAACGGTCTCGGCCTCGACACGATCGAACCGACGGAGGCTGGCGGCCTGCGCATCGGCGCACTGGTGCGCAATACAGACCTTGCGGCCGACCCGCGCGTACGACGTGATTACGCAGTTCTCTCGCGTGCCCTGCTCGCCGGTGCCTCTGGTCAGCTGCGCAACAAGGCGACGACGGCGGGCAACCTGCTGCAGCGCACCCGCTGTCCGTATTTTTACGATCCGGCCCAGCCTTGCAATAAGCGCCAGCCTGGCTCCGGCTGCTCTGCCATCGGTGGCTTTTCCCGCCAGCTCGGGGTGATCGGCGTCAGCGAGGCCTGCATCGCCACCCACCCGAGCGACATGGCGGTGGCCATGCGCGCGCTCGATGCCGCGGTCGAAACCGTCAAGCCGGACGGGCAGACGCGGACCATTCCGATTGCCGATTTTCATCGTCTTCCTGAAGATCGCCCAGAAATCGACACCACGCTGGACCATGGCGAATTCATCACCGCCGTCACGCTTCCGCCGCCGGTCGGGGGTCAGCAAGTCTATCGCAAAGTGCGCGACCGCGCCTCCTATGCCTTCGCCATCGTCTCCGTCGCCGCCATCGTCCAACCGGACGGGACCGGCCGTGTGGCGCTGGGCGGCGTGGCGCACAAGCCCTGGCGGGTGGAAAAGGCTGAGGCCGAACTGCCCCGTGGCGCGAAGGCGACAACCGCCGCCCTGCTCGATGGCGCCAAGCCCACCGAGGAAAATGCCTTCAAGCTGACGCTGGTCGAACGCACGCTGTCTGCCGTGCTGATGGATGCGAGGGGATGAGACCATGAAATTCGACAGCCCCGCAACCACCAATCCGATCGACCAGCTCAACGTCGTCGGCAAGCCGCTCGACCGGATCGACGGGCCCTTGAAGGTCTCCGGCCGTGCGACCTATGCCTATGAATGGCACGATCCCGCCATCAAGCCTGCCTATGGCGTGATCATCCATGCAACGATCCCCAAGGGCCGCATCCGGCGGATGGATGCGTCTGCCGCCAGCCGTGCGCCGGGGGTTCTGACCGTGGTCACGCCGGAGAGCCTGCCAAAGCTGATCGGCAAGCTGGAAAAGGGCAAGTTCAACACGGCGACGCTGATGGGCGGCCCCGAGATCGATCATTACCACCAGGCTATCGGCCTCGTGGTGGCGACGAGCTTCGAAGCGGCCCGTGCCGCCGCCAATCTCGTGACCATCGAGTACGAGGAAAAGCCCGGCAATTTTGCGCTGGATAAGCTGATCGATGCCGCCGGCCTACCCAAGGACGGCGAGCCGGACTCCGGCGTCGGCGATTTCGAGGCCGCATTCGCTCAGGCGCCCGTGACGCTTGACCAGCGCTACAAGACTCCGGATCACTCCCACGCGATGATGGAACCGCATGCGACGCTCGCCGTGTGGGATGCGGACGGGCTGACAGTCTGGACCTCCAACCAGATGGTTGCCTGGGGCCGGTCGGATCTCGCAAAGACGCTCAACCTGCCGGAGGAGAAGGTGCATCTGATGTCGCCCTTCGTCGGCGGCGGATTTGGCGGCAAGCTCTTTCTGCGGGCGGATGTGGTCATGGCCGCACTCGGCGCCAAGGCGACGGGTCAGCCGGTCAAGGTCGCGCTTGCCCGGCCGATGCTGATGAACAACACCACCCACCGTCCGGCAACGCTCCAGCGGATCCGCATCGGCGCGACCCGCGAGGGCAAGATCACCGCCATCGGCCATGAGAGCTGGTCAGGCGATCTGCCGGGCGGCGGCCCGGAACTGGCGGTGCAGCAGACCCGCCTGCTCTATGCCGGCGAAAACCGGATGACGCGCACACGGCTCGCCGTGCTCGACCTGCCCGAGGGCAATGCCATGCGCGCACCGGGCGAAGCACCCGGCCTGATGGCGCTGGAAATCGCCATAGACGAGATGGCCGAAAAGCTCGGCATGGATCCGATTGCCTTCCGCATTCTCAACGACACCCAGGTCGACCCGGAAAAGCCGGAGCGTCCCTTCTCCCAGCGTGCCTTTGCCGAGGTGTTCCGCATCGGCGCCGAGCGTTTCGGCTGGGACAAGCGCCAGGCCCGGCCGGGGCAGCTGCGCGACGGTCGCTTCCTCATCGGCCATGGCGTTGCAGCAGCCTTCCGCAACAATATGGTCACGAAATCAGGTGCCCGCGTGCGGCTCGGCAAGGACGGTATCGTCACCGTCGAAACCGACATGACGGATATCGGCACCGGCAGCTACACGATCCTTGCCCAGACGGCGGCAGAAATGATGGGCCTGCCGATCGAACGCGTGGCCGTGCATCTCGGCGATTCCCGCTTCCCCGTCTCCGCCGGCTCCGGCGGGCAATGGGGCGCCAACAACTCCACTGCCGGCGTCTATGCTGCCTGCGTCAAGCTGCGCGAGGCCGTCGCCAAGCGGCTGGGCATCAATGCAGCCGATGTCAGCTTCGCCAATGGTGAAGTACGGTCCGGCGGACGCGCCCTATCTTTGACCGAGGCTGCGAAGGATGGAGAGCTGGTTGCGGAAGATTCGATCGAATATGGCGACCTCGACAAGACGCACCAGCAATCGACCTTCGGCGCGCATTTCATCGAGGTGGGCGTGGATGCGGCGACGGCCGAAGTGCGCATCCGCCGGATGCTGGCCGTCTGCGCAGCCGGACGCATCCTGAACCCGAAGACGGCACGCAGCCAGGTGATCGGCGCCATGACCATGGGCGCGGGCGCGGCGCTGATGGAGGAGCTGGCGGTCGACACCAGACGCGGCTTCTTCGTCAATCATGATCTCGCAACCTATGAGGTGCCGGTTCATGCCGACATTCCGCATCAGGAGGTCATTTTCCTAGATGAAACCGACCCGATGTCCTCGCCGATGAAGGCCAAGGGGGTCGGCGAGCTCGGCCTCTGCGGCGTTGCCGCCGCGATCGCAAACGCCGTCTACAATGCGACCGGCGTGCGCGTGCGCGACTATCCCGTCACGCTCGACAAGCTGATCGACCGGCTGCCGGACGTGGCCTGACGGATCGATCAGACTCTGCCGTCCGTCTCCAGCGACGGACGGCAACCATCAGATTAGCTCTCCCGCCTCGACCCGGCCGCCACGCAGACGCTCGGCATCGCGCAGGGGCGGAGCGCCGAACAGGCGCGCATATTCACGGCTGAATTGCGACGGGCTCTCATAGCCGACGGCATAGGCGACGCGTGTGGCATCGCCACTTGCCGTCAACATTCGCCGGGCCGCCTGCAGCCGCAGAGCCTTTTGATATTGCAGCGGGCTCATCGCGGTGACCGCCTTGAAATGACGGTGGAAGGTCGGCACGCTCATGCCGGCGATGTCGGCGAGCGTCTCCGTACGCAAGGTCTCGTCATAATGATCGCGGATCCACAGAAGAGCACGGCGCACCTGCGCCAGTCGGCTGTCTTCGCGCGCCACCTGCCGGAGCATCGGCCCATGCGCTCCCTGTAGAAATTGATAGAGCACTTCACGCTCGCGCGACTGGGCGAGGAAGGCGATATCGCCCGGCCGGTCCAGGAGCGCCAGCAGATGATCCCAGGCCTCCAGAAGCTCGGTCGTGACAGGCGCCACGCCGAAGCCCGCCGCCGGCATCGCCTCCGGTGCGGGCGGCAGATCGGCCAGAAGTTCGCTCAGCAGATCCCGGTCCAGCGCCAGGCTGGCAACGATGTATGGATCATCCGCGCAGGCCTCGATGATGCAGCCCGTAGCCGGCAGGTCGAGCGAGGCGATGAAACAGCTGGCAGGATCATAGCGCAGCACCCGGTCGCCGATCGTCACCTCCTTGACGCCGCGCAGGACGAGGCAGGCCATGGGCTCATAGAGCGTCATCACCGATTGATGGCTTTGCCGGGCGATGGCGAGCCCCACATGCGGCAAAGGCGTGTTGAGCCGTGTTCCATCCGTATGGCGCATCACGCGCTGACACATGCGGTCGAGAAGATCTTGCATGGCGCCAAGATCGCGCCTCGTCGCGCCAAGTGCAAGAGGATTGATAGGATCAGGCAAGGGAACGAGGCAATCGGGCAGGTAATTCGCAGCAAAATCGACAAAATCAGGCAAGCGAGACCACAGGGTCTCACCAACGGAAAGGCAAAACCATGACGACTTTTGGTGCGACATCAACGACGGACAACGTGCTTGCCGGCAAGGATCTCCACGGCAAGCGCGTGCTCGTCACCGGCACCTCCGCCGGCCTTGGCATCGAGACCGCGCGCGCCCTTGCAGCCCGTGGGGCCGAGGTGGTGGGTGCGGCGCGCGATCTTGCCAAGGCGGAAAGTGCGACGGCCAGCGTGCGCGACGCAGCGCAATCGGGCGGTGGCAGCTTCTCGCTCACCCAACTCGATCTCGCTTCGTTGGCGAGCGCACGGGCATGTGCCGACCGGCTGCTGGCCGACGGCCGCCCCTTCGACGTCATCATCGCCAATGCGGGCGTGATGGCGCCGCCCTTCGGACGCACGGCGGATGGTTTCGAAACCCAGTTCGGCACCAATCATCTGGGCCATTTTGTGTTGATCAACCGCATTGCCGGCCTGCTTGGCACAGGCGGCCGGCTGGTCAACCTCGCTTCCGCCGGGCATCGCTTCGCCGATGTCGATCTCGACGATCCGAATTTCGAGACGGGCGCCTATGATCCCTGGGTCGGCTATGGCCGTTCCAAGACGGCCAACGTGCTGTTCGCCGTCGAATTCGACCGGCGTCACCGCGCGCGCGGCGTGCGGGCAGCCGCCGTTCATCCCGGCGGCATCCGCACCGAACTCATGCGCCATATGAGTGCGGCCGATGAAGACGCTCTGATCGGCTCGATCAACGCCGCCCATGCCGCCGCCGGCCTGCCACCCTTCGTCTTCAAGTCGATCCCCGAGGGTGCGGCGACATCCGTCTGGGCGGCGGTCGTCGCCGAGGCGGATCATGTCGGTGGCCGCTATTGCGAGGATTGCCATGTGGCCGAGGTTCAGGACGGCGAAGGCATTCGCGGCGGCGTGCGCCCTTATGCCATCGATCCCGAGCGGGCAAAGGCACTTTGGGCCAAGAGCGAAGCGCTGGTCGGCGAGCAGTTCTGACCGGTGATCACACCCGGGGCGGCCGCGCAAGCGGCCGACCTGCAAGCGCTTGCACCAAACGATGTGCCCAGCCGTCGCTCGGGCCAAAGCCTTTGAGGCACGCTCCGGGCCTTTGCGCCGCAACGGTCCTGCGGATCGGCTGCGGATATCGCGTTGCCCAGGAGCGCCCCGACCTGGGACGCCGCCTTGCGGGGAACATCCGCCCTCTCCTGCCGTTTGCACCGCGATGCACTCGAGAACAGGAGCGGATGGATGCAGCGTTTCAGCGGCAAGGTGGCGATCGTGACGGGGGCAGGCTCCGGCATCGGCAAGGCGACGGCCGAACGCTTTTTGCAAGAGGGCGCCAAGGTCGTGCTCGTCGGCCGCCGCCGGGAAAAGCTTGCATCGGCGGCGGCCTCTCGCGAGGATCAGGCGCTCGTCATCGAAGCGGACGTCTCCGACGAGGCCGAGATCAAGGACGTGGTCGCCCGAACCATCGAGCGCTTTGGCCAGCTCGACATTCTGGTCAACAATGCCGGCGTTGCCGTCGAAGGCGATGTCGCCTCCCTTACCACCGATGACTGGCGCAAGGTGATGGCCACCGATCTCGACGGCGTCTTCTTCGCCAGCCGCGCCGCGATCCCGCATCTGAAGACCACGCGCGGCGTGATCGTCAATGTCGCTTCGGTTTCCGGCACCGGCGGGGATTGGGGCATGGCGGCTTACAATGCGGCCAAGGGCGGCGTCGTCAACCTGACGCGCGCCATGGCCATGGACCACGGCAAGGACGGCATCCGCGTGAACGCCGTCTGCCCGAGCCTGACGCGCACCGACATGACCGAGGACATGATGGCCAACGAAGCCTTGCTGGCCAAATTCAACGAGCGCTTCGCCTTGGAGGGTCCAGGCGAGCCGGAGGATGTCGCGGCCGTGATCGCTTTTCTGGCGAGTGACGATGCCCGCTTCGTTACCGGTGTCAATCTGCCCGTCGATGGCGGCATGTCCGCCTCAAACGGCCAGCCTCCACAATAGGCAAGGCACCCTGACACCGCACGCAGTTTCGTATGATCGCCAAAGAAAAGCGGCGCGACGACCCACTTGCACCTGCAGCCATGGGGGTTGCCCATCGACCCGCTCCGGGTCACTCTGACAGGCCCGGCCGGTGACGGTCCGGGCCTTTCGGTTTCGGAGTTACCAAGGATGAGCCTGCCCTCGCCTCTCGCCGTCGTTCCCTTCGTCAGCGTCGAAAACATGATGCGCCTCGTGCTGGCAATTGGCGTCGAGGAGGTTTTGACCGCCCTTGCCGCCTATATCGAGGAGGATTTTCGCCGTTGGGATGCGTTCGACAAGACGCCGCGCGTGGCATCGCACAGCCTTGACGGCGTCATCGAACTGATGCCGACGAGTGATGGGCGGCTCTACGGCTTCAAATATGTCAACGGCCACCCGAAAAACACCCGCGACGGCAAGCAGACGGTGACCGCTTTCGGCGTGCTGTCGGATGTCGACAGCGGCTATCCGATCCTGCTCAGCGAAATGACCATTCTGACGGCCCTTCGCACGGCCGCCACGTCGGCAGTGGCGGCAAAATATCTGGCGCCGGACAATGCACGGGTGATGGCGATCATCGGCAATGGCGCCCAGTCGGAATTTCAGGCGCTGGCCTTCAAGGCCCTGCTCGGAATCGATACGCTCCGCCTTTATGACATAGACCCTGCCGCCAGCCGGAAATGTGCGCGCAACCTTGCAGCCAAGGGCTTCGACATCACCATCTGTCCCTCCTGCCAGGAGGCGGTGGAGGGCGCCGGGATCATCACCACCGTGACCGCCGACAAGCAGAACGCCACGGTTCTGACCGACAACATGGTTGGCGGCGGCGTTCATGTTAATGCAATCGGCGGCGATTGCCCCGGAAAGACGGAGCTGCATCGCGACATTCTCCTGCGCTCCGACATCTTCGTCGAATTCGCGCCGCAGACCCGGATCGAGGGCGAGATCCAGCAGCTCGCGGCGGATCATCCCGTGACCGAACTCTGGCAGGTGATGAGCGGCCATCGCGAGGGCCGGCGCTCGGCCAGCCAGATCACGCTTTTCGACTCCGTCGGCTTTGCCACCGAAGACTTTTCGGCGCTACGCTATGTGCGCGATCAGCTGATGCAAACAGGCCTTTACGACGAACTCGACCTCTTGGCCGATCCCGACGAGCCGCGCGATCTCTATGGCATGCTCATGCGGGCGGCGGGGCCGGCGCTTTGAAGCGAAAGGCCCGTTAACGGTGAGCTGCGGCGTCATCACCAAGACAGAAATGGAGAGTCGGACAACCGGTTAGTGTCTAGTCCCAGGCTTTGCCGGTGCAATCTTCTCACAGGAGTGTGGGGAGGCACTGTGAGTTAGGTTCCACACGGGAGCGCCACGACGATTGAGGCAGTCCGTCGAGCGATACAGCATAGTCAAGAGAGCCTGAGGGCGTTGGCGAAGCGCCATGGCTCAATCGGAAGACCATCGCCAAGTGGAAGAGGCGTCGCTCGACGGCTGACCTTCCCACGGGTCCGAAGGACCCACGATCAACCTTGTTGTCGATCGAAGACGAGGCGGTGGTTGTCGCTTTCCGCAGCCACACGCTGCGCCCGCTGGACGACCGCCTCTATGCGCTCCAAGCCACCATCCCGCACTTGAGGCGCTCATCGTTGCACCGTTGCCTGAAACGCCACGGCATCAGCCGTTTGCCCGACGTCGAAGGCGACAAGCCTGCCAAACGCAAGTTCAAGTCCTACCCGATCGGCTATTTTCACATCGACATCGCCGAGGTGCGCACCGAGGAAGGCAAGCTATACCTGCTGGTTGCGATCGACCGGACTTCCAAGTTCGCGTTTGTCGAACTGCACCAGAAGGCGACCCGCCGCGTGGCCGCTGATTTCCTCCGCCACCTCGCCGCGGCGCTGCCCTACAAGATCCACACCGTACTCACCGGCAACGGCATGCACTTCACCGACCCGACCGGCGATGGCTGGACGCCTAAGGACATCAAGGTGATGCGCGCGCAAAACCAGCCCATCTGGTGCCACGCCTTCGAAGCGGCTTGCGCCGACCTCGATGTCCAGCACCGTCTGACCAAGCCGAGGCACCCGTGGACGAACGGCCAAGTCGAACGAATGAACCGCACCATCAAGGACACTACCGTCAAACGCTACCACTACGACAGCCATGATCAACTCCGGCAGCATCTCAGCGACGTCGTCGCTGCCTACAACTTCGCCCGCAGGCTCAAGACACTCAAAGGGCTCACACCCTACGAAGCCATCTGCAAGGCATGGCAAAACGAACCCGCTCGATTCATATCAAATCCGCACCATCAATCGCTGGGACCAAACATCTAGCCTTCTGTGTCGGAACCGATCAGGCATATGAATCCGACATCGTCGCTTTTGATGTGCTTTCGCGACTTACGGGCTTGCAATCGGCCAGGCTGGTGCGGACAATCCCGCGCTCTGGCAGAGAAACGCGATCCAGAACGCCGAGGCGAGGCTGGGGCCGAATGGCTGTTGCGCTGTGGCGCGGTCTGAGAGGAGACGATCCAGGAGATGGCCGGTGATGCCGAAGAGCGCGGCCGCGAACAGGGCTGGCGCACTCCAGTCCGGTCCCAGCCAGATGCCGATCGCGCCGGCGAATTTCACATCGCCGAGACCAAGCCCCTCCGTGCCCTTCAGCCGCAACGCCGCTGCTCGCAGACTGAGAAGCAGGAGGACGAGCACGACGCCGCTGAAAAAGCTTGTGGCAAGCCGGTCCGTCAAAGCAGCATCGGCAAGGCCGATGGCGGCCAGCGGTAGGGTGATGCGGTCGGGCAGCCGCAGCCAGCGCAGATCGATGATCGTGAGGATCATCAGATTGACCGCCAGCCCGCCTGCCCGCATCCAGAAGACGATAGCGACGGGCACATCAGCCGACCCCGAAACTGGCGGCAGCGCAGCGGCGGAGAGGGTCGCGGCCAGAAGAGACGCCAGCGCGGCATCAACGAAGAGACCGGGCGCGCGCGGGCGCAGGGCCGCGCCTCTTTTGCCATTCCATAAGCGGCGCCAGAGCAGAACCAGCGCACTGCGGCGACGCCAGAGCCATAGATCGCGCAGAAGCGGCAGCAGGATAGGGGGCTGAAGCGCCGTGACGACGAGGGCCAACGGAACCAGGGCTGGAAGGATCGCGAAGCTCATCGGTAGACGGGCCGGGCGACAGGCGGAGGATCAGATGTCAATTCGCCGATCCTTCGGTGGCGCCGTCGCTGCCGACGTCCTGCTGGCTGCTCTGTCCGGACTCCGTCGGATCGCCGGGCTTGGGAAGCGCGAGTTCGATATGCTGGTCGTCCTTGCGCAGCACGATTTTGCGCGCGGCCAGCGTCACCAGCCTCCACCCTTCGATCTCGTCGCCCGGCGCTAGAATGATATTCTTCCCGTCATCCTTGAAGACGGCGACACCACGCCCGGCCCCTTGCACGATGCCGACGAGGGTGGCGGAAGGCGGCGTGGTCATTTCCACCACCAGTGGCGGGGCCGCAGGGGTCTCCGTCGGCGGCTCCTCGACGACCGGCGGCGGTGGTGGCGGTGGCTGCGGAGGGCGACGGTCGGGCACGAAGAGGGGCCGCTCACGCGTCGCGCTTAAGGCCTCGAGGCTCAGAGGCGCAATGGGCGATGCCTCCGTGTCAGGCGCGTCGGTCTCAGCCAAAGCGTCGGTGAACGCGGTAAGCAGCAACATGCCACAAAGCGCG
The DNA here is from genome assembly GCF_900109605.1 of Xaviernesmea oryzae. Taxonomy (GTDB): domain Bacteria; phylum Pseudomonadota; class Alphaproteobacteria; order Rhizobiales; family Rhizobiaceae; genus Xaviernesmea; species Xaviernesmea oryzae. The sequence goes on from NZ_FOAM01000018.1 coordinate 51,539, forward strand.
ATACCCGGTCCTTTGAAGCGCCAAGTCATGGCGCCCTCCAATAGCCGTGCAGCGCCATGACGAGATGCAGCAAAGGATCGCTGTCGGATTGTCCGTCGAGCTGGCGTGCCGGCGTGAGTTGCAGTCGGTCGACGATCATCACCGGATGGCCGGTCTCGATGGCAAAGAGAATCGCCTGTGCATCCTCGATCCTGGCATCGAACGTCACGTCAAGCCTGATCGGCCGAAGCCCGGCGCCGGTCGCCTGCGCATTTTCGATCTCGTTGTCCGCGCGGCCTTCCGCATTGGGCTCGGTGGAAAGAACCTCGGCGCCGCGATTCTGGACGATGTCGATCACCGCGCCCTGCAGCGCCGCCGCGGCAATGGTGGGGCTCTCGCCGGGCAGAACAGCGCCAGAGCCTTCCGGCGCGGATTTCGCGGGAGCGGCGGCAGCAAGCGTCTTGTCGATCGCGCGCTGCAGGCTGTCCGCAAGTCCCTCGCGCGCGGCAATTTCATCGCCCGATACGCGGATGGCCAGAAGATCGGTAGCCAGCAGGCCGGTCCCGACAAGAAGCACCGCGAGAAGAAGCGCGACGCTCGGCAAGGGACGCCAGGCAGCATGTGTAGCCGCGCTCATGACCGGCCTCCGGCGCTATCGCGCTTTACCGGGCTGGCGGCGGGGCCGGCACTGGTCACCCGCATCTCGATGAAGAAGCGTTGGCCCTGCTGATCTTCCCGCTTGGTGGTCGGCGCGTAGAAATGCGCCTCGGAGAAGAGGCCGGATCGCTCGATCAGGGGGATCAAGGCAGCGACATCCTCCGTTGAGATGCCGGCAAGGCGCACGCGGTCGCCTTCAAACGTTAGATCCGTGACATAGGCGCTGTCAGGCAATAAGGCGGAGAGGCGATCGAGCCGGACGATCGCGGGCGGCAGCGGCGCGGGGGGTATCTGCATCGCGTCCCCCTCGCCCGTGGCGCGCCGCGCCGTGATGGCAGCCATCTGCCGCCGCTTTGCCGCAATGGCCTGGTCGAGCGTGTCGAGCCGGGCCTGCTGCCCGGCCTGGATCCAGGCAGTCGCACCCAGGCCGGCGACGACGCCGATGACCACCACAGCGACAGTCCCTCCCGTCAGCCGCCGCATCTGCTGCAGGCGTACGGCTTCGACCGCCGGCAGCGTCACGCTGCCGCGCACACCTGCCTCGGCCGATTTGGTGCCGTCAGGCTCGATGCACAGACGGCGCAGCCCGGCGCCGATCAGCGGCGCGAGCGTCGGCTCGACCAGCCGGCGCAGCACGACGGTGATGGAGACGGCAAGCCGCTCCGGCCCGTCCGGCGCCGTCTCGGTCCGCGTCGTATAGAAGCAGTCCGCCGCACGCCAAGGTGTGACCCGCTCGATCTGGCGGCGGACATAGGCGTCAAGAAAGGGGCGGCTTTTGGTCGGCACCGGCGCCAGCGTCCGCTCGAGGATCCAGCCGTCGGGCACGCGCAGCCTGAGGTCGCTGCCCCGCAAGACCCGCAGCGCCGCCGCTGGTTCGAGGCGAACGCCGTCGACTTCGGCAATCAGCCGGCCGAGTGGCGGCTTGTCCGCCTCGCCTGCGCGGTGGAGCAGCCCGGCGGGGGCGCCCCCTTCGCCATCGAGCGACAGGATGATGACTGGCGCTGGGCGCAGGCGGTCGATGATGCGCAGCATGGCAAGCGCCAGCCCGTCGATCCAGCCGCGAACGGCGCCGTCAACGCCTCCGAGCGACGCCATCAGAGATCTCCCTGTCTGAGCGAGCCCATCATGGCAGCAATGTCCAATCCAGAAGATCCGCCGCAGCAAAATCGCCCGACGGCACGCACAGCACGCCGGTATGGCGGCGGATCAGACCATCCACCTCGACCGTGACGTCGAGGCGCACGCCGCTCGCGGTCTTGGCCGTGCTGGCAACAAAGCTCTGCATGGAGGACGGAAATTGCGACGGAGTCGCTGCGTCAGGCTCGCGCTCGGCTTGTTGTGCCAGAAAAGCCGTTGCGCGGCCTGCATCGCCTTCCATCAGGGCCGCGACAATCGGCAGGGAGGCAATGCCCGGATCGATCGGGCCGCTTCCGGCACAGGGGCTGAAGAGCGGCGCGATGCGCGCGAAGACCTCGGGCGTGATACCGGGAAGGCTCATCAGCGCAGCAAGGCTTTGGGGCCGCGGCTGGCTGACGGATGTTGGCGCCGTGACGGCACCCTGCGCGCCGCTGGGCGGTGGCGGCGGTGCAAAGCCCATATGCGCAGCCTTCCGGCCCATGCCGCCATTGCCGGTGATCGTCGGGTCGCTCAGGGCGATCGACGACGTCAACAGGCCGGCCTGGCGTTCGCTCAAGCCGGCGCCGAGAAGAACGGCATTCAGCAGCGGCGGCGCCGCGCGATGCCAATCGATACGGCCATTTTCGGACAGAAAATCCACCGTCAGGGACGCCGCGCCCAGCCTGTAGCGCAACTGGCCGCGCCGCTGCGCCACGCTGTCGAGCGCCGATATCTCGGCCCGCGCGAGATCGATGGCCGCGCGCGAAGCTTCGTCCGCCACGACCTCGCGCACGAATAGCCGCGCGGCCTCGCTTGTGGCATGCGCGGAGCGCAAGGCGGCTCCGGCAACGGCCGCCAGCAGCGCCACGGCAACGAGGACCAGCAGCAGGGCAGCGCCTGCTTCGCCTTTGCGCGATCGACCGGCCCTGAGGAGACTGGAAGCGCGGCTGCGTCTTGCCCCATCGGCGCCAAGCGGGGCCGGGAAGCCATGCGGGGCGAGGCCGGCGCGTGCCATCGGCTGAACCCTAACCGCGCGGACGGCGATAGGCCGAATTCAGTGCATCCAGGCGCGCACGGAATTGCTCGGCGGCGGCCTGTGCATCGAACTGATCGTGGATCACCTGCGGCTTGATGAAGATCACCAGCTCGTTGCGCTCGGCGTGATTGTCATGCGTCGAGAGAAGCTCGCCCAGGAAGCCCCAGTTCTGCGAGCCCGGCAGGCCGGAGCGGCCATTGGTGGTCTTGTTGCTGATCAGGCCGGCGAGCATCACGGTCTGGCCGCTGGGCACGGCGATCTGGCTCTTCACCCGGCGCTGGGAGATGGTGGGCGTCAGGCCGTCGCGGCCACCGGAATTGTCGACCACATTCGAAATCTCCTGCTGGATATCGAGCGTCACCACCCCATCCGCACCGACGCGCGGCGCAACGTTGAGGATGATGCCCGTGTCCTTATAGGTGATGTTGTTGATGACGGGCGCGCTGGTGCTGTCGGTCGATTGCGAGCTCTGCGTCTTGATGGCCACCTGGTTTCCGACCTGCAGGCTGGCCGTCTGGTTGTCCAACACCACGAGCGACGGCGACGAGAGAATCTTCACGCTGGTCAGGGCATGCAGCGCGTTCAGCACGATGCGCGGGCTGACGGTGGACCCGAGGATCAGATTGCCGCCGGGCACGACGGCATTGACCAGTGGCGAGCTGGAGGAACTGGTGAAGCCGCCCGCGCCATTGCCGGTGCCCAGCCCGAGATTTCGGCTCTCCAGATAGGCCTGGACACCATATTGCAACTGGTTGGTCAGCGCCACCTCGGCAATGGTCGCCTCAATCGCCACCTGCTCCGGCGCCTGATCGATCTGGCGGATGGTGGCCTCGATGAAGCGATATTGCTCCTTGCTGGAATAGATCAGCAGCGAATTGTTGATCGTATCCGCCGTGATCCGCACCGCATCATTGCCTCCGCCCGAGGAGGCGGAGGATGCAGGGCCCATGGCAAGGCTGGCGCCATGGGTGTCGATGCCGGCCGCCGCCGGGTCCTGGCCCGCCGAAGCGGTCAGAACGCCGGAGCGCGCATTGCCTTCGCCAGTCTGCACATCCTTGCCCTGCTCGCTGGCGGAAGAAGGCTGCAGCGCGTCGCGGTCGGAGGTGCCGACTGGCGTGCTGCCGGATCGGCCGGAGAAAATGTCGTTCAACATGCCCGCCACCTTCGCGGCCGGCGCATAGCGCAGCTTATAGACCTTGACGCCGACTGCGGCCGGATCGAGGCGATCGAGCCGCTGGATCCAACGGCCCGCCGATTTCAGCATCTCGTTGCTGCGCGCAATCACCAGCACCGCGCTCATGCGGTCCATCGGCTGGAACTGCACCTGACCCTGCGCCCAGCCGCCCTCGCCTGAAGACGCGATCTTCTGCATTTCACCGACGACGGTTTCCGGCGAGGAGTTGGCCAGCGGAAAAATGCCGACCGATTGCGCGCGCATGATGTCGATATCGATGGCGGCGGCGGCATCGAGCGCCGCGCGCCGCTCGGCCGTTGTGCCCATCACCAGCACGATGCCGCTCGCCGGATCGGGTCGGATGGCGCCGGCTTTGGTGACGAAATTCTCCATCAGCTTGGCCAGCGTCGCCACCGAGACATATTTGACCGGGATGACGGTGACGCCATAGCCGCCAGAGGCGCTGCCGACCTCCAGCCGGCTGCCGCCGATTCCATCAGGCGAAGGGACGACACGATAGACCCCGCCGCTGTTGACGATCGTGGCATCTACGCTCTTCAGCGCGGTTTCCAGCACCGGGATCAGGCTTGCCTTGGAAACGGGGCGCGCGGAGGAAATCGACACCGAGCCGGACACGCGGCCATCCACCGTATAATTGGCCTTCAGCACATCGCCCATCACGGCTTTGATGACGGCGGCCACATCGGCATTCTCGAAATTCAAGAGATAGCCTTCTCCCGAAGCGGAGATACCCGGCTCGGCGCTGCTGCGCATGCGCGCCTCCGTGCCGGGGTAAAGCTCCGCGCCGCGCGCGCCAGCACTCCCGCCGCCGCCAAGAACGGTGCCGCTGCGGGTGCGGGCGCCGGTGCGCGCATTCAGGTCGTCGGCGCCGAAGCCGGTCGGCGCCTTGGCCGAGAGATAGTTGGGGTCAAGCGCGCTGTCGGCGGTGCAGCCGGAAAGGCTGAGGGACAGCAGAGCCGCAAGCACGAGAACCGGAAGCAGCGCCACCCAGGCAAGACAATGGCTAAACCGTGCAGATGGATCGACCGGCCGGTTGGCGAACAGGCCATGATGCTGGCGCGTGGGCATGGCCGAGGCGCTTCCGGCAGGAGCCCGGACCTGAACTGGCCTGAAACTGGACGGAACCAAACACATTCTCCCAACGCGAAACCTGTCCGCGCGCAGCTCTCGGCAAGACGATGATGAAGGGAGCGGGCAATAAGCGAGCACATGCTCGCCTCGCCCTTGTCCGGCCCTCAACGTCCGGACCTCAACAGCCAGACCGCGCGGTGATGGGGAAACACACCCTCCCGATGCATCGGCGCGGTGGGTGTCGTCATGGCCATCCGGCTTTCACCGTCTCCACCCCGTCGATAATCTGCGAAATTGACTATGATCTTGTCAAGATAGCGCTGAAGTCGCCGGCTGCGCGCAAATTGCTACACAACCGCTGTACGCATCGCCATTTGTCCGTGCTCACGCATCGCCGGAGCCGGCATTGTGGCCCTTGTCGGCTGCGGCGCCCTTATTGCACCTCAGGACCAGCCGGCAGAGTAAGAGAAAGCAGACGCTTGTCATCTTTGCCCTCGCCGAAGCTTATCCACAGTTCGATGATCGACGGCAGGTCCGGGCGCGCCTCCCAGCGGGCTCTGCGCTCGCCATTGCGGTCGACAAAGATGAAACGCATGCTGACCGCCTGCGTGAGAACGGCATGGGGGTGGCCGAGGCTGCGCGGGTCGACAGTAGGACGCACGCGGTCGAATGCCGCAAACCGGCGCAGGAGATTGAGGCGCCCATCGGCGTCCTCGATGGTCAGCGCAACGGCCATCAGCGATGGCGACTTGCCAGGCTCTGTGAAGAGCCGGGGAAAGATCACCGATGTGGCATCGCCGCGAAACCAGAGCGGCGCATCCGCCTGTCCCTCTCCCTGTGGTTCTTCGGCTCTCCGCTCCGGCGTCGCCGGCAGCCGCGCCAGGCTCTCCAGCTCAAGGCCGAGGCTCACGCGCGCGCGCGTCACCTCATCCAGCCGCTCGCCGCGTGCGATCGTCAGTGACCAGCGCGACAGCGAAGTCGAGACGATGGGCAAAAACAAGGCGACCAGCAGGGCGGTGATGGCCAGGGCTGCCAAGAGCTCCACCAGCGCGAAGCCGGAGTGCCCAGCGCTACCGGTACGCGCCAAAACCCGGCCAGAACCGTGGCCGCGCCTTCCCACACCAAGCCTATAGCGCGCGCGCGCTCGCTCGGCCGCAGGCGCCACTCCTATTCCGCCTTTGCCAAAAGGCTCGCCAATTGCAGATGGCGACCGGAGGGAGACTGCACGTCGAGATCGATCTTGTAGAGCGTGATCGGGTTCATGGCTTGCGCCGGCGTGCCGCTTGGCGCACGGCCAAGACGATCGCCGCCCGAGCCCGCCTCATCTGCTCCTGCCTCACCGATCGGCAGGGCGCGAACCGACGCCGTCCAGCGATAGGCGCCGTCGATGCCATCGAAATCAGGTGTCTGGCCGATGGTCGGCTGCAGCCGCAGCCGATCCATGATCGAGCCGGCAGCGAGCGTGATCGTGACGCTGTCCTCGGCCTGGGCCGCGCTGCGCGCTGTCAACGAAAAGGCCTGGATCAACACGGCACCTGCCACCGCCGCGACCCCAAGGGCGGCAAGACATTCGAACAGCGCGAAGCCCGCCTCATCGCCACGCCTGAACCGGCGAGATGGGGCCTGGAGGGGAGCGCGACGTGACGTGATGGCTAGATGAACAGATGGGCGAAAGCGGCGAACAAGCAAGAGCGCATCCGTTGCCGGCAGAACACGGGATGTGCGCTTGAAAGCCCACAGACGTCCGGCGGGCGGCGGCTCGGGACCGTCAGGATTTCTGAATCGAGACATGGCCGCTATACCAATCGACGCGGATCTTCAGGCGCCGCTCGCCCTGCGCCAGTTGCATCACAGCACCGCAGCTGCTGCCAGACGGCGAAAAGGTGATCGCCACACCGGATCCGGCCGCGCGGCAGCTCTCGGCCGCGATGAGATCGAGCGCCACGCCGGGCGGCATGGAAATCCGTCTTGCGCCGGCGCTGACGATCCCGCCGACGGGATCGACGATGGCTGCCGCTTCGCCATTGGTGGCAATGGCTACGCTGCGGGCCTGGACCAGAAGCGCGGCGATGTCGGCGGCCAGCGGCCCCAGCCGCATCGGCGAGGTCACGATGGTGAGCGCCGGCGTGACGATCATGGTGCCGAGCGCGACCACCGCGAGCGCGGCAAGCGTCTCCACCAGCGTCATCCCTGCCTCAGTTCTCCCAGCTCTTGATGTCAGCCGCATCGCCCGTGCCTCCCTCGGCGCCATCGGCCCCAAGCGACAAGATCTCATAAGGTCGGCCCTGTCCCGGTGAGCGATAGATGTAATCGTGGTTCCAGGGATCCTTGGGCACATCATTGCCACGCAGATAGGGTCCGTTCCAGCCCTTGGCATTGGCCGGCCTGACATAGACCGCCGCGAGCCCTTCGGCCGTGGTCGGATAGCGGCTCATATCGAGATAGAACATGTCGAGCCCGCTGGCGAAATTCTGCAGCTGGATGCGCGCCGTCTTCACCCGGGCATCGGAGAGCTGATTGAACACCTTCGGTGCCACCAGGCTTACAAGCAGGCCGATGATGACGAGTACGACCAGCATCTCGATCAGCGTGAAGCCGGCTTCTCTGCTACGACCCAGGCGCGCTGTGCGGCGCACCCTTTTCTCCTGCCTCATCATCCGCCTGTCCACCCATGCGATATTCTGTCTCGGCGTGCCCAGGCTACGCAAGGTCGCAACGCCGTGTCCGCCTGCTCGTGTCCGCAGGACAGAGCAAGATCATCCTAATATTGTCAAGTTAAATGCCGGTCATACTGGCTCTTGCGGCCGTCGATCCCGAGCTTTCAGGCGGGTGTTCGACCTGCCATCAGGCAACCATCTGGTTGACGTTGATCAGCGCCGTCATGATCGTTACCATCAGTCCGCCGATCAGCCCGGCAATCGTCAGGATGGCCACGGGGCCGATGATGGCGGTGACGCGATCGAGCCTCTGTTCGAGCTTTCGTTCATAAAGCTGACCGGCCTGAGCGGCAATCGGCTCCAGCTCACCCGATTCCTCGCCGATGCGCAGCATACGCCGGGCAATGGCGGGCAGGAAATTTTCCTGCTCCAGCGCATCGGCAAGGCTGGTGCCGCGACGAACGGCATCGCCGATGCGCTCCAGCCGAGGCCGGGCCCGTTCGCCCGCCACCTCGCCCAGCACCTTGAGCGCGCGCGGAACGGTCACGCCCTGGCCGATCAGCGTCGCAAGCGTCAGGCAGAAGAGCGCCGTCAGCCGCAGCTCCAGAATTCCCGCGACAACGGGCAAGCGCGCGAACAGCCCGAGGAGCGGGCGCTTCAAGGCATCCACACGCATCACCGCGAAAATCGCAAGAGCAAGGGCGACCGCGCCGATCTTCAAGGCGTCGATATGCGCGTTCAGCGCGTCCGACAGGGTAATGGCTGTGGAAATCGCCCAATCCGGTTTGCTGCCGGAATCGCGGATGATGCCGGTGAATTGCGGGATGACGAACGTGAGGAAAAAGATCAGCACGCCGATGGCAGTGACGAAGAGAAACGCCGGATAGCGCAGGGCCGCGCCGAGCTTTTCGGCCAGCGCCTGACCGCGCAGCCGCTGCGTGGCCGCCGCGTCGACCGCGCGGTCCAGCCGGCCGGTGGAATCCGCCACGCGCAGAAGCGCTACGACATCCGGCGGAAAGGCGGCGGGATGGGCGGCAAAGGCATCGGCCAGGGCCAGACCGGAGAGAATGTCGGATCGCACGGCGCGGATAATCCCTGCAAGCCCACCCTTGCGCCCTTCTCCCAGCAGCGCCAGTGCCTCGTCGATCCTTTGCCCGCCGCGCAGCAGCATGGCCAGCTCGGTCAGAAACGTGGTGACCTGCGCAGCATCGATCGTCAGGGTGAACAGCGCGCGCCAGGAGCCCGCCGTCTTCTGCTCACGCGCTTCGGTGAGGATGCCGCCGGCGCCCGCCAGCGCATCCGCAAGTGCTGCCTCGTCGGCGGCCTCGGCCTCTCCGGCGATCTCGCGCCCATCGAGCGTCAGCGCTTTGTAATGAAACCGCGCCATGTCGGCCTAACGCAGGGTTGCCACGCGGAAGACCTCATCCACCGAGGTCATGCCGCCGAGCGCCTTGGCGATGCCGTCCGCCATCATCGTATCCATGCCCGCACGCCGGGCCTCGGCCTCCAGCTCGCTGTCCGATTGCCCCTTGATGATCATCCGCCGCAGCGTTTCGCCGACCTCGATTACCTCGAAGATCGCCTGGCGCCCGCGATAGCCGATGCCGCCGCAGCGCTCGCAGCCGGCAGGCTCGTAAAGCTGCATGCCCGGCGCAAGGCCGACCGCGGCCAGGCGCTGGTCTTTCTCGATGGCTTCGGCCGTTAGCAGGCGCGGCCGCCGGCAATCCGGGCAGAGCACGCGCACCAGCCGCTGGGCGACGATGGCGCCGAGCGAGGTGGCGACGAGATAGGGCTCGATGCCCATGTCCGACAAGCGGGTGATGGCGGAGGCGGCCGAATTGGTGTGCAGCGTCGACAGCACGAGATGGCCGGTGAGCGAAGCCTGGATGCAGATCCGCGCGGTTTCCTGATCGCGCATTTCGCCGACCATGATGACGTCAGGATCCTGGCGCAGGAAGGCGCGCAGCGCGCTGGCGAATGTCAGGCCGACGGCCGGGCGCACCTGGCTCTGGCTGATGCCGGCGATCTCATATTCCACCGGATCCTCGATCGTCAGGATCTTGCGGCTGGAATCATTCAGCACCGACAGCGCGGAGGCGAGCGTCGTGGTCTTGCCGCTGCCGGTCGGTCCGGTGACGACGATCAGACCATAGGGCGCGGCCAGCTGGCGGCGCATCACGCCCTCGTCGCGCGGCGAAAAGCCGAGATCGGAAAATTCGGTGAATTTGCCGCCGCGTTCCAGCAAACGCAGGATCGCCGCCTCGCCCTGGGTGGTCGGCATGGTGGCGACGCGCACGTCGAGCTCGCGACCGCCACGCAGCTTCACCTGGGCGCGCCCATCCTGCGGCACGCGCCGCTCGGCAATGTTCAGGCCCGACATGATCTTGATGCGCGAGGTCAGCGCCCGCAGCGAAATGCCCGGCGGAGCGGCCATGGCCCGCAACACGCCGTCGATGCGCAGCCGCAGCTGAAAGCCGCTGCGTGTCGGCTCAACGTGGATATCGGTCGCCCGCAGGGAAGCGGCGCGCTCGAACAGCTCGTCCAGCGCCTGGATCACGGGCGCGCCGCTGGCAAGATCGCGCAGCTGGTCGACATCGTCGCCATCGGCCATCGCGTCGGCTGGCGCGGCGCCCTCCTGTTCGCCCGCGCCCTCGCCCAGCGCACGGCGCATGGCAATATCGATATCCTCATAGGAGGCGACTTCATGCAGCGCGGGCTGCCCCAGCGTCAGCGCCACCGCCTCCAACCCATCGGTGTCGAAGGGGTCGGCAAGGGCGAGGACGAGCGCGCCATCGGCGCGGCGATAGGGAAAGATCGCCGCCTCGCTGAGAAAAATCTGGGAAAAGGGCGCGACCAGGGGCTCGCCGGCCAGGAGATCGCCAAGGCCTGCGCGTTTCAGCCCGGCGGTCTCGGCTACCAGATCGGCAAAGGCGGCCGGCTCCATCTGCGCGCGCGCCATCAGCTGGCGCAGCGCATCAGGCGCAGCGTCTGCCCCTGCCTCACGGATACGGCCCGCGGCGCGCAAACGCCGCAGGAGCTCCGTCCGTCCCGCCTCCCTCGGATCCTGCACCCCGGCTCCGCCTTTCCGCTTTTGCCATCGAACCTTCGCCCGCCGTTTGTGACGAGCCGGAAACCCTGCGTCAACGGAATTTAGCGACCGGGCATATGGCCGTTGCTTCCTGCGCCTTCCTCCCTGCCCCGCGAGAAGGGCAGTAACGTCATCGCGCGCGGCGATCCGTGGCGGGCTGCGAGGCAAGGCCAAGGGCGCAGGCCTTCGAGGCGAACAGGTGCTCGGCCAGGAAGTCCACGAGCACGCGCACCTTCGGCGACAGGTGCCGGCTTGACGGCCAGATCAGATTGAACTGGCCCGGCGCATCGAGATGGTCAAGCAACAGGGGCACCAGCTCGCCGCGGGCAATCGCGTCTTGCGCGAGAAAATCTGGCATACAGCCGATGCCGAGATCGCGCAGGACGGCGCCACGCAGCGCTTCCATATTGTTGCAGGTCAGAACATAGCGCAGCCTCGGCTCCGGCTCGCCCTCCGGCCTGCGCAGCGGCCAGATCTGCAGTTTGCCGCTGTTCGGATAACGAAAGCCGATGGCGCAGTGGCGCGCCAGATCGCGCGGGCAATCCGGCCGGCCGTGGCGGGCGAGATAGGTCGGCGAGGCGCAGAGCAACAGGCGGAAAGGCCGAAGCGCGCGCACCATCAGCCGGCTGTCGGGCAGCTCGCCGCTGCGGATGGCGACATCGACCCCCTCCTCGATCAGGTCGACGATGCGGTCGTTGAAGTCGAGATCGAGATCGATCTCGGGATAGCGCGCCATGAACGCCGGCAGTACCGGCAGCATCAGGTGATAGGACACGACGGGGCAGGACATGCGCACGGCGCCGCGCGGCGTCTCGCGCGTGCGCAGAAGGCTTTCATGGGCATCCTCGAGATCGTCGAGGATCCGGCGGCAGCGCTCGTGGAAGGCGCGTCCCTCCTCCGTCAGCCGCAGGCTGCGCGTCGAGCGCTGGAGAAGCCGGATCTCGAGCTGGCTTTCCAGCTTGCTAACCGCCTTGCCCACAGCCGAGGGCGACAGGCCGAGCACCCGGCCGGCAGCGGCGAAGCTGCCGAGATCGGCGGTACGGACGAAGGCCGTGAGGCCAGCAAGACGATCCATGAAGGCACTCCATTCGAGCGTTTTGTTCCGGATTGTCCGGCTTGCCGGCAATCTTATCGCTTATTCAAGCGTCAGTACATTAGCGCGCTGACGGAGGGCTGCTCCGTCCCCGAACCTCACAGTCAGGAGGAATCGATCATGCGATCGTCTCCCATCACCCGCGCCCATCAAGCGCATCCCCCTCTCGCTCTTCTTTCGGTCTGCCTGGCCGCCGCGGCCATGCCGCTGACCTTCACCGGCACGGCGGTGGCCCTGCCCTCGATCGGCCAGGCGCTTTCAGCCGGCCCGGTGGCCATGGCCTGGGTCACCAATGCCTTCATGCTGACCTTCGGTTCGGCCCTGATGGCATCTGGGGCGCTGGCCGATAGCCTGGGCCGCCGGCGGGTCTTCCTCTTCGGCGCCGGCAGCTTCGCGCTGGTTTCACTTGCCCTGACGGCCGCCCCCAATATCGTCCTGTTCGACCTGCTGCGCGGCTGCCAGGGCCTTGCGGCAGCCGCCGCCTATGCCGGGGGCGCGGCCGCGCTGGCACAGGAATTCGACGGTGCCGCGCGCATGAGGGCTTTCAGCGTGCTCGGCACAAGCTTCGGCGTCGGCCTCTCGCTCGGCCCGGTCGCCTCGGGCCTGATGATCGAGCATCTTGGCTGGCGCAGCATCTTTCTCGCTGTCGTCGCCTTCACCACGCTCGCCTTTCTGATCGGCCTGGTGGCGTTGAAGGAAAGCCGCGATCCGGCCGCGCGCGGCCTCGACTGGGCCGGTGCGCTTGGTTTCACGACGACACTGGGGCTCTTCACCTACGGCATGCTCCTCGTGCCCGCACGTGGCTGGAGTGACGGGCTGGTGCTCGGCCTGCTGGCCGCAGCCGCCTTGTGCCTCATTCTCTTCATCCGCATCGAACAGACGGTGGCGCGGCCGATGCTCGATCTGTCGCTGTTCCGCTACAGGCGCTTTGTCGGCGTACAATTGCTTGCGGCCGCGCCTGCCTATGGCTTCGTCGTGCTGCTCATCCTGCTGCCCCTGCGCTTCCTCGGCATTGAAGGCATGAGCGCAACGGCCGGCGGCGGCCTGATGATCGCGCTGTCGGCGCCGCTTCTGGTGCTGCCGATGGTCGCAGGCTGGCTGACGCGCTGGCTGCGCCCGGCCGCGCTATGCGGTACCGGCTTACTGATGACGGCTGGCGGCTTGGTCTGGCTTTCCGCTGTGCCGGTGGGCGCGCCTGCGCTGGCGCTCGCTCTGCCCATGCTGTTGATCGGGACAGGCATGAGCATGCCTTGGGGACTGATGGATGGACTTGCGGTCAGCGTCGTGCCCAGAGAGCGGGCAGGCATGGCCACGGGCATCTTTTCCACGGTGCGCGTGGCAGGCGAAGGCGTGGCACTGGCGATCGTCGGCGCCATCCTCTCGCTTCTGATTGCTGGGCGAATCGAGGCCTCCGGGCTTGCCGGCGAGGCCCAACTGGCCGGGCAGAGTCTCGCAATCGGCGATCTTAGCAGCGCCCTTGCCGCCATGCCTGGGATCGACAGCGCGCAGCTCCAGCTGCTTTACGGACAAGCCTTCTCCTGGCTGTTGCTGCTCCTGTCTGGTATCACCGCCCTCATCGCACTGGTTGTCTTCGTTTCGCTGGGGCGGGAAGAGACCACTCTTCAGCGCAAGACGTGCGAGGCCGGGTCGACCTCGTAGGCCGCGCTCAAACCTCTGAAAACGTAGAGCAGGAGACCCAACATTTCAGAGCGAGAAAAACCAGGGCGGCCCGCACCCGCGATGGCAGCGGGCCGCCCTGGCCTATATGCATAGCATGAAAGTCCGCTTAGAGCGCACGGCCTTGGGCGTCGAAGCGATGCACATGCTCCTCGACCGGCACCAGGATGGTGCGATCTCCCGGGCGCAGCAACACGCCACCCTCCGTGCGCACCTGCAAGCGGCCAGCCTTCGGAACGTCGACGGTCAGGTAGGTGTCGCTGCCGAGATATTCGGCCGCCGTCACCGTCGCCTCCCAGCCTTCGCCCTCGCCGGTCACCCGCAGATGTTCAGGCCGCACGCCGATGGCGGTCGCCGCACGGGCCTCGGCCAGCGGACCGGTGATCAGGTTCATCTGCGGCGAGCCGATGAAAGTGGCAACGAAGAGATTGGCGGGCTTGCGGTACAGGTCTAGCGGATGGCCGATCTGCTCCACCTTGCCGCCGTTCAGCACCACGATCTTGTCGGCCATGGTCATGGCCTCCACCTGATCATGCGTCACGTAGACGGTTGTGGTGTTCAGGCGCTTCTGCAGGTCGCGGATTTCGGCGCGCATGGACACGCGCAGCTTGGCGTCGAGGTTGGAGAGCGGCTCGTCGAACAGGAAGACCTTGGGCGCCCGCACGATCGCCCGGCCCATGGCCACGCGCTGGCGTTGCCCGCCGGACAGCGCCACCGGTTTGCGCGCCAGATAGCGTTCGAGATCGAGAATGCTTGCGGCGGAGTTGACCCGCTTGTCGATTTCCGGCGCCGGCATGCCAGCCAGCTTCAGCGCGAAGCCCATATTGGCCGCCACGCTCATATGCGGATAGAGCGCATAGTTCTGGAACACCATGGCGATGTCGCGGTCACGCGGGGCAAGTCCGTTGATCGCCTTGCCGTCGACGCGAATCTCACCCGAAGAGATGCTCTCCAGCCCGGCAATGGTGCGCAAAAGCGTGGATTTTCCACAGCCCGACGGCCCGACCAGCGCCAGAAACTCCCCGTCCTCGATCGTCACGCTGATGCCGTGCAGCACTTCGAGCGCGGCATAAGACTTGCGCAAATCCTGCAATTCGACACGCGCCATCTCTTCCTCCCACCATGTGGCTTGACACAAAACAAAAGTGATTTAATCTATTTTTCGCGGCCTGGGAAGCGGGTTGTTGGGAGGCATGGGGCAGTGGGAGTTGTGCGGGAGCGGCGGCTTGGGGGCTGCCTTTTCGTATGCCATCGTCATCGTCGCCCGCACCGGCGGAGCTGTCGTCGCGTTATGCTGGAGAGGCATGACGGCGCGCTTTCCGTGGCTTGAGAGACTGCTGAAGACAATTCCAAGGGAGGACCCAGTCCATGACGTTGAAGGCTCGCCTTCTCACGCTTCTTTCCGCCGCAGCCATTCTTGCGCCGCTGTCCGCGGCCTCGGCTGACGACATCATCACCGGCGATACGGTGGGCCCGGCCGATGCGCCGAACAAGATGACCTTCCGCATGACGACGGATGGCCCGCGCAACAACGATCCGGCGCTCGCCGCCAAATACAGCAAGCTCTTCAACGACTTCATCGCCAACCACAAAGGCTGGCAGATCGAACTGCAGATGATGTCGGGCGATATCGGCCAGGAACAGGCCCGCATGCTCGAACAGGCGAAATCCGGCAACGCGCCAGATTGCGCCGCCGTCGACAGCTTCGTCCTGCCCTTGTTCAAGAAGGCCGGCGTGCTCAAGTCCTTCTCACCGTACTTCAAGAAAGACGACATCGACCAGCTCTTCCCCTTCATCCGCGACGGCATCACCGGCACGGACGGCCAGATCTATGCCTGGTGGTGGTCGACGGACCTGCGCGTTCTCTACCGCAACAAGGAGATCATCAAGGACGCGCCGCAGACCTGGGACGAGACCAAGAAGGCCGCGCTCGCCTCCGTCGAGCAGGGCATGGAAGGCATTCTCTTCAACGGCAGCCGCTATGAGGGCACGACCTTCGACTGGCTCGCCAATTTCTGGGGCCAGGGCGGCAAGCTCGTCGACGAGGCCGGCAAGCCGATCTTCGGCGAAGGCGACAATCGCGCCAAGTTCGTCAAGGCGGTCAACTATTACCGCGATCTGGTCGAATCCGGTGCGGCCCCCAAGCGCGTCGCCACCATCGGCAATTACGACGATTTCAACGCCGCCGCCGCTGCCGGCACGAGCGCCCTGTTCGTCGGTGGCAACTGGCAGCTCTCGCAGCTGAAGGGCGCGCTGGAGCCGGAAGAGTTCGCCAAGTGGACCTACTCGCCCCTGCCCGGCCCGACGGCCGGCGAACGCTCCACCGGCACCGGCGGTTGGACCGTCGCCTCCTTCGCCAAGAGCGAGGACAAGGTCGGCATGTGCGCCGCTCTGGCCCGCGAGGTCTATATGGGCCCGGCCAACGAGATCCAGGAACAGCTGCCGACGCGCGCGGACTTCTATACGAAGTACGCGATCTTCTCGAGCGACGCCAACAAGGGCTTCGGCGAGGCGCTCAAGGTCGGCCAGGCGCGTCCCGGCGCGCTGGTCTATCCCGAGATCTCCAACCAGATCCAGATCATGATGGGCAAGGTGCTGACCGGCACCGAGGCGACCGAGGCTGCTGTCGATGACGCCTTCAAGGCGTCCATGGAAGCCTTCAAGCGTCTGCAGTAAAACCGGCGACGGCGCGCAAGACACTGCGCGACTTTACACACGCGCGTTCAAGGTTAGCGCCGGCGCGTCACGCCGGCTGGACGGCGGGCTCCTCCCGCCTGCCGTCCTCCCATTCCCGGTCCGGCCGCCTGATGCGGCCGGGCGCATGCTGTTGTTATCAAACGCAATGCCGGCTAGGCGGCCCGCCGCTCTCTCGACATTGCCTCAAGGCTTGAACGATCATGTCGATGCTCAATCCCAGTGCCGGGTCCGGCGCCGCAGGCGCGGTGACAGCGCTTGGCGGCCGCAGCGCCGTCAACGAGACGCCGCGCGTCGCGCCCTGGCTCCTGCCGTTGATCCTGGTCCTCGGGATCTTCTATCTTTATCCCGTCTTCGACGTGTTCCGTCTTGCCTTCATGCGCGCCACGCTGCTGGACAATGACGGCAGCTATACGCTCTCGACCCTGATCAACACCCTGTCGCGCCCTGAGCTCGGCCAGATCCTCTGGGTCACCGTTGTCTTTACGGGCGCGAGCGTCATTGCGCAGCAGGCGCTCGGCCTTGTCATCGCGCTGGTCGTGGTGCGCGGGGAAGACCGCAAGCTCTTCGGCACGACGATCGTGCGCACCACGGCGCTGATCGCCTGGGTGGTGCCGGGCATCGCCGGCGGCATCATCTGGAAGATGCTGTTCAACGAGGCGCCATTTGGCGGTCTCAACAGCATCTTGCGAATGCTCGGCGGCTCGCCGGTGCAATGGCTGTCCGATCCGCATATCGTCATGTGGTCGGTGGTGCTGTCCAATGTCTGGCGCGGCACGGCCTTCTCGATGGTCGTCATGTATGCAGCGCTGAAGGCGATCGATCCCGTGCTCTACGAGGCCGCCGCCGTTGACGGTGCAACGGCGCGCCAGCGGCTGTTCTACGTCACCCTGCCGCAACTGCGCTCGGCGATCCTGGTCAATATGATCCTGATCACCATCCAGACGCTCAACACCTTCGACGCGATCATCTCGCTGACGGGCGGCGGCCCAGGCCGCTCCACCGAAGTTCTGTCGCTCTACACCTTCAACGCCGTGTTCCGGAACTACGACCTCTCGGTCGGCGCCGTCCTGTCGATCCTGATGCTGGTCATCAGTCTCGGGCTCGCCATCGTTTATGCCCTGTTCCTGCCGAAGGAAGCGAAATCATGAATGCCGCCCACCGCGACCGCATCGGCGACGCGCTGACCTATCTGGCCATGCTGGTGATCTTTACCTTCTTCGCCTGGCCGCTGCTCTGGCTCCTGTCGCTGGCGCTACGCACACGACGCGAGGTCTTCCTCGGCGTCAGCCGCTTCATTCCGAAGAACCCGACGCTCGAAAACTTCGCGCAGATCCTGCAGTCGGACAAGTTCCTCGGCTATCTCGTCAATGCGCTGAAGCTCTCCTGCCTCTCGGCGATTGGATGCCTGATCGTGGCGCTGCCCGCGGCCTACGCCTTCTCCCGCTTCGAGTTCAAGGGCAAGGGCGCCTGGATGATGGCGCTCCTGTCGGTGCAGATGATCTCGCCGCTCGTCATCATGGTGCCACTCTATCGCTACATGGCGGCGATCGGGCTGACCGACACGCATTTCGGCGCGACCATGGTCTATATCGCGCTGGCCGTGCCGATGGTCACCTGGATCCTCAAGGGCTCGATGGACGGCATTCCCAAGACGCTCGATGAAGCGGCGATGATCGATGGCTGCAACCGGTTCACCGCCTTCTTTCGGGTGATCCTGCCGCTGTCGATGCCGGGTATCGCCTCGGCCTTCATCATTGCCGTCATCACCGGCTGGTCGCAGTTTCTCGTGCCCTTCCTTCTGATCCAGAAGGAGGCGCTGACTCCGATCGCCGTCGGCATCTTCCAATATGCCGGCACGCAGAACGACACGTCGATCCAGCTTCTGGCGGCCGCCTGCCTCGTGTCCGTCGTTCCCGCCATCATCGCCTTCCTCTCGCTGCAGCGCCTGATCCTTGGCGCGATGACGGCAGGCGCGGTGAAGGGCTGATCCGGCACACATCGTTGAATCCGAGCGGCGCCTGAGGATCGGGCGCCGCACCTCCGGCGCCCCGACGTGCCGGGCTGACCTTCAGGCTCTCGCGGCAGGCATCGGCCTGCCCGCGCGGGCCTTCCCAAACACGATCAAGACCAGGAATTTTCTCATGACACTCACCAACGCCCAACGCCTCGAGCGCCTTCAGGTGCGCATGGCCGAACTGGAATTCTGGCGGGCGCGCAAGACGGCGGTCGTCGATGGATGGACGTTCAACGGCGCGCCGCTGGCAATCGGCGCCGACTGGCCGCAGAAGGACGGCGTGCAGCACTTTTCCGGCGAGGTCACCGTGCCCGAGGGCTGGCCGCTAGACGAGGTCCGCCTGTTCCTGCATCTGGGCGGCGAAAGCCTGATCACCATCACTGCAGAAGACGGCGCGGCGAAAAGCTACGGCCTCGACCCCTATCACCGCGAATTCACCCCGCCCTCGCGCCGCTTCAAGGTGACCTCCGACACGGTCGCCCGCCTGCCCTTCGGCGAGCCGGTGCGCAAGCCCTTCCTGGAGCGCGCCGAGCTGCTCTGGATCGACGGGCCGGTCGAAAAGCTCTGGATCCTGCTCCGCCAGATCTCGGAAGCCGTCAGCGTGCTCGCCGGCCATGAAGCCGTTCCCTATATGCTCGAAGCCGCCGAGATCGCGCTGCGCTCGCTCGACTGGCCGTCGACCACCGCTGACTATATCGCCCGCACCGCGCCCGCTGTCATGCAGCAGAAGATCTGGCGCCTGCCCGAGCTGAAGACCGCGCCCGAAGGTCTCGACGACGCCCAGCGCGCAAGCGTGGTTGCCGCTTACGACGCGCTGATGGCGCGGCTCGAAACCTTGCAGAAGCGCTTCCCCCCGCAGGGCAAGGTGGCGCTGACCGGCCATGCGCATATCGACCTGTGCTGGCTGTGGCCTTACGACGAGACGCGCCGCAAGATGCGCCGCACCTTCCACACCGCTTTGTCGCTGATGGAAACCTCGACCGATTTCCGCTTCAACCAGTCGACCGCGCATTATTACGCCCAGATCGCCGAGGACGACCCGGCGCTTCTGGAGCGCATCCGCGAGCGCGCCGCGTCCGGCCAGTGGGAAACTGTCGGCGGTCTCTGGATCGAGCCCGACACCAATATGCCAACGGGCGAAAGCCTGGCGCGCCAGGTGCTCTATGGCCAGCGCTTCTTCGAAAAGACCTTCGGCCATCGCCACACGGTCTGCTGGCTGCCGGATTGCTTCGGCTTCTCCGGCGCGCTGCCGCAGCTGCTCGTCCAGGGCGGCATGAAGAGCTTCTTCACGATCAAGGTCAACTGGTCTGAAACCAACCGCGTGCCCTCCGACCTGTTCTGGTGGGAAGGCCTCGACGGCAGCCGCGTGCTGGCGCACAGCTTCGACAATCCGATGGAAGGCTATAACGGTTTCGTCCGCCCGGATTGCATCGTGCCGACCTGGAAGAACTTCCGCCAGAAGGACCGCCACGACACGACACTGCTGTGCGTCGGCTATGGCGATGGCGGCGGCGGCCCCTCGCCCGAAATGATCGTGCGCGAAGAGCAGCTGCGCGTCTTCCCGGCGATCCCCGAGGCCCGCTGGACCCGCGTTCACGACTTCTTCGAGCATGCGCATGAAACGGCCAGCGCGACCGCCATGCATGTCTGGCAGGGCGAGATCTATCTCGAACTGCACCGCGCGACGCTGACGAGCCAGAGCGCCGTCAAGCGCCTGCATCGCCAGGCCGAGCGCGGGCTGATCGTCGCCGAGACGCTGTCCGGTCTCGCCCATTTCATGGGTGCGGAGCGTCCGCGCTCGATGGAAGCCGAATGGCGCGTGGTGCTGAAGAACGAGTTCCACGACATCCTGCCGGGCTCCTCGATCGCCGAGGTCTATGTCGACGCCGCCAACGAGCTGAACCAGTCGATCGCAGACGCCAAGGCCGCCCAGAACGCAGCACTCGATGCGCTGGCTCCGCTTCTGCCGAAGGGCGAAGAAGGTGCGGTTCTCGTCGTCAACCCGACGCTGTCGGAACGCCCGATCCGCCTGCATCTGGAAGAGGGCGTCGTCGCCGCCGAAGGCAGGATTGCGCCGCTCGGCATCGCCGTTCTGCCGAAGTCGGCGCTGGCGCCGAAATCGGGCCTCTCCGCCACCGCCCGCAGCCTGGAAAACGACACCATCAAGGTGACACTGGCCGAGGACGGCACGATCGCGAGCCTGATCCACAAGCCGACCGGCCGCGAGGCCATCGAAGGCCGTGGCAACCGGCTGATGGCCTATACCGCCGACAAGCCGCGCAACTGGGACGCCTGGGACGTCGAGGACGACTATGTGGCCCGCGGCGAGGAGATCACCGCCATCGAGTCGATCGAGCTGGTGGAAAATGGCCCGCACCGCGCCGCCATCCGCATCGCCCGCGTCTGGCGTCACTCACGCATCGTCCAGACCTTGAGCCTGACGGCCAATGCCAAGCGTGTGGATATCCACACGGAGATCGACTGGCACGAGCGCCGCGTGCTCCTGCGTTCGATCAGCGAACTCGCGGTCAAGAGCAAGCATGCGACCTGCGAATGCGCCTATGGCGTCGTCCAGCGTCCGACCGGCTCTTCCAATTCCTGGGAAGAGGCCATGTTCGAGGCGCCGGCGCACCGTTTCGTCGATCTGTCGGAGCCCGGCTTCGGCGTCGCTCTGCTCAACGATGCCAAATACGGCCACAGCATGCGCGGCAATGTGCTCGGCCTTTCGCTGGTGCGCGGTCCCGTCTATCCCGATCCGCTCTGCGACGAAGGCTATCAGGCCTTCACCTATGCGCTGATGCCCCATGCCGGCACCTGGTATGAGGGTGGCGTGCGCGAGGAAGCCGAAGAGCTGAACCAGCCGCTGATCGCCCGTCCCGTCTCGGGCGTTGCGACCGGCGCCTGGCAGCCGCTCAAGGCCGAAGGCGTGGTAGTCGGCTTCTCTGGCCTGAAGCCGAGCGAAGATGGCGAGGACATGATCCTGCGCGTTTACGAGCCGGCTGGCGCGCGCGGCGATCTATCCCTGTCGCTCCCCGAGGGTTGGGCAAACAACGGCGTCGTCAGCATTCTTGAAGAGCCCATGGACGACACATCTGCGACGGGGCTCATGCCATTCGAGGTCAAAAGCTGGCGCTTCTCGAAGGCATGAAGTCGCAGGGGGTGCTCCGGCTGGCTTGCCGGCCGGAGCATTTCATGGGCAGGCGCGACAGCCGCGCCCGTAAATATCCCCTGACAAAGCCGGGGATCTCCTGCTGACGCTAGGCGGGAGGCGGTTTTGATTGCTTTCCGCGCCGATCTGTTGTTTTGGAAGATTGTTCGCGCATCCGTGCAGCTCTTGCGCGCTGCACGGACCTGTAGAGGGATGGCGAAAAGCGTTTTCGGTTTTTCGCCAACCCGCTCTGACTGTTTGATATGGACCATGATTCAGATTTAAGCTGGAACGGGTCGTCTATCATCATGATCTAGCCCCCGCGCCTCCCGCGACATGCGCAAATTTGAGGACACGTCGCGCGTGCGGCCCTCACTACAAGCGAGGCTGACTGTCGCAACATGGAAATCTCTGTCGCGACCCTGGCGGGTTCGAATGGCGAGCAGGCAGCGGCACAGAACCGCTCCACCATCCTTGCCGCCATCCATCGAGGCGCACCGATCTCGCGCACCGAGCTTGCCCGCCAGTCGCGCCTGACGAAGCAGGCGGTCGCCCGCATCGTCGACCGGCTGCTGGATGAGGGTCTGGTGATGGAGGCGCGGCGGCGCCGGGGGCTTCGCGGCCAGCCGGCCATCGAGCTGGAGATCGATCCGGACGGCCTTTATGCGATCGGCGCCAATATCGACCGAGACCATCTCACCATCATTGCCGTGGATGCCACCGGCACGGTGCGTGGACGCCTGCATCACGAGGCGCGCTTCCTCATGCCGGAAAAATTCGCGGTGCTGATGGAAGATGCGCTGTCAGGCTTTCTGCGGCGCGGGGTGATCCGCGAGTCGCGGCTCGCCGGCATCGGACTTGCCATTCCCGACTGGCTGGGCGAGGTGCCGGTCATCGGCCGCCCGGCCGCCTATGGCCGCTGGAGCGGCTTCGACGTGCGCGCCGCGCTGGAAAAGATCACCCCGCATCCTGTTTTCATCGACAATGATGCCAATGCGGCCGCGCTCGGCGAAATCGAATATGGCGTAGGCACGCAGATCCGCAGCTTTTTCTACATCCTCGTCAATGCCTGCCTTGGCGGAAGCCTTGTGATCGACGGGATGCGCCATAAGGGCGCCAGCGGTCTTGGCGGCGAAATCGGCTGGCTGCCCGTGGTGCTGGACGAGGGTCCGCTTGCCGGCGAGAGCCGGCCGCTGGGCGATATGGTCTCGCTCTTCATCCTCTACGATCACCTGAAGCAGCATGGCGTGGAGGTTTCCACCCCGGCCGAGCTCATGGCGCTGAGCGGCGCGCCGCGCACACTGGTCAGCGCCTGGCTGCGACGCGTCAGCCTGCAGCTCGCGGAAGCCATCTTGAATATTGGCATGATCGTCGATCCCGATGGCGTGGTAATCGGCGGTCGCCTGCCGGTACTTCTGATCGACGAGCTGCTGTTCTACGTCAATGAGGAGATGGCCCGCCAGGGGCGCCCGAGCCTGACGCTGCATCGCGCCGCAAGCTCCGAAGACGCTGCCGCCCTTGGCGCAGCCGCCATGCCGCTGGCCCACCGGCTTGGCCTGCCATCGGCCGAAGCGGCGCAGCAGGTGCGCGTGCCGCTGGCAAGAACGGGCCACAATCCCTCCGCTACATCGCATCCCCAGTAGATCGCGGCCTTTCGCGCCGTTCTCCCGCAGTCAGAGAACAGGCCCCGCTGTTGCCAAGGCACCGCCTGCGCCGCCTATGTGGTCTTTGGCAGAAGCCGCTCCATGAAGGGTGCGCAGGCCGCGCCCAGCGCCGGGCCGCCCGACGGCAGCGTCGTTCGCCGGATCGGCGGTATCCAGGAGGCGGGGACGAAATAGGCTTCCTGGCGTTCGCGATCATGGCCCATATGCGCAATGAGCCTGTCGAGCACGGCATCGGGCAGCGCCCCTCCCACCAGCACCGCCCCGGGCGAGACGAAACCCGAGATCGCGACGATGGCATCGAGCAGCCTCATGGCCGCGAGCTCGATCCAGGCCGATACGGCCTCTTCGCCCTTGGCGGCAGCTGCCTGATAGGCCGCAAGTCCTGCCACTTCGTCCAGGCTCGGATGGTCGCGCCCCGGCCGCATGGCGCCGATCTGGCCGGCGCGCCCGTGCATGCCACGAAAGACCTTGCCGCCAATGAACAGGCCGGCGCGCACATTGCGGTCGATCAGCACCACGACCAAGCCGCCCTCCGGCTCGCCAAGGCCGAACAGACGCTCGGAATTCACGGCAGCCTCGGTATCAGGCATGGAAAAAATCGGCAGATCCGGCACCATGGTCGCAACGACGGGCAGGTCCACGCCGCAATCGGGTGCCAGCGCAATGCCCAAGCCGAGCGGCAGGGTGGCGCTTTCGGCCATCAGAGTCTCCAACGCCTCGGCGAGCGCGTCCTCCCCGTCACCTGTGCGCCAACACTGGCGCGCCGTTACCGCGCCGCCGAGATCGAGCAGCAGCAGGTCGGCCCCGTCGGGCTGCAGGCTGACCCCGAGCGCATGGGCGCCATCCGGCTTCAGCGCGAATTCCGCCGGCGTATAGCGACCCGCATCCAGGCGCTTGCGTTCGAAAACCAAGCCTTGGCCGACAAGGCGCTTCATGATGCCGGTGACGGCGGGTTCGGTGAGGCCGAGATGGGCGGACAGTTCCTGGCGCGTCATGGCGCCATTGGCCCGGATCAGCGCCAAGGCCGCACGCGAATTATGGTCGGCAATATCGCCGGGACTGATGCCGGTCCCGTCCTTTTCCGCCGCCGCGCGCTCGCGCGGTTCCGCGCGCGATAGCCTCCGTCCCGCTCTCATCCGTTCCTGCCCTGCCACCATCCCTCCGGTTCGGCAATCGTGCCGCGCGCCACGCTCTCGTGGCCTGTTCTCGATGTACAACTCGTGGAGATCGCCGATCCGCCAGCCTGCTGCCCTGTGCCGGGCTGCGACAGCATGGATCGGGCCTTGAAGCGTATCGGTTGCGAAGACGGGCGATCGTGACGCAGCGAATGCCGGCACTAGAAATGATAGCCCGAACAGGCGGCTTTGAAAACGCTGGCATGTCATCTGCGCGCAACTTTGTGGCGTTACGAGCCAACAAAGCGCCGCCCGCGCGAGACAGCCCGAGGATCGCGCGCTGCCGTCACTTCCCATGGTAAGAAAGCGCGCATTTTGCTTTCGCGGCACGCCGAACCACGCTACAGCCTTAATATAAGGCAGTCGTCAATCTGGATCAAAATTTGGGCGAAGGGATCGTGCGGTGATGAACAAGGCACAGGCCTCTGAAAGTGCGGCGGGCTTTCACGCGCGCGTGGGCGATGAGACGCATCGGTTCGATGACCTGAAGACGCTGATGGCCTGCGCTTCGCCGCGCCGCTCCGGCGACGAGCTGGCCGGCCTCGCCGCCTCCAGCGAGGCCCGGCGGGTAGCCGCGCGTTACGCGCTGGCCGATCTGCCGCTGAAGCGCTTTCTCGAAGAGCCGCTGGTGCCCTATGAGACCGATGAGGTGACCCGCCTGATCCAGGACAGCCACGATGCCACGGCCTTCGCGCCTGTCGCCTCGATGACGGTGGGCGAATTTCGCGAATGGCTGCTCTCTTGGGAAGCCGACACGACGACGCTTGCCCGTCTTGCCCCCGGCCTGACGCCGGAGATGGTCGCCGCCGTCTCCAAGCTCTGCCGCAATGGCGACCTGATCCAGATCGCCGCCAAGACCCGTGTGGTTACCGGCTTCCGCTCGACCATCGGCCTTGAAGGCCGGCTCTCGGCCCGGCTGCAGCCGAACCATCCGACCGACGATCCGCTGGCGATCGCCGCCGCCACGCTCGACGGGCTGCTCTTCGGCATGGGCGATGCGGTGATTGGCATCAACCCGGCCACCGACAATGTCGAGGCCTGCATCCGGCTTTTCGTGATGCTGGACGATCTGCGCCAGCGCTTCGACATTCCCACCCAGTCCTGCGTGCTCTCGCATGTCACGACGTCGATCGAGGCGATCGAGCGTGGCGCGCCGCTCGATCTGGTGTTCCAGTCGATTGCCGGCACCGAGGCCGCGAACCAGGGCTTCGGCGTGACGCTGGCGCTGCTGAAGGAGGCGCAGGAGGCGGCCTTGTCGTTAAAGCGCGGCACCGTCGGGCAAAATGTCATGTATTTCGAGACCGGACAGGGCGCGGCTCTCTCCGCGGACGCCCATCACGGCGTCGACCAGCAGACGGTGGAGGCACGCGCCTATGCGGTCGCCCGCGCCTTCGATCCGCTGCTCGTCAACACCGTCGTCGGCTTCATCGGGCCGGAATATCTCTATGACGCCAAGGAAATCACCCGCGCCGGGCTCGAAGACCATTTCTGCGCCAAGCTGCTCGGCGTGCCCATGGGATGCGACGTCTGCTACACCAATCATGCCGAAGCCGATCAGGACGACATGGACAATCTGGCGCTGCTGCTCGGCGCGGCCGGCGTCACCTTCATGATCGGCGTGCCCGGCGCTGACGACATCATGCTCAACTATCAGAGCCTGTCGCATCATGACATCGTGCGCGTGCGCCATCTGCTCGGCCGGCGGCCGGCGCCGGAGTTCGAGGACTGGCTGGTGAAGATGAGCCTGATGGATGCAGCTGGCAGGCTGCCGCCGCTGGCGCCGGAGGCCGCACCCGTCGCGCGGCTGCTGCAGGGAGGAACGCTGTGATGAGCACACCCACCGATCCCTTCGAGCGGCTACGCCGCCTCACACGCGCCCGCGTGGCGCTGGGCCGCGCCGGCGACGGACTGCCGACCGAAGCGCTGCTGGCCTTTCAGATGGCCCATGCAAAGGCGCGCGATGCCGTGCATGGACGGGTGAATTTCGATGCTGTGGCCTCCGCGCTGGCGCCCCTGGAGAGCCTGGGCGTCAAAAGCGGCGCCGTCGACCGCGCCACCTATCTGCGCCGCCCGGACCTTGGTCGAAGCCTGAGCCCGGCGACCGAAACGCTGCCGGAAGGGCCCTTCGATCTGGTGATCGTGGTGGCCGACGGGCTCTCTTCCGTTGCGGTCGAACATTTTGCGGCGGAGGTGGTCACGAGACTGAAGAGCCTGCTGCCGGATCTCGCGCTCGGACCGATCGTGCTGGCCGAACAGGGCCGCGTGGCGATTGGCGACGAGATTGGCGCGCGGATGGGCGCCGGTCTCGTTCTGGTGCTGATCGGCGAGCGGCCGGGGCTCTCCTCGGCCGATTCGCTCGGCGCCTATCTGACCTTCGCTCCGAAGCCCGGCACGCGCGATAGTGCGCGCAACTGCGTCTCCAACATCCATGCCCATGGCCTGTCGCCAGCCGCGGCGGCCGACAAGCTCACCTGGCTGATCCGCGAGGCGCTGCGGCTGAAACTCACCGGGGTGGGCCTGAAAGAGGCGGCGCCCGGCGAGATGCTGGCGGCCGAGCAGGGAAGGCCGATGCTCGACCACGGTTGACCACACGGCGGCGCGACAGGGCTGTCAGTGGCCGAGGCGGGCCTGGGCGCTGCGCTTTTCCAGGTAGCCAACCAATCGCACCAGCGGCCAGAGCAGCAGAAAATAGAGAATGGCGGCGCCGATCAGCGGCGTCGGATTGGCCATCAGTGCCTGCGTATCGTTTGCCTGCTTCAAGAGGTCGGGCATGGCGACGACCGAGGCCAGCGCCGTATCCTTGAAGGTGGAAATGCAGTTGGAGGTCAGCGGCGGGATCATCACCCGGACCGCCTGCGGCAGCACGACCATGCGCATGGTCTGCCAGAAAGAGAGGCCGAGACTGGCCGCCGCCTCGAACTGGCCCTTGGCCACGGTCTCGATCCCGGCGCGGCAGACTTCGGCCGTGAAGGCGGCCAGCACCATGGAAAGCGCGAGCGTTGCCGAGGTGAAGGAGGAGAAGGACAGGCCGACAAAGGGCAGCGCGTAATAGATCAGGATCAGCACCACCAGGATCGGCAGGGCGCGGAACACGTCGATATAGGCGATGGCCAGATATTGGATCGGCTTGGGGCCATAAAGCCGGGCAAAACAGAGCAGAAGGCCGAAGACGCTGCCGAAGACGATCGAGGCCACGCCGAGCAGCAGCGTGTTTCCCAACCCGCGCAGAAGGATGGGAAAGGACCGCACGAGCACGTCCCAATTGAAGAAGATGTCGATCACGTCCATGGCCATTCCTGAAGTGACGGGCTTGCCAGCAGCCTGACAAGGTCTGAGGGCCGCAAGCGGCCCGCAGAAAAGACTGCTGTCTCGATCCGCGCGGCTCAAGCGTCATAACGGACGCGGTATCGCTGCGCCGATAAACCCGCGTCTTACTTGGCCGCGGGCAGCGGCATGGACACCACAGTGCTGGTGCCTGCATCCGGCTCCACGCCGAACCACTTCTTGTGGATCGCCGCCAGCGTGCCGTCCGCCTTCATCTTGGAGATCGCATCGTTGATCTCGGGCAGCAGCGGATGGTTCTTCTTGGCCATCATCGCGAAACGTTCGCCGGTAGGAATGCGCACGAGGATCTTCAGCGCCGGAATTTTCTGAATGGCGTATTGGAAGCCGGCCAGCTCGCCGGCTCCGCCTTCGATGCGGCCGTTCTGCACGTCGAGCAGCAATTCCTGCTGCTGCGAATAGCTCTTGACGTCGCTGAGGCCCAGCTTCTCGGCATTTTCCTTGGCCCAGGCTTCGCCGGTGGTGGCGGCGATGACGCCGATCACCTTGCCCTTGAGATCATCGAGCGATTTCACGCTCGAATTGGCCTTGCCGACAATGGTGCCGTCGCTGTCGTAATAGGGCTGCGTGAAGGACTGGGTCTTCAGGCGCTCGTCGGTCACCGAGATCGACGAGACGGCGAAATCGATACGGCCCGAGGATGTCGCGGCGAAGAGCGCCTGGAAGCCAAGCGGCTGGAACGTCACGCTCTTGCCGGCGCGCTTGGCGGCCTCGGTGGCAACGTCGATCTCATAGCCTTCGAACGTGCCCTGCTCGTTCTGGAACTCCCAAGGCGGATTGGCGGCATAGGCACCAACGGTGATGCTGTCCTGCGAAAATGCGGCCGGTGCCGAGAGCGTCAGGGCCAGCAGCGCGAAAAGTGTGCGTTTGGTGATCATGGTTTCCCTCTTTCTTTTCGTTGGTCGTTTGTCAGGTTCGCGCCGCCGCTCTGCCGAAACAGGCTCTGGAGAACGTGGCACGGATAAGTCATTGAAGGCCGCGCAAGGCGGCAAACAGCCTGTCGATAGCCTCCGGCGCCGTGACCGCGCCCGGGGAAAGCCGAAGCGTGCTGCCGCGCGCATCGCAGAAGAGTCCTTGCTGGCGCAGGTTGGCGATGGCGGCGGCCGGCTGAAGCTGCTCGGGCAGCCGGAGCATGACGCTGCCACCGCGCTCGCCATCCGCACGCGGCGACAGGATCGTCCAGCCGAGCGCATCCGCGCCTGCCAGAATGGCGTGGGCAAGCGCCCGGTTTTCTGCCGAAATCGTCTCGACACCCCGTTCGATGGCCCATTCAAGCCCGGGGATGGAGGCGATAGCGGCGAGCACCGACGGCGTTCCATGGTCAAAGCGCCTGGCGTCGCCGGCATAAGCAAAGCGGTCGAGATCCCATGAGAAGGGATTGTCCTGGCTGAACCAACCGCGCAGCTCCGGCTGGCACTGGCCGATCAGATCGGGACGGACCTGGAGGATACCGGCGCCCGACGCACCGCACAGCCATTTCAGCGAGGTCGAGATCACCACATCGGCGTCCACGTCCTTCAGCGAAAAGGGCGCAACACCGACCGCCTGCGTGATATCGACCACGACGAGCGAACCGACGGCCCTGCCATGCGCGGCCAGCCGTGCTGCATCGATCCTGTGCGAGGTGGTGGACGACACGAGCGTTAGCAGTGCCAGACCGACATCCGAGCCCCAGCGCTCCAGCATATCCTCGTCGCGCACCCACATCTCGCCGGGACGCAGGGGAACGGTATCCAGTGTGAAGCCGAAGCGGCTCTGCAGCCCGGCCAGCAGGAAATGCAGGCTTGGAAAGCAGTCGGCGGCGACGAGAAGGCGCTTGCCACGCAGCATGCCATCCGGAAGCCCGCCAATCAGGCTATAAAGTGCGGTCGTGACGTTTTCGGCCGTGGTCAGCGTGCCTTCCGGCGCGTCGATCAAGCCGCGCCAAAGATCGATGAAGCGCTGCCGCAGCCCAAGCGCTGCTGGCCATTGTCCATCATCCTCGGCCGACCAGAGGGCGGAAAAGCTGGCAAGCGCTTCCGACATGCGTGCCGCCTTGCCGGGAAAGGTGCCGATGGAGTGATAGAGAAAATAACCGGACATTTCAGGCCTCAAATATTTTGATCAAAAGATCATAACTTGGAGGCGTCGTCAATTGTCGCAGTCTTTGTCCAGATGAAAACCCGAAGGGGGCATATGAAGGAACGGGTGTGGAACAAATGACGGCGCGTTGAGGCGATCATGAAGCCGCAGATGCGATGAGGAAGGGATTTCACGCGACGTTGGGCATAACGCCGGCGCGTTGACGATGCCACCGGTCTGCAACGCGCATATCTGGACGAACGGCAGCGCCGCCATAGCGCTCAAGAGCGATTTCAAAACAATAACTTAGAGGCGCAGCGACAACCAGCCGATCGCGTCAGGTCGAGGTGGCGATGATCTTCCGCAGAATGTCCTCGGTGCCCCTGATGTCAGCCACCAGCGCCTCGCGCGCACGGCCAGCGTCCCGCTCAGTCAGTGCGGCCAGGATTCGATGATGATGGCGGGTATAGGCCTGTGGCTCAGCCTCGCGCATCAGCGGCTCGACATGCACGGAGAGCAGCCGCATGTAGGGGCCAAGCCGCAGCCAGAGCGTGTCGATCAGTTGAAACAACACGTCCGAACCGGCCGCGCGGTAAAGAAGGAAGTGGAAGGCACGGTTGGCATCCAGCATATCGCCAACAGACCCGCCAGCCGCTGCGGCCTCATGCACGGCGATGTTGGCCTTGAGCGCGGCCAGATTGTCCGCGCTGGCCTGCTGCGCTGCAAGCTCGGCCGCGAGGCCCTCCACCGCGACGCGGGCGCGCATGAGATCGGAGAGGCGGGCGAGATTGACCGGCGGCACTCTGGCCGAGCCGTTGCGCGCAATTTCCAGCGCATTTTCGGCCGCCAGCCGGCGCAAAGCCTCGCGCACCGGCATCAAACTCGTTTCGAACCCTTGGGCAAGCGAGGCCATGGTCAGCACCTGGCCGGGATCGAACCGGCCGATCAGCAGGGCATCGCGCAATTTGAGATAGATGGCATCCTGAACCGTTACGCGGCCCGATACCGGACCAAGGCCATCATCGCGCGTCACGTCGAACTCCCAGGTTGCAGACTGCTCACGTCTCCTCGTCCTACAATGTGATGGCAGAAAGAACAAGCATGGATCATTTGATCAAACTGCTTTTAAACGGATCACATGCAATTTTCGCGTGAGGCCTGCACCGCTTCGAGTATGCCGCGATAGGCGACCACGAGACCGATGACCGGCAGGCCAATGGTGATGTCGAAGGAGAAGCGGCCGCCGACATCCCGCTCGACGCCTTCACCCGAGGGCAGCAAGGCGCATGGCATGGGGCAGCCAAACAGAAACCAGCGGCGCGGGATCACCCGCAGCCTGTCATTCTCGGGTATGAGCGCCGTGGCGAAGCAGGCGGGGCCGAATCGTTCGAGCAGCAGGCCCTGCTCCAGTCCCTGCCCGGCCCACTGCCGAGAGGCCAGGATCGCGCCGCCGAAATCGCGCACCCATCGCTCTCCCCGATCTTCAGACGAGAGCGTCAGCCGTGTCGGCACGGTAGAACCCGTGGCCGGAAAGCCGAAAATCGTGCAAACAAACCGCGCTAGCGGCCCGCTCCCGCGACGGACTTCGGCATGCCCCGTCCATCGGCGCACGCCATCGCCTGTATGAAAGGCCCTGACTGCGGGCGGCAGGACATCGAAAGCGGCAGAACCCATGACCTGCCGATAGAGTGAGGCACGCGAGACGGCGACGGGCGGCGCTGTCACAGAATGCGGTCCCGATAGATGGCCGGTGCCACCCAGCAGCTGTCCCGCTTGCCGAACAGGCGATACCGATTCCGGGCAATCAGGCGATAGCCGGCATCGCGCACTGGTCGGGGCACCAGCCTGAAAAGGCCCATCAGCCGCCAGGGATAGCCGAGGCCTTCGTAGATACTTAACGCAGCATCGCTGTCACGGCGGAGCTTGGCGCCATCGACGACGATCATGCTGGTCGGGTCCGCAGGGTCCATGTCATTCGCGCGATAGAGCCTCTGCCCGGCCGCGCTCTGCATGGATGCCAGCCGAAAATGGCCGCGCCGGTCATGCTCCAGAATGAAGCGGGCATTGGCGGAGCACAGTACGCACTCCGCATCGAAAAGAACGATCGGTCCCGCCGTCTCGGGGCGCTGCTCCGATTGAAGATCCTGGCGCTCTGGTGCCATGATGGACATGCCTTAAGAGATCGTGCGGGCGAAGCGCTGAAAGATGACGGAGATCGTCTTCTTATAGAAGAATTCGCTGATAGGCGAGCCCGTGGAGCGCTGCTGCGTCAGCACACCGCAGCGGGCGCCATCGGTGGGCGGTGGGAGCTTCGGCGCATCGTTGCCGACCTTTTTGCTCCATGAAAAATCCAGACATAAGTTTTTTAGATTTCAGGAACAAATCTTTCGGCTGCGCATTTCATCGCCGCTCAAGAGGGGGCCGACTGGATGGGCATTCGATCCACATATCCGCTTTCCGTGCTCGTGGTTCTGGCCATCTGGCCGGCCGCGCAAGCCAAAGCCGCCGAGGACAAGGCACAGGCCGAACCGGCGCCAATTCCGGTAACCGCGATTACCGCCACCCATGAGCGGCTTGACCGGGTGATCTATGGCATCGGCACGGTGGCGCCGCTGCAATCGGTTACGGTCCGTCCGCGCATCGACGGTCAGGTGCTGGAAGCGCCCTTCAGCGAGGGGCAGATCGTTCAGAAGGGCGATATCCTTTTGAAGCTCGACGACAGCCAGTTGCGCTCCGACCTCAACTCCGCCCGCGCCAAGCGCGCGCAGGACGAGGCGCAGTTGAAGAACGCACAAGCGGATGCCGAGCGCTACGAGACATTGGCGCAAAAGGGCGTGGCCGCGACCTCGACGCTGGAACAGAAGCGCGCCACCAGCCAGCAATATTCTGCCGCCGTCGATTATGACGATGCCATCATCAAGAATGCCGAAACACAGCTGAGCTTCGCCACGGTCACCGCCCCGTTCACCGGCCGCGCCGGCTTTCGCCAGGTCGATCCCGGCAGCGTCATCAGCGCCTCTTCCACCACCGGCATCGTCACCATCACCCAGATGGACCCGATCGGTGTCTCCTTCGTTGCGCCCGGCGACCGGTTTGGCGAGATCCGCGAGGCCATGCGCGAGGGCATCGCCACGGTGGAAGTTTCCACCACCGACGCCAGCCGAACACTGGCCAAGGGCAGCTTGAAGATCATGGACAATGCCGTGGATGCCGACAATGGCTCCATTCATCTGCGAGCCGTCTTCGATAATGGCGCGCAGACCCTCTGGCCGGGCCTGCCGGTGGCGACACGGCTGACGGTCGAGACGCGCGAGGGTGTGGTCGTGCCGGACAAGGCGCTCGCCCGCAGCCCCGCCGGGCTCTATGCCTATGTCGTCGGCAAGGACGGCAAGGTGGAAAAGCGCATGGTCACTACGGCCTTCGTTACCGATGCGCGCGCACTGGTGACAAAGGGCATCGCAGAAGGCGATCAGGTGGTGATGGATGGCCAGTCGCGCATTGGCGACGGCGTCAAGGTCGCCGTCACCCCCTGGACCGGCACGCCCGAGGGCGCGCTGCCAGAGGGCACCGCGCAAGCCGGAGCCTCCCAATGAGCTCGGCGGCGCAAGAGCGCCTGTCCGGGACACGCACCTCCGGCTTCTTCGCCTTCTTCATCGATCACCCTGTCGCCACCTTCCTGATCATGCTCGGCATTTTCGTGATCGGGGCCATCGCCTATCCCTTGCTGCCGGTTTCGGCCCTGCCGCAGATCGACTTTCCGACCATTCAGATCGAAGCAAGCCTGCCCGGTGCCGCGCCGGAGACCATGGCATCGAGCGTCGCCCAGCCCATCGAGCAGGCACTGTCGCGCGTCAGCGGCATCACCGAGATGACCTCGAACAGCTCGCTCGGCACCAGCTCGATCACCGTGCAGTTCGCGCTGGATCAGGACATTCAGGCGGCGGCGAGCGATGTGCAGACGGCGATCAGCGAAGCTTCGGGCTCGCTGCCGAAGGACATGCCGTCCGCGCCGCGGGTGCGTAAGGTCAATCCGGCGGATGCGCCGGTCATGCAGCTCTCGGCCACCTCGGAGCTGCTCACCCTGCCGGAGCTGGACGAATATATCGAGCGCAACGTCGCCACCAAGATCGGCCAGGTTTCGGGTGTCGCCTATGTCAATATTGGCGGCAAGCAGAAGCCGGCGATCCGCATCGCCGTGGATCCCGGCCGCCTGGCGCAGGCCGATGTAACGCTGGAGGATGTGCGCACGGCCATCGGTTATCTTAGCCTCAGCGCGCCCAAGGGCAATATTGACGACCCCACCCGCACCTTTCCCATCACCACCAACGACCAGATCACCTCCTCGGCCGAATGGAACGATGCGGTGATCGCCTATCGCAATGGCGGGCCCGTGCGCATCCGCGATATCGGCCGCGCGGTCGATGGCGCCGAAGACGCCAAGATGGCGCATTGGACCAATGGCCAGCGCGGCATCGCGCTCGACGTCTTCCGCCAGCCGGGGGCCAATGTCATCCAGGTCGTCAACGCCATCAAGAGCCAGCTGCCGGCCTTGCAAGCCTCGCTGCCGCCATCGATCAAGCTGGAGCTGGTGACCGACCGCACCACGACGATCCGCGCGTCGGTGGAGGATGTGCAGTTCACGCTCGTGCTGACCATCGGCTTGGTCGTGCTGGTGATCTTCCTGTTCCTGCGCAATGTCAGGGCAACACTGATCCCCGCGCTCACCCTGCCGATCGCGCTGGTCGGCGCGCTGGCGCCCATGTGGCTGCTCGGCTTCAGCCTCGACAATCTCTCGCTGATGGCGCTGGTGGTGGCGGTCGGCTTCGTCGTCGACGACGCCATCGTCATGCTGGAAAACATCACCCGCCATATCGAGGAGGGGCTTTCGCCGCTCGAAGCCGCGCGCAAGGGTGCAAGCGAGATCGGCTTCACCATCGTCTCGATCAGCCTGTCGCTGATTGCCGTGCTCATTCCCATTCTGATGATGGGCGGCATTGTCGGCCGGCTGTTCCGCGAATTCGCGCTGACGCTGACGCTGACGATCGTCATCTCCGCCTTCGTCTCGCTGACGCTGACGCCGATGCTCGCCGCGCGATTCATCCGCCCGATCCCAAAAGAGGCGCATGGCCGGCTCTATCGCGCCGGGGAAGCCTTCTTCGACGGGCTCTTGAACCTCTATGCCCGAACGCTGACGCCGGCCATCCGCCACCGCTATGTGACGCTCGCGATCTTCCTCGCCACCGTCGGGCTGACGGCCTATCTCTTCGTGACGATCCCCAAAGGCTTCTTTCCCGAGCAGGATACCGGCTTCATCGCCGGCCTCTCGCAAGCGTCACCTGACATTTCCTACAGCGAGATGGCCAAGCTGCAGGAAAAGGTCAGCGCCATCATCCTGCGCGATCCCGCCGTCTACAGCGTCTTCATGGATATCGGCGGCGGCAATGGCGGCAATGCCATGAACCAGGGCCATATCAACATCACGCTCAAGCCGCGCGGCGAGCGCGATGCCAGCGCCCGCGAGGTGATCGACCGGCTGGGAACCGCGCTCAACGAACAGCAGGGGATCAAGCTGTTCATGCAATCGGCCCAAGACATCAATATCGGCGCGCGGCCGGCGAAAACCCAATATCAATATACGCTGCAGGACGGTAACATCGCCGAGCTCGCCACCTGGTCCACCAAGATCACCGAGGCGCTGCAAGCCATGCCGGAACTGCGCGATGTCGGCAGCGACCGCCAGGCCGAAGCGCCGAACCTGACGATCCAAATCGACCGCGCCGCAGCCAGCCTCTATGGCGTGCTGCCGGCCACCATCGACGAAACGCTCTACGACGCCTTCGGCCAGCGCCAGGTGGCCTCCTATTCGACGCAGACCGACACGTTCCACGTCGTTCTGGAAGTGCTGCCCAACCTGCAGCGGGATATTTCGACGCTCGACCGTCTTTCCGTGCGCGCCTCCAACGGAACGCTGGTGCCGCTTTCGGTGGTCGCGAAATGGTCGACCAGTGGCGTCTCCCCCGTCTCCATCGCCCATCAGGGCCAGTCGCCGGCGGTGACGATCTCCTTCAATCTCGCGCCTTCGGTGGCGCTGGGCGAGGCGACCAAGGCCATCGAAGCCACCGTTGCCGGCCTGCATCCGCCGGCCTCGCTGCAGGCAAGCTTTTCCGGCAGCGCCAAGGCCTTCCAGGAATCGCTCTCCACCGTGCCGCTCCTGATCCTCGCCTCGCTCTTCGTCGTCTATCTCATTCTCGGCGTGCTTTATGAGAGCCTGATCCACCCGCTGACCATCCTCTCCACCCTGCCCTCTGCCGGGCTCGGGGCGCTGGCCGCGCTCGATTGGGCCGGCTTCGATTTCGGGCTGGTCGGGATGATCGGCGTCATCCTCTTGATCGGCATCGTCAAGAAGAACGGCATCATGCTGGTGGATTTCGCCATTCAGGCGGAAAAGGAGGGGATGAGCAGCGAGGACGCCATCGTCAAGGCGGCGCATCTGCGCTTCCGCCCGATCCTGATGACGACCATGGCGGCACTGCTCGGCGGCATCCCCCTTGCCATCGGCCACGGCGCCGGCTCGGAACTGCGCCAGCCGCTGGGCTATGCCATCGTCGGCGGATTGATCGTCAGCCAGATCCTGACGCTTTACACGACGCCGGTGATCTATCTGCTGCTCGACAGGCTGCGCCCGCGCCAGGCGAAAGAGGCAAGTGAACCGGTCGGGGCAGTGCTTTAGCGCATTGGCCAGGTGGGTGTTCACGGAACACGACACAAACGATTTTTGGGTTTGGCGGCCCCCTCATCCGCCTGCCGGCACCTTCTCCCCCATGGGGAGAAGAGACCGAGGCGAGAACGCAGCGCCACACTCGAGCGTTGGTAAAAAAAGGATATATCCGGCTTCGTGGCGCCGGATGTAGCATAGAACGGCGCCGCGATGTCTCTTCTCCCCATCGGGGAGAAGGTGGCCCGAAGGGTCGGATGAGGGGGGTGCCAAGCCCTCAACGCCCTGCGCCTTGTATTGTATTTCCTGTTTTCGGTCCGACCCTCTCCAAACGAAAACGACCCGCCGAAACCTTTGTCTCGGCGGGTCGTTCTGCGTGCGTCAATCCTTACTGCTTGATCGGCGCATAGGCGCCGTTGCTCCAGCGGTTGATGTCGTAGCTGGCATTCTTCAGGTCGCCCTTCTCGTCGAAGGTGACGGAGCCGACGACGGTGTCGACCGGCTTGCCGTCCTTCAGCGCTGCGGCCACCTTGCTCGGATCGTCGGAGCCGGCGCGCTCGATGCCCTGGGCAAAAGCCTGGATGACGGCATAGGAGAACAGGGTGAAGCCTTCGGGCTGGAACCCCTTGGCCTTGATCTTGTCGACAGCCTGCTTGGCTTCCGGCTTGCCCTGCGGATCGGACGGGAAGACGAACATCGTGCCTTCGCCGGCCGGGCCTGCCACCTGCCAGAACTCCGGCGAGGCGATGGAATCGGGCATGATCAGCTGGAACTTCAGGCTCTGCTCGAACGACTGGCGCAGGATCAGGCCGGCCTCGGGATGATAGCCGCCGAAATAGACGACATCGATCTTGGCGTCCTTCAGCTTGGTGACCAGCGCATTGTAGTCCTTCTCGCCGGCATTGATGCCTTCATAGACCACTTCCTTGAGGCCATTGGCATTCATGGTCGAGCGCACGGCGTCGGCGATGCCCTTGCCATAGGCGGTCTTGTCATGCAGCACGGCAACATTCTTGCCGGCATATTGCTTGGCGATCCAAGGGCCGATGAAAGCGCCCTGGGCGTCGTCGCGGGTGTAAAGGCGCATGATGTTGGCCCAGCCCTTGGCCGCCGCATCATCCGTCAGCGCCGGGTTTGACGAGGCCGGGGTCATCATCAGCGTGCCGTTTTCGGCATAGACAGCCGAGGCAGGGATGCTAGACCCCGAGCAGGCATGGCCGTCGACGAACTGGATGCCGCTGGCGGCAATGCGGTTGGCGACGGAGACCGCCTGCTTCGGGTCGCACTGGTCGTCCTCGAACTGCAGCGCGATCTTGCGGCCGAGAATGCCGCCCTTTTCGTTGATCGCATCGGCGGCGGCCTGCGCGCCCTGCTTGAACTGATCGCCGATGGTGGCAAGCGGGCCAGTGAGCGGCCCGGCCACGGCAAAGCGGATGTCCTCCGCCTGGGCGACGCCCGCCATCAGGAGGCCGATGGCCGCCGCTGTCAAAAATGTCCTCATCTCGTGCTTCCTCATCTGATGCGCGCCGGCGCCGGGTGACGAACACCTCTTGACCTGACCGCGCGCTCCCATCCACGCCTCGCCCGCAAGCCTGTCCGCCGGTCTTTGCCTGGCGGGCGGGCTGATCTCACCGCATATCACATGTACGACAAGGGTCTGACGGGCGATGCCTGTTCACATGCCATGCCAGCAACGCTCTGCAAAGAGGCCGCCGCGCCATTTGCAGCCTGGCGCCCCTCTCTCGGTCACATCTATGGGCGGGAGGCGCTGGCGCAGCTGACCGAGAATGATAGTCGGTCTGATGCTTCAGACTCCCTGTTTTTGCATCGGAATTTTTCCGGGAACCGGTCCCAACTTTCCAGTCCGGTGCTCTAATCGGCATAAGCGCCGAACAAGTCCTGCGACACGGAAATCCGGTCCACATGCGCCTTGCCACGCTCGCCCAGCGCCAGGATCACGTCCTGGATCAAGAGGGTCAGCGCGAAATGAATGCCGACGGGCATGCCGAGGAAATAATAGGATTCGCTCGGGAAGATCAGCGCCTTCTCCCCCGACCTGCCGAGCCAGGGACACTGCTCGTCGCAGAAGACCACGACCTCCGCCCCCTGCCCCCGCGCCGCCTCGGCAAGCCGCGGGCCGTTTGCGCCGTAGCGGAAGGTATCGATGATGATGAGAAGCTTGGAACGGGCGCTCGACGCGAAAAATTCGCCATAGACGCCATCCGACCCATCGAGAATGACGACATCGTTGCGCAGATAGCGCAGCCGCATGCCGAAACCGCTCGCCAGATAGTGCATGGTCTGAAGACCAATGGCGAAGACCATGTCGCTCTCGGCGACCAACCGGACCACCTCGCGCCACAGCGCCGTCTTACGATGGTCCAGCGCCTTGTCGATGCCCTGCAGCGCCACGTTGTGATCGCTCGACAGGTCGCGCGCGGCGACCGACTGGCTGAAATCCTCGTAGCGATTGTCGATCCTGCTGGCGCCGCCGAAGAGATCGGCGCGGGCGCGGCTGCGCACTTCGAACGAACTTTCATACCCCAGCTTCTTGAAGAAGCGGCTGACCGTCATGGGACTGACGTCAAGCGTCTTGGCGATCTCGGCGCTGGATTCGATGG
This sequence comes from Xaviernesmea oryzae, assembly GCF_900109605.1. Taxonomy (GTDB): domain Bacteria; phylum Pseudomonadota; class Alphaproteobacteria; order Rhizobiales; family Rhizobiaceae; genus Xaviernesmea; species Xaviernesmea oryzae. Next base: position 90,545 of record NZ_FOAM01000018.1, read on the forward strand.
CTGCGGCCTCGGGTCGGGTCAGCAGATAGGCTGCGATTCGCTGCTCCAGCTTGGTCAGCGCCCCTCCCGCCGAGGCAATGGCCGTCGCAAGGTCCGTCATGAAAGGCGCCTCCCATCTCGTATCTTGTCATGCATCTGCCCCTCCCCCGCGCGCTGCATGGCCGAATGTTACGATGATATCAATTGTTATGCATCAGATATCGTTCCAGAAAAACAGGAAATTCGTGCCCGTTTGCGCACGCACTGCGGCTAGCTGTTACAAGACAATCTTCTTTGTTGACGCGACGCGCAAGATCAATTTTACTCAGCGCGAAAACATAAGAAAGCTAAGGGAACAACGATGCGTCATTGCCAGACAGAGGCCTGCATAGGCTGAGGCGAACATGGACCATCCACTGCCGTCAAATCACCAGCCTGCCGAGATCCTACGTTCTCAGGGCGCGGATGCTTGGCGCAGGGGATACAGCCTTTGACTGCCGTGAAAACTGGCCGGGCCTTCGACGCAGCCCTTGGCACATCCACGTCTGATATCTAACCGTCATAAAAATAGAACCTAAGGGGAATGACCATGACCATTCAGATCACCAAAACCTTCTCCCTGCTTCTTGCCGGCGCCGCCCTGGCAAGCCTCGTCGCCGTCCAGCCGGTTCTCGCGGCCTCTCCGCCGGATACGTTGGTCGAGGGTTTTGCTTTCGACGACATCATCTCCGTCGATCCGGGCGAAGCCTTTGAGCTGTCGACCGCCGAAATCACCGGCAATTGCTACAGCATGCTGGTGCGCCTCAACCCCGACAAGACCTCGGAGGTCGTCAACGAGCTGGCCGAAAGCTGGTCGGTTTCGGATGACAAGCTAACCTATACGTTCAAGCTGAAGCCGGGCCTCAAATTCGCGTCGGGCAATCCGATCACGGCCGAGGACGTCGCCTTCTCGATGGAGCGCGCGGTCAAGCTCGACAAGTCCCCGGCCTTTCTTCTGACCCAGTTCGGCCTGACGGGCGACAACGTCACGGAAAAGGCCAAGGCCGTCGATCCCACGACGTTCACGCTCACGGTGGACAAGCCTTACGCACCGAGCTTCGTGCTGAACGTTCTGACTGCCACCGTCGCCGCCGTGGTCGACAAGAAGCTGGTCATGTCCAAGGCCAAGCCGGTCACACCGACCGACAAGTACAAGTACGACACCGATTTCGGCAACGACTTCCTGAAGACCGGCTATGCCGGCTCCGGCCCTTACAAGGTTGTCGCCTGGAAGGCCAACGAGGCCGTGGTTCTGGAAGCCAATCCGAACTATTTCGGCGAAAAGCCGAAGCTCAAGCGCGTCATCTATCGCTACATGAAGGAAAGCGCGAGCCAGCGCCTGGCGCTGGAAAAGGGCGATATCGACGTTGCCCGCAATCTCGAGCCCGGCGACATGGAATCCGTGTCGAAGAAGGAAGGGCTGAAGGTAACCTCCGCGCCGAAGGGCACGGTCTATTTCATCAGCCTCAATCAGAAGAATGCCGATCTCGCCAAGCCGGAAGTGCGCGAAGCGTTCAAGTATCTGGTCGACTATGACGCCATCGGCGAGACGCTGATCAAGGGTGTCGGCACCATTCACCAGACGTTCCTGCCGACTGGGCAGCTGGGCGCCATTGAGGACAAGCCCTATAAGCTCGACGTTGCCAAGGCCAAGGAGCTGCTGGCCAAGGCCGGCTTCAAGGATGGCCTCAGCGTCACCTTCGACGTGCGCAACATCCAGCCGGTCACCGGCATTGCCGAAAGCTTCCAGCAGACGGCGGCACAGGCCGGCGTGAAGGTCGAAATCATCCCCGGCGATGGCAAGCAGACGCTGACCAAGTTCCGCGCCCGCAAGCATGATCTCTATATCGGCCAGTGGGGCTCGGACTATTTCGATCCGAACTCCAATGCCGAAACCTTCACCTCCAACACCGACAATTCCGACGACAGCAAGAACAAGACGCTCGCCTGGCGCAACGCCTGGGACGTTCCGGAGCTGACCAAGGAAACCCAGTCGGCCTTGCTGGAGCCGGATTCGGCCAAGCGCGCGGCGATCTATGAAGACCTGCAGAAGAAGGTTCTGGCCGACAGCCCCTTCGTCATCATCTACCAGCAGGTCGAAGTCGCCGGCTATTCGGACAAGGTGAAGAACTTCAAGCTGGGGCCGAGCTTCGACACCAACTTCGTCTACACGGTGTCCAAGGACTGATCCGGGAAAGCCGAGCCGATGTCCATGACCGTGACGGCCTCAACTGCCGGGCGCAGACGCGCCCGGTCGACGAAGATCCTGTTTGATGTCGGCCGCTTCCTCGTGGTCCTCATCACCACCTATCTCGGTCTTCTGGCCGTTACTTTCTTCATCGGTCGCGTCATTCCGATCGATCCCGTGCTCGCCATCCTCGGCGACCGCGCGCCAGCCTCGGCCATTGCGCGGGTGCGCGCCGAAATGGGGCTCGACCTGCCGATCTGGCAGCAGTTCCTGATCTATATCCGCCAGATCCTCTCGGGCGATTTCGGCACCTCGGTACTGACGACCAATCCGGTTCTGACCGACATTGCCCGCGTCTTCCCCGCCACCCTGGAGCTTGCCACCTTCGGCACGCTGATCGGCACAATCGTCGGCATTCCGCTTGGGGTGCTGGCCGCCGTCAAGCGCGACACGCTGATAGACCAGGCCGTCCGGCTCATCGGGCTCATCGGCTATTCCATCCCGATCTTCTGGCTGGCGCTGCTGTGCCTGCTGCTGTTCTACGGCAAGCTCGACTGGGTCGCTTTTCCCGGCCGGATCGACATCGCTTATGAATACACCTTCACGCCGATCACGCAGCTCTTCCTGCTCGACGCGATCCTGCAACGAGAGTGGGACGTGGCGTGGGACGTGTTCCGCCATATCGTGCTGCCTGGCTGCCTGCTCGGCTATGTCTCGCTGGCCTATATCAGCCGGATGACCCGCTCGTTCATGCTGACCGAGCTGGGCCAGGAATATGTGGTGGCTGCGCGCGCCAAAGGCCTTTCGGAGCGCAGGATCATCTGGGCCCATGTGCTGCGCAACGCCGCTGTGCCGCTCGTTACCGTGATCGCGCTCTCCTATGCCGGCCTGCTGGAGGGCTCGGTACTGACGGAAACCGTGTTTTCTTGGCCGGGCGTTGGTCTGTACATCACCAATTCGCTGCAGAGCGCCGACATGAATGCGGTGCTCGGCGGCACGCTGGTGATCGGCTCGGCCTTTATCGCGCTCAATCTCCTGTCCGATCTGCTCTATCGCACACTCGATCCGAGGACCCGCGCCCGATGACGACAGGATTTGAAACGGCGCCAGTGAGCCGCCGCGACTGGCTGCTTTCGGATCGTCCCACTTCGCGCATGCAGGCGCGGCTCGGCCGGGCCTACATGATCTGGCTGCGCTTTTCGGCCAACAGGCTGGCGCTTGCCGGCCTAGGCCTGATCCTGGCGTTGATCTTGGTGGCGATCTTCGCCGATGTGCTCGCGCCGTTCGATCCCGTGCAGGGCGATCTGCGCAATGCGCGGCTTCTGCCGCCCGGTACCGGCAGCTATCTGCTCGGCACGGACGATCAGGGCCGCGACATTCTCTCGCGCCTGATTCACGGATCGCGCCTGACGCTTGCCGTCGTCGGTCTCGTCGCCGTGATCGCCGCCCCGCTCGGCCTGCTGGTCGGCACGGTCGCCGGCTATGCCGGCGGCTGGGTCGATGCGGTGCTGATGCGCATCACCGACATCTTCCTCGCCTTTCCCAAACTCGTGCTGGCGCTGGCCTTCGTCGCCGCGCTCGGTCCGGGCATCGAAAACGCCATTCTCGCCATCGCCATCACCTCCTGGCCGCCTTATGCGCGCATGGCCCGGGCCGAGACGCTGGGCGTGCGTCATTCCGATTATATCGCGGCCGTGCGGCTGATGGGCGCCTCGCCCTTCCGCATCGTGCTGCGCCATGTCATGCCCATGTGCCTGTCCTCGCTGATCGTGCGGGTGACGCTGGATATGGCCGGCATCATTCTCACGGCCGCAGGCCTCGGCTTTCTCGGCCTCGGCGCGCAGCCGCCTTCGCCGGAATGGGGCGCCATGATCGCCTCCGGCCGCCGCTTCATTCTCGATCAATGGTGGGTGGCCACCATGCCCGGCATCGCCATCCTGCTCGTGAGCCTCGGCTTCAACCTTTTGGGCGACGGCCTGCGCGACGCGCTCGACCCGAGGGAGGCCGGCCGATGAGCGCGCTCTTGACTGTCGACAATCTCAAGGTTCAATACCCGACCCGCAGCGGCCTGATCGAGGCCGTGCGCGGCGTGTCCTTCACGCTCGGGCGCGAGCGGCTCGGCATTGTCGGCGAGTCCGGCTCGGGCAAGTCGCAGACCGGCCGGGCGATCATGGGCCTGACTACCCCGCAGGCGATCGTCACCGCCGACCGTCTCGACTTCCAGGGCATGGACCTGTTGAAAGCCAGCCCGCGCGAACGGCGGGCGCTGCGCGGCAAACGCATCGCCATGGTGCTGCAGGACCCGAAATATTCGCTGAACCCGGTGATGACCATCGGCCGGCAGATCGTGGAAACCCTCCGCACGCATGAATCGGTTTCCAAGGCCGAGGCCCGCCGACGCGCGCTCGCCATGCTGGAAGCGGTGCAGATCCGCGATCCCGAACGCGTCTTCGGCCTTTATCCGCATGAGGTTTCCGGCGGCATGGGCCAGCGGGCGATGATTGCGATGATGCTGATCTGCGATCCGGAAATGCTGATTGCCGACGAGCCGACCTCGGCGCTCGATGTTACCGTGCAGCTCGAAGTGCTCGGCATTCTCGATCGGCTGGTGGCCACGCGCGGCATGGGGCTGATCTTCGTCTCGCATGATCTTCGGCTGGTCTCCTCGTTCTGCGACCGCGTGCTTGTCATGTATGCCGGCAAGGTGGTGGAAGAATTGCGCGCCAGCGAGCTTTCTCAGGCTCGCCATCCCTATACGCGCGGTCTGCTCGATTGCGTGCCCAAGATCGGCGAGAGCCGCCATCCCCTGCCGGTGCTCGACCGCAAGCCGGAGTGGGCCGCATGACCGCCGTGCTCGATATCAGCCACCTACACGTCTTCTTCGACGTTTATCACGCGCTCGACGATGTCACCCTCTCGGTCGGCCGCAGCGAGTCCTTCGGCCTCGTGGGCGAATCCGGCTCGGGTAAATCCACCTTGCTGCGCGCGGTCGCAGGCCTCGCGCCTGTTTCCAGCGGTGACATCACCTGCGACGGCGAGGCGATCACCGGTGCGCATCGCTCACGCGCCTTTTTCCGCAAGGTGCAGATGGTGTTTCAGGATCCGTATGGATCGCTGCATCCACGTCAGACCGTGGACCGCCAGCTCCTGGAGCCGCTCGCCGTGCATGGGATCGGCGATGCCGAGCCGCGCATCCGGCGCGCGCTGGATGAAGTCGGCCTCGGCCCGTCCTTCCGCTTTCGCTATCCGCATCAGATGTCCGGCGGCCAGCGCCAGCGTGTGGCCATAGCCCGCGCGCTGATCCTGGAGCCGAAGATCCTGCTGCTCGACGAGCCGACCTCGGCGCTGGATGCATCGGTGCAGGCCGAAGTGCTCAACCTTCTGGAGCAGGTGCGCCGCGACCATGGCCTCACCTTCGTGATGGTCAGCCATGATCTCGGCGTCGTCACACATCTTTGCGAGCGGCTGGCCGTCATGCAGCATGGCCGGGTGGTGGAAACGCTCACGGCCGCCGATCTTGCGAGCAGCCGGGTGCGGGATGACTATACGCGACACCTGATGACTGCCAGCCGGGGCTTCAGCCGCTGATGGCGAGCTCCAGCTTCTCCCATCCGCTACCGCGTCTCGCCATCGCCTGATTGCGGAACCCTCTGCCTGTCCTGCGCATTTGCGGGAGCCGACAGGAGGGACGCAGCGGGTGGACGAGACGTTGACGGGCAAGACTGCAGCCGAAATCCCGCGCACGCCCGACGGTCGCTACATGGTCGTGCGTGGCCGCCTGTGGCGCCTCGCTAATCCGCATCTGGCCGAAGGTGAGCGCCAGAGCTTGGTGCGACAGCTCATGGCGGGCCGGCGTGCGGTGAAGGATGCGGTTGACGCCGATCAGCGCGTCAAAGCCCGGCAGCAGGTGAATGACACGAAAATCGCGCTGGGCGAGCGTGGACCTGTCTGGTGGAGCGACGGCACGCCCGACTACAACAGGCGGTTTGCCAAAAATACGCCTTACGCAGATTGGTTTGCGCAGTGGCAGGAGAGTGCGAGGCGCTGAGCATCGGCTCGGCCCGTTTGGGGCCCGCTTGTCATCGCTCAAAAGCCCGTTTTTGATAGGTCCCACAGTCCTGCCTTTGCCGGTGAGCAACAGGCCTCCTGCTTCCAAACCGCGCTCCGCCGGCTCAATTGTCCGCGTCGAGCTTCTGCTCGACCTTGTCACGACTATTGCCGACGGCGCGAACAGCGTCTTTCACCGCGCCTTTCGACACCCCTTCCTTTGCCGCCTCGTAGCGTACCTCATGATCCTGTCCGCCTGCCACACGGGCGCGGTCCTGCGCTCTGCCTCTTTTGGTCGTCGACATCATCCTGGCTCCATTTCACTTGCGTCAAAAACCAACCGGCGAAACGCCTGGAAGGTTCCATGGCACAGGCCGGCGGCGGCGTGTTGGATCGCGTTGCGTTTGCTGCCGGCTTTTGGCGGGGAGACGTATGCCGAGAACAAGCGGTGGCGATCCGGGCCAAAACGCGGCAAATTAATCTACTTATTTTATAGAAAAAGAATAACCAGTCTTTCTCCCAAGCGTTCGGCTGTCTAGCCTGTCCATGTCTGCCGCTTCCGCCATGACAGGACCGATTGATGACCGACGATATCGATGACGCCAGGAAACGATGCAACGCACACCTCGCCGGCGCGGGCCACTGTTGCTGCCGCGCAAGGCCAAGAGGCCAGCGGCCGTCCTGAGGCGCCGCATCCTGGTCATTGTCCCCGTCATCAGCCGCTCCGCCGGCACAGACCGGCCCGTATCGAGCCATAGAGAACAGGCGAATTTTCAGATGTTGACCTCTTCCTCCCTTTTTTCCGGCACGCGGCGGCGCCTCCTTGCGGCGCTCTTCGCCACAAGTCTATCCGCTTTCGCAGGCCTGCCTGCCGCCGATCTTGCCCATGCAGAAACGCGCCAGGGCGGTGACATCGTCTTCCTGATCGACTCGCTGGGCGACACCTGGATCCCGAACAATAGCGCGATCTCCAGCTTCCAGGGCCATATCTGGGGCCATGTGACCGACAAGCTCGTCTATGTCGATGCCGAGGGCAAGGTGAGCCCGTGGATCGCGGAGCGCTGGGAACAAAACCCGACGGCAACCGAATTTACCCTACATTTGAAGAGCGGCGTCACCTTCTCCGATGGCACGCCCGTCGATGCCGCCGCCGTCGTCGCCAATCTCGATATCTGGTATGCGGGCCGCAAGGCCGAGGGCATCAATCCGATCGGACTTTTCCCGAAGACCTATGATCATGCCGAGGCGCTCGATCCGGTAACGGTGAAAGTCACCTTCAAGAAGCCGACGCTCGGCTTCATCCCGACGCTCGGCTATCATGGCTCGATCCTGATCTCGCCCAAGACGCTGGTCCAGCCGGCAAGCACGCAGGCCGATCTCGGCAAGACCGCCGGCAGCGGGCCTTTCGTTGTCGCCTCCTGGAAGGAGGGCGATTATGTCAAGCTGGTCAAGCGCAAGGACTACAACTGGGGCCCGCCTGCCGTGGGCCAGACCGGGCCCGCCAACCTCGACAGCATCACCTACAAGCTGGTTTCGGAGCAATCGCTGCGGGTGGCCGCCGTGCAGTCTGGCCAGGCCGATGTCGCATACAACCCGTCACCCCAAGAGCTGAAATCGCTGAAGGAAGAGGGCTTCACCGTCGCGACGCCGCGCTATCTCGGCTTCGTCGATGGCCTCGCGCTCAACACCAAGGTGGCGCCCTATGACGACATCAAGGTGCGCCAGGCGCTGCAGGCCGGCATCAACCGGCAGGAGATCATCGACACGGTCTATACCCCGGACTGGAAGCTGGCGACCTCCTTCATCCAGAGCAACGTGCCCGGCGCGACCGATCACAGCGCGCTTCTGGCCTATGATCCCGCCAAGGCGGAAAAGCTTTTGGACGAGGCCGGCTGGGTCAAGGGCGCCGATGGCGTGCGGGTCAAGGACGGCAAGCCGCTCTCTCTGACGCTGCATGCCAACCCCTATCTCGCCACGGCCAAGGCGATCGACGAACTGCTGGCACAGCAGCTCGGTAAGCTCGGCTGGAAGGTCGATATCCGCGCCTATGACGTCGTCACCTTCGGCGAGAAGGTGCGCTATGGCAGCCCGACCGTGCCGGCCTATGAGGTCTCCCGCAGCTTCATCGATGCGGGCACGGTCGCGGGCATCCTCACCAATGCCAATAATGGCGAAAACTGGTTCGCGCTCGATGAGCGCGACACCAAGCTGAACACGCTGCGCGACCAGATCGCCGGCGCCGGCTCGGTGGAGGCGCGCGCGCCGCTTCTCGATGAGCTGCAGGCCTACCTGCTGTCGCAAGCCTATTTCGTGCCGCGCACGCAGATGGTCCAGCGCATCTATGTGCAGTCGCCGTCGCTGAAGGGCGAGACCTATAATGGCCTCGCTCTCGCCAGCTACTACACCGCCAGCAAGGTCGATTGAGACGCCGCCGAAGCCCCGGCCCGCCGCACGGGCGCGGGCCGCCCCTCTCCGCCGTCCCTTTGAAGGAGGTGTCCGTCATGCGACATGCCTATCTGAGCTTTGCCGGCAAGCGCCTGGCCCAGGCGGCCGTGGTGATCCTGCTAGCCTATGTCTTCACCTTCATCGTCGTCAGCATCCTGCCGGGCGATCCGGTGACGAATGTGCTGCGCAATCCGCAGAACGGCTTCAGCGAGGAGGAGATTCAGTCGATCATCGCCGCCCAAGGGCTGGACCGGCCGGTGCTGGTGCAGCTCTGGTCGTCGCTATCAAGCTTTCTGACCGGCGATCTCGGCCTCTCCCTGCGCTCCAGCCGGCCGGTGACCACGATGATCGCCGAGGTTCTGCCCTCGACGCTGACGCTTGCGACGTCGGCGCTGACCGTCGCACTGACACTGGCCGTGCTGATCGCCTATGGCACGCAATTTTTGCCGAAGCGCTGGGGACAGGGCCTGCTACGCGGCTTTCCCTCGCTATTCCTCTCGGTGCCGAGCTTCGTCATCGGCCTGGTGCTGATCCATGTTTTCGGCTTCAAGCTCGGCCTCTTCAGGGTGATCGAGCCTGACAGCGCCTGGGCAACCTTCTTTGCCGCCGTTGCGCTCGGCATTCCGGTTTCCGCCCGGATCGCCGAAGTGCTGATCGCCAATCTCGACCAGGAAGCCCGGCAGGAATATGCCGCGGTTGCGCGCAGCCGGGGCCTTGGCCAAGCCGCGCTGTTTTTCCGCCATCTGGTCAAGCCTTCGCTGCTGCCCGTCGTCACCGTCGTCGCCCTCTCCTTCGGCGAATTGCTGGGCGACTCGCTGATTACCGAAGCGGTATTCGGGCGCAATGGCGTCGGCAGCCTGGTGCAGCGCTCGGTCGCCACGCAGGATCTGCCGGTGCTCCAAGCCGTCGTATCGCTGGCAGCGGCCGTCTTCGTTCTCGTCAATCTGCTGGCCGATCTCGTCTATCCCCTGCTCGATCCGCGCGTGACGCTGATCGGCCCCGCCAGGCAAAGCCCCACCAAAGCCGTCGAGACCGCGGCACCGGGAGCCGCCGCATGACCTATGTTCTCTCTGCCACCCAGACATCGTCCAGGCTCGGCGCGGTCATCCGCATCCCGCCCGGCGTCATCCTCGCCTTCGCCATCATCGCCCTGGTGATCGGCTGGTCGATCGCGCCCGGGCTGTTCACCGGTTTCGATCCTGCGGTCGGCGTGCCGGCGCAAAAGCTTCTCGGGCCCAGCCTCGATCATTGGTTCGGCACCGATCACCTAGGCCGCGACCTCTACGCCCGCGTCGTCCATGGCACGGCCTCTTCGGTCAGCAGCGCCTTCATCGCCGTGGCCATCGGCCTCTTCGCCGGCGGGCTGATCGGCCTCGCAGCCGGGTTCCTCGGCGGCTGGACGGATATCGTCCTGGCGCGGCTGGTCGATATCCTCCTGGCGATCCCGCGCTTTTTGCTGGCGGTCATCATCGTCACCGCGCTCGGCTTCCACACGCTGAACGCCGCGGTGGCCACCGGTATCTGGGAGGTGGCGGTGTTTGCCCGGGTCATGCGCGCGGAAGTGATCAAGACGCGGCAAGCCACCTTCGTCGAGGCGGCCTTCCTGGCAGGCGGCTCGCGCTGGCACATTCTCCTGCGCCATGTGTTGCCCAATGCCTCGCGCTCGGTCCTGCCGCTCGCCGTGCTGCATTTCGGCCTGTCGATCCTCGTCATCGCTGGTCTCGCCTTTCTTGGCTATGGCGATCCGCCACCCGCCTCCGACTGGGGCCTGCTGATCGCAACCGGCAAGAATTACCTGAAATGGCCCTGGCTGGTTTACGCGCCTGCCCTCGTCACGATCGCGACCGTCCTCTCTGTGAACAGGATAAGCCGATGGCTCCGCAAGACAGACTGATCCCCGCCTTTTCGCGTGCGCCGTCCTCGCCGCTTCAGGGATATCAAACCGCACGCCCGCCTCTTTTGGATGTCGCGGATCTCTGCGTTGCCTATGGTCGCAGGGAGGTGGTTTCGAACGCCGGCTTCAGGCTGGAGCGCGGCCGCAGCCTTGCCCTGATCGGCGAGTCCGGCTCCGGCAAATCGACCATCGCCCGCGCAATCCTTCGCCTGCTGCCGGCCGAAGCACGTGCGAGCGGCCATGTGGCTTTCGAGGGACAAGAGGTTCTGTCCCTGCCCGAACGCCGCTTCCGGCCTCTGCGCGGACGCGCCATCGGCTTCGTGCCGCAGGATCCAGGCCATGCCCTGAACCCGGTGCGCACCATTGGCGCGCAAGCACTGGAAGCCGCAGCACGTCTGGACAGCGGGGTGCATGACAAGGCCGCGCGCAAGGCCCATGTGCTCGATATCTTCGCGCAGGTCGGGCTCGATCAGCCGCAGCGCGTCTTTGACAGCTATCCGCACCAGCTTTCCGGCGGCATGCTTCAGCGCGTACTGATCGGCTTGGCCGTGCTGCCGCGACCGGCCCTTCTGGTGGCGGACGAGCCAACCTCTGCCCTGGACGTGACCATCCAGAAACGCATTCTCGACCTGCTTTCGCGCCTGCGCGAAGATCTCGATATCGCCCTGCTGCTCATCACACATGACCTCGCCATTGCCGCCGAACGGGCGGATAGGCTGGTGGTGCTGAAGGACGGGCGGATTCAGGAAGAGGGACGCACGGCGGCCGTCTTTGCCGCGCCGGCTTCGGCCTATGCCCGCAAGCTGCAAGGCGATGTGCCGGCCCTCAACCCCGATCGCTACAGGCCCTTGAAAGACCGGGCCGCACGCCAGCGCGCGGAGACTGCAGCCGGGCACGACAAGATCATCGTCAGCGGCATGACCAAGCGCTTCCTGGTCGATGGGCGGTCGCTCACGGCAGTCGATGATGTGTCCTTCAAGGTCGCGGCCGGCACGACCCATGCGCTGGTGGGCGAATCCGGCTCCGGCAAGACCACCACGATCCGCCTGCTTCTCGGACTCGAACAGGCGGATGAGGGCGAGATCACGATTGCCGGGCACAGGCTTCGCGCCGGCGACCGGACATCGATGCGGGCAGTCTGGCGCCAGTTGCAGCTCGTCTACCAGAATCCCTTCACCTCGCTCGATCCGTCCTGGACGGTGGAGCGTCTGGTGCGAGAGCCGCTCGACCGGTTCGGGATCGGCGAGCGGGCGGAGCGCGATGAGCGCGTGCGGGCGGCGTTGGCCAGCGTCCGGCTGTCGGAGGATCTTCTGTCCCGGCGCCCCGGCGCGCTCTCGGGCGGCCAGCGGCAGCGCGTCGCGATCGCACGCGCGCTGGTGCTCAAGCCCGATGTCATCGTTCTGGACGAGCCGACTTCGGCGCTGGATGTGAGCGTTCAGGCCGAGATCGTCGAGGTGCTGCTGTCGCTGCAGGCGGAGCTGGGGCTGACCTATCTCTTCGTCTCGCACGACCTCGCTCTGGTGCGCCAGCTGGCTGAGACCGTCTCGGTCATGCGTCACGGGCGGATCATTGAGGATGGGCGGGTGGCTGAAATTTTCGACCAGCCGCGTGAGGCCTATACAAGAACCTTGCTTGCCTCAATCCCCTCCGGCGCATCGCGCAACGCGCTCCTGACGCCCCTTGAGACTGAGCCGGGTCGGGCGGCAGCGCGCGTGGAGGTGCTGGCATGACCGCGCTTGCCTCGATTCCGCCCGATCCCGCTTTCCGGCCGAAGCTGCGGATCGGTTTCAATACACGCGTCTCCTTCAATGATCAGGATGGGCCGGCACAGGGCCTGCGTGACGGCATTACGCTCTTCAAGGCGGCGGAGGATATGGGCTATCAATCGGGCTGGGCCTATCAGCGCCACTTCGATCATTACCTCTCCTCGCCGCTGCCTTTTTTCGCTGCCGCCGGCCAGCACACGCGGCGGATCACGCTCGGCTCGGCCGTCATTCCCATGCGCTATCAGGATCCGATCCTGCTTGCGGAAGCGGCGGGCACGACCGATCTCCTGATCGGCGGCCGGCTGGAGCTTGCGATTTCCACCGGCGCCAATGCCGCCTTCGACGCCGTCTTCGGCACGGTGGAAACGGATGCGCGCAGCGAGGCGCGGCGGCGCCAGCAGCGCTTTCTATCCGCGATTGCAGGCGAAACGCTGCATATTGTCGATGGCCCTGGCCAGGGTGCGCCGGTCGGCACCGCACTCCGCGTTACCCCGCATAGCCCGACGCTGCGCGCCCGGATCCGGCAGGGGGCGGCCAGTCTCGGCTCGGCCATGCAGGCCGCCGAGCTCGGCATCGGCCTGATCTGCGGCACGGTGCAGCACGATCATCAGGCCGGCGAATCCTTCGGCGCCTATCAGGCCCGGATGATCGAGGCCTATCGCGCCACCTGGCGCCGCTTGCGTGGCACTCCGCCGCCGCCCGTCGCTGTTGCCGCGTCCATCCTGCCCGCCACGACACCCGCGCTGCGTGAGACTTATGCCCATTACGATCTGGAGCGCCGCACGCAAGGCATTGCCGCCTCACGGCCCAGAGGCGCGCTGGAACCGGCCACACCGATCACCAAGCCCGAAGGAGCGCAGATTTCGCCTGTCTTCCACGGCACGCCGGAGGCCGTGACGGAAGCGGTGCTGAACGACCCCGGACTGGCGGCGGCCGACGAGCTGATCCTGTTCCTGCCGCCCGCCTTCGGGGTCTCGGACAACATCCGCCTGCTCACCACCTTCATCGAGACGGTCGCGCCGCATCTCCTTTGGACGCCGCCCGGATGACCGAAGCCGACCGCCCTGCCTCAAGCGCATAGGCTGGGCAGCGGCGAAACTTATTCTCTTACTCGCAACGAAAAGAACGACCTGCCTTTCTCTTCATTTCCCACTTTCTAGTCTCACGGATTGATCCCATCCCGGAGACGGAACAGGCACCGACAAAAGGAACGCACCCATGCCGGTCGAATTCATCAGCGCCAGCTTTGCCAATGCATCAAACGATCTTCATCCCCTCCCCGATGCGCCCGTCGATCCGCAATTTCTCGAGCGCTATGCCCGCGCGCTCGATGATTACGGCTTCAACTACACGCTGATCCCCTATTCCTCCGCCTCATTCGACCCCTTCACCCTCGGCGCGACGATCCTGTCACACACCAAGCAGATCAAGATCATCGTCGCACTGCGGCCCAATACGGTCTATCCGACGGTCGCGGCCAAATCGCTCGCTACGCTGGATCAGCTGAGCGGCGGTCGCGTGGTGGTGCATTTCATCGCCGGCGGCAGCGACGAGGAACAGGCGCGCGAAGGCGATTTCCTGACCAAGGAAGAGCGTTACGAGCGCCAAGAGGAGTATATCCGCATCCTGCGCCAAGTCTGGACATCGACAGAGCCGTTCGACTTCAACGGGAAATACTACCAGTTCAAGCAGTTCCGCAGCGCCGTGCGGCCAACCAAGGGGCTGATCCCGATTTCGCTCGGTGGTTCGTCCGACGCCGCCTACCGGATCGGCGGCAGTCTCTGCGATATTTTCGGCCTCTGGGGCGAGCCGCTTGCCGAGACGCGCCAGCAGATCGACCGGATTTATGCCGAAGCCGCTAAGGCCGGCCGTGCCGACCGGCCGCGCATCTGGGTGACGTTCCGCCCGATCGTCGCTGAGACGGACGAGCTTGCCTGGCAGAAGGCCTACAGGGTTCTCGACCAGTTGAACGAAAACCGCGAAAAAGGCCTGGCGCGCGTGCCGATCAATGCGGCACCGCCAGCCAATGTCGGATCGCAGCGCCTGCTCGAAATCGCCGCCCGCGGCGACGTGCATGACCGCGCGCTTTGGTATCCGACCGTCACCGCCACCAATGCGAGCGGCGCGACGACGGCGCTGGTCGGCTCGCCGCGCACGATCGCCGACTCCATTCTCGATTATATCGATCTCGGCGCCGATCTCATCTCCATCCGCGGCTATGACAATTACAACGATGCCGTGGATTACGGTCGGTACATCCTGCCGCTGGTGCGCGAGGGCATTCGCGCACGCGAAGAGGCCCGGAAGGCTGCCGCATGAAGCGCCTGAGCGCCGCCGCGGCCAGCCCGCTGACGCGCTCCCGCGCCCCCGCCGAACGAGCCAAATACAAAGCGGACGCTCCAGTGCACGCTTTGCATCCTGCGCCGCTGATTGAGAAGGCCCGCCCATGTCCATCGCCACACCATCCAATGCCGAAGCCGTCAGCGCGGTCGTACGCCTTCTCGCCGAGGCGGCGCCGGAGGCCGACCGAAGCGGGGCCTTTCCCTGGGCGGGAATGCGCGCCGTTCATCAAAGCGGGCTTCTGGAAAGCACGGTGGCCACGCGCTATGGCGGTGCGGGCGCGAACCTGGCGCAGACGGCCCGCCTGTTGGCCGAGCTTGGCCGGGGCGACCCCTCGGTGGCGCTGATCAGCGCGATGACGCTCTTCACGCATCTCGGCCAAGCGGTCAAAGGGCACTGGCCCGAGGCGCTCTACAAGGACCTGCTCGCACAGGCAAAGCATGGACCGCTGCTTCTCAATGCCGCGCGTGTCGAGCCCGAGCTCGGTTCGCCCGCACGCGGCGGCCTGCCGGCCACGCGGGCGCGCCGCACGACGCATGGCTGGTCGATCACCGGGCGCAAGCGCTTCGTTACCGGGGCGCATGGCCTGACGCATTTCCTCGTTTGGGCGCATACGGACGAAGTCTCGGCGCGCGTCGGCACCTTCGTCGTCGCCAATGGTCTGCCCGGTATCACCGTGATCGATACCTGGAACAGCCTCGGCATGCGGGCGAGCGGCTCGCATGATGTCGTATTCATCGATGTCGAGGTGCCGGAAGACCACGTCATCGACCTGACGCCTGCCGGGGTGGCAGAGCAGGACAATCGCGGCCACGCCGCCATCACGCTTGCGCTGACCGCGCTTTATGTCGGCGTGGCGGAAGCGGCGCAGGCTGCGTTCAATCGCTTCGTTCACGAACGGGTTCCCAGCAATCTCGGCCGACCGATTGCCCAGACCGAGCGCATCCTGGCACTGTCGGGCGAGATCGATCTTCTGATCGGCAGCGCGCGGCAGATCATCTTCGATGCGCTGGACGCGCCGGCCGCATCGGCCGAACTTTTGATCCGCGCCCGGTTGCTCGCCGGCCGGCACCTGCGCGATGCGGTGCAGAACGCCGTGCGCGGACTGGGCAACCCGGGCCTGGGCGCGGAATGCGGGCTGGAGCGCCATTTTCGCGATATCCAGGCGGTTCTGGTCCATGCGCCGCAGGAAGATACCGCCATCGCCCTGCTCGGCCGTGCCGCCTTCGACCGCTGGAAAGCGGAAGAGGCGATCGCGAGCACGCCGGCACCCTACGTCGCGTCACCCGCCCAACCACTACCGTCGCTGTCTCAAATCAGGCCCGGAGGCGACCGCACCGCGCCTACAAAGCGTGAATCCGTCGGCTGATACGCATCTGGCGACCAACGCTCTTCCTTAGCCCCGATGCGCCCAGCGCACATAATGGCACCCCCCTTCTCTTGCTTCGAAAGCCCGTCAGTATGACACGCTACATCATCATCGGCGCCGGTGCGGTCGGCGCCAGTCTGGCCGCTGAATTCGAGAGCCATGGTCTTGATTATGTTCTTGTCGGCCGTGGCGAGCAGATTGCTCATATTGCCGCGCAGGGGCTGACCTATCGAAGGCCTGGTGGCACGCGCGTGCTTGCCTTGAAAACCGCCGATCAAAGCTCCCCGCCCGCGCTGAAACCGGGTGACGTCCTTCTTCTCACGGTCAAGACACAGGATGTGGAGACCACAAGCCAGGATTGGGCCTGGCTGGACATACCGGGCGGCGGGCTTGCCGCCACATTGCCGATCGTCACCTTTCAAAATGGGCTGGCGGCCGAGGAGATTGTGCTGCGCCGGTTCGACAGCGTTCATGCCGCAAGCATTCTGATCCCCGCACGTTATACCCGTACCGGCGAAGTCACCGTCGCGAGCACGCCGCATGTCGGCGTGGTCACGCTCGGCCGCTTTCCGCACGGCGTGGACGAGATCACCCATGCCATCGTCACCGATCTGAACCGCGCCGGCTATCTTGCCGAAGCGCGCGCCGATATTCGCCGCTGGAAAGCCGCCAAGCTCATCCATAATGTCGGCAATGCATTAGAGCTTTTTTCCGACCCGCCGGAAGTTCATGCAAAAACTGCGGAGGCGCTGGCGGCGGAGGCGCATTCCATTTTGCAGGCGGCAAGCCACGATCCGGCCGACCCATCGGAGCGCGGGGTCGATCTTTCGTCCTGGCGAATCGCGGAGATTACCGGCGACGAGGCGGGAGGAAAATCCACCTGGCAGAGCTTCGTGCGGGGAACGTCGAGCGAGGTCGATTATCTCAATGGGGAGATCGTGCGGCTGGCTCGCCTGCATGGACTTGCCGCGCCTTTTAACGCTGCCGTGCAAGCGGCGGCGGCCACCCTTGCGCGGGATGGCGCCGCGCCGGGCACACGCCCATTGAACCTCGCTTTGCCGGCCTGACACCGGCATCCACATCTCTGCCGCGCCGGTGTGACAGGCACTCTGGCAGGCCCTTGAATGAAGACGGACTCAAGCATGCGAATTCCCATCTCGGAGCAAATCCTCACCGTGGCTGGCGCCCTGTTCTACAGGGAAGGCATCCGCGCCATCGGCATTGACAGGATCATCGAGGAAGCGAGCGTCGCCAAGGCCACGCTCTACCGGCATTTCCCGTCCAAGGATCATCTGGTCGCCGCCTACCTCACGCAGCGCCATGACCGCGTGATCGCCGCGCTGCACGAGGTGGCTGAAGAAATCGACGCACCGCGCGATCAGATCGCCGCCCTTTTTCAAAGGCTCTATGAGAAGGCAGAGAGCCGGGACTTTCGCGGCTGTGCCTTCGCACTCGCCGTGGCCGAGCATGGCGATTCCGAGCGTGTGGTCGAGGTGGCGCGTCGACACAAGCAGGCCGTCTTCGAAATTTTTCGCAGCACCGTGGCTGGAGCGCTGACCACGCCGGAACAGACAGCCGCCCATCTGGCTCTGCTTTATGAGGGCGCGCTCGCTACCGTCGCCGTCAATCGCGATCCAAACGCCATTCTCACCGCCCGCGATTGTGCGCTGGCCGTTTTTGACAATGCATGCCTTCGGAGTGCCGCATGAGCCGGACCATTGATTACTTCTTCAGCGTCGGCTCACCTTGGGCCTATATCGGTTTCGACGCTTTTCTGGAGCTCGCCGAAAGACAGGGCGCGACGGTCAGGCCGCATATCATTTCGCTGATTGAGGAAAACGGCGCGATCTATTCGCGCAACCGGCCGGAGGCACGGCGCGCTTATTGGTATCGCGATCTTAGCCGCTGGGCCGCCCTGCGCGGCAAGCCTCTGGCGCTTGAAAACCGCGCTGGCCTGGCCGACGCCGCACCTGCCGGCCGCCTGGTGATTGCCGCAGAACAGGAAGGGCTTGACTGGATCGGGCTGACGCGCGCGCTGCAATCGGCCTTCTGGGGTCGTGCGGAAGACATTGGCCAGCCCGAGCACCGTGCCGGCCTGCTTGCTGCCACCGGCTTCGATGCGCCAGTGCTGGAGGCGCGCGCCGCCCAACCTGACGTGGACGCCATTCTACGGAGCCATTATGCTGCGGCAAAGGAGGCTGGCGTCTTCGGCATTCCGACCTTTCGCTATGAGGGAGAGCTTTACTGGGGGCAGGACAGTCTGCCCTTCCTCGAGCGGCATCTCGACGGTAAGCCGCTCATCGCCTGATCTGCCTGAAAGCATGACACCGGACCGTCATTGCCCGATGCCGCCAGTCAAAGCGTTTCAGCGTCGGCTGCACATCGTCATACAGCACAGCTACGAAAGATTTGCACCATGACCATTATGCCGGAGGCCCTGACACAGGCGCTATCGGCGCGCTTTGGCGATCGCTTCAGCCGCACCGAGGCCTTACGCGCCCAGCACGGGCAAGGCGAATCCTACCACCCCTCGGCACCACCCGATGCCGTGGTCTTCGCCGAGACCACGGAAGAGGTCTCGGAAATCGTTCGCCTTTGCGCCGCAGAGCGCGTGCCGGTTATCGCCTTCGGCGCGGGCACATCGCTGGAAGGGCATTTGTCGGCGGTCCGTGGTGGCGTTTCGGTAGACCTGTCGCGCATGAATGCGATCCTGCGCGTCAGTGCCGAGGATCTCGACTGCACGGTTCAGGCGGGCGTGACGCGCGAGCAGCTGAATACCTGGCTGCGCGACCAAGGCCTGTTCTTCCCCATCGACCCCGGCGCCAATGCCACGCTGGGCGGCATGGCGGCCACCCGCGCCTCGGGCACCAATGCCGTGCGCTATGGCACGATGCGCGAGAATGTTCTGTCGCTGACGGTGGTGCTGCCGGATGGCAGGATCATCCGAACCGGAGGGCGGGCGCGCAAATCCTCCGCCGGCTATGATCTCACGCGGCTGTTCGTCGGCTCGGAGGGAACGCTCGGCATCATCACCGAGGTCACCTTGCGGCTATACGGCCTGCCGGAAACCATCTCGGCCGCGCTCTGCGCCTTTCCGAGCATCGACCAGGCGATCGGCACGGCCATTGCCGTCGTCCAGCTCGGCATTCCCGTCGCCCGCATGGAATTCATGGATCCCGGCTTGATCGCGGCCGTCAATGCGCATTCCGGCCTGTCGCTTCCGACGACAGATACGTTGGCCTTCGAGTTTCACGGCGGGCCGGAAAGCGTGCGCGAGCAGGTCGCGCAGGTCCAAGCCTTGGCGCAAGACAATGGCGGCCACGATTTTTCCTGGGCCAGCACCCCGGAAGAGCGCAACAGGCTGTGGAAGGCGCGCCACAATGCGTTTTACGCGATCGTCTCCCGGCGCCAGAATGCGCGCGGCTGGTCATCGGATGTCTGCGTGCCCGTGTCCGCTCT
This sequence comes from Xaviernesmea oryzae, assembly GCF_900109605.1. Taxonomy (GTDB): domain Bacteria; phylum Pseudomonadota; class Alphaproteobacteria; order Rhizobiales; family Rhizobiaceae; genus Xaviernesmea; species Xaviernesmea oryzae. The sequence goes on from NZ_FOAM01000018.1 coordinate 110,071, forward strand.
CAGCGAATGTATTCGCCATACGCGGCACCTGCTCGCCGGTTGCAGCGTGCCGGCCGTGATTCTCGGTCATGTCGGCGACGGCAATTATCACGTCGTCTTTGCGGTCGATCCTCATCATCAGGGCGAGCTCGACGAAGTCGCAGCCGTCAACAAGCAGATGGTGCTGAAGGCCATCGCTTTAGGCGGCACCTGCACGGGCGAGCATGGCATCGGCACCGGTAAGATCGCCTATCTTCGTGCCGAGCATGGCGACGCCGTCGATCTGATGGCGACGATCAAACAGGCGATCGACCCGCTCGGCATCATGAACCCCGGTAAGATGCTGCCCTTGTCCTGACCTATGTCAGCGTTTGCCCGAGACCCAATGTGTCCACGGCGAAACCACGATGCCCTGCGTTTGCGGTTGGCGGACAGTTTCCGGTCTACACCACGCGCCCGCTGGCCATGGGTATGGGTATGAGGATGGTGGCAAAGCGGATAAAACCATGTCGTGTTTGTCATGTTTTATATGCGCGCTGACGAAAAGAGATGTCTGAAACGTGAAGAACGCACGAATTGTCCAGTCTATGATTGCAGGAAAGCAGCGGTTTTTCACCTCGTTCTCGAAACGTTTTTCTTGATCCACCTATGTTTTAGAATGAGGGAACGAGGGCAATTCTTCTGCTTGGCGAAGCCTTACCGTCGCACATTAGCGCTAAATTAATTTATCGAGCCCAAGTTCGCGGATGAAGATCCGGAAAGTGGCGGTGCTTCTCCTTTAGAAGAGCCGCCCAATTTCCCGCATGATACGGGCGATTTCTATCATCTGGCTCTCCCACACGTCTTGAGCTCTGCCGCATCAGGTGAAACGCCGCGCGGCCCGGCAAATATGTCGTTGTGTTGCTGTCACCTTTAAATCTGGCATCGTCACGGTGCTCGGCTGGCCGCCTGGCCGACCGATTGTGCCGCCGCGCGCCGGATCGTGAGCCATGAAACTGCAGCCAAGGCGAGTCTCAGTCGACAAGGACGCACGTGCAGACCAGATGGATCCCCAAATGGCCGCTCAGTTTAAAACTGTCGTGGTCGAGCATCGGATTCTTCAGGCGTCGCGGTACCGATCTCGAAAGGCTTGGTCTTGGGGCCATCCGCAGGGGCGGAGCACGGTCATTGGCGGCGTGACCCCTGTCACACTCGAACGCACTGAGGAAACACGATGAATCTGTCCCTGAAGGCAAAACTCGCCGCCGGCTTCGGCATTATTTTGATCCTCGTTGCTGCTTTGGGCGTCTTCGCACTCGTCCAGCTGAGCGCGGTGAACGACAAGTCGAGCGAGATCGCGGGCAATTGGATGCCGAGCGTCGATGCCTCTGATCGTCTGAACACGGCCACCTCCGACTTCCGCGCCGCCGAGTTGCAGCATGTCATCACGCAGGACGAGGCCGGCATGAAGACCTGGTCGGACGAAGTCGCGAAACTGCGCGCCCAGATCGACAAGGGCCGTCAGGATTATCAACACCTGATCGCAGCACAGGAAGAGCGTTCGCTATTCGAGGCCTTCAGCGCCAAATGGGACGGCTATCTGAAGCTGCACGACCAGGCCTTCGCCTATTCCGCACGCAATGACACTGCCCAGGCCATGGCGATCTACAACGGCGAGGGCTTGAAGGTTTATAACGACGCCTCTCAGGCGCTGCTGAACCTGGTCGATTACAACAGCAAGGGCGGCGCCGATGCGAGTGCCGAAGCCGACGCGATCTACAGCAACTCCCGCCTGCTGGTGCTCAGCGGCATCGGCCTTTGTATCCTGCTCGGCATCGCCATTGCCACCTTCATCGTCCGCGACATCCTGCGCACGCTTGGCGGCGAGCCGGATCGGGTGCGTGAGATCGTCCGCACGGTGGCCGCTGGCGACCTCCGTTTGAACGTCAACACCCGCGCAGGCGACGATGAAAGCCTTCTGGCCGCTGTGCGCGACATGATCGACCGCCTGCGCGGCATCGTCTCGGACGCTCTGGCCGCATCCGACAACGTCTCCTCCGGCAGCCAGGAACTCTCCTCCGCTTCCGAGCAGGTCTCGCAAGGTGCGACCGAACAGGCCTCATCGGCCGAAGAGGCGTCCGCGTCGATGGAGGAGATGGCCGCCAACATCAAGCAGAACGCCGACAACGCCGCCCAGACCGAGAAGATCGCCCGGCAATCCGCCAAGGATGCCGAGATCTCGGGCCAGGCCGTCAATCGCGCCGTCGGCGCCATGCGCACCATCGCCGAGAAGATCTCCATCGTTCAGGAAATCGCGCGCCAGACCGACCTGCTCGCACTCAATGCCGCAGTGGAAGCCGCACGCGCCGGCGAACATGGCAAGGGCTTTGCCGTCGTCGCTTCGGAAGTGCGCAAACTGGCCGAGCGTTCACAGGCCGCCGCCGCCGAAATCTCCGCGCTCTCCGGCGATACCGTTCAGGTCGCGACCGAGGCCGGCGATATGCTGAACCGTCTGGTGCCCGACATCCGCAAGACCGCCGAGCTGGTGTCGGAAATCTCGGCCGCCTGCCGCGAGCAGGACATCGGTGCCTCGCAGATCAACGAAGCGATCCAGCAGCTCGACAAGGTGACCCAGCAGAATGCCGGGGCATCGGAAGAGATGTCCGCCACGTCGGAAGAACTCGCCGCACAGGCCGAAGAGCTGCAGGCGTCGATCTCCTTCTTCAAAGTTGGCGAAGGCGAAGCTGTAGCGGCGCATTCCGCTCCGTCACGTGCGCCCGCGCCGCGCGCCAAGGCGCCTGTCCGGGCAAAGGCGCCGGCCGCCAAGGCAGCACCCGCGCGCCAGAGCGTGGCCACGCAACAGGCCCGTGTGAAGGGCTTCGCGCTCGACATGGGCGGCGCCGATGATGAAGACGACGATTTCCGTCAATCCGCATAAACCCGTCGGCCTGGGGGCAGGCCGTTGAACCGCTGCACCTCGAGGGGGAGCTAAACGTGAACTTCTTCAACAATATTTCCATTCCAAAGAAGTTGATGATCTCCCTCGGGCTGATCATTCTCTCGACGATCTTCGCCAATGCGATCATTTACACCAAGTCGTCAGAGGTGAGGAACACGACCTTCTGGAACACGCATACGATGGCCGTCATCGGCAATGCGAACCAGCTCGTCCTCGCAATGGTCAACCAGGAGACCGGCTATCGCGGCTTTCTTCTGTCGAACGATGCGAAATTTCTCGATCCCTATCGTGCCGGCCAAACGGATTTCGAGAAAGCCTGGACGGACGCCAAGGGCCTGACGGCGGACAATCCGCAGCAGCAGCAGCGGCTGGATCAGATCAAGCAGCTTGCCGAGAGCTGGCGCACGAACGTCGCGGAAAAGGCGATCCGCCTGATGCAGGATCCGCAGACCCGCGAAGAGGGCCGACAGATCGAAATTACCGGCACCGGCAAGGAAGCCATGGACGGCCTGCGCAAGCTGGTCGGCGACGTGATCGGTGAGGAAAGCGCGCTTCTGAAGACCCGCCAGGAAGCACAGAACAATGCGCTGGACCTGATCAACGAGGTCATTCTCGGCAGCATGATCCTGAGCACGCTGATTTGCGCCGGCATCGGCATCCTGATGACAGTGACGATTGCGCGCCCCGTCGGCCGTGTGGCCCAGGCGCTGGAAAAGCTCGCCCGGCCGATCGAAACTGGCCGCCGCGACGAAGTCGGCGTGATGCAGGGCACGGCCCAAGCGGTCGAAGCCGCTTTCACCGACATTTCCGAGCTGATGAAGTCGGTGGCATTGGGCGATCTCTCGCGCAAGCTTGAGCGTGATTATGGTGGGCTGAGCAGCCAGGTCGCCAACAATGTCACGGTCATGGTCACCAATCTGCGCGAGACGGCGCTGATCGCCGACAAGATCGCCGGCGGCGACCTGACGGTCAACGTCACGCCGATGTCCGACAAGGACATGCTCGGCCGCGCGCTGGAAGCCATGGTCGAGCGCCTGCGCATCGTCGTGACGGACGCTTTGGCCGCATCCGACAACGTCTCCTCCGGCAGCCAGGAACTCTCCTCCGCCTCCGAACAAGTCTCGCAAGGCGCCACCGAACAGGCATCCTCGGCCGAAGAGGCCTCCGCCTCGATGGAAGAGATGGCCGCCAACATCAAGCAGAACGCCGACAACGCCGCCCAAACCGAAAAAATCGCCCGTCAGTCCGCCAAGGATGCCGAGATCTCGGGCCAGGCCGTCAACCGCGCTGTCGGCGCCATGCGCACCATCGCCGAGAAGATCTCCATCGTTCAGGAAATCGCGCGCCAGACCGACCTGCTCGCACTCAATGCCGCAGTGGAAGCTGCACGCGCCGGCGAACATGGCAAGGGCTTTGCCGTCGTCGCTTCGGAAGTGCGCAAACTGGCCGAACGCTCTCAGGCGGCCGCCGCTGAAATCTCCGCGCTCTCCGGCGATACCGTTCAGGTCGCGACCGAGGCCGGTGAGATGCTGAATCGTCTGGTGCCCGATATCCGCAAGACCGCCGAACTCGTTTCGGAAATCTCGGCCGCATGCCGCGAGCAGGATATCGGCGCCTCGCAGATCAACGAAGCGATCCAGCAGCTCGACAAGGTGACCCAGCAGAATGCCGGGGCATCGGAAGAGATGTCCTCGACCTCCGAAGAGCTGGCCTCCCAGGCCGAAGAGCTGCAGGCCTCGATTTCCTTCTTCCGGGTCGAGCAGGGACAAAGCAATGGCCGTCAGCCGGCAGCACGCCAGGCGCCCGTTCGCCCGACTGTCCGCAAAGTGGCGCAGGCCGCCGTGCCGGCAAAGCCGAAGCTGGCCCCTGCGCGCCAGAGCGTCAGCGCCCAGCAGGCCCGCGTCAAAGGCTTCGCGCTCGACATGGGCGGCCCTGATGACGAAGACGATGACTTCAGGGAGAGCGCTTGATCATGGCACCGACATCCGTTGAAGCCCAGTTCGTCACCTTCAGCCTCGACGCGGAAATCTTTGCCGTGCCGGTCGGGGTCGTGCGTGAAATCCTCGATTATGAGGACCCCTCGCGCATTCCCCATGGGCCGCCGCATCTGCTCGGCCTGCGTGACGTGCGCGGCCAGGGCGTGCCGATCATCGATCTGCGCGTCCGGCTCGGCATGGACAAGACCGTGCGCACCGCCCACACCCGCATCCTCGTGCTCGACATCCCCATCGCCGACAAGATGCTGGCGCTGGGCCT
>NZ_FOAM01000014.1 GCF_900109605.1 Xaviernesmea oryzae
GCACAGTTCGTCCAAAGTCGTTTCGCCATGGGCCGACATCCGCTCGCGGACCCAGTCACCATGGGCCATAAGCTTCCCACCACCAGGCGGGTGGCCCTGCTTGGCCGCGGCCAGAGAACCGGATGACCGATGCAGCATCATCATATTGTTGACGAACCGAGGCGAAACCCGGAAATGCCGAGCGGCTTCACGGTTGCTATGCCCTTCATTCACAAACGCAACGACACGCTCACGCAACTCGATCGGATGCGGCTTGCCCATGGTGCATCTCCTTCCATGGGCAAAGTGAATCACAGAGCAAGACAAACTGGAACCATGAATCAGGTTTACAGCGACACGCTTTAAGCCGTCACGTCGCAGTGCGTATCGGATTGTTGCATAGATCTGTGGTTTCACAGGACCGCAATACGAAGCCGGATGTTCGTTGATCCGGCCGATTTGGCTCATCCATCATCGTTGAAGGTGAGGAGCGGCTTTGTCGCACGGCCCGGGGTGGCGGCATAGTCCAAAGCCTCGCGCCACCGCTGCATCGGAAAGGTCGTGACCGGTCCCAGCGGGCTGTCACGCAGCATGGGCCAGATGGGCGCAAAGCCCCTGAGCCAATCCTGATCCGACAGGGTGGCGATATGGTCGCGCAGGTGGAAACGGGCAGGGCGGACGGGCAGGTCCTGCCGTTTGATCGGATGGCCGGAGAGCAGGCCGTAGGACACGAACCTAGCCCGCGCCGGCAGATGCGTCAGGATCAGATCCGCAAGACGTCCGCCGACGGCATCGAAAACCAGATCGGTCGATACGGCCGCACGGGCAATCTCATCGACATCATCCAGATGGATCGGGTGCATGCCCCATGTTTCCAGACATGCTTTCCGCCCATGCGAACGATAAATGCCGGTCAGCGCCGCAGTGCCCGCCGCGCGGGCCTGATGCGCCAGCAGCATTGTCATTTCAGAGCCGGCAGCCGTGAGCATCACCCGCAGGCCGGAAACATGCGTGTTTTTGAGAAGAGCGGACGCTGTAAGAGGATTGATATAGGCGCGGGCCGCCTGATCGAAGGGGAGGCTGTCCGGCACCGGCACAGCCCGCGAGGCAGCGCAGTCAAGAACCGTCTGCCAGGTGCCGTCCCCTCTCAACGGCAGAACGCGCCGGCCGAGCCAGGCGCGGCGCTCCCGCCCGGTTTCCACCACTTGCCCCACGCCTTCATAGCCCGCCGCGCGTGGTGGCCGAACCCGATAGGCGTAGGCGCCCGTGATCGGGATCAGGTCGGAGGGGTTGATCGGCGCGGCGATCATCCGAACACGCAAACTGTCCGGCGCGAGCGGCGGCAGATCCTCTTCTTCAAGGTTCAGCACCTGTTCCGGCGGCCCGAAGCGGCGGAAAATCAAGCTCCGACGCCGCTGGCCTCCCCGCGTTGCATCAACCTCTTCCACGCCTCGTTCCCCGCCATCTTATGCCTCTGCCTCGCACTTGGCCGGTTGTTAGCAATCGGCACAGCGCGCATAAAGGCGGTCAAACTCTGAGAGGTGGAAAGGATATGTTGGGCGATCGCGACACGAAAATGCGCGCGGCGTCAGGCAGCGCCATCGGACTGGCGTCAAACGACGGGCAGTAGCCATCCTTTCAGCCCAATAAAACAAGCCGCCCGCGACAGCGCGGGCGGAAAAGAGCGGGCGATACGCGGCCGTTATGCGTCTTCGACAACGCGCAAGGCGTTGTCGCGGGCGGAAGCTGCCTTGCGGACGGCGTCCTGCACCTTCTCGAAAGCGCGCACCTCGATCTGGCGCACGCGCTCGCGGCTGATCTCGAATTCGCTGGACAGTTCCTCCAGCGTCACCGGATCCTCTGCCAGGCGGCGCGCCTCGAAGATGCGACGTTCGCGGTCGTTCAGCGTCTTCATCGCGCCGGAAAGGAGAGAGCGGCGATCTTGCAGTTCGTCCTGCTCGATCAGCATGGTCTCCTGGCTGTCATGCTCGTCTACCAGCCAATCCTGCCACTGGCCTGAATCGCCCTCACTGGCCTTGATCGGCGCATTGAGCGATGCATCGCCGGAAAGGCGCTGGTTCATCGACACGACTTCTTCTTCCGAGACATTCAGCGTCGTCGCGATCTGCTTGACCTGTTCAGGCTTCAGATCGCCTTCCTCGAGCGCCTGAATCTTGCCCTTGAGGCGGCGGAGATTGAAGAACAGCCGCTTCTGGTTGGCGGTCGTGCCCATTTTCACCAGCGACCAGGACCGCAGGATATATTCTTGGATCGAGGCCTTGATCCACCACATGGCATAGGTCGCAAGACGAAAGCCACGCTCGGGGTCGAACTTCTTGACCGCCTGCATCAGCCCGACATTGCCTTCCGAGACCACTTCGCCGATCGGCAGGCCATAGCCGCGATAGCCCATGGCAATTTTGGCAACGAGGCGCAAATGGCTGGTCACCAGCTCATGCGCGGCCTTGAGGTCGCCGTGCTCGTGATAGCGCTTCGCGAGCATATATTCCTGCTGCGGTTCCAGCATCGGAAACCGGCGGATCTCGTCGAGATAACGGTTCAGGCCGCCTTCGCCGGCGGCAATGCTGGGCAAGTTATTCCGGGCCATGAAGCACCCCCTGTTCTCGGCAATGCCGGCGCCAAAGGCTCGGCCGCCGGGCATCCGTGCGTTTCATCAAACCGCACGGTCCTCAAGATAGGTATGGCATAGACACGGTTCAAGGGCCGGCGGCACGGGTTGCCGCCAGTCCCTTTTGCGGATTTCGGCCATACATTGGGCCTGCAAGCGGAAGTTCAAGGCCTATGGCCCAATTTCCGCCGCTTCAGACTAGTGGCGGATAGACGTTCCATCCTGCTCCTGCTCGGAGGCCAGCGCATCGCCGGCGGAGCGGGACAGGCGGACGCGGTTGTCGTCCACGCTCTCGACGAGATTGAGAGGAATGAAATGATGGTGGCCGTCATGAGCGGAGCCGCTGTCCTTCTTGGTCAGCTTGATGCGGTCGCCTTCGACACGGTCGACCGTACCGACATGCATGCCGTCGGCGCCGATGACTTCGGAATGCTCGCGAATTTCAGAAGCGTTGATCATGGGTCTTTCTCCCGTTCCTGTTCGTGTGCCGGTTCGTTCCGACTGTTCGACAAACGCCCGATGGGGGAAAAAGATGCAGAAAGTTTTTCGAGAAATTTGCCGTCCTGCATGCAGCTTTTACGTGTAAGCCGCTCTTTATTCGGAAAGCGCGCGGGCCAGCAGGCGCATGTCTTCCGGCATCGGCGCCTCGAAATGCATGGTTTCGCCGGTTGAAGGATGCTCGAACGCCAGGAGAAAGGCGTGCAGCGCCTGCCGATGAAAGCCGAGCACCGCGTCGCGCCCGCGTTCGGGAAGAAGATTGGCCTTGGTGCGAAAGGCCGCGCCATAATCCGGATCTCCGATCAGCGGATGTCCGATATGGGCCATATGCACGCGGATCTGGTGAGTGCGGCCGGTTTCCAGCCTGCATTCGACCATCGAGGCCAGGGAGGTTGCATCCGGCTTTTCGTGATAGCGCTCGACCACCTCGTAATGTGTGATCGCCTCGCGCGCATCGTCGGCATCCTCGCGCTTGACCGCGCGCTTCACCCGGTCGTTGGCACGGCCCAGCGGTGCATCGATCGTGCCTTTCAGGCTGCGCGGCCTGCCCCAGACGATGGCCTGATAGGCTCGCTCCAAGGGACCGGTGCGCCCGTGATCGGCAAATTGATCCGACAGATGACGGTGGGCAAGATCGTTCTTGGCAACGACCATGACGCCGCTGGTGTCCTTGTCCAGCCGGTGAACGATTCCGGGCCGGCGCACGCCGCCAATGCCGGACAGGCTGGCGCCGCAATGGTGGATCAGCGCATTGACCAGCGTGCCGCTCCAGTTGCCCGCTCCGGGGTGAACGACCAGGCCCGGCGGCTTGACCAGGACAATGAGGTCGGCATCCTCATGAAGAACCTGCAAGGGGATGTCTTCGGCGGCGGGTTCGGCATCTTCCGGCTCCGGCAGCAGGATTTCGAAGAGATCGCCTGGGACCACCTTGCGCTTCGGTTCGGTCACCGGCTTGCCGTTCACATGCACGGCGCCGTCTTCGATCAGGCTCTTGATGCGGTTGCGCGACAGGGCCCCGTCTAGAGCCTCGGCAAGAAAGGCGTCCATGCGGCCGCTGGCGGCCTCCTCGGCCTTCACCACTTTCTTCTTTGCCGTGGCTTCGTTAAAGGGGTCGTTCATTGCTCACCATATGCAGGATAGAAAAGGCCGCTTGATGTCGCTTCAGGAACCAGACGAACAGGAAGACAAGCCGCTCGATCCGGCCATGGAGAATGTTCGCCGCAAGATGATGCGTCTTCAAATCGTCTCCGGCGGCATCATGATGGTGATGTTTATGGCGGTGCTGGCGGCGATTGTCTACAAGGTGACCCGTCCGCCCGCTGGTGCGCCTGTTGAGAACCTGGAAGCATCCTCCATTCCCGCCGGTGTGCCGGTGGAAGCGGTGGCCGCCCTGCCTTCCGGCTTTTCCGTCATCCAGGTCGCCCTGTCCGGTCGCCAGATTCTCTTTTATGGCACGGCTGAAGGCGGCGCCCGGCATGCGATTGTTTTCGATTATGCGGCTGGCCGCATCATCGCCAATGTCCGTATCGCACCCTGAGCAGGCTTGAGGACGGAAGAGCCCCGCATGGCTGCCTTGCCCGTTGACATCACCGATCCCGCCGATCCTCGGATTGCCGCTTTCCTCTCCATCCGGGAGCGGGATCTGACGGGCCGGGAGGGGCGCTTCATCGCCGAGGGAACGGTGGTTCTGCGGATGCTGGCCGCCGCACATGGGCAAGACAGGGGCTTCTACGCCGAGGCCGTGCTGATCCTGCAAGCCCGGCTTGCGGGGGTTGCCGAGATTCTGGATCGCTTGCCACCTGACGTGCCGGTCTACGTGGCCGAAGCGCCGGTTTTCAACGCCATTGCTGGCTTCGACATGCATCGCGGCGTCCTGGCGATCGGCCGAAGACAGGGCGCGCCCGATCTCGACGGGGTACTGAACAACGCCCCATCGCTGGTGCTGGCCGCGTGCGGCCTCTCCAACCACGACAATATGGGCGCACTGTTTCGCAATGCCGCTGCCTTTGGGGCAGGCGCGGTGGTGATGGATCGGGGCTCCTGCGATCCAACCTATCGCAAGGCGATCCGTGTCTCCGTCGGCGCCGTCCTTACTGTGCCCTTTGCCCGCGAGGGAACGATCGGCGAGGTGATCGGTCGGCTGAAGGCGCAAGGCTATGCGCTGTGGGGGCTATCGCCACGCGGACGGGTGCCGCTCGATGCCATTCCGCCCTCGCCGCGCACCGCCCTGCTGGTGGGCACGGAGGGCGAGGGGCTGCCCGCCGAAATCATGGCGGCCATCGACACGGCCCGCATCGCCCAGGCGCCCGGCCTCGATAGCCTGAACGTGGCCACGGCCGCCGCCATCGCGCTCCATCGTATCGCCATGGTCAATGGCCTGATCGGCTGAGCCTGCCGGCCCTGACAAAGATGCAGACGGGGGGGCGTCCCGGCGGCTGGGCGAGCCGGACAGCGATGGCAAGCCGCATGGCGCCGGAGCAAGAGCCTAACCTTTGCCTTATGCCTCGGCGTCTTTCGCAAGCAATCTGCGCGCGCACCCGGCAAGGCTCAGCCTGCCTTCGGGCGGGTCGCTGTCCACGGCATCCAGAAGGGCGGGGAGCGGAGAGGACGGTCCTTCCTCCAGCGCCGTGGCGGCCACCATGCGGGCGGCGAGATCGGCAAGTTGCGCGCGCAAAGCTTCATCCTGCTCGGGATTGGCAGCTTCCAGCAGCCTGTTGATGAAGGCGTCGATCTCGTCGGTGGAAGGTGGCGCGATAATGGTTGCTGCGGCGCTGTCAGGCCCTGGCTCACTGTCGGCGCGGGCTATAACCGTGCTTGCAGCGACCGCGACCGTTTGCTTGGCCGCAGCGAAAGGCAGCGGCCGGAGAGGGGCGAAGACGCCGAGCCGCTCCTTCAGATCGGTAAACCGATCGGCCATGGCGGCATCCGGGACATCGGACCCTACCGCTTCCGGCATAGTCGCGGGGGCAGGGGCATCGGCTTTCGCAGCGTCGAATGACGCGTCGGCGCGTTCTGTTCCTGTATCGTTGCCGTCCGGCGGAGGCGGTGTCTGCTCGTCGGACAGGTCGTCTGCCGGCGGCCGCAATCTTTCAAGTTCCGCCTCAGCTGCCACTATAACCTGCGTCAGATGCTCCACCCGTGCGGTGAGCTCCGCGACATCGGCTTCCAGCGCGTCGTGCCGTGCGCGTGCCTGCGCCAGCTTTTGCTCGGCCTCGGCGGTTTTCAGCATTTCCGCCGTCGCGCGGTCTCGCTCGCGCTGGATCTTATGGCTGAGGCGAGCGGCTTCCGCGGCATGTTCGGCGCGTGCCGCATCCTTTTGCGCACGCACTTCCTGCGGTGAAATCGGCATGGTGGAAATCAGGCGCTTTTCGGCAAAATAGACGATCCGCCGCTGAATGACCGGCGCCAGCAGCAAGCCGAGAAGGGCGGCAGTGAGAAAGCCGAGCGCGAAGAGAAGAGCATATTCGATCAACCGGGTCGTCCTCTCGGGCCTGTCCGGTCGCCAGATGCGGCCGGGGCTGCTCTCATCCTATGGCGCGCCTTGGATCGGCCATGGCATCCTGCTCCACCGCGCCGATGTCGCCGGATCAAAATGCAGTCTGCGCCCTCGCTCCTTCCCATAGGTCGAGCCTGCGGCACAAGAGCCAAGCCATGCATGGCCTCACTTTGGCGGTTTGATCTGCCCTCTTGCTGCGCACAGGCCTCAGGAGGTCGAGCGGCCGGCTTCCTGCCTTTCGGCCAGGACGCGTCAGAAGGGGTTCCAGGTCGGCTGTTCGGTCAGCTTGAGATAGCCGACATTGATCCCGAGGCGGGCGCCGACACCGGTGCGGATCGGCACGAGAACCACTTTTTCATCGGTCAGCACCGTCATGCCGACGCCGGCGACCACATAGGCCGAACCGGATACGCCGCCAAAGCGCTTGTAGAGCGCCGGCACGCTCGGCAGATTGTAAACCAGCATCATGATGCGGCTGCCCTGGCCTCCGGCATCCAGCCCCAGCGAAGGCCCCTGCCAGTAGACGTTATGCTGGCCGGCATTCTTCGTGTAGAGATTGCCTTCGCCATAGGTGAGGCCGGCCACGAAGGCGCCGGACCCTTCCTGGCCGAGAATATAGCCGTTGGGCAGGCCATAGCTCTGGAATGCGCGTTCGACCACCTTGGCCAGGCCGCCGGAGGTGGAGCCGAAGAAGCCATGGCCGGCATCGACGATTTCCTGCAGGCTGTATTGATTTCCCGAGGCCTGGGCGCTGGCCTGCCGGGCAGGGCCGACAAACAGCGCGATCATGGCCAAGCAGAACAGCAGCGGCCGGGCAAGAGCCCGGATGGAACGGGGCAGGGATGGCATTGTCGTCCTCCTTGATCGGCGCCGCCACCGTCTCCTGGCGCGCGCGAAGGGTCCGCACCCGTCAGGTCGCCGGGTGGGGTGCGCGCCAGCATGTAATCGGGCGCTTTGATTGCAATTTGACTGGCCCACCTTAACAATCGGTTTACCAAATATGGTGTCTTTATGATCGCAGGAGCGACGGAAGACAGTAAAGCCGAGCAAGCCCATCAATGACCGGGGTGACGGTCCCGGTAAAAGGCGCCTCTTCTGCGACGCCGATGACGGCGAGCCCGGATCTGACATCTTCGGCACCCATGCCAAAAAAAGCCGGGTCGAGCAGCTAGTCCTGTCACCGGCGCTGAGCCCTGGCATGCGGCGCCTTTCCAGCATTTGCTTTTTCAAGGAAAGATCATGGCGAAAAACATCAATCTGACGCTGAGCGGTCCCGATCTCGCAGCGCTTCTGTGCAGCCGGGTCTGCCACGACATCATCTCCCCCGTTGGCGCCATCAACAACGGACTGGAGCTTCTCGATGAGGGCGGCGCAGATGCCGACGCCATGGAACTGATCCGCGCCAGCGCCCTCAACGCATCGGTTCGCCTGAAATTCGCCCGTCTCGCCTTCGGCGCGTCCGGCTCCGTCGGCGCCTCGATCGACACGGGCGAGGCCGAAAAGGCGGCGCGCGATTTCGCTGCCGTCGAAAAAAAGACGGAAATCAGCTGGACCGGCCCGCGCGTCATCATCGCCAAGAACAGGGTCAAGCTGCTGCTCAATCTGTTCCTGATCGCTTATGGATCGATCCCGCGCGGCGGCTCGGTCGATATCGTGCTCGACAATCCTGAATATGACGCCGTCTTCACGCTGACCGCCAAGGGCCGGATGATGCGCGTGCCGCCGAAGCTTGTGGAACTGCTGTCGGGCACGCTGGAAGAGGCGATCGACGCCCATACGATCCAGCCCTATTACACGGTCGTGCTCGCCGAGGAGGCCGGCATGGAGATCGACGTTCGCTCCACCGGCGAAGAGATCATCTTCACCGCGCGCATGGTGTCCAGCGAAGCCTGATTGCCGAAGGTGACCCGCATTTTGCGCCAGCGCAGCCTCCTCTGCGCTGGTCCTGATCCGTGACAGGATCATCCGACCCACGCGGGCGCATCAGGCTCCGGAAACATCATGAAACATGGTCGTGCGTCGGTAACGTCTTATTTGCTAGAATCTCCTAATCTTGTTGTTCGAAGGGCCGATGTCGCCCAGGATTGGTGCGGTAGGGGAGCAAGACATGCAGCGTCTGATGATTGCCGATGAGTCCGATGTGGTTCGCAAGGTTGGCAAGCGCATTCTCGGCGGAATGGGTTTCCTCGTCAGCGAAGCCAGCAATGGGCTCGAGGCTCTCGCGCGCTGCCAGGCCGAGCTGCCGAACATCATCATCGTCGATGCCTCTCTCGATGGCGCCCTGCAGCTGATCGCCAATCTGCGCCACCTGCCGAATGGCCGCTCGATCCGCATCTATTACTGCGTCGTGGAAGCCGACCTGAAAAAGATGATGGCCGGTAAGCGCGCCGGCGCGGACGACTTCCTGCTGAAGCCCTTCGACCGCAAGATCCTGACCAGCGTATTCGGCAGCCTGGCTGCCGCCGCCTGAGCCTGACGGCACTTGGGCTCGGCATCTTCGACCTGAACAACCAGAGACGCCATGCCGCCAAGATTGATCGAGACATGCATGTCGATCGGCCTGACGCGAGTTCATGCCTTCGGCTTGCCGCGCTCAGCCGAATGATAGCAACAGGCGGCTGCGAAGCTCTTGTGACGCCGGGCAATGGGCTCCCCAAGGCTTCCTTACATCATCCCAAGCGCTTTTCGTCGGCGGCACCGTCTGCCGGCCGCAATCAGGCGATCTGCCGTGTCTGACGAGCCGAGGACCCGCGATGAGGCGATTGCGCTTCTCTTGATATGTCAGGAGCAGCGCTGGCTGCATCGCGCAACTGATCAGCAAAGTGTCAGCGCGAGTTCCCGTCGCATCGGCTCGGTCCCGCCGAGACGCTTGGCAGTGCCGGACGAGGCAGAAAAAAGGGAAGTCGGGGATTGCCGAATCAGGCAAGCCTGTTATGGTGAAACGAACAAAACAAGAACATGCTCTTGGGCAGGGCCGCGCAGGTGGAATACGGGACGCTTGGGCGAGTGACCGGGTGGCGATGGAAGGGGTGATGGGAATGCGTGGGCACAGAGCATCTGCCTCTTGGCATGGGGCTGAAACCTTTGCTGCCCTTCATGATGCCGCGCATTACGCCGAACATGTTCTCGCGGCACGGACGCGAAAAAACCCGCCTTTTGAGGGCGGGCTGATCAGTTTGCGGGGAATGCTGCAGGATAAGGGGAGGGCGGAGCGGGCCGCCCGTCACCCCTTGGATCAGGCGCTTTCGGCCAGGTCGCCATCGGGCTCGCGCAGCACGTAGCCGCGGCCCCAGACGGTTTCGATATAGTTCGCGCCGCCGGCAGCATTGGCCAGCTTCTTGCGCAGCTTGCAGATGAAGACGTCGATGATCTTCAGTTCAGGCTCGTCCATGCCGCCATAAAGGTGGTTGAGGAACATTTCCTTGGTGAGCGTCGTGCCCTTGCGCAGCGAGAGCAGCTCCAGCATCTGGTATTCCTTGCCGGTCAGATGCACGCGCTGGCCGCCGACTTCAACGGTCTTGGCGTCGAGATTGACGACCAGTTCGCCGGTAGCGATGACCGACTGGGCGTGGCCCTTGGACCGGCGGACGATCGCGTGGATGCGCGCTACCAGCTCGTCCTTGTGGAACGGCTTGGTCATATAGTCGTCGGCGCCGAAGCCCAGGCCGCGCACCTTGTCCTCGATGCCGGCCATGCCGGAGAGAATCAGGATTGGCGTCTTGACCTTGGACAGGCGCAGCGTGCGCAGAACCTCGTAGCCGGACATGTCAGGCAGGTTCAGGTCGAGAAGGATGATATCGTAGTCGTAAAGCTTGCCGAGGTCGACGCCTTCTTCGCCCAGATCGGTCGTATAGACGTTGAAGCTCTCCGACTTGAGCATCAGCTCGATGCTCTGCGCCGTCGCGCTGTCATCCTCGATGAGAAGAACCCGCATTATTGTCCCCTTTTCCGCCGCCGAAAGGTAGTGAGGCTTCCCGACGCGATACGGATCAGTCGTTGCCTGATTTGGAGGTTGCCAGCAAATGGTTAACAAATTCTGATTCCTCCTGGCAAGGTGGGCAGAAAATGTTAGCGCCTGATGGCATGACGTTGATTCCATTGGATAATAGATAAGGGTTAACTTCCTCCTGATTGTGAGGAAATGACCCTATCCGACTCTAACGACTCGCAAAAACGCCGCCTCCCGAAAAATCGCTGACGGCATTTACCGAGCCTTAAAACCTCGTCCATAGAATTAACCATGCCCGTAAACGAAAGGTTACCGCCGAGCGCAAATCGTTAAAGATTTCTCTCGGTGTTAGCGTCGGACCATGACGGTCGCGGCGCGCGGGCGGGGTAGTAACCGCGGTCTCGCATCATGGGAGTATTGCGTATGAAGTCACGCGAGAGCCTTGTCCGCCTGAAAGAATTTCAGGTTAAGGAGAAGCAAAGACAGTTGAACCAGCTGCAAATGATGATGGCTGAGTTCGACAGAATGACCAAAGAGCTGGAGCAGCAGATCGCCTTCGAGGAAAAAAAATCCGGCATTGGCGATCCGACACATTTTGCTTATCCGACATTCGCCAAGGCTGCACGGCAGCGGGCGGAGAATCTTCAGGTATCGATAAGGGAACTGAAAGTTCAACAGGATGCTGCAGAAATTGCACTGGAAGAGGTGAAGGCGGAATATGCCAAGGCATCGGCGCTGGAGGAGCGCGATGGATCGGTGCGCGCGCGCGCCTGATGGCAGGTCCGTCCCCAATCGTCCTTAAGCCTCCGAATCGCTGATCGTCTGCAGCACCCTGGCTGTGACTGCGCCCATTGCTTCGCGCCGTATCCGGCTGCGGAGTTTTCTGCGCATTTCTGGCCTCAGGTCGCGCATCCAGATCGATGCCTCGACGCGTTTGCCCGGCAGTTCGACCGGCCGGTGCTTTGCGCCGGCCGGTTTTGACGTGAGTGCCCTACAGCGCGTTGCCTTGACCGAATAGCCTCCGTCGTGAGGGCAAATTGCGCTGGCCGATTGAAGGGATTTTGGCACCAAGAAAGCGTTGTCGCCCGTCGGTTGTGCGAAGAGGGCGCGGGGGAGGGCGCTTGTCCATGCAGGTAAATGCGGTGACAAACCGGTGGTAAGGGTGTCCCTGCCGGGATCTGCGACGACGGGTGCACGCCCGCTGATCGAACATCCAAGCGCTTTCGCATCAGATCAGGATCGCATTCTTGTCGCGCCATGCACCTGATGCAAGGGCGCGAAAGCGCTGTCCCACGCCAGGCCGGCAGCACAATTTTCCGCTGAAGTGGCTTGAGGTCTTCACGTGTTGATGCGGGACGAGCCTGCTCTTTGTCGCGTCCTGTGCGAAAGGAACGCGCATGGCTCGCAGCCGTCACCAGATCCGGCTACGGCTTTGCTGAAAATTCGAAAATCGGGACTATCGGGGGAAGGTCTCACCTATGCTGTCGCGCGCCGCTGCCATGTGCAGGCTGGCCGACACGACGCTTGTGGAGTCGGCAGGCGGCGCCAAGCGAAAGCCGTCGCGCAGAGATGTGCGAACTGAACGCATGAGGCCGACGTCTATCGGACCGATGCATCATCAGCAAGAATAGCCGCGTCAAACCTGATATCAGATACGTGGGAATGCGCTGAGCGGTCTTGGCTTAATTCACCGCTCTGCGTTTCACATGCTTTGTCGGAAGCTTGCCATGCTGTTTCTGTTCACCCAGGAAATGTCGATCCCACGGATGCGGGATCCTTGTTCTTGGCGACAGCACGGGCCTTTAGTGGCGATATTGCTGGATGCGCGTGGTGCGCAGGCCGGCGAGGCCATGGTCGGCAATCGATGACTGCCAGGACAGGAATTCTTCCACCGTCAGCGTGTAACGCTCGCAGGCTTCTTCCAGGCTCAACAAACCGCCACGAACCGCAGCGACAACCTCTGCTTTACGACGGATCACCCACCGACGGGTGTTGGCCGGCGGCAGATCGGCAATCGTCAAAGGACTACCATCGGGGCCGATGACATATTTCACGCGCGGACGCATCAATTCGGTCATTGTACTCTCTACACACATCAAGACCAATATGAGCTTACGCTAGCGCCGCAGATTTAAGATTTGCCTAAACCCATCACGCTCAATTTATTCATATGTCAGTCGTTCCTTGAGAGCCGAACTGCGCCGGCTGCCCGTCTGACGTGCAGTTTCATGACCAATCCCGGGTTAGGCCTTTCTTTCGAACGGCACTCATGATATGACAAGATCTCTCGCCTGGCTTCCTGATGTGGCGTGATTTCTCGCTTGCCGACTTGTTATGAGGTGCGACCCGGACGCTATGAGGCCTCGGGCGTTTCGTTCTATCGAAAGAAAAAGCGGCCCTGTGGGTTTCCAAGATAAGCCCCGGCACAGCAGCACAACCCCGATACCCATGATGCCGAAAACCCATGTTGGATGACAAGCAGGATGCTATGACGGCGCAAGGGGATTTTGCCGATCTACTGTTGGCGGTGAAGGATCCTTCAGTCACGTCGGAGTATGAGATTCTTCGTGTCATGCGGCGTGTGGCGACGGAATTTGGCTTTCTGCATTTCATGGTCGCCCGCCTGCCTTTTGGCGAGGACTATCGCTTTGCCGAAAGGCTCGTCTTGTCGAACTGGCCTGCCGACCTCGTGCGACGCTATGATCGCGCGGGCGTTTTTGCCACGAGCCGGCTGGTGGACATGCTGCGGCTGACCAAGCTTCCCGTATTCGGCGTATCGCAAACCCTCTTGGATTTTCCGGTCGAAGAGGTGGGTGAAGAAAATGCCAATGCGGCGCTGCCCCTGTCCACCTATGGGACGATGTTCGTCTCCGTGGATGGAGAAAGCTTCGTCGTGACACTGTCGGGAAACCGGCAGGATCCAGACGCGCAGGAGGCCGCCTGGCTGCATTTCATTTTGCTGCATCTGTTCGAACGGCTCTGCCGCTCCATGGAGAGCGGCATGGCGCCACGCGAAAAACTCTCGGCGCGCGAGATCGAATGTCTGCGTTGGGCGGCTGCCGGCAAGAGCAGCGACGAGATCGCCGTCATTCTGGGCATTTCCGCCTATACCGTCAGCAGCTATTTCAAGACGGCCACCAAGAAGCTCGATGCGGTCAATCGCATGCAGGCCATAGCCCGCGCGATGCGGCTGAAGCTGATCTGACGACGCCCGCTTTTGCCCATGCGGTGAGACCTGCCTCCAGCGCCGCCTGAGCGATCTGCTTGTTTGGGCCAGTCGCGCCATCTATATGTAAGCTTGAATGCTATCTCCGGGCGCCAAGGCCGGCTCATTCCAGTGGCAGGCGGCTTGATGGGAAGGTCCCGTCATGACCATCCCGGTCAGATTTATCTTCGGTCCTCAAGGAACGGGCCGGCTTCGAAGCGGACGATTCTGGTGAACAGTTTGGATTTTGATCGCAGGCCCGAGGATACGCGGGTGGTGGTGGCCATGTCGGGCGGCGTGGATAGCTCGGTGGTGGCCGGCCTGCTGGCGCGCCAGGGCTACGATGTGCTGGGCATCACCTTGCAGCTCTACGATCACGGTGCTGCCGTGCATCGCGCCGGCTCCTGCTGCGCCGGGCAAGATATCGACGACGCCCGCCGGGTCTGCGAGACCCTCGGCATCCCGCATTATGTGCTGGATTACGAGCAGCGCTTTCGCGAGACGGTGATCAACCCCTTTGCGGAAAGCTATGTGGTGGGCGAAACGCCGATCCCCTGCGTGGCCTGCAACCAGACCGTCAAATTCGCCGATCTCCTGGCCACGGCCCGCGATCTCGGCGCCGATGCGCTGGCCACAGGTCACTATATCCGCTCCCGGCCCAATCCAAGGCCGGGCGCGCCGCAGCGGCGCGCGCTCTACCGTCCGGCCGATTCCGATCGGGACCAGAGCTATTTTCTCTTCGCCACTACACAGGATCAGATCGATTATCTGCGCTTTCCGCTCGGCCACCTGACCAAGGCGGAAACCCGCGCCCTGGCCGAGGAGATGGGCCTCGTCGTTGCCAAGAAGGCCGATAGTCAGGACATCTGTTTCGTGCCCCAGGGTAAATACAGCGATATCGTCGCTAAGCTGAAGCCGAATGCCGCGCTGGCGGGCGAGGTCGTCCATCTCGATGGGCGTGTGCTGGGCAGCCATGAGGGCATTCTGCACTATACGATCGGCCAGCGGCGGGGCATCGGCATTGCGACGGGCGAGCCGCTTTATGTGGTGCACCTCGATGCGCGGGCCCGCCGCGTGATCGTCGGTCCCAAGGACGCACTGGCGACGCGCCGGCTCTATCTGCGCGATGTCAACTGGCTGGGCGATGAGCCGCTCCACACGCTTGGCGACAAGGGTTTTGCCTGCTTCGCCAAGGTGCGCTCCACCCGCGCGCCGGCGCCGGCCATGCTCTATGCCGACGCCCACGGCGTTCGCGTCGAGCTTGAGGAAGGCGAGGCCGGGGTGGCGCCGGGCCAAGCCTGCGCGCTCTATTCCGGGATCGGCGAGAATGCACGCGTTTACGGCGGCGGCTTCATCCTGCGCTCCGAGCGCGAGCCGGCAGCGGAGGCTGCGTTGCAAAACCTTTTGCGCGCTGAGGCGATGGCCTGATCCTCTAGCAGGCCTAACAGTGTGAAAGCGCCTTGAGCATCCGTCAGCCCTGGCGCCGACCGGGCTTTTTGCGCCAAGCCCTTGAACTGCCAAGGGAAGGGCCTCTCCCTTGCTGGCATTCGCGACAAAAGCAGAGGCCGGGATGATTTTTCCCCAGGCCTCGCTTGACACAGCCGGGAACCCCGCCTTATAAGCCGCCCACTGACGGCGACGCGGCGGCCATGGCCCTCGCATTCGTGCAGTGGCGGAGTAGCTCAGGTGGTCAGAGCAGAGGAATCATAATCCTTGTGTCGGGGGTTCAAATCCCTCCTCCGCTACCATCCTCTCAGTTGATGGTTGAGGCGTTTATATCCTATCATCGATGCGGTGACATAGCCTCGCGCCCAGGCTTTTTCCTTCTGAATTATCTTACCGCAAACTTCCGCTCTTGCTGAATTTTCTTGGTGGCGACATCGAACCGCTGTGATCGACAGCATGTCGCGCGCGCTGTGACGCCTTCATCTGCGCCAGCGGCGACAATCTCCATTCAGAAGAAACATGGTCGGCTATCCTCAGTTTCATGAGGAACCCTTGCGCGTATGAGCAAACTCTGTCTCAATGAATCGTGGAGGAGATTCGAGACGGTTTGCCAGGGAAGGGCAGCCGGTCCAATGGTTAAAATTGGAACGAATATCTCAACGGAAGGTTTGTTGGTCGAGGGCTATGATGTGGGAGCATCAATCCTCATGGAGGAACATCAATGAGCATGCAGAGCACCGCCGTGCGCACCGCGCATTGGAGCACAGTTCAAGGTGCGCATCTTCCGCACATCGATTCGGCGAAGGCTGACAAGGTTCGTGGTTTCGCGCCGTCGACACGCGCCAAATCGCTTGTTGGCGCAGTCGCCGTTTCGGCCACGCTTTGGGCCGGCATCGCCCTCGCCATCAAGTCGGTTCTTTAAAGACAGCGGTCAGCGGCTGCGCAACCTTGATCCTGGGGAGGAGAATTGGGTGCGCGCCACTGCATGGCTTTCATCCAGATAAATATTTGGAGAAATGCGGATGCTCACCGTCCACCATAAGGGCGGGTGTGGCGGTCCACGATACGAAGTGGCGAGGTCTTCTTGAAACGTCGCGGACGAGGTGGCTTGTGTCATCCGCACTGAATACTGACGCCGAATAATGGCAGCTCCTAGTCAACCTAGCTGCTTATCCTGCAAACTAAATAGCCCGCAGGAAGCATTCCCACGTTTTGGTTGCTGGATTTTTCACTATTGGGGCTTCACACTCGGGAAGCAAGCAATCGTCCTGACGCTCATTATCCCATTCTTGGATGAATATTACTTGTAGGCGCGCTTGCGACAATGCACATGCATAACTTTGCATGGGGTCCACTTTGTCTACGCGGGACTGATTGAGCGCCGCCATCTCATCAGATCAACACACTCCTGCGGCGCAGAGGCCGCGCCGCATTCATGTCTGCGCTGTCGACCAATCTCAACCAAAGCGCTCTTCCAGAAAGCCGCCCTGTTCCGCGCCCGGCAGAACCCGGTTGGTCTTGGGCAGTTCAACGGAACTCATGGAGACTGTCGGCGCCATCGGCGCAGTGAGGTAAGCGAGGCTGACGAAGAGCAGCGTGGCGGCGGCATAGGTGAATGCGAAGAAGAAGCTGCGGGTTGACATGGCAATTCTCCCTGTTGTGCCGGTCAACTCGATCGTTAACACTTTTGTTCCGCAGTCGCGCCCAGGCCTGGGACCTCGTCTCAATCGGCATCCTCAAAAGAGCATCGGCGTTACATCGCGCACGCCAGCACACGCTCTGCGCACCACATGTGCCGTCCCGTATAGCAACAGCGCTGTGCGGCTGTGCCCGAAACATCTGCAGAGCCCGGTCGAGAGACTCCTTTCGCGCGGCCTAAGCAACACGACGGCATCGTCTTTTCGCCAATGCCGTCGTCTCCATGTCTGCTTCAGCAGTATCTCGTCGAGCGAGCTCGATGCCGGAACAGATGCCACTTTGGATCTACCAGACGAGGCCGCGCGCGGCGACGGGCTCGACGCGCGTTACCACACCATCGCGGTGGAAGACCATTTCGTCGAAGAGATTGGAAACGACGCAGGTGTGGTTGGGAATGATCAGGACCTTTTGCCCGATCTTTGGCCGCTCCGCCCCGCAGGCGGAGAGATCGATGACGCCATGCTCTTCCGAAAGCGCGGCGATGACGGCCTCCGGATAGCCGACCACCATGCCGTGGTCGGAAAAGCCGAGCAGGTCGGAGGTCAGCGCCTTTGAGCCGGCATCGATCACGGCGCGGTCGGAGGTGGGGCGGGAGACGATCGTCGCCAGAATATGCATGGCGCAGTCGCCTTGGCCGCAATGGCCGGCGCGGATCATCGAGCGATCATTGTAGATGTAGGTGCCGGCACGGTGTTCGGTGACCACAGGTGCCAGATGCGCTTCGAAGAGGGAGGGCGTGCCGCCGCTGCTGACTGCGGGGCATTCAAGGCCGGCTTCTTTGAGGCGGGCCAGCGCCTTGGTGAAGAAGGCCTGCACGGCCTCATGCGCGGCCGGGCGGGGATAGGTCATCAGTCCGGCAAAGCGCAGGCCCGGCTGGGCGGCGATCAGGCCGGCCAGTTCCGCGGCGGCGTCCGGCGTCTGCACGCCACAGCGACCGGCGCCGGTGTCGCATTCCACCATCACGCGCAGTGGGCGCTCGGCCGAGAAGCATGCCGCCAGTCCGCTGACGGTTTCAGCGCTGTCTGCGGTCACTTTCAGCTCGGCGATGCGCTGGTTCAAGGCCTGCAGCCGCTCGATCTTCTCGTGGCCGAGAATGTTGAAGGTGATCAGAATGTCCTCGAAGCCGGCATCGGCGAAGACTTCGGCCTCCGTGATCTTCTGGCAATTGATGCCCCTGGCGCCGGCCTCGACCTGGGCCTGAGCCAAAGCCGGGATCTTGTGCGTTTTGATATGAGGGCGGAAGGCAATGCCATGTTCGTCGAAATAGGCCTGCGCGCGCGCGATATTCGCGGCCAGACGCCCTTCATCGATGATCGGGCGTGGGGTGGAGAGATCAGCGATATGGTCGCCGGGGCGGGCGGATACGCGGAAGGGCGAATGGTCCATGAGATGATCTCCGAAAGTCCTGCGAGCCTGTGTGCGGACAGGGTAGGCTGGGCACACAAAAAAGCCGGCACCGTGTTCAGGTGCCGGCCCCGAAGGCTTACGTCATGCGTGCCCTGCCTGTCAAAATGCAGTGCCGCCTGCGTCGCGTGGCGCCTGGGAGGGGGTCGTCACGCGTCGTGCCACGTCTGGATTCAGGCGTTCGCCCGTCTTGTCCAGCTCGTCGATGCCGGGCTCGTTGCGCTCCGAGCGGAAGCCGGCCGAGCGCTGATAGGCCAGCTTGCGCATGCGCATCATGCTGCCAAGCGGGCGGTGGGCGGCAAGCCCGTTGAAGGGCCGAAAGCTCATGCCATCGTCGATCTTCAGCGCCTTTTCCTCGCTCCAGGCCGTTTGCGGTTCGGCATGGATGCGTGCCACGGGAATGAAGGGGCTTTCCTCTTCGCTCCATATAGCGGCGGCATCTTCGATCGGCATGCGTTCGGCATCGGTGCAGAGCTGGACTCTGAACTCCCATGTGCCGCCATTCATGCGGAAGAACTCCTCCACCGCATGGCGCAAGGCGTCCTTGTCCTCATCCAGTTCCAAATGCGCGCCGGTCAGAGCCGTGAGTTCAGGGGAAACGGGCACCACACTCAGCTTGGCAACATAGTCGCCATAACGCATCGGCAGCTGGCCGAAGAAGCTCTCGCCGAGAATATGGGTTTCCGGCTGGCCGCCCATGGACTTGAGGGCCGCACTTTCTCCACCAAGCTTTTCCACCAGCCCTTCCACACCGCGCAATACCTTGGAGAAAGCCTGCTTCAGCCCTTCGGCCTTGTCGGTGGTGGCCGCCAGCAGCTTGAGGTTTTTCAAAAAGGCCTTGGCGCTTGGCGCATTGAACTGCTTGCCATTGGCCATGACGAAGTCCTGCGAACGGCTGGCCTCCTCGGGGTTCAACCTCTCGCCTTCGACATCGAGGATCTTCAGGGCGAAGCCGCGCGGTGTCGAAACGCTGTCATGGAGAATGTCGCCTGGCGTGGTCGACAGGCGGATGACGGCGCGGTAACGCCCCGGCCTTGCAAAAAGGCCCTGTGCCAGCGGCGCTGCCAGGTCGGGATAGACCTCCAGTTCGGCTTCAAGCAGGCCATGGCTCTTGGCATGGACGGTGCGGATCGCGTGGCCGCTATCCCCGTAAGTCTTGTAGGCGATCGACATCATGGCTTCGGCAAGGGCGCGAGCCGTCTCCGGCTCGTCCTTTTCCACCTGTTCAAGATCGTCGCGATAGCGCTGCAGGCTATCGGGCAAGGAAGCGGTCATGAGGCGTCGTCTCCGGGTTCAGGCGGCTTTACCGACCGTTTCGCCAAGGATCTTGTCAATCGTTATCGGCAGATGGCGGATGCGCTTGCCGGTGGCGTGGAAGATGGCATTGGCAACCGCAGCCGCCACGCCGCAGACCCCGATCTCGCCCAGGCCCTTGACTCCGATCGGGCTCGCCTTGTCGTCAAATTCCTGGACGAAATGCACATCGATATCCTGGATGTCGGCATGAGCAGGCACATGATATTCAGCGAGATTGTGGTTCATGATCCGGCCAGAGCGATGGTCGATCATGCTTTCCTCGTGCAGCGCCATGCCAAGGCCCATGACCACACCGCCGAGAATCTGGCTGCGTGCAGTCTTGGGATTGAGAATACGGCCCGCGGCGACAGCGCTGACGACGCGGGTAACCCGGGCAAGGCCCAGCTCCTCGTCCACGCGCACCTCCACGAAGACGGCGGAATGGGTGTAGCTCGCAAACGACTTCATCTGCTTTGCATCCGGCCCGGCCTTGCCTTCTTCCTCGATAGCGGTTTCGCCAGCGCGGGCCATCAGTTCAGAGATCGCAACGCCCGCCCTCGGATCTGTGTCCAGGCGCAGATGGCCATCGCGGATCACAACTTCTTCAACGGTGGCGTCCTTCAACGGTGAAGCATCGTCCTTCTGGGCCATATCCAGCAGCCGCTGACGAATGGCGAGGCAGGCGGCGTCGACCGCGGAGCCGGAGGAGGCGGCCGTCCAGGAACCACCTTCGACACTGGTTTCCGGCAGGTCGCTCTGGCCGATCTGTACGCTGACGTCCTCGGCCGGCACATCAAGCGCTTCAGCCGCGATCTGGGCCAGGATCGTATAGGTGCCGGTGCCGATATCGCTGGCAGCGGCCTGGACGATGACCTGGCCATTGGCACTCATGCGCACGCGAGCCTTGGCCGATTGCAGCTGCGCTTCCCAGATGCCGGTTGCCATGCCCCAGCCGATCAGCTCATGGCCTTCATGCATGGAGCGCGGCTTGGCCTGGCGCCGTTCCCAGCCAAAGCGTGCGGCCCCTTCGCGGTAGCAGGCGCGCAAGGCCTTGCTGGTCAGCTGCTTGTTTTCATTCTGATCGAAATGCACGAAATTGCGCCGACGCAATTCCAGAGGGTCGATGCCGACTTCGTAGGACAGCTCATCCATAGCCGATTCCAGCGCGAACAGGCCAGAAGCCGCACCCGGCGCGCGCATGTCGCCCGGCGTTGCTGCATCGAGCTTGGTTAGCGCATAGGTCAGTGCGACATTGTCGCAACGATAAGCAAGTCCCGACCAGTTGACCACGACCTCCTGATAGTCCTCGTAGCGGGAGGTGACTTGGACCGTATCATGCAGAACGGCCGTCAGGCGCCCCTGTGCATCCGCACCGAGCGACACCGTTTGATACATGGCAGGCCGGTAGCTCAGATAGAACATATCGCTGCGCGCGATCTCGAATTTCACCGAGCGCTTGAGATCCAGGCTGGCCATGACCGCGAAAAACAGCTGGTGGCGCGGACGAAGGCCGGAACCGAAAGCGCCGCCGACATAGGCATTGATGACGTTGACCTTGTCCTGGCTCAGGCTGAACACGTTGCAGACGAATTTCTGGACGTTCTGCGAACCCTGCGTCTTGTCATGGATCGCCAGCACCCCGTCCGCGCCATAGAGAACCGTGGTCGCGAAGAGCTCCATCGGATTGTGATGCTCGTTCTCGATCAGATAGTCGCCCGAAATCCGGAAATGTGCCTCCTTGAAGGCCTCTTCCGGTTGACCGCGCGGATCGGGCGGCGGCGAGATGCCGCTGCGCTTCTTCGGCGGCACGTAGCGCTCGGCCAGCTTGGTGGTCAGGTCGGTTTCCGGCGTTTCCACCTCGTAGCGCACGGTGATCATGGCGGCGGCATCGCGGGCGTTCTCAAAACTGTCGGCGACGACAAAGGCCACCGGTTGTCCGTCAAAGAGCACGCGGTCGTTCTGGAGCGGACGATAGGTATGGCCGGGCGGTGCGGTTTCGTCCTGCCAGGACCGATCGAGCCAGGCGGCGTTTGGCCGGTTCTCATGGGTGTAGATCGCGGCGATGCCGGGAAAGGCCGCCTTGGCGGCGCGGCTGTCGATTTCGAGAATTCGGCCGCGCGCAATGGTTGCCGAGACGGCTGCGCCGTGCAGCATATCGGGTTCGGAATGCTCAGCCGCATAAGCGGCACGACCGGTCACCTTCAAGGGCGCATCGATGCGCGGCATGGCGCGGCCCACTTGGCGGCGTTCATTGGTCAGCATGGTCGCGTCCTTTCCGTGCTTCAGGCAATGGCTTTTTCATGCTGGATCTGGGGCGTGCCGGCCGCCGCCTGGCGCAGCGCCCGACGGATGACCCGCTCGGCCAGCGTGATCTTGAAATCATTGCCGCCCTGGCCCTTGGCCCCGGCCAGAAGCCGGGCGGCAAAGGCGTCGGTCGCCTCCGCCGAGGGTTCGCGACCAACCAGCATCCCTTCCGCGTCGAGGTCACGCCACGGCTTGTGGGCAACGCCGCCCAGCGCCACGCGTGCCCGGCTGATCTTGCCATTCTCGATCTTCAGATCCACGGCGGCCGAGACGAGCGCGAAAGCGTAGGACAAACGGTCGCGCAGCTTCAGATAGGTGTGATGGCGCGCGGCGGCTTCGCCTTCCAGCCGGATCGCGGTGACGATCTCGCCATGACGCAGCGTGTTGTCGCGCTCGGGCGTATCGCCGGGCAGGCGGTGATAGTCGAGAAACGCGATGTCGCGCCGGCCCTCGGGCCCTTCCACCTCCACCACGGCATCGAGCGCGGCAAGGGCGACACACATATCCGAGGGGTGTGTGGCGATGCACGCTTCGCTGGCGCCGAGAATGGCGTGGATGCGGGTGACGCCGCCGATCGCATCGCAGCCGCTGCCGGGCTGGCGTTTGTTGCAGCGAGTGGCCGGATCGTAGAAATAATAGCAGCGGGTGCGCTGGTTGATATTGCCGCCGGTCGTCGCGGCATTGCGCAGCTGCGGCGAAGCGCCGGCCAGAATGGCGCTGGCGAGCAGGGGGAAGCGCCTGACGACGCCGGGGTGATAAGCCAGATCGCTGTTGGTCACCAGCGCACCGATCCTATAGCCCGTCTCGGTCTCCTCGATCCGCTTGAGGTCGAGGCCGTTGATGTCGACCAGCAGGCCGGGCGCTTCGACGTCGTATTTCATCAAATCGACTAGGTTCGTACCGCCCGC
This sequence comes from Xaviernesmea oryzae, assembly GCF_900109605.1. GTDB lineage: Bacteria > Pseudomonadota > Alphaproteobacteria > Rhizobiales > Rhizobiaceae > Xaviernesmea > Xaviernesmea oryzae. Next base: position 22,813 of record NZ_FOAM01000014.1, read on the forward strand.
GATCATGCGGGCTTTCGGATCGCCGGCAAGAGCCGAGACCGCCTCGCGGATGGAGGCCGCCTTGAGATAATCGAAGCGCTTCATTCTGCGGCCGCCTTCTGTTGCTGTTCCAGAATATCCTCCACCGCGTCGGCGATGTTGGTGTAAGCGCCGCAACGACAGAGGTTACCGCTCATCAGTTCGCGGATCTCGGCGCGGCTGTGGGCATGGCCTTCGGAGACCAAGCCCACGGCGGAACAGATCTGTCCCGGCGTGCAATAGCCGCATTGCAGAGCGTCGTGCTCCATGAACGCGCGCTGCATTGGATGCAGGCGCTCCGGCGTCCCCAAGCCTTCGATGGTTGTGATCTCGGCGCCGTCGCGCATCACGGCCAGAGACAGGCAGGAATTGATCCTGACGCCATCGACCAGCACCGTGCAGGCGCCGCACTGTCCGTGATCGCAACCCTTCTTGGTGCCGCAAAGCTTCAGGTCTTCGCGCAGCAGATCGAGCAGGCTCGTCCAGGGGGCGACGTCGAGATCGTGCCGCCTGCCATTGATGGTGAGCGTGATGGGGATGGTCCTAAGCGATGGCGGTGCGCTGGGCATGGCAGGTCCTTTCGCTGGGCTTTGCCTGCGGCGGGAATTCCCCAGCTCCGCCTTTGTTCCGCTCAGCATGGGTTGTGTCGCCTTCGATGAGGACGATGAAGGCGCTCGCTGAGGTCGCAGCGCGCATCGCTTCCCAGCCGCGGCGGCCGGAACTTTGCCCCCTTCTCCCTGTTCGACCGGCAAGCACGGGCCATCATAAGGCGCGTGGTGGGTCGCAGGCAGGACGAGGCGAAGGAGATGAGCGATGAGCGCGAATGATGAAAGCCGAAGCGAGGGAAAGGGGCTCGCGCTCGTCACAGGCGCCTCGACAGGCATCGGCTACGAGCTGGCCAAATGCGCCGCGGAGGCGGGATATGACCTGATCGTCGTGGCGGACGAACCGGCAATCCGTCAGGCAGCGGACCGGCTGCGTGCCTATGGCCATACGGTCGAGCCGATCGAGACGGATCTCGCGACATCCGAAGGCGTCGAAGCGCTTCTGGCGGCAATCGCCGCGCATAATCGCCCGGTCGATCTGCTGATGGCCAATGCCGGGCGCGGCCTCGGCCATGGCTTCGTGGATCAGGATCTCGGCGAGATCAGACGGGTCGTCGAAACCAATGTCATGGGCATGCTGGCGCTGGTCCATCCGATTGCGGGGGCGATGCGCGCGCGCTCGAAAGGCCGCATCCTGTTTACCGGCTCGATCGCCGGCTTCATGCCCGGCAGCTTTCAGGCGGTTTATAACGCCTCGAAATCCTTCATCAACAGCTTCTCCTTCGCTCTGCGCGACGAGTTGAAGGATACAGGCGTGACGGTCAGCTGTCTGATGCCGGGCCCAACGGACACCGATTTCTTCGAGCGCGCCCATCTGGAAGATACGGCTGTCGGCCAAGGCAAGAAGGACGATCCCGCCATGGTCGCCCGCGTCGGCTTCGACGCGATGATGGCGGGCGAGGGCGATGTCGTCAGCGGTTGGAAGAACAAGCTGCAGACCGCGATCGCCAGTGTCACCCCGTCCGGTGTGCTGGCCAGCCAGCACCGGAAAATGGCCGAACCCGGCTCCGCCGGTTGATCATGCATCAGTAAAGCCTTGTCCTTGCGTGCGCGACGACGTGATCATTCTTTTCGGAACAAAGAATCCTGCGGGTCATTAGTCGAGCGTTCCATGTGTTTAACCAGAGATAACCAGGAGGAAACACATCATGGCAAATGGGAACTACACGCGTAACAATGATCGTTTCGGCGATATGGACCGCAATCGTTTTTCCAGCCAGTACGGCCGCGAGACGTTCGGCCGGGACGACGACCGCCGCCAGGGCGACTATTCGGCATGGAGTGGCTCCGACCGCGATAGCACGCAGGACCGCTACCAGGGCGGCGACCGTTCGACCTGGCGCAGCGACGATCATGGCTATGGCGACGATGGCAGCTACGGCGGATATCGCCGCGACTTCAGCCGCGAGAACCGTGGCTCGGACGATGATCGCGGCTATGGTCGCCAGGGATCGCCGTCCCGCTCGTCTTTTGGCGCAAGCTATGGCAACAGCAACGATTATGGCTCCGATTACGGCCGCAGCTCGGGTCGTGATGACCGCTGGAGCGCCGGTGGCTACGGCGGCAACACAGGTGAGGACCGCTCGTCCTGGCGCAGCGATGAGCGTGGCCGCAGCGGCGAGAAGCGCGGTTTCATGGATCGCGCGACCGATGAGGTGGCGTCCTGGTTCGGCAATGAAGATGCCGAGCGCCGCCGGATGATGGACCAGCATCGCGGCAAGGGGCCAAAGGGCTATACCCGCTCCGACGATCGCATCCGCGACGACCTGAACGACCGGCTTGCCGATGACGGCCGGCTGGATGCCTCCGACATCGAAGCGACCGTTGCCTCCGGTGAAGTCACACTGAGCGGCACGGTCACCTCGCGCCAGGACAAGCGTTATGCCGAGGATCTGGCGGAAGCCGTGTCTGGCGTGAAGCATGTCCAGAACAATCTGCGCGTCAAATCCTCGGTCGATCTCCTGTCCGACACGGATCGTGCAACGACCACCAATGTCAGCGGCAGCACCGCGAGCACGGCTGGTCGGCTGAACAGCTAAACGCGTCAACCGCATAGGCTGATGACGTCTCTGCACCCTCGGGCCTCAAGGTCCGAGGGTTTTCTGGTTTGTAACACAGAGGCATTTCAGTGAGCCTTAGCGTGGACGACGTGTGGACCTTTCGGCGCTCGCCTCACGGAAGGTGTGAGGCAAAGCCTTGATCCGGCGTCATAGCCTGCTTTTTTTGGTCCTTAGCCGCGCCCGTAGACCCTGTCGAGGACATCGGTGACGTCGGCCAGATGTTCGGATTCCGGGTCGAAGCGGTTGCTGGTCGCCAGTTGCTCGGCCCAGCGCGCCGCCATGCGGCCACCCCAGGCATCCGGCGGATCGATCAGCCGTTCCGTTCGCGTTCCGTGGAAGAGATCGGCGGTGAAATCGTAGAAGGACCCGCCGGCATTGCGAAAGGCTGCGCCGCCTTGCGTACCGTAGATCTTCGCCTCGATCACCGCGTCCTGCCCGGCCTGAAGTTTCCATGAGCAGGCCAGCCGAATGACGGGACCATCCTTGATCCGAATGGTCGCCAGCGCGAAATCCTCGACCTCGGCGCTTTCGGCCGCGATCGGCCGCCCGCCGGCGAAGAGCTGTCCCTCGACTGCCTCGATCTGTGGAAAATCCAAGGCCCACAAGGCCATGTCGACCATGTGCACGCCGAGATCCATCACGCAGCCGCCGCCCGACAGCATCTTGTCGTAAAACCAGGGTTTGTCCGGCCCATAGGCATTGTGGAACGTCAGGTCGATCGAGAAGATCCGACCAAGGTCTCCTTTGCGCACCAGCGCACGGACGGCCTTCACCGCTTCCACCTCGCGATAAGAGAGATCGACGCCGATGAGCCGGTCGGCCTCGCGGGCAGCATCGAGAACCGCCTGCACCTCCGCCTTCGACCGGCCAAGCGGCTTTTGACAGAACACCGCCACGCCTCGTTTGAGCGCGGCAATGCTTTGCGCTGCATGCAGCGCGCTGGGGCTGGCGATGACAAGACCGTCGAGATCCTGCGCCAACAGGTCTTCCAGCGAGGCGGCGGCCTGCGCGCCCGGCGCCAGTGCCAAAGCTTCGTCCCGCATCGCCTGCGAGGGATCGGCAATGGCGGCGATTTCGGCCATTCCCGTCGCGACGATGGCCTCCATGCGGTTACGGCCGATCCAGCCGACGCCGAGAAAGCCGAGGCGGGGACGGCGTTGCGTCGATGGCCGTTCGGCCTGCTTCAACGCGGCAGCCGTGGATATGGCGGCAAAGGACTGGCTCATCGCACATCCTCCATCATGATCAGCGCCTTCATGAACCCATCCGGCCGGTCGCGCGTGGCGTCGAGCGCTTGGTCGAGTTCGCTCAGCGCGTAGCGATGGGTGTAGAGCGCGTCCGGCTTCAGGCGGCCATCGACCACGGCATCGACGGCGGCCCGCATGCCTTGCAAGTAGATTTTCGGATCGCGCTCATGGGCATTGATCACGTCCAGGCCGCGCCAGTTCCACATCTGCATGTTCACCTGTCGCGCGCCATCCTGATGATAGCCGGCAATGACGAGCCGGCCCCGTTCGCGGGTGAGTTCGGCCGCAAGATCGAGCGGCCACTGGCTGCCGACGGCTTCGATCACGACATCGCAGAATTGTCCTTCGGTCAGCCGCCTGACCTCCTCGATGATCTCCCAGTGATCGATCATCGCAATGGTCTCTGCCGCTCCGGCCTGTCGGGCCAGATCCAGTGCGAAGGCACGCCTGCCGATGGCGATGACCCGCGCGCCGGCCGCTGTAGCCAGCTGGGTCAGGAGCGCGCCGAGAAAGCCGATGCCGATTATCGCGACGGTGTCGCCGCCCTTTATGCCGCTGCGGGCGAAGATGTTCATGGCGCAGCCAAGCGGCTCGGCCGGGAAGGGGCGGTCGGCGAGAGCGTCCGGCAGAACGACCACGGCCTCGGCATCGGCAAGATCATGGGTGGCATAGGCGTGATAGCTGAGCGCGCCGACGCGGTCGCCGATCGCAATGCCTTCGACGCCGGGGCCAACGGCCTCCACCATGCCCCAGCCTTCATGGCCGAGACCGCCTGGCTCCGTCGGGAAGGTCATCCAGTCCGGTCCGGACCAGGGTGTGAGGTTGGAAGCGCATACGCCGCAGCCTTCCAGGCGGATGCGAACCTGACCGGGGCCGGGCTCCGCCACCGCGCCATCGTGGATCTCGACGCGGCCGGGCGCTGTGACCACGGCCGCCTGAATCACGCGCTGCTCCGTCCTCTGCTCCTTGAAGGTGGCGATGGTCATGGCGGCGGTCTCCTTGGTCTTCGAATTCCGGAAATGTCTGGCTTGCCGCAGGCCCCAAGCGAGGCCAGCGCTCCTCGGCGCATGGATGGCTGCCTGCTGAGTTGCTTGCGGGTCGGATGCGCCTAACTGTCGTCGGAAGAAGGAGTTGCAGAAGAAGAACAAGAAGTTGATCTTTTCTGACATCTGCGCAATTGCGCTTTATAGGGAGATCCTAAATTCTATTATCTTTTATGGCGAAGAGCGAATAATGGGTAGTTGATGATGAGGAGGAAAAAGATGTTCTAGATGAAGGAACTTTGGTGAGATCGCCTTGTTGGAGTGCCCGTTGTTATACTTTATGAGCACCGGGTGATCCATGTCAAAGATTCTTGTTACCGGAGGCTGCGGCTTTATTGGCCGTCATGTCGCGGAGGAACTGCTCGATCATGGCTATGAGGTCCGCATCCTCGATGCGATGATCGATCAGGTCCATGGCGATGCCGAAGCCGAGCTTCCCGAGGCCGCCGAGATCGTCCGGGCCGATGTGCGCGACAAGTCCGCCGTTTCGACAGCGCTTGATGGCGTGGATGCCGTGGTCCATCTGGCGGCAGAGGTCGGCGTCGGTCAGTCCATGTACGAAATCGCCCGCTATGTCGGTGGCAATGATCTCGGCACGGCTGTGCTTCTGGAAGCCATGATCGATCGGCCGATCCGGCGCATCGTCGTCGCCTCCTCGATGAGCGTCTATGGCGAAGGTCTCTATACCGGGCCGGATGGCAGGCGCTTTGGCGCTGTGCGTCGCCGGTCGAGCGAGATCAAGGCCGGCCGCTGGAATCCGGAAGGCCCCGATGGTGAGGTGCTGACGCCTGTGGCGACCGACGAGGAGAAGCCCGTCGATCTCGCTTCGATCTACGCGCTGACCAAATATGCCCAGGAAAAACAGGTTCTGATCTTCGGCGAGGCCTATGGCGTCGAAGCCGTAGCGCTCAGGCTCTTCAATGTTTTCGGTGCCGGCCAGGCGCTCTCCAATCCTTATACCGGCGTTCTCGCCAATTTCGCCTCGCGGATCGCCAATGGCCAGCCGCCGACGATCTTCGAGGATGGCGAACAGCGGCGGGACTTCGTCCATGTCCGCGATGTCGCGCGCGCCTTCCGTCTGGCGCTGGAGCAGCCGCATGCCGGCGGCCACGTCATCAATATCGGCAGCGGCCAGGCCTATACGATCGCCGAGGTTGCCCGCCTTCTGGCCGATGCGATGGGCGTGCCGGAAATCGCGCCGGAAATTCTTGGCAAGGCACGCTCGGGCGATATCCGCAACTGCTTCGCCGATATCGGCAAGGCGCATGATCTGTTGGGCTTCGAGCCGCAACATCGTTTGGAAAACAGCCTCGGCCCCTTCGCCGAGTGGGTGCGCGCGTCCGGCGCCATCGACCGGGGCGCTGAGATGCGCCGGCAGCTGGAAGAAAGGGGGCTTGTCTCGTGAACGATGCCAGCTCCAGGCTTTCCAGCCGGCCTTATGGCTTTGTCGAATGGTTTCGCCCCGGCGAATACGAGCGCGCCCAAACCGTGCTGCCGCAACTGCGCGCTGCCGGCGCCAGCTTTTTGCGCACCCATCTTTCCTGGGCGGAATATCTGGCGGATGGCGGCGAGGCCTGGTTCGACTGGCTGATCCCGCAGCTCGGCCGCGATTTCGATCTGCTGCCCTGCATCCACTACACGCCGCCATCGCTCTCGCGCAATGGACGCTCCTCCGGCGCGCCGCACGTGCTGAAGGATTACGCCGATTTCGTCGATCATGTGCTCACGCGCTATGGCGAGCATTTCACCCATATCGAACTCTGGAACGAACCCAATAATCTGCTCGACTGGGATTGGCGGGCCGATCAGGATTTCGCGCTCTTCTGCGAGATGGTCGGCGGCGCGGCCTATTGGGCCGGCGAGCGCGGCTGGAAGCCGGTGCTGGGCGGCCCTTGCCCGTTCGATCCCTATTGGCTGAACCTGATGGGCGAGCGCGGCGTGCTGCAGGTGGTCGATGCCGTCGGTTTTCATGGTTTCCCCGGCACCTGGGACAGCGAAGCTGGCACCTGGGGCGGATGGGACCTGCATCTGGGCGAAATGCGCACGATCCTCGACCGCTACAATCCGCAGTCGGAAATCTGGATCACCGAAACAGGCTATTCCACCTGGCGCAATGACGAGGTCGAGCAGGCGCGGCGCTTCATGAAAGCGCTGAGCGTGCCGGCCGACCGGATGTATTGGTATGCCTGGCGCGATATTCCGCGCGATGTGCCGGTGCAGGAGGGGCTATGGTTCGACCCACGCCACTATCACTTGGGCGCCGTCGATGCCAATGACCAGCCGAAGCTCCTGGCCCGGCTCCTGACGGAAGGCGGTGTGGAGAAGCTGGAGGCGGTGACCAAGCTCGCTGCCCCCGTGCTGACCGGCCAGGCCAAGCCTGTTGTCATCATCGGCGGCTCCGGCTTTATCGGCTCCAATCTGGCGGAAAGCTTCCTGGCTGAGGGCGAGGATGTGGTCGTGCTCGACAATCTGAGCCGCGCCGGCGTCGATCAGAATCTCCATTGGCTGATGGATCGGCATGGGCCGCATGTTCACCCCGTTCTCGGCGATGTGCGCGATCTCCTGAGCCTGGAATCCTCGATCAAGGATGCCAAGGCGGTTTTTCACTTCGCTGCCCAGACGGCGGTGACCACCAGCCTCGTCTCGCCCATCGACGATTTCGAGGCCAATGCGCGCGGCACGCTCAATGTGCTGGAAGCCGTGCGCAAGGCGGGCCGTCAGACGCCCGTGATCTTCGCCTCGACCAACAAGGTTTACGGCGGGCTCGACGATATGGCGATGGTCGAGCATGACGACCGCTATATTCCCGGCGATGAGATCGTACGCGCTCATGGGATCGGCGAAGGCCGGCCGCTCGATTTCTGCACGCCCTATGGCTGCTCCAAGGGCGTGGCCGACCAGTATGTGCTCGACTACGCCAAGTCCTTCGGCTTACGCACCGCCGTGCTCCGGATGAGCTGCATCTACGGTCCCCGCCAGTTCGGGACGGAGGATCAGGGCTGGGTGGCGCATTTCCTGATCAGCGCGCTGAAAGGGGCGCCGATCTCGATCTATGGCGATGGCAAGCAGGTGCGCGACATCCTCCACGTCAACGATGCCGTTGCTGCCTATCGTGCGGTGCTTTCAGGCATTGACGGCGTGAAAGGCCAGGCGTTCAACCTCGGCGGAGGCCCGATCAATTCCGTCAGCATCCAGATGGTGCTGCGCGAAATCGAGCGTCTGACCGGAAGTCCGCTCAAGCTCGAGCATGGCGCTTGGCGCGCCGGTGACCAGCTCTATTTCGTCGCCGATACCCGCAAGCTGACGGATGTGCTCGGCTGGCGGGCGCAGATGAAATGGCGCGACGGCGTGCGCGACTTGCATGACTGGCTGGTGACGAACCGCGTGTCCGGCGGCGAGCGCGCGCCTGCGATGAAGGTTCCGGCATGAGCGCCGCCGGCGCCCGCCCGCTCAGGCTGCTGATGACGCTCGACGCGGTCGGCGGCGTCTGGCGCTATGCAATGGATCTGGCGAGCGAACTCAAGGTCCAAGGCGTAGCCACCGTCTTCGTCGGCTTCGGCCCCCCGCCAGGCGGGAGCGAGCGGCGGCAGGCCCAGGCGATCGGCGAGCTGGTCTGGCTTGACGAATCGCTCGACTGGCTGTGCGAAGGGCCGCAGGCCCTGTCGGGCGTCGGTCCGGCCCTGTCACGCCTGGCGGAGATCCACAATGTCGATGTCCTTCACCTGAACCTGCCCACCCAGGCCGTCGGGCTCGATACCGCGCGGCCCGTGCTCGTGGTCTCGCACTCCTGCGTGCCGACCTGGTTTGCCGCCGTACGCGGCAGCGGCCCGCCTCAGGGTTGGGACTGGCATGTCGCGATGAACCGTGAAGGCCTGCTCCGTGCGGATGCGGTGGTCAGTCCAAGTGCATCTCATGCGCGCGCACTTGGGTTCACCTATGGGGCAGAGATCAAGGCGACGGTGGTGGAAAACGCAACGCGCCTCAACGAGACCATCCTGCCGAGAGACCAGCGTGTCTTTGCGGCCGGCCGCTGGTGGGATGAGGGCAAGAACGGCGCCATGCTCGACGAGGCCGCCGCCATGGCGCTCTGGAGCGTGGAAATGGCCGGGCCTCTCACCGGACCGAATGGCCAGAGCCTGACGCTCTCCCATGCAAAGGGCCTCGGCGTCCTGCCGCATTGCGGTGCCATGGCCCGGCTTGCCTCCGCCGGCATCGTCGCGTCCCCCTCGCTTTACGAGCCCTTCGGTCTGGCAGCGCTCGAAGGCGCCCGTTCCGGTGCGGCGCTGGTGCTCTCCGATATACCGACCTATCGCGAGCTGTGGGATGACGCGGCGCTCTTTGCCCCGCCGGACGATCCGCAGGCTTTCGCGCGCGCCATCAACCGCCTGACCCTCGATTCCGATCTGCGCGGTGAACTGGGCGAACGGGCGCGCCTGCGCGCGCGTCGCTTCACGCCTCAGGCGCAGGCCGATGCCATGGCCGCGCTCTATTGGCAGTTGGTTGACGCCAGAGATCCGGCGGTGCCGGCAGCCAAGCCGACAGATAGCGTCTCGTCCTCCATCATGTCTCGGGCCGGCGCCGGCGCGCGTGCCTTCCTGTCCCCAAGTTCCGCCGCGGAGTAGTAGCCGATGCGATTTCTTTTTTACACCCATTCCCTGGTGTCCGACTGGAACCATGGCAATGCCCATTTCCTGCGCGGGCTCTGCCGCGATCTGATCCGGCGCGGCCACGGCGTCGTGGCCTTGGAGCCAGAGGACGCCTGGAGCCTGCAAAATCTTCTGGCCGATCAGGGGCAGGGCGCACTGGACAATTTTTCCCGCGCCTTTCCGATGCTCGGTTCGACCGCCCATGGCGCCGATTTCGATCACGAAGCGGCACTGGATGCGGCGGATGTGGTGATCGTCCATGAATGGACCGATCCCGCACTCGTCGCCCGGATCGGCCGTGCCCGCCAGGCCGGCGGCCGCTTCACGCTGATCTTCCACGATACCCATCATCGCGCCGTCTCGGCCGAAGGCGAGATCGCCGGGCTCGATCTCTCCGGCTATGATCTGGTGCTCGCCTTTGGCGAAACATTGCGCCAGCGCTATCTCGACGCTGGCTGGGGTCGCTCGGTCTTTACCTGGCATGAAGCGGCCGACGACGCGCTGTTTCATCCCATGCCCGAGATCGCCAGGACGGGCGATGTGATCTGGATCGGCAATTGGGGCGATGACGAGCGGTCTGCCGAGATCGGTTCTTTTCTGATCGAACCCGTCAGCGCATTGGGCCTTTCAGCAACCGTGCGCGGCGTGCGCTATCCGCAGGCTGCTCTCGATGCCCTCCAGGCGGCCGGCATCCAATATGGCGGCTGGATCGCCAATGCACTGGCGCCCGAGGCTTTCGCCGCGCATCGGCTGACGGTGCACATTCCGAGACGACCTTATGTGGAGAATTTGCCGGGCATTCCGACCATCCGCATGTTCGAGGCGCTCGCCTGCGGCATCCCGCTGATTTCCGCCCCCTGGGACGATTCCGAGGGGCTCTTTGCTTTCGGCCGCGATTTTCTCTTTGCTCGCGATGGCGGCGAGATGACGCGGCTGATGCGGGTTCTGTTGTCCGATCCCGACATGGCGCGGGAGCTTGCCGAGCATGGCCGACGCACCGTGCTTTCCCGCCATACCTGCCGCCACCGCGTCGACGAGCTGCTCGCCATTCTTGCCGCCCATGGCACGCGGCAGGTTCGCGACGGTCTCGCCGCTCCCGCTCCCTCTTTGTCCAAGGACGCCGCCGCATGAAGATCGCCTTCTACGGATCCAGCCTGACCTCCGCCTATTGGAACGGTGCGGCGACCTATTATCGCGGGATGATCCGCGCTCTGGCGGCGCTCGGTCATCAGGTGACCTTCTATGAGCCAGACGTCTATGACCGGCAGAAGAACCGTGACATAGACCCGCCCGATTGGGCGCGGGTGGTCGTCTACGACGGCACGGTCGCCGCGCTACGCCAGGCCGCCGCCGAGGCTGTGCACGCCGATGTGGTCGTCAAGGCCAGCGGCGTCGGCTTCGAGGACGACCTGCTCTTGGCCGAGGTCATGGCCGCCGCGCGGCCGCAGGCGCTCAGGATCTTCTGGGATGTGGATGCGCCGGCAACCCTGGCCGAGCTGCGGGCGGCACCCGATCATCCGCTGCGCCGGGCTTTGCCGGCGCTGGACATGGTGCTGACTTATGGCGGCGGCGATCCGGTGGTCTCTGCCTATCGCGCGCTCGGTGCGCGCGCCTGCATTCCCATCTACAACGCGCTCGATCCAGAGACGCATCACCCGGTGGCGCCTGATCTGCGCTTTGCTTGCGATCTTGGTTTCCTCGGCAATCGCCTGCCCGATCGCGAAGCGCGGGTCGAAACCTTTTTCCTGGAACCCGCGGCGCGTCTTGCCGATCAGCGCTTTATGATCGGCGGATCCGGCTGGGGCGACAAAATGATGAGCGCCAATGTCCGCGACATCGGCCATGTGCCGACGCGCGACCACAATGCCTTCAACGTCACGCCGAAGGCGGTGTTGAACATCTCCCGGGCCAGCATGGCGGAAACCGGCTTTTCCCCGGCAACCCGCGTCTTCGAGGCCGCCGGTGCCGGTGCGTGCCTGATCACCGACCATTGGGAAGGCATTCCGCTGTTTCTGGAACCGGGCCCGGAAGTGCTGGTGGCGCGGGATGGGCAGGATGTGGCCGAGATTCTGGCAGGCCTCACCAAAGACCGTGCCAAGGCCATCGGCCAGGCTGCGCTGACCCGCGTGCTCAGAGATCATACCTATGCCGATCGCGCGGCGAGACTTGACGGAATCCTGAAGGATGCGGGCACGCTGAAGCGCAGGGCGGGGGAGCAGGCGGCATGACCACGACACCCCGCAAGCTGGTCTTCATTGGCCTGTCGCTGTCCTCCTCCTGGGGCAATGGCCACGCTACGACGTTCCGCGCGCTGTTGCGCGGGCTGCACGAAAAAGGCGAGGACGTGCTGTTCCTGGAACGCGACGTGCCCTGGTACGCCAATGCGCGCGACCTGCCGGACCCTGATTTCTGCCGGCTGGCTCTTTATCAGGACACTGGCGAGCTGATCGCGCGGTTTGGGCCTGAGCTTCAAGCGGCGGATGCCGTCATCATCGGCTCCTATGTGCCCGAAGGGCCTGCCGTGATCGATGCGGTCCACGCGCTTGGCGTCAAGGCCCTGTGCTTTTATGACATCGACACGCCCGTCACCATGGCCAAGTTGTCGCGCGGCGAGGAAGAGTATCTTCAGCGCCGGCAGGTGCCGCTCTTCGATGTCTATTTCTCCTTTTCCGGCGGTCGCGTGCTCGACCGTCTGGAGACGGATTTTGGCGCGCGGCGGGCAGAGGCGCTCTATTGCTCCGTGGACGAGACACGCTATCGCCACACGGGTGCTACGCCCGATATCGACCTTGGCTATCTCGGCACCTACAGCCCGGATCGGCAGCCGACTTTGGAGCGGCTGCTGATCGAGCCCGCGCGACGCCTGCCGCGTTGCCGCTTCGCCGTGGCTGGGCCGCAATATCCCGATGACATCGACTGGCCTGCCAATGTCGAACGGATCGACCATCTCGCACCCGCCGATCATGCCGCCTTCTACAGCCGCCAGCGCTTTACCCTGAACGTCACCCGGGCCGATATGATCGCGGCTGGCTGGTCGCCGAGCGTGCGGCTTTTCGAAGCGGCGGCCTGCCGCACGGCGATCATCAGCGACCGTTGGGAAGGCCTTGCCGAAGTCTTGCCGGATGGTGAAGCCGTGCTGGTGGCAGAAACCAGCGAGGATGTGATCGTCGCCTTGACGGAGATGACGAGCGAGGCGCGCGACCGCCTCGCTAACGGGGCGATGACGCGCGTGCTCGCCGATCACACCGGCCGCGCCCGCGCCGGCGATCTCCTGGCCGTGCTCGATAGCCTTCCCGCGCAACCGGCTGCGCGACGGCGGGCGTAAGCCCTTCACGCTTCATCCTCGGCGCCGTCCCAGCCACAGCCGGCTTGCGCGCTCATGCCTTGCGACCCGCAAAAAGGAGAGAGCCTATGCTCGACAGACCCAAAACCATCCGGCAACGGAAAACAAGCCTCGTGGCCGGCGGCGCCGGCTTCGTCGGCTCGCATCTGTGCGATCGGCTCCTGGCGGACGGCCATCGCGTGCTCTGTGTCGACAGCTACCTTACCAGTACGCCTGACAATATCAGGCCCCTCGGCAATCACCCGAACTTTCGCCTGATCGAGCAGGATATCTGCACCCCGCTCGTCATCGAGGAGGCGGTGGACGAAATTTACAATCTGGCCTGTCCCGCGTCGCCGCCGCTTTATCAGGCCGATCCCTTTCATACGATGATGACCAGCGTGGTCGGCACCGGCACTCTCCTGCAACTGGCCGCCCGGCATGGCGCACGCTTTCTCCAGGCCTCGACCAGCGAGGTCTATGGCGATCCCCTGGAGCATCCGCAGCGCGAGGACTACTGGGGCAATGTCAACTGCACGGGCCCGCGCGCCTGCTATGACGAGGGCAAGCGCGCGGCAGAAGCGCTCTGCTTCGACAGCCTGCGCCTGGGGCAGGTGGACGCGCGCGTGGTGCGCATCTTCAACACCTATGGCCCGCGCATGCAGCCCGATGATGGACGCATCGTCTCGAACCTCATCGTCCAGGCGTTGAGGAACGAGCCTCTGACCATCTATGGCGACGGATCGCAGACACGGTCCTTCTGCTATGTCTCGGATCTGGTGGAAGGGCTGCGGCGGCTGATGGCCGTCGATCCCAATCCCGGCATGCCCGTCAACATCGGCAATCCGGGTGAATTCACCATTCTGGAACTGGCCGAAATGGTCCTGGACCGGCTGCCGACCGCCTCGCGCATTGTTCACCGGCCTCTGCCGAAGGATGATCCCCAGCGTCGTCGTCCGGATATTTCCCGGGCGCAGTCGGTCCTTGGCTGGGCGCCTCAGGTCAGTCTGGCCGAGGGCCTGCCCGTGACCATCGACTGGTTCCGCACCGCGATCAAGGCATCGCGCCGCAGGGCGCAGAGCCATTCGGCGCCGCAAGCGGCCTTTGGCGCAACGGCCTGAAGGGCCAGCGGCGCCAAACACAAAACCTCGTCCCCATGTGTGATCGATTCATGGGACGAGAATCTATTAGACGTGTCCTGATCGTCTTCACAACCCCGGATTTGCGCCGGGGTTTGTTCGTTCCGGCAACCCGTCCTGTGTTGCGGGACGGGTTGCCGCAAGGCCATGGCCTTGCGGCAAGCGATCCCGGCGCGGTCAGTCCGTGGCTGGTTCGATGCGCTTGTTGAAGAACAAGGCAGCCAGCGTGCACAGAGCGCCGGACAGGAGATAGAGCCCGATATAGGTCACGCCGAAATGGCTGGAGAGATACAGCACGATCAGCGGCGCAAACCCGGCGCCGACCAGCCAGGCGAGGTCCGAGGTGAAGGCCGAGCCGGTGTAGCGATAGGCCTTCCCGAAGCGGAAGGACACCGAACCGGAGGCCTGGCCGAAGGACAGGCCGAGAACGCCGAAGCCGATAATGACGAAGGCGTCGATACCAGCCGAACCGGAGGAAATCAGGATCGGGCCGACAAAGCTGAAGATCGCGATGATGATGGCGGCAACGCCCAGCTGGCTGCGCCGGCCGATGCGGTCGGCGAGCAGGCCGGACGCGATGATGGTGGCGATACCACAGAGCGCGCCGACGACCTGCACCATCATGAAGGCGCCGATAGCCTGGTCGCCGTAGAGATTGGTCCAGCCGAGCGGGAAGATCGTGACGAGGTGGAACATGGCGAAGCTGGCCAGCGGCACGAAGGCACCGATCAGAATATCGCGCCCATGGACGGAGAGCAGGTTGCGAAGCCGGACGGGCTGCAGCTCGTGCTGCTCCAGCGCCGTGCCGAATTCCTTGGACACGACGAGACGCAGCCGCGCGAAAAGCGCCACGACATTGATCGCGAAAGCGACGAAGAAGGGGTAGCGCCAACCCCAGCTTAAGAAATCCTCGTTAGAGAGGTTGGCAACGAAATAGCCGAAGAGCAGGCTGGCCAGTGCAAAGCCGATGGGCGCGCCGAGCTGGGGCACCATGGCATACCAGCCGCGATGCCGCTCCGGCGCGTTCATGGCCAGGAGCGATGCCAGGCCGTCCCAGGCGCCGCCCAGCGCGAACCCCTGGCCCAGACGAAAGAGAGCGAGAAGATAGATCGCCCAGACACCGATGGTGTCATAGCCCGGCAGGAAACCCATGCAGACTGTCGAGCTGCCGAGAACAAACAGCGCGATCGTCAGTTTGGTGCCCCGACCGTAGTTGCGGTCGATCGCGGTGAAGACGACCGAGCCGAGCGGCCGGGCGATGAAGGCAAGCGAGAAGATCGCAAAGGAATAAAGCGTGCCCGTCAGGCGGTCAGGCGCGAAGGGAAAGATCAGTTGCGGAAAGACCAGCACCGAGGCCAGGCCGAAGACGAAGAAGTCGAAAAACTCCGACATCCGGCCGATGATCACACCGATGGCGATGTTGCCGGCCGAAACCGGCTTGTCGTCATGAATCGTGCGCGCATCGCGCTCCATGCTGGACGACGATGGGGTCATTCCCCGGGAAACTGCCATACTGGCCATGATAACGCCTCCTTCCGTTCCGGCGGCACGCCGTGCCACGCCGCCCCCAGAACGATCTTGAGCGCCCAATGTTTCTTATCAAGTGGGCGAAGGCTAAAATTCGTCGTCGCGACGCAGCATTCTGCCTTGCACTGCACGCATGGCAGCCATTCACCTGGCGCAAGCCGGTGCTCGACTTTTGGCCGCAATCGTTTAATGGCGGGACAAATCGGACATTTAGGCCCATAATTTGGCCCTGCCGCAGCAGCGGCGCGGCGGTGCGACCAAACACCTCATACCGTTCCTGCGCGGGTGGCATTAGTCGCAGGACATCGAAACGAAAGAACATCATGCCATGATGAAACCCGTGAAATTTCCGAGGAGCCTGCTCCTCCTCCCGCTGCTGGGAATGCTGGCTGGCTGCAACATGGTGGTCATGTCCCCGTTCGGCGATATCGCGGCCCAGCAGCGCGACTTGATCGTCATCTCGACGCTGCTGATGCTTCTGATCATCATTCCGGTGATCTGTTTGACCCTGTTCTTCGCCTGGCGCTATCGCGCAGCCAATACGGCAGCGACCTACGATCCCGAATGGCACCATTCGACCCGTCTGGAAGTGGTGATCTGGGCCGCGCCGCTGGCCATCATCATCGCGCTCGGCGCCATCACCTGGATCTCGACGCACAAGCTCGATCCCTATCGTCCGCTCGATCGGATCGACGCGCAACGTCCGCTGCCGGCCGATGTCAAGCCGCTGACGGTGCAGGTCGTCGCGCTCGACTGGAAATGGCTGTTCATCTATCCCGAACAGGGCTTGGCCACCGTCAACGAGCTCTATGCGCCCGTCGACGTGCCGATCAATTTCGAGATCACCGCCTCTTCGGTGATGAACTCCTTCTACATTCCCGCACTTGCCGGCCAGGTCTATGCCATGCCCGGCATGCGCACCAAGCTGCATGCGGTCATCAACCAGGCCGGCGCTTACAATGGATTTTCGGCCAATTACAGCGGTGCCGGCTTCTCCCACATGACCTTCACCTTCAACGGCACGTCCCAAGCCGATTTCGATGCCTGGGTTGCCAAGACGAAGGCGGGTAACACGACCTTCGACCGCGCCGCCTATCTCGAATTCGAGAAGCCGAGCGAGCGTGAGCCGAAGCGCCAGTTCGCCAATGTCGAGGACAATCTCTTCGATGCCATCGTCAATCTCTGCGTCAAGCCGGGCCAGATGTGCGCCAAGGACATGATGCATATCGACATGATGGGCGGCGCCGGCAAGGAGAGCCACGAGAACCGCGAGAAGCTGCGCTACGACACCCGCCATGCCGACGAGGGCGCGGGCACCAACGCCGCCACCTTCCCGGCCCATGGCAATGACGCACGCAGCCCGGAATCGCCGAATCAGGAACAGCCGCATGCGGCGCCGGCCGAAAACGGCATGCAAGGCCACGACATGGGCAACATGGGCGGCCAGGACACCCACGGGAACCCCGCGCCTGAAGGCGAGGGCGGTATCGCCCCCAAGCAGCTCAACCAGGCCAACTAGGAACGGGCTGGCGCGCCTGACGCGCCGCGCCGACCGCTCTTAAAGAACGCAGGTACAAACCATGTTTTCGCATCTGGACACAAAATCGCTGATCTTCGGGAGGCTCGATCTGGGCGCTTTCCCGATTCATGAGCCGATCCTGGTGGCGACCTTCATCGCGGTGGCGCTCGGCGGCATCGCGGTTGTCGGCGCGCTCACCTATTTCCGCCTCTGGGGTTATCTCTGGAAGGAGTGGTTCACCAGCGTCGATCACAAGAAGATCGGCATCATGTATATCGTTCTGGCGATCATCATGCTGCTGCGCGGCTTTGCCGACGCGCTGATGATGCGCACGCAGCAGGCCATTGCCTTCAACGGCAATGAGGGCATCTTTCCGCCGCACCACTACGACCAGATCTTCACCGCCCATGGCGTGATCATGATCTTCTTCATGGCCATGCCTTTCGTCACCGGGCTGATGAACTTCGTCGTGCCGCTGCAGATCGGCGCGCGCGACGTGTCCTTCCCCTTCCTCAACAACTTCTCCTTCTGGATGACGGCCGCAGGCGCCGCGCTGATCATGATCTCGCTCTTCGTCGGCGAGTTCGCGCGCACGGGCTGGCTTGCCTATCCGCCGCTCTCGGGCGCGGATTACAGCCCAGGCGTCGGGGTGGATTACTATATCTGGGGCCTGCAGGTGGCCGGTGTCGGCACGACGCTGTCGGGCATCAACCTGATCGCCACCATCGTCAAGATGCGCGCGCCGGGCATGACCATGATGAAGATGCCGATCTTCACCTGGACCTCCTTCTGCACCAACATCCTGATCGTCGCCAGCTTCCCGATCCTGACCGCCACCTTGGCGCTCTTGTCGCTCGACCGCTATGTCGGCACCCATTTCTTCACCAACGACCTTGGTGGAAATCCGATGATGTACGTCAACCTCATCTGGATCTGGGGCCATCCGGAAGTCTACATCCTGATCCTGCCGGCTTTCGGCATCTTCTCCGAAATCGTCGCCACCTTCTGTGGCAAGCGCCTGTTCGGCTATGCGTCGATGGTCTACGCCACCTGCGTGATCATGATCCTGTCCTACCTCGTCTGGCTGCACCACTTCTTCACCATGGGCTCGGGCGCCAGCGTCAACGCCTTCTTCGGCATCACCACGATGATCATCTCGATCCCAACGGGCGCGAAGATCTTCAACTGGCTCTTCACCATGTATCGCGGCCGCATCCGCTTCGAAGTGCCGATGCTGTGGACGATCGGCTTCATGGTCACCTTCGTCATCGGCGGCATGACCGGCGTCATGCTGGCGGTCCCGCCGGCTGACTTCGTGCTGCACAATTCGCTGTTCCTCATCGCCCACTTCCACAACGTCATCATCGGTGGCGTGGTCTTCGGTGTGCTGGCCGGCTTCAACTACTGGTTCCCGAAGGCTTTCGGCTTCCGCCTGGACGCCTTCTGGGGCAAGATGTCCTTCTGGTTCTGGCTCGTCGGCTTCTACTTCGCCTTCATGCCGCTCTACGTTCTCGGCCTGATGGGCGTGACCCGCCGCGTCAGCCAGTTCGAGGATCCTTCCCTGCAGATCTGGTTCATCATCGCCGCCTTCGGCGCCTTCCTGATCGCGCTCGGTATCGCGTCCTTCATCATCCAGCTGATCGTCAGCTTCATGAAGCGCGAAGAACTGCGTGACCTTACGGGCGATCCGTGGAACGGCCGGACGCTGGAATGGTCGACCTCTTCGCCGCCGCCGGATTACAACTTCGCCTTCACGCCCGTGATCCACGATCATGACAGCTGGTACGACATGAAGCGCCGCGGCTATACCCGCCCGCTGGAAGGCTTCCGGCCGATCCACATGCCGAAGAACACCGGCACCGGGGTGATCCTCGCCGGTCTCTCCGTCGCCCTCGGCTTCGGGCTGATCTGGTACATGTGGTGGCTCGCCGCCCTGTCGCTCGTGGCGATCATCGTCGTATCGATCGTCCACACCTTCAACTATAAGCGCGACTTCTACATCCCCGCCGATGAGGTGGTGGCCACCGAAGCCGAACGCACCCAGCTTCTGACCAGGAAGGCCTGACCTGATGAGCAGCACCCCTCTCGATACCAAGGGCGAGCCGGTCTTCTACCTTCAGGAAGACCATCATCCGGAAAACAGCACGCTTCTGGGTTTCTGGATCTATCTGATGAGCGACTGCCTCATCTTCGCGATGCTGTTCGCCACCTACGCCGTGCTTGGCCGCTCCTATGCGGCCGGGCCTGCGCCGGCGGACCTGTTCGACCTGACGCTGGTCGCCATCAACACGGCGATGCTCCTGTTCTCGTCGATCACCTACGGCTTCGCCATGCTCGCCATGGAGAAGAACAACAAGAAGGCGACGCTCGGCTGGCTGGCGATCACCGGCATCTTCGGCCTCGCCTTCCTGTTCCTCGAACTTTACGAGTTCCACCACCTGATCCTCGAGGGTGCAGGCCCTGACCGGTCGGCCTTCCTGTCGTCGTTCTTCACCCTGGTTGGCACGCACGGGCTGCACGTCACCTTCGGCTGTATCTGGCTGGTGACGCTGATGGTCCAGGTGTCGCTGCACGGGCTGATCCCGGAGAACCGCCGGCGCCTGATGTGCCTGTCGATGTTCTGGCACTTCCTCGACGTCGTCTGGATCGGCGTTTTCTCTCTCGTCTATCTGATCGGAGTCGTCGGATGACCACCCACATCACGCATCACGAAGACGCGCATCAGGCCCATCACGGCCACAGCGATGGCCATGACGCAGGTCATGGTTCGATGAAGAGCTATATGACCGGCTTCATCCTGTCGGTCATCCTCACCGCCGTGCCCTTCTGGCTGGTGATGGGGGACGTGTTCTCGAGCAAGGCCGTCACCGTTGCCCTGATCATGGTGTTCGCGGCGATTCAGATCGTCGTGCACATGGTCTACTTCCTGCACATGAACAGCCGGTCGGAAGGCGGCTGGACGCTGCTGGCCCTGATCTTCACCTTCGTGATCCTGGTCATCGCCCTGTCCGGTTCGCTCTGGGTCATGCACCATCTGAACATCAACATGATGCCGGTCAGCCCGGATATGATGCGCAATGCCCCCTGATACCCGCGTCCGTCCCCGGACGGTCGTCACGCTTCTGCTCGCCGTCCTCGTGACGGCGGGCCTTCTCGCCCTCGGCACCTGGCAGGTCAAGCGGCTGTTCTGGAAGCTGGACCTGATTGCCCGCGTTGAAGCGCGCGTTCAGGCGCCGCCGGGAGCGATCCCCGCACCAGATGAATGGTCGGATTTCGACCCTGCCACGCAGGAATATCGGCATATCAGGCTGTCCGGCACGTTCCTTCACGACAAGGAAGTACTGGCGCAGGCCAATACGATTCTCGGCCCCGGCTTCTGGGTGCTCACGCCTCTGATCCAGGCCGACGGCAGCGTCATTCTCATCAATCGGGGCTTTGTGCCGCCGGACCGGCGCGACCCGGCAACGCGTACGGACGGCAATCCGTCCGGCACCGTCGATGTGGTCGGCCTGCTGCGCCTCAGCGAGCCGAAAGGCGCTTTCCTGCGCAGCAATGATGCCGCCACAGGCCGATGGTATTCGCGCGATGTTCAAGCGATTGCCGAGGCCAAGGGTCTGCCGGCCGACAAGGTTGCGCCCTTCTTCATTGATGCGGACAAGACGCCCAATCCCGGTGGCTACCCTGTGGGCGGCCTGACGCAGGTCGTCTTTCCCAACAACCACCTCGTCTATGCCATCACCTGGTATTCGCTGGCCGGCATGCTGATGGCCGTTATCATCGTGCTCTATCGCCGCCGGCAAATCTGAGCGGCGATCACGAAACCTGTGCCAGCCATGAAATAGGCGGCGCAGATAAGATTGCGCCGCCCGTTCTGCATTGTCTCGTTCACGCCGGCAAGCTCAGCCGAGCAGCGCCTTGATGTCGTCATAGAGCGGCTTGGGAATGGTTACGCCGTCGATGACCGTCCGCTGGCGCGCGGCAAAGCGGCGCTGCGAGGGCAGGCGGGCGCCCTGGCCGACGATGGCGTCGAACAGGGTCTCCGCGCGGGCTACGTGGTTCACGGCGTCAGCGCCGAGGAAGCGTTCCGGGTCGAAAGCGAGGATAAGTTCGCCATGGCAGGGTGCTGCGCCGGCGCCTTCGTCGAAGGCCATGGATTCCATGCTCGTCATGTCGCCGATCAGCGGCCCGGCCATCAATTCGACCATGGCGGAGAGCGCCGACCCCTTATGGCCGCCGAAGGTCAGCATCGCGCCGGCCATGGCCGCCGTCGGATCGGTCGTCGGCTGTCCATCCGCATCGATTGCCCAGCCCTCGGGGATCTGTTTACCGGCGCGGCGGTGCAGCTCGATCTCGCCACGTGCCGCTGCGCTGGTGGCAAAGTCGAAGACAAAGGGGAAGCCGCCCGGGCGTGGCCAGGCGAAGGCGATGGGGTTGGTGCCGAAGACGCCCTTCGTGCCGCCCGCCGGCGCCACCCAGGCATGGCTCGGCGTTAGCGCCAGCGCCGCGAGTCCATGGGCCGCCACCGCTTCCACCTCGGGCCAGAGCGCGGAGAAATGGAAGCAGCGGTTGATGGCAAGTGCGGCAAGTCCCTGGGCTTTGGCTTTCTCGACCAACCTCGGCAGGCCGGTGCGGAAGGCCAGCGGCGAAAAGCCATAATTCGCGTCGACCTTGACGATGGCAGGTGCCGGCTCCGTGACCACGGGCTCGGCCACCGGGTTCACCTTGCCTTCTTTGACCGAGCGCACACAGCCAAGCACGCGATAAAGCCCGTGGCTGTGGCATTCATCCGCCTGGCCGGCCATCACCGTGGCCGTCAGCGCATCGGCATGCGCATCGGTCACGCCTGAGGTGAGAAAAGCGGCGCGGGCAAGGTTGGCGGCCTCGTCCAGGCTGAGGGTAACGGTCTCGGTCATTCCAGTCTCCGAAGGATTTCGTGGTCTTGCGCGCAAGACTGTGGCGCGGCGTTCTGGTCCTTTCTAGAGCCGGGCCCGTCTGTTGGCGACGGTAAATCTTGGCCTTCAGCCCAATTCCGCCCGCGCCGATAGCCTAAAACGCCGCCGGCGCCGCATGTCGGTGAAGAGCATGCAGCGCCGGCCGGTTCATCAAAGCGGGTTATGCGTCGGGCGAAGGGCCCGGCAATCAGGCGGCCTTGATCAGGCCGACATCGGGAAGAACCGGCCGGTTCTTCAGCGCGTGATCCATGATCGCCTGGACTTCGGCTCGCTCGGCCTCGCTCAGCGCCAGGCGCGGCGGGCGGGTCAGCGAGGTGCCGCGGCCCATGATTTCCTCGCAGAGCTTGATGCACTGGACGAGATCGGGACGAGCGTCGAGATGCAGGAGCGGCATGAACCAGGCATAGAGCTCCAGCGCTTCGGCATAACGGCCGGCCTTGGCCAGGCGGAACAGCGTCTCGCCTTCCTGCGGGAAGGCATTGGACATGCCGGAAATCCAGCCGACAGCGCCGAGCATGACGCTTTCGACGACCACGTCATCCAGGCCCGCGAACAGCACGAAACGGTCACCGACCATGTTCTTCACATCAGTGAAGCGGCGGGTGTCGCCCGACGAATCCTTGAAGCAGACGACCGTCTCGCAATCGGCAAGCGAGGCCAGGATCGCAGGCGTCACATCGTTCTTGTAGATCGGCGGGTTGTTATAGACCATGACGGGCAGGTCGGTGGCCTTGGCAACGCCGCGGAAATGGGCGGCGGTTTCATGCGGCTTGGAGGAATAGACCAGAGCCGGCATGACCATCACGCCATCCAGCCCAACGCGGGCGGCTTCGCGGGCAACTTCGGTGGCGCCCTGGGTGGTGAATTCGGCGACACCGCAGATGACGGGCACGCGGCCCCTGGCGGCATCCTTGGCCGCTTCCATCACGGCAATCTTCTCCTCGCGGGTCAGCGAGGTGTTCTCACCAACCGTGCCGCAGACGATCAGGCCGGAGACGCCATCGCGAACGAGGCCATCAAGAACCTTCTTGGTGGCATCGATGTCGAGCGAGAGATCGGGCTTGAACTGGGTGGTGACGGCCGGGAAAACGCCGGACCAGCTGACTTTGGGTGCCATGTCATGTCTCCTGAAGGCTTGATGACTAGCTTTGTAGATTGTATAAAATATCCAGTCAAGCAGTTTCCTGCGTCTTGACCCCTCATCCGTCCAGCCTTAGGCCTGTGCCATGCCCGCCAAGATCGCCGCCCCGACGTCCCGCCCGGTCCGCAAGTCGCTGGTCCATCGCACCATCTCCTCCGCCGTGACGGAGGCGTTGCGTGAGCGCATTCTCGAAGGTAGTTTCGAAAGTGGAATGCAGCTGCGCCAGGACGCGCTTGCCGACGAATTCGGGGTCAGCCGCATTCCCGTGCGCGAGGCGCTGATGCAGCTCGAAGCCGAGGGGCTGGTGAAGATCCTGCCGCATCGCGGGGCCGTCGTCTCCGAACTCTCGCTTGACGAAATCAACGAGCTGTTCGAGCTGCGCAGTCTCTTGGAGCCCCGGCTCCTGCGGCTGTCTGCGCCAAAACTGAGAGCAGAGGATTTCGAGGCGCTTGATGCCATTCTCGCCGAATTCGAGGCGGAGAGCGCAGCCGGCCATGCCAGACGCTGGGGTCCGCTCAACAACGCCTTGCATATGCGACTCTATGCCCATGCCGAACGTCCGCGCTCGCTGGCGCTCGTCAGCAATCTCCTGCAGGAATGCGACCGGCATACGCGTCTGCAGCTCTCCTTGAGCGGCAGCATGGAGCGCGCGCAGGCCGAACATCGCCTGCTGGTCAAGCTCTGCGCCGCCGGACGCATCGGCGAGGCGGTCACGCTGCTCGGCGAGCATATTTCCCATGCCGCCAGCTCGCTTGCCGAGTTTCTGTCGGCCCGGCAGGATGATTGATAATTAGAGCGGAGACGTCGATGCGGACGGGAAAGATCATCCACGTGATCGGCTGCCATGCCGAGGGCGAAGTCGGCGACGTGATCGTCGGCGGGGTCGCGCCGCCGCCGGGCGAAACGCTCTGGGCCCAGTCACGCTTCATCGCGCGGGACGAGACGCTGCGCCGCTTCCTGCTCAACGAGCCGCGCGGCGGCGTCTTCCGTCACGTCAATCTTCTGGTTCCGCCCAAGGACCCGCGCGCGCAAATGGGCTTCATCATCATGGAGCCTGCCGATACCCCGCCCATGTCCGGGTCGAATTCGGTCTGCGTGGCAACGGTGCTGCTCGACAGCGGCATCGTCGAGATGGTCGAGCCGGAGACGCGCATGGTGCTGGAGGCGCCGGGCGGGGTGATCGACGTGGTCGCCACCTGCCGCAACGGCAAGGCCGAACGGATTACCGTCACCAATGTGCCGTCCTTCGCCGATCGGCTCTCGGCCCCTTTGGAGGTAGAGGGGCTCGGCACGCTGGTGGTCGATACCGCCTATGGCGGCGACAGTTTCGTCATCGTCGATGCCGAGGCGCTCGGCTTCGCCATCCGCCCCGACGAGGCGGCCGATCTCGCCGCGCTCGGCATGCGCATCACCAAGGCTGCGGACGAGCAGATTGGCTTTTCCCATCCGGAAAATCCGGAATGGGACCATTTCTCCTTCTGCCAGTTTGCAGCACCCGTGACGCGCGAGGAGGGGGTGCTGACGGGCGCCAATGCCGTGGCCATACGCCCCGGCAAGATCGACCGCTCCCCGACCGGCACCGGCTGTTCGGCCCGCATGGCGGTTCTTCATGCCAAGGGTGAACTCGGTGTAGGAGACCGCTTCATCGGCCGCTCGATCCTCGGCACGCGCTTCGACTGCAGGCTGGAGGCGCTTACCACCGTCGCCGGCCGCCCCGCCATCCGCCCCTCGATCTCCGGCCGCGCCTGGATCACCGGCACCATGCAGTGGATGCTGGATCCGGAGGATCCTTTTGCGGAGGGCTATCGGTTGTCGGATACCTGGCCGGATCTGGGGTGAGCGCTTTTATGCCGCTTAGCCTTTGAGGCCCGCAGCTTTGCGCAGATCATCGTTGATCTTGCTTTGCCAGCTTTTGCCCGTGGCCCTGTAATGTTCGATGATATCGGGATCCAGACGGATTGATATCTGCTGCTTGGAAATCTGGAGTGTCGGCCGACCACGCTTGTGCGCTTCAAAAAAGCTCATGGGCTTTTTTGCCGCCTCGTCACTGAGTTCCTCGTCTTCGGGGTCCGCAGCGATTTGTCGTTGGATGTCTGCTTCTTCCTCGTCTGTCACGGTTCGCAAATGATCAGGTAAGCTGCTCATATCCACGTCCTTTCTTTGCGAGAGGCTCGGCGGAACGAAATAACGGAGATCGCTTCCGTGCCCAGGAATTTGAAGATGACCGTCACTGCCAAGCCATCGAACTCACCGATCGCCATGAATCTGTCATCGCGTGCTTCGAAGACCGTGGCGTGCTCGAAAAAGTCAATCGTCAGGTGGGCCATGTCCAGTTGGCGTTCCCGCAGAGTTTTCGCGCGCTTGGTCTCATCGAAGGTAATCTTCATATTTTTGTATCACAAAAATTCCGCTTTGGCGATATTCGAGAAGGATCCCAAAGCGATATTGCATCGTTCGTTTATTTAGATTTCCGCTCATGCCTGGAGCAGAGCGCCTACCCCGAATTCTGGCCTTCTCTTTCCAGCCCCGCTGAAATTCAACATTGGACGTCCCATATAAGCACCGGCTTTATGGCCACGCTCTGCCCGCGAGGGACCCGTCTCTTGAAGACCTCCCCGGTCTTCATAAGTCCTCGTCCGGAACAGCGTTTCACAGTCATTTCTCCACAGCACCATTCCCAAGGAGTGCTCCATGGCCATGGCCCGAGGATATGCGGCGACGGATGCGTCCAAGCCGCTTGAACCCTTCACCTTCGAACGGCGCGAACCGCACGCCGACGATGTCGTCATCGACATCAAATATTGCGGCATCTGCCATTCCGACATTCATCAGGTTCGCGACGAATGGGGCGGGTCGATCTATCCGATGGTGCCCGGCCACGAGATCGCCGGCGTGGTCACCGCCGTCGGATCTGCGGTGACGAAGTTCAAGGTCGGCGATCACGTCGGCGTCGGCTGCTTCGTCGACAGCTGCGTCGGCTGCGCTGCCCGCGATCTCGACCTCGAGCAATATATGCCCGGCCTGGTGCCCACCTATAATGGCCGCGAAGCCGATGGCACGCCGACCATGGGCGGCTATTCCGACCAGATCGTGGTCAAGGAAGGCTATGTCCTCTCCATTCCCGAAAACCTGCCGCTGGATGCCGCAGCCCCGCTGCTCTGCGCCGGCATCACGCTCTATTCGCCGCTGAAGCACTGGAAGGCCGGCCCCGGCAAGAAGGTCGCCATCGTCGGCATGGGCGGTCTCGGCCATATGGGCGTGAAGATCGCCGCCGCCATGGGCGCAGAGGTCACGGTGCTGTCCCAGTCGCTGTCGAAGAAGGAAGATGGGCTGAAGCTCGGCGCCACGCATTATTACGCGACCAAGGATGCCGAGACCTTCAAGACGCTGGCGGCTCAGTTCGACCTGATCATCAGCACCGTCAGCGCCGACATGGATCTCAACGCCTTCCTCGGCCTGCTCAAGGTCGATGGTGCTATGGTTCTCGTTGGTCTGCCGGAAAAGCCGGCCTCCATCCATGCCTTCGGCCTTGTCGGCGGCCGCCGCTCGCTCTCGGGCTCCATGATCGGCTCGATCAAGGAAACCCAGGAAATGCTCGATTTCTGCGGTGAGCACAACATCGCCTCGGAGATCGAGATCATCCGGGCGGACCAGATCAACGAAGCCTATGAACGCGTTCTGAAGAGCGACGTGCGCTACCGCTTCGTCATCGATATGGCCACGCTGTAAGATCTTAAGCAGCGATGATGCCGGTCGGGCGCGCTCTTCGGGGCGCGCCTTTTCTATGAAATCGGCTGCCAGTCAGCCGAGTGGCAGCGGCCCGTCGTTCTTGATCTCTTCCATCACCGCATAGGTCCGCGTTTCGCGCACGCCCGGCAGCGTCCACAGCACCTGGCCGAGAAAGTTGCGATAGGCCTGCATGTCGGCAAAGCGCGTCTTGACCAGATAATCGAAGCCGCCGGCCACCATATGGCATTCCAGGACCGAGGGGGCCTTGCGCACGGCCTCGGCGAACTGGTCGAAGACGTCAGGCGTTGTCTTGTCGAGCATCACCTCGATGAAGACCAGAAGGCCGAAGCCGAGCTTCTGCGGATCGAGCCGGGCGGAAAAGCCCGCAATATAGCCTTCCTTGGTCAGGCGCCGCAGCCGCTCGCTGGTCGCGGTGGGCGAAAGGCCGATCCGCTCGGCCAGATCCAGATTAGTGATGCGCCCGTCGCCCTGGAGAATGGACAGGATGCGCCTATCGATCTTGTCGATATCCTCGAGGCTCATTGGGCGTTGAGCCGGCTTTCCGCCAGCTTCACCCAGTAGGAAATGCCGTGCGGGATGACCTCGTCGTTGAAATCATAGCCGGGATTGTGCAGGCCGGCGCTGTCGCCATTGCCGATGAAGATGAAGGCGCCGGGGCGGGCGTTGAGCATGTAGGAAAAATCCTCGCCGCCCATCATCGGATCGATCGTGCCGTTGACATTACCGGCACCTGCGATGTCGCGTGCCGCCTCGATCGCATGCTGGGTTTCGCTCTGGTGATTGGCGGTCACGGGATAGTTGCGCTCGTAGCGCACCCGGGCCGTTGCGCCATGGGCGCTTGCAATGCCCTCGGCCAGCGCGCGGATGCGGGTTTCGGCCATGTCGCGCGTCTCGTCCTTCAGCGAGCGGACCGTGCCGGCGAGAACCGCCTGCTCGGGAATGACGTTATGGGCAAATCCAGCATTGAACTTGGTAACCGAGACGACGACCGAGGACAGCGGATCGGCGGTGCGCGACGCGATCGTCTGCATTGCGCCGACGAGCTGGGCGCCGATGACAATCGGATCAATGGTGCGGTGCGGCTGGGCGGCATGGCCGCCGCGTCCCTCGATCGTGATGGAAAACTCATCCGTCGAGGCCATGATGGGGCCGACGCGGGTGCCAAACTGGCCGACGGGCATGCCCGGCATATTGTGCATGCCATAGACCTCGCGAATGCCGAAGCGCTCCATCATCCCGTCCTTGACCATTTCATTGCCGCCGCCGCCGCCTTCCTCGGCCGGCTGGAAGATCACGGCGACCGCGCCACGAAAGCGGCGGGTCTCGCTGAGATATTTGGCGGCGCCGAGCAGCATGGCGGTATGGCCGTCATGGCCGCAGGCATGCA
Organism: Xaviernesmea oryzae; assembly: GCF_900109605.1. Classification (GTDB taxonomy): domain Bacteria; phylum Pseudomonadota; class Alphaproteobacteria; order Rhizobiales; family Rhizobiaceae; genus Xaviernesmea; species Xaviernesmea oryzae. The sequence goes on from NZ_FOAM01000014.1 coordinate 51,169, forward strand.
TCTTGCCGGCAACTTGCGAGGCCCAGGGCTTGCCGGAGGTTTCCGTCATCGGCAGGGCGTCCATGTCGGCGCGCAGGCCGATCACCGGCCCATCGCCCAGCGTGCCGCGGATCAGCCCGACCACGCCGGTGCGCCCAAGGCCGGTGACGATCTCGTCGACGCCGAATTCCTTCAGCTTGGCCGCGACGAAGGCGGCGGTTTCCTGCACGGCGAAAAGAAGCTCGGGCTTGCGGTGCAGGGCACGGCGCCATTCGGTCACATCCGGGGCAAGTTCGGCGGCGCGGTTCAAGATCGGCATGATGCACACATATCCTGCGGCCCGGCGCGCGAAGCGGCGGGCAGGGGTGGAGGGAACGACAGGACGCTCGGCCGGAGACGGTCGATCGTCTTTGCCATCACGGCGCCATATAGGTTAAATAGCCGCTTCTGACGACGCAATGCCCGATTTGCCGAGGTTCATGATAGTGACAGATTCCGCCAACCGCTCGCTTGCCCTGCCTGTTCGCCGCCGGTCGGCCAAAGGCCGGACAGCCAGAGGTCCGCGCGCCCTTGTTCTGATGGCCGCTTTCCTGGGGCTCGCGGTTCAGCCCGCGCTGGCCAATCCGCGCCTGGTCGTGGATGTCAACACGCTCAAGGTCTATGAGCAGCAGGATATTTTCCAGAAATGGTATCCCGCCTCGCTGACCAAGCTGATGACGGCCTATACCACTTTCCGCGCGCTCAAAGCCGGCAAGCTGACGCTGCAGAGCCAGGTGGTCATGTCCAAGCATGCCGCCGCCGAGCCGCCGAGCAAGATGTTTTTCAAGCCCGGCCAGGCGATGACGCTCGACAGCGCGCTGAAGATGATGCTGATCAAATCGGCCAATGACATTGCGGTGGCGATTGCCGAGACGGTCGGCGGCTCGGAGCCCGCTTTTGTCGAGATGATGAATGCCGAGGCTCAGCGCCTGGGCATGTCGTCCTCGCATTTCGTCAATCCCAATGGCCTGCCGGAGCCGGGGCAATATACGACGGCGCGCGATCTTGCCGTGCTGACCATTTCGATCAAGCGGGAATTTCCGGAGTTCGCGCCCTATTTCTCCTATGAAGGGTTCACCACCGGCAAGAAGAATTTCCCGAATTACAACATGCTGATCGGCCGCTTCGATGGCGCCGATGGCATGAAGACGGGCTTCATCTGCGCCTCGGGTTTCAATCAGGTGTCCTCGGCCACGCGGGGCGGGCGCTCGGTCGTCTCGGTCGTGCTCGGCGCAGACAGTCTTGGCGGACGCGCGGACGAATCGGCCCGCCTCCTGCAGATGGCCTTGACGGACGGCGGCATGAACAAGCCGACGCTGTCGCAGATTGCCCCTTATGGGGAGACGCGTGATGTGGTGGCCGATATTTCGCAGGCGATCTGCTCGAAGGACGCCGCCAAGATCCGTAGCGAAGGCCGCGACGAGGCTGGCCGGCAGAAGCTGCTCTCGCCTTTCATCCACGAAATCAACAGGCCGCTGAACCTGGTGTATGCCGGGCTGATCCCTGGCACCGAAGGGGTCGAGGAAAAGCCCGGCGCCAAGACGGCGGCGGCCGGCGCCAGGAGCAACATTCCGATCCCGGTGCCGAAGCCCGGTTACTGAACAGAGAGCCGGGCGCATCTTGCCCGGCCCCTGATCTCGATGGCCGCCGCCTTAGGGCTGGCCGCCCGCATCCATCAGAGAAATGATCATGTCCGCCTTCGACGCCGTTCCCGTTTCCGTCCTCACCGGCTTTCTTGGCGCGGGCAAGACCACGCTCTTGAACCGTCTGCTGAAGCAGGCAGCGCTGGCCGACACCGCCGTGATCATCAACGAGTTCGGCGAGGTCTCGGTCGATCATCTTCTGGTCGAAAGCTCCGGCGACGGCATTATTGAACTTTCGGATGGCTGCATCTGCTGCACGGTGCGCGGCGAGCTGGTGGATACACTGGGCGACCTGATGGACCGGATGCAGACCGGCAAGATCAAGGCCTTGAACCGCGTCGTGATCGAGACCACGGGCCTTGCCGATCCGGCGCCGGTGCTGCAGTCGATCATGGGCCATCCGGCGCTCGCCCAAAGTTATCGGCTCGATGGCGTGATCGCCGTGGTGGATGCCGTGCATGGCGAGGCGACGCTGGCCGCACACGAAGAGGCGCGGCGCCAGGTGGCGGTGGCCGACCGGATCGTGGTGACAAAGCGTGATTTGGCCGATGCGGCTGGTCAGGCAGGGCTGAAGGCCGCGCTTGCCGGGCTCAATCCCCGCGCGCTGTTGATCGATTCGCAGGCGCCGGAAGCCGGTCAGGCGACGCTTTTCCAATGCGGCCTGTTCGACCCCGGCTCAAAGATTCCCGATGTCGGGCGCTGGCTGCAGGACGAAGCGGGCCATGATGCGTCCCATGAACACCACCATCATGGTCATGACCACGATCACGCCCATGCCGACGACCATCGCGGCCACGCCCATCACCATGGCCACCATGACGGGCATCGCCATGCGGACGATATTCGCAGCTTTTCGATCCTGCACGACCAGCCGGTGGCCCCGGCGGCGATCTCCATGTTCATCGACCTCTTGCGCTCGGCACATGGCGACAAGCTCCTGCGGATGAAGGGCATCGTCTGCACGACGGACCGCCCGGAGCGGCCCTTGATCCTGCATGGCGTGCAATCGATCTTTCACCCGCCGCAGCGGCTCGCCGCCTGGCCTGATCCGACCGATCGCCGTACGCGCATGGTGCTGATCACCAAGGGGCTGGAGGAGCACTTCGTGCGCGATCTCTTCGACGCCTTCACCGGCCGCCCGGTTCTAGACCGACCAGATGCCGCCGCTCTTTCGGACAATCCGCTGGCGGTGCCGGGAATGCGCTTCTGATCAAGCGCGGGCATTTGTCCGTTTGACCAAGGCTATCGGGACATGCTGCGCAGGCGCGATTTCTCGGTTGTTTGAGAGCGGTCAGCCGCCTTTGCGAATGAGAAAGCGGTGCTGGCCGGGCGTATCCGGCAGCGCATCCTGTTTCACAAGCAAATGGCCATCCTCGCGGCAGAGATGCGGAATGTCGATAATGGCGAGCGGATCGCTCGTGGTCACGGCGATCAACGCACCAGGCGACAAATCCTTTAGCCGCCGCCGGGTCTTCATGGCCGGCAACGGGCATTTCAGGCCGCGCAGGTCGTAGTGGAGCACGTCGCCGTCAGGCGTCGCTGCGGGCGCGTCCACGCCTGTCGATGCCTCAGACAGATCCTTCGTCTTGCCGCTCAATTGGCCCAGATCTTCCAGAACGGCTTTTTCGGCTTGTCGGCTGGCGCTTCGCCTGCCGGGGCATCGCCATTCGGCGAAGCGGCAACCTCGGCCGGGTTCGGCGTCGGAACCGGGGCCGCAGCCGTTGCGCCCGCGCGCGCCGACTTGCCGGACGCCGGCGGCGGGGTCGAGCCCTGGGCGCCGCCCAGCGGCATGCCACGAGCGGCGACAGGCTGCGTGCCATGAGGGGCAGGCTTATGCACCGGGGTCGAGGCGGTTGCCTGGGCGGCCGGGTCTGGTGACACCTCGGTGATCTTGGGATCGACAGGCGGCGCCTCCGGTTCGGTGCGCTTGAACAGCGCGGCAAACAGGCTGCCGGTCTTGGCCGGCGGCGCGGCGGCGGTCATGGTCGATGGCAATTCGGGACGGGGCAGGGGATTGGCGGCAGGAACGGGAACCGCCCGTCCGCTCTTGGAGATTTTGTCCAGCTCGGCCTTCTGCACCTCGGCCGCCTTGCGGGCTTCCTCGATCTCGGCGCGCAGGCTCTCCTTCTTTTCAAGCTCGGTGACCTTCATCAGCTTGCCGGCTGCCAGCGAACTGCCGGTGGGCGCATAGGCAAGGTCACGGCCCTCGCGCGTCTTGGCGACAACGGCCTTGCGCTCCGCCTCACTCGGCTCGTACCAAGCCATGCCTTTGAACTTGCTCAGTGCCTTGGCGTAATCCTCGTCATATTTCCGGTTATAGGCCGAGAGCGCGGCGCTCAGCGCCGGCGGCGTCGACATATCCGCCGGGCAGGCGCCGGTCGGATTCATGACGCTGCCCTGCTGGTTGAAGACATATTTGCGGTCGCAAAAGCCGATCTCGGGCGGACGCTTGGTGATCTCGAACTGATCGTAGCCGGCCTTGAGGTTCTTCCAGAAGTCGTAGTTCGGATTGTCCTTGTGGCGCGCCATGTTTTCCGCCGTCATGCGGAAGGGCAAAGCCTGAAGCTGGATGGTCTTCTGTCCGCCCTTGAAGGCGTCACGCGCCAGCGCGAAGATTTCCTGCATCTGCTCGTCCGTCATCGAATAACAGCCGGAGGAGGAGCAGGCGCCGTGGATCATCAGATTGGTGCCGAAACGGCCATTGGCGCGGTCGAAGGCGTTGGGAAAGCCGGTGTTGATCGCCAGGTAATAGCTGGAATTGGGGTTCATCTGCCCCGGCGCAAGGGGATAGAAGCCTTCGGGCGCCTGCCGGTCGCCTTCCTTGACCTTCGGTCCCAGCTTGCCGGACCAGGCGCAGATGGCGTATTGGCGCAGCTTCTGGAAGCGGTTGGCGCTATCGGCCTTCCAGACCTCCAGCAGCCCCTCTTCCTTGAGAATGCGCAGCATGATCGGCGAGGTGCGCGGCATATCGAGCGTGCGCATCTTGTCGACAATGCGGCCGGACAGTTCGTAGCCGGTCTTGCTCTTGACCGTGCGCAGGTCGACATCGGCCTTGTCGACCGTATCGAGCGTCTCATTGGTGCAGCCCGCAAGCAGGAGCGCAACGGCGGCGGTGGCGGCAAGATTGGTCAGGCGCATCGAGAAAAGCCCATCATCATCCACGTGGGTAGCGCATGCGCGGTGTCGGCAAGACGCAAGCGCAGCCGCTCCATCAATAGATCGTTAAGCTTTACGCAAACTTAACCGTCAATGCCCGCATCCGATCGTGCCGGCCCTCCATGCAGGCGCATGACAGCGTGGTTTTAACCAAGCTTGCGGCATCTGACCAGATGTTTCGATGCCCGGAGCGGGGCTCCGACTAAAAATGTAAGGAATAGCTTCCTTACTTGCAGCTGCAGGACGTTCGACGCTCGTGTCGTATCGAGCGCCGAATGCGGGAAATACCGTCTGCTGACCGGTTCCTGCCTGCTTCTAGGCCTGGTTCAGAGCGAGCGGCCGATTGCCAGATATTTTTCCCGGCGATTCTTGCGCAGCGTTGCGCGCTCGACCGGCAGAAGATCGGCAAGGGCCGCAGCGATCGTCTCGCCGGTGCGATTGATCACGGCTTCATGGTCACGATGCGCGCCGCCGACCGGCTCCTCGATGATGCCGTCGACAATGCCGAAACCTTTGAGATCCTCGGCGGTGATCTTCATCGTCGTCGCCGCTTCCTTGGCACGGGCCGAATCGCGCCAGAGGATCGAGGCGGCGCCCTCGGGCGAAATCACCGAATAGATCGAGTGCTGCAGCATGTAGACGCGGTCGCCGGTGGCGATCGCGATCGCGCCGCCGGAGCCGCCTTCGCCGATGATCACCGAGACGATCGGGACAGTGACGTTAAGGCACATTTCGGTCGAGCGAGCGATGGCTTCGGCCTGGCCGCGTTCTTCCGCGCCGATGCCGGGATAGGCGCCGGCGGTGTCGATCAGCGTCACGATCGGCAGGCCGAAGCGCTCGGCCATTTCCATCACGCGGATCGCCTTGCGATAGCCTTCCGGCCGGGCGCTGCCGAAATTGTGCTGGATGCGCGACTTGGTGTCGTTGCCCTTTTCCTGGCCGATCAGCGCCACCGGCTGGCCGTTGAAGCGGGCAAGGCCGGCCTGGATGGCGGCATCCTCGGCGAATTTCCTGTCGCCGGCCAGGGGCGTCCATTCGGAAAAAAGCCGGGAGGCGTAATCGACGAAATGCGGCCGCTGCGGGTGGCGGGCCACCTGGGTCTTCTGCCAGGGTGTCAGCTTGGCGTAGATTTCGGCCATGGCCTCGCGGGCGCGAGCCTCCAGCCGTTCCACCTCTTCGCTGGTATCGATGCTTTCGTCTTCGCTGGCGATCTTCTTCAGCTCGTGGATCTTGCCCTCGAGGTCTGAGATCGGCTTTTCGAAATCGAGATAATGATGCATCAGCGGCGTTTCCGGGTCTCTTTCGGCGCGGTCGAGCGAGCCTATTCAGGCTTTTTGCCCTGTTTGGCAAGGGGGTGATGGGTCTGCACCAGCTGATGCAGGCGTTCTTCCAGCACATGCGTATAGATTTGTGTCGTTGAAATGTCCGCATGGCCAAGCAGTTCCTGCACCACGCGCAGATCGGCGCCATTGGCCAGGAGATGGCTGGCAAAAGCGTGGCGCATCACGTGCGGCGAGAGTGTCGAGGCCTTCAGGCCCGCCTTGCCGGCCAGGTGCTTCAGGTCGCGGGCAAAGACCTGGCGCGGCAGATGCCCGGCCTTGGACTCGGCGGGAAAGAGCCAGGGGCTCTCCGCGCCATCGCGCTGCGCCGCCTCTCGGCCGAGCGCTTCGCCATAGGCCGACATCGCTTCTGCTGCCGTGCGCGATAGCGGCACCAGCCGCTCCTTGTTGCCCTTGCCCTTGATCACCAGCATCCGGCCACTGCGCGCAAGCACCGAGGCGGGAAGCGTCACCAGTTCGCTCACGCGCATGCCTGTGGCGTAGAGCATCTCGACCAGGGCATGCATGCGCAGCCGGGCGAGCCTGTCTTCGGGCGGCGCGCTGCTGGCCTCCTGCGCCGCCATCTCCATCAGCCGCGTCACGTCCTCGACGGTGATCGTCTTCGGCAGGGGCCGCAGCCGCTTCGGCCCGTCGATAATCCCCGTCGGATCATCGCCGCGCAGCCCTTCGGCATAGAGAAAGCGGAAGAATTGCCGCAGGGCCGAAAGACGGCGTGCCTGGGACGAGGCTTTGAATCCGCTCTCGGTGAGATGCGCGAGATAGGCCCTGATATCGTCCGTGGTCGCTGCCGTCATCGCGACGCCGCGCCCTTTGAAAAAGGCCCTGGCGTCGTCGAGATCGCGCTGATAGGCGGCCATGGTGTTGGCGCTCGCCCCACGCTCCGCGCTCATCATCTCCAGGAAGGACTCGATCTGCGCGCCGGAAAGATCCCGTGCGGGCCTGTCTTCGCCAGAAGCGGGTAGGGGGCTGTTCATGGTGCAGGGTTTACGCGCTCGGCCGGCAGGCGGATCGTCACGTCCCGCTCCACCGGCTGGACGAAGACGGCAAGCGCCACCATGCCGGCATAGATCATGCCCGCAAGCGTGGCCATGATGATGAGAAACCGGAAAAGCGTGGGCATGCAGGCACTCCAGATGGGCGCCCGCTGCCTATTTGTCTTGGATGCGGGTCGATCCAAGTCCAAATCAGCAGCAGATTCACAGTGCGATGGCATCGCGCCGGCGTTCCAGCCATGGCAGGATGCGGGACGCGCCCCTTGCAGGCTACAGTATGGCCCGCAGCCCATGCGGCATGCAAGCCCTGGTTCCGGCGCAACGGTTGCTTTCCTCAGCTGTGCATCCAGCATCTGCGGGCCGCGCGTCTCTTGACGCTTCCCGGTGAATTGGCCGATACGGGAAGCGACAGAGGGAACGGACATGATAATGAGCGATCTGGTCGAGCCCAAGGCTGCGACGCTGGCCGAGCGGGCGAAGGCGGCGCTGGGGCGGCGCAATCTCGTTTTCGTTGGCCTTATGGGCGCCGGAAAGTCGGCCGTCGGCCGCATGGTCGCCTCGACGCTCAATATTCCCTTCATCGATTCCGACCACGAGATCGAGCGCGTCTCGCGCATGACGATCAGCGAGCTGTTTGCCGCCTATGGCGAAACGGAGTTTCGCGCCTTGGAAACGCGGGTCATCCGTCGCCTGATGCGCCCCGGTCCCCGTGTGGTTTCCACCGGCGGCGGCGCCTATATCAATGAGGACAGCCGCCGGCTGATCAAGAAGAACGGCGTGTCGGTCTGGCTCGATGCCGATCTTGACGTGCTGTGGGAGCGGGTAAGCAAGCGCGACGGCCGCCCGCTTCTCAAGACCGAGAACCCGAAGCAGACCTTGGAAAACCTGATGCATATCCGCTACCCGATCTATGCCGAGGCCGATCTGCGCGTGAAGACGCGCGATGTGCGGAAAGACGTTATCGCGGACGAAGTGCTGGCCGCCCTGGCCGCGACGAAGGGGTGAGGACAATGGATCTGGAAAACACAGACGCTCCCCCCGCCCGCACCATCCGCGTCGAACTCGGCGCCCGTGCCTATGACATTCTGATTGGCCCCGGCCTGATCGCCTCGGCGGGGCTTGAAATCGCGCTGCGGCTCAAGGGCCGGCGCATGGCCGTCGTCACCGACGAGAATGTCGCGCCGCTCTATCTCCCGTCCCTGCTTGAGAGCCTTTCGGCCCAGGGAATCGAGGCGACGCCGATCATCCTGCCGCCGGGCGAGAAGACCAAGAGTTTCGATCATCTCGTGCCCGTGGTCGAATCGATCATCGGTGCCCGGATCGAGCGCAACGATGCGGTGATCGCGCTGGGCGGTGGCGTCATCGGCGACCTCACCGGCTTTGCGGCCGGCATCGTGCGCCGCGGGTCGCGCTTCATTCAGATCCCGACCTCGTTGCTGGCCCAGGTCGACAGTTCCGTCGGCGGCAAGACCGGAATCAATTCGCCCCAGGGCAAAAACCTGGTTGGCGTCTTTCATCAACCGGATCTGGTTCTGGCCGATACCTCCGCGCTCGACAGCCTGAGCCCGCGTGAGTTCCGCGCCGGCTATGCAGAGGTCGCCAAATATGGGCTGATCGACCGTCCCGAGTTCTTCACCTGGCTGGAGGCGCATTGGCGCGAGGTCTTTGCCGGCGGCGAAGCGCGGATCGAGGCGATTGCGGCGAGCTGCGCCGCCAAGGCCGAGGTGGTGGTGGCCGACGAGCGGGAAAATGGCCGCCGCGCGCTGCTCAATCTCGGCCACACCTTCGGCCATGCGCTGGAGGCGGCGACCGCCTATGACAGCGCCCGCCTCGTCCATGGCGAAGGCGTTTCGATCGGCATGGTGCTGGCGCACCGCTTTTCCGCGCGGATGAACCTTGCCGGCATCGAGGATGCCGAACGCGTCGAGCGGCATTTGCGCGACGTCGGGCTGCCCACGCGCATCGGTGAAATTCCCGGCCCGGCGCTCCAGCCGGAGCGGCTGATGGATGCCATCGCCCAGGACAAGAAGGTCAAGGGTGGGCAGCTGACCTTCATCCTCACCCATGGCATCGGCCAATCCTTCATCGCCGATGACGTCCCGGCCTCCGAAGTGCTGGCCTTTCTGACCGAGCAGCTCGACGCAAAGGGTGCGACACGCGCATGAGCCTCACGGCGCTGGCGGAGTTTCTGAGCCTTTACGGGCTGGCGATCGGCGTGATCGCCCTCTGCCTTCTGCTGGTGGCACTGTTTAACGGTGCCGAAACCGCGTTGACGCTTGCCGCCCGCCGCCGCGCGCAGGACGGCGATCGCGGCGGCGACCATAGCCCTTTGCTGGTCGAGCGCCTGGTCGCTCGGCGTGACCGGGTCATCGGCGCGCTTGTGATCGGCAGTCGGCTGGCCGGCATCGTTGCGGTTGCCGTGGGTGCCTCGCTCTTCGTGGAGACCTACGGTCCGGCCGCGATCTGGCCGGCGATCGGGCTGCTCGCCTGTCTTCTCGTGGTGTTCTGCGATGTCTTGCCGCGTGCCCTGGCGATTGCCGCGCCGGAGCGCTTTGCCGGAGGGATCTCCCGTCCGCTGCAGCCGCTCGTCTTCCTGCTCGAACCGGTTTCCTCCGCTGTCAATGGCCTGGTGCGCGGGCTGTTGGCGCTGTTCGGCCATGCGCCGCCAGCAGAAGCACCGATTCTCTCCGCGCATGAAGAGCTGCGTAGCGCCGTAGCGCAGCTTCATCGCGAAGGGGGCGTGGTCAAGGCAGACCGGGACCGGCTGGGCGGCGTGCTCGATCTGGACGCGCTCGAAGTTTCCGACATCATGGTGCATCGCCTGACCATGCGCATGGTCAATGCCGACGATCCACCCGGCGTCATCGTCCGCCAGATCCTCGACAGCCCCTTCACGCGCATGCCGGTCTGGCGTGGCACGGCCGATAACATCATCGGCGTGATCCATGCCAAGGATCTCCTGCGCGCGCTCGCCGATCCTGCGATCGATGCCGAGAATATCGACATCACGCGCATTACCCAGAAGCCCGGGTTCGTGCCGGACACGACAGGGCTCAAGGACCAGCTCAGCGCCTTCCTGCGCCGGCGCACCCATTTCGCCCTGGTGGTCGATGAATATGGCGAACTACGCGGATTGGTGACGCTGGAGGATATTCTGGAGGAGATCGTCGGCGATATCGCCGACGAGCACGACATCGCCATTCAGGGCGTGCGCCAGGAGGCCGACGGTTCGATCGTCGTCGATGGCAGCGTCCCGATCCGCGACCTGAACCGGGCGCTGGACTGGAACCTGCCGGACGAGGAGGCGACGACCATCGCCGGCCTGGTGATCCACGAATCGCGCATCATCCCGCAGGAGCGCCAGGCCTTCACTTTCTATGGCAAGCGCTTCATCGTGATGAAGCGCGTCAAGAACCGGATCACCCGTCTGCGGATTCGCCCGGTGCAGGCGGAAGGTCCGGGAGCCGAGGACGTGTCTCCGGCACGCGGCGAAAATGCGGCAAGCCAGGATGCGGTCGTCAAGACCCAGGGGATAAGCGCTCGCTGACAGAGGAATGTCTCCGAAAGCGTGACTGACGTTGAGGAAGAGGGGAGACGGTAATGGACATCAGCCTGAGCGAGGCCCTGCTGCGTGGCGCTCTGATCGGCATCGGCGCCACGGCGCTGATGGATCTCTGGGGCCTGTTGCTTGCCCGCCTGGGCCTTGCCGGCGCGGCCAATTGGGCCCCAGTCGGCCGCTGGTTCTGGCACTTGAAGACTGGCCGCGTCTTCCACGACGACATCGCCGCCGCCGCGCCCTTCGCCGGAGAAAATGCGCTGGGCTGGATCGGCCATTATGCCATCGGCCTGATCTATGGCCTGATGCTGCCCGTCTTTGCCGGGCGGGACTGGCTGGCTGCGCCAACGCTAATGCCGGCGCTCGTCTGGGGAATCGTGACGGTCGCGGCCGGCTGGTTCCTGCTGCAGCCGGGCCTTGGGCTCGGCATGGCGGCGTCCAAGACGCCCCAGCCGGGCAAGGTGCGGCTCAGCAATCTCGCCGCCCACGTCGTCTTCGGCCTTGGGCTGTGGCTGACGGCGCTCGCACTTGCCTGATCGGGAAGCCGCGCCTGCGCGGCAAGTCTTCTACGCCCTCATGCGCCGAAACAGGCGTTAAAGCTTACCAGCGCGTCGGCTCACCGGGAGCCGCAGCTTCCACAGCCAGGGCATGCAGGCCAGCTTCGAATTCCGGCTGGACCAGTTCGTTGACGGCGCGGTGCCGTGCCAGCCGGTTCAGGCCGGCAAAGGCGGCTGCAACGATGCGGATGCGCAAATGCGTTTCGCCCTTGCCGTCGAAGCTTTCCTGATGGCCCGCATGCAGGTGGCTCTCATCGAGAACGGCCAGGCGTTCCGGATGGAAAGCTTCGGTCAGCCTGGCGGTGATACGGTCTTTGGCAGACATGTTTTGGCCCTGTTTTTCTGGCTGCTGGACCGCCCTGCGGACAGTGCGGCACGACGCCGTCGGCCGGTGCGGCAAACTCGCGACAGAGCCTGTAACATTCCGATTTGTCAATTCTTGTTGTGGTGGGGTGCGAACCCCATAATGAGCCTCATGAAACTCGATTCAAAATACTTCGACTCCGTGCGGACGCGGCGTCGCAAAGAGCCGAAGCCGGAGCCGGTCGCGCAGTCGTGCCAATGGGACGGCTGCACCAATCCCGGCGTCCATCGCGCTCCTGTTGGCCGCAACGCCGAAAACGCCTATTTCCTGTTCTGCTTCGAGCATGTGAAGGAATATAATAAGGGCTATAATTATTTCTCCGGCCTGTCGGATGGTGAGATTGCCCGCTTCCAGAAGGAAGCACTGACCGGTCATCGCCCGACCTGGACCATCGGCGTGAATAAAAGCGCCAAGGATGCGCCCGAACAGGCCAAGGTCCGCTCCGGCACCGCCGGCTCCTTTAACCGGTTGAAGGACCCCTTTGGGTTCGTCGATCAGAGCCGCCCAGAGCCGCGCCAGCGCAAGCTGAAAACCCTCGAAGCCAAGGCTTATGAAACGTTGGGCCTGACTGCCAGCGCGTCGGCCAACGACATCAAGCAGGCCTATAAGGATCTGGTGAAGAAGCATCATCCCGATGCCAATGGCGGCGATCGTGGCTCGGAAGACCGCTTTCGCGAGGTCATCCAGGCCTATCAGCTGCTGAAGTCGGCCGGCTTCTGCTGAAAGTTTCAAAAGTTCTGGCCGGCCGGACGGACGCTGCCTTCCAGCGGCCGAGCGCCGGCCTTGCTCTCGGCCGGCTGCGGTGTTGCGAAGCCATCATGCCGCAGCGCCCATTTTTCTGCCCTTTGTCCTTGAAAGCGCCTTGCGACGCGGCTTATGACAGGAGGCGACACTTGTAGGCGATAAGGGCGCGGCCTCCCCGTGCCCGGTGGAGACAGTATGAGCAAGATAGACCTCGATATTTCCAATCTTCCCGATACGACGGTGTCCGTCCGCGAGGTCTTCGGCATCGACACCGACCTGACCGTGCCGGCCTATTCGAAGGGCGACGCCTATGTGCCGGACGCCGACCCTGACTATCTGTTCGACCGCGAGACGACTCTTGCCATTCTCGCCGGCTTTGCCCATAACCGCCGCGTGATGGTGTCCGGCTATCACGGCACCGGCAAGTCGACCCATATCGAGCAGGTTGCCGCGCGGCTGAACTGGCCTTGCGTACGCGTCAACCTCGACAGCCATGTCAGCCGTATCGATCTCGTCGGCAAGGATGCGATCGTCGTCAAGGACGGTCTGCAGGTCACCGAATTCAAGGACGGCATCCTGCCTTGGGCTTACCAGCACAATGTCGCGCTGGTTTTCGACGAATATGATGCCGGCCGTCCGGATGTGATGTTCGTCATTCAGCGCGTGCTGGAATCGTCCGGCCGCCTGACGCTGCTCGACCAGAGCCGCGTCATCCGCCCGCATCCCGCTTTCCGCCTGTTCGCCACCGCCAACACGGTCGGCCTCGGCGATACCACGGGCCTCTATCACGGCACGCAGCAGATCAACCAGGCGCAGATGGACCGCTGGTCGATCGTCACGACGCTGAACTATCTGCCGCATGAGAAGGAAGTCGACATCGTCGCCGCCAAGGTGAAGGGCTTCACCGAGAAGCGCGGTCGCGACACGGTCTCCAAGATGGTGCGCGTGGCGGATCTGACCCGTGCCGCTTTCGTGAATGGCGATCTGTCGACGGTCATGAGCCCGCGCACGGTGATCACCTGGGCCGAAAACGCGCATATTTTCGGCGATGTCGCCTTTGCCTTCCGCGTAACCTTCCTCAACAAGTGTGACGAACTGGAACGCTCGCTGGTGGCCGAGCATTACCAGCGCGCCTTTGGCGTCGAGTTGAAGGAGAGCGCGGCCAATATCGTTCTGGAGGCGACGGCGTAAACGTGGCGGGACGTGGCGACAATTCCAAGCCGAAGAGCGGTGGCCCTGTCGATGCCGAGCCTTTTCGCCGGGCGCTGACGGGCTGCGTTCGCTCGATTGCCGGCGACGGTGAGGTCGAGGTCGTCTTCGCCAATGAACGCCCTGGGATGACCGGCGAACGCATCCGCCTGCCGGACATTTCCAAGCGGCCGACCCTGCATGAGCTTTCCGTTACCCGCGGGCTCGGCGACAGCATGGCGCTGCGCAAGGCCTGCCACGACGCGCGCATCCACGCGACCATGGCGCCGCAGGGCACCGAGGCGCGCCAGATCTTCGACGCGGTCGAGCAGGCGCGTGTCGAGGCGATCGGCGCAAAAGCCATGGACGGCGTAGCGCAAAACATCACCTCGATGCTCGAGGAAAAATACGCGCGCGCCAATTACGGCGCGATCGAACGCCAGCAGGACGCCCCGATCGAAGAGGCCATGGCGCTGCTCGTGCGCGAGACACTGACGGGCCAGAAACCACCGGCCGCCGCCGGCAAGGTTCTCGATCTCTGGCGCTCCTTCATCACCGACAATGCGGCCGGCGGCGTCGACAATCTGGCTTCGGTCATCGAAGACCAGCAGGCTTTCGCCCGCGTCATACGCGACATGCTCACGGCCATGAACATGGCCGAGAAATATGGCGATGACGAAGCCGACCCCGACGATACCGAGACGCCGTCGGACGAGGACCAGCCGCGCAGCGAACAGGAAAACGAAGAGGCTGCCGAAGACGAAGCCGGACAGGACGCCGCGCCCGCCGAGGAGAGCGAGACGGCCGATGACGAGATGGAAGACGGCGAAATGGACGGCGCCGAAATCTCCGACGAGGAGATGTCGGACGAGGGCGACGAGGACAGCGAGACGCCCGGCGAGGTCAAACGGCCCAACCATCCTTTCGACGATTTCAACGAGAAGGTCGATTACACCGTCTTCACCGAGGCGTTCGACGAGATCGTCACCTCCGAGGAACTCTGCGACGAGGCCGAGCTCGACCGGTTGCGCGCCTTTCTCGACAAGCAGCTCGCCCATCTCCAGGGCGCGGTCGGCCGGCTTGCCAACCGGCTGCAGCGCCGGCTGATGGCGCAGCAGAACCGCTCCTGGGAGTTCGATCTCGAAGAGGGCTATCTCGACCCGGCCAGGCTGACCCGGCTGATCATCGATCCGATGCAGCCGCTCTCCTTCAAGAAGGAGAAGGACACCCGGTTCCGCGATACTGTGGTGACCCTGTTGATCGACAATTCCGGCTCCATGCGCGGCCGGCCGATCACGGTGGCGGCGACCTGCGCCGATATTCTGGCGCGCACGCTGGAACGCTGCGGCGTAAAGGTCGAAATCCTCGGCTTTACCACCAAGGCCTGGAAGGGCGGGCAGAGCCGCGAAAGCTGGCTGGCCAGCGGCAAGCCGCAGGCGCCCGGCCGGCTCAACGACCTGCGCCACATCGTCTACAAGGCGGCAGACGCGCCCTGGCGGCGCGCGCGGCGCAATCTTGGTTTGATGATGCGCGAAGGGCTGCTGAAGGAAAACATCGATGGTGAAGCGCTGATCTGGGCACATAATCGCCTTTTGGCGCGCACCGAGCAGCGTCGGATCCTGATGATGATCTCCGATGGCGCGCCGGTCGACGATTCCACGCTTTCGGTCAACCCCGGCAATTATCTGGAACGCCATCTCCGTGCCGTGATCGAGCAGATCGAGACGCGTTCGCCGGTCGAACTGCTGGCCATCGGCATCGGCCATGACGTGACGCGCTATTATCGCCGCGCCGTGACCATCGTCGACGCCGACGAACTGGCCGGTGCGATGACCGAGCAGCTCGCCTCGCTCTTCGGCGACGAATCGAACCGCCGGCGCAGCGGCGCACCACGTCGGCGCGCAGGCTAACGGTAGCAGGCAGAAAGGCCGGATGGCGATGTCGCCGGCCTTCTGCCAGTCTATCTCCACCGCTGCCTTGGTCATAGTCATGCGCGATCGCGTTGTGATCCCAGACTTGATCCGAGAATGTGACGGCAAGCCCAAAGTGGCCATGCTCTGCAGGCCGGGATTGTGGCACCCCAACAGCCTCCAGTGATCGATAGATCAGTCTCTGGTGATCTGGTGACCTCGCCGGATGAGCCCATCCTGACGGCAGGACTTGTCATCGGAACCAGCTTGTAACAGGCGCTGCGTGTCGCGCCTCTCTCTCCACATCCAGCCGCCTTTTCCTCCTCGACCGGACCCATGCTTTTGAAGAAAAAGATCATTGCCCTGCTATGTGCCTTGATTGCGACTGGCATCTCTCTCATCGACGGCAAGGAGCAGGTTGCTTACGCGTCCGGGGTCGAGACCATTGCCGTTACCAGCCGACCAATCGACAGCTTCCGTTTCGGCGCCGACATGACGCGCTTCGGCCAGCTCGAATTTATCGGCGGCATCGTCATGCATTCGAGCCATCCCCTGTTCGGCGCGCTGTCCTCGATCCGGTTCCGCTCTGACGGCGAGACGTTCCTGGCGGTGATGGACAGCGGCCATTTCGTCGAGGGGCGGATCGAGCGGGACGACAAGGGGCGGCTCTCCGGCGTCTCTCCCCTCAAGGTAACGCCGATGACGGATCGCAGCGGCCGCACCGACCGGGGCAAGGGCTCGATGGATTCCGAGGGGCTGGCCTTTGGCCTTGGCGGCGTGCTGGTGAGCTTCGAGGGCGTGCATCGCGTCGATCTCTATCCCGATCCCGCAACGGCGCCTGGGCGCCTTCTGCGAACATTACCGATCCTCATTCCGCGCGGCCTGCTGCACAACAACAGAAGCCTGGAAACAGTCGTGGTCGCGCCCGAGAAGAGCGCATTGAAGGGCGCGCCGCTGATCGTGGCTGAAGACAGCCTCGACAAGGATGGGAACCTGCCGGCGGCGATCCTTGAAGGTCCGCTCAAAGGCCGCTTCGCGGTGAGGCAGACGGACCGCTATGCCGTGACCGACGGCGCCTTCCTTCCGGGTGGCGATCTCCTGCTTCTGGAGCGCCGCTTTAACATGCATGATGGGCTTGGCATGCGCATCCGCAAGATTGCAGCCACAAGCCTGCATCCCGGTGCCGTCGTCGATGGCGAGACGATGATCGAGGCGGATCTCTCCTATCAGATCGACAATATGGAAGGGCTCGATGTCATCACGCGCGACGGCGAGACCCGGCTGATCCTGATCTCCGACGACAACCGCTCCATCCTGCAGCGCAGCCTGATGCTGGAGTTTCGGCTCAGGCATTAAGACACAGCGCACACAAAAGGCCGCCACCCTCTCGGGAAGCGGCCTTCCAGCATGATGAGACCTATCTTTTGATCAGCCCTGCGCCGAGGCGACAATGCCGGGCATCGGCTTCAGCCGGCTCATCAGCGCGCCATAGGGCAGCAGCATCACGAGGCCGACCGCCATCTTGACGAAGAGATCGCCAGCCGCCCAGGAAATCCAGCGCGGCATCTCGGCCGAGAAGGCGCCGAGGAAGGGGCTGACCTGCAGGGCGAAATCGTCATTCGGGCCGATCATCGAGAAGATCGGGGCGAAGGCGAGCGAGAAGAAGATCGTCGTATCCAGTGCCGAGCCGATCAGCGAGCCGACCAGCGGCGCGCGCCACCAGCTCTGGGCCCTGAGCTTGTTGAACAGCGAGATATCCAGAAGCTGGCCCATCAGGAAGGCGGAGCCGGAGGCAATGGCGATGCGCGGCGTGGCGGCGATGATCGACAGAAGCACCGCCACGGCAAAGCCGCAGACGACGACACGCCGCGCGACGCGCGGGCCGAACTGGCGGTTGGTCAGGTCGGTAACGAGGAAGGCGACGGGATAGGTAAAGGCGCCGTAGGTCAAAAGGTCGCTGAGATTGATGCCCGCGATCACGCCGGGAAGCGGATATTGGACGAGGACATTGGACGCGACGACCACGAGGGTCATGAGGCCGACATAGGTAAAGAACAGAGCGGAGCGCTGCATTTTTTTATCCTGGGGTATGCCACCAGCTGGCTGTTGACGATAAAAGACGCCGCGCGCTTTCACGCACGGCGTCTTGCGAATACAATTCGATCCGGAGGCAAGCCTCCGGCTTTCTAAGATCAGGCAGCGACGGCTTCAGCCGTCTTCTTGACGATCTGGCGACGCAGCAGGCGGGCGCGCATCGACAGTTCGCGCTCGTCGGCCTTCAGCAGGAAGGCATCGAGGCCGCCGCGGTGTTCGACCGAACGCAGGGCATGCGCGGAGACGCGCAGGCGGAAACGCTGGCCAAGCGCATCGGAGATCAGCGTGACGTTGCACAGGTTCGGCAGGAACTTGCGCCGGGTCTTGTTGTTGGCGTGGCTGACATTGTTGCCCGACTGGACGCCCTTGCCGGTCAATTCGCAACTACGGGACATGGGTAAGCACCTTATCTTTGAGCCCGCGGACACTGCAGGATCGAGCCTTCAAGCTCAGGCAGCATGTCCACCGACCATGATTGGAAAGTTGCGGTTCTATAGTCATGCAGATGTCGCACGTCAAGCCAAACCTTAGGTGCGGTGCTGGTTTAGGCCTGGAAAAGCCCGCATGTGCTTGCTTTTCACGGCGCAGAATCGCCGTAAACCCGGTCTAGGTCATGCAGATAGGAGTATGACTCACAGATGCGGGAATCGCAAAGAGGCGGAATGATCAAGCAGCGCGCAGCGAGGACAGGGGGTAGAATGAGCAGCAGGGCAGCGGCACTGGGCGTGCTGTGCGGCCTTCTGGGCGCTCAGGTACCGGCGCAGGCGGCCGAAGCCGCCCATGATACGGAATACAGCATTTCTCTGACCGGCCTGCCCATTGCCCGCGCCCGCTTCCACACGGAGCTCAATGGCCGTCATTACACGATCTCCGGTACGCTGGAATCGGCGGGATTGGCGGACATCTTCTCCCGCACCAACGGGCGCACGACAGTCTCCGGCGTGGTCGAGTCGGATCGGCTGCGGGCACAGGATTATTCGATGCGCTATCAAAGCGGCTCGAAGACGCGCGCCATCGATATGAGCTTTCGCAACGGCAATGTCGTCTCCACGACGCTGACCCCGAAAAAGCCGACGCCGAAGAACTGGATTCCCGTTAGCCCTGCCGATCTGCGCAGCGTTCTCGATCCGCTGTCCGGGCTGGTCATTCCCGAAGGCACCCGCGTTTGCCCCAGCACGCTGCCGATCTTCGATGGCGAATCGCGGCTCGATATCCGTTTGGTGGACAAAGGAACCAAGCCTTTCTCGACCCAGGGCTTCAAGGGCGATGTCATTGTCTGCGGCCTGCGTTTCGTGCCGAAATCGGGCTATCGCAAGGGTCGGCGTGACGTCGAATATCTGCGCAAGCTGGAAACCATGGAGATCTGGTTCGCCAAGTCCGATGCCGTAAAGGTCTACGCCCCCGTCTATGCCCGCATTCCCACCACCGTCGGCCCGGTCACGGTCTGGGCCACGCGGTTTGAGGGGTCATGACCCGCATCCACGCGCTTCCGTGAGGTTTTGCTTTATAAATTTCAGCTTCTTGGTTCCCTGTCGGTTTCTGGAGTAGACCCGTCCGACTTCTATGCTTAAGCACGGCGCAGGCTGGCTCGGCTGCCCTCAGGGGCCCCGGGCCGAGGTGCTACAATTATTTTTGCGGATCGGGAGCTTTCCAGATGAAGACGAATAGCCTGGCGGAGCATGTTCGTGCTCACGGCACGGTGCCCTTGGCCTGGGCTGGCTCGACACTGGCGATGAACTATCTCAATCTCGGCGATGCCCTGAGCCCTGTAATGGTGGCGCTGATGTCGGGACGCGATATCGTGCGAGTGCCGTCGAGATCAGAGGCGCTACGCATGGCCTGCGTCGGGACGATCGGCCACGGTTTTTCCGGTGGCGAAGTCTGGTTCTGGGGCACAGGCTGCTCGGATCGTCTCGATCCCAAGAAACATGCAACCGACGCGCCCTTCCAGGTTGCGCCGGATGCGAAGTTTCGTGTCATGGCAACGCGCGGCCCCGTTTCCGAAGCATTGCTGACCGGCAAGCCGGCCGGCACGGTCGGTGTGTATGGCGATCCCGTCTGGCTATTGCCGCATTTCTATCGCCCGAAGGTGGAAAAGCGCTGGAAGCTCGGCGTCATCGTCCACCTGTCCGAACTCGCCGACCGGGAGGTGGAAGCGCATCTGCGCGAAGGACATGATCGCTACGATATTCCTGCCGAACTGTCGGATGACATTCACATCATCAACACCGTCACCTCCATCGGCCTGGACGGCATGAAGGCGAAGATGGAGGAGATTCTTTCCTGCGAGCGGATCGTCTCCACCAGCCTGCATGGCCTTGTCTTCGCGGAAAGCTATGGCATTCCCTGCCTGCCATTCCCTTCCCATCTGGACGGCGGCCTTCAGTCGGTGGATCTCCATGATTTCGGCGGCCTTAATCTGCGGATCGTCGATCTCTATCGCGGCCTCGGCCAGCGTCACCTCGATCTCTATGGTCAACCGCTGACGGAGCCGACCGACTGGCAAGCGCTGATCTCCGCAATCGACGCAACGTGGCGTGAGAAGCCCTTTGACGCCGATGCTCTGGTCGAGGCCTTCCCGCTCGATCTGAACATGATCGAGGCGCGTCCTGGCGAAACGATCTGGGAGCATCCGCTGCTTCAGAGTCTCATCCTGCAGCATGATGTCAGCGCGCTGAACCGACAGGCAGCCGTGCCACGGCCGGCTGCCGCGAAGAAGCGTTTCGGCTGGCTGCCGTGGCGGCGTTGATGCCCGCCCGGAGGTGCTTGACTTCGTCCTTCCCGTCCTGTCGTTTGTCCTTTAGCTGAAATAAGGTTCAACGAGTTTCGAGGGGGTCGGCATGCCTCTATGCGCCGGTGTCTCGAAAAGCGGAAAGTTTGGTGACGGTAGATGAATGTGCGGGCGACGCTGATCGGCTTTTCGGCAATCTTGATGTGGGCGGTGCTGGCGCTGTTCACCACGGCCTCCGGAACGATGCCGCCCTTCCAGCTTTCGGCCATCTGCTTTGCCATTGGCAGTCTGCCAGGCCTTCTGGTCTTTGCGCTGAAGCCGGAGCGGCTGAAGCTCTTGCGACAGCCGGTAGCCGCCTGGGCGCTCGGCATCGGCGGGCTGTTCGGCTATCATTTTCTCTACTTCACCGCCCTGCGCAATGCGCCGGCGGTGGAAGCCGGGTTGATCGCCTATCTCTGGCCGCTGTTCATCGTCGTCGGTTCGGCGTTGCTGCCGGGTGAGCGCCTGCGCTGGCATCACGTGGTCGGTGCGCTGGCCGGGTTGACCGGGACGCTGCTGATCGTGGCGCGCAATGGCATCAATTTCGATGGCGCCTATGCCTTGGGCTATGGTGCCGCGCTCGCCTGCGCCTTCACCTGGTCCGCCTATTCCTTGATGACGCGCCGTTTCGAGGCCGTGCCGACCGATACGGTCACAGGTTTCTGCCTGGCGACCTCCATTCTCTCGCTGTTCTGTCATCTTGCGCTGGAAACGACTGTCTGGCCGCAAACCGCCTGGCAATGGCTGGCGGTGGCCGGCCTTGGCCTGCTGCCGCTCGGCGCGGCCTTTTATGCTTGGGATCACGGCGTCAAGAACGGCAATATCCAGATGCTCGGCGTCGCCAGCTATTCCGCACCGGTGCTTTCGACGCTGATCCTGCTCGCCTTCGGCTTCGGAGAGCCATCGCTGACGATCCTGGCCGCCTGCGTGCTCGTCACCGGCGGTGCCGTCCTGGCCTCCAAGGATGCGATCTTCAAGCGCCAGACCAACGAGGCGGCTGAGCCGGTCTGATCTCAAGCCTTATGCTACGCTGACGACAATCCAAGACTCAAAAGATTCCACTGCCCCGCTGCCTGGTTTGGTTCAGCGTAGGACAATGATCGGACGGCGGCGGTCTTGAAATTCGAGGGGGAAAGCAGGGCGCGCCGTGCCAGCGGCGCACCGATGAAGATGGGCTCCATCGGCTCTGGCGAGAGCCTCGCCCTCGAAGACGGAGGTGATCTATGTGGCTGCTGCCATTTAGCATCACGCTGACGCTGAGGAAAAACCGGACAGGCTGGCTAATGACTGTCCGGCTTCAGTTCCTCGGATAAGCAGTAAAGGACGGGTGGAGCTCCAACTCCATCCGTCACTCCGGACGATACAGGCCGCCGCCGCCGAGATCAAGATATCCTCGTCTGTCGACGGCGCCTTGACCCGCATACTCCGGGTCAAGGCGCCGTTCATCCCTGCTCCGGCGTCCAGTCCGGCGGCGCCATTTCGAAGCTGGCGAAGTCGAAGCCGGGCGCGACCGTGCAGCCGACCAGCGACCAGTCTCCCAGCGACTGGGCAGATTGCCAAACCATGGCCGGGACGACAGCCTGGGGACGCTCGCCCTTTGCCAGGTCGGGCCCGAGCGTCATATCCTCCGCCGGGCCCGTCTGCCTGGCCATGGAAAGCCTCAGCGGCGCACCGGCATAATGGTGCCAGACCTCGGCCGCATCCGTGACCCTGTGCCAATGGGAGCGGTCGCCCGCTTCCAGGAGGTAATAGATGGCGGTGGAATAGCCGCGCGAGCCGCCCGCCTCGTCGCGGAAGGTCTGGCGATACCAGCCGCCTTCTGGATGGCGCTCCAGGCCCAGAATGTCGATGATCTCGGCAGCGTTGGTCATGATCAGAAATTGTCCTTGCGTTTGCGGATTTCGGCAAAGACGGCGCCAGCCTCGGCATCCTCGAGCCCCAGATGCTTGCGGATCGCCGGATCATTGGCCCGCAGAAAGGGATTGGTGCGCTTTTCCAGGCCGATGGTCGTCGGCGCGGTAAAGCCGCCCTCGGCCCTGGTCCTCTCGATTTCGGCCGCGCGGGCGCGTAGCTCGGCATTGTCGGGATCGATGGTGAGCGCGAAGCGGGCGTTGGACAAGGTATATTCATGGCCGAAATAGACCATGGTCTCGTCCGGCAAGGCCGCAAGCCGGGAAAGCGAGGCCCACATGTCGGCCGGCGTGCCTTCGAACAGCCGGCCGCAGCCGAGCGCGAACAGCGTGTCGCCGGCAAAGAGCAGGTGATCCTCCGGGAAATGATAGGAGATATGGCCGGCCGTGTGCCCAGGCGTCTCGATCGCTTTCACCGGATGGCCCGCAAAGCTAAAGCTGCCGCCCCCGGGTACCGTCATGTCCAGGCCTGGGATGCGGCTTGCCTCTTCGGCAGGACCGATGATCTTGGC
Organism: Xaviernesmea oryzae; assembly: GCF_900109605.1. Classification (GTDB taxonomy): domain Bacteria; phylum Pseudomonadota; class Alphaproteobacteria; order Rhizobiales; family Rhizobiaceae; genus Xaviernesmea; species Xaviernesmea oryzae. The sequence goes on from NZ_FOAM01000014.1 coordinate 73,923, forward strand.
ATCGAAACGGGTCTTCAGCGCCAGATTTGCCTCGACATGGTCGCCATGGTGATGGGTGGTGAGGATGTGCGTCAGCGTCCAGCCGCGCCGCTCCAAAGCCGAGAGGATCGCGGCTTCTTCCGGCGCGTCGATCGATGCGGTCTCGCCGCCCTCGGGATCGTGCAGCAGCACGCCGAAATTGTCCGTGCGGCAGGGAAAGAGGTCGAGCTCGAAGGCGGCCATGGCTTGATCCTGTTGGCGGGCGATAAGGGAAATCTAATCGGCGCCACCTTGAAGTCCAGCGTCGGGCGCTTACGATCATGCCATGCACACCGATATCGTCGATTTGAGACAGTTCTACCATTCCCGTCTGGGACGTGCGGCCGAGCAGGCAATTGCCATGGCCTTGTCCTCGCTCTGGCCGCGCCTGCCGGAGGAGCGTCTCGTCGGTCTTGGCTATACAATCCCCTATCTCGACCGGTTCCGGGCCGACACGGAACGCACTTTCGCCTTCATGCCGGCAGGGCAGGGGGCGGTGAACTGGCCGCCGGCGGAAATGTCCTCCACCGCTTTGGTCTTCGAGGAAGAGTTGCCGTTGCCGGACTCCTCGATCGATCGGGTGCTGATGGTGCATTCGCTGGAATTCGCTGAAAATCCGCGCGAGACCTTGAAGGAGATCTGGCGCGTGCTGGCGCCGGGGGGGCGGCTGGTGATTGCCGTGCCCAACCGGCGCGGGGTCTGGGCGCGCATGGAGCATACACCGTTCGGCTCCGGCCGGCCCTATTCGCGCAGCCAGCTGACCGCGCTGCTGCGTGAGACCAACTTCACACCCGGCGCCACCGCCGACGCGCTGTTCTTCCCACCCTCACGGCTGAAAACCATGCTGAAGCTCCGACGCGGCTTTGAACGCATCGGCCGCACGCTTTGGCCGGTCTTTGCCGGGGTCATCATCGTCGAGGCGCAGAAACGGCTTTATCAGGGGCTGCCGGTGGTGGCGCGGGCTTCTCGCCGGGTCTTCGTGCCGGTGCTGGCACCGCAAGGCGTGCCCACCACCTATAGTCAGCCGGAAGGTCTCGGCGAGCGCTGAGGTGGCGGCGGGCACGTCTCGACAAGTGCTGCATCCACAGGTATGGCAAGCGCCTTGGCCAGGCAGCGCGCGATCGAGGATTGCGCTGCCGGGTCGCGCATATCCGCGCCCGGAAACCTTCTGTCTCGGGTGCTTCTCGTCGTTCTGGCATCGGCCATTCCTGCGCCGGATCGTCCGTTTCGGGCCGATGCTCTAAGCCTTTGGAACCGCTGCCGCCATGACCGCGCCTTTCGTCCCCGTCGCTCCCAGCCCCCGTCCCGGCCTTCTCGACATCGCGCCCTATGTGCCGGGCAAGGAGCATGCGCCAGGTGTGGCGAAAGTCTTCAAGCTTTCGTCCAACGAGACGCCGCTGGGCGCGAGCCCGGCCGCGCTGGAGGCCGTCCGAGATGTGGCAGGCGCGCTCGAGCGCTATCCCGATGGGCAGGCCCTGGCCTTGCGCCAGGCGATTGCCGAAGTACATGGGCTCAACCGCGATCACATTCTTTGCGGCAATGGCTCGGACGAACTTCTGGGGCTGATCGCCCATGCCTATCTCGGTCCGGGTGACGAGGCGATCGTCACCGAGCACGGCTTCCTCGTCTATCCGATCCAGATCCGCGCCGCCGGCGCCACGCCGGTGACCGTCAGGGAGCGTGACCTGACGGTGGATGTCGATGCCATCCTGGCGGCCGTGAGCGAGAGGACGCGGGTGGTCTTTCTGGCCAATCCCGGCAATCCGACTGGCACCTACGTGCCGATGGAGGATGTACGCCGTCTGCATGCGGCCTTGCCGAAGTCGGTTCTCCTGGTGCTCGATGCGGCCTATGCCGAATATGTGCGACGCAATGATTACGCCGCCGGGATCGAACTCGTGTCCGGTGCGGAAAACGTCGTGATGACCCGCACCTTCTCCAAGATCCACGGACTGGCGGCGCTACGCGTCGGTTGGATGTACGGTCCCAAGGCCGTGATCGACGTCTTGAACCGGGTGCGCGGGCCCTTCAATCTCAATGCGCTTGCCATTGCCGCAGGCGCGGCCGCCATGCGCGACCGGGCTTTCGCAGAGGCTGCCGCCGATTTCAACATGCTGTGGCTTGGTCGCCTGAGCGCGGCATTGACGGCGCTTGGTCTGAAGGTCACGCCTTCGGTCACCAACTTCCTGCTGATCCACTTTCCCGATGTCGACGGCAAACGTGCGCCCGATGCGGACGCCTTCCTCACCGCGCGCGGACTGATCCTGCGCGGTGTCGCCGGCTATGGCTTGCCCAATGCGCTGCGCCTGACGATCGGCACAGAGGAGGCCAATCTGGCGGTGATCGAGGCCCTTACCGCCTTTATGGAAGGTTGAAACGATGACCCCTGTGCAATTCGATACCGTCGCCTTGATCGGCATCGGCCTGATCGGCTCCTCGCTGGCCCGCGAAATCCGTCACAAGCATCTGGCGCATCGGATCGTCATCTCGACCCGTAGCGCCGAAACGCTGAAGCGGGCGGAGGAACTGGGTCTTGGCGATATGTACACGCTTTCGGCGGCCGATGCGGTGCGCGAGGCCGATCTGGTGATCGTCTCCGTTCCCGTCGGTGCCTCCGGCGCGGTCGCAGCGGTCATCGCCGGCGCGTTGAAGCCGGGCGCGATCGTCACGGATGTCGGGTCTACCAAGGAGTCCGTGATTGCGCAGATGCAGCCGCATATGCCCGATCATGTGCATTTCATCCCGGGCCATCCGATTGCCGGCACGGAATATTCGGGCCCGGATGCCGGGTTCATCGGCCTTTTCCGGGGGCGCTGGTGCATCCTGACACCGTTGGCCGGCACGGACGACACGGCCAAGACGCGCCTGCGGCTGTTCTGGGAGGCGGTGGGTTCGAATGTGGACGAGATGGATCCCGGACACCATGACAAGGTGCTGGCGATCGTTTCGCATCTGCCGCACATCATTGCCTACAACATCGTCGGCACGGCCGACGATCTGGAAACGGTGACGGAATCCGACGTGATCAAATATTCCGCGTCCGGCTTTCGCGACTTCACCCGCTTGGCGGCCTCCGATCCTACCATGTGGCGCGATATCTGCCTTCATAACAAGACGGCGATCCTGGAAATGCTGTCCCGTTTTTCCGAGGATCTTGCCTATCTGCAGCGGGCGATCCGCTGGGGCGATGGCGAAAAGCTGTTCGACCTCTTCACCCGCACCCGTGCCATTCGCCGTTCGATCGTCGAGGCCGGCCAGGATACCGCGGCGCCCGATTTCGGCCGCCATGCCAACGATCCCGTTGAATAGGGTGCGTTCAACCGGCGCATCCTGAACGACACCGGCAAGACGGTCCTACGGGTTCCTATCAGCGAGAATGGGTATGAAGCGTCGAGAGCGAAGCTGAAAGATCGCAGCCCGCTTCAAGGTGGCGCTAGAAGCGCGGAAGCACGCCGATCGGGATGAAGGCCAGGAAGGCCGTGCCCTTACGCACATTGAGCTTCACCTTCGCCCGCTCGCTGTTGCCGGAGAGCGCGCGCAGCATGGTCGCGACATTGCGGGCCATGGAGCGGCTTTCCGGCACGGCAGCGATGACGGCATCGCGCCAGCCATCGATATTGTCGATGACCAGATCGAACTCGCCCGAGACAAGACCTTCATCGTCAATCGCAAAGGGGCCGCTGGCCGAGCCGATCAGCCCGTTTCCGAAATCGACCGACAGCGTGTCCAACCGCCCCTGGCTGCCGCGCAGCGGCAGGGGGTGACCCTGAAGCACCGGTGCCTGGGCCGTCAGATCGGCATTGAGGCGCGCATCGAAAGGCGGCAGCAGGGCCGTGCCTTCGGGAGTGGAAAGCGCCAGTGCCTGCACGGTTGCGTCTGTTTTCAGGTCCTCGCCATTGCGCGTGACCGTGCCCTGGCCGGCCTTGAGCGCGAAATGGAGCGGCGGCATCAGTCCGGCGGCACCCGTCAGGCTGCCGGTCAGATCCTGGCTCGACAGGCTGGCGCTCTGCATGCCGGAAAAGCCGGTTCGCAAGCTCAAGAGCGCGGTCGTCCACTGGGCGGAGACAACGAGATCGGGTGCAACCCGAAATTCGCCTGGACCGGACAGGTCGGCGTCGATCCGGCCGGGGCTGTAGACGGGCGCACGTGCCTCGATGGCGCCGAACGTGCCCGACGTGCCGCGGGCGCGGTTGTCGACGGTCAGCTTGCTGCAGCCGACCGTCAGCCTGACCGGATAGCCGCCGACGGCCATGTCTTGGCAGCCGACGCCAAAGCGGTCGCTGGCCAGCAAGGCGCTGAGCCGTGTCTCCATCTGATGCGCAGCCACATACCAAAGGCCGGAATAGACAAGCGCAATAAGGATGAGGGTTAGGACGATCCTGCGCAGGAGGCGTCCGGAGCGGCCCGTGGGGGGCGTCGAGTGCGGTTCGGTCATGCCGGCAATCTACTGTCAGGGCAGGCTTTGGCAAGGGCGGTGCCGAAGATGGTCTTTGCGTGCATGCTTGCAAGCCGAGCGGCCGCATTCCATGACAGCTGCGCTGGCGCACCATCCTGTGGATTCCCTTCAGCAAGACTTGGTATGACAGGCCTGTGATGATTTGCAATGCAGCGACGAGGAAGCGATGACAGGCGCGGCAGTGGACGAGGTGGCCGACGGAGCCGGCGATCTCTGGGTGTTCGGCTATGGCTCACTGATGTGGAATCCGGGCGTTCCCACGGTGGAGATGGTCCGCGCCCGCATTCATGGCTATCGCCGGGCGCTGTGCGTGCGCTCCTACGTTCATCGCGGCACTGAGGAATCGCCGGGACTCGTGCTGGGGCTCGATCGCGGCGGCTCCTGCACCGGCATGGCGTTTCGCGTGCCGGAAGCCGCCCGTTCGGCTGCGGTGGAGGCCCTGCGCGCGCGGGAACTGGTGACCCATGTCTACAAGGAGCGGCGTTTGCCGATCCGCCTGGCGGATGGCCGCGTGCTGGTTGCGCTCTGCTATGTGATTGACCGCGCGCATATCCAATATGCAGGCGCGCTTTCGTCCGAAGAGGCAGCGCTGATCGTGGCCCATGCCCGCGGACGCTCTGGCGAGAACATCGACTATGTCATGAATACGCTTGAACATCTGCGAAGCATGGGCATCCGCGATCATTGGCTGGAAGATGTCGGCCGCAGCGTTGCGCGACTGAGGGCTGCCGACTCCACGACGGCGTGACGCCAGACGCGTGAGATCGTCGGCCCAGGCTCTTTCACGTTGCTGGATTTCACATCGAAGGCGGCAAGCGCCATGTAGCGCAGCATAATGCAGCGTGATTGTCGTTGGGCAGCCCCCATGGAGCTGAAGCAGGCAGCCACAAAGGCGCTAGATGATCCAGACCCGAAGACGCGTTAAAACAGCGAAATGGCGAAAGCGACCAGACCTGCCCAAAGGCAGAGAGAGATCACGACGGCCAGGCTGAGATAGATGACCCGCGTCGTCGGGTGAAAGCCTGTGGCTTTCTCCATGTCGCGCGGACCCGCGAAGGGCAGATCGATCTTGATAAACTGGTCGAGCAAGATACGCATGGATGTTCCTCCAAAGGCAATCTGGCAGCCAAGCCTTACCAGAAGCCTTCCTATTGAGGACCAATGTAATAAATTAATTCTTGATCACCATCCCCAATTCATCAATTCGACGGCTTAAAGTTGAAAGTCTTGTCGCTAAATCCGATTATTTTTGCAATGCATAGCTATTTTTGCACTGCAGCAATGCCTGCTCCACACCACAACCTGTGCTTATTATTGCGGCTCACCCACAGGCTGTGCTGCCGGCAATACTTCCTGATGTGCCAAGATGTCTAGCCGCGCACGGGCTTCGGGCGGCAGCGGCAAAGCGGGGTTGTCATGCACGGTGCGAATCAGCAGCGCATCGGATGCGGCTTCCGTTTCCTCGATCAATCGGGCCAGGAAGTCGCTGGCGCTGAGGCCCGGCTGGATCGGCGGCAGGATGCGCACGGTGAAGTGGCCGGGATAGCGCATCAGGCTGCGGCGCGGCCAGAACAGGCCGGGGTGCATGGCGACCGGAACGACCGGCACTTTCAGGTCGCGATAAAGCCGCGCCACGCCGAACTTATATTCCGGCGGCGCGCCCGGCGGGCGTCGGGTGCCCTCGGGATAGATGATCAGTTGACGTCCCGTCGCCATTTCCGCCTTGGCCCGCTCCAGCACGGCGGCCATGGCGCGGCCGCGCGCGCTGCGGTCCACCGGCACCATGCGCTGCTTGGCGACATACCAGCCGAAAAGCGGGATGCGCATCAGTTCCCGCTTCAGGATGAAGAAGGGGTCCGGCAGATGCGGCAGAAGGGCATAGACGTCCCAGAAGGATTGATGCTTCGGTGCCAGGATGTAGACCCCGTCGGCTGGCAGGTTCTCGATCCCCTCGACCGTGAAGTTCGTTCCCACGATCACGCGCATCAGCCAATGATTGGTGCGCGCCCAGGTCTTTGGCACGATCCAGGCCTTCTTGCGCGGCAGCAGGAAGTAGACCGGTGTCAGCACGATCATCTGCAGGATGAGATTGAGATAGAAAAGCGTGTTGAACAGGGCGGAGCGCAAGGCAAGCATCGGGTGGCTTTCGAGATCGAACCTGAAGCAGGTTTGTCGATGCCAGCACAGATCGGCAAACCATGCTTCGAACAAAAGAGGCCAGGGCGCCGATCGAAGACCATCAGGTCGAAAAGTGCTCTGGAGACAGGCGCAGTCAGTCGGGCAAGGGCACGGCAAAGCAGGCCTCGCGGGCCGTGACTACACGATTATCCGCCAGCGCGAAATGCCTTGCCTTGCCACGACGGACAAGGGCTTGAGAAGAGCGTAAAGGGCCCTTGGCAGGCACGATGCAGGTGCACCGAATTGCGCGCCTGCACTGCCTCGCATCGAAGCCAATGGCTCTCGGTCTGGTGTTCGCCGCGCTCTATTCTATCGGTCGAGCCGGACATTGCGCGGATCGGTGCGCAGCCCCGAGGGCGTGCTGGCGCCCGTGAGATCCCGCAGACGGACGACGGAATATTTCACATATTCCGTCAGGATGGTCTTCACCACCATCGGATTGGTCATCCAATTCGATGTCTTCAGGTCCGAATTGACCACTGGATATGGCATAAAGCGGATATCGGGGCTGGCGCGTTGCAGTTCCAGTAGGCTGCGGGGCATGTGGTAATTGTTAGTGACCACGAGGATCGAGCGATAGCCATGGGCGCGGATCCATCCGGCTGTTTCATTAGCATTGCCGATCGTGTCGATGGCGTCATGGCCGATATCGACGCAGCAGCGAAACAGATCGGCCGAACTCTGGGTGTTGCGGCGGATCTGCGTGCCCGTCGTCGTCGGGTGGACGCCGGAAATCAGAAGCCGGGCGCCCGCACCCTCCTGCAGCAGTTCGACCGCCTGGTCGATGCGCTGGAAGCCGCCTGTCAGCACGACGATCGCATCCGCCTTGGGGTCGTCGGGCGGGGTGAGCGAGGCCACCTGATCGGCGAAGTAAAGCATGCTGGCGAGCACGCCGCCGGCCATGATGAGCAGCAGGAAGAAGAGGACGCGGATCAGCCGTCGCCGGCGGCTGACATGCCGTCGGCGCAGGCTCGCTCCCCCTCCGGCCTCGTCTCGATCGCTTTCGGTCATCGTCCTGATCATCATCGTTGCAGGCTGTTAGCCTGCCTCATTCCGGAACGGCATCCGTTCGGGTGGGGTCCGAACGGATGAGGTCGATTTCGTAGATCGTGCGCATCACCGTGTATCGTGCCGTCAACGTCGTCAGCAGGGCGATGACGATCATCGTCGCGACAATGCCGAGATACCCGGTGTATCCAATGGTGAAAGTGCCGAAGAGGGCCGTGGCCTGGTCGCTCTGCGGGGTGGCCAGCGAGCGGCTTTGCCACCAGCCGGCCAGAAGGAAGCAGAGCGCCGCCAGAAGACCGCCGGCGCCCGAGCCCTTGAGGCTGATCTTCAGGAAATGCTTCTGAAACTCCGATGCCACGAAGGAGGCCTCAGCGCCGACGAAATGCAGAACCTCGACAATGTGCCGGTTGCCCGAGAGCGTGCCGCGCGTGGCGAAAACCACAGTGAGCACCATGGCCGAAAAGACCAGCACCAGCACGCCGGTGCCGATCAGCGCCGTCGTATGAGCCATGGCCACCAGCCGGTCGACCCAGGTTCGATGATCGTCCAGCATGGCCTGGGGGATGACCTGCGCCAGCCGCGCCCGGAGAGCGGCGAAATCCGGCGGCGCGCGCTCGTCGATGGTGACGACGACCAGGCGCGGCACCGGCAGCTCGTCCAGATCCAGACCGGGGCCGAGCCAGGGTTCCAGCAGGCGCGCGGTGGCCTCACGATCGACCACCGTGGCGTCCCGCGTGCCGGGGAAGCTCAGGGCGATGTTGCGCGCATCGCTCAGCGCCTTGTCCATGTCGAGCCCTTCGGCCGGCTTGATCTGGATGGTGATCTCGCGCGAGATCTGGCTCTGCCAGCTTTCGGCAGTCGCGCGCACCATCATCACCGCGCCAAGCGTGATGCAGGCGAGAAAGGCCATGATGGCGATGACCAGCATCAGCGCCCGGCCGGACACATTGCTGGCCGGCACGATCGGGCCCGTGGGCCGCAGACGGATGGCCGGCCGCTTCGCCGTTGCTGACGCGGCGCTTTTCGGCGCTGGCTTGCGCGCGGGAGCCTGGCCCTGCTTACTCATAGATTTCCAGCTGCCCGTGAGACAGGATCATGCGCCGCGCCTCCACCTGGTCCATCAGGGTCAGGTCATGCGTGGCGATCACCACGGCTGTTCCCAGCCGGTTCAGCTCCATGAAGAGATTGAGCAGACGGCGCGCCATCGGCGGATCGACATTGCCTGTCGGTTCGTCCGCCAGCAGCACTTCCGGCCGGTCGATCAACGCGCGTGCGATGGCCGCGCGCTGCTTCTCTCCGCCGGAGAGCACCGGCGGCAGCACATTGACGCGCTCGCCGAGGCCGACCCAGCGCAGAAGCTCCAGAACATCGGCGCGATAACTCGTCTCGTCCTTACCGCGCACGCGCAGGGGCAAAGCGACATTCTCATAGGTGGTCAGATGATCGAGCAGCCGAAAATCCTGGAAGACGATGCCGACGCGCCGGCGTAAGAGCGGCAGTTCCTCGCGCGGGATCGTGGCGATGTTGCGGTCGAACATGCGAATCAAGCCGCGCGTCGGCTGCAGCGAGAGGAAGAGCAGCCTCAGCAGCGTCGTCTTGCCTGCGCCGGATGGGCCGGTCAGAAACTGGAAGGATTTCTGCGGAATGTCGAAGGTGAGGTCGCGAAGGATCTCCGGCCCCATGCCGTAGCGCAGTCCGACATTTTCGAAATGGATCAAGGTTCTGTCCAGGTGCGGGTGGTCATGGGACGGCAGGGCTCGACGACAGACCGGATCAGGCCGTCATCCGGGTGAGCATGGTTAAACAGCGGTTAATTTTTCATGAAAAAGAGCCGGTTTCACGACGCCGGGCGTAAAAAATTAACCATTCGCTTTCATTGTTCGGAAAGCATGAGGATCGCCGGTCCGTCTTTGGACGGGCGTGCATCCGTCAGGCTTGCACAGGCGAAGGCACTGTTTGATCGGCCTTGACGGGCCCGAAGCCTTGGTTCATGCCCTTGGGCTTGGGCGCGCTGCAGGGAGAATAAGCGCTATCCTCGCAGTATAGGCCATTTCGCGGCTGATCGCTCGCTTTGCCCTTGAGCCGCACGGTGGGCAGTCCGTCTTTGGCCGAGAGCCTTGGTCGTCGTGTCGCGCAAGGACGTGTCCGCGCATTTCTTCTTTCCGGCATGCCGGCCGTCAGCGCGGCATGCCCAACCCAGGATCCGCCATGCCAGTCGTTCGCGGCAAGACCATCGATATCCTCTATTCCGCGGAAACCATTGCCGAGCGCAACCGGGCCATTGCGGCCGAGATCGCCCAGGGCAACAGCGAGGATCTCCTGGTGATTTCTGTGCTTAAGGGCTCCTTCATCTTCGCGGCCGACCTGATTCGCGCCATGCATGACGCAGGCGTCGCGCCTGAAATGGAGTTCATCACGCTGTCCAGTTACGGCACCGGCACGGTTTCGCGCGGTGTGACCGTGCTCAAGGATATCGACAGCGATGTCGCCGGACGCCATGTGCTCCTGATAGACGATATTCTCGAATCCGGCCGCACCCTGCGTTTTGCCCGTGACCTCATGTTCGAACGCGGCGCCGCCTCGGTGCAGATCGCCGTGTTGCTGGACAAGCGGATCAAGCGCGAGGTCGATTTCGAGGCCGATTTCATCGGTTTCGAGTGTCCCGACTATTTCGTGGTCGGCTATGGCATGGACGCAGCCTATGCTTTTCGCGAGCTGCCTTTCGTCGGCGTCGTGACCGGCGACGCGTAAGTCCGAGTGGAAGCCAGCTCTTCGCGTCAAGGTTAAGGTCTTCTCAATTCCCAGCCTGGCCAAGGGGTTCAGCGCCGGACTTGTGCCGTCCGCGCACATTTGCCTGTCGTGGCAGCGCGGCGTCCTCCTGCGATCTTTACGGATCGACAAGAAAACTTTGGTCATTTCCCCCGCATGTCCCGCCGTCGAATCATGGAGCGTTCGATAGCGGATCAGCCAATTGTCGGACGGAGGCCATGATGGCGAAGATCCTGATTACGGAAGACGAAGATTCCCTGCGCCGCTTCGTGGCGCGCGCCTTGCAGCTGGATGGCCATGAGACGGCGGAAGCCGGCGATGGCGCCGAAGGCCTGGCACGTCTGAGCGAGGAGCCTTTCGATCTCCTTCTGTCCGATATCCGCATGCCTGTGATGGACGGGATCGCGCTGGTGCATGAGGCCTCTGCCGCCTATCCGCAGATGAAGATCCTGCTGATGACCGGCTATGCCGAACAGCGCGAACGCGCCAATGACCTTGCCGCCAAGGTCATCGATGTCGTGCCAAAGCCCTTCACGCTGCCGGATATCCGGCGTGCCGTGGCCGAAGCGCTTGCGGCCTGACAGGATTTCCGATCGGTCGCTTCGCTATGCACTTTCGCAGCAGTGGCCTGCCGATCGACACCGTCGACCCCTGAAGATCCCGAACCGCGCTTCGCCCCATCCGTGGCCTGCGCTTACTGAATGTCGAGCAGGCGTTCCAGATAGCGGCGCTCGACCTCGGGCGAGAGATTGTTGCCCAGGCGGCGGCGGATTTCCTCCAGGATCTGGCGCGCACGCTGGGTGTCGATCTCGTCGGGCACCTTGACCTGATCGCCGAATTCCGGGCCGATATTCTGCTGGCGGCGGCCGAGCGGGTCGCGTCCGTTCTGGCCGTATTGCGGAATGCCCTGGCCGGGTCCTTGCCCTTGACCCTGCTGGCTCTGCATCTGGCTCATCATCTCCTGCGCGCCTTGGCGCAGCGCCTGCAATGCGCGGCCCTGGCCACCCAGCGCCTCGTCGCTGCGACCCTGTCCCAATGCGCCGGCCGCCCCTTGCATTTCGCGTCCGGCCTCGCCAAAGCCCTTGCCGGGCTGCATGCCGAGACCCTGCAGGCCCTTCTGCAACTCGCCGAGCTGCTTTTTTAGGGCATCCTGCTGCGCCTTGAGATCTTTCAGCGCCTGGCGAAGCTGCTCTTCGCTCATCTGGTCCGTCGGGTTGCCGCCCTTCGGATCCTGCCCGGCCTGACCCTGCTGGCCCTCTTGTCCCCGCTCGCCCTGCTGGCCTTGCTGCGGCATGCCCGGCATCGGCTGGTCGAAGAGTTCGTCGCCCCCTTCGAGCGGATCGCCGCGCTGCATGCGGTCGCGCAGCGCCTGGTCATATTGGAAAGTCTGCTCCATCAGCTTCTGCTGGTCCTGCAGCAGCCGGCCGAGCTTGTCCATCTGTTGGCGCATCTGGCTGTTCTCGCCGCTCTGCTGCTGGCCCTGCTGCGGCCGTCCGGCCTGCAGATTGTTCATCATCCGCTGCATTTCGGAAAGCAGCTGTCGAGCTTGATCCTTCGAGCCGGAGCGGGCCAGATTCTCGATCTGGTTCATCATCCGGTCGAGGTCCTGCTGGTTGATGGTGTTTTGCGGGTTGGGTCGCGCCATTTGCGGGTTCTTCATCGCCTGCTCGGCCATGGCCTGCATGAACTGCTTCATCGCATCGCGCAGTTCCTGCATCAATTTGGCGATCTCCTCGTCGGAGGCCCCACGCTCCAGCGCGTCGGAGAGGTTCTGCTGGGCATCGCGCAGCCGCTTTTCCGCAAGCGACAGATTGCCGTCCTCGATCCCGAGCGCGATGTCCCAGAGATAGGCGGCCGTGTCGCGCAGCATGTCGTCATTCTGCGCGGTCTTCATCCGCCCCTTGGCCGAGGTGATCAGCAGGTAGTGGGTGAGGTTGGGAATGGTCTCGTCCGGCCTGCTGGTAATGGCATCATTGAGGTCGAGCGCGCGCGGCAGGGCGTTGGCATCCAGCGCAAAGACCTGACGCTCCTCGGCCACGGCGCCCGCCAGCGGCTCGGTGAAGCGGCGGGCGGGCAGGATCATGGTTTCCGGCTTGCTGCGACCTTCCTGACCGGCGGCGTCGCGCGCGACCAGCGTGATCGTCACGCGCTTGCCGGCCAGCGGATGCTCGCTCAGATTCCGGCTGGTGGTGCCCTTGGCCTCCTTGGCATTGCGGCGCGGCAGGTCCAGGCGGTAATCCGGCGCGGGGTAAAGCGGCCGCGCATCCGGCGCTGGTGTCTCCACCGGCTTGATTTCGGCCCAGGCGGCCTCGATGCCGTAATCGTCCTTGGCTGAAAAGCCGATTTCCAGTGCGGCATTGGCCGTCGGACGTGGCTTGCCCTCGAAGACGATCTCGGGCGCCTTGTCCGGCGTGATCTTGAAGCTCCAGGCCGAGCCGGCCACTTCGAGACGTCCGTCCTGTGTCAGCCGCATCTGATGGGTCACACCGGCCGATGCGGAATTGGCCGCGCTGGCGGGTGCCGGCTGCGAAGCAGGTCCGGATGATGCTGCGCCCTGATCGATCTCCTTGCCAGCCGCTGCCTCGTCCGCCTTCAGCGGCACAGGCTGAGGCTCCGCGCTGCCGATACGATAGGTCACCGGCACGCTGCCCGATGCGCTCGCGATGCGCACGATCAGCTCGCTTGCCTGGGGCACCGTGACGGTTTCCGCCCTGTCGCTCGCTTCCCGTCCCGTCAGGAAGATCGGTGCACGCCCCGTATAGGCCGGCGGCGTGACCCAAGCATCGATGCGCACATCGGGCACGGTCGAGGCTGCCTGAGGCGCGTGGGCGACGTCGGTCAGCGTCCCCGCGCGGTTCGAAAAGGAAAAGGCAAAGGCGACACAGGCGAGCAGCACCGGCAGCGCCCGAAGGCCGTAGACATCGAAGCGCGCGATATCGGGCCGGGGAAGTCCCGTCTCCAGATCGTGGATGCGCCGGGCCATGCGCGCCTGATGCTCGGCCCAGAGCGCCTGTCCGAAGGGGCCTGATGTCGCCAGGCTGTCGTCCTGCACGCCGATGGCCTGGTGCGGCAGATGGTTGCGCGCCTCCAGCATGCGGTCCGCATCGCCAAGATCCGGCAGGCGAAGGCGCAGGAGCGGGATGAGTGCACCGACGAAGGCAACGGCGAAGCCGATGCCGACAACAAAATGCATCAGCGCCGGCATGATCCGGAATAGGCCGAACCAAGAGGCGGAAAGAAACAGAAGGACGATCGAGAACGGCGCCAGCAGATGCGGTGCCACCCGCTCCAGCGTCAGCACCATCAGGGCGAAGCGCCGCTTGCGGCCAAGCATGCGCGCAAGCGGGCTCTGAAGCGTGGATGCGGAGCGAGGGGTCGTCAACGGGCGTTCGGGCCGGTGGGTCGCCATCAAAGGTCCTTTGCCGGTGCGGGAAGGCGGCGGGCGAAGGCGCAAAACGGCACGGCGCGCAGCTCACCGAAACATAAAGATGGAGGATACCATCCTTTGTGGCGAAGGCGAGAGCGAGAACGCAATCGTGAACAAATCATGAGCAGACAGGCGCTCGGCCGAGCATGCGCCCGCTCAAGTCCCTCGGGCTGCGGCGTCAGATCCAGTCCGGCACCGAGTCGAGAGCGATCAACTCTTCATAGGTGCGGCGCGGCCGAATGACGTGGAAGCGGTCGCCCTTGACGAGCACTTCGGGCACTAGGAGACGGGTGTTGTAGGTGCCGGCCTGAACTGCGCCATAGGCGCCCGCCGTGCCCACGGCAATCAAGTCGCCCGGCCTCGGCATGGCCATTTCCCGGTCGAGCGCCAGATAGTCCCCTGTCTCGCAGACAGGTCCGACGATATCGGCCGTGATTCGCGGCGCATTGGCGGCCGAAATCCGGACCGGGCGCACTTCGTGGAAAGCGTCGTAGAGCGTCGGGCGGATGAGGTCGTTCATCGCTCCGTCAACGACGACGAAGGTCTTTGAGCCGCCATCCTTCACATAGAGAACTTCGGTGACCAGAATGCCCGCATTGCCGACGATCAGCCGGCCGGGCTCGGTCACGATACGGCAGCCGAGGCCGGACAGAGCATCCTTGACGACCTGTGCATAGACTTCCGGCGCCGGCGGCGGATTGTTGTCTTCCTTATAAGGAATGCCGAGACCGCCGCCGACATCGACATGCGAAAGGACATGGCCATCGGCGCGCAGGGTTTCCACCAGCTCGCGCAGCAGGCGGAAGGCATCGGCAAAGGGCTGGAGATCGGTGATCTGGCTGCCGATATGCATGTCGATCCCGGTCACTTCGATGCCCGGCAGGGTGGCGGCATGGGCATAGATCGCGCGGGCACGCTCATAGGCGATGCCGAACTTGTTTTCCTTCTTGCCCGTGGAAATCTTGGCATGGGTGCGGGCATCCACATCCGGATTGATGCGGAAGGAGACATGCGCCCGCTTGCCGAGCCGTTGGGCCCGCTGGTTCAAGATTTCGAGTTCAGGCTCGGATTCGACATTGAAGCAATAGATGCCGGCTTCCAGCGCCAGGTCCATCTCATCCGCCGTCTTGCCGACGCCGGAGAACATGATCTTCGAGGCGGGAATGCCGGCTGCGAGCGCCCGGCGAAGCTCGCCGCCGGAGACGACATCGGCGCCCGCGCCGAGCGCGGCCAGCGTCTTCAGCACCGCCTGATTGGAATTGGCCTTCATGGCATAGCAGACCAGCGCATCGACGCCGATGAATGCTTCGGAAAACACGCGGAAGTGGCGCTCCAGCGTGGCCGTCGAATAGCAATAGAAGGGTGTGCCGACCGCGCGGGCGATATCGGCCACCGATACATTTTCAGCATGGAGAACGCCGTCGCGATAGTCGAAGTGGTTCACGGTTCAAGGTCCTAGAGGATCGAAGGGGCGCCTGGCCTGATGGCCCTGCGGCAATGTGGATGGCCTGGCGGATTCGCGCTGCTGACAGCTGCGTTCTGCCGATGGCGACGACTGGATCGCCATGATCCAATCAATAGGCGGAGCGAAGCGGCGATAGCTGCCGACACGCTTTTCCTTTTCGCGCTCGTGTCCTTAGAGCAGCGGGTCGAGCAGGAAAGGACGCTCCGGCGTCGGGTCCGGTTGTGGCTTCTGGCCTGGTTGCGTCTTGACGTTCGCCTGGGCCGCGCTGACGCTTGGGCGCTCAAGATCGCCCTTGCGCCCGCAGCCGGCGAGGCTTGTCACGGCCAGGACAAGGCCGATGGCCGCAATCACGCTCTTCGTCTTTACCATCAT
Organism: Xaviernesmea oryzae; assembly: GCF_900109605.1. GTDB lineage: Bacteria > Pseudomonadota > Alphaproteobacteria > Rhizobiales > Rhizobiaceae > Xaviernesmea > Xaviernesmea oryzae. The sequence continues at coordinate 89,616 of NZ_FOAM01000014.1, forward strand.
CCGCCTCATCAATCCCGCGCCTGCGGCAAGCTGTCCATCATATTGCACCAGCCGGCTTTGGCTTAGCCGGTTTTGCCAGGCTGCGCATCCGCTTTGTTGCTCAGCCAGCCAGACGCGTCCGCCACCAGGCGATCTGCTGGCGCACCTGTGCCGGCGCGGTGCCGCCGAAGCTCGTGCGGCTGGCGACCGAGGCATCGACCGAGAGCACGGAGAAGACGGCATCGGTAATATCGGGGTGGATGGCCTTGAGCTCGTCGAGCGACAGGGCTTCGAGCGCTACGCCCTTGGCCTCGGCCGCCGCCACGGCCCGGCCGGTGACATGATGGGCATCGCGGAAAGGCAGGCCGGCTTCGCGCACCAGCCAGTCAGCCAGATCCGTGGCGGTGGAAAAGCCGGAGCCGGCGGCAGCCCGCATGCGGTCGGCATTGACGGTGAGGTCTCGCACCATGCCGGTCATGGCGGCGAGCGCCAGTTCCAGGCTCTCGGCGGCGTCGAAGACCTGTTCCTTGTCTTCCTGCATATCCTTGGAATAGGCGAGCGGCAGGCCCTTCATAACAGTGAGAAGTGCGATCAGCGAGCCGTTGATGCGGCCGGTCTTGGCGCGCACCAGTTCGGCTGCATCCGGATTCTTCTTCTGCGGCATGATCGAGGAGCCGGTGGAAAAAGCGTCCGACAGGCGGATGAAACCGAATTGCGGCGTCGACCAGATGACGATTTCCTCTGCCAACCGCGACAGGTGTGTGGCAGAGATCGCGGCGATCGACAGGAACTCCAGCGCGAAATCGCGGTCGGATACCGTATCGATCGAATTGCGCGTCGGGCCGGCAAAGCCGAGCGCGGCGGCCGTCATGTGGCGGTCGATCGGGAAGCCGGTGCCGGCCAGCGCCGCCGCGCCGATCGGGCTTTCGTCAAGATGCTCGATCGCATGCAGGACGCGGGCCTTGTCGCGGGCGAACATCTCGACATAGGCCATGCAATGATGGCCGAAGGTCACCGGCTGGGCTGTCTGCAGATGGGTAAAGCCGGGCATGACGGTGTCGGCATGTTCCTCGGCGCGGTCGAGGAAGGCGAGGATCAGCGCATCGATCGCTTGTGCCGTCTTTTCCATCTCGGCTTTGACCCAGAGGCGGAAATCGAGCGCCACCTGGTCGTTGCGTGAGCGGGCCGTATGCAGCCGTCCGGCGGCCGGGCCGATCAAAGCCGCCAGCCGCGCCTCGACATTCATATGGATGTCTTCGAGCTTGCGCGAGAATTCGAAGCGGCCGCTTTCGATCTCCTCCAGCACCGTGTCCAGGCCCTTGAGGATCTGGTCGCGGTCGGCCTCGGTGATGATGCCTTTGGCCGCCAGCATGGTGGCATGTGCCTTGGAACCGGCAATATCCTGGGCATAAAGCTTCTTGTCGAAGCCGATGGAGGCATTTATCTCCTCCATGATCGCCGCAGGGCCCTTGGCGAAGCGGCCGCCCCACATCGCGTTGGACTGGCCACTGGATTGGGCGTTGGAGGAGGGGGTGTTAGAGGCGCCGTCCGCCATGGCAAGGTCCGCTCGTTGATGTCAGATTGAAAGTGGCATGTGAATGACAGATCAGACGACACGCCGTTTCGCGCGCCCCCTGGTGGCGGTCGCGGCCTTGCTGGGCCTTCTCGCCGGTGCGGCAGCGGTATACGTTAGGGAAACCCGCTCTGGCAATGGCGCGGGCGGCGAAACTGCCGCGGCCGATTGCGCCGCAGCCCAGGCGACGGTCGGCCGGATCACGCCGCTTCTGAAAGGCCAGGTCGCGGCCATGGCGCCGCAGATGCCGAGGCCTTTGCCGCCGCTTTCCTTCACTAATGCCGAGGGCAAACCACAAGACCTTTCCGCCTTTGCGGGCAAGACCCTGCTTGTCAATCTCTGGGCGACGTGGTGCGTGCCCTGCCGGGAGGAAATGCCGGCGCTCGACGCTTTGCAACGCGACATGGGCGACGATCGATTCCAGGTTCTCGCCGTCAATATCGACATGGGCGGCGACGAGAAGCCGAAAGCCTTTCTCGATGAGATCGGCGTCAAGGCGCTTGCGCTAAATCGGGATGCCTCGATGGGCGTCTTCAACACGCTGAAGAAAGAGGGCCTGGCCTTCGGCCTGCCGGCTACCTTCCTGGTCGACCCCAAGGGCTGCCTGCTCTCCGCCATGAACGGCCCGGCGGCCTGGGACAGCCCGGATGCCAAGGCCTTGATCGCAGCAGTGAAGGGGATCTAAATAGAATTGTTGCGCATGGTCAGTTGCAAGCGCTGGCCCACCTCTTCAAAAGGACGGTCCCAATGGCCACCGAATTGCTTGATGCCCGTTCTCTTGCCCTGGCTCGCAAGCTTGCTGATCGGCGGCACCTTCCGCTTGCAGAGGCGGTTCGCCAGGCCTTGGAAAACGAGTTGAAGAGGGTAGAGAAGTCGCCCTCACTGGCATCGCGTATTTCTGTGATCGCGGAAGACTTGGCTAGCCAAGCAGGGCCGAACAAACGGGTTCCATCGAAGGATGAGATTGATGCCCTCTGGGGCCAATCCTGATGTTTATCGACACATCCGTTATCGTTGCCCTTCTGGTCCGAGAGCCGGACTGGGAAGATCTGATTGCAAGAATTGAGAACAGTGCGGTTCGTTACACATGCGCTCTGGTTGTGCTTGAGGCCGCCATGCGTCTGTCCAGCCTGATGGATGTTGATCCAAGACTTGCCGAGACACGCATTGACGCATTTTTGAAAGCAGCGGACGTCACCGTCCTCTCGATTCCAGCTGAGGCGGCGTCAATCGCCATTGAAGCGTTTGCGATTTATGGCAAAGGGCGAGGTCACCCCGCGCAGCTCAACCTGGCCGATTGCATGGTTTATGCTTGCGCTAAGCAGCTCGCTTTGCCGTTGCTTTCAAAGGTGCTGATTTCTCAAAGAGAGATATCGTCATTGCCTGAGCCGAGAGTTTATCGCGTCGGCACCGGCGTTTCGCCGCGATAATCATAAAAGCCTCGGCCGGATTTTCGGCCCAACCAGCCGGCCTCGACATATTTCACCAGAAGCGGGCAGGGGCGGTATTTGGAATCGGCCAGCCCGTCATGCAGCACCTGCATGATCGACAGACAGGTGTCGAGACCAATGAAGTCGGCCAGTTGCAAGGGGCCCATCGGATGATTGGCGCCGAGCCGCATGGCCGTATCGATGGCATCGACCGACCCGACGCCCTCATACAGCGTGTAGATCGCCTCGTTGATCATCGGCAGCAGAATGCGGTTGACGATGAAGGCCGGAAAATCCTCCGCCACCGTGATCGCTTTGTCGAGCTTGCTGACATACTCCTTGGCGGCGGAGAATGTCTCATCTTCCGTGGCTATGCCACGCACGAGTTCCACGAGCTTCATCACCGGCACGGGATTCATGAAGTGGATGCCCATGAACCGCTCGGGACGATCGGTGGCCGAGGCAAGGCGCGTGATCGAGAGGGAAGACGTGTTGGTCGCCAGCATCGCCTCTGGCTTGAGGATCGGACAAAGCTGGCCGAAGATCTTGCGCTTGACGCTTTCGTCCTCGGTCACCGCCTCGATCACGAGATCGGAGGAGGAGAGGTCGTGCATGTCGGCGGAGCCTTGGATCAGCGACATGGCCTGCTTGCGCTGGTCCTCCGTCAACTTGGCCGAGGCGACCTGACGGGCAAGATTTCCATTGATCGTGGCGAGTGCCGTTTCGATGCGCTCGGCTGCGACGTCGTAGAGCTGGACCTTGTAGCCTGCGATTGCGGAGACCTGCGCGATCCCACATCCCATCTGCCCCGCACCGACGACGCCGACATTCTTGATCATCTGGTCGATTTCCACCCGCTTGACGCAATTTCCGCTGGAGACGCAACGGTCTGGCTCGCCTATCGAACAGCTGAGGCCTGTCAACGTGACGCTTGCAGCCCCGCAGCCGCTCGCCTCGTCTCATGCCGCCCTGGCTGCAGAGCCGGAGGTTTATCCTCCCCCTCAGTGATAAAGACGAATGGCGGAAGATGCCAGCCCTTTCGGTGCAGTGCGGCAGGCTTTGCTAAAAACAGCGAAGCGGCGGACCCTGTCGACCCGCCGCTTCGTCCTACAAGCCAGGAAAGAGCGCGCTACAGCGCCTTTTCGAGTTCGGGGAGGATATCGAAGAGATCGCCGACGAGGCCGTAATCGGCCACCTGGAAGATCGGCGCTTCCTCGTCCTTGTTGATGGCGACGATCACCTTGGAGTCCTTCATGCCGGCCAGATGCTGGATGGCGCCGGAGATGCCGCAGGCGATGTAGAGATCGGGGGCGACGACCTTGCCGGTCTGGCCGACCTGCCAGTCATTGGGCGCATAGCCGGCATCGACGGCCGCACGGCTTGCGCCGACCGCCGCTCCCAGCTTGTCGGCCAGCGGCAGGATGACCTCGGTGAACTTCTCCGAGGAGCCGAGGGCCCGCCCGCCCGAGACGATGATCTTGGCAGACGTCAGTTCCGGCCGGTCAGAGGTCGACAGCGCGTCGGAGACGAAACGCGACAGGCCGGGATCGGCTGCCGCCGCCACGGGCTCGATGGCCGCCGCGCCGCCGTCGACCGCCGGCGCAAAGCCTGCGGTGCGCACGGTGATCACCCTCTTGGCGTCAGCCGTCTTGACAGTCTGGATGGCATTGCCGGCATAGATCGGCCGCTTGAAGGTATCGGCCGACACCACCTCGGTGATCTCCGAGATCTGCGCGACGTCGAGGAGTGCGGCCACACGCGGCAGCACGCTCTTGCCGACCGAGCTTGCGGCCGAAAGAATGGTGTCATAGCCGCCTGCGATCGACAGGATCAAGGCTGCGAGCGGCTCGGCCAGATTGCCGGCAAGGCTGGCATCTTCGGCCAGGAGCACCTTGGCGACACCTGCAAGCTTTGCGGCGGTTTCAGCGGCCGCACGAGCCTCGGGGCCGGCTACGAGCACATGGATCTCGCCGCCGATCTGGGTGGCGGCGGTCAGCGCGCGGGCCGTCTGGTCCGACAGCGCGCCCTTGTCATGGTCCGCCAGAAGAAGAACAGTCATGGAAATCTCCTAAGGTTGGCCCGATGCTTTAGAGAACGCCGGCTTCGGTCTTCAGCTTCTCGACCAGCTCGGCCACCGAACCGACCTTGATGCCGGCCTTGCGGCCACCGGGCTCCTCGGTCTTCAGCACCGTCAGGCGCGGGGCGATGTCGACGCCGTAATCGGCCGGCGTCTTCTTGTCCAAGGGCTTCTTCTTGGCCTTCATGATGTTGGGCAGCGAGGCATAGCGCGGCTCGTTCAGGCGCAGGTCCGTGGTGACCACGGCCGGAAGCTTGACCTCGATGGTCTGCAGGCCGCCATCGACCTCGCGGGTGACGGAGGCCTTGTCCTCACCGATCTCGATCCTGGAGGCAAAGGTCGCCTGCGGCCAGTTCAAAAGCGCAGACAGCATCTGGCCGGTCTGGTTCGAGTCGTCATCGATCGCCTGTTTGCCGACGATCAGAAGGCCTGGCTGTTCGGCTTCCGCCACGGCTTTCACGATCTTGGCCACCGCCAGCGGCTCGACCGCCGCCTCGGTCTCCACCAGGATCGCCCGATCCGCGCCCATGGCCAGCGCCGTGCGCAGCGTTTCCTCGGCCTTGGCCGGGCCGATGGACACGACCACCACCTCGGAGGCCTTTCCGGCTTCCTTCAGGCGAAGCGCTTCTTCCACCGAGATCTCGTCGAACGGGTTCATCGACATCTTCACATTGGCCAGGTCCACACCGGACCCATCCGGCTTCACCCGGATCTTGACATTGTAGTCGACGACACGTTTCACCGTGACCAAGATTTTCATGGCAAGCTTCCCTTCGCGATGCTGTCCAGGACAATGCGCGGCCTGACCGCGCCCCGATGGTCGATTGGCGACATGGATACGCGATTTTGCTCCAAGTTCAATCTTTGCCACCGGGAACGCGCGGTTCCTCCAGAGCTGATTGTTTGACGTTTACGTTCAGGTAAGTCAAGCGGTGGTCGCGCCTCGCAAGCCATGAGCAATCCTCTGAAAGGTTCCGGTATTGGCTCAGAAGCGCTGATATCATCTGCGTATGGCCCCATGACCAATATCATACGAGAAAAGCCGCCGAGGCTGGCTCGGCGGCTTTTCAAAAAACGTCTTTCAGACATGATCATGTTGTGGGACGCAGGCTCCCAAGCCAACAATATGCGAGATCCGGCAGAACAGAAGGCCTGCTCAAGCTCATTACCTGCGCCACATGTCAAGCGACATGCAATGGAACCACCGAAGCGTCTTGGTCGACACGCAGATCCTGCAGCTTCGCATAGAGTTTTCCGGCGCTCACCTTGCTGACGAAATCCTCGAAGCGGTCATCGAAGACAATGTCGAAATGGGCGAAATATTTGCCCCAGAGTGCATCGATCTGACCGATGCGGCGCGCTTCGCGCCAATGATGCTCGGCCTGTTCGCGTTGTCCAAGATGCGTTTTGGCAACTGCAAGGCAATAGTGGCCGAAGGCGTGGTTCTGGTAGGTCCGGGTGATATATTGGAAATAGGCGTCGGCAGCTGCGTAGTCGCCCTTTTGCAGACGATATGCATTGATGAAATTGACATCCAGATTCATCAGATAGGCGACGTCCGAAATATATTCCGCCGTGAAATCCTTCGTGTTGATCACGTTTTCGCCGAAGAGAAAGCCCGAGACCAAGAATTCGGCATTGGGATCGATATAGCCTTCCTCCAGGCACTGCTCATAGAGCAGGGAACCCTTGATCGGGCTGGCGACGGAGATGCTGCACAGATCGATGCCCCATTCGATGATCTTCTCGCGGGTCGTCTTGCGGTGTGTATCGGTTTCGCCGGGAAGGCCGACGACGATGAAGGCAACAACCCAAATATTGTGCTTGCGCAAGGCGTCCACCACAGGCTGCACATGGGCGATCTTCATCGGCTTGTTGACGAGATTGCGGATGACCCACTCGTCTCCGGACTCGACGGCGATACGCACCGAGCGCACGCCTGCCTTGTACATCAGTTCGACCAGTTCTTCGTCCATATAGGTGGGCGAAAGGCCGTTCGGCAGTTCTATCCTGAGATTGTAGGGCGCCAGCCGGCGGAAGATTTCCTTCGCGCGATCGCGCGCGAGCAGAAGCATGTCGTCATAGAAGATCAGACAGTTCGCGCCGTAGAGCCGAATGATGTTTTCGACATGGGCGATCAGCTGATCCACGCCGGCATAGCGCATGGACTTATCGTTTTCGCCGGAGTGCCAGCAGAAGGAACACTTGAACGGACAGCCGCGCGAGGTCACGATCGGGAAAGCGCGGAGATTGTCGAGATAGCGGTCGTCGAGCGGATTGAAGGAGACCCGTCGTTCATAATCCAGCACATCGATCAGGGAGTAATCGATGTCGATGACCTCATCGAGATTGGTCAGGAGTTTCTTCTGCGGGCCCTTGCTGCTCTCCATGTCCTTGCGAGAGACCCATGAAGGATGGTCTTCGACGGCCTTGAACAGATCTTGCGACATCAGGAGATCATGGAAGGGGAGCTCGCCTTCCGAAAAGCAGACCGCATCGAGCTCGGGCTGGTTCTGCAGGATTTTCTTCGCAATCGGCGAGACGGCCGGGCCTCCGCAGACGACGAGGCAACCCGGCAGGATTTCCTTTGTCAGCTTGACGATCGGAGAGATCGCAAAATAGGCATTGTCGAACATGACCGAGATCCCGAGGATCTCCGGCTGGAACGCTTTCAGCTTTTCGCGCAGCCGATCCTCAAGGGCAGGCAGGCTGTCATTGTTGACGGCAACATCGATGACATCGAAGTCCGCCATGCCGTTACAGTGCTTGATGATCGACAGCACGCCATAGGGATAATCCTGGATGTTGCCCGCATTGCCTTCACTGCGCAGATGGGTGACGACGACGAACAAAACCTTGCGACGGGCAGCTTCGGCTGCACCGTTCGACGAATGTTGCATGTCATTCCGGTAAACGCGTGCTGCCGAAGAACTTGTCATTGAGCACCGAGATGGTTGGTTGATATCGCAAAAAAAATATCAAGCCCGTCGTCAAAGTGTCCACAGCAAATTATTGTCGATGATAAGTAATTTAAGTCCTGCCTTAATTATAAATCAAGTCAAAAAAGCTTGGTTTGCGGCGTCTTATCTATTCTGTATTTACCGCGTTAGGCCTGGCACCCAAAGAACATCGGCCTTTCCCTTGTCATTGGTATAGCGGGCGGCAACGAAGAGGAGGTCGGACAGGCGGTTGACGTAGCGCAATGCGGCCTGGCTCACACGCTCCTCCAGGTCGGCGGCGAGCTCCACCATTTCCCGTTCGGCCCGGCGGGCGACGGTGCGGGCGACATGCAGGCTGGCCGCCGCTGGCGTGCCGCCCGGCAGCACGAAGGAGCGCAGAGGTTCGAGTGCGGCATTCAGCTGGTCGATCTCCGCTTCCAGCCGTTCGACCTGATGGTCGACGATCCGCAGGGGCTCATAGCCGAGCGGTTCGTCGCTCTCCGGCGTGGCGAGATCGGCGCCGAGATCGAAGAGATCGTTCTGGATCCGCTGGAGCATGGCATCCAGCTCAACATCTCCGGCCAGATGCAGACGCGCCATGCCGATCAAGGCATTGGTTTCGTCGATCGTACCGAAGGCCATGACCCTCCGGTCGAATTTGGCCCGTCGCGGCCCGGCGGCGAGCCCCGTGGTGCCGTCGTCGCCGGTGCGGGTGTAGATCTTGTTGAGCTTGACCATGATGCCCTGTGATGCGTGCTTTGAAGTCTGTCAGAGCCGACGCTCTGTCTCTTCGCCTGTTGTGTCGTGGACACAGGCACATAGTGCCCGTTCTGCCGGCGTCACCGTCCGCCGCCGGTTATCCACAGAACCAGCATGATCAGCGCGACGGCGACGGCCTGCAGGAGCACGCGCATCTGCATCAGCTTGTTGGAGCGGTTGCCATTGCCGCCCTTGGCCATGTTGACGAGGCCGCGGATGAGCACGATCACCACGAGCCCCATGACGAGCAGGGTCAGCCCGGTCAGAAAACTGTTCATGTCCTTCGATATCCTTCCCCGGCCTCTCCTCAGGCCGATTTCAAGCTTTGGTCTCTGCAACTTCACCCGTTGCGCTCAGCCGAGCCGGCCGATGACCTTGTAGAACAGCCGTGCTGGCAGAAGCTTCTTGAGAAGCGCACCCCGGCGAGCGGGCTTCGTCACCAGATAATGCGGTTTCGGCCTTGGCGCCGTCAGCGCGTGTTTCAGCACGGCATAGACGGCATCCGGCTTCAGCTTGCCGGGAGCCGGTCGTCCGTCTCCGGTCAAGCGCTGCAATTGCCGGCGATATTCCTCTTTGTGCACCGATCCCTCGAGATCGATCACCCGGTGAATGTGGAAAAGCGCGTTGGCGGTGAAGCGCGACTCGATCGGACCGGGCTCGATCAGGCTCACCTCGATGCCGCTGCCGGCCAGTTCCATGCGCAAGGTCAGGCTCAAACCCTCCAGCGCGAATTTCGATGCATTATAAGCGCCACGCCACCGATACGGCACGATGCCGAGAATGGATGAGCATTGCACGATGCGGCCATGGCCCTGCGCGCGCATGGCCGGGATGACGCGCCGGGTCAGGTCGTGCCAGCCGATCACATTGGTTTCGAACTGTTCGCGCAAGGCTTCGGTCGGCAGATCCTCCACCGCGCCGGCCTGGCCATAGGCGCCATTGTTGAACAGCGCATCGAGCTTGCCGCCCGTCAGTGCGAAGACATCCGACACTAGCCGCTCGATCGAGGCGATATCGCGGTAGTCCATGAGGAAGGTCTCGATGCCCTGCTTGGCGAGGGCCGTCCGGTCTTCTTCCTTGCGCACCGTGGAGAAGACCCGCCAGCCATCGGCCACCAGCGCGCGAGCACAGAAGGCGCCGATGCCGGAGGAGCAGCCGGTGATGATGATCGTGGGGCGTTCATCCATCGCACTGCCTGCCTTCCGCCAACTGGACATTCCTCCATCCTCTCCCATATTCGCAGGCAGGTGACAATTGCGCGAAACGCCGCTTTCCGCGGCCCCTGACGAGGCTGAGCCCAGGACATGCCGTCCTATCTGACGATCGCGTGGAAAGTGGTCTTCGATGCGCTGTGGCATTTCAGCGAGGATGACGGCTGGGCCATGGCCAGCCATGTCGCGCTCTCGACTCTGCTGGCGATCTTTCCATTCCTGATCTTCGGCACGGCGCTCGGCTCCTTTCTCGGGGCCGATCAATTCGCGCAGACGGCTGTGCATCTGATCTTCGACACCTGGCCGCCCTCGATTGCCAAGCCGCTTGCCGACGAAATCGTGCAGGTTCTGACGACCCCGCGCGGTGGGCTTCTGACGGTTTCGGTTCTGGCCGCCGCTTATTTCGCCTCGAACGGCGTGGAGGCGCTGCGGGTCTCGCTCAACCGGGCCTATCGCGTCTCGGAGACGCGGCCCTGGTACATGACGCGGCTGGCTTCGCTCGGCTTCGTCCTCGCCGGTGTCGTCGTGCTGGCCATGCTCAGCATCCTGCTGGTCGTCGTGCCGCTGGCCCTGCGCTATGCCGACCGCTGGCTGCCCTGGCTCGACCAGCTTCTGGCACTGGTCAACAATTGGGGCCTTGTCGTCGCGCTGTTCATGCTCACAACAGGGCTCGCGGTCGCGCATCTCTGGCTGCCGGACGGCCGGCGCAAGATCGCCGATGTCCTGCCCGGCATTCTGCTGACGCTGTTGTGCTGGTCGATCGCGGCCTATGGCTTCGCGCTCTATCTCAAGACCTTCGCCAATTATGTCTCGACCTATGCCGGGCTGGCGTCGATCATGATCGTGCTGGTCTTCTTGTACATGACCGGGGCAATCTTCATCGTCGGGGCCGAGATCAACGCCGCGATCATGAAGTACAAGGTCAAGCGCATGGTGATCCGCCGTTTTCGCGGCACAGATGCAAAGACGGCGGAAGTGGCGGCGGCCGAGCCAGCCACGCCTGCCGAGGAGGCGGCGGCAGAAGCGCAGCTCGATGCCTCACAAAAGCAGAGCGCGCACGTCCTCAGGTGACAGGCCCGCGGCCCTCAAGGCCGAAAGACCTGTGTCGCCCAGGCTCTTCGACAGTTTCCGCCCATCAGGACCCAGCACCAGGCGATGGTGATGATAGAACGGGGCCGGCAGCGACAAGAGGCTTTGCAGGAGCCTGTGAACCGCTGTGGCGTGGAAGAGATCGCGGCCGCGCACGACATGGGTGACGTCCTGCGCGGCATCGTCGAGAACGACGCAGAGATGATAGCTCGACGGTGCATCCGAGCGTGACAGCACGACGTCCCCCCAGGCCGCGGGATCGGCGGGAACGACGCCCGTCTCGCCCTGCGGTCCCACTCCTGTCTCCTCCCAGAAAAGCTGCGCGCCCACCGCCTGAAGCGCCAACGCCATGTCCAGCCGCCAGACATGCGGGCGGCCGCTGGCAAGAGCCGCCGCCCGCTCCGCCGCGCTCCAGCCACGTTCGGGGCCGGGATAATGCGGCGCGCCATCCGGGTCGCGCGGCCACGGCTGGCCCGCGCCTTCGGCGGATGCCACGGCCGCGCGGATTTCGCCGCGGGTCATGAACGCGGGATAGACGAGCCCAAGGTCCTTGAGCCGCTCCAAGCCGCGCGCATAGAGCGGCAGATGCTCCGACTGACGCCGCACCGACCCCTGCCAGGATAGTCCGAGCCAGGCGAGGTCTTCAAAGATCGAAGCCTCGAATTCCGGCCGGCAACGCGTCGCGTCAATATCTTCGATCCGCAGCAGAAAGCGGCCGCCGCAGGCAGCGGCCATGTCGGCATTGGTGATGGCGGACAGCGCATGTCCCAGATGCAACAGCCCGTTCGGGCTGGGCGCGAAGCGAAAGACGGGGCGAGGGGACTTGGACGGCATGGGGTGTTTCTGCCATGAAATGCGCTCAGGCCAAAGCGGGCGCGGCGATGGATGGCGAGGGAGACGCTTCGTGATCCGGCGAGCGATGGTCGACGCAGGGGAAAGCCGGGCTGCACCCTTGCGAGGCGCTTCGCCTGAGCGCGATCCGACGTGCCGGCACGGCCGGCGGCAAGCTTGCCCTGTCGGAACGATCGCGGCTACACCCTCTCCATGTCTTCCCTGTCCGCCGGCCGCCTGCTCAATCATGACGATATCGAAGAAGCGCTCGATGCGCTTGTCGCGCTTGATCCGCGCCTCGTGCCCGTACGTGCGACGGCGGGCCCGTTGCCGCTTCGCCATCTGCCAGCAGGTTTCGCCGGACTTGCCTTCGTGATCGTTTCGCAGATGGTTTCGCGCGCGGCGGCGACGGCGATCTGGCGGCGGATGGAGGCCGACGACGCGACGGACGCCGACCGGCTGGCACAAAGCAGCACGGAGGATCACCGCGCCTGGGGCCTGAGCCGCGCCAAGGCTGCCAGCCTGACCACAGCGGCCACGGCCTGCCTTGACGGATGTCTCGATCTGGAGGCGCTCGCTGCGGCGCCTGCGGAGGAGGCCTTCGCCGCCCTGACCGCTCTTCGCGGCATCGGCCCCTGGACGGCAGAGGTCTATCTTCTGCTGGGGCTCGGCCATGCCGATATCTTTCCCGCCGGCGATGTCGCGCTTCAGGCCGCCGCACAGCACGCGTTGGGGCTCGAAAGTCGGCCCAAAGGCGCCGACTTCGTCGAACTCGCCAAGGCCTGGGCGCCGCGGCGTTCAGTTGCCGCGCGGCTGCTATGGGCACACTATGCGAGAATTGTAAAAACGCCCTTGAATGCCATTCCCACGCCTTGAAGCGGGCAACTGGAGGTCGTCACAAATTTCGGGCGTCTGTAAGTTAAGACTCTCAATTAGCGGCTTTTCAACCTTCGCAACTGATACTGTTTGCATCGTTAAAGGACCAGCCAGCGCAATGCTCGATTCCGCCACTTTGTTCATCGCGAGCATCGCCGTCGATTTTGGCCTTGCGGTCTATTTTTGGTCTCTGTGGATTGGTGATCGCCGGCAGCCGATTGCTTTATGGATTGCCGCCTCGACAAGCAGCGCGACGCTTGGCAGTCTGTGCGTGACATTGCGCGACATCGCGCCGAACATTGTGACAATCTGGGCCGGGCAGCTTTGCTTCATCAATGTCTTTGTCTTTCTTTGGGTCGCGGTACGTCTCGTGCACGGGCGCCAAAGGCCCGGGGTCATGCTCTGGGCGGGAGCCGCCATCTGGACTTTGCTGTGCCTGTTTCCACCGATTTTCCAATCTGAAAACTTGCGCAGCACCTGCGTGACGGTGATCTACGCCGCCTACTGCCTGACGATGTGCGGCGAAATGCTCCGTGGTGGCATGAGGCGACAAAGGTTGAGTCGCGCGCTGACGGCGGGCTTGCTCTTTATCCTGGCTGCGTCCTCGCTCGCGCTGACGATCTACACCGCCTTCAATCAAGAAGCGTTTTCGCCTGTGCAACGCAGCCAGCCTCTGGCTGCCCTTTGGCTGCTGCTCTTTCTGGTGATCTACATCGTTCTGATCGTGGCAGTGACAACACTCGAACTGAGCAACGAGGCGGAGCGTCAGCGCCAAGTCGCCGCGACCGATGGGCTGACGGGCCTGATGAATCGCCGTGCCTTCATGGAGACGGCGCAAGGACATGCGGCGGCTCAATGCGACATCGCGCTGCTTCTGCTCGACATCGATCACTTCAAACGGATCAACGACCGCTGGGGCCATGCGGCCGGGGACCGGGCCCTGACGCGTTTCGCGACAGCACTGAGCCAAGCGACTGATCAGGAAGTCGCCGGTGACGGAGAGCAGCGCCCGTTGATTGCGCGGCTGGGTGGGGAAGAATTCGTTTGTATGCTCGTTGGTCCGGACGCGCGCAAAGCAGAAAAAGTCGGAGAGCGGATTCGCGCCATGGTCGAGCGCGGCGGCTACGCTAACGACGGCTTTGGCATGACCGTCAGCATCGGCGTTGCAGCCTCCTTTGCCGGCGCCTGCGACGTTGACGAGCTGCTTTTATCTGCCGACAGGGCGCTTTATCGCGCCAAGGACGGTGGACGAAACCGCGTGGAGCATGAGGAGCAAGGCCTCGTGGTATCGTTGGATGCTACCAGTCGCACGGCAAAAGCCATGTGAGGCAGGATCGTTCGATAAAGCGCGAACGAAGACAACGCCTCTCTCACAAACAGCATGCGCTCTTCACGCGCTTGAGTGCAGCCGTTCTTCGCATGCACGCCTCCGCACTTGAGGAAGGTAGGCGTTTAAGCAGGATGTCACCTGATCAAGGCCTTTTGAGTGACGTTTTGCTGCCGGATGGCATGCCCAATGCTCCAGTGAACGTGAAGCGGTGTTCTGCGACACTATGTCGCATGGTATAATTCCTGCGGATTTGCCGGTTTTGGGGCGAATCTTGGCCTGAGCTCTGCTTTGAGCTTCACAATCCTGACGCATCGGGCCTAATATAGATGGTGCAGATGCCGAATCGATCAGGAGACCCTGGCTTGACGATTGCAGTCTCACCTCAAGCCTTGCCGGCGCTCGTGTTGAATGCCGACTATAGACCTTTGAGTTATTATCCGTTGTCCCTATGGTCCTGGCAGGATGCGATCAAAGCCGTGTTCCTGGATCGGGTCGTGATTCTTGCGGAATATGACCAGCAGGTCTCATCGCCGAGTTTCTCCATGCGGCTGCCTAGCGTGGTCTGCCTGAAGAGCTATGTGCAGCCCTCGCGCCACCCGGCCTTCACCCGCTTCAACGTCTTTCTGCGGGATAAGTTCGAATGCCAATATTGCGGGTCGAGCGAGGACCTGACGTTCGACCATGTCATTCCCAGATGCTGCGGCGGGCAGACGACTTGGGAAAACGTGGTGGCGGCCTGCTCGCCCTGCAATCTGCGCAAGGGCGGCAAGATGCCCCGCCAGGCCAGCATGTTTCCTTCGCAGAAGCCCTATCACCCGACGGTGCAGGACCTTCACAACAATGGACGGCTCTTCCCGCCGAACTACCTGCATGAAAGCTGGATGGACTATCTCTACTGGGATACCGAACTCCAGCCTTAAGCTCTTGCAGTATATCACGATTCGCCTTCGCTGCGGTCGGCCGCCTGATTGGCGGCCGACTGTTTTCAGATCAAGGCTGGACTTTTCTTTCCAAGCATTTTTGACATGGGCGGCGCGCAGGGCGGTCGGCATCAACGGCCACGCGACGCCTCGTCCTGTCGATAGGAGCTTGCTTTGGCAGCGTCGCTCAACGGCGAAGGCCCGCCAGTGCGCCCTTGAGCGCAATGGCTGCTAGAATCAGGCTGGCGATCACATTCCATCCGGCAAAGGACAGGCCAAGGATCCGCAAGGCAGCATCCGTGCAGGAGGGGCCGTGCTTGCTGTTCAGGTCCGAGAGAAGGTCGCCGACATTGGCGGAAACGCCTTGCGCTCCGCCGCAGCTTTCCGGCCCGGGCCAGAAGTGCCATTCCACGCCGGCATGATAGACGCCCATTCCCGCGCCCACGAGCATCAGGATGGCGACGATCGCCAGAAGCAGGCGCGGCACGGCCGGCGGCAGCTTCAGGCCGGTTGCGGCGATGGCGGCAAGGCCGATCGGAAGGCCATAATAATAGGGCTGGCGCTGCATCAGGCAGAGCGCGCAAGGGATATAGCCGCCGAGATGTTCGAAAGCGAGCGCGCCGCCGACGGTTGCCGCCATGCCGAGCGTAACAAGGACGGCCGGTGCCAGCATGCGCGTCGAGCCAGCTGAGGGCGCGAGGGAAAGGGGGGTGGACATGGTGTCTCCTCGAAGACAAACAGGCGGGGTCGAACCCTCATTAGACGTGCCGGGCGACTTCGGAAAGCAAAGGAGCGGCAGCTGAGGGTTCAGGCGCCTGTCTTAGCCGATCCTTGGCAAGCGCGTAGGATCAAAGCGCGACTTGACCTAAATGTGAAGAGGCGACGGCCCTTCACATCACCAGGCGATAACCGACGAAGAGCACGATCAGCACCCCGGCAACAACGCCGGCAAGCAGGCCAAGGCGCTTTTCGATGAAGTGGCGGATGCTCTCGCCATAGCGGCGCAGCAGCCAAGCCAGCAGGAAGAAGCGGGCGCCGCGCGCAATAATCGCCGAGACGATGAACAAAGCGAGGTCGATATTGACCGCGCCCGCAAGAATGGTGACCACCTTGATGGGCGGCAGATGCGCAAGGCCGGACGTGACCAGCAGCAGCACCAGCGTCTCATAGCCGACGGAGGTCTTCAGCCTTTCGAAGGCCTCGAGCTTGCCATAGAATTCCAGGATTGGCTTTGCCACGCTCTCATAGGCGTAATGGCCGAGATACCAGCCCGCAATGCCGCCGAGCACCGAGAAGATCGTTGCCACCAGAGCATAGCGCCAGGCGCGCTGGGGACGGGCAATCGCCATCGGCACGAACAGAACATCGGCCGGCACGAGGAAGATCGAGCTTTCCACGAAAGCGATGATGGCAAGCCAGACTTCCGCCGAGCGGCGCGCGGCAAGCGACATGGTCCAGTCATAAAGGCGTCGAAGCATGAAGCCAGCTTTCCCCGGAAGCGAGAGGATGATCAGGGCCGCACGACATGCCTTCGCTTTGCAAAGCGAGGTCTGCCGCAGTGCAGCAATTTCCTGGGCCTCCTTTTAGGCGGCTTACACGCGTCTGTAAATTGCCTTGGCAAAAGGGCAAGGGCTTGTCGGCCTGCATGACGCCTGGCCAACAGGTGCGCCATCCCTTTGCATGACCGACCATTGGACGAGCCTACGGTGCGGCATGATCGCCCCCACCCGACTCTCCGGCTTGATGGAAAAAGCCTCGTTTTGACTATGACAAGGTGCTTGTCAGCCCGCAAAGCACCGTGGTAGACAGCGCTCACCGATCTAAGGCCCCATTGGCGGAATTGGTAGACGCGCTCGACTCAAAATCGAGTTCCGAAAGGAGTGCTGGTTCGACCCCGGCATGGGGCACCAGATCGTTTTAAATCATTGAAATTGTTGAGTTTTGAAAAAATCGAGCGATTTTAGATCGCTCGACGGTATGAATAGCTCTGTTGAAAAACACGGTCCTGCCGTTAGCCAGATCAGGTCGTCCTGACCCCTTGCATGAGCTGGCGGTCACCACTGAAGGCAAGCATCAGCCTGATCAGAAAGCGGTGCTGGCGCCTGGATCAGCTGGCATGAAAAAGAAGAAATAAATCGCCGCCAGCACGATCGCCACGGTGAAGATCGTGATCACGAACCGCAACATGCCGCGGCCAGCCTTTTTTCCGGTGTCTTTCATGCTCGCCTAACGGCGCAGGAAGGCCTGCGGTTCCCCGCAGTCGCTGGCGTCTCTGTGGAAAACGGATCGCTTGATCCGTCTTTTGCGACTGCGCCTCGAGCATCTTTTTCACACGGATTCTTGCTCCAATTCCCTTTCGTGCGCTGGCATGGCAGGCTCCGGCTCAAGGCTATATGATAAGAATTGACGTCCTGAGCCGGTTTCAGGCCATGTCGCGCTCCTTCAGAGCGACATGTTCGCTTTAAGTCTGCGATGCGAATGGATGATCGCAATGCGCTGCGCTGGGTCACGCGCGCCAGTTCTGGAGGCGGAAGATGGTGGGCGAGGCACGGTACGAGGCGCGGCAGGCCGAGGACGGTAAATGGATGGTGATGGATAGACTGACACGTCTTCCCGCAGCCACGGACGGACGGGATCTTGTCGGTTTGAGCGCCGAGGATGCACGCGACATCGCCGACGTCTTGAACAGATCGACCGACGAGCGCGGCCGCAGTCCGCTTCTGTGAGGGCGCGCTGAGCAGCGTTGCACCGGGACCTTCTTTGCCTCGATGACTGGCTTGCGATCAAGGCGGGGAGGTTGCGGCTGCAAGAAAGGTGACACGTTCGACGATGGTCTGGCAACCGGCTGATGCGGCTCAAGCATGAGACAGCCTTGTGACAATCCGCTTGACGGAAAGGCGGCACGCCCGCATCTCCTTGATGGACAGGGCCCGTGCACCTGCGCCCATGCGTGGAGGTACGCCGGACGAAGATCGCAAGGCGTGGACTCACGACTTGCGTGTATGGGCCAGGAATAGTGCACGAATTTTGATGCAGCGAGGAGCGGAATGGCGGCGCAGCACCTGATCGAAGACGAGATGCCGCCCGTTCAGCGCTGCGCTGCCCGGCTTGCCGAGCATATAGCGTCGGTTCACCAGGAAACGGGCGAGTTCGGTGTGCTCTCGATTCTCTTGAAGAATGTCGTGGTGGATGGCGTGGCGATGGGCGATTACGAGGTGATCGTCCAGCAGATCCGTCCGGCCGATGTGCTCGATCTCGACGTGATCGCCTGACCCGTTGCGCGAAACATCGCAGGCGGCGTGCTGGATAAAGACATTTGGCAGGAGATCTTCCAGGCCATCTGAGGCCATGAAAACAGCGCGGACGCACTACAAACCGCGCTTGCCCCTTCTTTGCCACAGCAACTCTGAAAGCTCGGTAAACAAGCAGAGCCTCAAGCGCTATTCGTCGAAATTTTTTCCGAGCCGAAGAGGCGCGGGAACCGAAAAATCCTGGCTTCGCGGTTGCTCGGATCGCGCCTGAAATCCACCGTTTCGCTGCGCTGCATTATGGCGTACACCAAGGCCATGTTTGCACCGCACACGGATTATCAGAGCCTCTACGACGGCTTTCGCTGGGCGTTGCCGTCGCGTTTCAACATGGGCGTGGCCGTGAGCGACGCCTGGGCGAAAGAGGCGCCCAAACGGGTCTGCCTGGAGCACTTCGATCCCGGGAGGCCGCCCCGGCAGATGGATTATGCGGGTTTTTCGCAAAAATCGTCCGCCCTCGCCAAGGCGCTTAAAGCCAGGGGTGTGGTGCCGGGCGACCGGGTCGCCATTCTCCTCCCACAGGGTTTCGAAACGGCGATTACCCATGCTGCGGTCTATAAGCTTGGCGCCATTGCCTTGCCGCTTGCGCTTCTCTTCGGCGCGGAAGCCATGGCCTTTCGTCTTAAGGATGCCGAGGCGCGGGTAGTTGTCACCGACCTGTTCGGCCTGAGCCGGCTTCAGGAAATCCGTTCAGGTCTGTCGACCCTCGATCTCGTGCTCGTTGCCTGCGAGGGCGCAGCGCCGGATGGCACCATCGCCTTTGCGGCCCTGACGCAGGACGATCAGGGCTTCGTGCCGCTCGACACCGGTCCCGACGATCCGGCGCTGATGATCTACACCTCCGGCACGACGGGGCCGCCCAAGGGTGCCCTGCATGGCCATCGGGTTCTGCTCGGCCATCTTCCCGGCTTTGCTTTCCACCATGCGCCGCTGCCGCAGCCCGATGACAAGCTCTGGACGCCGGCTGACTGGGCTTGGGCCGGCGGCCTGCTGAACGCGCTGATGCCGTCCCTGCTCTTCGGCATTCCCGTCGTGTCCTCGCCGGCGCAGAAGTTCGATCCGCATATGGCGTTTCGCATTCTGGCGGAAATGAAGGTGCGCAATGCCTTCATACCGCCGACGGCGCTGCGGCTGATGCGGGCCGTTGAGGACCCGCGCAAGCTTTATGCTTTCGACCTGCGAACTGTCTCCTCCGCCGGGGAAAGCCTGGGGCGCGACACCTATGAGCACGCGAGCGCCGCGCTTGGCGTGCCGGTGGCCGAGTTCTACGGCCAGACGGAGTGCAATATGGTGCTCTCCTCTAGCGCCCATCATGGTGTCCTGAAGGCCGGGAGCATGGGCAAGGCCGTGCCTGGCCATCGGGTGGCGATCATCGATGGGCAGGGTAGGCCGTTGCCGCAGGGCAGTCCTGGCCAAGTGGCTGTTGCCCAGCCGGACCCGGTGATGTTTCTCGGCTATTGGCGCAACGATGCCGCAACCACCGCCAAATTCATCGGCGACTATATGACGACGGGCGACGAAGGTGTGATGGACGAGGAGGGCTATGTCACCTTCTTCGGGCGCGACGACGACGTCATCACGTCTTCGGGTTACCGCATCGGCCCGACCGAAATCGAGGATTGCCTGAGTGGTCATCCTGCCGTCGCACTCGTCGCCGTGGTCGGCAAGCCGGACCCGCTGCGCACGGAGATCGTCAAGGCCTTCATCGTGCTAAAGCAGGGCGCCCAGCCGAGCGAACGATTGAAGACAGAGCTTGCCACCTGGGTGAAAACGCGGCTTTCCATGCATGAATATCCGCGTGAGATCGCCTTCGTCGACAGCCTGCCGCTGACGACCTCCGGCAAAGTCATTCGCCGTGCGCTCCGTGCGCAGAGTTGAGATAGCCGATCTTTGGATGCATCAGCCAGGCCTACAAGCGATGAAGGCGTTTCAGGACCGTGCAAGCGCGCGGATGCGCTCGCGCAGCAGCTTAGCGATGTTGCGCGTGTTTCGGTAAAGGTGGAGCTGGGTCGCGACCTGGCGCACGTCGCGGTCGCGGTTGGGCGAAAGGCCGATGATCAGCGTGCCCATCGGCTCCCGCTCGGCCCAGAAGCGGCTCATGATCGGATGATCGGGCACGGCGCAGCTGTCAGTGCGCTCGATGTTCGGATCGTCGAGATGCCAGCCGGTGAGCGCGGCAACCAGGAGCTTGCCGGGGGAAAAGCGGGCATAGGCCTCGTTATAAGCGGTCTTCCAAGTATAGGCGTCGCCGCCCATCAGGAAGACGATCATCGAAGCGATGGCCGTGCCGTTTAGATCCAGCGTGTGGATGCGCACGGCATCGGCTTCGGCCAGATTGCTGACCGCCTCGCGTGCGAATGCTGCGCGAAGCCGGTCGCTGAGCAAGGCGGAGCGGGACTGGCCTTTCCAGCCGGAGGCTTCCAGCGTGAGGAATTCCTCCATGCGCTGGCGCACCTCGGCCGGCTGCCGCGCAACGTGATGGGCAAGCCGTCCCTTTTCCTTCAGCCGCGCGCCCTGCCGTTTGAGTTCGCGCAGATGGCCAGCGCTGACGACGCGCCGAAGATAGGTTTGGCCATCCTCCCGGCTGTTCAGCATCGGCCGCATAGCTTCGTCCGCAACGGTCAAGGGCAGGTTACGGGCCAGGGCGACCGCGCGCGCCGTCTGGCCGAAGGCACCCGTCAGCCGGATCTCGGGCATAACCAGGATGCCGGGCAGGCCCGTCGCCGGATCGGCCAGTGCCTCCAGCAGATTGTCGATGGTTTCGCCGGCATCCTCCCGGTCGAGCAGCGGCACGCCAAGCGGCGCATAGGGATTGGCCCAGGAGCGCAGGATCGACGGGCCGATGCCGAAGCCCGGTCTTTCCACACGAAACGGCATGAGGAATCGCAGGCGGCTGCGCCCCTCGGATTCGTCGCGCAGAATGGCCAGCCGCACGTCCCGGTCGTCCAGCCTTGGCATGGCCGGTGCGAGAAACCGGGCGCTGAAGAAGATGTTGGACTCGATTGCCCGATTGGAGAGAAAATCGAGCTCGGTCTGAAGCGCATAGCCTGCCTGCGCCGTATAAACACTGAACGCCCGGCCGGGCCGCCCGACTGGGCGATGCAGTGTCCGGGGTGCCACGCCTCTCGATGTCGCGGCCGGATCGAGCGCGCCAAGCGCCCGCCTGTCGGCATCGCTGGGAACATGAGAGGCATTCATGATCGCGTCACCTCGAACGGAAGGGTTGGGGCTTCGCCGGATATGCGGGCTTGAGAACTGTCAACGCGCAGTGCGAGCCGGGAGCCCAGACGCGCTGCACAAGGTCTTCACTTTTCACAGATCGGTCTTAACAAAGCGTTCTGCCGCAGATGCGAAATGTGCTGGAAATTCACCTTGCGATTGCGTGAAGGCATGAAAAAGGCCGGCGAGGAGTAAGCCCCACCGGCCATCGATCATCACCGGTATGCGAGGCCGATCAGGCCTCGTAGGCGCCGTGGCAATGCTTGTATTTCTTGCCCGAGCCGCAGGGGCAGGGCTCATTGCGCGGAACCTTGCCCCAGGTGGCCGGGTTGTTCGGGTCGCGCTGCTCCGGCGGCACGTAGGGCAGATCGCTCGACCCGGCGAATGCGTCCTCGCCGGTCAGGGGATCGATATGATGCGCCTGCATGATGGGCAGTTCCGGCTCCGGCTCCTGCCCTTCGCGCACCAATTCGACGCGCATCAGCTGCGAGATGGCCGTCTGGCGCAAATTGACCAGAAGCGCCTGGAACAGCTCGAAGGCTTCGCTCTTATATTCCTGCAGTGGATCGCGCTGGGCATAACCGCGGAAACCGATCACCGAGCGAAGGTGGTCGAGATTGACGATGTGTTCGCGCCAGAGGTGATCGAGCGTCTGCAGGATCACCGACCGTTCGACATAATGCATGATCTCGGGGCCGAAACGCTCGGCACGGTCTGCGGCGGCAGCGTTGGCGGCTGCCATCAGCCGCTCGCGAATATCGTTCTCGTCAATGCCTTCCTCGGCCGCCCAGGCGGCGAGCGGCAGGTCGAGATTGAGCATGCCACGCACATCCTCGGTCAGGCCCTCGATGTCCCATTGCTCGGCATAGGCCTTTTCCGGCACGCGGCGGGAGACCATGTCCTCGATCACCTCACGGCGCATGTCGGCCACGGTTTCCGACAGATCGGGCGAGTCCATCACTTCGAGGCGCTGCTCGAAGATCACCTTGCGCTGGTCGTTGATCACGTCGTCATATTTCAGAAGATTCTTGCGCGTGTCGAAATTGCGCGCCTCCACCTTCTTCTGCGCCCGTTCCAGCGCCTTGTTGATCCAGGGATGGACGATGGCCTCGCCTTCCTTCAGGCCGAGCTTCTGTAGCATGCTGTCCATGCGCTCGGAGCCAAAGATCCGCATCAGATCGTCCTGCAGCGACAGGAAGAATTTGGAGCGGCCGGGGTCGCCCTGACGGCCGGAGCGGCCGCGCAGCTGGTTGTCGATGCGCCGGCTTTCGTGGCGTTCGGTGGCGAGAACGTAGAGGCCACCGGCGGCCAGCGCCTTTTCCTTCAGCGTCTGCACCTCGGCGCGGATCTGCGCCTCGCGCTCCGTGCGCTCCGGCCCCGGCTCCATCTCGCCGAGCTCGGCCTCGATGCGCATGTCCAGATTGCCACCGAGCTGAATGTCCGTGCCGCGCCCGGCCATATTGGTGGCGATGGTCACGGCGCCGGGCACACCGGCCTGGCTGACGATATAGGCTTCCTGCTCATGATAGCGGGCGTTCAGCACCTGAAAATCGGTGAAGCCGGCGCGTCGCAGAAGCTCGGCCAGCAGTTCCGACTTTTCGATCGAGGTGGTGCCGACCAGAACCGGCTGACCCTTGTCGCGCGCCTGGCGGATCTCCTCGACGATCGCCTTGTATTTTTCCTCGGCTGTCCGATAGACCTCGTCATCCTCGTCGATGCGCAGGATCGGCAGGTTGGTCGGGACTTCCAGTACTTCGAGGCCGTAGATATTCCCGAACTCCTCCGCTTCCGTCGCGGCGGTGCCGGTCATGCCGCCCAGCTTTTCGTACATGCGGAAATAGTTCTGGAAGGTGATGGAGGCGAGCGTCTGGTTCTCGGGCTGGATCTGCACCTTTTCCTTGGCTTCCAGCGCCTGGTGCTGCCCTTCGGAATAGCGCCGTCCCGGCATCATGCGGCCGGTGAACTCGTCGATGATGACGATCTCGCCATTGCGGACGATGTAGTCCTTGTCGCGGGTGAAGAGCTTGTGGGCCTTCAGCGCATTGTTGACGTGGTGGACGATCGCCACGTTCTCGACGTCGTAAAGCGACTCGCCCTTGAGCAGACCGGCCTCGCGCAGCAGGTTCTCGAGCTTTTCGGTGCCCTCTTCGGAGAAGCTTGCCGCCCGCTGCTTCTCATCGATCTCGTAGTCGCCCTCAGACAGCATCGGAATGAAGGCGTCGATGGCGTTGTAAAGCTCCGAGCGGTCGTCCAGAGGGCCGGAGATGATCAGCGGCGTGCGCGCCTCGTCGATCAGGATCGAGTCCACCTCGTCGACGATGGCGAAGAAATGGCCGCGCTGCACCATCTGGCTGCGCTCGAATTTCATGTTGTCGCGCAGATAGTCGAAGCCGAGCTCGTTATTGGTCGCATAGGTGATGTCGCAGGCATAGGCGTCGTGGCGCTGCTCGTCGCTCAGACCGTGGACGATGACGCCCGTGGTCATGCCGAGAAAGCCGTAGATCCGGCCCATGATGGCACTGTCGCGGCTGGCCAGATAGTCGTTGACGGTCACCACATGCACGCCCTTGCCGGCGAGCGCATTGAGATAGACCGGCAGGGTCGCGACCAGCGTCTTGCCTTCGCCGGTTTTCATCTCGGCGATTGCGCGCTCATGGAGGATCATGCCGCCGATCAGCTGCACGTCGAAGGGGCGCAGGCCGAGCACGCGGCGCGCTGCCTCGCGCACCACCGCGAAGGCGGGCACCAGAAGGTCGTCCAGCGTCTTGCCCTCGGCCAGCTGGGCGCGGAACTCGACGGTCTTTCCCGCCAGCGCTTCATCCGAGAGCGCCTTCATTTCGGCCTCCAGGGCGCCGATGGCCTGGACCCTGGCGCGGTAGCCCTTGACGCGGCGATCATTGGAAGAGCCGAAGAGTTTGCGGGCGAGGCCGCCGAGACTGACCATCACTGGTCCTTTCGTTCATAGTCGTGCGGCGGATCAGGCGCGGGCCTAAGCGGCACAAGAAAAAGCGCTGAAACGCCCGGAATGTCTTCTGGACGCGAGGTTGCGTGACAGATAAGAGGGGGGTCGAATGATGTCAACGGGACTTGCCGCGCCCCAAGGCTACACATCGGCCACAATCTGATGCTCCCAAGGCGCGACCGAAGCGCCGCGTAGCGTGGCGCACGGGATCCCATGGAAAGGGTATAGGATGTCGAAACTGAAGTTGCTCGCCACCGTGGCCTTCGTTGCCCTGATGACGGCGAACGGCGCGGCCGTGGCTCAAGATGCCGCGGCGGATCCGGTGGTGGCCAAGGTCGGCGACGCGGAAATCCACAAGTCCGAGCTGGACCTTGCGGTCAATTCGCTCGACCCGCAGCTTGCCCAGTTGCCCGATGAGCAGAAGCAGGCAGCCGCGCTCTCCGGCCTGATCGATGTGAAGCTGCTGGCCAAGGACGCAGACAAGGAAGGGCTCGCCAATGACGAAGCCTTCAAGAAGCGCATGGCCTATCTGACCGAGCGCGAGCTCCACAATGCCTACTTCAAGAAGCATGTGGTCGATGCCGTGACCGACGAGGAGGTCAAGGCGCGCTATGAAAAGGAAGTCTCCGCGATCAAGCCGCAGGAAGAGGTCAAGGCCCGCCATATCCTGCTGAAGACCGAGGACGAAGCCAAGGCCGTCATCAAGGAGCTGGATGCCGGCAAGGATTTCGCTACGCTCGCCAAGGAAAAGTCCACCGATCCGAACAAGGACGACGGCGGCGATCTCGGCTATTTCACCAAGGACCGCATGGTGCCGGAATTCTCCGAGGCCGCCTTTGCGCTCGACAAGGGCAAATATACCAAGGAACCGGTGAAGTCGCAGTTCGGCTATCACGTCATCCTCGTCGAGGATAAGCGCATGCAGCCGCCGCCGCCGCTCGAACAGGTGGCGCCGCAGGTCAAGCAGCTGGTGATGCGCGACAAGTATCTGGCGCTGCTCGAAAGTGCCAAGACCCAGGCCGGTGTCGAGATTGCCGATCCCGCGCTGAAGAAGGCCTATGACGAGGCCAACAAGGCCGAGGCCGAAGGCCAGAATTGACCGTGTGAGCCGCGCCGGCTGCCGCTGGCGCTGTCGTCAGATCGTCGTCTTGGCGTGATTGAGTTTTTCTCCCGGAGGCGTCCGCGCCTTCGGGATTTTCATATGGCCTGATGCCGGGCCGGTTTCGTCGTCCCGGTCTTTGCCGTCTGTTTCCGCCTTCCATGTCCTTCCTTTTGCAGGGTGTGCCCATGTCGACTTCCGTTTCCCCGCTTGCGCCGAAGACCTTCGCCACCTTGCCGCCGCTGCGCGGCGTGCGCATGGCCACTGCCGAAGCCGGCATCAAGTACAAGAACCGGACCGACGTGCTGATGATGGTGTTCGATGGACCGGCCGCCGCAGCCGGCGTCTTCACCCGCTCGCGCTGCTCCTCTGCCCCCGTCGATTTCTGCCGGCGCAATCTGGCCGGCGGCGTGGCGCGGGCCGTCGTCGTCAATTCCGGCAATGCCAATGCTTTTACCGGCAGGAAGGGCCGCGCGGCGACCGAATTGACCGCCAGCTCCGCCGCCGCTGCCGTGGGCTGCGCCGAGAGCGAGGTCTTCCTCGCCTCCACCGGCGTGATCGGCGAGCCGCTCGACGCGACGAAATTTTCCGGCGTCCTGTCCGACATGAACCTGCGCGCGACCGAGGATTTCTGGTTCGAAGCCGCCAAAGCGATCATGACCACGGACACCTATCCAAAGGTCGCCACCCGCACCGCCGAGATCGCTGGCGTGACCGTGACGATCAACGGCATTGCCAAGGGCGCCGGCATGATCGCGCCCGACATGGCCACCATGCTGTCCTTCGTCGTCACCGATGCCGCGCTCTCCGCGCCGGTCCTGCAGGAACTCCTGTCAAAGGGTGTCGGCCCGAGCTTCAATTCGGTGACCGTCGACAGCGACACCTCCACCTCCGACACGCTGATGCTGTTTGCCACCGGTGCCGCAGAGGCCGATGGCCAGGCGCCGATCACCGATGTGGCCAATGAGGCGCTGGATGGCTTCCGCCTCGCGCTGAACGACCTTCTGAAGGATCTGGCGCTGCAGGTGGTGCGCGACGGAGAAGGCGCGCGCAAGATGGTGGCGGTCACCGTCGAAGGCGCGGAGAGCGATGCCGCCGCCAAGCGCGTGGCGCTGTCGATCGCCAATTCGCCTCTGGTCAAGACCGCAGTTGCTGGCGAGGACGCCAATTGGGGCCGTGTCGTCATGGCCGTCGGCAAATCCGGCGAGGTGGCCGACCGCGACCGGCTGGAGATCTGGTTCGGCGATGTCCGCGTCGCGGTCGATGGCGAGCGCGATCCCGATTATTCCGAAGCGGATGCCTCCGCCGTCATGAAGCAGCAGGACATCGCCGTCCGCGTCAACCTCAATCTCGGCTCCGGTCACGCGACGGTCTATACCTGCGACCTCACCAAGGAATATGTCGAGATCAACGGCGACTATCGGAGCTGATGGCCGGTCATGCGGGATGCGACGACGGCCAGCGTGCTGGCAAGCGTGCGGCGGCTGGAAGCAGTCGGCTTCCGGGCCTGGCCGGCGGAGCAGGCGATCTATGACGGCAGCTGGCTGATCCGGCTCACTAGAGCGCATCCTTCCAAGCGGCTGAACAGCCTCAATCCGCTCGACCCCGGCGACCGGCGCGACATTGCCGGCCGGCTGAAGGCGGCAGGCAAGCGCTTCGCCGCAGCCGGACGGCCTCTGACCATCCGGATGACGCCGCTTGCGCCGCCGGAACTGCTCGACCATCTTCACGGGGAAGGCTTTGAGCGGTTCGACGAATCGATCGTGATGAGCGCCGATCTCTCCCAGGGCGCCGGCGAGGGGCTGGATCAACTGCCTTTGCGCGACATCAACCGCTTCATCGATGCCCGGCTGGCGATTTCGGGCGAGCCGGAAAGCCTGCGTGCCGGGCTGTGTTCGATCCTGGCCGCCATCAAGCCGGAGACCGGCCTTTTCCTGCTGCAATCCGCAGACCGGCCGTCTGCCGTGGCGCTGGCGGTGCTGGACGGCGAACTGATCGGCCTGGAACAGGTGGCCGTTGCCGAGGCCGAGCGGGGCCAGGGGCTCGGCAAGGCCGTGGTCCAGTCGGCGCTGCGCTGGGGACATCTGCATGGGGCACGCATGGCCTGGCTGGCCGTAGGTGCGGCGAATGCCCCGGCGCTGGCGCTCTATCGCAAGCTCGGCTTTTCCGAGGTCTATCGCTATGCCTATTTCAGGGAAAGAAACGAGGCATGAGCGCCGCGCCCCGTCGACTGCTCCTCGTGTCCGCCTGCGCGCTCGTCGATGCCGATCGCCGCATTCTTCTGGCCCAGCGCCCACAGGGAAAATCCATGGCCGGTCTCTGGGAGTTTCCCGGCGGCAAGGTGGAGGCGGGCGAAACGCCGGAGGAGACGCTGGTGCGCGAACTGGACGAGGAGCTGGGCATCCGCACCAAGGTTGCCTGTCTTGCGCCCCTGACCTTCGCCAGCCATGCCTATCCCGAGTTCCACCTGCTGATGCCGGTCTTCGTCTGCCGCCGCTATGAGGGCGTGCCGCAGGGGCGGGAGGGTCAGGCACTAAAGTGGGTGCGGGCCGCCGCCCTGCGCGATTATCCCATGCCCCCGGCCGACGAGCCGCTGATTCCCATCCTTCAGGATCTTCTGTGACGTCCAGCCGCCCTTTTCTGGCGGCTTCACGGTCTCTCCTGTGGAGAGGTCTTCACGCTGGCGTGAAAGCGCCTGCCATGGGCGTGCTTACCACAGAGTTGCGGTCCTTCGTTAATCGAACGTTTATCTCCCTTAAGGCAAATTCGCTGTTAAGGAGAATCGGCTGTCCCATCGTGGCACCGGCTCTCCACGAGGCCGCAGGGCATGTCGTCGTCTTTCCGGAAGATGGCTGCTCGAAGCGTCCCGTTTGCGTGCAGGGAAATGAAGCGATTGACGGCATGAGCAGGGCCGTCATGCGTTCGCAGCGATGAGGCAAGCGATGGCTGACGATGACTTTTGGACCACCGTTCAGGACAAGGACCTGGCACCTGTGCCTTACAGGCGGACAGGCGTGCTCAATCTATCGCTTCTTTTTGGCACGGCCGTCATCGCGCTGACGCTGATCCTCACGCCGATGCTGGCAGGCAAGAAGACACCGAGCGTTCTGGCCAACGCGCCGATCGATTATGACGGCGTCGTCACCGGATCGATCCCCAAGGATGGCGCCGAGAAGCGCTATACCGTGCGCCGGAGTGTGGTGCAGCCAATCCCCGGCGCTGTCTGCATCATCGATGCCAATGGGCCGTCGAGCGGCTGCTGAGGTCGCTTCGACTGCCGGTTTCTAGCAAAGTCTCTAGCTGTCCTTGACCTTCAGCGCGTCGGCAAGCCGCATCTTGGCCGAGCCGGGCTTCAAGGGTTGCTGCTGGCTTTCATGCGGCGCCCAGCCCGAGACATAGATGATGGTGAAGGTCGCGCGGATGCGGCCATCGGGATCGCTGAAGCGCGTGGCATAGAGCTCGGCCGCGCGCATCAGCACCTTGCGCGGCAGGGGCGTCCGGCTGCGCCCCAGCAGCGGATTGGCCATGCCCATGGCGCGCAAATCCCGCGCCAGCGCGAACAGCGAATCATAGCGTACCGTGTAGCTGTCCGAATCGACCACCGGCAGGGCATAGCCGGCCCTTTGAAGAAGCCCGCCGACCTCGCGCACATCGACGAAAGGAATGACGCGCGGGCTGGCGCCGCCGGTGATTTCGCTTTCCGCCGCCAGCATCACCTCGCGCAATTCCTGCAAGGTTCCGGCACCGGGAATGGCGGCCAGGAACAGCCCGTCCGGCGCCAGCGCCCGGCGCACCTGGATGAAGACGCCGGGCGTATCGTTGGTCAGGTGCAGGGAGAGCGGCGAGACAACAAGATTGGCAGAGCCCGGCGCCAGCGGCACGTGCTCCAGCGGAGCCGCGATCATCTCGGGCTGGTCGGCAACGGTTTCGACACGGGTGACATGGCCGATCTTGCCGGTTTGCATCAGCCGCTCGGCCACCTGTCCGGTATAGCCATGCAATTCCACGGCCTCGTCGAAGTGCCGCTCGATCACTGCGAGACGGTCGGCCAGCTCGTCGGCCGCGATCTGCAGGAGAAAGGCGGCGGACCGATCGCCCGATTTCAGTGCGCGTGCGCGGTGGGCTTCCACAAGGGACTGGTCAAATAAGAGTTCCACGATAGACTGCCTTTGCACAATTGAAACCCGCGGCCTGATGGCGGCGCCATTGTCTGCGGGATATCCCATCGAAATGGGGCCTCATCGGAGAGAGCGCCAGGACCGCGCTCGACAGGCGCAGGATGGCACGATGCTTTCCTGCACGTCTTCAGCGGTCTTGCCGCTCGAAGCGGTAAAGTCAACGCAATGGATCGAGAACAGCGGAAAGGCGGCATTCGTTTCAGGCTGGTCGCGGCACAAGGTCTGGCGACGCTCTTCAGCCTTGCCGGGCGATTGGGCAAGGCCGGCGTTGATCTTCTGTTTCCGCCCGCCTGCCTCGGCTGTGGGCGTCGGATGGCCGTTCATGGAGCCGCCTGCACGACGTGCTGGCGCAGCCTGCGGCTGATCGAAAAGCCTTACTGTCCAGTCTACGGCACGCCCTTCGCGCGTGATCTCGGACCGGGCATCCTCTCCCCGCAGGCGATTGCCGATCCGCCCGTTTTCGACCGGCTGCGGGCCGTCGCCCATCATGAAGGGCTGGCCCGCCATCTGGTCCATGGTCTGAAATATCGCGACCGCACCGACCTCGCCCCGGTCATGGCGCAATGGATGCTGCGGGCAAGTGATGGCGAGGTGGCGCGGGCCGAGGCGATTCTTGCCGTGCCGTTACATGTCATGCGCCTTGCCGGCAGGCGGTTCAATCAGTCTGCTGAATTGGCGCGTGCGCTCGCCAAGCTCGCCAACAGGCCTTTCCTGGCCGATGCCTTGCGCCGGACCCGGCGAACGCGGCGGCAGGTTGGCCTTGGCCAGCGTCAGCGGCAGGAGAATGTGCGCGGCGCCTTCACGGTGACGCAGGAGGGGCAGAGCCTGATCTTCGGCCGGAGGCTCGTTCTGGTCGATGATGTCTATACGACCGGCGCGACCGTCAGCGCCGCGGTGCGGGCGCTGAAGAAGGCAGGCGCCGCGGAGGTCACCGTCTTGACCTTTGCACGCGCTCTCGGCGATCCTATATGACCGGCGGCGCTCATTCTCCGCTCGGGATCGATTCATCATGGCCGCGCCGGTTCGGCGCGCCGGCATCCCGCATGAGACACGGGCACCTTCAAGGCTGTGCGCCGAGGTGCCGAGAAGACAGAAGGATCAGGATCATGGCGACAGTCGTCATCTACACCCGTCAGGCGTGCGGTTATTGCGCCGCCGCGAAGGCGCTGCTCGACAAGAAGGGCGTCGCCTATGAGGAGCATGATGCCACCGGCAAGCCCGAGGTGCGCGAGGAGATGATCGAGCGCTCGAATGGCGGCCGCACTTTCCCGCAGATCTTCATCGACGGCGCCCATGTCGGCGGTTGCGACGATCTGCACGCGCTCGACCGCGCCGGCAGGCTCGACCCGCTGCTGGCCGCCTGAAGAGGATATGACCATGGCCGTCACCGTCGCCGCCATCCAGATGTGCTCCGGCACCGACCCGAAGCGCAATGCCGAGGCCATGGAGCGCCTGGTGCGCGAGGCCGCGGCCAAGGGCGCGCACTATGTACAGACGCCGGAAATGACCGGCGCGCTGCAGCGCGACCGTGCGGCTTTGCGCGCCGTGCTGAAGCCGGAGGCGGAAGATGGAATCGCCGCCACGGCCGCGCGGATGGCCGGTGAACTCGGCATTCATGTCCATGTCGGCTCCACCGCCATTGCCAGGCCGGATGGCAAGATCGCCAATCGCGGCTTTCTTTTCGGACCTGAAGGCCAAAAGCTCTGCCACTATGACAAGATCCATATGTTCGATGTCGATCTCGACAATGGAGAAAGTTGGCGCGAGAGCGCGGCCTATACGCCAGGCGAAGCCGCCCGCCTTGTCGATCTGCCGTTCGGCCGCATGGGGTTTGCCATCTGCTACGATGTACGCTTTCCCGAGCTGTTCAAGAGCCAGGCCCAGGCGGGCGCCGAGATCATGACGCTGCCGGCGGCTTTTACACGCCAGACAGGCGAAGCGCACTGGAGCGTGCTGCTGCGCGCGCGCGCCATCGAGAACGGCATGTTCCTGATTGCCGCTGCCCAAGGCGGCGTGCATGAGGACGGACGCGAGACCTATGGCCATTCGATGATCATCGATCCCTGGGGCCGGGTTCTCGCCGAGGCTGGCGATGCAGGCGAGGAGATCATTCTTGCCGAGATCGATGCAAGCGCCGTTGCCGCCGCGCGCGGCAAGATCCCGAACCTGAAGAACGGTCGCGCCTTTGCGCTCGATCTGCCCATGGACGCCGGCAAGACAGGGGCCGCCGGCAAGGACGCGGCGGCGTGATCCGCTATTCCCTCAGCTGCGACCAGGGGCACGGCTTCGATGCCTGGTTTTCCTCCAGCGCGGATTTCGACCGCCAAGCCGAGGCCGGCTATGTCAGCTGCCCGCATTGCGGCTCCTCAGCTGTTGCCAAGCAGCTGATGGCCCCGACCGTCGCAACCGCCCGGGAAAGGGAGGCGCGCCAGGCCGTGGCCATGGATGCCCAGCGCGGCGAGATGATCGCCAAGCTTCGCGAGATGGTGAAGACCGTCAGGGAAAATTCCGAGGATGTCGGCGAGCGCTTTCCGGAGGAAGCCCGCAAGATCCACTATGGGGAAAGCGATCCGCGCGGCCTGATCGGCCGTGCCTCGCCTGACGAGGCGCGCGCCCTGATCGACGAGGGCATCGAGATCGCACCCTTGCCAGTGCTGCCGGATGACGTGAACTGACGCAGCCACATGCCCGATGCGCGTTTCGCCCAGACCTCGCGATCGCGCGTCAGGCCGGGCGTCGGGCAATGATCATGTAGTTGACGTCCATGTCCGCCGACAGCGCCCAATGATTGGCGAAGGGATTGAAGAAAACGCCGGTACGATCCGTCACGGCGAGGCCGGCTGCGGAGAGCGGCGCCTCCAGCTCTTCCGGGCGCACCAGCTTGTCATATTGATGCGTGCCGCGCGGCAGCCAGCGCAGAACGTTTTCCGCCGCGAAGATCGCGAGTGCGGCGGCTTTCATCGTCCGGTTGATGGTGGCGACGAACATCAGCCCGCCGGGCTTCACCATAGAGGCGCAGGTCGACAGGAAAAACGGCACGTCGGAGACATGCTCCACCACTTCCATGTTGAGGATGATGTCGAAGGCCTCGCCCGCCTCCGCCAGGGCTTCGGCCGTAACGGCGCGATAATCCACCGAAACACCGCTGCCGGCTGCGTGGGTTTCGGCGATGCGGATGTTCTTCTCCGAGGCGTCGGCGCCGACGACGGAAGCGCCCATGCGCGCCATCGGCTCCGAGAGGAGCCCGCCGCCGCAGCCAATATCGAGCAGCCGCAGCCCCTCCAGCGGGCGCTGCGCATGCGGATCGCGTCCGAAGGCTTCTGACGCCTTGTCCCTGATATAGGCCAGCCGCACGGGATTGAACTTGTGCAGCGGCTTGAACTTGCCATGCGGATTCCACCATTCGGCCGCAAGGGCGGAAAACCGGTCGACTTCGCTCTGGTCGATGGTGGTGCGGGCGGCCTCGGTCATGGTCGGTATCCTCTGTTTCGGGCAAGAGGTCGGCCAGGGCAAGGCCGAAGTCAAGGGGCGGCTCCCCTGGGCATGGTGTCGCGCTTGCAAAAGCATGGCACCGCTATGGGGCAGGTCTCCGTGCAGTTGTCGATAAAGCAGCGAGGGAGGTGAAGACATGCCCGCACGGAACGGCGTGCAGAACCGATCATGTCCGGGTGGGGTCGACGCTGCGCAAAGGAGCGAAGACGGTATGCAACCTTGCAGCAAGTGCATCGATTGCCGCCGATGAGCGAGCCGGGTTGCGTTTGAGCAGCACGCGGGATGCGTCGATCTGCGGAAAGCCATCCATCACGCCAAGAGCGCGACAGGCCGACGGTATGGTTGAGCGTGCCAAAGGCGCAATCGCAAGGCCGGTGGTCACTGCGGCGACCATTCCGGATGCGGTATCGCACGAAAAGGCCTGGCGATAGGCAATGGCATGCTGTTCAAGAGAACGCAGCGCGTAGTCCCGGCACCAACCCGAATTCCAATAGACAGCAACCGGCACCGGCGACTGGCGATGACAGTCATGTAAGGTCGACGTTACCCATACGGTCGGGTCGTAGCCGAGCACCTCCTGCGGGTCGGCGGCATGCACATCGAAGATGACCGCCATGTCGAGATCGTCCCGTTCCAGCGCGGCAAGTTGCTGAGCGGCAAAACCGCAGAAGACGCTGACTTCGGTCGTGGGATAGTCGCGTGCGAAGGCTGCCAGCGCCGCCGGCAGGAGCGTGCGCGAATATTCGTCGGGGATGCCGATCCGCAACGGCCCTTTGATCTCTGCCTTGCGCATCGATGCAGCCGTTTCGTCCAACAGCGTGATGACCGCACGCGCCTGCGGCACAAGGCGTTGGCCGGCTGGTGTCAGCGAGACGCCGCGCGGACCGCGGCGGAGAAGCGAATGGCCGACAGTCTGTTCCAAACGCTTGATCTGCATGCTGATGGCCGATTGCGTCCGACCAACGACCAAAGCGGCATGAGTGAGATTGCCGCGCTCGGCGACGGCCAGGAAGGTGCGCAGAAGTTCGCTATCGAGAGGAGGCATCATGTCGAAATCGGTTTTGCTGATGTCTGCCATGATGACTATTCGCTTCATTGATGTCCATGACGCCGGCACCCTATCCCTGTTGATGGAACAGGATGCACGCAAATGGCGCAGGAAGAGGGATCGGCATGGTGGGGCGCCTTCCGGCGGTGGCAGGAGGAGCATCTGAGGCGACATGCGCTCCGCCTCCTTCTTCGGCGCAATGACATCGGTCTTTTGCGGGATGTTGGCCTTGATCCGCTTCCGCCATCCCTGGTGATAGAACAGGAACAAGAACAGGATCGCTCGTCGAGGCATGGACTGCTTGCGCGAACGTGCGACCGGGACTAGACGGCCATGCTGCCTGCGCCATTGCGCCTGTGTCGCACATCCGCTAAGAGACCGCCGTCTTCATTGGCTGCGGTGCCCTGCACGCGTGGCCTTCAAGCATACCGGTAGAGCCATGGCACGCATCGTGATGAAATTCGGCGGGACGTCCGTCGCTGATCTCAACCGCATCCACAATGTTGCCCGCCATGTGAAACGTGAAGTCGATGCCGGCCATGAGGTTGCCGTGGTGGTATCTGCCATGTCCGGCAAGACCAACGAGCTGGTCGGCTGGGTGCAGGACATGCCGAAGGTCGCAGGCGCTGACTCGCCTTTCTTCGATGCGCGCGAATATGACGCAGTGGTTGCATCCGGCGAACAGGTTACTTCAGGCATTCTGGCGATCGCGCTGCAGTCTATCGGCGTCAACGCCCGCTCCTGGCAGGGCTGGCAGATCCCGATTCGCACCGACAATGCCCATGGCGCCGCCCGCATCATGGAGATCGACGGATCGGAAATCATCCGCCGCATGGGCGAGGGGCAGGTGGCCGTCGTTGCCGGTTTCCAGGGGCTCGGCCCCGACAATCGCATCGCCACGCTGGGGCGCGGCGGGTCCGATACCTCGGCTGTGGCGATTGCCGCTGCCGTGAAGGCCGACCGCTGCGATATTTATACGGATGTCGATGGTGTCTATACCACCGACCCGCGCATTGTGCCCAAGGCCCGGCGCTTGAAGAAGATCGCCTTCGAGGAAATGCTCGAAATGGCGTCTCTCGGCGCCAAGGTGCTGCAGGTGCGCTCTGTGGAACTGGCCATGGTGCACAAGGTGCGCACCTTCGTGCGTTCGTCTTTCGAAGACCCGGATGCACCTGGTATGGGCGATTTCCTGAATCCGCCGGGAACGCTGATTTGTGATGAGGAAGAAATCGTGGAACAGGAAGTCGTCACCGGCATCGCCTATGCGAAGGACGAAGCCCAGATCTCGCTGCGCCGCCTTGCCGACCGGCCGGGCGTCTCCGCTGCCATCTTCGGGCCGCTGGCCGAAGCGCATATCAATGTCGACATGATCGTCCAGAACATTTCCGAGGACGGCTCGAAGACCGACATGACCTTCACCGTCCCTTCGGGCGACGTCAGCAAGGCGATGAAGGTGCTGGAAGAGAACAAGGCGCGCATCGGCTTCGACGTTGCCCAGACCGAGAGCGGCCTGTGCAAGGTCTCGGTCATCGGCATCGGCATGCGCAGCCATGCGGGTGTCGCCGCCTCAGCCTTCAAGGCACTTGCCGAGAAGAGCATCAACATCAAGGCTATTACCACCTCGGAAATCAAGATTTCGATCCTGATTGATGGCGCTTATGCCGAATTGGCGGTTCGCACTTTGCATTCCGCCTACGGTCTCGATAAGACTTGATTCCCGTCGATCGCAATAAAAGCGGGCGCTTGCTGATCATTTCCTCAAGCGCCTCTTGAAGCGGCCGGCGTCTGGCACGGTGATCGAAGGAGACATGGCGCGATGAGAGACCTTTCTGCAGGTCCCCGCGTTCTTCTCAAGCGGCTTCGCGAACTCATGGCGGAGCCTTTGGATCCGCAGGAGCGGCTGGACCGCATCGTGCGCCAGATCGCCCAGAATATGGTCGCCGAGGTGTGCTCGGTCTATGTTCTCCGGTCGGATGGCATTCTTGAGCTTTATGCGACCGAAGGCCTGAACAAGGACGCCGTCCACCTGGCACAGCTGCAAATGGGCCAGGGCCTCGTCGGTACGATTGCTGCCAGTGCCCAGCCGCTCAATCTGTCGGACGCGCAGGCGCATCCCGCCTTCACCTATCTGCCCGAGACAGGGGAGGAGATCTATCACTCATTCCTCGGCGTGCCGATTCTGCGCACCGGCCGCTCGCTCGGCGTTCTCGTTGTGCAGAACAAGACCAGCCGCGTCTATCGCGACGATGAGGTCGAGGCGCTGGAAACGGTCGCCATGGTGCTGGCGGAAATCATCGCGACCGGCGAGTTGAAAAAGATCACCCGGCCTGGGCTCGAACTCGATCTCTCCCGTCCCGTCTCGATCGAGGGCGCGAGCTTTGGCGAAGGCGCCGGGCTCGGCTATGTCGTGCTGCACGAGCCGCGCATCGTCGTCACCAATCTGCTGAACGAGGATACGGATACCGAGCTTTCCCGTCTTGCCGAGGCACTGGGCTCTCTGCGCATCTCGATCGACGACATGCTGTCGCGCCGGGACGTGTCGATGGAGGGCGAGCACCGGGCGGTTCTCGAAGCCTATCGCATGTTCGCCCATGATCGTGGCTGGGTGCGGAAGCTGGAAGAGGCGATTCGCAACGGCCTGACGGCGGAAGCCGCGGTCGAGCGCGTGCAGAGCGAGACCAAGGCGCGGATGATGCGCCTGACCGACCCTTACTTGCGCGAGCGCATGCATGATTTCGACGATCTCGCCAACCGGCTGCTGCGCCAGCTGACGGGCTACAGCATGCGCCCGGCCAGCGCTGATTTTCCCTCCGACGCCATCGTCGTTGCCCGTGCCATGGGCGCGGCGGAGTTGCTCGATTATCCGCGTGAAAACATTCGTGGCCTCGTGCTTGAAGATGGCGCGGTGACGAGCCATGTGGTGATCGTCGCGCGCGCCATGGGCATTCCCGTGGTAGGCCAGGCGACCGGTGCCGTGGCTCTGGCGGAGAACCATGATGCGGTGATCGTCGATGGCGACGAGGGGCGGGTGCATCTGCGGCCGATGGCCGACCTGCAGCGCGCCTATGAGGAAAAAGTGCGGCTGCGCGCTCGCCGGCAGGCACAGTTCCGCTCTCTGCGCGATGTTGCGCCGCTGACGCTCGACGGCCAGCGCATCCGCCTGCAGATGAATGCCGGGTTGATGGTCGATCTGCCGCATCTGGCCGAATCCGGCGCGGAGGGCATCGGCCTCTTCCGCACCGAGCTGCAATTCATGATTGCCTCCACCATGCCGAAGATGGAGGAGCAGGAAGCCTTCTACCGCAATGTGCTGAAGCAGGCGGCCGGCAAGCCGGTGACCTTCCGCACGCTGGATATCGGTGGCGACAAGGTGGTGCCCTATTTCCGGGCGGCCGAGGAGGAAAACCCCGCGCTCGGCTGGCGCGCGATCCGTCTGTCGCTCGATCGTCCCGGTCTCCTGCGCACCCAGCTGCGCGCCATGCTGCGCGCCGCCGCAGGCCTCGAACTCAAGCTGATGCTGCCGATGGTCACCGAAGTCGGCGAGCTCAAGGCCGTGCGCGAGCTTTTGCAGAAGGAGGTCCAGCGCCAGTCGAAGATGGGCGAAAACCTGCCGCGCAAGCTGCAGTTCGGTGCCATGCTCGAAGTGCCGTCGCTGCTCTGGCAGCTCGACGAGCTGATGAACGATGTCGATTTCGTCTCGGTCGGCTCCAATGATCTGTTCCAGTTCGCCATGGCGGTCGATCGCGGCAATGCGCGGGTGGCCGATCGCTTCGACGTGTTGAGCAAGCCCTTCCTGCGCATGCTGCGTGAGATCGTGCGCGCAGGTCTGCGCAACCACACGCCAGTAACGCTCTGCGGCGAGATGGCTTCCAAGCCGCTGTCGGCCATGGCGCTGCTCGGCATCGGCTTCCGCTCGGTTTCGATGTCGCCGACGGCCGTCGGTCCGATCAAGGCCATGCTGCTGGCGCTCGATACCGGCAAGCTTGCGGCCGAACTCGATCCGCTGCTCGACGATTCGAAATCGACCATCACGCCGCGTCAGCTTCTGACCGACTTTGCCGCGCGCCACGGGGTTCCGATCTGACAGGGCACACGCGGTGTCAGAGCATTGGACCGAGAGGTCGAGACCGGTTTCTGCTCCATGCTCCAAGCGGTCCCGAGCGGCTGTCCTTGATGTTGCGGAGTGCCTCGATGCGCGCCATCTCATTGCCGTGCCGCCCCTCGTCGGCGGTCACGGCTCGTTTATGTTTTCGCGGGGCCGATGCCTCGCGCCGGGATGCGCTGCCTCCCGTTCGATCCTTTGGAGTTGCCGTTGCCCACGCTGCCCGTTGAAAAGATGCGCGAACTCGAACGCCGGTTCGGCGAGATCGAGGCCCGCATGTCGGAAGGTCCGGCGGCCGATGTCTATGTGAAACTTGCCTCCGAATATTCCGAACTGCAGCCTGTCGTGACCAAGATCCGCGCCTATGAGAAGGCGAGGAGCGAACTCTCGGATATCGAAACGCTGCTGGCCGACAAGACGACCGACCGCGACATGCGCGAGCTGGCAGAGATGGAGCGGCCGGAGGTGAACGAGCGCATCGAGGCCCTGGAAAAGGAAATGCAGCTTCTGCTGCTTCCCAAGGACGCGGCCGATGAAAAGAGCGCGATCCTCGAAATTCGCGCCGGTACCGGCGGATCCGAAGCCGCGCTCTTTGCCGGCGATCTCTTCCGCATGTATGAGCGCTATGCCGCCAATCATGGTTGGAAGGTAGATATTCTCTCCTCCAGCGACGGGGAAGCCGGCGGGTTCAAGGAAATCATCGCGACGGTCACCGGGCGCGGCGTCTTCTCGCGGCTGAAATTCGAATCGGGTGTGCACCGCGTGCAGCGCGTGCCGGAAACGGAAGCCGGCGGGCGCATCCACACATCGGCCGCAACGGTCGCGGTTCTGCCGGAGGCCGAGGAGATCGATATCGATGTCCGGGCCGAAGATATCCGTATTGACACCATGCGCTCTTCCGGCGCCGGCGGTCAGCACGTCAACACCACCGACTCCGCCGTGCGCATCACTCATCTGCCGACGGGCATCGTCGTCACCAGCTCGGAAAAGTCCCAGCACCAGAACCGGGCCAAGGCCATGCAGGTGCTGCGCTCGCGGCTTTACGACATGGAGCGGCAGAAGGCAGACAGCGAGCGTTCGGCCTCTCGCCGCAGCCAGGTCGGGTCCGGCGACCGCTCCGAGCGCATCCGCACCTATAATTTTCCGCAGGGGCGGGTGACCGACCACCGCATCAATCTGACGCTCTACAAGCTCGACCGGGTGGTGGAAGGCGATCTCGATGAGCTGATCGACGCGCTCCTGGCCGATTACCAGGCCGACCAGCTGGCGCAGCTCGGCGAGCAGCAGGGATGAGCGTGGACCGGCTAGACGCGCTGCTTGTCGAGGCCAGACTTGCGCTGTCTCAGGCTGGCATTGATGAGCCGGCATCCGAGGCCAGGCGCCTGGTGGGTGAGTGTCTTGGCCTGTCGCCCGTTACACTGGTGACGCAGGGAACAACGCCTGTCGATGCCGAGGCGGCGGCGCGCTTGCGTATGGCTATCGCCCGGCGTGCAGGCGGTATGCCGCTGCACCGGATACTCGGACGCCGTGAATTTTACGGGCTGAGCCTGTCGCTTTCCCCTGAGACGCTTGAGCCAAGGCCGGATACCGAGGTTCTGGTCGATCATCTCCTGCCTCGGGCACGTGCGATTGCGCAACGCCGGGGTACCTGCCGGGTGATCGATCTCGGCACCGGTACCGGTGCCATTCTCCTGGCGCTTCTGTCGGAAATTCCCGAGGCTCAGGGGCTGGCCACCGATATTTCCGACGAGGCGCTGGCGACGGCCACGCACAATGCGCAGGCAAACGGCCTGGAGGGCCGGTTCGAAACTGTGAAAAGCGACTGGTGGGAAAAAATTTCCGGCCAATATGATGTGATCGTCTCTAATCCGCCCTATATTGTGTCTAGCGTGATGGAACGCTTGGAGCGCAACGTTCTGGATTACGATCCATGGCGGGCGCTCGACGGCGGGCCCGATGGGCTGGATGCCTATCGAAAGCTGGCCGAAGGGGCCGATGCCCATCTGAAGGATGAGGGCATTGTCGGCGTCGAAATCGGCTATGACCAGAAAATCGCCGTGATCGAGCTGTTTTGCGCACAGGGTTTCCAAGTCCTGGAGGCGGTCAGCGATCTTGGCGGACGCGACAGAGCGTTAATCTTTGCCCGGTAGATTGGCCCTATGGGATCGGTACCGGACGAAAGCGTGGTTCCTCCCTGCTGCAAGACTGCATCAGACCTGCGCAAAAAGCCTGAACGGCATGACCTAATCGCCGAAAAAGGGCTTGGAATCAGCGGGAATCATCGCTAGGTTGCCGGCACGCATCTGGTTGAGGGGCGCTGACCTTAAGGTCTTCCGGTCGCACCGAGACAGAATTTTCGCGCCTCATGAGATGAGGCGCTGCTGAGGTCGCGGGACCTGATGCGTGTATCTGTTAATTTGACGTTAACCCAGGCGACAAGGCTGTCTTAGAGACGGATGGGTCGCGGCGCGTGCATGAGCCACGGCCTTTGCTTGGCCGCGACACGGCGCCCAAGCAATCTCAAGAGAAATTCAGGTGAAGTGACGATGAGGCCAGGACAGCAAAACAAGCGCGGCCGCGGGCGTAACAACAACAATAATAACAGCAATAACGGGGGCGGAAACCATAACCGCAAGGGCTCCAATCCGCTGACGCGGACCTATGACAGCTCGGGCCCCGATGTGAAGATCCGCGGCACTGCGCAGCATATCGCCGAGAAATACGCCGCTCTCGCCCGGGACGCCCAGAGCGCCGGCGACCGCGTCATGGCGGAAAACTATCTTCAGCACGCAGAACATTATAACCGCATCATCGCGGCAGCGCAGGCCAACCTGCAGGAGCGCTATCAGCGCGACGACCGTGTCAGCTATGACGACCGCGACTTTGGCGACCGCGATG
This sequence comes from Xaviernesmea oryzae, assembly GCF_900109605.1. GTDB lineage: Bacteria > Pseudomonadota > Alphaproteobacteria > Rhizobiales > Rhizobiaceae > Xaviernesmea > Xaviernesmea oryzae. The sequence goes on from NZ_FOAM01000014.1 coordinate 130,936, forward strand.
GCATGGATGGCGACGACATGGACATAGCCGACGAGGTCGTGCCGGTTCCGGTCCAGACGGCGCCCGCCGCACCGGCTGCCCGTGAACAGCGCGAACCCCGTGAACAGCGCGAGCCGCGCGAGAGCCGGGAAGGCCGTGAACCGCGCGAACGCCGCGAGCCCCGCCAGCCGCGCGTCCCGCGCGAGCCGCGCCCGGTTCCGCAGGAGATTGCCGCTGAAGTGCCGAGCGAACAGCCCGCCGTTTTCGACGGCAGTGGCCCGCAGCCGGTGATCGAGGGCGTTCCGGTCGAGGTCGCCATGGAAGACGAGGCCGCCGCGGCATCGACGACGCGCGCCGCGCCGCGCCGCCGGGGTACCCCGCGCCCGCGCCGCACCCGCCGCACGGATGCAGCCGAGGGATCGGACGGCGAAGGCTCCGCCGAGCCGGCGCTGGCCGTCACCGAATAGGCCTTACGGCTTGCAGATCTTCGAAGGGCGGCGCTTGCGTCGCCCTTTTTCGTTGCGCATCGTTCGTCATGGGAACGGTTCGAGGGGAGGGGCACAGGCATGCGCATTTTCGGTGTCGATTTCACCTCGTCGCCGCGTCGCGCCAAGCCGATCATGGCGGTGGAATGCCGTCTGGACGACCATCGGCTCGTGTTCCAAACCACCCATGCCTGGCCGGATTTCCTCTCTTTCGAACGGGCGCTGGTGGCACCTGGACCTTGGGTCATGGGGCTGGACTTTCCCTTCGGGCAGTCGCGCAGGCTGGTCGAAAACATCGGCTGGCCGTTGGAGTGGTCGGCCTATGTCGCGCTTGTGGCAAGCCTGACCCGCGCGGAATTTGCCGACCTGCTCACGCAATATCGTACGCCGCGAGCCAAGGGCGACCGCGAGCATCAGCGCGGCATCGATCGTTTGACCGGCGGCATCAGCCCGCAAAAGCTGTTCGGCGTGCCGGTGGGCTTGATGTTCTTCGAAGGCGCGCAAAGGCTTTTGAGGTCCGGCGTCCATCTTCCGCTTCTCAGAGACGGCGACCGCGATCGGATTGCCCTGGAGGCCTATCCCGGTGTTCTGGCCCGCAGCCTGATCGGCCGGCGATCCTACAAGAATGATGACCGCCGCAAGCAAACGGTCGCAAAGGCTTTGGCCCGGCGAGACATTCTGGCGGCCCTGACAGGCACCGTCTTCGAAGCGGCTCATGGTTTGAAGGTGGAGGCGCCCGATACGCTCGGTGACGATCCGACAGGTGATCAGCTTGATGCGCTTCTCTGCGCCGTTCAGGCAGCCTGGGCCTATCGACGTCGGGCCTCCGGCTACGCCATCCCCGATGCCGCCGACCCCCTGGAGGGCTGGATCTGCGGCCCGCATTCGACATTCCCCTAGGGAAGTCTGCCCTCTCTGCGCGATCGGTGAAATTCCTGCGTCTCGCATCAAGCCGGCTCTTTAATTCCGATTTTTGCCCTCCCATATGCCGTTCAACACCAGTTGATCCGGCGCAATGACCGGGCGCTGGAACGATGACAGGCTTGCCGCTTGAGGGAGCCTGATCCCAACCGTCGGTTCGTGCCTTCAGGGCGAGCCGATCCACAGGAGGTAGACGATGGATATCGAAAAATATTCCGAACGCGTGCGCGGCTTTCTGCAGTCGGCGCAGACCTACGCGCTGGCTCAGGGTCATCCGCAGTTCGTGCCCGAACATGTTTTGAAGGTTCTGCTCGATGACGACCAGGGCATGGCGTCATCGCTGATCGAGCGTGCCGGTGGCCGTGTGCGGGATGCCAGGCTCGCCAATGATGCGGCCCTTGCCAAACTGCCTAAGGTTTCCGGCGGCAATGGCGGCATTTCGTTGTCGGGCCCTCTCGCCAAGGTCTTCACCACGGCCGAAGAGGCTGCAAAGAAGGCGGGAGACAGCTTTGTCACGGTCGAGCGGCTGCTGCTTGCCTTGGCGATAGAATCCTCGGCCGTGACGTCGCAAATCCTCTCCAAGGCCGGGGTCACGCCCGCAAGCCTCAACCAGGTGATCAACGATCTGCGCAAAGGCCGCACTGCGGATGGTGCCAATGCCGAAGCCGGATTCGACGCGCTGAAGAAATATGCCCGCGACCTGACGGCCGATGCGCGCGAAGGCAAGCTGGACCCTGTGATCGGCCGCGACGACGAAATCCGTCGCACGATCCAGGTGCTCTCCCGCCGCACCAAGAACAATCCCGTGCTGATCGGTGAGCCCGGCGTCGGCAAGACGGCGATTGCCGAGGGGCTGGCGCTGCGCATCATCAATGGCGACGTGCCGGAAAGCCTGAAGGACAAGCGGCTGATGGCGCTCGACATGGGTGCGCTGATTGCCGGCGCCAAGTTTCGCGGCGAATTCGAGGAGCGGCTAAAGGCGGTTCTTTCGGAGGTTCAGTCGGAAGCCGGCGAGATCATCCTGTTCATCGACGAGATGCATACGCTCGTTGGCGCCGGCAAGGCGGATGGGGCCATGGATGCCTCCAACCTCCTGAAGCCCGCTCTGGCGCGCGGTGAGTTGCACTGCGTCGGCGCGACCACGCTCGACGAATATCGCAAGCATGTCGAAAAGGATGCAGCCCTTGCCCGGCGGTTCCAGCCGGTTATGGTCGAGGAACCGACGGTGGAGGACACGATCTCCATCCTGCGCGGGCTGAAGGAGAAGTATGAGCAGCATCACAAGGTGCGGATCTCCGATTCCGCGCTGGTTGCGGCTGCGACGCTCTCCAACCGCTACATCACCGACCGGTTTCTGCCGGACAAGGCGATCGACCTGATGGACGAGGCAGCCTCGCGCCTGCGCATGCAGGTGGACTCCAAGCCGGAAGAGCTCGACGAACTCGACCGGCGCATCATCCAGCTGAAAATCGAGCGTGAGGCCTTGAAGAAGGAAACCGACCGCTCGTCCAAGGACCGGCTGGAAAAGCTGGAGCGCGATCTGACCGAGATTCAAGAACAGGCCGACGCGCTGACGGCGCGCTGGCAGGCGGAGAAGTCCAAGCTCGGCCTGGCTGCCGACCTGAAGAAGCGGCTGGACGAAGCGCGTAACGAACTGGCGATCGCCCAGCGCAAGGGCGAATTCCAGCGGGCGGGCGAGCTTGCCTACGGGGAGATCCCCAGGCTGGAAAAGGAGCTGGCGGACGCGGAAACCCAGGATGGCGCAGCGGCAAACCCGATGGTGCAGGAGGTCGTGACCCCCGACAACATCGCCCATGTCGTCTCACGCTGGACTGGCGTGCCCGTGGACAAGATGCTGGAAGGCGAACGCGACAAGCTCTTGCGCATGGAAGACGAAATCGGCAAATGGGTCGTCGGCCAAGGGGATGCGGTACAGGCGGTCTCGCGGGCGGTGCGCCGTTCGCGCGCAGGCCTGCAGGATCCGAACCGGCCGATCGGCTCGTTCATCTTCCTTGGTCCGACCGGCGTCGGCAAGACGGAACTGACCAAAGCACTCGCCCGATTCCTCTTCGACGACGAGACGGCCATGGTGCGCATGGATATGTCGGAATATATGGAGAAGCACTCCGTCGCCCGGCTGATCGGCGCACCTCCTGGCTATGTCGGCTATGAGGAAGGCGGTGCGCTGACCGAGGCGGTCCGCCGCCGACCCTATCAGGTCATCCTGTTCGACGAGATCGAAAAGGCGCATCCCGATGTGTTCAACGTTCTCCTGCAGGTGCTCGATGACGGGCGCCTGACGGACGGGCAGGGCCGCACGGTCGACTTCCGCAATACGATGATCATCATGACATCGAACCTCGGCGCGGAATATCTGACGGGGCTGACCGAAGGCCAGGATGTCGACAGTGTCCGCGATCAGGTGATGGATGTGGTGAAGGCGGCCTTCCGGCCGGAATTCCTCAACCGCGTCGACGAGATCATCCTGTTCCATCGGCTGCGCCGCAGCGAGATGGGCGCGATCGTCGACATCCAGCTCGCGCGCCTGCGCCAGCTTCTGGCCGATCGCAAGATCACGCTGGAGCTGGACTCTGACGCCACCGTCTGGCTCGCCGAACGCGGCTACGATCCGGTCTATGGGGCTCGGCCTTTGAAGCGGGCGATCCAGAAGTTCGTTCAGGATCCGCTCGCCGAAAAGATCCTCTCCGGCGAGGTGCCGGACGGCGCCCTGGTGAAGGTCACCTCGGGCTCCGACAGGCTGCTGTTCCGCTTGAGCGGCACGGCGGAAAAGGCCGCCGCCTGAGACGCGCGCTTTTTGAGCGCCTGATCATAAAAACAGAAGGGGCTGCCCGGCGGGCGGCCCCTTTTCCTTTGCGCAGGATGGTGCATTCGACAACAATGGGGTTGCCGGTGGAGCGTGATCGCGCTTGCGGCCAAGATTATGGAATCCTTGTTTTCAGCGGTGAGCAATCCAGACATTCAGCCGGCCGCTCGCATGCGCTTTTGGAAAAGACACAATGCCCGCTCCAGCCCTGCGCCGGCCGATCATCCTCCCGCCAAAACTTCAGCCGGGCGACCTCATCCGCTTCGTTTCACCGGCCAGCACGCCAGAGCGCGACAATGTCATGGCACGCGCCGCCGTTCTCGAGAGCTGGGGGTTTCGGGTCGATATCGCTCCGCATGCCTTCGACCGCAGCGGCTTTCTCGCCGGATCGGATGACGACCGGCTGGCCGACCTCAACGAAGCATTCAAGGACCCTGCCGTCAGGGCGATCATGGCCACACGTGGCGGCAAGGGCTCCTATCGGATCGCCGACCGGCTGGATCTGGCGGCGGTGAAGGCCGATCCGAAATGGCTTGTCGGCTTCAGCGATATCACCATCCTGCAATGTGCGCTGCTGCGCGGCGCAGGCTTGGCAAGCCTGCATGGCGCGCTGCTGGTTGAAGAGGGGGAGGCAGAGCCTGAAAACGCGGCGCTCCTGCACCATTTTCTCACTCGCTGGGGCGAGGTGCGGATCACTGCGCGTCTCGACGAGCCGACGGCGCTCCTGACGAGGCCCGGCGCCGCCTCCGGTCCGCTTGTCGGTGGCAATCTGGCGATGCTAGTCACCGCTGCCGGCTGGATGCTGCCCAATTTATCCGGCACCATTCTGCTTCTGGAGGCGGTTGATTGCCAGCCGGGCGAGGTTGACCGGGCGCTGACCATGCTATGCAAGGCGGGCCATCTCGATGGCCTTGCCGGTATTGCCATCGGCCAGATGCTGCCGGCCGAAGAGGGGCGCGATGCCGTCATCCTGCGTGTGCTTCAGGAGCACATCGATGCGCTGGGGCTGCCTGTGCTCGGAGGCTTGCCGATTGGCCACGGCGAAAGACCGCTTACGGTACCTTTCGGCGCGCATGTTCGTCTCGATGGGGAAGCGCTGACTTTCGCCTTCTAACAGCTTGTCGCCCGCCATCCGAGACTTTTGAAAAATGGAGCCAGCCGACGCGGAAGGCGCGCCGACTGGAGATCAATTCGGTCGGGCGCATGCTAGCAAACTTTATGGCCGACGGCTCATGTGCCGACAGTCAAACCGCGCTGTCTCAAAACACCTGCCGCAACGCGACATAGAGGCCGAAGGCAATCGCGATCGAGGCCGGCAGCGTCAGCACCCAGGCGAGCAGAAGATTGCGCACCGTCTGCCCCTGAAGTCCCGAGCCGTTGGCCGCCATGGTGCCGGCAACGCCTGAGGACAGCACATGGGTGGTCGAGACCGGCAGGCCGAACTGGTCCGCCGCGCCGATCGTCGCCATGGCGACGAGTTCCGCGGCCGCGCCCTGGCCATAGGTCAGGTGCGTCTTGCCGATCTTCTCGCCAACGGTCAGCACGATGCGCCGCCAGCCGATCATCGTTCCCAGACCGAGCGCCAGAGCGACGGCGACCTTGACCCAGCCCGGAATGAACTTCGTCGCTTGGTCCACGGCCGCATGGTAGGTCTTCACCGCCGCCAGATCGGCCTCCTGCATGGGCAAGAGCTTCTTCTTGTCGATCAGTTTCAGCGCCTCGCCGATCAGGTAGATGTCGTTGCGCACATTGCCAACCAGCGTATCGGGAATGGCTTCCAGTGTCGGATAGCGTGCGATTTCAGCGCTGCTGGAATGAATATAGCGCTGCAGGGCCAGCGTCGTCTGATCGCTCCATGCCTTGTTCTTGACCGCGTCGGAGACGACAGGCTTCGGGTCGGCCACCTCGATGTCAGGCTTCACATATTTGCCAAGGGCCGTCTCCACGCCGGCGGAGGCAGAGAGATAGGATTGGAGATAGTTCGGGTTCGGCGTGCGGTTCAGTGCAAAGGCCGTGGGCACCAGGCCGATCAGGATCAGCATGATCAGGCCCATGCCCTTCTGGCCGTCGTTCGAGCCATGGGCGAAGCTCACGCCGGTGCAGGTGAAGATCAGTACGGCGCGGATCCAGAGTGGCGGCGGTGCCGCGGTCTTCGGCTCCTGATAAAGCGCCTTGTTGCGGATGAAGAGCTTCATCGCCAGCAAGAGGAGTGCTGCGCAGCCGAAGCCGACCAGCGGCGATAGCAGTAGCGACAGGCCGATATTGGTGGCCTGCGACCAGTCGATCCCGCTGGTGGCGGTGCCGCTTGGCGCCAGATACTGATTGGCCAGCCCAACACCGATGATCGCGCCGATCAGCGTATGCGAGCTGGAGGCCGGCAGCCCGAGATACCACGTGCCGAGGTTCCAGATGATCGCTGCGCTGAGCAGGGCGAAGACCATGGCGAGCCCCGCACCCGAATTGACCTGCAGGATCAGCTCGACCGGAAGCAGGGAAATAATGCCGAAAGCGACGGCACCGCTGGAGGTTAGAACGCCGAGAAAATTGAAGAAGCCCGACCAGACCACCGCCACTTCGGCCGGCAGCGAGCGGGTGTAGATCACGGTCGCCACGGCATTGGCCGTATCGTGAAAGCCGTTCACGAATTCGAAGCCGAGCGCGATGAACAGCGCGAGGCCGAGCATGACCCACGGCACCGCCCGGGCCTCGGCGAGGTCCTTGCCCAGCGCATAGGCAACATAGCCGAGGCCGCCGAGGACGAGCACCAGAATGACTGGGAAGATAAAGCGGCTGGCGCCGCTCGAATCGAGCGGATGTCCCAGAGCCTTGCCCCCATGAGGCGTAGAAACGGCGTTATGCATGCGAGGAACCCCACCTTCGGCGGCCGAGACATCGTTCATGGGAAGCCGCTCTTCCGCCTTGTCCTTTCGCTGTGTAAGCCCGGCTTGTTGCAGATGCATGACAGGGTAAAGGCCGTGTAAAGGACCGGCTGCATCTCCTTCGAGACGTCAGCGATGCACCGGAAGTGAGGAGGTCTGAAGCAATGCGGATGTGGCTTCGGCATGCCGTGAACGCCCGCCGCGCGGGCCGGACGCTGCACAGCCTTGCCACGGACTGGCGCAACAAGCCGCCTAAGCTTGGGGCCGGCCCGCTTCACTTTTCAAGAATAGCAGCCGAGCCGAGGACATAAAGCCGGAGCATGTGCTGAGGGTCCGCGCCGTAACCCGGCCGATCATTGCGTGGCGGCAACTTCGCTGCCGATATTGTCCTTCGCGAGCAGCTGGTCGATGCGCTGGCGTTCCTCATTGAAGGAGAGCAGCTGCTTGCCGTCGAGCGACCGTCCGCCCGGCAGGCGGATCTTCATCGAGTCGACCTTTGTGCCGTTGACGATCAGCTCGTAATGCAGATGCGCGCCGGTCGAAAGACCGGTGGAGCCGACATAGCCGATCACTTGGCCCTGCGTCACCCGCGCGCCTTCACGCACGGCCTTGGCAATGGCGCTTTGGTGGTTATAGGACGAGACGTAGCCATTGGCATGGCGGATCAGCGTCTGGTTGCCATAGCCGCCGGAATCCCAGCCGGCCTTCACTACCACGCCATTGCCGGTGGCGATGATCGGCGTGCCGCGCGGCGCTGCCCAATCCGTGCCCGGATGCATGCGCGAATAGCCGAGAATCGGGTGGCGACGCATGCCGAAGCCAGAGCTGAGGCGCCCGTTGGGCACGGGATTGCGCAGGAGGAACTGGCGGATGCTCTTGCCGCTTTCATCATAGTAATCGACGCTGTTGTCGTCCGGATCCTGGAATCGATAGAAGCGCAGCGCCGCATCGCCGAATTTCGCATTGACGTAGAGCAGTTCCGAATCCGGCGTGGCTCGTCCGCTCTCGGCGGCCACCGAGAAGAAGGCTTCCAGCTTGTCGGTCGGCTTCAGCTGCGCCTGGAAATCAACGCTGCTGGCCAAAAGCTTGATGATGCGTGCCACCATTTCCTTGTTCATGCCGTAAGAAAGGGCGGCGCGATAGATGCCGTCATAGACGCGGGGCAGGTCGTGGCCGGCCGCCACCGCCTGATTGCCATCCTCATCGAAGGCGCTGGCAACGGCGGCCAGCGGCGCCGGCTCGTTGCCCTTGACGAAACGGCCCTTGTCGTCGAGCGCCATGGTCAACACATGGTTGCCGCCGCGCCCATAAAGGCTCATGCGCACGACCTTGGCTTCCGAGGCTTCGTTGGTGGCATTCTGGATGATGCCGACGCGCAGCACGTCGCCATCCGAAAGCGTGTCGCGCCCAAGGCCGATGGCTAGATATTTGGCGACATCCGCCGCCTGGGCCTTGCCATAGCCCGCACCCGTCAAAACCTGGTCGATCGGCGCCGCGTGATGCACGGGGATCACGTCGTCGGCATAGTCGGTGCTCGCCTGGGTGATCTGCTCCTGCGGGGAGACGGTCATATTCTGCTCGACGATACGGGCGCTCAGACCCATCAGGTCAAGATCATTGTTCTCGCTGGCGAAGCGCCGGGGGTCGACATAAAAGAGCGAGGCCAGCTGCGTGCTGTCTTCCGTCAGAAGCGATCCATTGGTGCGCACATTCTCCTCGACCTCTTCCAGCGTCATCGACGGGCCGTAGGCAAGCGTCGAGCCCTTCAACGGGAAATCGACCGTTTTCAGCGCGACTTCCGACTCGACCTCGGATCCGTAGATCGTGCCGGTTCGGCTCGGCGGTGCGGCCGTCTCCACATCGTCATTGGAGAAAATCGCTAGAGGATCGAAGGCGGGGTAGGCATCATTGGTCTGATGGTTGGCGGCCAGCGTCATCTTCACATGGGCGAAAGGCTGGCGGCGTACCACCTCCTTCTCGCCCTGCTTGATCATGGTGGCCACTTCCAGGATCGTCCTGTCCGAAGGCTTCGCCACGACGGATGGAGAGAGAATACGTCCGCCGCGCCGGGCGGTCTCCTCGCCGGAATCACGCTGGTCGAGCGCGGCATAGGCTTCGGCGGGAATGGCCAGCTGCTGGCGCCCGTCGAGTGCCGCAAAGAGCGCCACGCCCATCAACAGGCTCGAGGTGATGCCGGTCAGAAATGTTCCCGACAGCCAGCGCAAGGAGATCTCGCGCCGGTCCGGCGCACGGCGACCATCCGCCAGAAGAGGCGGCTCGTTGCCGAGCGTCCGCATCATGGTCTTTTCAGCGTTCATGCCAGCCGATGCGCATCCCTGTGTCAGGCGTTCAGTCCATCATGACCCGCCTTCGTTGCGTGGAGATGTGCTCCTTTAGCAGGCGCGAGTCAATGCAAAGGCCTTAACCTTGCATGTAGATGCCGCTTGACGCTGGAGAGGGGAGGGGGCTCCAGCGCCTGGGAAGCGGGCCTTCGCGTAGAGGACGAAAGACAGCCAGAGGCGACGCCGATCACCGTCTTACGCCGTCACGGAAGCCGATCGTATAAGGGCTGACTATAGGCGGTCAGTGTCGCGAGGGCACGGGCAGGCACGTGGCCAGGGTAGGATACACATCATCCTGAAGCGTTCTCTAAGACTGTTCCACGATGCCATCGCTAAGCATCGCATTGACGGTTATCCTGCACCAAAGCTGCCTTCACCTGTCCGCCATCCCCTATTCGTCCTGCCCGGGCGTGTCCCGCGCATTCACGGCGGCGTCGGCGTTCGAGAAGCTGCGTCGAGTCCGGTTCCGTTTACGTGTCCTTCCTCCACATTCCCTCCGGTTTTTGTCCTTGCTGCTCCCGTTTGAGTGCCTGTTTGGCGTCTGCTTTGGGGTGTTTGCGGGGAGGCTTGGTTGGGTACGGGCCTGTGTGCGCCATTTTTCCTGCTGCCATTTCAGCGGGTTACGCTTATCCGTCATGTTTCCTTCATTTTGAGGATTGACGTTTTTGGGTGGGTAGCCGTATAAGGCGCTCATCGAACGAGGGGTTGCGGCGCTTCTGGCGCTGGTTTTCTTCGTTTTTGTGTTTGGCCGGTTTTTTGGCTGAATGTTTTCCGACAGGATCTGCCGGATGGCGGCGTTTCTGCCTTGTTGGCCCTTGTGGCTGGTGGGGTTGATTTGGTGTCGTTTTGGGTTGGT
>NZ_FOAM01000002.1 GCF_900109605.1 Xaviernesmea oryzae
CGGTCAGGCGCTGGCGGCGAAGCGTGACAATGCGCTCCGCCAGCGCCTGACCGGTCATCCTGGGGCTTGCATGGGGTCGCGACGAGCGGTCGATCATGGCGTCCCGGCCGCCTTGCCGGAAGCGCTCGGTCCAGCGCCTGATGATCTTGGCGCAGACGCCAAACATGCGCGCGGCCTGGGAAACCGGCATGCCAGCCAGCACCAGACGCGCCATTTCTTCTCGACGCAAAGGCGTCAGTCGGGCATTCTTATGGATGTTCATTCGGGGCCTGCGATCCAGGAACTGAGGTGTGGTAACTCCAGTCTCCTCGATCAGCCCCGAATGGACAACCTCCTGAAAGCTCACAGCTAGACGTAGCTCGGACCGGACAGGCGGTTCGATGCGTTGCGGCACGAGACGGTTGCACTGCATCCTATCGCGGTAACCTATTGTTGACCTTCCGCTTGCTTTCGCGGCCTGCAAGGCGCACCATCGCCGTCGTCAGTCACCGAAAACGGGAGGTTTCGAATGTCTGTGAAGACCATCCTCGATGAAAAGGGCCGTCGCGTCGTCACCGTCGCGCCGGATGTGTCGCTGAAGGAGGCGGCGGCACTGCTGCATGAGCATCGCATCGGCGCGGTGGTCGTGCTGGATGCCGAAGCGATCGTCGGCGTTCTGGCCGAGCGCGACGTGGTCGGCGCCATTGCCCGTTATGGGGCTCAGGCGCTCGACCTGCCGGTGTCCAGGCTGATGTCGCGCGAGGTGCATCTGTGCACGGAGACGACCGGCATTCACCAGCTGATGGAAACCATGAATCGCCACCGAGCCCGGCATTTGCCGGTGGAGCGCAATGGGCGGCTGATCGGCATTGTCTCGATCGGCGACGCGGTGCGCAATCATATCCGCATGATCGAAGGCGAGACCGAGCAGATCAAAGCCTATATCGCCGGCTGATCGTCGATATCCTGCGTCCTGTCCTGAACCCGGCAGCAGTGATACTGTAGATGTGAAAGCAAGGCAGCATCGTGCGTTGTGAAAGACGCACGATGCTTGCGAGATCGAGGCGCGCTTTTTGCGCATTGCGCGCGCTTGTCAGGCTCAGCGCAAGACCACGTCCTGGAGACGCTTCAAATCCGCGATGCGGGCGCGTGCTTCCAGATAGCCACGGTCGATCGCCTCGCCTGCACGGTGAAATTCCGACAGGCCGATATCGTTGAGCCGTGGATGGAGCGAGAGATCGGGCGGATCGCCCGCCAGGCGTGCCCGCGATATGCGGTCCTGGATGATGTTGAAGGCCTGGACCATGACGCTGGTGACACCGAGGCGAGAGACCGGTTCCTCGCTCGGCCCCGGTGTAGTCGTCGGCGGATGGCTGGCCTTCAGCTTGATGACGGCAGAGCGTCCATAGAGATCGTAATTCAGGTTGACGGCCACCACGAGCGGCTGCTCATAGGCGCGACAAACGGCGACCGGCACGGGATTGACGATCGCGCCATCGACCAATGTCCGCCCGGCGCATTTGACCGGCTCGAAAATGCCCGGAAGGGCATAGGAGGCGCGAAGCGCGGTGATCAGCGAACCTTCGCCGATCCAGACCTCGTGACCTGTCTGGATTTCGCAGGCCACGGCGACGAAAGGGCGCCCCAGGCTTTCGATGGTCAGGTCGGCCATATGTTCCTGCATGCGCTTGGTCAGCCGGAGGCCGCCAAACAGGCCGCCACCACCGATCGCGAAATCCAGCATGCTGGCAATACGGCGCATGGTGAGCGAGCGGGCAAAGCTTTCGAGTTCGTCGAGTTTGCCGGCGAGATAACAGCCACCGACCAGGGCCCCGATCGAGGTGCCCGCGATCATGCCGACTTCGATGCCTTCCTCGTCCAGCGCCCGTAGGACGCCGATATGGGCCCAGCCCCGGGCCGCGCCGCCGCCCAGTGCCAGCGCGATCTTGGCTTTCTTGCGCTTGGGTTCGGGAAGCACCGGCTCGCCGGCGCCTCTGGCCGAATGGCCGTTGGCTGCGGGCATGCGCAGGAAATTCCAATCCAGCATCCGCATCTCCCCACCCCCAGTAAACAGAGAGGCTGCGCATCCTTCCCCTCAGAGGATGCCTCAACCGGGCCCGGTCCGCCGCTGCGCGGCAACCCGTTGCTGCGCGGCAACCCGCTGGCCGCCTCGTCTTCATGATGACGCAGGAGATGGCAGCGTTAAGGCAGGCCGGAGGCATACGCCTCAGGAGCAAACGATCTTTTGAACCCCCGTCAGTAAAGCATGAGAGAATTGACGTTCTGTTCACGGCCTCTGCGAAGGCGACATGTGAGACGGCATTCCCTGGAGATGCAAATCGGTCAGACCCTGCCTGGCATTCGATCCGACCAAGCCTGGCCGATCAATCGTGGCTATGCGGTTCCAGCCCGTCGCCGAGGAGCAGCGGCGCACCGTCTTGCAATGTGACGGTGCGATAGAAGCACGATCTGCGACCGGTGTGGCATGTCGGGCCGTTGCCCGCAACGCGGACCTTGAGCCACAGCGCATCCTGATCGCAATCGGTGCGCAGCTCGACAACGCTCTGCAGATTGCCGGAGGTCTCGCCCTTCTTCCACAGCGCGCTGCGCGAGCGGCTCCAGTAATGGGCAATGCCGGTCGAGAGGGTGAGGCCAAGCGCCTGCGCATTCATATGCGCGACCATCAGCAGCGCCCCGTCTTCGGCATCGGTCACGATGGCGGTGATCAGGCCATCGGTGCCAAAGCGCGGCGTAAACACCTCGCCCTCTTCGAGCGCATGCTCGTCGGCAGGCGGCGCGCTGAAGGCAAAGGGAATGGCGGACACGGAAGATGACATGGGCAGGCCGGAGATGCGGGAGGGGAAGGCGAGGCGGCGTGGGCCGCCGCGCACGGATCAGCGCTGGGTGCGCAGGAAGGTCATGAAACGCGCCTGCTCAGCCGGATCGCTTTTGAAGACCCCGGTAAAGGTCGTCGTCAGCGTGGTCGCGCCCTGTTTCTGCACGCCGCGCATGGCCATGCACAGATGTTCGGCCTCGATCATCACGGCCACGCCGCGCGGACGCAGCGTATCGTCAATCGCGGCGGCGATCTGCGCCGTCATGCTTTCCTGCGTCTGCAGCCGGCGGCCGAAAATATCGACCACGCGGGCAATCTTCGACAGGCCGAGAACGCGGCCCTGCGGCAGGTAGGCGACATGGGCATGGCCGATAATCGGAACCATGTGATGCTCGCAATGGGAGAAGAACGGAATGTCCTTGACGAGCACCATATCGTCATAGCCAGACACCTCTTCGAAGGTGCGCCCAAGCACGTCTTCCGCGGCCAGATCATAGCCGGAAAAAAGCTCACGATAGGATTTGGCCACGCGCGCCGGTGTGTCCCTCAAACCTTCGCGGTCGGGATCCTCGCCTGCCCAGCGCAGGAGGACGCGCACCGCATCCTCGGCTTCCTTCTGGGTCGGCCGATCGTCAACGCCTGACGGCGCGGGAAAACTCTTGATGATGGCGTCCATGCTGGTTCCTTAGGCGCGGCAGTCCATAGCGCCTGGCTCTGTCCGACACGTTTCGTCCTCTTGCCGCCTTCGGCATAGAAGGCTGACACCAGACCCAACCGTCCTGATTGCCAGGGCGTCGCTTGCGTTTCATCCGCTGCCCGCTGGCTACAATCCGGCAGCCGGGACGGCTGATAATCGCCTCCTCGGGCGGATTGCCGCCCTCGCGATGGCTACCATATAATGTCGTCGAGCTTTTGTCGAAAGAGCGATGTGCGCACGCCATTCGCTTTTTTGCGCCATGATACGGAAAATTCTCCGCAATCGACCACCGAAAGCCGGTCTGGTCCTTGGCGGGGAGGAGGGCGATCGAGACAATGATGATGGACGATATCTATAGCAGCCGCATCTTGGACTATGCCGGCAATGTCGGCCGCCTTGGCCGGCTGGACGATGCGGATGCCGCCGCTCAGGCCCATTCGCGTCTCTGCGGCTCCAAGGTGAAGGTCTATCTGAAGATGGAGGCGGGCCGGGTCAGCGATTTCGCACAGGAGGTAAAGGCCTGTGCGCTCGGCCAGGCCTCGTCTGCCATCATGGCCAAAAACGTCGTCGGTGCCAGCGTCGAGGAGCTGAGGGCTGCGCGCTTGGCCATGCTGGCCATGCTGAAGGAAGAGGGCGAGGGCCCGGAGGGACGTTTCGAGGAGATGCGCGTGCTGAAGCCGGTCAAGGACTTCAAGGCCCGTCACGCCTCGACCATGCTGACCTTCGACGCCGTGGTCGATTGTCTCGACCAGATCGACGCGCGCCGGGCAGCGGCCGAATGAGCCGGCCATGACTGCGCGAACCGGGAGGGTGGCGCCTGCGCCTCTTGCCGGCGCATCACGGACAAGGAACATCGATGTGCACTGCATGCAGCCCTGATCCCGCGCCGAAAGGCGATCAGCGCGTCGGCAAGGCTGAGCGGCACACACCGCCACCTGTCGCACCCCATCGCTTCAGCCGCAACTGGCGCGGCCCATTTGCCCGCACGCCGGGGCGCCTGGCCGGGCTTGGCCTCATCCGCTTTTATCAGTTGACCCTCTCCGGCTTCGTCGGCCATGGCTGCCGCCATATTCCGACCTGTTCCGAATATGGCTATGAGGCCATTGCTCGGCATGGACTCTGGCCAGGTGGCTGGCTGGCGCTCTTTCGCGTTGCCCGTTGCGGCCCTGGTGGAACGACCGGCCTCGATCCCGTGCCGGACCATCTCGATGCGCGGTTTCACTGGTGGACGCCCTGGCGCTATTGGCGGGCCGGGGCGACGTGATCCTCGACAGCAGGATGCCGCCGCACTGCGCGCTTCATCGCCTGTATGATGGTGCCAGACCTGAAAGCCCGGACGGAGAGCTGCGGAACGCGGCTCGCCGTATCCACTGTGAAACCACTTGCGCCGCGGTTAAGAAGTCGTTCATATCGTTTCTGGATTTTCCGGAGGAGCAGCCAGCGCACGTAGCGCTTTGCCCCGGGTCCGTCACGATGGCGCGACAGCGTGCCGCTCACTTGTTTTCGTCGTATTGAGGCCGGACTATGTTGATGCTGTTGAAGGCTGCGCGCGTCGCAGCGACGGGCCTGCTCGTTCTGGCCGGAGTGCTGCAGGCAAACGCCGCCTCTGCCGAGACCACCTGGGCGGTGCTCGACGTTTCGTCCGGCCAGTTCCTCGGTGAATCGGGCGGGCGCACGCTTCGTCCGCCGGCGTCGCTGGCCAAGATGATGACGCTCTATCTCACCTTCGAGGCCCTGCGTGACGGCCATCTGCACTGGGATGACAAGATCCCCGTCTCCGCCAATGCCGCTTCGAAGGTGCGCATGAAATTGAACGTGAAGGCCGGCAGTTCGCTGACGGTGCGCGAAGCCGTCAACGGCATGATCGTCATCTCCGCCAACGATGCGGCAACCGCGGTCGGTGAGCGTCTGGGTGGCAGCGAATCGGGCTTTGCGGCGCTGATGACCCGCAAGGGCCGCCAGCTCGGCATGCAGAACACGGTCTTCGCGACGCCATCCGGGCTCACCGCCAAGGCAACGCAGGTGACCACCGCGCAGGACATGGCGCGGCTGGGCCTGGCGCTGAAGCGCGACTTTCCAGCCGAATATGCGTTGTTTGCCCAACGAACGACAGTCTTTCGCGGCCGCGTGCTGCATGGCCATAACAATCTGATGTATCGCTATGCCGGTGTCGATGGCATCAAGACCGGCTATACCGACGCGGCCGGCTACAATCTCGTCTCGTCGCTTAGCACGCCGTCCCATCGCCTGATCGGCGTGGTGCTGGGCGGGCGCACGGCCGTGGCGCGAGACCGGCAGATGGCGACATTGCTCAACCGCTTCTCCCAGGAGAAAAGTGTGGTCGTCGCAAAGGCCAGAACGGCCAGCACGCCAACACCGCTTGCCGAGGCCGCCGAGGTCAAGGCCCCCGCGCCGGCCGATCGGCCGGTGGACGTGGCCGACATCATCAACCAGGCCGAAATCGAGCAGGGCGATGGCGGACTGCCCGTCGCCACGCAGCCGATATGGCAGATCCAGGTGGGCGCGAGCCCTAATCGTAAGACCGCCGAATCGCTGAAAGTTCGGGTCGACGGTCTTTTCCTCAAGGTCAATCGCAGCGCCGAGGGCCGACTGGTGGAAGAGCATCACGGTCGCAAGGCGCTCTACCGCGTCCGCTTTACCGGTTCGGGCGGCCCGACCGAGGCACGCATGGCTTGCGCGCTGCTGAAACGCCAGCATATGGCGTGCCTGCCTGTCGGCGCCAGCCAGTAAGGCGTCTTAAGCCCTTCAGTCTTTGTCCGTGCGCGTCGCGCAAGCTTGTTTCAGGCTGATGCTGATCCACGCAGGCGCGCCCGGCTTTCTTGCCTCCGTGCCGGAAAAGCCCTATCAGAACGCGTTCGCCGCGCGCCCGCGCGGCCTGATAGCACCCACCCGCATTCGTTGGCGGGACTGGATAGGAGAGACCCATGGCTGACGCCGTTTCCCTGACATTTCCTGATGGCTCCGTTCGCTCTTACGCCGCCGGCACGACCGGCCGCGAGGTTGCCGAATCCATCTCCAAATCGCTCGCCAAAAAGGCGATTGCGATCGCACTCGACGGCACGGTCGTCGATCTCGCGGACCCGGTGAGCGAAGGCCGGATCGAAATCGTCACCCGCGAGGATGACCGCGCGCTCGAACTCATCCGCCATGACGCCGCCCATGTGATGGCCGAGGCCGTGCAGGAGCTTTGGCCCGGCACGCAGGTCACCATCGGCCCGGTGATCGAGAACGGCTTTTATTACGATTTCGCCAAGAACGAGCCCTTCACGCCCGACGATCTTCCCAAGATCGAAAAGCGGATGAAGGAGATCATCCAGCGCAACAAGGCCTTCACAAAGCAAGTCTGGCCGCGCGACAAGGCGCGCCAGGTTTTCGCCGACAAGGGTGAGGCCTTCAAGGTCGAGCTGGTCGATGCGATCCCCGAAGGCCAGGACCTGAAGATCTATTACCAGGGCGACTGGTTCGACCTCTGCCGTGGGCCGCATATGGCCTCCACCGGCCAGATCGGTACGGCCTTCAAACTGATGAAGGTGGCCGGCGCCTATTGGCGCGGCGACAGCAACAATCCGATGCTGACCCGTATCTACGGCACCGCTTGGCGCACGCAGGAAGAACTCGACCAGTATCTCAACATCCTGGCCGAAGCCGAGAAGCGCGACCATCGCCGTCTTGGCCGTGAAATGGATCTCTTCCATTTCCAGGAGGAAGGTCCCGGCGTCGTCTTCTGGCATGGCAAGGGCTGGCGCATGTTCCAGACGCTGGTCGCCTATATGCGCCGACGGCTCGCCGGCACCTATCAGGAGGTCAATGCGCCGCAGGTGCTCGACAAGTCGCTGTGGGAAACCTCGGGCCATTGGGGTTGGTATCGCGACAACATGTTCAAGGTCACCGTCGCAGGCGACGAAACCGATGACGAACGCGTCTTCGCGCTGAAGCCGATGAACTGCCCCGGCCATGTGCAGATCTTCAAGCACGGCCTGAAGTCCTACCGCGAACTGCCGATCCGGCTTGCGGAATTCGGCAATGTCCATCGCTACGAGCCCTCGGGCGCGCTGCATGGCCTGATGCGCGTGCGCGGCTTCACTCAGGACGATGCGCATGTCTTCTGCACGGACGAACAGCTCGCTGAGGAATGCCTGCGCATCAACGCGCTGATCCTGTCGGTCTATGAGGATTTCGGCTTCAAGGAAGTCGTCGTCAAGCTCTCCACCCGGCCGGAAAAGCGTGTCGGCTCGGACGCACTCTGGGATCGCGCCGAAAGCGTGATGATGGAGGTGCTGAAGACCATCGAGGCGCAATCCGGCGGCCGCATCAAGACCGGCATTCTGCCGGGCGAGGGCGCCTTCTACGGACCGAAATTCGAATATACGCTGAAGGACGCCATCGGCCGCGAATGGCAATGCGGCACCACGCAGGTGGACTTCAACCTGCCGGAACGCTTCGGCGCCTTCTACATCGACAGCAATTCGGAAAAGACCCAGCCGGTGATGATCCACCGGGCCATTTGCGGCTCGATGGAGCGCTTCCTCGGCATTCTCATCGAGAACTTCGCCGGGCATATGCCGCTCTGGTTCGCGCCGGTGCAGGTCGTGGTGGCGACGATCACCTCCGAGGCCGATGCCTATGGCCAAGAAGTGGCCGAGATGCTGCGCGAGGCGGGCCTCACGGTCGAGACCGACTTCCGCAACGAGAAGATCAACTACAAGGTCCGCGAGCACTCGGTGACCAAGGTTCCGGTGATCCTGGTCTGCGGACGCAAGGAGGCCGAGGAGCGTTCGGTCAACATCCGCCGGCTCGGAAGTCAGGCCCAGACGCCGATGGCGCTGGACGAGGCGCTGGCGAGCCTGATCGAGGAAGCGACCCCGCCGGACGTGCTGCGCAAGCGCGCTGCGCGCAAGGCCGGTTAAGGCGATCGTTTGAAGGGCGTGGCCGATGGCCGCGCCCCTTTTTCAACAGGGGCGGCAAGCTGCCGACATCTTTCCCGTCTAGTCTGATGAGACTGATCTCATCGCCATAGGCGATGCGATGACGAAAATGCCAGAGCATGCGCAGGAGCAGGGGACGCGAGGCCGGTGCATTTCAAGGAACTCTCCTACGCCAATGACAGCGACCGCCGGCTGAAGCGCTGGTTCATCCGCACGGTGGAGGGACTGGGCGGGCGCGACCGCTATGCCCGCATCTATGGCCGCTGGCGCAGTGAAGTCGTGGGGCGCAGCGACCAGGTCTTCGGCGACATGCTGGCCATGGTCGATATCGGCCTGAAGGTGGAAGGCGAATGGCCACCGCGCGACCTGCCGGACACGCCGCTCGTCATCGTCGCCAACCATCCCTTCGGCATTGGCGACGGCATTGCCATTCTCTCGCTTGCCGAAAGGCTCGGGCGTCCCTTCCGCGTGCTGATCCACAACGACCTCTTGAAGATCGCCGAGATGGCGCCCTATGCCCTGCCGGTGTCCTTCGAAGAAAGCCGCGAAGCGCTGGCGCTCAACATGCGCACCCGCCACGAGGCGGTTAAGCTTCTCAAAGAAGGCACGACCATCGTGATCTTTCCTGCCGGCGGCGTGGCAACGGCGCGGCGCGGCTTTGGCCGGGCGGAGGATCTGCCGTGGAAGATGTTTCCGGCCAAGCTGGTCCAGGCCGCGCAAGCAAGCGTCATCCCCGTCTATTTCGAGGGGCAGAATGGCCGGCTGTTTCATCTGGTCAGCAAAATTTCGCTGACGCTGCGCCTGTCGCTTCTCATTCGCGAATTTCGCCGGCTATCCGGCAGAACGATCGAGGCGCGGATCGGGCCGGTGCTGCCATGGACGTCACTCGCTTCGGTAACCGACCGCAAGGATCTGCTGGCACGGATTTTCGACGCGGTTTTCGCCTTGCGCCGCCAAACGCCGCGCCGCCGTCGCCTCGGGCTGAAGCGGCGCGCCACCAAGCGCGCATAGGCGCATTCGTCGCCTGCCTCAATCCTCGGCGCGTGCAGCCTTGGCCGAGGCCTCGGCGTTTTCCTTCTCGTCGAGATAGACCTCGACATCGCTATTGAGCCCGGCCGTCACCGTAAAGTCGCGCTGGTAGATCTTGTCCTTGTTGCGGGCCACCGCCGTATAGGTGCCTTCGGCCAGGACGAGGGTCGGGAAGGCGCCAACGCTTTCGCTGACGACGTCGCCTGAGCCGGTGAGGATCGACCAGGCGGTGTCGGCGATGGCCTCGCCGCCGGGCTCGGCCACCAGCTTCAGCGTCAGCTTGGCAGCCTTGTGCTGGATCGTCGCCTCGGTCAGCTTGCCGGCTTCGATTTGGATATCGGCACGGATCACCGCATTGACGCTGCCGTAGTTGGAAACCACGTGATAGGTGCCGCTCGGCAGGCGCACCACGGTCTCCGGCTTGACGTCGGCAACCACGAGCGGCCGCTCGCCATCGTCCTTCACTTCCGATGAGAAGATCGAAAAGCTCAGCTCGGTGCGCGGGATCTTGGTATCGGGCCCCGATACCGCGTTGAGCATGACGCCGCCGGCATCGAGCACCAGCGTCTGGCTTTCGGCCTCGCCGTTTTCAGGCACGCGGATCTTGCGCGTCGCGCCGGCGCGGCCAAAGGCGACATTGACGAAATATTCGCCTGGAATGAGCTGAAAATCCGCAGAGCCGCCTTGCGAGGTGGCCAATAGCGGCAGCTTGCCATCCGATCCCGGAACCGGGCTGAAGACGCGCCAGACCAGCCCCTGTTCGACCGGATCGCCCTTCTGCTTCAACAACGCGCGCAGCTTGACATCCTTGGACACGGGGGCAGCGGGCCGCTCGGGGTTCATCGTCGAGAAGCTGTTGAGCTTCGGCATTTTCTGCGGTGTGGAGACCGAGGGAAAGCTTTTGAACGGATCGGTCGGCGCGACCGGCGGCACCTGCTGAGGGATCGCCTCGCCCAGCGGCAAGGTGGTGCGCAGATCCTGCGCTTGCGCCGGATGGAACGCCAGGAGCATGCCGAGCGCGAGCGCCAGGCGCACGGCTGGGAAGGGCGCCGGGCGCACGGAGGCAGAATCGCGGGCGAGGAGGATGCGCATCGTCAGACGTTGACTTCTTGTCGTGGTGGCTTCACGTGAGATCCGTTATGGCCTCTTCGTGGCTGCCTGATGGCCGCTTCAGCCTTGGTGAAACGAACTGCCCGGAGACAGCGTCCGGAAGAACCTAAACGAAAGCCGAATTGATGAAAACCGATTTCAGCCTCAGGGATTATCTCTCCACGCGCCGCTCCATCCCCGCCTTTCAACTCGGCGAGCCGGGCCCATCGCGCGCGGAGGTCGAGGAGATGCTGACGCTTGCGTCCCGCGTCCCCGATCACGGCAAGCTCGCTCCCTGGCGGTTCATCGTCTATCGCGGCGCGGTGCGCGAGGAACTGGGCGAGCGCCTGCTGGCGCTGGCGCTCGCAGCCAAGCCGGATCTTTCCGACGAGATGATCAAGGTCGAGCGGACCCGCTTCACCCGGGCGCCGACCGTGGTGGCCGTCATCAGCCGCGCCGCGCCGCATGTGAAGATCCCGGAATGGGAGCAGGTCATGTCCGCTGGCGCCGTCTGCCTCAATCTGCTCATGGCTGCCAATGCACTGGGTTATTCCGCCAACTGGCTCTCCGAATGGGTCGCCTTCGATCCGGCGGCGCTCGAACTTCTGGGTGTGAAATCAGAGGAAAAGGTCGCTGGCTTCATCCATATCGGCACGGCGCAGGTCCCCCCTTTCGAGCGGCCCCGTCCCGAACTGGCCGAGATCGTGACCTGGGTCGGCGACGACGAAGTTGGAACCGCATGATGTTCTACGGAACCGCAGACAACCGTCACGGCCTCGCACATGATCCGTTCAAGGCGATCGTCTCGCCGCGGCCGATCGGTTGGATCGGCTCCCATGCAGCGGATGGGCGCCTCAATCTGGCGCCCTATTCCTTCTTCAACGCCATTTCCGATGTGCCGAAACTGGTGATGTTCTCATCCTCGGGCCACAAGGACTCGGTGTCGAATATCGAGGAAACCGGGGTCTTCACCACGAGCTTCGTCAGCCGCAGCCTGATGCATGCAATGAACGAGACCTCGGCGCCGGCCGCGCGCGGCGTCAGCGAGTTCGAGCTGGCAGGGCTCACGCCGGTGACGGGTCACCTGGTCTCAGCGCCCTTCGTCGGCGAAGCTTTCGCAGCCCTGGAATGCCGGGTGACGGAGATGTTCCAGCCGAAAGACCTCGATGGCGTGGCCTCGGAGAATTACGTGGTGATCGGCCAGGTCATCGGCATTCACATTCGCGAGGAGGCCATTGTCGATGGCCGTTTCGATATGGCGACGGTGCGCCCGATCGCCCGCCTCGGCTATCGCGACTATTGTGACGGCGGCGATGTCTTTGAGATGATCCGCCCCACCAGCGCCTGAAGCCGGTCAGCTGATCAGAGCGCGAAAGCCATCGCGTAAGGCGCGTTCCCGCACATGCTGGGCATTGTCGGCGGACGCGCTGGCCGTGACGTGCAAAAGCGCCGGCAGGCCAGCCTCCGCCGCCAGCATAACCGTCTGGCCGCGGGCCAGCATGAGATAGGCTGGCTCGTCTCCAACTGTGCCGCCAAGATCGATCACATTGCTTCCTTTAAGCCAGTCATCGCTCCGATCTGCCTGTCGGCGCTCGCCTTCGGTTCGCGGGGATAGACCCGCTTCCAGGGCGCGCTGCCCGGTGAGCTGGGTGCTTTCGGCAATGATCATCTCTCCGCGCGTGCAAGAGTCCGTCAGAGGGGAATCGCACGGTGTGTGCCGCCCGACCGGCCGCTCACCCGGCCCATCGTCCGGTTGAGCCCACTGCGCGCCGCGCACCCGCCGCATCAGCGCAGCCTCATCAAGCACCAGCGCCAGCATGCGCGCCGAAAGTTCGCCATAGCCGCGACTATGGCGGAAGGCGGAAGGGACGCCACTGAGCTCGGCGAGGATTGCGGTTTCGTCTTGGTCCAGGCCACAGACCGCTTCCGCCACACGCAAGGCGACGTCCAGGCGCTGCACCTGCGCCGGCAGAGCGTCGCGCAGAAGGATTGCGGCCGGCCTCAGCCTGCCCAGAAGGTCTGGCGCGGTCTCGAAGGTCTCTGCGCTCGATGCGAGGATCAGCGGGCGATTGCCGGCAGTTGCAGCTGTAAGCTCGACTGGCAGACCGTCGAGGCTCGCCACCAGCACGGGCCCGCTGCCGGCGGGCAGCGCACTGCTTGGCTGCAAGGTCGGCAGGCTCGGCAAAGGCGCCGAGCGCAAAAACATGGTGAACCAATCGTAAACCATTGAAGGATAGCTTCTGCTCAAACGAGGTCAGGATGCCCGGCAGGCATCCGTCGAATGGGGTGGTCGCACGTGATCATACAGGCATTTCTTCGATGGGTGGAACAGGCCTCCGTTTCGGACCGTGCCCGGGCGGCTGCGGCCCTCGCGCGTGCCTATACGACGGGCAGCCAAGCCAATTTCGATTACAATGCAGCCGAAACGGCCATGAGCCTGCTACTGGACGATCCGGCGCCGCAGGTGCGCCAAGCGCTTGCTGAAGCGCTGGCCGATTGCCCGCGTGCCCCACGCGCGCTCATTCTTCCGCTTGCCGAAGACCGCACGGAAACGGCCTATACGGTAATCGCGCGCTCGCCCGTGCTGACCGACGCCGATCTGGTCGACCTCGTGGCGCGAGGAACGGTGGAGATCCGTGCCCTGATCGCAGCACGAGCGCCGGTGAACCCGCCCTTGGCGGCGGCAATCGCCGAAATTGGCGGTGAGGTGGAGATCGCTATTCTGATCGACAACCGGCAGGCGCGCCTTTCCGCCCGCACGCTGTCGCGCATTGCCGAGCGCTTCGCGGCCCATGCCGCAATTCGCGGCGCTCTGCTGGAGCGCGGCGATCTGCCGGCCACGGTGCGCACGCGGCTGATGGAGGAGGTGGCAGATGCACTGTCCGGCTTCGGGCTGGTGGCGCACGTGCTCGGCGAGGAGCGTGCGCGGCGTCTTGCGCGTGAGGCCTGCGATGGCGCGACGGTCAGCCTCAGCGAGGCCGTGCCGCCGGGCGAGATGGTCCGCCTTGTCGAACATTTGCGCCTGCGCGCCCGCCTGACCCCGCTCTTTCTTCTGCAGGCTCTCTGCGCCGGCAAGGGCGAACTCTTTGCCGAGGCCATGGTGTGCCTGACGGGCATCGGCGAAAGCCAGGTGCGGGCGATTCTGTCCGGTGGCAGCGGCCATGCCGTGCGTGCCATGATCGAAAGAGCCGGCCTTGGCCGCGACGTCAGCGGGCTCTATGCCAGCGCCGTCATGCTCTGGCGGCGCGAAGGCCAGCAGCGGCGGGAGCCGACCGAAACCGTGCCCCAGCGCCTGCTGGCGCGGCTGCGCGATCTCGGCGGGCAGGGCGCCATTGCCCCCGGTCTTGCCGAAATCATCGAGAAGCTCGATATTGCCGAGCGTCGCCGCCAGGCCCGCAGTGCTGCCCGCGACGCCGCCTGAGGAAAGAGCGCTCTCTGGCGCCAGCCACTGACGGAACGCAAAGGGGACGGGCTTATGCGCGTGACGGAAAGCGGCAGCCGGAATCTCGTGGTCGTCACCGGAATCGGCGGCTTTCTGGGGCATCATCTGACCAAGGTCTTTCTCGAAGCCGGCTACGCGGTTCGCGGGACGCTGCGCGACCTCAGCCGTGCGCCTCAAATCTCAGGCGCCATTGCGGCATCCGGAACCGACACTGGGGCGTTGGACTTTCGTGCCGCGGATCTTCTGGCAGACGATGGCTGGCCGGAAGCAATGATGGGCGCGACGGCGCTCATTCATGCCGCCTCGCCCTTTCCATCCCGCCTGCCTGCCGACCCGCAAGGCCTCATCGCACCGGCCCGCGACGGCACACGCCGCGTGCTCAAAGCGGCGGCCGATGCCGGGGTGCGTAGGGTGGTGCTGACTTCCTCGATCGCCGCCACGAATTATGGCCCTGGCCACGCGCCTTTCACCGAGGCGGATTGGACCGACCCCGATGGTCCATTGACCACAGCCTATTATCGCTCAAAGACGCTGGCCGAGCGCGCCGCCTGGGATTTCGCTCAGCGCCATGCGCTGGCGCTGACGACGATCAATCCGGCTTTCATCCTCGGCCCGCTGCTCGGCTCCGCGCCGGGAACGTCGCTCGATATCGTGCGCAGGCTTTTGGCCGGCCGCTATCCGGCTGTCCCGAAATTTTCGGTCTCCGTGGTTGATGTGCGCGATGTCGCATTGCTGCATCGCCTGGCATTGGAAGCCGACTGCGCCATAGGTGAGCGCTTCATTGCCGGCGGCCCGGTCTTGAGCCTGAGCGATATCGCAACGATCCTGCGCAAGAACCTGCCGGACCATGCCGGTCGCGTTCCCCGCCTCGTCCTGCCCAATTGGCTCGCTCGGCTCGCAGCGCCCTTCGACGCGAATCTCCGCCTCATCGCAGGCGAACTCGGGCGAGACGCGCGTGTATCGAGCGAAAAGGCCGAGCGTCTGCTTGGCTGGCGCCCCCGTCCGCCGGAAGAGGCGGTGCTGGCCGCCGCGCAAAGCCTGGTGGCGGCGGGCCTCATTCGTTAGCTGGCCTTGATTGGCCAGCAGCGATTTTTCCCCATCTCTCAGAGCTCTCCGCGCCGATGCGCGAACTCGCCGTAGTCCTTGCGTGGCTCGTGATCAGGGCACGATGCGGCGCGCCACCCAGGAATAGCTGTCGGAGACGTAGTGCACCGGCGCGGTCAGCACATCGCGAACCTGTTCCCGTCCGGGCAGCCGATTGCGGATGAAATCATAGGCGCGGGTAGGAATGGCCATCAGCCCGCTTCCCTCGGGGGGCGCAGGTGCGGGCTCGATCTGGTCGAGCGTGGTGCGTGCGTCGGTTTGGGCCGGCGCTTTGGGTTGGCCCGTCATCGGTGCTTCGGCCCTCGCCAGTGGCTTGGCGGCATCGGGCACAGGAAACTCAACCTGTGCGCCCTTTTCCGCCGGCTGCGGCAGGGCGCCCGGCAGGGTGGCGGCAACGCCTTCGCCCTGCTTTTCGCACATGGCGACAATGACCGGATATTTCACCTTGGTGAAACGCGGCAGCACAGCCTGCGAATGGCTGTCGCAGGCCGAAATGGAAGCCCAACTGCCTTTGACGGTTTCGACATAGTGGCAGGAGGTGACTGCATCGTCACAGCCGAGGATGGTCATGACGATCATGGCGCCCGAAATCATGGATGTCTCTCCGTCGCGGTAAGCCTTCGGCCTAAACCGCTCCTCTGTCCTAAATTAGGCGGCATCCAGGCCCCAAGGTAATTTGGCAGCCAGACTCGACTTCTGAGCTGTCCCCGACAACACTCTGACGAAGCCCCCTTTTTGAGCAATAGACGATGCCAAGCATCGGGCTTGCGCGCGCTGCCTGCTTGGGGCAGGAACAGGCAAAGGGCAAGCCGCCGCGCCTGTCGCCGCCTCATGGGACGGCTTCGGCATCCGCGACAAGTCTATGTAAAAACACATAAATATGAGGGTATATGGGATGACGGTCGAGATCGCGCAGGAGCCTCCACGCCAACAAGAGATCGAGGCGCTGCTGGCCCTTTCGGATGCTTATGCTGCTGCCCTCTATCCGGCCGAAAGCAATCATATGGTCGATCTCGCCAGCCTGGAAAAGCCGGAGGTCCGCTTCCTCGTTGCCCGGCATCAGGGCCGGATCGTCGGTTGCTGCGCCATGGTGGCGGCGGGCGATGGCACGGCGGAGATCAAGCGGATGTTCGTGCACGAAACGGCGCGCGGCCTGAAGATTGGCCGGCGGCTGCTCGACAGGCTGGTCGCGGACGCGCAGGCTGCTGGACTTGTGGCTTTGCGCCTGGAGACCGGTATCTACCAGCCCGAGGCCATTGCGCTCTATCGTTCGGCCGGCTTCGTCGATATCGAGCCTTTCGGCAACTACAGGCCCGATCCGCTGAGCCTCTTCATGGAGCGGCGCCTGGTTGGATGAGACGTCCGGCACTGCGCGGACGATGGGCGCGTGACGCGCTGTGCCTTTGGCGGCACGGCCCAGGCAAATCATGAGTGGCGCTGCCTGCTTTCGGCTTGGCGGGGGTGGCGATCCATGGCAGGAGGGGCCGCAGGATCGAGGGCGCCGGATGTCACACCGGCGCCTTGGAGACGCAATGGCATTGCCTCCGCCTGTCCCATCCGCTGACCGGGCATTTCAGCCAGGTCGCTCCGCATCCCGCCCGGCCCCTGCCATGGGAGATTGCCGATGCTGCGTCGGTTTTTCGCGTTCTATCGGCCCTATCGCGGCCTGTTCCTTCTCGATTTCAGCTGTGCCGTGCTTTCCGGCCTGCTGGAGCTTGGCTTTCCCATGGCGGTCAAGCTCTTCGTCGATGACCTCCTGCCATCCGGCGCCTGGCCGGTCATTCTGGCCGCCTCGGTCGGCCTTCTGATCATCTATGTGCTGAACACAGGACTGATGGCGACGGTGACCTATTGGGGCCATATGCTGGGCATCAATATCGAGACCGATATGCGCCGGCTTGCCTTCGAGCACGTGCAGAAGCTTTCCTTCCGCTATTTCGACAATGAAAAGACCGGCCATCTGATCGGCCGGCTAACCAAGGATCTCGAGGAGATCGGCGAGGTCGCCCATCACGGGCCGGAGGATCTGTTCATCGCCATCATGACCTTCATCGGCGCATTCCTGCTGATGCTGTCGGTCAACTGGAAGCTGGCGCTGCTGACGGCCGCTGTGGTGCCGGCGACAGCCTGGGTCACCAGCCGCTACGGCGGACGGATGACGCGCAATTTCCGCGCGCTCTACGGGCGGGTCGGCGATTTCAACGCCCGCATCGAGGAGAATGTCGGCGGCATCCGCGTCGTCCAGGCCTTCGCCAACGAGGCGCATGAAAAGGCACTGTTCGAAAAGGACAACCAGAACTATCGCCGCACCAAGCTGGAAGCCTACAAGATCATGGCCGCCTCCACCTCGCTCAGCTATATGAGCATGCGGCTGATCCAGATGATCGTGATGATCGCCGGCGCCTGGCTGGTGCTGCGCGGTGAGCTGTCGAATGGCGGCTTCGTCAGCTTCCTTCTGCTCGTCGGTGTCTTCTTCCGGCCGGTGGAAAAGATCAATTCGGTGATCGAGACCTATCCCAAAGGCATTGCCGGCTTTCGCCGCTTTACCGAACTGATGGAGACCGCGCCCGATATTGCCGATCGTCCGGGCGCGATCGCCGCGCCCACCCTGACTGGGCGCATCACCTATCGCGACGTGTCCTTTGGCTATGGCCCGCAGGCGCGCGTGCTTGAGCAGATCAACCTTGAGATCGAGCCGGGCGAGACCATCGCTTTTGTCGGGCCCTCCGGAGCGGGAAAATCGACGCTCTGCTCGCTGCTGCCGCGCTTTTATGACGTGACAGGCGGCGCGATCACCATCGACGGGATCGATATTCGCGACATGACGCTCGCCTCGCTGCGCAGCCAGATCGGCATCGTGCAGCAGGACGTCTTCCTCTTTGGCGGCACGATCCGCGAGAACATCGCCTATGGGCGGCTGGGCGCGAGCGAGGGGGAGATCCTGGACGCAGCCCGGCGCGCGCGGCTGGAAAGCGTGATCGCCGCCATGCCCGAGGGCTTGGATACGGTGATCGGCGAGCGCGGCGTCAAGCTGTCGGGCGGGCAGAAGCAGCGGCTCGCAATCGCCCGCATGTTCCTGAAGAATCCGGCGATCCTCATTCTCGACGAGGCAACGTCGGCGCTCGACACCGAGACGGAGCGGGCGATCCAGCAATCGCTGAACGAGCTGGCGCGCGGGCGGACCACCCTCATCATCGCCCACCGGCTTGCCACCATCCGCGATGCTGCGCGCATCGTCGTGGTCGATCGCGGCGGCATTGCCGAGGCAGGGCCGCATGGCGAACTCCTTGCCGCGCGTGGGCCTTACAGCCGGCTCTATGAGGCGCAGTTCGGCGGGGCGGCCTGACGCCTGTCACATATAAGCCGGGATACGATGTGTTTGAGGGCAGGGCGTTCTGAAACGAGGTGCTCAGAGCGCAATGGCCGGAAGACCAAGCCGGTCTGCCACAAGGTCGGCCAAGGCCAGGCTCGACGTCAGCCCCGGGCTCTCGATGCCGAAGAGCTGCACCAGCCCCGAAAGCCCATGCATTTCCGGTCCATCGACACGGAAGTCCGGCATCGGGCTGCCGGGTCCGTGCAGCTTCGGCCTGATGCCGGCATAGTCCGGCTGTAGCGCGCCCGATGGCAGCGCCGGCCAGTAGCGCCGGATCGCCGCTTCGAAGATGGGGAGGCGGGTGGGAGACACCTCCAGATCGTCCTCATGCTCCACCCACTCCACATCGGGGCCGAAGCGGCAGCGTCCCGCGAGGTCCAGCGTCGCGTGAATGCCGAGACCGGCGGCATCGGGCAGCGGATAGACGAGGCGCGAAAAGGGCTGGCGCCCGATCAGCGAGACATAATTGCCCTTGGCAAACCATTGGCGCGGCGCTTGGGCTGCCGGTTCGCCATGGATCGAAGCAGCCAGCCGTGGCGCGCCATGGCCGGCGGCATTGACGAGCAGGCGCGTTCGGATCTCGGTTGCGTCCGCACCGCCGGTGACGATGGTAAAGCCACCATCCTCCGGCCGCGCCTCGGCAACGGGCGCATGGAAGGCGACGGTGCCAGCGGCCTCTTCCAGATCGCCTTGCAGGGCCAGCATCAGGCCGTGCGTATCGATGATGCCGGTGGAGGGCGAGAGAAAGGCGGCATGACAGGCGAGCGCCGGTTCGAGCGCAGCCACCTCTTCCCGCGTCAGGCGCTGGAGGTCGTTGACGCCATTGGCTTTCGCCGTCGCCATGATCGCTTCCAGCTTGGCGACCTCGTCGGCGGTGGCGGCAAGAACCAACTTGCCGACCCGGCGCGCGCCGACGCCGCGCGCCTCGCAATAAGCATAGAGCCGTTCACGCCCTTCGCGGCAGAGACGCGCCTTCAGCGAGCCCGGCGGATAGTAGAGCCCTGCATGAATGACCTCGGAATTGCGCGAGGACGTGCCCATGCCGATCGCGCCTTCGCGCTCGATCACCAGCGTCTCCAGCCCTGCCAGAGCAAGCCGCCGGGCAATGGCCAGTCCGACGACGCCGGCTCCCACCACCACCGCATCGCAATCGAATGTCGTCATGCTCCCCCCTTTGGCGCCCGATTGCCCAGCGTCTTTTTTGTCCCGACGGCATGTGAAGCGTTGGGCCGGGCGTCGGAAGAGCCGCATTCCGGCTTACGATCCGGCACGCTCGCATCCTGTCCCCACGCATCGAAACGCTGCCCGGCCAGCCATTCGCTCGCAATTCTCTTGGCGGATGATGGCATGACCGCAATGAGTCGTTTCGATCCGTCCTATCCACACAGAGCCGTGCTGCATGCATAGTGCCGACTCGCACCTGGAGGATCTTCTAGCATGTCAAACGTGCTTGTGCCCGAACTCAGCGTACGCGATTGGCAGGCGAGCCTGCGCTTCTATTGCGAATGCCTCGGATTTTCCTGTCGCTACGCGCGTGAGGCGGAAGGCTTCGCATTTCTGGAGCGGGAGGGGGCGGCACTGATGATCGACCAGATCGGCCTGGGGCGGGATTTCGATGCCGGTCTCGCCGACCTTCGCGGCCCGCTCGGGCGTGGCGTCAATCTACAGATCCGAGCCACCGCGCTTGCCCCGATCTGCGTGGCGCTCGAGGCAAAGGGCGTCGCTTATATCGTCACGCCGGAGGAGCGCTGGTACGCGATTGGCGGCGGGATGGAAAGCGGGCAGCGTCAAGTCGTCATCGCCGATCCCGACGGCTACCTCCTGCGCTTATACGAGGAGCTTGGCGCGCGGCCGGCTATCGCGTGTCCTGATCTGCCGTCCCCATCCTGACGGCGGCGCGGCCCCGCATGTATTTCTGCAATCGCTTCCAGCGAGAGCCGTCAGATATCCAGATTGTCAGCGAAGGCGGCGCGCTCCTGGATGAAGCGGAAGCGGGCGTCGGCCTTGGTGCCCATGAGATTGTCCACCGCCTCGCGCGTGCCTTCGAAATCGATCTCGTCGATCGCGACCTTCAGCAGCGTGCGATGCGCGGGGTCCATAGTGGTTTCCTTGAGCTGGGCCGGCATCATTTCGCCCAAGCCCTTGAACCGCCCGATATCGACCTTGGCCTTGCCCTTGAATTCGCGCTTCAGAAGCTCGACGCGATGCGCATCGTCCCGGGCATACAGCGTTTTCGATCCTTGGGTCAGGCGGTAGAGCGGCGGCACGGCGAGATAGAGATGGCCCCCACGCACCAGCTCCGGCATCTCCTGATAGAAGAAGGTGATCAGCAGCGAAGCGATATGCGCGCCGTCGACATCGGCATCGGTCATGATGATCACGCGGTCATAGCGCAGATCTTCCTGACGGTATTTCGACCGTGTGCCGCAGCCAAGCGCCTGCACGAGATCGGCGAGCTGCTGATTGGCCGAAAGTTTTTCGCGACCGGCGCTGGCGACGTTGAGGATCTTGCCGCGCAAGGGAAGGATGGCCTGGTTGGCGCGGTTGCGCGCCTGCTTGGCGGAGCCGCCGGCCGAATCGCCTTCGACCAGGAACAGTTCCGCGCCCTCGGCGGTGTTCTGTGTGCAATCGGCCAGCTTGCCCGGCAGGCGCAGTTTGCGCACCGCGCTCTTGCGGTTGACTTCCTTTTCCTTGCGCCGGCGCAGCCGCTCTTCGGCACGCTCGATCACCCAGTCGAGCAGCTTGGCAGCTTCGGCCGGATTGCCCGCGAGATAATGATCGAAAGGATCGCGGATCGCATTTTCGACAATGCGCTGCGCCTCGACGGTGGCCAGCTTGTCCTTGGTCTGTCCGACGAATTCCGGTTCGCGAATGAAGATCGAAAGCATGCCGACGGCGGAGATCATCACGTCGTCGGTGGTGATCGCGGCCGCGCGCTTGTTCTGCGTCAGCTCGGCATAGGCCTTCAGCCCCTTGGTCAGGGCGATGCGAAAGCCCGCCTCATGCGTACCGCCCTCGGCGGTGGGAATCGTGTTGCAATAGGAATGCAGCTGCGGATCGCCACCATACCAGGTCACCGCCCATTCCAGCGAGCCATGGCCGCCGGGACGCTCGGTCTTGCCGGAGAAGATCTCCCGCGTAACGGTGAATTCCTTGCCCAGCGTGGCGGCCAGATAGTCCTTCAGCCCGCCGGGGAAATGGAAGACGGCCTTTTCCGGAATATCGGTGCCGGCGACAAGCGCGCCATCGCAGGACCAGCGGATCTCTACCCCACCGAACAGATAGGCCTTGGAGCGTGCCATGCGGAAGATTCGGCCAGGGTCGAACTTGGCGGCTGGGCCGAAGATTTGGTGATCGGGGCGGAAGCGCACGCGTGTGCCGCGCCGGTTCTGCACGTCGCCCAGCTCTTCCAGCCCGCCGAGCGGCAGCCCTCGCGAAAAGCGCTGGCGGTAGAGCTTGCGGTTGCGCGCGACCTCCACCTCGACCAGATCCGACAGCGCATTGACGACGGAGATGCCGACGCCATGCAGGCCACCTGAGGTCTCATAGGCCTTGCCGTCGAATTTGCCGCCCGCATGCAGCACGGTCATGATCACTTCGAGCGTCGATTTGCCGGGCACCTGCGGATGGTTTTCCACAGGAATACCGCGACCGTTGTCGGTGACCGTCAGGAAACCCTCGGCATCCAGATGCACGTCGATGAAATTCGCGTGGCCGGCCACGGCCTCGTCCATCGAATTGTCGATGACTTCGGCGAAGAGATGGTGCAAAGCCTTCTCGTCCGTCCCGCCGATGTACATGCCCGGCCGCATACGCACCGGCTCCAGCCCTTCCAGAACCCGGATGGCCGAGGCGCCGTAGTCCTCGCCATCGCCCGACTTGACGGGCGGCAGGGACGGCGCAGCCTTTGGAGGCGCTGCCGATGCTGGGGCAGGGTGCGGCGTTGCGGCCGGCTGGGCGGCGGCCGCGGGCTCTTGCGCCGGCTGAGCGGCCGCCTTCGAGGCCGCGCGGGGCGCGGACGCAGACGGTGTCATGCGCGAGAAGAGATCTTTGCTGTCGTCCATGGAACTCGTCGGATCGTGTTTTAGGAAAAGGCGTCGCAAGTCTTGCGACGGACGGGTCGGAATGGCAAGACCCGGATCAAAAGAGGAACATTTCTTTATGTCCGTGTCCACAATTCCCGCTCGCGTCAAGCGCTTTCTCCTGGCGGTGATGCTTTTCGGCAGCGCTTGGCCGGCTGCCGCCGAGCTGGTCGGCCCCTACAAGGACGCGCTTTTTGCCTATCCGGCGCTGGTCGATTCTAAGGACGGTGGCGATTTTCGCACGGTGGATTATCAGGAAATGCGCGACATCAACGGCCGCGACGACATTCCCGAACGCCGGGTCAAGCGGGCCTATGTCTCGCTGGGCGTCAAGAGTGCGCAGGCATTCGAAACCGTGACGGAAGGCGGACGCGCGGTGGATGTGGTGCGCGTCGGCCGGGCCAAGGGCGCGGCCTTTACGGTGATCTTCGTTCACGGCCGCGGCGGCGACCGGCGGCTCGGCGCCAATGACTATACGTTCGGCGGCAATTTCAATCGGCTCAAGAACCTCGCGGTCGAAGGGCGGGGCGTCTATTATGCGGCCAGCATCAAGTCGTTTGACGAGAATGGCGTGGCCGATATCGCGGCGCTGATCCACCATGCCGCTTTGGCCTCGCCCGGCCGACCGGTCATTCTCTCCTGTGCGTCGATGGGGAGCTTCATCTGCTGGGGCATCACGCGCGACAAGCAGGCGGTCTCCGAACTGCAGGGCATGATGATCATGGGCGGACCGGCCGATCCCGCCTTTTTCAAGAGTGCGGCGCATGCGGCGCGGCTGCCCATGTTCTTCAGCCATGGCAGCGCCGATTCGGTCTATCCCGCCGATGCGCAGATCGCGCTCTATCGGCAGCTGAAGACGGCCGGCTATCCCACCCGCTTCGTGCTCTTTCGCTCCGGCACGCATGGCACGCCGGTGCGGATGACCGACTGGCGCGAAACGCTGAACTGGCTGGATGCACGCTGAGGCAGCCGGAGCCGCTTTGGGCGAGGGTACCCGTCCGCTGCTTTTCGCTCTGCATCCACGCCGAAGGGAAAGGCAGGAGGCCTTAACCACATCGGCCTGACCTTCATTAACCACCCGAGCCGGTTGCAGACCCCACGACCGCGCTCGTTTGCTATTTGGAAAGCGGGCTGGTTGAATGGTGCGTGGAAATGTTAGCGGGGACATACGAAATGGATGTTCGCACCGAATCCCGGCATATTCCTCTATGCGTCGACCTGGACGGGACGCTGCTTGCCACGGATACGCTGTGGGAAGGCATCGCGGTCGTGCTGATGCGCAATCCATTTCTCGTCTTCCATCTTCTCTACTGGCTGAGCCGGGGCAAGGGCCGGCTGAAGCATGAAATTGCCGCTCGCACGGGACGCTGCGCCAAGGACTGGCCCTATCGCGAGGCTGTGCTGCGTCGCCTGGAGCGCGAACGCGAAAGCGGGCGCCAGATCGTCCTGGTCACCGGCGCGGCGGAATCCATTGCGCGCGATGTCTCCGACCACACCGGCCTCTTCACCGCCATTCTCCATTCATCGAACGATCACAATCTGACGCGCAACAGGAAGCGCGATGCCCTGGTCGCCCGCTATGGCGAGGCCGGATTCGACTATATGGGCAACTGCGCCGACGACGTGCCAGTCTTCAAGGCGGCGCGCCGGGCGATCGTCGTGGCGCCCGATGGCCCGGCCGAGCGCTGGCGCCGCCGCCATGATGCCGAGCGTCTGGATCTCGGGCCGCAAAGCGCCATTGCCGCGCTGAAATGCATACGCATGCATCAATGGGCCAAGAACGTACTGATCGGCGTGCCGATGGTGCTCAATCACGACATTCTGCACATCGATGCGGTGATCAACACGATCCTGGCCTTTTTTGCCTTCAGCTTCCTGGCCTCGGCCGTTTACATCATCAACGATCTCTCCGACCTCACCAACGACCGGAACCATCCCAAGAAGCGCTACCGGCCCCTGGCGAGCGGGCAGATCTCGGTGCCCATGGCGCTCAGTTTGGCGCTCTGCCTGGTGCTGGCCTCGCTCAGCCTCTCGGCCCTGCTGCCGATCGAGTTTGCCGGCACGCTGGCGATCTATGTCGTGGCGACGACGGCCTATACCTTCGTGCTGAAGCGCAAGCTTCTGGTGGATGTCTTCACCCTGGCCGGCCTCTATACCATGCGGATCGCCGCCGGCTCGGCCGCGACCCAGACCGATCTGTCCTTCTGGCTTCTGGCCTTTTCGATCTTCTTCTTCCTGAGCCTGGCGCTGGTGAAGCGCTATGTCGAGCTCGACGAGCACGTGGCCCGGGCCGAGGACGTGCTGGTTCCCGGGCGCGGCTATCGCCCGGTGGATTTCGAAATGGTGGGGCAGGCGGGCGTCGCCTCGGCCTTCACCTCCGCCCTCGTGCTGGCGCTCTATGTGCACAGCAAGGAGATGATGGAAATGTATGCGCTACCCTGGGCGCTCTGGCCGCTTTGCCCGCTTGTGCTTTATATGCAGCTGCGGATCTGGATGCTGGCGCGCCGGCGCATGCTGCATGAGGATCCTGTGGTTTTCATCATGCGCGACTGGCGCAGTCTGGTGATTATGTCGATCGGCGCCATGCTCATTCTCGCCGGCGCCCTGGGGCCGCGATGAGCGAGGCGTTCGACAGCTGGGGGCGTCTCGATACGCATCCACGCACTGCCATCTCGGTGGATGCCTATGAGGAGGCGATGCCTTCGGCGGCGCCCGGCGCCTATCTGCCCTTCGGCAATGGCCGTTCCTACGGCGACAGTTGCCACAATGATCGGGGCAGTCTGATCGACAACCGTCCGCGCGCCCGCATCCTGTCTTTCGACCCCGGCACAGGGATCCTGCGCTGCGAGGCCGGCGTGACCCTGCGACAGGTTCTGGAGCGGGCGGTTTCGCACCGATTTTTCCTGCCGGTCACGCCGGGCACTGCCTTCGTCACCGTCGGCGGCGCGCTGGCCAATGATGTTCATGGCAAAAACCATCATAGCCGGGGCACATTCGGCCATCACGTCCTGTCCTTCACAGTGCTGCGTTCCGATGGCGAGCCGCGAGTGTGTTCGGCGCACGACCATGCCGATCTTTTCCGCGCCACCATCGGCGGCATGGGACTGACGGGGCTGGTGACCGACGTTACGCTGAAACTGATGAAGGTGCCGTCGCCCCATATTCAGCAGCATGCGATCCGCTTCGACCGGCTCGATGCCTATTTCGCGATGATCGGCCGCGTCGATGCCGAACATGAATATTCGGTGGCCTGGATCGACCAGCTGGCGACCGGCCGGTCTGCCGGTCGCGGTGTTCTGCTTGCCGGCGATCATGCCGATGGCGCCTGCGAATTCCCCGACGTGCCCAAGGGGCTAAAGCTGGCCGTGCCCTTTCGCCCGCCTGTCAGCCTGCTGAACCGGCTGACGCTGAAAGCGTTCAACGAAGCCTATTTTCGCAAGGAGAAGCCAGGCGAAACCATCGCGACGGTGAAATGGCCGGGCTATTTCTACCCGCTGGATGCCATTCGCGACTGGAACCGTCTCTATGGCCGCAAGGGTCTTTATCAGCATCAATCCGTTTATCCCGAGGACAATGCGCCGGAGATCACCGCCAGGCTGATGGAGACGGCCCGGGAGGCCGGTCACGGCTCTTTCCTCACCGTGCTCAAGCGCTTCGGCGGTCAGCCTTCGCCGGGGCTTCTCACCTTTGCGCGGCCAGGCTTCACGCTGACCTTGGATTTCGCCAACCAGGGCGCAGCGACATTGAGGCTGCTGGACAGGCTGGACGAGATCGTGATGGCGGCCGGCGGTGCGATCAACCCCTATAAGGACGCCCGCATGCGACCCGACGTCTTTGCCGCATCCTTTCCGCACTGGCGTGCGCTGGAGGCACTGCGCGATCCGGCTCTGGTGTCGGATTTCTGGCGACGCACCGCGCTCAGCCTCAGCCATTAAGCATGTCGCGCTGTGGCTGCCTGCAGCGCGCCGATTTCGTGTATAAGCCGGTGACTACGCAGGTCCGTCAAGATGGACGCCGCCCGATCTTAAGATTTGGTCAAGCCTGAGTCGAAGTATTAGCCAAGCCTTACCAGTTTTTGAGATTTGACGCGTAAGACGGGCCGAGAAAAAGAGGCATTGCGATGAAATATATTCCCTTCATCCTGTTTACCGTCCTGACCAATGCGGCGGCGCAGCTGATGCTGAAGCAGGGCATGCTGTCGCTGGGACCGCTGACCTTTACGGCGGAGACGGCGGTGGCGCGGATCTTCCAGGTCCTGTTCAACCCCTGGGTCTTTGCCGGACTGGTCACTTTCGCCATCTCGATGATCTCGCATCTCTTCGTCCTGTCCAAGGTGGAGC
This sequence comes from Xaviernesmea oryzae, assembly GCF_900109605.1. Classification (GTDB taxonomy): domain Bacteria; phylum Pseudomonadota; class Alphaproteobacteria; order Rhizobiales; family Rhizobiaceae; genus Xaviernesmea; species Xaviernesmea oryzae. Next base: position 26,918 of record NZ_FOAM01000002.1, read on the forward strand.
TTTCCTTCGCCTATCCCTTCTTGAGCCTGGCTTATGTGGCCGTGGCGGTCTTCGCCTATTTCGTCTTCCGCGAAGATCTCAACGCCTGGCGCATTGCCGGCATCGCCCTCATCTGCGTCGGCACCTTCTTCATTGCCCAGTCGGGCCGGTCTTCCGAGAGCCACGCGCCGGAGGCCGCCGCCAAGGGTACCTCGACAGAGACCAAAGATATCAGGAGCGCAGCATGAACCACATCATCTTCGGAGGCGATGGCTTCGTCGGCCGCCATCTGGCGGAGAAGCTGATCGCCGATGGCGAAAACGTCGTGATCGCCGATATCGTCAAGTCCGATCTGCCGCTCTACCAGCGCGCGCGCTTCGTCCGCTGCGACGTCACCGATCCCGCCCAGGTCAAGGCCGTCGGCATCGCGCCCGACGACATGGTCTACAACATGGCGGCCAAGATGCTCTCACCCTTGCAGGTACGCGCCAAGCGCTGGGCCTTCTTCTGGCCGGTCAATTATTACGGCGCCGAGAACATCATGAAGGCCATTTCGGAAGCGGGCTGCACCCGTCTGGTCCAGTTCACCACCGATATGATCTATGGCCACACGGTTCAGTCGCCACAGGCCGAGGATCATCCGGCCGCGCCGCTCGGCGAATACGGCAAGTCCAAATGGGCGACCGAACAGCTGGCCTTCGACTGGCGCAAGAAGGGGCTTGATATCACCATCTTCCGTCCGCGGCTGATCATCGGGCCGGGCCGGCTGGGCATTCTGGAAAAGCTGTTCAAGCTGATCGACATGAACCTTCCCGTGCCGATGATCGGCTCGGGCAAGGTGCCCTATCAGTTCATCTCGGTGTTTGATTGCGCCGATGCCGCCTATCTCGCCTGGAAGGGCGGCGTGCCCAATGCCGAGTACAATCTCGGCTCCGACAATCCGCCTTCCGTGCGCAAGCTGCTCGGCGATCTGATCAAGCACACGGGCTCGCGCTCCGTCCTGGTGCCGACGCCGGCTTTTGCGGTGAAGAAGACGCTGGCGTTCTTCGACCTGATCAATCTGCCGATCATGGATCCCGAACAGTATCTCATCGCCGATGAAATGTGCGTGCGCGAGACTGGCAAGCTCAAGCGCGAACTCGGCTGGGTTCCGCGCTATCAGGACGGGGCCATGCTGATTGCCGCCTATGACGAATATCGCGCCAAGAAGGCGGGCCAGGCAAATGCCGCCGGCGCCACCGTGGCGGCCGAATAGGCCGAAAGAGAGAGGGACGCCGCCATGCTCGACCTGAAGACCCGCCGCGCCGAAGCGCAGCCCGAAAGCGGCGCCGGACCGACGGCGCCCGCCATTCCCCATCCGCAGCTCCTGAGCGTGGCCGATGCCAAAGCCATGAGCCTTGCGGATATGAACGGCCTGTTCAAGGATCACATCAATCCGGGTCAGCTGCATTTCATGAAGCTGCTCGGCTTCAACAAGATCAAGGTCGAGCGTGCCGAGGGCATGTATTACATCGACCAGAACGGCCGGAAGATCCTGGATTTCTTCGGCGGCTTCGGTTCGCTCGCCGTCGGACACAATCATCCGCGCCTGATCGCAGAGCGCAAGGCTTTCCAGGAGGAGGGCCGGCACGAGATCGCCATCGCCTTCATGTCGCAATATGCGGCGGCTCTGGCGAAGAATCTCGCGGCGATTTCGCCTGGCGATCTCGACATGGTCTTTCTCGGCTCCACGGGCTCGGAAGCCATGGAGGCGGCGATCAAGGTGGCCGAGCGGGCAGTGGGGCCAAAGCGGCCGAAAATCGTCTATGCCGAGAATTCCTTCCACGGCAAGACCAAGGGCGTGTTGTCGATCACCGACAGCCCGCTTTACCGAGGCGAGTTCCGCCTGGTGGATCGAAACGTCCGCGTGCCGTTCGGCGATATCGACGCGATCCGTAATGCTTTCGAAAGCGATCCGGAGATCGGCGTCATCGTGCTCGAAACCATCCAGGGCGGCGGCGGCATCATCACAGCGCCGCCGGAATTCTGGCAGGAGCTGCGTCTGCTCTGCGACAAGCACGGTGTGATCTGGGTGGCCGACGAAGTACAGTGCGGCGTCGGCCGCTCCGGCCGCTTCTATGCCTTCGAGCATGCCGGCGTCGTGCCCGACGTGACCGCGCTCGCCAAGTCGCTCGGAGGCGGCAAGACGGCCATGGCGGCGATGATCGCACGGCGCGAGATCTACATGAAGGCCTATGGCTCGCCAAAGACGGCGATGATCCATGCGCAGGCGACCTTTGGCGGCATCGGCGAGGCCTGCATCACCGCCATCGAAGCGCTGAACATCCTCTATGACGAGAACCTGATCGAGAATTCCGCCGTCCAGGGCGCTTATCTTCTCAGCCGCCTTCAGGCGCTGCAGGCGAAATATCCGAAGATCATCAAGGAGGTGCGCGGGCAAGGCCTGATGATCGGACTGGAATTCCAGGATTTCAGCCAGACGTTGCCGCTGGTGCTGCGCCCCGTCGTCTCCGTGCTCGACGACAAGCTCAAGGGCTCGCTCTCCGGCTTCATCGGCGCGCTGCTCCTGCGCGACTATGCAACGCTGGTGGCCTTCACCGAATATAACCGCAACGTGATCCGCCTGGAGCCACCGCTGATCTGCGGGCGCGAGCATGTCGACCAGTTCGTGGAATCGCTGGACGATCTGCTCGGTCGGGGGATCATCCGCATCGTCAAGGACTTCGTCGGATCGCAGATCGGCTGATCTAGCGGACGGGCTTCTGCTCGAAAGCCGAGCCGGCGTCTGAGGATAAGGGAGGGAGAGTGGGCTGGCGCCTTGAGTGGCGCCGGCCCATTTTCTTTGAGCGAAGTATCATCGATTTAAATCTCTGCGAACCGATTTAATCGCGATGTACTGTCTCGCCCAAAGAGCTTTTGCATTGCAATATCGTCCCGTCCCGACAAGGGATGAGCACAAGACAACACGGGAAAATGCGTTGAAATTTCCGGGAAAGAGACATGCTGCACCGCAGAGCAAAGGAGGGATAAACTTGGTCGGCAAACCTTGGGCGCTTCCTTTTCGGCAGGCCTTCTGTTAGGTGCAAAACATATTGAGGATCAGGTGGAGGAATGGCGTGATGACACCGGACGTGCGGCCGATGGTGGCGGGAAACTGGAAGATGAACGGGCTGCGCTCGGCGCTCGACCAGATCAAGGCGATTGCCGATGGCCTGGATGGGCCGCTTTCGCAAAAGGTCGATGCCGTTCTCTGCCCGCCGGCGACGTTGCTCTATGTGGCCACAGCTCTGGCTGAAGATTCGCCGCTGAAGATCGGCGCTCAGGATTGTCATCACCACAATAGCGGCGCCTATACGGGCGATGTGTCGGCCGAAATGATCGCCGATCTGTTCGCGACCCATGTGATCGTCGGCCATTCCGAGCGGCGCAAGGATCACGCCGAAAGCGATGAACTGGTTTTGGCCAAGGCGCAGGCCGCGCTTGGCGTCGGGCTGCAGGCGATCATCTGCGTCGGCGAAACCCAGGCCGAGCGGGATGCAGGACAGACGCTCGACGTGCTGGCACGCCAGATTGCCGGATCGGTGCCGGAAGGCGCGAGCGCCGGCAACACGATCATCGCCTATGAGCCGGTTTGGGCGATCGGCACCGGACTGACGCCCACGGCGGCCGATATCGCCGTGGCACACGACTTCCTGCGCAGCCGCCTGCATGAGCGCGTCGGCAGCGAGGCAGCGCAGATGCGCATCCTCTATGGCGGCTCGGTCAAGCCTTCCAACGCGCGCGAAATTCTGGGTATTGCCCATGTCGATGGCGTGCTGGTCGGCGGCGCCAGCTTGAAGGCGGAGGATTTCCTTGCCATCTACAAAACCTATGAGGGTCTGGTCGATCTCGCAGACGCGGCGTGAGCCGAAACCCTGCTGATTGAGGGGATGAAGCACCGGGTCACTTCAGGCTTCGGTGACGATTAGCCGGACCGATTTGGCCGATAGGGCTTGGAAAGGGTGGCCCCATGGTATATGGAGCCGCCCGATGATTGACGTTTGGCCAGACGGCCGGAATCTTGGAAGAACATGCAGACCATCTTGCTCGTGATCTATCTCATGGTCGTCCTGGCGCTGATTGGCGTCGTGCTGATCCAGCGCTCTGAAGGCGGCGGCCTTGGCATCGGCGGCGGTTCGGGCTTCATGTCCGCCCGCGGTGCGGCCAACGCCTTGACGCGCACCACGGCGATCTTGGCGACGCTGTTCTTCGTGCTGGCGCTGGCCATGGGCATCCTCGCCCGCTACCAGCCGACCGCAACCGACGTTCTCGACCGTATTCCCGGCACGACCGGGACCGGCAATGGCGTACTCGACTCGCTCGGGCCGAATGGCCAGGCGCCTGCCAGCCAGGCTCCGGGAACGACGGCTCCGGCCACCCAGGCTCCGGCAGGACAGGCGGCACCAACGCAGCCGGGCCAGCCCGCCACGGGCGTGCCGCAGGGTGAGGCGCCAGTCCAGCCTTCGGCTCCCGCCAGCACCGCCCCGGCCGCTCCGGCCACGGGCAACGCACCGGCGGCTCCGGCCGCCACCCCGCCGGCAACGAATTCCGGCGTACCCAGCGGGCAGTAAGGCTCAGGCCCGATGAACCGACCGGCGGGATGCGAAAGTGCCCGCCGGTTTTCTTTTGTGGGAGCTTTCGCAGCCCTGTTGCGACCTTGGGTCTCGCGTGACAGAGCATGCCCAGGCGAAGCGTGATCGTTTCGACGGCGGGTAATCGCTCCGATCAGGAGCCTGGCGCATTTCCCAGGAAATGCCCTTTCGTCGAGCATCCTTGCTCAAAGCCCGTTGCCAGCGGTCTGGCGGGGCGAAGGGGCCGCGCGCAGGACGCGGAAGCTCGAAGACAACGAAAAACGCCGCATCGCGGCGTTTTCCCGTTTTTCAGGTGGTGGAATCAGACGTGAAAAGGTATCCGGTTAAGCCCATGGCGCGATATGTCTTCATCACTGGCGGCGTGGTTTCTTCCCTTGGTAAGGGAATCGCGGCCGCTGCTCTCGGCGCGTTGCTGCAGGCTCGGGGATACCGGGTGCGGCTGCGCAAGCTCGACCCCTATCTCAATGTCGATCCCGGCACGATGAGCCCGACCCAGCACGGCGAGGTCTTCGTGACCGACGACGGTGCGGAGACGGATCTCGATCTCGGTCATTACGAGCGCTTCACTGGCCGCTCCGCGACCAAGACCGATAACATCACCACCGGTCGGATCTACAAGAACATCATCGACAAGGAGCGGCGCGGCGATTATCTCGGCGCCACCGTCCAGGTCATCCCGCACGTCACGAACGAGATCAAGGCTTTCGTCACTGAAGGCAATGACGACTATGATTTCGTGATCTGCGAGATCGGCGGCACGGTCGGCGATATCGAAGCGATGCCCTTCATGGAGGCGATCCGCCAGCTCGGCAACGATCTGCCGCGCGGCACGGCCATCTACGTGCATCTGACGCTGATGCCCTATATCCCGGCCGCAGGCGAGTTGAAGACAAAGCCGACCCAGCATTCGGTCAAGGAGTTGCAGGCGCTCGGCATTCATCCCGACATCCTGCTTGTGCGCGCCGATCGCGAGATTCCCGAGGCCGAGCGGCGCAAGCTGTCGCTGTTTTGCAATGTGCGTCCATCGGCCGTTATTCAGGCGCTCGATGTTGCCTCGATCTACGACGTGCCGATTGCCTATCACCGGGAAGGGCTCGATTCGGAGGTGCTTGCCGCCTTCGGCATCGAGCCGGCGCCCAAGCCGCGCATGGATGCCTGGGAAGACGTCGCCGACCGCATCCGCACGCCGGAGGGCGAGGTGACCATTGCCATCGTTGGCAAATATACCGGCCTGAAGGATGCCTATAAGTCGCTGATCGAAGCGCTCTACCACGGCGGCATCGCCAACCGGGTGAAGGTGAAGCTCGAATGGATCGAGTCCGAGGTCTTCGAGAAGGAAGACGCGGCGCCCTATCTTGAAAAGGTTCACGGTATTCTCGTGCCGGGCGGCTTCGGCGAGCGCGGCTCCGAGGGCAAGATCAATGCGGCCCGCTTTGCCCGCGAACGCAAGGTGCCGTATTTCGGCATTTGCTTCGGCATGCAGATGGCCGTTGTTGAAGCCGCGCGCAATCTTGCCGGTATCGAAAAGGCCTCGTCCACCGAATTCGGTCCGACGGACGAACCCGTCGTTGGCCTGATGACCGAGTGGATCAAGGGCAATGCGCTGCAAAAGCGAACCGCGGCCGGCGATCTGGGCGGCACCATGCGTCTCGGCGCCTATCAGGCAAGCCTGAAGAAGGACAGCAAGATCGCCGAAATCTATGGATCGAGCGCCATCTCCGAGCGTCACCGCCACCGCTATGAAGTGAACATCGACTACAGGGACCGGCTGGAATCCTGCGGCTTGGTTTTCGCCGGCATGTCGCCGGATGGCGTCTTGCCGGAGACGGTCGAATATCCCGACCATCCCTGGTTCATCGGCGTACAGTATCACCCGGAACTCAAGAGCCGGCCTTTCGATCCGCATCCGCTCTTTGCCAGCTTCGTCGAGGCGGCCTTGGAGCAGAGCCGGCTGGTCTGATCACGAGCGCGGACTGTCGCGACCTGTTTTGTAAACGGGCTCCTCCTGATCGAGGGGCCCGTTTTCTTTTTGCAGGCAGCATGCGTGCCGCTCCACCCATCCCATCTCGGGACCTGCTCAAAACCTTCCCTTAATCTTTACCGTCTATTCATATCTCGACCACGAGAGATGTGAGCGATGCGTATTGTGTTGATCGTCGTGCTGCTGGCCTTGACCGGCTGTGCGACCGCTCCCAGAAATATCAGCAATGCCTGCGCGATCTTCCAGCAGCGCGACGGGCTGTTCAACAATTGGGAGCGTTCCGCACGCTCGGCCTCGCGCGAATATGGCGTGCCCGTGCCGATTCTCATGGCCACCATCTATGTCGAGTCGGGCTTCCGTCCTTATGCCCGCCCGCCGCGCCGCTATATTCTCGGCTTCATTCCCTGGGGTCGCGTCTCCTCGGCCTATGGCTACTCGCAGGCGCTGGATGGTACCTGGGACCACTACCGCCGCGCGACCGGGCGCTGGAGCGCACGCCGCACCAATTTCTCCGACGCCGTTCACTTCGTCGCCTGGTACCACAACTACAATCACCAGCAGAACGGCATCGCGCTCAACGATCCCTATAATCTTTACCTGGCCTATTATTCCGGCCATGCCGGCTACGCGCGCGGCACGTGGCGCAACGATCCGGGCGTGCGCAACGCCGCCGCCAAGGCGACCAGTATCGCCCGCAACTATTCCAAGCAGCTGCGCAGCTGCCGCTGAGATCAGGTCCTCCAGTTCGCGCCTGGCGGGCGCTTGATGCCTGTCACCCCGCTTTCGCGGCGAAGAGCATGACCGTGTGCTTCCCAAGCGCCTGGTTCAGGCGCTCGGCCAAGATGGCCTTGAATTGTTCAGCCGAAGATGCCAAGCACCTGATGCAGCGCCGCGGAGGCTATCGCCACATGGCACGAGGCCTGGCCGGCTAAAGATCGGACCTTCAAGCCGGCCGCGCAGCCGCCGATGCGCCCGGCCGCGAGGCTGAGCCCAAAAGCAGGGCAAGAGCGAGAGGACGAGGATCATGGCATCAGCACCGGCGACGACAGCCCAGGCCCGCCGGCTCGATCATCTCGTTCTGCCGGTGGAGATGCTGGACATCGCGCGCGTCCGCCTGCAGGCGCTGGGCTTCACCGTCGCGGCCGATGCGCTGCATCCCTTCGGCACTGAAAATGCCTGCATCTTCTTTGCAGATGGAACCTATCTTGAGCCCCTGGCCATCGCCTCGCGCGAGGACTGCGAAGCCGCGGCGCGCACCGGCAATGTCTTCGTCGCGCGCGACCAGGCTTTCCGCTTCCGCAGGGGACCAGAAGGACTGTCCGCGCTTGTGGTTGCCTCCGACAATGCCGAGGCCGATCACGCGCGCTTCGTCGCCAATGGGATCAGCGGCGGCCAGACGCTCGATTTCTCCCGCGTGATGCGCCTGCCTGACGGCAGCGAGGGGACCGGCAGCTTTCGCTTGGCCTTTGCCGCCGATCTGCGCGCGCCCGATCTGTTCTTCTTCGCCTGTCAGCGGCTGCAGGCGCTGCCATCCGACCGTGCGGCGCTGGAGCGTCACGCCAATGGCGTGACCGGCATTGCCCGCGTTGTGCTGACGGAAGACAATCCCAGCGACTTTCAATATCTCCTGCAGGAGGTGTTCGAGCAGCGCGCCATTGCCGCCCATTCCTTCGGCGTGGACATCGAAGCGGCCAATGCCGCCATATCCGTGCTGACACCCGAGGCGGTGCAGGCCTTTTTCGGCGAGGCGGGCCGCGCGGATGGCGAGCGGGGACTGCGCGGCTTTGCCGTGGTCTTTCGCGTCGCCAGCCGCGCCGCGCTTCAAGCTTTTCTGGTGGCCCAAGGCGTGGCTTTCCGCCTTGTCGGGCCTCTGGTCGTCGTCCCGCCCGCGCCGGGCCAGGGCGTTCTTTTTGCCTTCGGAGAATGAAGATGCAGCCCAATTCAACCGTAAACGCCGGCGCAGGAGCAAAGGCCGTTACCTTTTCCAATAGCCAGCCCCTCTCGCTGATCGCCGGCCCCTGCCAGATGGAAAGCCGCGATCATGCCTTCATGATCGCCGGCACGCTGAGCGAACTCTGCGCCAAGCTGGGGATCGGCCTCGTCTATAAATCCTCTTTCGACAAGGCCAACCGCACCTCGATCTCCGGTAAGCGCGGCATCGGGCTCGACAAGGCGATGGAGATCTTCGCCGATCTCAAGGCGGAATTCGGCTTTCCCGTGCTCACCGATATTCACACGGAAGAGCAATGCGCTGTGGTCGCCGAGACGGTCGACGTGCTGCAGATCCCGGCGTTCCTGTCGCGCCAGACCGATCTTTTGATCGCCGCCGCCAAAACCGGCCGGGTGATCAATGTCAAGAAGGGGCAGTTCCTGGCACCTTGGGACATGAAGAACGTGCTGGCGAAATTCACCGAAAGCGGCAATCCGAATGTGCTCCTGTGCGAGCGCGGTGCCTCCTTCGGCTATAACACGCTCGTCTCCGATATGCGCTCCTTGCCGATCATGGCTTCGCTCGGTGCGCCCGTGGTTTTCGATGCCACCCATTCCGTGCAGCAGCCGGGCGGGCAGGGCGGTTCTTCCGGCGGCCAGCGGGAGTTCGTGGAAACGCTGGCGCGCGCGGCAGTGGCCGTCGGCGTGGCCGGCGTCTTCATCGAAACCCACGAGGACCCCGACCATGCGCCCTCCGACGGGCCGAACATGGTGCATCTGAAGGACATGCCGCGTCTTCTCGAAACGCTGATGGCCTTCGACGCGGTCGCCAAGCGCTGATCCCTCATGCCGGTCGGCAGCGCCGGCCAGCTTCGCCTTCATCCGCGCGTCATCAAAGACGTGCCACCTCACCGCTGGCCTTCGCCGGCAAATCACCGCCTGAAATCAACAGGCTTCAATCAGGAAAGAGATCCATGACCGCAATCATCGATATCGTCGGACGCGAAATTCTCGACAGCCGCGGCAATCCCACCGTTGAAGTCGATGTCTATCTGGAAGATGGCAGCTTCGGCCGCGCCGCCGTTCCCTCGGGCGCCTCGACCGGCGCGCATGAGGCCGTCGAACTGCGCGACGGCGGCTCGCGCTATCTCGGCAAGGGCGTCGAGCGCGCCGTCGAGGCCGTCAATGGCGAGATCTTCGAAGCCGTCGGCGGTCTCGATGCCGAAGACCAGATCCATGTCGACGAGACGATGATCGAACTCGACGGCACGCCGAACAAGGCCCGCCTCGGCGCCAATGCCATTCTCGGCGTATCGCTCGCCGTCGCCAAGGCGGCTGCAGAATCCTCTGGCCTGCCGCTCTATCGCTATGTCGGTGGCCCGAACGCCCGCGTGCTGCCCGTGCCGATGATGAACATCATCAATGGCGGCGCCCATGCCGACAACCCGATCGACTTCCAGGAATTCATGATCGTGCCGGTGGGCGCCGAAACCATCCGCGACGCCGTGCGGATGGGCTCGGAAGTCTTCCACACGCTGAAGAAGCAGCTGGCCGCTGATGGCCACAACACCAATGTCGGCGATGAAGGCGGCTTTGCGCCAGGTCTCGCTTCCGCTCCGGCAGCGCTCGATTTCATCATGTCCTCGATCGAAAAGGCTGGCTACAAACCGGGCGAAGACATGTTCATCGCGCTCGATTGCGCTTCGACCGAATTCTTCAAGGACGGCAAATACGTTCTCGAAGGTGAAGGCCGCACGCTGGAGCCGGAAGCCATGGCCGACTACCTGGCCGAGCTGGCCGGCAAGTACCCGATCTTCTCGATCGAAGACGGCATGGCCGAGGATGACTGGAACGGCTGGAAGCTTTTGACCGACAAGATCGGCTCGAAGGTTCAGCTGGTCGGCGACGATCTGTTCGTCACCAATTCCGCCCGTCTGCGCGATGGTATCAAGATGGGCGTCGCCAATTCGATCCTCGTCAAGGTCAACCAGATCGGCTCGCTCTCCGAAACGCTCGATGCCGTCGAGACCGCGCACAAGGCCCGCTACAGCGCCGTCATGTCGCACCGTTCGGGCGAAACCGAGGACTCGACCATCGCCGACCTCGCCGTTGCCACCAATTGCGGGCAGATCAAGACCGGCTCGCTCGCGCGCTCGGACCGCACCGCCAAGTATAACCAGCTGATCCGCATCGAAGAACAGCTGGGCCCGCAGGCCCGCTATGCCGGCCGTTCGATCCTCAAGGGTTGATCAGGCGGTCAGGGGCGGGCTCTCTGCCCGTCCCGACCACCTCAATACCAAGCCGGCGGTGATCTCTCCCGCCGGCTTTTTGCTGCCCGGACAGTCCGTTGGTTGGCGAAGAGGGAAAGAGCCACGCGTTCGTCATGGTCAACGCTCGGTTAATCTCTGCCGCTTACAGTCTGCTCGACACCATGGGGCCTGATGCCCGACTGTCGAAAGGTGTTGCGTAGGACAGCATGGCTATGTGGACCAAACATCACAAGAAGCGCTATCTCGGCCGGCTCGTCATGCCGGCGATCACCGCAGTCTTCCTGACCTATTTCGGCTATCATTCCGTCCATGGCGAATTTGGCCTGAAGGCGACGGAGCGCTTCGACGCGCAACTGATCGACCGCAAGGCGCGGCTGGCAACCCTGGTCGAAAAGCGCGCCATGATCGAAAAGGAAGTCGCGCTGCTGAGCGACGGATCGCTGGAGCGCGACATGCTAGACGAAAAGGCGCGCTTCGCGCTGAACATGTCTCGGCCTGACGAGATCGTCATTTTCCACTGAAGAGCGAGTTAACCTCTTTCTGGTTAATCGAGCAAAAATCATACATTTCAATTGTTTACTTTGATCCAAGACTTGAATCAAAGCCATTGCTGTTCGCTAAAACTTTGCCTATTGTGCGCGCGGATCCTTATCCGACCGGATGGGGCGCTGCATGTCTCCAGGACGTGCGGGCTTTGAAGCTCTTGTCGGTGTCGCGGTCCATCCGCCTGCCGGTTTTCAGGAGGCGAGCCTCGCATGGCCTTGCGGGCGGACGGGACAGGTCCGGCCTTGCAAGGGACGACTGGTCCGCCGGCTTTCCTTCTTCCTTCGTGCGCGATAGGGTGGTGGTAAAGACTTTGGCGAGCTGCTGCGCCGGTTGCCGGGTTCCGATCGGGTAAGGCTCTCTCACGGCAAACCACAAGGGAGGATTGCATGGCTCCGCGAAATACCGCGTCCGTATCCAGCCGCAAGACAGGTTCAAAAGGCATCGAAGACTTTGCGCCCGGCGCGATCGTGGAATTCGACCGCGACGACGAGCTGAAGGCCTATCGCGAGATGCTGCTCATCCGCCGTTTCGAGGAAAAAGCCGGCCAGCTCTATGGCATGGGCTTCATCGGCGGCTTCTGTCACCTCTATATCGGCCAGGAGGCCGTGGTGGTCGGCATGCAGCTGGCGCTGAAGGAAGGCGACCAGGTCATCACCGGCTATCGCGACCACGGCCACATGCTGGCCTGCGGCATGAGCGCGCGCGGCGTGATGGCGGAGCTGACCGGGCGCCGGGGCGGCCTGTCCAAGGGCAAGGGCGGCTCGATGCACATGTTCTCCAAGGAGAAGCATTTCTACGGCGGCCACGGCATCGTCGGCGCCCAGGTGTCGCTCGGCACCGGGCTTGCCTTCGCCAACCGCTATCGCGGCAATGACAATGTCTCTCTCGCCTATTTCGGCGACGGCGCGGCCAATCAGGGCCAGGTCTATGAGAGCTTCAACATGGCTGCCCTTTGGAAGCTGCCGGTGATCTACATCATCGAAAACAACCGCTACGCCATGGGCACCTCGGTCGCCCGCGCTTCGGCCGGCGTCGACTTCTCCAAGCGCGGCAGCGCCATCGGCATCCCCGGTTTCCAGGTGGATGGCATGGACGTGCGCGCCGTGAAGGCCGCAGGCGAGGCCGCCGTTGCCCATTGCCGCGAAGGCAAGGGCCCGATCATCCTGGAAATGCAGACCTACCGCTATCGCGGCCATTCCATGTCCGACCCGGCGAAGTATCGCTCCAAGGACGAAGTGCAGAAGATGCGCTCCGAGCATGACCCGATCGAGCAGGTGAAGGCCCGTCTCCTGGAGAAGGGCTGGGCCAGCGAGGACGAGCTCAAGGCAATCGACAAGGATGTGCGCGACATCGTCGCCGACAGCGCCGATTTCGCCCAGGCCGATCCGGAGCCGGATGTATCCGAGCTCTACACCGACATCCTGCTTTGATCCGACGAGGACGACATCATGCCTGTTGAAATTTTGATGCCCGCTCTGTCCCCGACGATGGAGGAGGGCACGCTCTCCAAGTGGCTGAAGAACGAAGGTGACAAGGTCACATCCGGTGACGTGATCGCCGAGATCGAGACCGACAAGGCGACCATGGAAGTCGAGGCCGTCGACGAAGGCGTCATCGGCAAGATCCTGGTGGCTGCCGGCACCGAGAATGTGAAGGTGAACACGGCAATCGCCGTGCTGCTGCAGGACGGCGAGAGCGCCGATGCCGCCGCGCCGAAGGCGGATGCGCCCAAGGCTGACGCCGAGACGCCGGCCGCGACCGCCGACAACACCGGCGGCAAGGCCCGTGAAGCGGCTGCGGAAACGCCCGTCGCCGCCAAGGTGCCTGCCGCGCCTAAGGTCGACGTCGCCGCCGATCCGGATATTCCGGCTGGCACCGAAATGGTGCCGACCACCGTGCGCGAAGCTCTACGCGACGCCATGGCTGAGGAAATGCGCCGCGATCCCGACGTCTTCGTCATGGGTGAGGAAGTCGCCGAATATCAGGGCGCCTACAAGATCACCCAGGGGCTGCTGCAGGAATTCGGCGACCGCCGCGTCGTCGACACGCCGATCACCGAGCACGGCTTTGCCGGTGTCGGCGTCGGCGCGGCCATGGCCGGCCTGAAGCCGATCGTCGAGTTCATGACCTTCAACTTCGCCATGCAGGCGATCGACCAGATCATCAATTCGGCCGCCAAGACGCTCTATATGTCCGGCGGCCAGATGGGCGCACCGATCGTTTTCCGTGGTCCGAATGGTGCAGCTGCCCGCGTCGGCGCTCAGCACAGCCAGGACTATGCCGCCTGGTACAGCCAGATCCCGGGCCTGAAGGTCATCCAGCCTTATACGGCTGCCGATGCCAAGGGCCTTTTGAAGGCCGCGATCCGCGACCCGAACCCGATCATCTTCCTGGAAAACGAAATCCTCTACGGTCAGACCTTCGACGTGCCGAAGCTCGACGATTTCGTTCTGCCGATCGGCAAGGCGCGCGTTCACCGCAAGGGTAGCGACGTCACCATCGTCTCCTGGGGCATCGGCATGACCTATGTGGTCAAGGCGCTGGCCGAGCTGGAGAAGGACGGCATCGACGCCGAGGTGATCGACCTGCGCACGATCCGCCCGATGGATCTGCCGACTGTGGTCGAATCGGTGAAGAAGACCGGCCGCCTGGTGACGGTGGAAGAAGGCTATCCGCAGTCTTCCGTCGGCGATTTTATCGCCAACCGCGTCCAGCAAGAAGCCTTCGACTATCTCGATGCGCCTGTGATCACCATTGCTGGCAAGGATGTGCCGATGCCCTATGCCGCCAATCTGGAAAAGCTGGCTCTGCCGAATGTCGGCGAAGTCGTCCAGGCGGTGAAGGCTGTCTGCTACAAATAACGGGGAGGGCATCTCATGCCGATCAACATCACGATGCCCGCCCTCTCTCCGACCATGGAGGAGGGCAACCTCGCCAAGTGGCTGGTGAAGGAAGGCGACAAGGTCAAGGCCGGCGATGTCATCGCCGAGATCGAGACCGATAAGGCGACCATGGAAGTGGAAGCCGTCGATGAGGGCACGGTCGCCAAGCTTGTCGTTCCTGCCGGCACCGAAGCCGTAAAGGTCAATGCGCTGATCGCCATTCTCGCCGAAGACGGCGAAGATGTCGGCGCGGCAGCTGCGGGTGGCGGCGCTTCGCCGGCCAAGGCTGAGGCGCAGGACGTCAAGTCCGATCAGGTCGCCGTCTCGGCAGCCGCACCGTCTTCCGAGGCTGTGGTTGCCGAGGGGCCGCGCGTCGGAAACGGTAGCCCGCGGTCCACGTCGACTGGCGATGGCAAGCGCACCTTCTCCTCGCCGCTCGCCCGGCGTCTGGCCAAGGAAGCCGGTCTCGACATCGCGGCGATTTCAGGCTCCGGCCCGCATGGCCGCGTGGTCAAGAGCGATGTGGAAAAGGCAGTTGCCGGCGGCGCCAAGCCTGCTCCGGCTGCCGCTGCCGCACCCGCTCCGGCGGCGACGCCTGCCGCTCCGGCCGCAGCACCCAAGGGCATGTCGGACGAGGCGGTTCTCAAGAACTTCGCCGAAGGCTCCTACGAGCTTGTGCCGCATGACGGCATGCGCAAGACCATCGCCAAGCGCCTGCAGGAATCCAAGCAGACGATCCCGCATTTCTACGTATCGCTGGATTGCGAACTCGACGCGCTTCTGGCCCTGCGCGCCCAGCTCAACGCCTCGGCGCCCGAGAAGGACGGCAAGCCGGCCTTCAAGCTTTCGGTCAACGACATGGTGATCAAGGCTCTGGCTTTGGCGCTGCGCGACGTTCCGGACGCCAATGTGTCCTGGACAGATAGTGCCATGGTCAAGCACAAGCATGCCGATGTCGGCGTCGCGGTCTCCATCCCCGGCGGCCTGATCACCCCGATCGTCCGCTCGGCCGAGCTGAAGAGCCTGTCCGCCATCTCCAACGAGATGAAGGACCTCGGTGCTCGCGCCAAGGGCCGCAAGCTGAAGCCGGAAGAGTACCAGGGCGGCACCACGGCGGTTTCCAACATGGGCATGATGGGCGTCAAGAACTTTGCTGCCGTCGTCAACCCGCCGCATGCGACGATCCTCGCTGTCGGCGCGGGTGAGGAGCGCGTGGTGGTCAAGAAGGGCGAAATGAAGATCGCCAATGTCATGACCGTGACGCTCTCGACCGACCATCGCTGCGTCGATGGCGCACTCGGTGCCGAACTGCTCGGCGCCTTCAAACGCTACATCGAGAACCCGATGAGCATGCTGGTCTGATGCCGAAGATCGGAGATGTGAATCTTCGATCTCAGCGCGTGATGGGCGACACAGGTCGCCCATCGACGACCCATTACAATCAGGGGATATGGAAGATGGCGTGCTTACTTTGCGGGGCGGAGTATGGCGCCAACGGGTGCGATTGCCACATTCGAAAGTGTCCGGCTTGTCAGGGCGGAAAGCCATCAGAGCCACTGCTTTAAATCTCTCGGTGGCTGGTGGATGGAATGGTGAAAATCTGTCTCTGATCCTATCTTTCACGAGTAGAGCGGCACTTCAGGGCTCGAAGGAGCGACGTGATGGCAAAAGAAGCTGAAAGCATGATCATCCCTCTGCTTCGCGATATGCGCGGCGAAATGGATCGGCGATTTGAAGAAATGCGCGCAGAATTTGCCGATGTCAGACAGCGCCTGGACAAGATCGAGAGTAGCCAGAAGACCATTCGTCAAGCCCTGACCGCCGATACCATGATGTCGAAATTCGTGACGGGCGATTTCGAGGAGCGGATCTTCGAACTCGAGCGCAAGGTCGAGGCGCTGACGAAGGGCCGTTGAATTGGCTGCGGATGCATTTGCAAGGGTTACAGCAGGCGCCGGAGGAGAGCGTGCGATGAAAACAGTCCTCTGCTATGGCGACAGCCTCACCTGGGGCTATGATGCCGAAGGCGCCGGCCGCCATGCGTTTTCGGATCGCTGGCCGAGCGTGCTTGCCTCAGCACTCGGACCTGAGGTGACCGTGATCGCCGAGGGTTTGAACGGCCGCACCACGGCCTATGACGACCATCTGGCCGATTGCGACCGCAACGGCGCGCGCATCCTGCCGACGATCCTGCACAGCCACGATCCGCTCGACCTCGTGATCATCATGCTCGGCGCCAATGATATGAAGCCGGTCATCTGCGGCCAGGCTTTTGGTGCGGTCATGGGCATGGAGCGGCTGATCGATCTGGTGCGCCATCATGCCTGGTCTGTTGATCGCGAGGAGGGGCCGGAAATCCTGATCGTTTCGCCGCCGCCGCTTTGCGAGACCGCCAATGCTGCCTTCGCCGCCATGTTTGCCGGCGGGGTCGAGCAATCGGCGATGCTCGCCTCGCTCTATCGCGACTTGGCGGATGAAAAGGGTTGCGGCTTTTTCGATGCCGGTTCGGTCGCTCGGACGACGCCGCTCGATGGTGTGCATCTGGATGCCGAAAATACCCGCGCGCTCGGCCGCGCTCTGGAGCCGGTGGCGCGGATGATGCTGGGGCTCTGAGGCCTTGATGTCAGGGCCGGCGGTCGTCAGCGGCTTGCCGGATTGGTGGGAATAAGCAGCATCGCGGCGGGTGACGCCGGCGATGCGACAGGAGCGGATTTGCCGCTCTTTCCAAAAGCTCCGCCAGCGCCGAAAAGGGGCCGCCGGCGGAAAAAGAACAACGTGAAGGAGTGGAAGCGCTCATGTCGAATGCCTATGACGTCATCATCATCGGTTCAGGCCCCGGCGGCTATGTGACCGCCATCCGCTCCGCCCAGCTCGGCCTGAAGACAGCAATCGTCGAGCGCGAGCATCTGGGCGGCATCTGCCTGAACTGGGGCTGTATCCCGACCAAGGCGCTGCTGCGCTCGGCCGAGATCCTCGACCATGCTAACCATGCCAAGAGCTTCGGCCTGACGCTGAACGGCACAATGACGGCCGAGGTCAAGGATGTCGTCGCGCGTTCGCGCGGCGTGTCGCAGCGGCTCAATGCCGGCGTCGGCTTCCTGATGAAGAAGAACAAGATCGACGTGATCTGGGGCGAGGCCAAGCTGACCAAGCCGGGCGAGATCGTCGTCGGCGCGTCGTCCAAGCCGGTCGTCCAGCCGCAGAACCCCGTGCCGAAGGGCACGCTGGCGCATGGCACTTATACAGCCAAGCACATCATCGTCGCCACCGGCGCGCGCCCACGCGCGCTGCCGGGCATCGAGCCGGATGGCAAGCTGATCTGGACCTATTTCGAAGCCATGAAGCCCGATTTCATGCCGAAATCGATTGTCGTCATGGGCTCGGGCGCCATCGGCATCGAATTCGCCTCCTTCTATCGCTCCATGGGCGTGGATGTGACGGTGGTGGAGTTGATGGCGAATATCATGCCGGTAGAAGATGCCGAGATCTCGGCCTTCGCCCGCAAGCAGCTGGAAAAGCGCGGCCTGAAGATCATCACCGAGGCCAAGGTCTCCAAGGTGGAGAAGGGCGGCAATTCGATCACCGCCCATGTCGAGACCAAGGACGGCAAGGTGCAGCAGATTACGGCTGATCGGTTGATCTCGGCTGTCGGCGTTCAGGGCAATATTGAGGGCCTCGGCCTGGAGACGCTCGGCGTCAAGACCGATCGCGGCTGCATCGTCATCGACGGCTATGGCAAGACCAACGTGCCCGGCCTCTATGCGATCGGTGACGTTGCCGGGCCGCCGATGCTCGCCCACAAGGCCGAGCATGAAGGCGTGATCTGCATCGAGAAGATCGCCGGCCTGCCGCATGTCCACCCAATGGACAAGGCCAAGATCCCCGGCTGCACCTATTGCAATCCGCAGGTCGCCTCCGTCGGCCTGACGGAAGCCAAGGCGAAGGCCGAGGGGCGCGACATCCGCGTCGGCCGCTATTCCTTCGCCGCCAACGGCAAGGCGATCGCGCTGGGCGAAGACCAGGGCATGATCAAGACGATCTTCGACAAGAAGACCGGTGAACTGATCGGCGCGCATATGGTAGGCGCCGAAGTCACCGAGCTGATCCAGGGCTTCGTCGTCGCCATGAACCTGGAGACGACAGAGGAAGAGCTGATGCACACGATATTCCCGCATCCCACGCTCTCGGAAATGATGAAGGAAAGCGTGCTCGACGCCTATGGCCGCGTGCTGAACGCGTAGGGCTTAAGGCAGAATATCGGCCGTCGGCGGCGACGGCTTGACGGCACAAGTCCGGAGCCCCACCTGGGGGCTGGGCTTGAAAGCCCTGATCTCGGCACAGCGGATGGATTGGCGGGGGAAGCCATGGAAGGCGTAGGCCTGTTCGGAACGATTATCGTCGGCGGTCTGGCCGGCTGGTTGGCGGGGATCCTGATGGATCTGCGCTTCGGGGTGCTGATGAACATCATCATCGGCATTCTCGGCGCCGCGCTGGGCAGCGCTCTTTTCGACAGGATGCACATCTTCATCATGCCGGGTTGGTGGGGCTATCTGGTCACGGGTTTCGTCGGCGCCTGTATTCTGCTATTTCTCGCAAAAATCGTGCGGCGCTGATCCCGGCGCCGCCGTCCGCCGCAGCTCATGCGGCGCTCGTCTTCGTTTTCGCGCCTCTCGGCGCCCTGAAAGCAGGTCTTCATGGTTACGATTCTGGATCGTACGAACCTGGCACCGGCATCGGCCGACGATGCCAAGCGTGTGCGCCACCCTGAGAAGGCGCATCGTCCCGATACGGAGGTGATGCGCAAGCCGGACTGGATCCGTGTGAAGGCGCCGACCTCCAAGGGTTATGTCGAGACCCGTTCGATCGTGAAGAGCCACAAGCTCGTCACCGTCTGCGAGGAAGCGGGTTGCCCGAATATCGGCGAGTGCTGGGACAAGAAGCACGCCACCTTCATGATCATGGGCGAGATCTGCACCCGTGCCTGCGCCTTCTGCAATGTTGCCACCGGCCGACCCAATGCGCTAGACCAGGACGAGCCGGAGAATGTCGCCAAGGCGGTGAAGCAGATGGGGCTCTCCCATGTGGTCATCACCTCTGTCGATCGCGACGATCTGGAGGATGGCGGCGCGGAGCATTTCGAGAAGGTGATCTGGGCGATTCGCGCGGCATCGCCGGCGACGACGATCGAAATCCTCACCCCTGACTTCCTCAAGAAGCCAGGCGCGCTGGAACGCGTGGTGGCCGCCCGGCCCGATGTCTTCAACCATAATATGGAAACCGTCCCCGGAAACTATCTGACGGTTCGCCCCGGCGCGCGCTATTTCCATTCCATCCGGCTGCTGCAGCGGGTCAAGGAGCTGGACCCGACCATGTTCACCAAGTCGGGCATCATGGTGGGCCTTGGCGAAGAGCGCAACGAAGTGCTCCAGCTAATGGACGACCTGCGTACCGCCGATGTCGACTTCCTCACCATCGGCCAATATCTCCAGCCGACCCGCAAGCACCACAAGGTCGAGCGTTTCGTCACGCCGGATGAGTTCAAGTCCTATGAGACGGTCGCTTATACCAAGGGCTTCCTGATGGTGGCGTCCAGCCCGCTGACCCGCTCCTCACACCACGCCGGTGACGACTTTGCTCGCCTGCGGGCCGCGCGGGCGCGCAAGCTGGAGGCGGCGGAGTAAGGTTGTTGCCTGCGCATGGCCAGAGCGTCATGCGTGCGGGAGGTACGTCAGGTTCTTTTCCATTCCTTTTCCTTCGTGTAAGTCTCGACTTTATTCGAAGGCCGGCTCAGCATCCTCGGTGATGCGGGCCTAGGGGATGGACTGGTCATCATGGCGGCAGAGACCCTGCTTGGTAAGCTGAAATCGGTGCTTCTGGCGCCCTATCATGGCTTGCAGATCTTCACAGGCACCAAGGACTTTCGCAGCCCGATTCTGGGCAGCGAGCGGCTCAACCGCAAAGGGCTGCATATCTGGCGTGTAAAGACAGCCTCGCGGCTCGCCGAATGGCGTCGTCGCCGGCTGAAGCATCTTCTACCGGAAGCAGAGCGCGCTTTCTTCGCGGAAAACGGCTATATCGAGCGGCGCAATCTGCTGGCAGAAAATGAGTTTCGCCAGTTGGTCGCGGAGGTCGAGGCACTACAGGCCCCGGCGCGCGAAATGCGGGAGGGTGGGGCCGTCACGCGACGCATTCCGCTGACGCCCGATGTGCTGACCCGCTCGCCCGCCCTGGCTGCTTTCATCAAGAACGAGGCTTGGACCGCTCCGATCCGCTACGTCGGCGGCTTCAATGTCGAGCCGGTTCTTTCGATCCAGACGATCTTCGGCGAACCCTCCGCCCGGCCGGGCGAGAAGGATCCGCAGACGGATCTGCATATGGACACCTTCCATTCCACGGCCAAAGCCTGGTTCTTCCTCTATGACGTGCCGGAGGACGAGGGGCCTTTCACCTATGTCGCCGGGTCGCATCGCCTGACCAAGCGGCGTCTTGCCTGGCAGAAGCGCATGAGCGTGCTGGCCGCCGCGCGGCACGGCGGCGGGGCCTTCCGCATTCCTGCCGCGCAACTGAAGCGGCTGCACATGCCGGCGCCGACCAAATTCGCCGTGCCCGCGAACACGCTCGTCGTGGGCGACACCTTCGGCTTTCACGCGCGCGGTCTGTCGGTGCGCAAGTCGATCCGTGTCGAGCTCTATGCCTCGCAGCGGCCCAATCCCTTCCTGCCCTTCATCCATCTCGATAGCGCCTGGCTCCCCTTCGTCAGCGGCCGCAAGGAGGTCATCTCCTGGTTCTTCGAGGATTGGCTGGTGAAGCTGAAGCTCCAGCGGCTGATCTGGCGGCCGGTCGGCCGCGTCTCAGCCCGGCAGACGGCGCCAGAACAAGGCTGAGCAGGGGACTGCCGCCAGCGCCTTATGCGCGTCTGCTCAAATGCGCTTGCCGTGTGAACGTGCGGCAGTAGACTATGCCGCCAGTGAAACGGTGGGTGGGACGGCAGGGATGACCGACCAGGAGCTGACAATCGAGCGGGCATTGTGCCTTTTGCCCGATGCCAAGCGCATTCTCGTCATGGGTTGTTCGGGCGGCGGAAAATCGACCCTATCGATGGCGCTCAGCCGCCGGTTCGATCTGCCCTATCTGTCGATGGACCGCGATTTCTTCTGGCTGCCCGGCTGGGTGAAGCGCGACAAGCGCGAGGAGCGGGCGTTGATTGCTAAGGCCGTTGCCGGCGAGCGCTGGCTGATGGACGGCACCGGCTCCTCCAGTCTGGATCTGCGGCTGCCGCGCGCCGAGTTTGTCATCTGGGTGCGCATGCCGCGCTGGCTATGCCTCTATGGCGTCTTCCGGCGCGGGTTGAAACATCGCGGCGGCACGCGGCCGGAAATGGCGCCCGGCTGCCCGGAGCGGATGCCCGACCGGGAATTTCTCTCCTACATCTGGCATTTCGAGGAACGGGTATCGCCTGGAATCGTTGAGGCGTTGCAGCGCTACGCGCCCGATTGCCCGGTTCTCATGCTGAAAAGCCGCGGCGAAACCGCGCGGCTGCTTGATCTTATTGAGAGCCCCGACTAACTGGCGTGCATGCCGAAGTTTGAAACGAAACGCGTTGTCCCGCACTCCCCGGAGCAGATGTTCGATCTCGTTGCCGATGTGGAGCGCTATCCGCAATTCCTGCCGCTTTGCGAGGCTCTGGCGGTGCGTTCCCGCAAGGAGCGCGACGGCAAGGAGCTTTTGATCGCCGACATGACCGTCGGCTACAAGGCGATCCGCGAGACCTTCACCACACAGGTGTTGCTCAACCGGGCCGAACACGCCATCGATACGAAATATATCGATGGCCCCTTTCGCTATCTCGACAATCGCTGGCGCTTCGAGCCGACGGCGGACGGCGGCTGCACCGTCAGCTTCTTCATCGATTACGAGTTCAAGAACCGAATCCTCGGCGCCCTCATGGGATCGATGTTCGATCGGGCCTTCCGCCTCTTCGCCGAAGCTTTCGAAAAGCGGGCCGACGCGATTTATACCAAGCCCTGATGGTGTCGTGACTCTGTCGGAAAACGCACTGTCCTGTCAGGCCAGCGGTCGTCTCTCGATGTAATAGCCATAGAGCGTCGTCAGCACCGAGATCGACAGCATGGTCGCGAACCAGTCATAGATCAGCACGCCGAGGATGCCTGTCGCACTGGAGACGAGCGAGAACAGGGTGGGGACGATCTGGGCGATGGCCAGCACGATCGTCGTGAGCAGCAGCACGCCGAGATAGGTTAGGCCCGCGCCACGCGTCTGGCGCCATATGTGGCCGAGCGAGATGGGTTCGCCCAGCGCCACGCCGGGCAGGGCAGTGCTCAGTCTCAGCAGGATCACCAGCCAGGCGAGAAAGACCGGCACGGAAAGCAGCCATGCCAGCAAAAGGCCCTGGCCGGCGCTTGTCATGATATTGCTGACCAGATCGCCCGCGAAGATCAGCACGAGCATCAAGGGCACGGCCAGCATCAACCAGCAGAAGACCGTGATGCCGAGCGCCCAGCCGAAATAGGCGGCGATACGCCGGCCGCGAAAGGTGGGCAGGAGGCTGAAGGGCTCGTTCAGCAGCACGAAACGATGCCAGGCGACGGCGATCCACAGGGTGAACAGCGCGCGCAGCACCATGATATTGGCGGCGGCAATGGCGTAATTGTCCATCCGCTCCAGAGCGGCGGCGGAGCGGATATTGGCGCTGGGGTCTTCGGCCAGCAGAAGAAGGCCCAGGCAGATCAGCGGAACCTGCAGCGGGCCGTAAATCATCACAGCCGCCCGCAGATTTCTAGTAATCAGCTGCAGTGAGTGGCTAAAAATCGTCCAGGACGTCAAGAAAATCCCCAACCCGGTGGCCGCGCCAGGATCGGCTCCGGTTCGGAGCGGGAGCGGTTGATGACATGCCAAGCTTGCGAAGCACTCACATCATCTCGCGGTGGCGCGGCGCAGGCTTTATCGCAAGTGCCCGCGCGCGATCTGGGCTTCGATGTTCAAGACATCGACGGCGCTGATCTGCCACGCACATGCGAAAACCTCGCGCCCGTCTTCCAGGCTCGGAGATCTTGTTAGGTCCTCTTGCAGAGGCACTATCATGTCCCGCTTTTCACTTCCAGAAGCATTCGTAAGGCAGTTTCAACTGTTGCCAGCCGAATACCATTGCGCCCGAGATCGCCATAGCGCATTTCGCGATGCAACTGAGTGCCGGCGCGCGTCGCAGCGGCAAGGTGAACGAGGCCGACAGGCTTTTGCGCGCTGCCGCCGCCGGGCCCGGCAATGCCGGTGACGGCGACTGCGGCGAAGGCCTGGGAGGAGCGAAGCGCGCCAGCCGTCATCTCCAGCGCTGTCTCGCGCGAAACCGCACCATGGCGGTCGAGTGTCTCTGGCTGGACGCCGATCAACTCACGCTTGGCGGCATTGCTGTAGGTGACGAAGCCCCGATCGACAACGGCCGACGAACCGGCGATGTCGGTCAGCGCCCCGGCGATCAGGCCGCCCGTGCAGGATTCGGCTGTGGCGAGCGTCTGTTCGTCAGCGCCGAAGGCGGCGATGACCTCGGCTGCGAGCGCGACAATGTCGTCCGGAAAGAGGCTCAACTTCTTGCGCCCGCCTGATAGAGCACGCTTGCCGTCGCAATGGCGGCGATACCCTCGCGCCGGCCAATAAAGCCGATCTTTTCGTTCGTGGTGGCTTTGACGGAGCAGCGCTCGATGGCAATGCCCAGCATGTCCGACAGCGCCTGGCGCATGGTCTCCCGGTAAGGGCCAACCTTCGGCGCTTCGGCGATCAGCGAGATATCGGCGTTGAGAATGACGCCGCCTTTCTCGCGTACGATCTTTGCCGCATGCTGAAGGAAGATGCGCGACGGTGCACCACGCCATTGCGGATCGGAGGGGGGGAAGTGGTCGCCGATATCGCCGGCGCCGCAGGTGGCGAGCAGGGCATCGGTCAGTGCATGCAGCGCCACATCGGCATCGGAATGACCCAGCAGAGCCTGGTCATGAGAGATGAAGACCCCGCACAGCGTCACCCCATCGCCCTCCACCAGCTGGTGAACGTCGTAGCCATTGCCGGTGCGCACATCGGGAAAGGCGTAGGGCTCGGGTTGCGCAAGCCGCTGGTCGGCCATGTCGAGATCCTTCTTCAGGGTCAGCTTGATATTTCCGGCATCGCCTTCGACAAGGCGCACGGCGAGACCCGCCCATTCCGCAATGCCGGCATCGTCGGTGAAGTCCGTTCGGCCTGTTTCCGCTGCCGCGCGGTGGGCGGCGAGGATGGCATCGAGCTCGAAGCTCTGCGGCGTCTGCGCGGCAAAAAGGCCCGCGCGCGGCACGGTGCCCGCGACGTGGCCGGCGCTGTCGCCCTTTTTCAGCGTATCCGCAACGGCGACTGCCGGAAGCACGGCCTGATCCCCGGCTATGAGGGCGGCCGCGCAGCGCTCCAGAAGGGCGTCGTCGAAAAATGGGCGCACGGCATCGTGGATCATGACATGGCGGGCGTCGGGCGCGGCAGACTTCAGCGCAATCAGACCTGCCAGGACGGAGGCCTGGCGCGTGGCGCCGCCGTGGATGGATGTCACCGCATGCGAAACGCCACTGGCTTCAAGTGCCGCGGCAAACAGGTTTTCGTCATCCGGGTGGATCACGCAGATGATGGTGCCTGTGCCGTGCCAGGCCGCAAAGCGGCGCAGGGTATGGCTGATGACGGGAGCGCCGCCGATCTGGCGATATTGCTTCGGCCCACCCTCCTGACCGGCCCGTTCGCCGCGCCCTGCGGCGACGATGACGATGCCGACGTCCTGCTGTTTCTTTGATTGCATGCTCTGTGCTAAGTCCCCGCCAGTCCAGTCCCGTCAGGCCCGAGCGCAACGGGCGCGGCCATCTATAGTGCAGGATCACGCGTGCTGGGAACCGAATTCGCCAGGGGTTTTCAGCCTTCGACCCACGACGATGTTCTGCGCGATGTGGTCGTTCGGCAGGCAGGCCGTTCACGCCGCTTTGGCAGGCAGAGGCACGTTGGCGGCGCAATTGCCGTGAAAATTGTCGAGAAGCCTGCAAAAGCGCTTGGCAACTCTTTTAATCTATGTCTAAAAATACGGCAAAATAAATATGTGCCTGAAAGATAATCACCCGAAAGAGCGATCGTTGCGCGTGCCGGATGTTTCCTCCCCCTTGATGGTGGGTCCAGTCAAGTTGCGGAACCGTCTCGTGCTCGCGCCGATGTCGGGGGTGACAGACCTGCCTTTTCGGCAGATCGCCTGGCGCTTTGGCGCGGGTTTGGTGGTGACCGAGATGGTGGCCAGCCGCGAGCTCGTTGGCCAGGCCCAGGAAAGCTGGGCCCGGCTGAAGAGCAGCGGCATCGCGCCGCATATGGTGCAGCTTGCCGGGCGCGAGGCGCATTGGATGGCGGAGGCCGCGCGCATCGTCGAAGGCGAGGGCGCCGATCTGATCGATATCAATATGGGCTGCCCGGCCAAGAAGGTAACCGGCGGCTATTCGGGGTCGGCGCTGATGCGCGATCCCGATCATGCGCTGCGCCTGATCGAGGCGACGGTCAACGCGGTCGCTCTGCCGGTGACGCTGAAGATGCGCCTTGGCTGGGACGAAACGACCCTGAATGCCCCTGAGATCGCCCGCCGCGCTGAGGCGGCCGGGGTGAAAATGATCACCATTCACGGCCGCACGCGCATGCAGTTCTACACCGGCAAGGCCGACTGGGATGCGATTCGCGCGGTGCGCGAAGCTGTTTCCGTGCCGCTGGTTGCCAATGGCGACGTGGCCACATCAGGCGATGTGGGCGAGATTCTCGCGCGCTCGGGGGCCGATGCCGTGATGGTAGGCCGTGCCTCGCAAGGCCAGCCCTGGCTGTCCGGCTGTCTTGCCGGGGCCACGCTGCCGCCGGCCGGGGAGGCGCTGTGCGCGCTCGTTGCCGAACATTACGAAGCCATGCTCGCCTTCTACGGCACCGAAGCCGGTCTGCGCCATGCGCGAAAGCATCTCGGCTGGTATCTCGACCGCTTCGCACCCGGCCTGGCGCCCACTGAGAAGGGCGCTGTCATGACCGGAACGGAGCCGAAGAGCGTCATCGCGCGGGTTCTGGCCGCCATTGCCGCAGCGCCGGAACTAGACCGGCCTGGCGAGAGCCAAGTGGAAAGGAATGTTGCCGCATGACTGACGCTGGCAGGAAGGACGGAGACGCACAGACCGATGACAGCCTGCCGATGGCGGTGCTGAACGCCATTCGCACGCCTGTGATCATGGTGGACGAAAAGGGTCTGGTCGTCTTTGCCAACTGGCAGGCCGAATCCTTCTTCGGCGCCAGTGCCAACACGCTCGCCCGCCATGCGATCAGCGCCTTCATTCCCTTTGGCAGCCCGCTCCTGACGCTGATCGACCAGGTGCGCGAGCGCCGGGCGGCGGTCAATGAATATCGCGTCGACTTAAGCTCGCCGCGGCTCGGCGCCGACAAGCTGGTGGATCTTTTCGTCGGACCCGTCGCGTCCGAACCCGGCTGCGTCGTGGTGGTGTTTCAGGAGCGCTCCATGGCCGACAAGATCGACCGGCAGCTCACGCACCGTGCTGCCGCCCGCTCGGTCACCGGTCTTGCCTCCATGCTGGCGCATGAGATCAAGAACCCGCTGTCGGGCATTCGCGGGGCCGCCCAGCTGCTCGAAACCTCTGTCGGAGACGATGATCGGGCGCTGACCCAGCTGATCTGCGACGAAACAGACCGCATCGTCTCGCTGGTCGACCGCATGGAAGTGTTTTCCGACGAGCGGCCTGTCGATCGTCATCCCGTCAACATTCACTCCGTTCTCGATCACGTGAAGGCAGTGGCCAAGGCTGGTTTCGCCCGGCGCATCAAGATCACCGAGAATTACGACCCGTCGCTGCCGGCCGTCTTCGCCAATCGCGACCAGCTGGTGCAGGTCTTTCTCAATCTGGTGAAGAATGCGGCGGAGGCGATCGGCGACAAGGCGGATGGCGAGATCATGCTGACCACAGCCTATCGCCCCGGCATCCGGCTTTCGGTTGCCGGCACGCGGGAGAAGATCTCGCTGCCGCTCGAATTCTGTGTCCATGACAATGGCCCGGGCGTGCCGGCCGACCTGCTGCCGCATCTGTTCGATCCCTTCGTCACCACCAAGACCAACGGGTCCGGGCTCGGCCTTGCGCTGGTAGCCAAGATCATCGGTGGCCATGGCGGCATCGTCGAATGCGACAGCCAGAACCACCGCACCACCTTCCGCGTCCTCATGCCGGCCTCCAAGGGCAGGGCGGAGGAGGCCGAACCGATCAGCGTAAAAGGACCCTCCCGATGACAGGCGCCACGATTCTCGTCGCCGACGACGACGCCGCCATCCGCACCGTCTTGAACCAGGCCCTGTCGCGCGCCGGCTACGACGTGCGCATCACGTCGAATGCGGCCACGCTCTGGCGCTGGGTCTCGGCCGGCGATGGCGATCTCGTCGTGACCGATGTCATCATGCCCGATGAAAACGCCTTCGATCTGCTGCCGCGCATCAAGAAGGCCCGCCCGGACCTGCCGGTTCTGGTGATGAGCGCGCAAAACACCTTCATGACGGCGATCAAAGCCTCAGAAAAGGGCGCCTACGACTATCTGCCGAAGCCCTTCGACCTGACGGAGCTGATCGCCATCATCGGCCGGGCCCTGGCCGAGCCCAAGCGCAAGCCCGCCAAGGTGGAGGAGGACCCGCAGGACGGCATGCCGCTCGTCGGCCGCTCCGCCGCCATGCAGGAAATCTACCGCGTGCTCGCCCGCCTGATGCAAACGGACCTGACGCTGATGATCACCGGCGAATCGGGCACCGGCAAGGAACTGGTGGCCCGCGCGCTGCATGACTATGGCAAGCGGCGCAATGGCCCCTTCGTTGCCATCAACATGGCGGCGATCCCGCGCGACCTGATCGAGTCGGAACTGTTCGGCCATGAGAAGGGCGCCTTTACCGGCGCGCAACAGCGCTCCACCGGCCGGTTCGAGCAGGCCGAAGGCGGCACGTTGTTCCTGGACGAAATCGGCGACATGCCGATGGATGCGCAGACCCGGCTGTTGCGCGTGCTGCAGCAGGGCGAATACACCACCGTCGGCGGACGTACGCCGATCCGCTCCGATGTGCGCATCGTCGCCGCGACCAACAAGGACCTGAAGCAGTCGATCAATCAGGGCCTCTTCCGCGAGGATCTCTACTACCGGCTGAACGTCGTGCCGCTGCGCCTGCCGCCCTTGCGCGACCGGGCGGAGGACATTCCCGACCTCGTGCGCCACTTCGTCACCCAGGCCGAAAAGGACGGGCTCGACGTCAAGCGCTTCGACAGCGAGGCCCTCGAACTGATGAAGGCCTATCCCTGGCCAGGCAATGTGCGCGAGCTGGAAAATGTGGTGCGCCGTCTCACCGCGCTTTATCCGCAGGATGTCATCACTCGCGAGATCATCGAGGCGGAACTGCGCTCGGATATTCCCGACAGTCCGATCGACAAGAGCAGCGGGCGCACGGGCATGCTCTCCATCTCCCAGGCGGTGGAGGAGAACATGCGGCAATATTTTGCCAGCTTCGGCGACAACCTGCCGCCGCCGGGTCTGTACGACCGCGTGCTGGCGGAGATGGAATATCCGCTGATTCTCGCCGCATTGACGGCCACGCGCGGCAACCAGATCAAGGCCGCCGATCTCCTCGGCCTCAACCGCAACACGCTGCGCAAGAAGATCCGCGAACTCGGCGTCTCGGTCTATCGCTCCTCGCGCTCGGCCTGAGATATCTGCCGAGGAGGCCAAGCAGGCGGCGGTTCAGCCGCTTGTTCGCCATGGTTTCCGGCGCGTGTTGGCCGTTCTTTCCAGTCTTCCTCTCCTTATGCCGCCACGCCTGCGCAGGCTCGGCCGCGCGAGCCTGCTTGACTTCGCCATCCGCAGCGTTGCATTTTAGCCACAATCCGTTGATTAGACCACGATCTCGCCTTATGGGATCCACGGACGGTTTATCCGCGACACGTGCCACCCGCCTTTCCGGTGATCCAAGCCGGTGGGATGACGGCCTGATTTGCCTTGTGTCCTGACGCCGGATGCCGGGAGGCGAGGCGGCCAGTCGGGCGATGAATCTGATGGTGCCGCGCGTCTTCGGGAAAAGGACGACCTGCTGCACCACCCGGCCTGACAGATGGCGTCGTGAGAGTGCCTGACGGAATCGAGACAGAAACGGCCAGCGCATCTCACGCGGGCCAAGGCAGGCGCAGGCTTTGGCTGGATGGGCGAAGCGGCGGCGAAGGAAGTGCTGGAATGGTGGATGGGCTTGCAGCGTCGACAGGGCAGCAGGAGGGCATGGCGAACGGCCAGGATCGCCGCGCGTCCTTCGCGCTGCCGGGGGTCGTGCTGGCCAGTGGTGCCCTGTTCTGCGCCATTGCCTCGCTGCTGATCCTGCTCGGCCTGACGCCGATCGCGCCTGAGCGTAACATCGTCATCGCCTCGGTGGCGGTCAATGCCGTCTTCGTTATCGGGCTTGCCTATCTCATCGGCCGGGAAATCACCCGGCTCCTGCGCGCGCGCCATCGCGGCCGGGCGGCGGCGCGTCTGCATGTGCGTATCGTCGCGCTGTTTTCCATCGTGGCGATTACCCCGGCGATCCTGGTGGCGATCTTTGCCTCGATCACGCTCGATGTCGGGCTCGACCGATGGTTCTCGCTGCGCACGCAGGCCATCGTGCGCTCCTCGCTCGATGTCGCCCAGGCCTATGTGATGGAGAATGCCAGCTATCTCCAGGGACAGACGGCTTCGATGGCCAATGATCTCGAGCGCAATCGTCAGCTCTACAGCCTCGACCGGACGGGGTTCATCGAACTGATGACGCGCCAGGCGCGGGCGCGCGGCATGCTCGGCGCCTTTCTGGTGCGCAAGGATGGCAGTGCCATTCTTCAGGCCAATATCCCGACCGAGCGGCCGTTGCCGGCGATCCCCAAGGATGCGCTGGACACCACGGTCGCCGGCCAGCCGACGCTGATCCCGCCCGGCGTCACCAACCTCGTCGGCGCCATCATCCCGGTCGACAACATCCCCGGCACATTCCTTTACACCGTCCGTTCGGTCGATCCGGCCGTGATGCGCGCCATGCGGCAGATGGAGGAGAATGCGGCCGAATATTCCAATCTGAAGGCCGGCCGCGCCTCGCTGCAATTGGCCTTCGGCGTTCTCTATCTCGGCTTCGCTCTGATCGTGCTCTTGGCGGCGATCTGGACGGCGATCGCGGTGGCCGACCGGATCGTCCGGCCGATCCGGCTCCTGATCGGCGCGGCGGATGCCGTGGCCTCGGGCAATCTACATGTGGTGGTGCCGGTCCATGCTGTGGATGGCGATGTCGGCAGCCTCTCGCGCACCTTCAACAAGATGATCGTGCAGATCCGCACCCAGCGCGACCAGCTACTGGAAGCCAAGGACGAGATGGACAATCGCCGCCGCTTCATCGAGGCGGTGCTCTCAGGCGTCACCGCCGCCGTCATCGGTGTGGAGGAAGACAGGCGGATCACCATCGCCAATCCATCCTCCGAGGATTTCCTAGCCCGGCCGGTAATCGACATGGTCGGCGAACGGTTGAGCGACGTGGCGCCGGAGATCGATCAGGTGCTGAGCGAGGCGGCGAGCCGGCCGCGCGCGGATTACCGCCGGCAGATCAACATCATGCGCGGCGGCACCGAGCGCACGCTCAATGTCCAGGTGACGCGCGAGGAAAGCCATGACGCGAAGGAGAGCTATGTCATCACCATCGATGACATCACCGACCTCGTGATCGCCCAGCGCTCCACCGCCTGGGCCGATGTGGCGCGCCGAATCGCCCATGAGATCAAGAATCCGCTGACCCCGATCCAGCTCTCGGCCGAGCGACTGCGCCGGCGCTATGGCCGTCAGATCGCCGAGGACGGCCGCCCGGTCTTTGACCAGTGCATCGATACGATCGTGCGCCAGGTCGAGGATATCGGCCGCATGGTGGACGAATTCTCCGCCTTTGCCCGTATGCCCAAGCCGACCAAGGAGCGCAGCGATCTGCGCGCGATCCTGAAGGACGCCGCCTTCCTGCGCGAGATGGGCAACAACCACGTCCAGTTCCAGCGCGATCTCGGCGACGAGCCGCTGGAGGGCCTGTTCGATGCCCGCATGCTCGGCCAGGCCTTCGGCAACATCATCAAGAATGCGGTGGAGGCGATCGAGGCGCTGCCGGCCGATGCCGAGCGTGGCGCGCCGAAGATCCTGGTGCGCGCCCGGGCCGATGCGGCGCGCAATCTCTATAGCGTCGAGGTGATCGACAATGGCAAGGGCCTGCCGACCGAAAACCGGCACCGGATCCTGGAGCCCTATATGACGATGCGCGAGAAGGGCACGGGGCTCGGCCTCGCCATTGTCAAGAAAATCATAGAAGACCATGGCGGGCAGCTCGAACTGCACGATGCGCCCGCCGATTTCGACGGGGGGCATGGGGCGATGATCCGCGTGCTCCTGCCTCCGGCAACGGCCGAGGGCGCCGAACAAGAAAATAAGGACATCCGGCATGGCGGCTGATATTCTGGTTGTGGACGACGAGGAAGACATTCGCGAGATCGTCTCCGGCATCCTCTCCGACGAAGGCTACGAGACGCGCACGGCCTTCGACAGCGACAGCGCCCTGGCGGCGATTTCCGACCGCGTGCCGCGCCTGGTGTTCCTCGACATCTGGATGCAGGGCAGCCGGCTCGACGGCCTGGCGCTGCTCGATGAAATCCATGCCCGCCATCCCGAGCTGCCTGTGGTGATGATCTCTGGCCACGGCAATATCGAAACCGCCGTCTCGGCCATTCGCCGCGGCGCCTATGATTTCATCGAAAAGCCCTTCAAGGCAGACCGTCTCATCCTGATCGCCGAGCGCGCGCTGGAAACCTCCAAGCTCAAGCGCGAGGTGTTCGAGCTGAAGAAGCGCTCCGGCGACCCGGTCGAGCTGATCGGCACCTCGGTGGCCGTCTCGCAGCTGCGCCAGACGATCGACAAGGTATCGCCCACCAACAGCCGCATCATGATCCTTGGCCCCTCCGGCTCCGGTAAGGAGCTGGTGGCGCGGATGATCCACCGCAAGTCCAGCCGCGCCAATGGTCCTTTCGTCGCGCTCAATGCGGCCGCGATCACGCCCGACCGGATGGAGGTGGCGCTGTTCGGCACGGAGGGCACGCCCGGTCAGCCCCGGCGCATCGGGGCGCTGGAGGAGGCGCATGGCGGCATTCTCTATCTCGACGAAATCGGCGAAATGCCCCGTGAGACGCAGAACAAGATCCTGCGGGTTCTCGTCGATCAGCAGTTCGAGCGTGTCGGCGGCGCCAAGCGCGTGAAGGTCGATGTGCGCATCATCTCGTCGACCGCCTATAATCTCGAAAGCCTGATCGCCGAGGGGCTTTTCCGCGAAGACCTCTATCACCGCCTGGCGGTGATCCCCGTTCGCGTGCCGCCGCTGGCCGAGCGCCGGGAGGACATTCCCTTCCTGGTGGACATGTTCATGCGCCAGATTTCCGAGCAGGCCGGCATCCGTACACGCCGAATCGGCGACGATGCGCTGGCCGTGCTCCAGGCGCATGACTGGCCGGGCAACATCCGCCAGCTGCGCAACAACGTGGAACGGCTGATGATTCTCGCGCGGTCTGATGGGCCCGATAGCGTCATCACCGCCGATATGCTGCCGACCGAGGTGGGCGACAGCCTGCCCAAGATCTCCGCCCAAGGCGACCAGCATATTATGACACTGCCGCTGCGCGAAGCGCGGGAAATGTTCGAGCGCGACTATCTGATTGCGCAGATCAATCGTTTCGGCGGAAATATTTCCCGCACGGCAGAATTTGTCGGTATGGAACGCTCGGCGCTGCACCGAAAGCTGAAGTCTCTCGGTGTCTGAAACCTTACCGCAGTGCGTCTTTCTTCTGGACGGTCTGTTGCCGGCTCGTTTTCACGATTGCGGAGGTAACTCCGATTTGATACCAAAATGCCCACATGCCGGACAGGGGCTGGGCCGGACATGATTTTTCATTTTGGAACAACCGGTTGCCGGACCGGCAAATAAGAAAGCAGCGGCGCTATGGCGGAACGTTCTCAAAACTTGCAGGATCTTTTTCTCAATACCGTCCGCAAGCAGAAGATCTCCCTGACGATTTTCCTGATCAACGGCGTGAAACTGACCGGGGTGGTTACGTCTTTCGATAATTTCTGTGTGCTTTTGCGCCGTGACGGCCATTCGCAGCTGGTGTATAAACATGCGATCTCGACGATCATGCCCGGCCAGCCGGTGCAGATGTTCGAAAGCGACGACAGCGCGTCCTGACGGGATCTGGTCTCATTACCAAACGCGATACGAAATCTTCCTCCATCATTCCGGAGCTCGAACGACTTCGCGATGACATGCGCGCGGTCGTGGTCGTGCCGGTCATCAAGAAGACGGGCCGCGCAGCCGCCGATCAGGCCGCCGTCTCCACCCGCTCCGACGAGAGCCGGCTGGAAGAGGCCAAGGGGCTGGCGCTCGCCATCGATCTGACCGTGGTCGAGGGGTTGATCGTGCCGGTCGCCCAGCCGAAGCCGGGCACGCTGCTCGGCACCGGCAAGATCGAGGAGATCGGCCATCTCCTGATTGCCCATGATGCCGGGTTGGTGATCATGGATCACCCGCTCACCCCGGTGCAGCAGCGCAATCTCGAGAAGGAATGGAACGCCAAGGTCATCGACCGCACCGGCCTCATTCTCGAAATCTTCGGCCGCCGCGCTTCCACGAAGGAAGGCACGCTGCAGGTCGATCTCGCCCATCTCAACTATCAGAAGGGCCGGCTGGTGCGCAGCTGGACCCACCTTGAGCGCCAGCGCGGCGGCGCGGGCTTCATGGGTGGGCCGGGCGAAACGCAGATCGAGGCCGACCGCCGGCTTCTGCAGGAGCGCATCGTGCGGCTGGAGCGGGAACTGGAGCAGGTGCGTCGCACCCGCCAGCTCCACCGCGCCAAGCGCAGGAAGGTGCCGCATCCGATCGTGGCCCTGGTCGGCTATACCAATGCCGGCAAATCGACGCTGTTCAACCGCATCACCGGCGCCGGCGTTCTGGCCGAGGACATGCTGTTTGCCACGCTCGATCCGACGCTGCGCCGAATGAAGCTGCCGCATGGCCGCACCGTCATCCTCTCCGACACCGTCGGCTTCATCTCGGATCTGCCGACCCATCTCGTCGCCGCTTTCCGCGCGACGCTGGAAGAGGTGCTGGAAGCCGACCTGATCCTGCACGTGCGCGACATGTCGGACCCCGACACGGCAGCACAGGCATCCGACGTGCTGCGAATCCTCGCCGATCTCGGCATTGACGAGAAGGCGCGCAAGGAGCGGCTGGTCGAGGTCTGGAACAAGATCGACCGACTCGATCCGGAAGCGCATGACGCGCTTTTGCAGAAGGCCGCGCATACGGAAGACGTGAAGCCGCTTTCGGCGATGACGGGCGAGGGAGTCGATGATCTGATCGCGCTCGTCAACGACCGGCTCTCCGGTGTGATGACCGAAGGCAGCGTGACGCTGTCGCTCGACGATCTCCATCTTCTGCCCTGGATCTACGAGCATGCGCATGTCGAGGAGCGCGAAGATCTGGAAGATGGATCGGTGCGTCTGGACCTGCGCTTGGCCGCGACGGATTCGATCGAGCTGGAGCGCCGGCTCGGCCTGGTGCCAAAGACCTCCGAACATACAGAATAAGGCTTCAACCTTTTGTTTCTGAAGCCGCCGAAGCGATTACGCTTCGGCAGGAAATGCTCTGACCGCCTGCCGGCGATCCCGGCAGGCAATAATGAGGCTTCAGCGCACGGAGGCCGCGGCGGCGAAGCCGGCTTCGAGGTCGCGTTGCAGGTCCTCGACATTTTCGAGCCCGACTTGCAGGCGGATGACAGGCCCTTCGCTCGGTGCTTTGGCAATGACGCGATCGCCCAGATAGACCGGCACTGCCAGGCTCTCATAACCGCCCCAGGACCAGCCGATGCCGAACAGGCGCAACGCGTCGACGAAGGCGTGCGATTTCGCCTTGCCCGCGCCCTCGGCCTTCAGCACGAAGGAAAAGACACCCGAGGCGCCTGAGAAGTCCCGCTTCCAGATGGCGTGACCGGAGAAGCTTTCCAGCGCCGGATGAAGAACGGCGGCCACGTCGTCGCGGCTTTCCAGCCAACGCGCCAGGGCCAAGGCGCTCCGACTATGATGCTCCAGCCGCACGCCCATGGTGCGCAGGCCGCGCAGAACCAGATAGGAGTCCTCCGGCGCGCCGCAGATGCCGAGTGTGATCATCGTCTCATGCAGGCGTGGCCAGTGCGCGGCATTGGCCGAGACGGTGCCGAGCAGAATGTCGGAATGGCCAGCCGGATATTTCGTCGAGGCATGGACCGAAATATCGACACCATGATCGAGCGGCTTGAAATAGATTGGTGTCGCCCAGGTATTGTCCATGGTGACCACGGCGTCATGCCGGTGCGCGACTTCCGAAATGGCGCGGATATCCTGCATCTCGAACGTGTTGGACCCGGGTGCTTCCGTATGCACCAGCCGGGTGTTCGGCCGCATCAGGCTTTCAATGCCGGCGCCGATGGCCGGCTCGTAATATTCGACCTCGACGCCCAGGCGCTTCAGCATCGTATTGCAGAAGTGCCGTGTCGGCCCGTAGACCGAATCGACGATGAGCGCGTGGTCGCCCGCAGCGAGGAAGCCGAGCAGCGGCACGGTGACGGCGGCAAGACCCGAAGGCACGATAATGGTGCCGGCTGAGCCTTCCAGCGCGTCGATCGCCTCGCACAGCGCATCGGTCGTCGGCGTGCCCCTCGTGCCATAGGTATATTTCTGCGCGCGGTTCTCCATTGCCGCCGCCGTCGGGAACAGCACGGTGGATGCGCGTACCACGGGCGGATTGACGAAGCCGTGAAACTCGGACGGACGGTTTCCGATATGGGCAAGCCGGGTGTTCACGCCTGCCGCGGCCAGGTGGTCCTTGTCGTCACTCATTGCCAAAAATGCTCCATGTCACGTCCGATTTTCTAGAGACCAGCTTTGGCAGAGCGTCAAGCGCGCGCATGTCACCGAGACAATCGGAGTGCCACGTGTCGTCAAAGATATGCTTGAAGATGATCGATGATTTTTTGAGCTGACAGGCGCCTTTTCCCGTTCATCACGCTCATTTCAACAGCAATTCTGAGGAAAAAACGGGCGATGCCTGCATACAAGGCAAGCTGACTTGACCCTACCGGATTTTATGGTGACATAGATGCCTGGACCGCGCCCGGGAGGGTGGCAGGATCGTACGAAGTCAAAGGCTTCGCAGCGGTCGTTCAGCGCAGACGACAACATAAAAAGGGTCAAACAATGGCAAACAGGATTCTGGCGGCGCTGATCGGCGCTGCGGTCGTGGGGATCAGCGCGCAGGCTTCGGCGGGCACCCTGGAAGACGTCAAGGCCAAGGGCTTCCTGCAATGCGGCGTCAACGCCAACCTGTCCGGCTTCGGCTCGCAGGATTCGTCCGGCAATTTCGCCGGCCTCGACGTGGATCTGTGCAAGGCGGTGGCCGCTGCCGTCTTCGGCGATGCCACCAAGGTGAAGTTCACCCCGCTGTCGGCCAAGGACCGTTTCCCGGCGCTTCAGTCCGGCGAAATCGACATGCTGGCGCGTAACACGACCTGGACCGCCAGCCGCGACAGCCAGCTTGGCTTCGATTTCCGTGCCATCAACTATTATGACGGCCAGGGCTTCATGGTTCGCAAGGAGCTGAACGTGAAGTCGGCGCTGGAACTTTCCGGCGCAGCCGTCTGCGTGCAGACCGGCACGACCACCGAGCTCAATCTCGCCGACTATTTCAAGTCGCACAACCTTCAGTACAATCCGGTTGTGTTCGAAAAGCAGGAAGAAGTCGACGCTGCCTATAATGCGGGCCGTTGCGACGTCTACACCACCGACCAGTCGGGCCTCTATTCGATCCGCCTGTCGCTTTCCAACCCGGATGACCATGTGATCCTGCCGGAGATCATCTCCAAGGAGCCGCTTGGCCCGGCCGTGCGCCAGGGCGACAGCAAGTGGTTCGACATCGTCTCCTTCACGCATTACGCCATGGTCACGGCCGAGGAGTTCGGCATCACCCAGGCCAATGTCGAGGAGATGAAGAAGTCGGCCAATCCGGATATCAAGCGCTTCCTCGGCGAGGAAGAAGGCTCGACCATCGGCCAGGATTTCGGTCTTTCCAAGGATTGGGCCGTGAACATCATCAAGGCCGTCGGCAATTATGGCGAAGCCTTCGAGCGCAATGTCGGCCAGGGCTCGCCGCTCAAGATCAAGCGTGGCCTCAACGCTCTGTGGAACCAGGGCGGCCTGCAATACGCCCCGCCGATCCGCTAAGGCATGACATTCGATTGCGCGCCCTCAGGGCGTGATCTGTGGGAGGCAGTCGCTGCCTCCCACATCTTCTCTTCCATACGCCCGGTCAACAAGGGCGATTGAACAGGGGTAAATCCATGGCTTCCCTTGATGCCCGTGACGGGGATGGCCGTCGCGCATCCCTTCTCTACGATCCGACCGCGCGTTCCTACGTCTATCAGGCGCTCACCGTCCTGATTGTTGTCTGGCTTATCTGGCAGGCCTGGTCGAATGCCGCCGAGAACCTGGCACGCGCCAATATGACCGCCGGCTTCGGCTTTCTCTCCGGGCGCGCCGGTTTCGATCTCGGCCAATCGCTGATCGCATACAGCTCCGACTCGACCTTTGCCCGCGCGCTGGTGGTCGGCTTTCTCAACACGCTGCTGATCGGCGTGCTCGGCATCATCACCGCCACCATCGTCGGCCTCTTGATCGGTATCGGACGGCTCTCGAACAACTGGCTGATCGCGCGGCTCTGCACCGTCTATGTCGAGGTGTTCCGCAACATCCCGCCGCTGCTCGTCATCTTTTTCTGGTACAAGGGCGTGCTGTCGATCCTGCCGGATTTTCGCGCCATTCGCGCCGGTGTGGAAAAGGCCAAGGCCGCCGATCCGACGGTGGGCGACCCGCTCTTCATCATTTCCAATCGCGGTATCAGCTTTCCATCGCCGATCTTCCAGCCGGGCTTCACTGCCGTCTGGATCGCTCTGGCCGCCGCCGTTCTCGGCGCTGTGGTCTTCACACTCTGGGCCAATCGGCAGCAGGCAGCGACCGGCAAGCGCCCGCCGGCGCTGCTGGTCTCGCTCGGCCTGATCATCCTTCTGCCGCTTGTCGTCTTCCTCGCCGCCGGCCGGCCGCTCGCCTTCGACTATCCGGTGCTCGGCCGCTTCAACCTCAGCGGTGGCGGCCTGATCAGCCCGGAATTCCTGTCGCTCTATCTGGCCCTCTCGCTCTACACCGCTTCCTTCATTGCCGAGATCGTGCGCGCCGGCATTCGTGGCGTGCCCAAGGGCCAGTTCGAGGCCTGCGGCGCGCTTGGCGTGCATCCGAGCCGGGCCATGCGGCTGGTCATCCTGCCGCAGGCCATGCGCATCATCATTCCGCCGCTGACCTCGCAATATCTCAACCTGATCAAGAACTCCTCGCTGGCGGTGGCCGCCGGCTATCCGGATCTCGTCCAGGTCGGCAATACCATTTTGAACCAGAGCGGGCGGTCGATCGAGGTCATCGCCATCTGGATGATCGTCTATGTCACGATCAGCCTGGTCACCTCCGTGTTCATGAACTGGTTCAACGCCAAGATGGCCTTGAGGGAGCGTTGAGATGTCGGACATTCTCTCCACAACCAAAGGCGCCCATCTCGGCTATGTTCGCCAGACCTTTCTGGATCCACAGCCGGCGCCAAAATCAAGCTCGACCGCTGTCGCCTGGATTCGCGACAATCTGTTTTCGTCGGTCAGCAACAGCATTCTCAGCGTCCTGGCGCTCGCCTTCATCCTCTATTACCTGCCGGGCGTCATCGACTGGCTGTTCGTCTCCGCTCAGTGGACCGGCATGGATCGCACGGCCTGTGCCACGGCCGTTCAAGGCGGTGTTCGGCCGGATGGCTGGAGCGGGGCCTGCTGGGCCTATGTCGGCGACCGCTTCCAGCAATTCATGATCGGTTCCTATCCGCGTCCCGAGGCCTGGCGTCCCTATCTGGTCGCCGCGCTCTTCGTCGTGCTTCTGGTGCCGATGCTGATGCCCTCCGTGCCTCGCAAAGGCCTGAACGCCATCCTGCTTCTCGTTGTGCTGCCGATCGTCGCCTATGTGCTGCTGCTCGGCGGCGTCTTCGGGCTCAGCCATGTGGAAACCGCGCTGTGGGGCGGCCTGATGGTCACGCTGATCATCTCCTTCGTCGGCATCGCGGTGTCGCTGCCGGTGGGCGTGCTGCTCGCGCTCGGGCGGCGATCCAACATGCCCATCGTCAAGACCTTCTGCATCCTGTTCATCGAGTTCATTCGCGGGGTTCCGCTGATCACGGTTCTGTTCATGGCCAGCGTGCTTCTGCCGCTGTTCATGGAGCCGGGCGATACGATCGATAAGTTTCTGCGCGCGCTCGTCGGGGTCTCGATCTTCGCCTCTGCCTATATGGCCGAGGTCATCCGGGGCGGATTGCAGGCCATTCCGAAGGGGCAATATGAGGGCGCGGATTCGCTTGGGCTCAACTACTTCCACAAAATGAGCTTCGTGATCCTGCCGCAGGCGATCAAGCTGGTCATTCCCGGCATCGTCAACACCTTCATCGGCATGTTCAAGGATACCTCGCTGGTGTCGATCATCTCGATGTTCGACCTGCTCGGTGTGGTGAAGAACAGCTTCAGCGACGCGGCCTGGCTGACCCCGGTCACGCCAATGACAGGCCTGATCTTTGCGGGCTTCGTTTTCTGGATCTTCTGCTTCGGCATGTCGCGCTATTCGAGCTTCATCGAGCGCCGGCTCGACAAGGGACATAAGCGATAGACCGAGCGAAGACCGGGAAAGGACACGTCTTGCGTCCGCCGTCAGCGCGATTACAACAAACAGAGAAGAACAAAGG
The DNA here is from genome assembly GCF_900109605.1 of Xaviernesmea oryzae. Classification (GTDB taxonomy): domain Bacteria; phylum Pseudomonadota; class Alphaproteobacteria; order Rhizobiales; family Rhizobiaceae; genus Xaviernesmea; species Xaviernesmea oryzae. The sequence goes on from NZ_FOAM01000002.1 coordinate 67,141, forward strand.
GAAACACATCATGAGCGCTCAAGCCGCGACGAAAGCGATGACCGTCTCCTCCACCGATGTCGCTGTCGAAATCATCGGCATGAACAAGTGGTACGGCGATTTCCACGTGCTGCGCGACATCAATCTGAAGGTGATGCGCGGCGAGCGGATCGTCATCGCCGGTCCCTCGGGCTCCGGCAAGTCGACCATGATCCGCTGCATCAACCGGCTGGAAGAACACCAGAAGGGCCAGATCATCGTCGACGGCATCGAGCTGACCAATGATCTCAAGAAGATCGACGAGGTGCGCCGCGAAGTCGGCATGGTGTTCCAGCACTTCAACCTGTTCCCGCACCTGACCATTCTGGAAAACTGCACCTTGGCGCCGATCTGGGTGCGCAAGATGCCGAAGAAGGACGCGGAAGAGATCGCTATGCACTATCTCAAGCGCGTCAAGATCCCGGAACAGGCGAACAAATATCCCGGCCAGCTGTCCGGCGGCCAGCAGCAGCGCGTGGCCATCGCCCGCTCTCTCTGCATGAAGCCGAAGATCATGCTCTTCGACGAGCCAACCTCGGCGCTGGACCCGGAAATGGTCAAGGAGGTGCTCGACACCATGGTAGGCCTGGCCGAAGAGGGCATGACCATGCTCTGCGTCACCCACGAAATGGGCTTCGCCCGCCAGGTGGCCAACCGCGTGATCTTCATGGACCAGGGCCAGATCGTCGAGCAGAATTCGCCGGCCGAATTCTTCGACAATCCGCAGCACGAGCGCACCAGGCTCTTCCTGAGCCAGATCCTGCATTAGACCCTATCCGCGCGCGGCAGCGGTCTCGCGCGGATGACTCGTTTGCCAACGTGACGGAGACCGGCAGTTGGTTGAAACGCGCCAAGGGCAGGTGAGCTGATCGATGACTTGTTAAAAGCCGGGCCGCAACGCCATTGCGGTCCGGCCCTTTTTTTGCGTCAGCGTCCCGTTCCCGTGGAAGGATTGTGATTGTCCCCGGTGCGGTAAAGTGCTGGACATGCCTGGCACAAACGAAGACGGCACCCTCTGCGAAAACAGAACACCCGCCCTGGAGTCCCAAGGCGGGTGTTCTGTTTTCACAAAGATATTCGACGCGATCAGCCAGCCATGGCGGCTGCGACAGCCTCGACGGCATCCTGTGCCTTGTCGCCATCCGGGCCGCCGGCCTGGGCCATGTCGGCCCGGCCACCGCCGCCCTTGCCGCCCAGCGCGGCGGCGGCAACGCGCACGAGATCCACCGCGCTGAAGCGTGCCGTCAGATCCTCCGTCACGCCCACCACGGCGCTGGCCTTGCCATCGGCCACGCCGATGAAGACGACTACGCCGGAGCCGAGGCTCTTCTTGCCGTCATCGGCGAGGCCCTTCAGATCCTTCGGCTCGACGCCGGTGACGACCTTGCCGAGGAAGGAGACGCCGGCGACTTCGCGGGGTGCATCACTCGCCGCCGTGCCGCCTGACAGGGCCAGCTTGCGCCTGGCATCGGCCAGTTCGCGCTCCATCTTGCGGCGCTCATCGACCAGCTGTTCGACGCGCGTCACCAGCTCCGAAGGCTGCACCTTCAGTTGACCGGCCAGCGTCTTCACGCGCTCGTCCTGCTCGGAGAGATAAGCGAGGGCGCCGACGCCGGTCAGCGCCTCGATGCGGCGGACACCTGCGCCGACGGCGCTGTCGCCGAGAATCTTGACCAAGCCGATCTGGCCGGTGGCCGCGACATGGGTGCCGCCGCAAAGCTCGACCGAATAGGGCTTGCCGGCCTTCGGCCCGTGCAGCGCCGTTCCCATCGAGACCACGCGGACCTCATCGCCGTATTTCTCGCCGAACAGCGCCATGGCGCCCTCGGCAATGGCATCGTCCACGCTCATCAGCCGGGTGGTCACGGGCGTGTTCTGCACCACGATCTCATTGGCCATGTCCTCGACGATCTTCAGCTCCTCGGCCGTCATCGGCTTGGGATGCGAAACGTCGAAGCGCAGGCGCTCGGGCGCGACCAGCGAACCCTTCTGCGCCACATGGGTGCCGAGCACTTCGCGCAGGGCTTCATGCAGCAGATGGGTGGCGGAATGGTTGGCGCGCAGGCGGCCGCGGCGGGCATGATCGACTTCGAGCGCAGCGGCCTGGCCGGGCTCCACGACGCCATCCTCGACCTCGGCCATATGCACGAACAGCCCGTCGCCGCGCTTCTGCGTATCGGTGACCTTCAGCCGCGCCTTCTCGGTGGTGATCACCCCGGCATCGCCCATCTGACCGCCCGACTCGGCGTAGAACGGCGTCTGGTTCAGCACCAGCTGCACGCTCTCGCTCACCTTGGCGGAGGGGATTTCCACGCCGTCGCGCACCAGCGCCTGGATGACGCCTTCGGCCGTCTCGGTCTCGTAGCCGAGGAACTCCGTAGCGCCAAGGCGCTCGCGCAGGCCGTACCAGATGGTCTCTGCAGCCGCTTCGCCGGAGCCGGCCCAGCTGGCGCGTGCCTCGGCCTTCTGGCGTTCCATCGCGGCGGTGAAGCCATCGGTATCGACGCCGACGCCACGGGCGCGAAGCGCATCCTGCGTCAGATCGAGCGGGAAGCCATAGGTGTCATAGAGCTTGAACGCTGTTTCGCCATCCAGCCGATCACCCTCGCCAAGCGAGGATGACGCGTCGTTAAGCAGGCCGAGACCGCGTTCCAGCGTCTTGCGGAAGCGGGTTTCCTCAAGCTTCAATGTTTCGGAGATCAGGCTCTCGGCGCGCAGAAGCTCGGGATAGGCGCGGCCCATCTGGCCGACAAGCGCCGGCAGCAGCCGGTACATCAAGGGTTCCTTGGCGCCGAGCAGCTGCGCATGGCGCATGGCGCGCCGCATGATACGGCGCAGCACGTAGCCGCGGCCCTCGTTCGACGGCAGCACGCCATCAGCAATGAGGAAGGCGGAAGAGCGCAGATGATCGGCGATAACGCGATGGCTGGCGCGCTGGTTGCCCTCTGCCTTCACACCCGTGGCCTCGACCGAGGCGGCGATCAAGGCCTGGAACAGGTCGATATCGTAATTGTCATGCTTGCCCTGTAGAAGCGCAGCGACGCGCTCCAGGCCCATGCCGGTATCGATCGACGGACGCGGCAGACTGACGCGCTCCTCCTTCGTCACCTGCTCATATTGCATGAAGACGAGGTTCCAGATCTCGATGAAGCGATCGCCATCCTCATCCGCCGAGCCGGGCGGGCCACCCCAGATATGGTCGCCGTGGTCGTAGAAGATCTCTGAGCAGGGGCCGCAGGGGCCCGTATCGCCCATCGCCCAGAAATTGTCGCTTGTCGGAATGCGAATGATGCGGTCGTCCGACAAGCCGGCGATCTTCTTCCAGAGGTTAAAGGCCTCATCATCCGTGTGGTAGACGGTGACCAGCAGGCGCTCGCGGTCGATGCCGAATTCGCGGGTGATCAGCGTCCAGGCCAGCTCGATCGCGTTCTCCTTGAAATAATCGCCGAAGGAGAAATTGCCGAGCATTTCGAAGAAGGTGTGGTGGCGCGCGGTATAGCCGACATTGTCGAGGTCGTTGTGCTTGCCGCCGGCGCGCACGCATTTCTGCGCTGTGGTCGCCCGCGAATAGGGCCGGTTTTCCAGTCCGGTGAAGACGTTCTTGAACTGCACCATGCCGGCATTGGTGAACATCAGCGTCGGATCGTTGCGCGGCACGAGCGGACTCGACGGCACGACCTCGTGGCCATTCGCCTTGAAGAAGTCGAGGAAGGTCGACCGGATTTCGTTCACGCCACTCATTCGATTGCCTTTGCTGTTCAAAGTCCGCCCCGCCTTATCCGGCCGGCGCCCGCATGCCCATTGCTTGTCCCCACTGCGCCCCGCGAACCGGCTCCAGCGCCTGAGACCGCAGGGTAACAGCGGCTTGTATCGCTGCCGAAAAAGCCTGTCCAGCACACAAACGAAAAGCACGTGCCTCCCGCCCTCAGGCGCGGCGATTTGCGCTTGGCGCATCAGCCTTGCCCACATGTTCTCTCAAGGCTCACGGGCCGGCGTCACGGGCAAAGAAAAGGGCGGCACGAAATCATCGTGCCGCCCCTCGCTGGGTTATCGACTGCGCGTTCGATCAGGCGAGCGCTGCATCGTCGTCATCGCTGTCGCCGGCTTCCGGACCACCATTTTCGAGGAACTTCTCGGCAATGAGGCCGGCGTTCTGGCGCAGCGCCATTTCGATTTCCTGCGCAGCGTGTGGATTGTCGCGCAGGAACTGCTTGGCATTTTCCCGACCCTGGCCAAGCCGCTGGCTGTTGTAGGAGAACCAGGCGCCCGACTTCTCGACAATGCCGGCCTTAACGCCCAGATCGACCAGTTCACCAGTCTTCGACACGCCTTCGCCATACATGATGTCGAATTCAACCTGCTTGAAGGGCGGGGCCATCTTGTTCTTGACGACCTTGACGCGAGTCTGGTTGCCGACCACCTCGTCACGCTCCTTCACCGAGCCGATGCGGCGGATATCCAGACGAACCGAGGCATAGAACTTCAGCGCATTGCCACCCGTCGTGGTTTCCGGCGAACCGAACATCACGCCGATCTTCATGCGGATCTGGTTGATGAAGATCACCATGCAGTTCGACTTGGAGATCGAGGCCGTCAGCTTGCGCAGCGCCTGGCTCATCAGGCGGGCCTGAAGGCCCGGCAGGCTGTCGCCCATCTCGCCCTCGATTTCGGCGCGTGGCGTCAGGGCGGCGACCGAGTCGACCACCAGCACGTCGATCGCGCCGGAGCGAACCAGCGTGTCGGTGATTTCGAGCGCCTGCTCGCCGGTATCGGGCTGGGAAATCAGCAGATTTTCCAGATCGACGCCAAGCTTGCGGGCATAGATCGGATCCAGCGCATGTTCGGCGTCGACGAAAGCGCAGACGCCGCCCTTCTTCTGCGATTCGGCAATGGTCTGCAGCGCCAGCGTCGTCTTGCCCGAGCTTTCAGGCCCATAGATCTCGATGATGCGGCCCTTGGGCAGGCCGCCAATGCCCAGTGCTATGTCCAGCCCGAGGGAACCGGTCGGCACGGTCTCGATTTCGACGACGCTGTCCTTGCCGCCGAGCTTCATGATCGATCCCTTGCCGAACGAGCGTTCGATCTGGGAGAGTGCCGCCTCGAGTGCCTTGCTTTTATCCACCGATTTATCCTCTACCAGCCGCAAAGAATTCTGTGCCATTTCGTCCACCTTTAGGTTATCGGAACTGTCGAGGCAATCGCGCCGCCGTGCACGAATATGTACTCTTTTTGTTCTCGTTTCGCAAGGGCTGCGCAAGCCTTTGACGGAGAAATCGAATTGTCGCTGCGTTCTCTTTCCATTCACGCTGGGGACAAACGGCTGGCGCTTTAACACTGAACCTGCGGAAACGGGGACGAATCGTTTGTCTCTTGCGAGGATTTTTTCGTCATGAGCCGGCTGGCCGAGCGCATCGTCATCACCTTGGGCGGCGCCCATCTCGACCGTCGCGGCCGGATTGCCGGACGCGCGGTCATGGGCGCCAGCAATCCCGGAAGCCTGTTCGAGGAGGCGGGCGGCGGGGGCTTCAACGCGGCGCGCAATCTCGCGCGCCTTGGCTGCGCGGTGACGATGGTCAGCCCGCGCGGCGGGGATGCGGCGGGCGATCTCGTTTCCCAGGCCGCGGTGGAGGCAGGCGTCGAGGACAAGGCTTTCGTCTTTCTCGACCGGCAGACGCCGAGCTATACCGCGATTCTGGAGGACGACGGCAATCTGGTGATCGCCATCGCCGATATGGATCTCTACAGATTGTTCGGGCCGCGCCGGGTACAGCAACGGGCTTTGCGCGAGAAAATTGCCGGCGCTGACGCGCTGCTGACCGATGCCAATCTGCCGGCGGAAACGCTGGCTGCCATTGTGGGTTTGGACGAGGCGAGGGGCCGTCTGCGGGCTGGCATTGCCATCTCGCCGGCCAAGGTCGTGCGCTTCCTGCCATCGCTCGGTCAACTCGATTGCCTGTTCATGAACCGGGCGGAAGCGGCTGCCCTGGTCGCCGCGTCGACAGGCGTGGATGCCGAGGACCCCGCCACAGCCAAGCCGCAGGATTGGCCAAAGAGGCTGTCCCGCCTCGGGCTTGGCGGCGGTGTGGTGACGGCGGGGGGCGGGCCGGTGCTCGCCTTTTCCGGCAACGAGGCCGTTCTTCTGCAGCCGCCTGAGATCGATGGCCATGCCGACGTGACCGGCGCGGGCGATGCTTTGGCGGCAGGGTTCCTCGCTGCGCGCCTCTCGGGCTTCAGCTTGGGCGAAAGCCTGCGCCATGGCGTCGCGGCCTCGCTGATCACGCTGGCCTCGCCTCTTGCGGTGTCGCAGCGCATGAGCCCTGCCTTGCTGGGCGAGGCGCTCGAGGCGGTGCCTCAGGCTCTGGCGCTGGCGATATAATCTCCTGTCGGTTCGCTATCGGTGACGTTCGACCTTATGGACGGCCCCTGCTAAGAGGCGCGTATCCGCTTTGCCGCGCAGCCATCCACCATGGATGATTGCCGCGCATAAGAATAATCGAGCCACGCTCGCGCATGCCCTGCGCGCTGACTGCCGACCACGTGCCAAGGCTGGCGCTCTTTGCCCGGCCGTGAAAACCAGAAAAGGATCCAGCAATGACCCGCCCCGCTTCTCCGCAGCTGCCCATGCGTCTTTCGGCCGCCGTCGCCGACGCCCAGGCGCGCGACGCCCCGATCGTCGCGCTCGAATCGACCATCATCACCCATGGCATGCCTTATCCGGGCAATCTCTCCATGGCGCGCAGCGTCGAGACGATCATCCGCGAGGCAGGCGCTGTGCCCGCGACCATCGCGGTGATCGACGGAACGCTGCATATCGGTCTTGAGGATACCGAGCTCGAAGCGCTCGCCCAAACCAAGGGTGCGTTGAAGGTATCGCGCGCCGATCTCGCTTTCGCGATTGCCGAGCGGCGCACCGGCGCCACGACCGTCGCAGCGACGATGATTGCGGCTGCCCGCGCCGGCATTCGTGTATTTGCGACGGGCGGCATTGGCGGCGTCCACCGTGGCGCGGAAACGAGCTTCGACATTTCCGCTGATCTGGAAGAGCTGGCCCTTTCGCCCGTCATCGTCGTCTGCGCAGGTGCCAAGGCGATTCTCGATATTCCCAAGACCCTGGAAGTTCTGGAAACGCGCGGCGTGCCTGTCGTCACCTTCGAGAGCGAGGTGTTCCCGGCTTTCTGGTCGCGCGATTCGGGGCTCAATTCGCCCTTGAGCCTCAACAGCCCGGCGGCGATCGCCAATTTCCAGAAGGTGCGCGATCAGCTCGGCATCGATGGTGGCATGCTGATCGCCAATCCCGTGCCGGAAGAGGCGGAGATCCCGCGCGAAGAGATGGAAATCTACATCGCCCGCGCGCTCGACAATGCCAAGCGTGACGGCATTCTCGGCAAAGCGGTGACGCCCTATCTGCTGCAGAGCATCTTTGAGATCACCGACGGGCGCAGCCTTCAAACCAATATCGCGCTGGTGGAAAACAATGCGCGCCTTGCAGCCGAGATCGCCGTTGCCATGGCCTGAGACGAAAGGCGAGCAAAGGCTTTGGAGCATCGGACCGACCAAACGGGCGGTCTCGATGCCCTAGCCGCGCGCTTGGTAGCCGTAGAGCCAATCGAAATCGGCGGCCAGACTCTCGCGGCTGCGCAAGGCCAGGACGAGGTTGCGGCCGAGGCGAAAGGGCCCGGCCGCGTGATAGGCAAAGCGGTTGAAGGCGGCGCGTGCGCGCACCTTGTCGATCCGCCCGGCGCGGTGGCGGCGATAGGCGGTGAAGGCATCGGCGGGGCTGCGCGCCTCGGCCAGAAAACCGGCCAGCTCGAAGCCGTCCTCGATCGCCATGGCCGCGCCCTGAGCGGCAAAAGGCGTCATCGCATGGGCGGCGTCGCCGATCAGAAGACGCTGTGACCCGTCGTCCCAGGCGCCGTCGGCCACCTCATAGAGCGGCCAGGCGATCGCCGGCGCCGCCTTCGTCAGCGCGGCTCGGAGCTCCCGGTGCCAGGGCGACAGCAAAGCTGTGGGCACAGGTCCCGCCATGCCGGCAGCAAGCTCGCTGCTGCCGGGGCCGATCACCACCAGATTGAAAGCATCGCGCAGGGGGTAGGCGACCGCATGGGCCCGGTTGGCCATGAAGGCGGTCACAGCGCGCGCGTCCAGAATGTCGGGTGCTTCGGCAAAGGGCAGGGTCATGCGCCAGGCGACATGGCCGGAAAAACGCCGTGCGCCGGCGCCGGGCAGGTTGGCGCGCAGGCTGGAGCGTGCTCCATCCGCGCCAATGAGCACTGCTGGGCGACGGCCGGTGATCGTCTCGATCCTGCCGGCGTCGATACCGTCGAGCCGATGGCCGAGATGCATGCGGCAGAGCGGATTGGCGGCCACGGCCTCTGCCAGAGTCTGCTGCAGATCGGCACGGTGGATCGCGGCATAGGGATGGCCCCACCGCGCCCGGGCATAAGCGCCCGCCGGCACCTCGGCCACCAACCGAAGGCTGGACCCATCGGCCAGGCGGATCGCGTCCGGCTCCCGCCAATGGCTCGAGAGTGTATCCGTCAGCCCGAGCCTGTCGAGCACGGCCGTGGCATTCGGGGACAGTTGCAGGCCCGCACCGACCTCTTTCAGACTCTGCGCCTGTTCAACGATATCGACGCTGATCCCATGACGGGCAAGGGAAAGTGCAGCCGTTAGGCCGGCTATGCCGGCCCCGACGATGGCAATGGGCAGATCACGCTGCATCGGCAGGCTCACGCACAAAGCCGAGCGGCAGAGGCGGCCGTTTCAGGGCGGCGAAGGTCGGCCGCGCCGGGGACGACGGCCGGGCCGCGCCCCTGGACGCGTGCCGCACGTCTCAGGCCGCCTTGACCGAAAACAGGCAGCCTGCCGGCACGGTCTGCTCGGCTTTCAGCGTCGGATTATAGCGATACAGCGTCGAGCAATAGGAACAGACCTTCTCATTGTCGTCGCCCATGTCGATGAAGATATGCGGATGGTCGAAGGGCACGGAAGCGCCCGTGCACATGAATTCCTTGACGCCGATTTCGATCACGGCATGGCCGCCGTCGTTCTGGAAATGGGGAATGCCGTGACTGGCCATGGCTTTACGCTCCGGTGTTGTCGTTGTCGTGTTCGCTCGGCCGGCACCTTAGAAAGCTTTGCGGCAAATGTGTAGACGCCAAGACGACGCGCCACCGGATTTTCAGGGTCTGCTTGCCGTCCCTTGGCCTCGCATCGGCTTGACGCCGGCCGGCGGCTATCGAATTCTGGCGGCCGCCGCATGGTTTGCTGTCGCCTCGCGGCACGCGGGCATATAAGAGAGCGCCGGCAGCGCCGGACATTCCTTGTGCCGGCAGAGCATGGACATTTCCAAAGGATAGCCGCTTTCATGGATCTCAACGCGCCGTCTTTTCAAACCTTCCAGCATGAGGGGCTCGACATCGCCTTTTTCGACAAGGGCGATCCGGACGGCAAGCCCATCCTGCTGATCCATGGCTTCGCCTCGAGCGCGCTGGTCAACTGGGTCTATCCCGGCTGGCTGAAGACACTCGGCGATGCCGGTTACCGGGTGATCGCGCTCGACAATCGCGGCCATGGCCGCAGCGCCAAGCCGCATGATGCCGCGCTCTATCACCCCCCGGCCATGGCTGGCGACGCGCTGGCCCTGCTCGATCATCTCGGTGTGGCGTCGGCGGCGGTCATGGGTTACTCCATGGGTGCGCGGATTTCCGCCTTTCTGGCGCTGGCGGCGCCGGAGCGGGTGCGCGCGCTGGTGCTCGGCGGGCTCGGCATCGGCATGGTCGAAGGCGTTGGGGATTGGGATCCGATCGCCGGTGCGCTGCTTGCGCCATCGCTCGATGACGTCACCCATGAACGCGGACGCATGTTTCGCCAATTTGCCGAGCAGACGAAGAGCGACCGGCAGGCGCTGGCTGCCTGCATCGCCACATCGCGCGATTTGCTGACGGCTGGCGACATGGGCCGTATCGCCGCGCCGACGCTGGTGGCGGTCGGCACGCGCGACGACATCGGCGGCTCGCCGCAGGCTCTGGCAGACTTGATGCCGAACGCCACCGCGCTCGACATTCCCAACCGCGATCATATGCTGGCTGTGGGCGATCGCGTGTTCAAAGCCGCAGCCCTTGCTTTTCTCGCACGCTATGCCGGATAAGCGGGACTGTCGCCACCGGTGCTGTCCGGATTTGTGACACGGCCGGCCATTCACGCCGGCCGCGATATGTCTTATATCTGCGCTCTAGGGGCGCAGGCTGGAAGGCCGGACGTCAGACGGCCGACACCGGAAGCAAGGAGAGCGGCGATGATCGCCAGAACCGATATCCGCGCGAGCGAAACGATCAAGCCGATGGATCCGATCTGGGATAGCCTGCGCGAGGAGGCCGCCCTGGCCGCCGAGCGGGAGCCCGTGCTCAGCGCGTTTCTCTATGCGACCGTTCTGAACCAGACCTCTCTCGAAAAGGCCGTGATCCATCGGATCTGCGAGCGGCTCGATCATGGTGACCTGCCGGCCAGCCTCCTTCGCCAGGCCTTCGGCGAAATGGCGGAAAGCCTGCCGGACTGGGGCGCGATCCTCCGCGTCGATATCCAGGCCGTTTATGATCGCGATCCGGCCTGCAACCGCTTTCTCGAAGTGCTGCTCTATTTCAAAGGCTTCCATGCGATCCAGACCCATCGTCTCGCTCATTGGCTGATGGCGCATGGGCGGCGGGACCTGGCGCTCTATCTGCAGAGCCGGTCGTCTTCCGTTTTCCAGACTGACATCAACCCGGCTGCACGCATCGGCAAAGGCATCTTCCTGGACCACGCCACCGGTCTGGTCGTGGGGGAAACCGCCGTTATCGGCGACAATGTCTCGATCCTGCATGGGGTAACGCTCGGCGGCACCGGCAAGGAAGGCAGCGACCGGCATCCCAAGATCGGCAATGGCGTGCTGATCGGTGCCGGTGCCAAGATCCTCGGCAACATCGAGATCGGCCATTGCTCGCGCGTCGCCGCAGGTTCCGTTGTGCTAAAGCCCGTTCCGCCCAATTCCACCGTTGCCGGCGTTCCCGCGCGCGTGGTCGGGGAGGCCGGATGTCGGGAACCTTCGCGGTCCATGGATCAGGTACTCTCTTCCTTCGAGATGTGAGTCGAGATCTCACCGGCATCTGCAGCCGGCCCGCTCCAAAGCGATAGCGACGGCTGATCTGAACGATCGGTCCAGTCTTTGCGATGGCGTTTGAGTGTGTCGGAGTGCCTAGCCTGATATTCGTGCGGCATGCCTGAGTTTTCGCAGTGGTTTCAGTCTCACGGCTTTACAGGGGGCGCGCCTTCATGAGAGAAGCCCCCTGTCGCGCGTCGCGCGCTGTCGCCTCCCTGTTTCGCCTTTGTCGGTGCCGTGTTGAACGTGTGTCCGTGCGGCGCCGTTTTCCGGCATGAGGGCCGAGTGCGTAATTCCTTGGGCCGAATGGGCTCAGGGAGAAATATGCGGAAAATTTCAAAACGTGACAGCATCGTCTGTGCGTCTCGGTCGAGAGCAGATGCTGTGAGAAGATAATCCGGAGACATCATCTTGAAACCTGAAGAAATCAAGAAGCTCGAAGCCTATTTCAAGCGCAACCTGAACCAGGAGATCGTCATCAAGGCGCGGCCGCGCAAGGACGAGTCTGCAGAAGTCTATCTCGCCGACGAGTTCCTCGGCGTGATTTTCCGCGATGAGGAAGATGGCGAGCTCTCCTACAACTTCTCGATGGCCATCCTGTCGATCGATCTCTAAGGCGGCCAGCCCGACGGCTCACGTGGTTTTGATGCTATATCTCCTAAAATCTGCGGGTTTTGGGGCGCAAACAGGGCAGGTGCATTGCGGCGCACATTGACTTTATTGTGCAGTGCACATATTCTCGATCCAGCATATTTGGTGAGAGAGGAGATATCCCCATGTTTGCATTCGATGAAGCGAATAAGCGCAGCAAGGAAACCATGGAGGCCGTGATGCGGTCCTATGCCTCGATGGCCAAGGGCTTCCAGGCCATTGCCATGGAAGCGGCCGATTATTCCAAGCGCTCGTTCGAAGAGGGCGTCGCGCATATCGAACGCCTCCAGGGCGTTCGCAGCCTGGAAACGGTCGTCGAGTTGCAGACTCACTATGTGAAGTCGGCCTATGAGGGTTACATTGCCGAAGCCAGCAAGCTTGGCGAGATGTATGCCGATCTGGCCCGCGACACCTACAGGCCCTACGAGGCGCCGGTTGCCAAGGCTGCCGCCAACATGAAGGCGGCTGCTGCCCAGGCGACGACGGTCGCTGCGGCCTGAGGCCGTGATGGTCGCGGATCAACGCGGCCGCCCGATGCATAAGTCAGAAAACCGGTCGTGGTGTCCACGGCCGGTTTTTTGCATTTGCGGCATGGTTTCAAGCGCGGCGTCGCGGACCGGTCGTGCTCCGCCGCCGATACGAGTCCTCAAGGCTTGGTCCTGCGCTTGAAGGGCGGGCCGCGCGAGGCCACATGAGGGACGATGACGATGGTCCATGCCACAAGGTTTTCCGGCTGGCTGGGCGATGCTCTTCAGGTTTTTAGCGCTTCTACCCGCCGATCCCCCCATTCTTTACAAGGGCCTGCGAATATCGTTGCAGAGCGGCAGAACGGGCTTAAAATCAGGAAACGAACCACTAGATAAGATGTCATCGAATGGTCGCATTGCAGCCGGAGGCTCGGCGATCCGATTAGGGAATGAACAAGAATGATCGCACTGCCGATCCGGATGCAGAGTGACAAGGAAGGTGGCGGTGAACGCGGCCGAGGCACTTCGGTCATCACCCGGACCAAGCCGCAAACCAAGAAGCCGAGTCTGTATCGTGTCCTGCTTCTGAATGACGATTACACGCCGATGGAGTTCGTGATCCATATTCTTGAACGGTTTTTCCAGAAGGATCTCGAAGAGGCGACCAAGATCATGCTGCATGTTCACCATCATGGCGTGGGGGAATGTGGCGTCTTCACCTACGAGGTCGCGGAGACCAAGGTGATGCAGGTGATGGATTTTGCGCGTCAGCATCAGCATCCGCTTCAATGCGTCATGGAAAAGAAATGAGGAACGCACGTGCCAACATTTTCGCCAAGCCTTGAAAAGGCACTCCACCAGGCGCTGACGCTCGCCAACAAGCGCCATCACGAATATGCGACCCTCGAACATCTCCTCTTGGCGCTGATCGACGATGCGGATGCGGCTGCCGTCATGGGAGCCTGCAACGTCAATCTCGAAAGCCTGCGCAAGACCGTGTCCGACTATGTCGACAACGACCTGAGCAATCTCGTGACCGGCTATGACGAGGATTCCAAGCCGACAGCGTCCTTCCAGCGCGTGATCCAGCGCGCCGTCATCCATGTCCAGTCCTCGGGCAGGGAAGAGGTGACCGGCGCCAATGTTCTCGTCGCGATCTTTGCAGAGCGCGAGAGCCATGCCGCCTATTTCCTGCAGGAGCAGGAGATGACGCGCTACGACGCCGTCAACTTCATCTCCCATGGCATCGGCAAGCGCCCCGGCACCTCCGAATCGCGCACGCCGCGCGGGCTGGACGAGAACGAGGCAGAGCCGAAGGCCGCGCGCACCGACGAGGAAGGGGCGCAGAAGAAGCCACAGGACGCGCTTTCCGCCTATTGCGTTAATCTCAATGAAAAGGCCAAGGTCGGCAAGATCGATCCGCTGATCGGTCGTCATTCCGAGGTCAGCCGCACGATCCAGGTCCTGTGCCGCCGGTCCAAGAACAATCCGCTCTATGTCGGCGATCCCGGCGTGGGCAAGACCGCGATTGCCGAGGGTCTCGCCAAGCGCATCGTCGAGGGCAAGGTGCCGGAAGCGCTGGCCGATGCGACGATCTTCTCGCTCGACATGGGCACGTTGCTCGCCGGCACGCGCTATCGTGGTGATTTCGAAGAGCGTTTGAAGCAGGTCGTCAAAGAGCTGGAGGAATATCCCGGCGCCGTTCTCTTCATCGACGAGATCCATACCGTGATCGGCGCTGGCGCAACCTCGGGCGGGGCGATGGACGCCTCCAACCTGCTGAAGCCGGCTCTTTCCTCTGGTGCGATCCGCTGCATCGGTTCGACCACCTACAAGGAATATCGCCAGTTCTTCGAAAAGGATCGGGCGCTTGTCCGTCGTTTCCAGAAGATCGACGTCATCGAGCCGTCGATCGACGATGCGATCGAGATCATGAAGGGCCTGAAGCCGTATTTCGAGGACTATCACAAGCTGAAATACTCGAACGAGGCGATCAAGTCGGCCGTCGAGCTTTCGGCACGCTACATCTCCGACCGCAAGCTGCCGGACAAGGCGATCGACGTGATCGACGAGACGGGTGCGGCGCAGATGCTGCTGCCGCTTGCCAAGCGGCGCAAGCTGATCACCGAGCGCGAGATCGAAGCCACCATCGCCACCATGGCGCGGATTCCGCCCAAGACCGTTTCCAAGGATGACGAGACCGTTCTCGCCAATCTGGAGAAGGAACTGCGCTCGGTCGTTTATGGTCAGGATCTGGCGATCGAAGCGCTGGCTTCGGCGATCAAGCTGGCCCGCGCTGGCCTGCGCGAACCGAACAAGCCGATCGGCTGCTATGTCTTCTCCGGCCCGACCGGCGTCGGCAAGACCGAAGTGGCCAAGCAGCTGGCATCGTCGCTCGGTGTGGAATTGCTGCGCTTCGACATGTCGGAATATATGGAGCGCCACACGGTTTCGCGTCTGCTCGGGGCACCTCCCGGCTATGTCGGCTTCGACCAGGGCGGTCTCCTGACCGATGGCATCGATCAGCATCCGCACAGCGTGCTGCTGCTCGATGAGATCGAAAAGGCCCATCCGGACCTGTTCAACATCCTGCTGCAGGTCATGGACCATGGTCAGCTGACGGACCATAACGGCAAGAAGATCGACTTCCGCAACGTCATTCTGATCATGACGACCAATGCGGGCGCGTCGGATATGGCCAAGGCCGCCATCGGCTTCGGCTCGTCCAAGCGCACGGGCGAGGATGTCGAGGCGCTGAACCGTCTGTTCACGCCGGAATTCCGCAACCGTCTGGATGCGGTCATTCCCTTCGGCCCGCTGCCGACGCCTGTCATCCACCAGGTGGTGCAGAAGTTCGTCATGCAGCTGGAAACCCAGCTGGCCGAACGCAATGTCACTTTCGACCTGGCGCCGGATGCGGTCGCCTGGCTGGCGGAAAAGGGCTACGACGAAAAGATGGGCGCCCGGCCGCTGTCGCGCGTCATCCAGGAAAGCATCAAGAAGCCGCTGGCCGAGGAAATCCTCTTCGGCAAGCTGAAGAAGGGCGGTGTGGTCAAGGTGACGATCGGCGACAAGCCGGACGGCTCCAAGGGTATCCTGCTTGAATCGGTGCCGGAAACCGCGCGGATCAAGCCGAAGGCCGAGGTGGTGCGCCCGGCACGCAAGGGCGCCAAGCCGGAACCGGCCGTTGAGGTCGAGACCGTTGGCGCGGAGCCCAAGGCATCCGGCCGCAAGGCCAAGGCGCCTGAAGCACCGGAGGCACCGGAAGCCGGGCCTGCCCGCAAGGGCCGCACCGTGCCGAAAGTGCCACGCAAATAGGCGGCAGTGAATTGCAGAGCAACGATGCCGGGCGAGCGATCGCCCGGCATTTTCGTTTGCAGACGCCGTACACGCATGATGTCGTGCAGCTTCCTCATGGCAGCCTTGTGTGTCGGTGGTTTCTTCCTGTCCCATCCTGGGGTACTGCCTGAAAGGCAGATGGACAGGGATCGGCCGCCGCGCCTGGCTCGGGCGACGTCGGCGGGAAGGCAGCGCAGATGGACCAGACAGAGCATCGGACCGAAAAGTTGGAAGCGGTTTTCGGGAGAATCCGATGCGAAACAAGAAACTAGACCATCGGGCCAATTCGGGTTTTCGCGCCGATGCTCTGGAGCGGCAGGGCGTCTCTTCCGCAGCCACGGATGGGGCGGAAGGTCCGGGGGATCGGTCGACGGGTTACTGGATCGGCCGCGGCATGCTCGGCCTGTTCAGCCTGCCGGGCATGATCCTGCTCGTCTCCTTCTCCGGGTTCGCGGCATTTGCGGCACAGTCCGGCATCCCCATGGCCCAGGCCGTGTTCATGACGGCCGTGATCTGGGCGCTCCCGGCCAAGGTCATTCTTGTGGGCTCGATCGTCAGTGGCGCGCCGCTGATCGCCGCCTTCCTGGCGGTCACGCTCTCCTCCATCCGTCTGATGCCGATGATCGCCGCACTGGTTCCGGAGATCCGCACGCGCGAGACGCCGACCTGGGCGCTGCTCCTCGTCTCGCATCTCATCGCCATCACGGCCTGGGTCATGGCCATGCAGCGGGTGCAGGCCGTGCCGCGCGCCCATCGTTTCGCCTATGTCACGGCCCTCGGTCTGACGCTGACGCTCTCCAGCATGACGCTGGTGGCGCTCGTCTATCCCTTCGTGGCCACCTTTCCGCCGCTGGTCGCCGGCTGCCTGTTCTTCATGACGCCGGTCTACTTCCTCGCTTCGATCTGGAGTTCGGCGCGGCAGCGGGTCATCCTCGTGGCCCTCGTGGTTGGCCTCGCGATCGGTCCCTTTGCCGCAATCGCCTTTCCCGATATCGACATTCTGATCTCCGGCATCGGTGGCGGCACGCTCGCCTGGGCGATCGAGCGCGCCTGGCGCAAGCGGGAGGAGCGTGCGGCATGAGCTGGACACCGGGCCTGGAAGGCTATGTCTTCATTCTGATCGCGGGCTTTCTCGCCACCGACATCTGGCGCTGGCTGGGTGTGCTGGCTGGCAATCGTCTGGATGAGTCGTCGGAAACGCTCAACTGGGTGCGGGCTGTGGCCACCGCCCTCGTCGCCGCCGTCGTGTCGAAGCTGATCGTTTTTCCGACGGGCGAACTCGCCGCTTCGCCACTTTGGGTACGCCTGCTTGCCGTCACCGTCGGTGCGGTCGCCTTTTTTCTTGGGCGGCGCATTCCAGCCATCGGCATTGGCGCAGCGATCGCGACGCTCGCAGCCGCGCTCTGGTGGATCGGTTTCTGATCGGAATTTCGATCTCCCTCGCTGCAGTCGAGCCATCATCAAGACAACGGCGCATGTTCGCCGGGCGCGCCGCCCTATATGGGAGACATTGCCGTTACGGCGATTTGCGGATGGGAGATGCGCGATGCAGGACAGGCGGCATGCTCTGGGTTGGACACTTCTAGCGGCATTGGCCGCGGTGCTGGTCTATGTCAATCCGCTGGCGGATCTCGCGGCCTCCTACAACAAGGACGTCACCATCGGCAGCACGGCGCTGTACGGCACGTTGAGGGTCATGAATTCGGTCATGAGCGTGGCCAAGGATGCCGATGTCACCGGCGGTGTCGGTGTCGCCTCGGTCACGGCCAGTCCCGGGCAATTGCTGCAGCCGGTGACAAACACGATCGACAGGATGGCCGACCTGCTCTTCTGGCTGGCGATCCTGTCCGGCATCCTGTCGACGATCGTTCTGCCCGTCGCCAAGGTTGCCGCCTGCGGCCTCGGTCTCGTTGCAGGCGTGCGCGCGCTTCTCAGCGCCGCTCGCAGCCCCCTGCCACCGATTGCAGACAGGCTCATGCGGGGCTTCCTCGTGCTCGGCCTTTTAGGCGCGCTCGCGCTGCCGCTCGCTTATACGGTCGCCTTCACGGCCGGGCAGGCCATGACCGATTCCGCTTGGCAGCAGGCCACAGCCGTTTTCGAGCGGCTTCAGACGGATTATGACGACAAGGCGGTGACGGAGACACTGGCGCCCGCGCCGCAGCCGACGCCCCAGGTGCCGGCTGAAGACCAGGGCTTGCTCGGGCGCATCGGCACGGCGATCGGCGCTTCGGGCGCGGCGCTGTCGGATACGGTCACCGCCGCGTCGGGCGTCGTCGACCGCCTCTCGGAGGGGCTGATTTCTCAGGCCAAGGTGGTGGCCGACGGCGTGGCGATTTCAGGCGATCTCTTCAACGCCTCGATCGCCATCGCCGTCTCTTATCTCGTGCGCGTGCTCGTCCTTCCGGCCCTGATCCTCGGCGCCTGCCTCTATCTGATCCGGCTGGCTTTTCGCTGAATTGCAACTGCGAAGGCGATGAGCTGCGTCCGGTGACGGGCCTATTTTGCTATTCGCCAAGCAGCGCGCGCAGCTTGTCCGCCTGAGCGGCCAGAACGGCATGGTCGGCCATCGTACCGGTATGCGGCTTGAGCGGCTGGCCTTCGTGGCGGGGGATGACGTGGACATGCAGGTGGAACACGGATTGTCCGCCGGCCGCTTCGTTGAACTGCATGATGGAGATGCCGTCCGCCTCGAAGGCTTGCTGAGCGGCCTTCGCCACCTTCTGCACCACCTGGATCAGGCCGGTGAGCGTGGCCGGGTCGGCGTCGAGCAGGTTGCGTGACGGCGTCTTGGGCACGACCAGCACATGGCCATCCGCCTGGGGCATCACATCCATGAAGGCGATGGTGGCATCGTCCTCATAGACACGGTGGCACGGGATCTCGCCACGCAGGATCTTGGCGAAGATATTGTCGGTGTCGTAGGTGGCGCTCATCGGGGTCCTCCTGTTCGCGAATGGCTTGGCTCGGTGCCATCGGCGGATCAACGGCTTGGGCGATCTCTCATGAAAGAGATCAAAGCGAACCGCAAGGGCCGCGCCAAGCGCTTCGCCGGCGCCTCACGCTATTCGATCTCCTCGCCCTCGCGCAGCTGCCGCTCGCCCTTTCGAAACGGGCCGTGCTCCGAAAGCATGGCGCCCATGGCTTCGACATCGAGGCGCTCACGTTCAAGATAGGCCTCAACGGCGCGCCTTAAGCCCGGATGGGCGATATGATGCATCGAATGCGTCGTCACCGGCAGATAGCCGCGCGCCAGCTTGTGTTCGCCTTGCGCGCCGGCCTCGACGCGGGCGAGCTTCTTCTCGATCGCGAACTCGATGGCCTGGTGATAGCAAACTTCGAAATGCAGAAAGGGATGATCCTCGATACAGCCCCAATGCCGGCCATAGAGCGCATCCTCGCCGATGAAATTGATGGCGCCGGCGATGTAGCGGCCCTCGCGCTTGGCCATCACCAGAAGGATATCTTCCGGCATGCGCTCGCCGATCAGCGAGAAGAAGGTGCGTGTCAGATAGGGCCGGCCCCATTTGCGGCTGCCGGTATCCATGTAGAAGGCAAAGAACTGGTCCCAGACCGCTTCGGTCAGATCCGAGCCGGTCAGCCAGTCGATGGAAATCCCGTTTTCGAGCGCTGCGCGCCGCTCCTTCTTCAGCGCCTTGCGCTTGCGCGACGCCAGCGTCTCCAGGAAATCGTCATGCGTGCCATAACCGGCATTGGTAAAGTGGAATTGCTGGTCGGTGCGGTGGAGAAAGCGGGCCGCCTCCAGGGTTGGAAGCTCGCTCTCTGGCATGAAGGTCACATGGGCCGAAGAGGCGCCAAGCCGCCGTGTCAGCTCTTGAAGCCCCGCCGTCAGCGCCATGCGCGTGGCCGTGGGATCGACATGCAGCGCGCTGAGCAGCCGCGGCCCGGTGGCGGGCGTGAAAGGAACGGAGCACTGCAGCTTCGGGTAATATTGCCCGCCCGCCCGCTCCAAGGCATCCGCCCAGCCATGGTCGAAGACATATTCGCCCTGGCTGTGGTTCTTGAGATAGCAGGGAAGCGCGCCGATCAGCCCGCCCTCGTCATCCTCGATCAGCAGGTGCTGGCCAAGCCAGCCGGTCTTGGCCGTGGCCGAACCGGATTCTTCGAGCGCCGAGAGATAGGCGTGCGAGATGAACGGGTTATAGACATGCCCGGCCTGGCCGCGCGCCGCTCCGCCGAGCCGCGCCCATATATCCCTGCCGATCGCCGAAAAGGCGGTCTCGATGCGGATGCTGATATCGCCGCTCACTTGCTGTGCTCAAGCCTTTCCGAGGGGTCGAAGCCTTCGAAGGTGATCTGGTCGGCTTCCGCATAGCTGTGCGTCAGCGCGGCCTCGTCTCGCACCGTCCAGGTGATCACCGGAAGGTCGCGCGCCTTCACCCCGTCCACGAAGGGGTTCGGGAGATGACCATAGAAATAGGAGGTGAAATCGAGCCCTAGCGCCATGGCTTTTTCGTGGCGCTCAAAATCCTCAGGGCGTGCGCCGTCTGCCGTCAGCCCAAGCGGGTAGGGCACGTCCAGCGCCTTGAGGTCGGCCAAAAGCCAAGCATCGAAGCTCATCAGCGCCACCGGCCCCGCATACTCCTCCAGCACCTCGGCAACGGCGGCGGCAAAGCCCTCATCGTCGCCCTTGCGGCCTTTCAGCTCGATCACCAGCGGCACCCGGCCTGCCACCAGCTGCAGCGTCTGCCGCAGCGTCGGCACCTTGTCCCGCGTGCCGCCGATCGTCAAAAGACTCAACTCGCCGGCGGTGCGGGCCCGCACGTCGCCGGCAAGGCCGCAGAGCCGCTGCGTGTCGTCATCATGGAAGACCACGGGCACGCTGTCGGCCGCATATTGCAGGTCGCATTCGATCGCAAAACCTTTATCGACTGCGCGCTTAAAGGCCGAGAGCGTGTTTTCCCAAACGGCTTTGTTCATGTCGTGATAGCCGCGATGGGCGATCGGTGTCGTCTTCAGCCAGCTCATGTCGGTCATGATATGCGCCCGCAGGTCTCAGGCGACTTCAAGAACCGCGTCGATCTCGACGGCGGCATCGAAGGGCAGGGCGGCCATGCCGACGGCAGCACGCGCATGGCGTCCGGCATCGCCCAGAACGGTGGCGATCAGGTTCGAGGCGCCGTTCATGACCAGATGCTGCTCGACGAAATCAGGCGTGGAGGCAATGAACCCATTGAGCTTGACCACGCGGCGAATGCGCGAGAGGTCGCCATCGAGCGCGGCCTTGGCCTGGGCGAGGATGTTGATGGCGCAGAGTTCTGCCGCGCGCTGGCCGGCGCTGACATCGACGCCGGCTCCGAGCTTGCCCGTGACCGCAACCTTGCCGGCCTCCATCGGCAGCTGGCCGGAAATGAACAGCTGGTTGCCCGAGAGGACATAGGGCACGTAATTGGCCGCCGGGGCGGCGGCAACCGGAAGCGTGATGCCGAGTTCGGCGATTTTTGCGTCGATCTGGTCGGAAGCAGAGGCGGCGGACATGATATCTCCGGATTCGGGTCGATTGTGTTTTGCCGGCGAATGCGGCATGCAGGCGGTTCGAGCGAAGCCTTGGGCTCAGCCTGAAAGGCGTGGCCGGGCAGACTTGGCGGATGGTGACTGCCGACGACGCAGCTGCGCCGCGCCGCCAGACTGCCTTCTATCGCATCGCCGCGCAAACCGACAGGAGCAAGCGCATGTTTCCGAAAACCTTCGCAAATCTCCTGAGCCCCCATCGACGCTGCCAGGTGGCGCCCCGGCAGGGCCTGGCGCCCTTCGGCATCGCTGGCATTGCCGTCCTGCTCCTGGCTGCGCCCGCGCCGGCTTTTGCCGTCACCGCGCTCGTGCCTCATCGCGCGGTTTATGATCTGCAGCTTCAGGATGCGACCGAGCAATCCGGCATCTCCAACATGTATGGCCGGATGGTCTACGAATTCAACGGCTCGGCATGCGCAGGCTACACGGTCAGTTTCCGCTTCGTCACCAAGGTCGACAGCGGCGAAGAGGTGCGCACCACCGACCAGCAGACCACGACCTTCGAGGACCCGCATGGCAGCTTTCGCTTCCTGACGCGCTCTTTTACCGACGACAAGCTCGAAAAGGAGGTGCGTGGCACCGCGCAGGAAACGGACAAAGGACTGGCGGTCGATCTGGCCGCGCCGCAGAAGCGGGCGATCGAGCTGACGCGCGCGCTGTTTCCGACCGAGCATATGCTCGATGTGATCGAACGGGCCCGCAAGGGGGAGAAGCTGTTCGAGGCGCGGGTCTTCGATGGCTCCGACTCCGGCGACAAATCCATGCTGACGACCACCGTCATCGGCGCGGAACAGAAGGCCGGCGCCGATGGGCAGGACCGCGATGCGGACAAGGCCGGTACGCTGGCTAAAAGCCCCTATTGGCCTGTCACCATCGCCTATTTCGAGGATCATTCGGTGGGCGACACCACGCCGACCTACAGAATGACCTTCAAGCTCTATGAAAACGGCGTGACTCGCGACTTGACGCTCGATTACGGCGATTTCGTCCTGACGGGAAAGCTGGCGAAGCTCGACCTATTCAAGCAAGACGACTGCAAGACGGAACAGAAATAGGCGGGAAAGCGACCTATTCGGCGTCTTATGCGCCGAATTCGGACCTTCGGCCTTGCTTGTTCGCCGGCCATCCTGTATGGCGCCCCCCATTCCACACGCGGAGTTGGGATCGACCGGGAGACATCCGGCGGTTCCGCCGGTGCCGTGCCAAGCCTCGAAAACGGGGCAGAGCCGGCTGATAGCTTCGCGGAGGTTCAACCGGAAAAGGAGAAAAAGGCATGGCATTGCCTGATTTCAGCATGCGCCAGCTTCTGGAAGCTGGTGTTCACTTCGGCCACCAGACCCATCGCTGGAACCCGAAGATGAAGCCCTACATCTTTGGTGAGCGTTCGAACGTTCACATCATCGACCTGGCCCAGAGCGTTCCGATGCTGTCGCGCGCCCTTCAGGTCGTCAGCGACACCGTTGCCCGTGGCGGCCGCGTTCTGTTCGTCGGCACCAAGCGCCAGGCTTCCGACATCATCGCCGATGCCGCCAAGCGTTCGGCCCAGTATTACGTCAATGCCCGCTGGCTCGGCGGCATGATGACCAACTGGAAGACGATCTCGAACTCGATCCAGCGCCTGCGCAAGCTCGACGAAATCCTGGCATCCGACGCCCAGGGCTTCACCAAGAAGGAACGCCTGAACCTCGAGCGCGAGCGTGAAAAGCTCAACCGTGCGCTCGGCGGTATCCGCGACATGGGCGGCGTTCCGGACCTGATGTTCATCATCGACACCAACAAGGAATCGATCGCCATCGACGAAGCCAAGCGCCTGGGCATCCCGGTCGTGGCCATCATCGACTCGAACTGCGATCCGGACCGCATCGATTACCCGATCCCCGGCAATGACGACGCGTCGCGCGCCATCGCTCTCTACTGCGACCTGATCTCGCGCGCCGCCCTCGACGGTATCGCCCGTCAGCAGGGCGCTTCCGGCCGCGATCTCGGCGCTGCCGCCGAACTGCAGCTCGAGCCCGCGCTCGAAGAAAGCACGGAAGCCTGATTGCCGGCCCGCCCTTGGTGACAAGGGCGGTGTCTGTCGCAAAGGTCAGCCCGTTCTTGACGATAAGAGCGGCGTCTGTCGCAACCGAATGACTGGCAGGGCCGTTTAACCGCTGAAATGGGAAAACGGCCCTGTTCATTTCATCGGCAGGCTTGCCTGCCGCGTGGCATCGGGTTGAGGTTCATCACGATGTCATGAACGAGGGGCATTCCCCTCACACCTCTGGCACCGCGCCGTTTCATTTGGGCTGCGCGCCACACGGAACCAATCAAAGAGGCAGGAAGATGAGCGTAACAGCTGCAATGGTGAAGGAACTGCGCGAGAAGTCTGGCGCAGGCATGATGGATTGCAAGAAGGCTCTGGCCGAAACCAACGGCGACATGGAAGCGGCTATTGACTGGCTGCGCGCCAAGGGCATTGCCAAGGCCGACAAGAAGTCCGGCCGCACCGCTGCGGAAGGCCTGATTGGCATTGCCAGCACCGGCACCAAGGCTGTCGTGGTCGAAATCAATTCCGAAACCGACTTCGTCGCCCGGAACGATGCCTTCCAGGATCTCGTGCGCGGCATCGCTGCCGTCGCCGTCGAGACCGAAGGCACCGTCGATGCCGTTGCCGCCGCCACCTATCCGGCCACCGGCAAGACCGTCGCCGACACCATCAAGGACGCGATCGCCCATATCGGCGAAAACATGACGCTGCGCCGCTCCGCCGCCCTGTCGGTCGAAGACGGCGTCGTTTCGACCTATGTCCACAATGCTGTTGCTGATGGCCTCGGCAAGCTCGGCGTTCTCGTCGCGCTGAAGTCGACCGGCGACAAGGACGCGCTGAACACGATCGGCCGCCAGGTCGCCATGCACATCGCTGCGACCAACCCGCTCGCCATCCGCGCCAATGAAGTCGACGCCGCCGTTGCTGAACGCGAGCGCAATGTCTTCATCGAACAGTCCCGCGCCTCCGGCAAGCCGGAGAACATCATCGAAAAGATGGTCGAAGGCCGCATGCGCAAGTTCTTCGAGGAAGTCGCGCTCCTGTCGCAGGCTTTCGTCATGAACCCGGACCTGACGGTCGAGGCCGCCATCAAGGAAGCCGAAAAGACTGTCGGCGCACCGATCGAAGTGACCGGCATGGCCCGTCTGCTTCTCGGCGAAGGCGTCGAGAAGGAAGAGACCGACTTCGCCGCCGAAGTGGCTGCCGCCGCCAAGGGCTGAGCCGGCACGGTACAGAGCCTCTGCCAGCACGCGTTGCATCGGCGAAGGCTCTGTGTGCGCTGCAGCAAAATCGACGGGAAAACCTAGGGCATCGCGTGGACAACGCGGTGCCCTTCGTGTATCGCGGGGAACGCCGCCGAGGCCGCATACCGGTCCGCAGCATCCCGTTTTCGCCTGCCGGCTTTGCCGCAGCCCCGCTTTTTCCGCGCTCTTCTTGCGCTTTTCCGACAGGAGTGACGATGCCCGCTCAGCCGCTGTACAAACGCGTCCTGCTCAAGGCTTCCGGCGAAGCCTTGATGGGAAATCAAGGTTTCGGCATTGATGTCGCCGTTGCCGATCGCATTGCCTCCGACATTGCGGCTGCGCGCGCCATGGGCGTTGAAGTCGGCGTCGTGGTTGGCGGTGGCAACATTTTCCGCGGCGTCGCCGTTGCGTCCAAGGGCGGAGACCGGGTTACCGGCGACCACATGGGCATGCTGGCGACCGTGATCAACGCTCTGGCGCTCGCCACATCGCTACGCAAACTCGATGTCGATACGGTCGTGCTCTCGGCCATCGCCATGCCGGAAATCTGCGAGAGCTTCTCCCAGCGCGCGACCCTGCATCATCTATCGCTCGGCCGTGTCGTGATCTTCGCCGGCGGAACGGGCAATCCCTTCTTCACCACCGACTCGGCCGCCGCGCTGCGCGCCGCCGAAATGGGTGCCGAGGCCATCTTCAAGGGCACGCAGGTCGACGGCATCTATTCGGCCGACCCGAAGAAGGATCCGACCGCCACCCGCTTCGATAAGCTGACCCATTCCGACGTGCTGGCCAAGGGGCTTGCTGTCATGGATGTCGCCGCCGTCGCGCTTGCCCGCGAAAATCATATCCCGATCATCGTCTTCTCGATCCACGAGAAGGGCGGCTTCACCGACATCCTCTCCGGCGGCGGCCTCTGCACGATCGTCTCCGACAATTAAAATCGACTTGCGAGGCCGGGTTCGGCTTCTAGCGGTTCCTCCGGCGCATCGTCCGGTCGCGCCGGCTATTAGGGCAGGCCATCGGTGCGGGATCACACGATTCTCGCGCATGGACTGGCTTTTTGCACCGACAGAGCTTGCGCCGCGTGGCAGGCCGAAGCATGAGAAGAACAGGGCTTGGCCGGCTTCTCACCGAAGAGGCGGGCCAGGCCGATGATCTTTTGACCAGCTGTCCTATGTGGTTGCGCTTGGGCGCGCGGGCGGCGGACAGGCGTAAGCGGGCCGGGAAGAGCGCCGGCGAAAATGGGAGTGTGACACCATGAGCAAGGGTATTGACCTCAACGATATCAAACGGCGCATGGACGGCGCTTTGGCGGCGTTCAAGAACGACATCGCCTCGCTGCGCACCGGCCGCGCCTCCGCCAATGTTCTCGATCCCGTCATGGTAGAGGCCTATGGCTCCCGCGTGCCGCTGAACCAGGTCGCCAACATTACCGTGCCGGAGCCGCGCATGCTGGGCGTCTCGATCTGGGACCGGCAGATGGTCGGCGCTGTCGACCGGGCGATCCGGGAGTCCAATCTCGGCCTCAATCCGATCATCGACGGGCAGAACCTGCGCATTCCGCTGCCCGAGCTCAACGAGGAGCGTCGCCGCTCGCTCGTCAAGGTCGCGCACGATTATGCCGAGAAGAGCAAGGTCGCGATCCGCCATGTTCGCCGTGACGGCATGGATGCCTTGAAGAAGGCCGAGAAAGACGGTGTCGTCGGCCAGGATGAAAGCCGCAGCCTGTCTGAAAAAGTGCAGAAAATCACCGACGACATGATTTCTGACGTCGACCGCTTGCTTGCGGACAAGGAAAAGGAAATCATGCAGGTCTAATGACGCCTGAAATTCTCCGGGCGGGGAGCGGGCGAGACCTTTTGCTACCGAAGAAGATCGGGATGCCGCCGCTGTGGCGCTTTTGATCCGGCAGCCGAAGGTCGGTCCATCTGCCGGCTCGGGGTTTTCGAGGGGCGTCTTGCACGCTGCATGTGTCGACTCTTTCCTATGACGGGCGGTCAATGTCCACAGCCAGATCTCACACCGTTCCCCAGCACGTGGCCATCATCATGGACGGGAACGGGCGTTGGGCCAACAAGCGCGGCCTGCCGCGCACGCTCGGCCATAAGAAGGGCGTGGAAGCCGTGCGCGAGGCCGTGCGCATTGCCGGCGATCTGGGCATCGACTACCTGACCCTTTTTGCTTTCTCCTCCGAGAACTGGCGCCGGCCGGAAGCCGAGGTCAACGACCTCATGGGCCTGCTGAAAGTCTTCATCCGCCGCGACCTGGCAGAGCTGCATCGCAAGAATGTGCGCATCCGCATCATCGGCGACCGCGTGAACCTGCGCGGCGATATTCTTCCCCTGCTGGAAGAGGCCGAGGAAACCACGACGCGAAACACCGGAATCACCCTGGTCATCGCCTTCAACTATGGCGCGCGCGACGAGATCACGCGCGCGGTGCAGGCGCTTGCCGTCGACGTCGCGGCCGGACGCCTGGCGCCGGAGGATATCACCGCCCAGCGCGTGGCCAGCCGTCTCGACACGGCCGGGATTCCCGATCCCGACCTGGTGATCCGCACCAGCGGCGAGGAGCGGCTGTCAAACTTCCTGCTCTGGCAGGCCGCCTATGCCGAACTCGTCTTCGTGCCGGAGTTCTGGCCGGATTTCGACCGCGACGTCTTCCTGCGTGCGCTCGATGTCTATGCCCGCCGCGACAGGCGCTTCGGTGGTGTGACGAGCGCTCCCACTCTGGCCGTCGGTTCCTGATGACGCGCGAACTCAAGCTTCGAATCGTCTCGGGAATCGTGCTCGCGCTCTTCGCGCTGGTGGTGACCTGGGTGGGCGGGCATGTCTTCGCGCTCTTTAGTGTCGCGATCGGGGCGCTGATTTTTTCTGAATGGAGCACGATGACGCGCCTGGTCCTGCGTGGCCGGCGCGGCGTGGTGCTCGGCTGGGCGACGCTCGCGCTTTCGGCGGTCTTCATGTTTGCGCTGGGGATTCTCGCAGCTCTGGCCGTGGTTTTCGTTGGCGTCATTGCCGCAGCCCTGCTCTATCGTGCCCGCCATGCCAGTCCCTGGCTGCCGGCGGGCATTCTGTATTCCGGCCTGTCGATGATCTCGCTCGCCGCGGTCCGGGGCAGCGGGGAGGCGGGGCTGCTCGCCACCGTCTTTCTCTTCGCCGTTGTCTGGTCCACCGATATCATGGCGTTCTTCTTCGGCCGTGCAATTGGCGGGCCGAAACTCGCTCCGCGGATTTCGCCCGGCAAGACCTGGTCCGGCGCAATCGGCGGCACGGTGTCCGGCGTGGCCGCGGGTGCGGCCGTTCAGATCCTGGCGGGCGGGCAGGGTGTGCTGCGCATTCTCGCCATCGCCCTGGTGCTGTCGGCCGCCGGTCAGGCAGGCGATCTCTTCGAATCCTGGGTCAAGCGCCGCTCGGGCGTGAAGGATTCCGGCCGCATCATTCCCGGTCATGGCGGTGTGATGGACCGGGCGGATGCGCTGGTCGTCGCTGCCGCGTTGGCTCTGGCCATCGTGCTCGTCCAGGCAGCACTCTCGGGCGATCTTGCGGCTCTGGATGGACAGCGGGCTTCGATTGGTGCAATCCTGCTCGGTCTGTGAAGGGCGGCTCTGTGTTGCCCTTGGGAGTTTGATGACATGGCATTCCTCGGCGACACGCTGCATTTTCTCGTCGGCTACATCCTGCCGTTCCTCGTGGTGCTGACCCTGATCGTCTTCGTGCACGAAATGGGTCACTATCTCGTCGGCCGCTGGACCGGCATTCGCGTGCTGGCCTTCTCCATCGGCTTCGGACCGGAATTGATCGGCTTCAACGACCGGCACGGCACGCGCTGGAAGCTCTCGGCCATCCCGCTTGGCGGCTATGTGCGTTTTTACGGCGATGGCGACGCGGCCAGCACGCCGGATTATGCGGCGCTGGAGGAGATGAGACCGGAAGACCGTGGCAACACCTTCCTCGGCGCCAGGCTCTGGAAGCGCGCGGCAACGGTTGCCGCTGGCCCGATCGCCAACTTCATTCTGGCAATCGCGATTTTTGCCGTCATCTTCGCCACCTACGGCAAGCATATTGCCGATCCCACCGTGTCGGAAGTCAAGCCGGGCAGCGCGGCCGAGCGCGCCGGTGTTCTGCCGGGTGATCGGCTGGTGGCAATCGACGGGACGCCCGTCGTCACCTTCGACGATGTCCGCCGCTATGTTGGCGTTCGCCCGGACATGCCGATTTCCGTGAGAATCGATCGCGGCGGCAAGGATGTGGACCTGACCATGGTGCCCGAGCGCAGCGTGATCGAGGACCAGTTCGGCAACAAGATGGAGCTGGGCATCATCGGCATTCTGACGAGCCAGCAGAGCGGCAATTTCCGCGTCCAGACCTTCGGCCCCCTGCAGGCTATTGGCGAGGGCGCGCGTGAGAGCTGGAACGTCGTGACCGGCACGTTCGACTATATCGGCAATCTCATTGCCGGGCGGATGAAGGCCGACCAACTCGGCGGGCCGATCCGCGTGGCTCAGGCTTCGGGGCAGATGGCGACGTTGGGGCTGGTCGCCCTCTTCCATCTGGCGGCCGTGTTGTCCGTCTCCATCGGCCTGTTGAACCTGATGCCGGTTCCGGTTCTCGATGGCGGGCATCTGATGTTCTATGCCATCGAGGGAATCCGCGGCCGGCCTTTGGGTGCGGGCGCCCAGGACGTCGCCTTCCGTATCGGCTTTGCCATGGTGCTGATGCTGATGGTCTTTGCCACTTGGAACGACATCAGTTCGCTGCTCGGCTAACAGGCGGACAGGGTTTGCTTCCGAGTCTCGACGGCGGGGGGCACTGTCTCGTTTCGGGACTGGGGATGGATCTGTGTCGCTCAAGCTCCGCCGCTTATGCCAAACAGGCCGATAATGCGGGTAAACCTTGCCAAATCCTTGCACAAAGGCTTGATTTATAACAGTTTGTTTACCCTAATGGACGCTGAGCGTGGCCATTAGGACACGGGGCTTTGTCGAAGTAAACGGAAATGAAGGCCTGACCTTGCTTCAATGGCAAAAGACGGTAAAACGGCAGCATGACCGGAGTCGGCACGAGTTTGCCGCGTGACATCGGAAAAAGGTAAGAAGACGACATGATAGCTGGTTCGAGATTTTTGACTGCGGTTTCGGCAGTCGCGCTGTCTGCAGGGATGGTGACGACGGGTGCCGGCGTGGCCATGCTTGCAAGCGCCTCTGTCGCCCAGGCTGCGACCGTTTCGCGGATCGAGGTTCGCGGCGGGACGCGCGTCAGCCCGGAAACGGTGCGTGCCAATATCAGTATCGTCCCCGGCAAGCCGTTTTCCGGCGCCGACATCGACGCATCGGTTCGCCGGCTCTACCAGACCGGATATTTCTCCGACGTCACCATCAATGTCGCCGGTTCGACGCTTGTCGTCACCGTCAAGGAAGCCCAGCTGATCAATCAGGTGGTCTTCAACGGCAACAGCAAGATCAAGGACGACAAGCTTCAGTCGATCGTCAAGACCAAGGCGCTCGGCCCTTATAACGAGGCGACTGTCCAGGCTGACGTTCAGACGATCAAGGACGCCTATGCCGCGACCGGCCGCAGCGACGTGACCGTTGAGGTCAAGACCGCACCGATCGCCGAGGGTCGCATCAATCTCGCCTTCCAGATCAACGAAGGCGAGCGCACCAAGATCAAGGACATCAGCTTCGAGGGCAACAGCGCCTACAGCAACAACCGGCTGCGCTCTGTCATCCTCACCAAGGAGTCGGGGATCTTCTCCTTCCTGACCCGCAAGGACGTCTACAGCCCCGAAAAGCTGCAGGCCGACGAGGAAGCCCTGCGTCAGTTCTATTACAACCGCGGCTATGCGGACTTCCGTGTTGTCTCCTCGAGTGCCGATCTCGATCCGGCCACGAACCAGTACAACATCAAGTTCGTCGTCGAAGAAGGTCCGCGCTATGATTTCGGCGCGATCAATGTCGAGTCGACCGTCGAGGGTGTGAATGTCGAGGATCTGAAGGGTCTGGTTGTCAGCCGGCAGGGCGAGATCTACAAGGCCAAGGATGTTCAGGACACGATGTCGGCGATCTCGCGCCGTGTGGCTGCCCAGGGCTATCCTTTCGCTCGCGTCACGCCGCGCGGCAACCGCGATTTCGGCTCCCACACCATCGCTGTCGATTATCTCGTCGACCAGGGCGAGCGTGCCTATGTCGAGCGCATCGACATTCGCGGCAACACCCGCACGCGTGACTATGTCATTCGCCGTGAGTTCGATATCAGCGAAGGCGACGCCTTCAATCAGGAAATGATCGCTTCGGCCAAGCGCCGTCTCGAAGCGCTCGGCTATTTCTCCTCGGTCAATATTTCGACTCAGCAGGGCAGCGCGGCCGACCGTGTCGTCGTGGTCGTCGATGTGCAGGACCAGTCGACCGGCTCCTTCGGTATCGGCGCCGGTTATGCAGCCGGCAGCGGCGGCGGTCTGCTGCTCGAAGCTTCGATCGAGGAAAAGAACTTCCTCGGCCGTGGCCAGTATATCCGCCTGGCCGCAGGCCGTGGCGAAAACAGCAAGACCTACAATCTCTCGTTCACCGAGCCCTATTTCCTCGGCTACCGTCTGGCCGCTGGCTTCGACGTGTTCAAAAACGAGAATGATTTCAAGGACGACGACAATTACAGCTACGAGGATCAGGGCTTCAGCCTGCGCGTGACCGCGCCGATCACCGAGCGTCTATCGTCCACCTTCCGCTACACCTTCACGCAGCTGGATTATAGCGGTGACCAGTCGGAACTGGCCTCGCCCTATCGCCATGTCGTGCGCGGGTCGCCATGGACGCGCTCGGCCGTGTCGCAGACTCTGACCTACAACACGCTTGATGATGCGCAGCTGCCGCATGGAGGTATGCTCGCCTCCTTCACGCATGAATATGCGGGTCTTGGCGGTACGTCGGATTATTACAAGGTCAGCGGCAAGGCCAAGCTATACTACACGCTGAACGACGAAGCCGATATCATCGGCTCGCTGGCGGGTTCTGCCGGCCATATCTTCAAGACGGGCAGCCAGATGGAGGTCTTCGACCAGTTCCAGCTCGGCAATTCCGATATTCGCGGTTTCGAGCGCAATGGCGTGGGCCCGCGCAGCTTGAAATATGATAATGCCATCGGCGGCACGACCTATTTCACCGCTTCGGCCGAAGCGACTTTCCCGATCCCGGGTGTTTCGCGTGATGCCGGCTTCCGCGGCGCGATCTTTGCCGATGCCGGCACGCTCTACGGCAATGATGTTCCGGTCACCAAGGACGACCGCGTCGTCGGCACCGATGCGTCGCTGCGCGCATCTGTCGGTATCGGCCTGATCTGGGCCTCGCCCTTCGGTCCGCTGCGTGTCGACTACGCCGTGCCGATCGCCAAGCGCGACTATGACCGTGTTCAGAACCTGAAGCTTGGTATTTCCTCGCAGTTCTGATCCGCATCCAAGCCTGCGGCGCTGTTCGCGCCGCGTGCTGAAGCGGACCGCATCATCAACATGCCGCTGGCGACCCGTCATGCGGCATGTTTTGTTTTGGTGCCCCCTGTCTTCCCAAGTCGATGCGATCGATCCCGTGGAAGCCGTCATCCAATCCTCTTCGAAGTTGCGGATGCGATGATGCATCTTGAGCGACAGCACCTTTCAGCAGGCTTTGCCGTCGATATCGGACCGAAAACCTCGTGCAGGCCCTGAAAAACCTTTCAGCATGCTCTTGAAGTCAACCGATTTTCAAGGCTTATGCCTGACGGCGCTGTCATCCGGCTTTGCCTCGGGTCTGGTCTGCCGTCCCTCTTTTCGCTTTCCGGGCGATGCAGGTGACGCGACCGCCTCCTGCATCGCCCTTGATCGGACGAGATGAAGGACGACATGAAGCAGCGGATTTTGACGCGTTACGGCATCTCATGTGCGTCGAGGACATGCACGATGCGGTGAAGGTGCCGTGACTGGAGTGAACATCATGGAAAGCAGACCCTTTTATCCGCGCCATCAGGGCATTCATCTGGCGGAGCTTGCCGAGGCGATCGGCGCGGAGCTGAGCGATACCCAAGCGGCCGATCGTCCGATCCGCTCGGTGGCGCCGGTCTCGCGCGCCAAGGCCGATGATGTCTGCTACCTGTTGACCCGCCGGCATGCGGAGGAGCTTCAGGCGACGCAGGCTGGTGCGCTGATTTGCGACGCCGCCGTGGCAAAGCTCGCGCCGGCGCATCTGCCCGTTCTTCTCACCTCCAAACCCCATACGGCCTTTGCGCTTGCCGGCGCGCTGCTCCATCCCCAGGCCTTGCGCCCGGAGGCCGTGGCTCCAGAGAGCGGCATCTCGCCTCAGGCCTTCGTCCATCCGACGGCGGAGCTCGAGGAGGGTGTCGAGATCGAACCTTTCGCGGTCATCGGTGCCGGCGCGCAGATCGGCTCGGGTACGCGGATCGGCCCCAATGTCGTCATCGGCGCCAATGTCGCCATCGGCCGGAACTGCACCATTGCCGCCGGCGCAACCATTGCCACCGCGTTGATCGGCAATCATGTGATCATCCATCCTGGCGTGCGCATTGGACAGGATGGCTTCGGCTATGCGCCGGGTGTACGGCCGGGCATGATCAAGATCGTCCAGGTCGGGCGTGTCATCATCCAGGATCATGTCGAGATCGGCGCCAATACCACGATCGATCGCGGCACCATGGACGATACGGTGATCGGCGAGGGGACGAAGATCGACAATCTTGTGCAGATCGGGCACAACGTCCGCATTGGCCGCCATTGCGGTGTCGTCGCCCAGGTCGGTATTGCCGGTTCTGCGATCATCGGCAATGGCGTGATGATTGGCGGCAATGCCGGGATCAACGGCCATATCACCATTGGCGATGGCGTGCAGATCGGCGCGAAGAGCGGCGTGATCGCCAGCATCGCCCCGGGCGAACGGGTTGCCGGCGTGCCGGCCCGGCCCATCAAGGACTTCTTGCGCGAGATTGCCGAAATCACGTCGCGTACCCGAAACAAACAGAGGAAATCCGGAGCCAAGGATGAGTGAAGCAGACGCCAAAGTTCTCGGTACGGCCGATATTCGCGAGATTCTGAAGCTCCTGCCGCACCGCTACCCCTTCCTGCTCGTGGACAAGATCATCGAGATCGATGGTGACAATTCCGCGATCGGCATCAAGAACGTGACGGCGAACGAACCGCATTTCACCGGCCATTTTCCCGAGCAGCCAATCATGCCGGGTGTTCTCCTGATCGAAGGCATGGCGCAGACGGCCGGCGCCATCTGCGCGCGTAAGACGGGCGAGGGCTCCAACCTCGTCTATTTCATGACCATCGACAATGCCCGCTTTCGCAAGCCGGTCGTGCCGGGCGACCGCGTCGAATTCCACGTCGTCAAGCAGAAGCAGCGCGGCACGATCTGGAAGTTTCACTGCGACGCAAAAGTTGACGGGCAGCTTGTCGCGGAAGCTGATATCGGCGCGATGATCATCAAGAAGGAAGATGCTTGATCATGATTGCTGCAAGCGCCAAGATCCATCCGCTTTCGGTTATCGAAGAGGGAGCGGTCGTCGGCGAAAACGTGACGGTCGGTCCCTTCTGCCATGTCGGCCCGCAGGTTGTGCTGGCCGATGAGGTAACGCTGATGAGCCATGTCGTGGTCCTCGGCCGCACCAGCATCGGCAAGGGGACGCGGATTTTTCCACAGGCTGTCATCGGCGGGGATTCGCAAAGCGTGCACCACAGTGCGCTCGACACCGAACTCAGGATCGGCGCGAACTGCACCATCCGCGAAGGCGTGACCATGAATACCGGCACGCGGGAACATGGTGGCCTGACCGAGGTCGGCGACAACAATCTCTTCCTCGCTTATGCCCATGTCGCCCATGACTGTAAACTCGGCAACGACATCATCCTCTCGAACAATGTCATGCTGGCCGGCCATGTCACGGTCGAGGACCGTGCCATTCTCGGTGGCGGCTCGGCCGTCCACCAGTTCACCCGGATCGGCCGTCAGGCCTTCATCGGCGGTCTGTCCGCAGTCAGCTATGACGTGATCCCTTATGGCATGCTCAATGGCAATCCCGGGGTGCTTTCGGGCCTGAATGTTGTGGGCATGACGCGTGCCGGCTTTTCCAAGCCTGAGATCCACGAGGTGCGACGGGCCTATCTCGAAATTTTCGAAGGCCCCGGCAATGTGCGCACGAATGCCGAGGCGATTCGCGAACGGTTTGCCGATTGCCGGCCGGTCATGGAGATCCTCGATTTCATTGCCGCTGCCAAGGAGCGGGCTCTGTCCTCGCCACACCGGGGCAAGAAGGGCTGAGCACCATGTCCACGGCCGCGCCTGCCTCTCGCGCCGGCCGTCTGGCGATCATTGCCGGCGGCGGACGGCTGCCGGTGGATGTCGCCGAGGCCGCGCGGGCACGCGGTGAGGATCCGCTGATCATCACGCTCGCGGGCGAGGCGGAGGCCGGCTGGCAGGCCTTCGAGCATGTGACGCTGTCGATCGGCGACTTCAAAGCAATCACAGCCCTGCTAATCCGTCATGGCGTGGATCGCGTCGTGCTGTCCGGCTGGGTCCGGCGCCGGCCCGACTGGCGACAGATCCGCCCGACATTCAAAATGCTCTCCCGCGTTCCAAGCGTCGTCCGCACCTTGATATCGGGCGGTGACGATGCCGTCTTGAAGATGGCGATCGCGCTGATCGAAACCAGCGGTGCCCGTGTCATCGGCGTCCAGGAAATCGTCCCGGCGCTTCTGGCGGAGACCGGACCGCTCGGCCTGCATCGGCCGGATGCGGCCGCATTGCGCGATATAGCGGCCGGCTGCGACGCGGCACGTGCTCTGGGCCGTCTCGATATCGGCCAGGGCGCGGTCGCCATTGGCGGGCGCGTGGTGGCCCTAGAGGGTGCGGAAGGCACGGATGGCATGCTGGCGCGGGTGGAGGCGCTTCGCCGGGAGGGACGGATCTCGCAGCGCCGGCGAGGTGTTTTGGTCAAGATGTGCAAGCCACAACAGGAGCTGCGCGCCGATCTCCCATCGATCGGCCTGTCGACGGTCGAGCTTGCGCAGCGCGCCGGCTTGGCCGGCATCGCCGTGGAGGCCGGCCGCTCGCTGCTGCTCGACCGCGCGGCGGCGCTCGCGGCGGCCGATGCAGCCGGCCTTTTCATCATGGGCATCGAGCGCTGATCGGATGGGCACAACGCTCACGCGGTTTGAGCTTCAGAGCATCGGATCGGAAAGCGGGAGCTGGCTTCGGCGAAGATCCGGTGCAAAAGCAAACGATTAGGAGCAGATGGCTGGATCCGGTTTTAGTCGGATGCTTCCGACACCGCTCTGGATATTTCACCTTGGCCGAGGAGCAGTGAGATGAGCGCCTTTTCCCCTTTGACGGTGGCGGTGGTCGCGGGCGAAGTGTCCGGCGATCTGCTTGGCGGCGATCTCATCCGCGCGCTGAAACGTGCGACCGAAAAGCCCTTGCGCCTGGTCGGCGTCGGCGGCGAGGATCTCCAGCGCGAGGGGCTCGTGTCCCTGTTCGACTACAGCGAACTGTCGATCATGGGCCTCTCCCAGGTGCTCGCGCGGCTGCCGAAGCTGATCCGCCGTATCCGCCAGACGGCGGACGCGATCATCGCCGCGCGGCCGGATGTGCTTGTCATCATCGACAGCCCGGACTTTACCCATCGTGTGGCAAAGCGGGTGCGGGCGGCGCTGCCGGAACTGCCGGTGATCGATTATGTCTGCCCCAGCGTCTGGGCCTGGAAGGAATACCGGGCGGTGAAGATGCTCGGCTATATCGACCATGTGCTTGCCGTCTTGCCCTTCGAGCCGGAGGTCATGGCGCGGCTCGGCGGGCCCAGGACGACCTATATCGGCCACCGGCTGGCGCAGGATCCGCAGGTTCTCGATGTGCGCGCGCACCAGACGACGAAGACAGGCGAGGAGCGGGAGCCGAAAACCTGCCTCTTGCTGCCCGGTTCGCGTGGCTCGGAGATCACGCGGCTGCTGCCTGAATTCCGCGCTGCCATGGCGGTGCTCAGGGAGCGGCATCCAACCATGCGCTTCCTCCTGCCAACAGTGCCGCGTCATGAGGCGCGCGTGCGCGCGATCATCGCAGACTGGGCCGACAAGCCGGAGGTGCGCGCCGGCACGGACGCGAAATGGCAGGCCTTTGCCGAAGCGGATGCGGCGCTGGCCGCCTCCGGAACGGTGATCCTCGAACTCGGGCTTTGCGGCATTCCCGTCGTCTCCACATACAGGGCCGACTGGCTGATCACCCTGATGCAGAGGCGCATCCGCATCTGGACCGGCGCCCTGCCCAATCTCATCGCGGATTACCCCCTCGTGCCGGAATATTTCAACGAGTCGATCCGCGCTGGGGCTCTCGCGCGCTGGATCGAGCGCCTGGCTTTCGATACGCCCCAGCGCCGCACCATGCGCGAGGGCTTCGATCTGGTGATGGCGCGGATGCAGACGCCAGTGCCGCCGGGCGAGGCGGGTGCTGCGATCCTGCTTGCTTATGCGGAGGGCCGTGGCGCGTCCCTATGAGCATCCAGGGCACGATGTGATCGAACTCGAGCGGCCGGAAAGGGTTCATGAGAACGGAATGCGGAGCCATCGCGTTCGGCCAGATCTCAGAGGAGTGACGCAAAGACAAAAAAACCCGGCCGTTTCCAGCCGGGTTTTTTGTTGTCGATGGAGCAGCTTACCGCTTGGACGTGGGCACGTAATCGCGCTGGGGTTCGCCGGTGTAAAGCTGGCGCGGACGGCCGATACGCTGCTGCGGGTCTTCGATCATCTCGTTCCACTGGGCGATCCAGCCGACCGTGCGGGCGAGTGCGAAGAGCACGGTGAACATCGTCGTGGGGAAGCCGAGTGCCTTCAGCGTGATGCCGGAATAGAAGTCGATGTTCGGATAGAGCTTCTTCTCGATGAAGTACTCATCGGTGAGCGCGATGCGCTCCAGCTCCATGGCGACTTCGAGCAGCGGATCGTCACGGTGGCCGAGTTCGCCCAGCACTTCATGCGTGGTCTTCTGCATGATCTTGGCGCGCGGATCGTAGTTCTTGTACACGCGGTGACCAAAGCCCATCAGGCGGAACGGATCGTTCTTGTCCTTGGCCTTGGCGACGTATTCCGGAATGCGATCAACCGAGCCGATTTCGGCAAGCATGTTGAGCGCGGCTTCATTGGCGCCGCCATGCGCCGGCCCCCAGAGGCAGGCGATGCCGGCCGCGATACAGGCGAAGGGGTTGGCACCAGAGGAGCCAGCCAGACGAACCGTCGATGTCGAGGCGTTCTGCTCGTGGTCGGCATGCAGGATGAAGATGCGGTCCATCGCGCGCGCCAGGACCGGGTTTACGACATACTCTTCGCAAGGCACGGCGAAGCACATGCGCAGGAAGTTGGAGGCGTAATCGAGATCGTTCTTCGGATAAACGAAGGGCTGGCCGATATGGTACTTATAAGCCATGGCGGCGATCGTCGGCATCTTGGCGATCATGCGCAGAGAGGCGACCATGCGCTGATGCGGATCGGTGATGTCGGTGGAGTCGTGATAGAAGGCCGAGAGCGCGCCGACCGTGCCGCACATGACGGCCATGGGATGCGCATCGCGACGGAAACCTGTGAAGAAGCGGCTCATCTGCTCATGCACCATCGTGTGCATGGTCACGCGATGGTCGAAGTCCTTCTTCTGGGCAGCTGTCGGCAGTTCGCCGTAGAGAAGCAGGTAGCAGACTTCAAGGAAGTCGCCGTGCTCGGCCAGCTGCTCGATCGGATAGCCGCGGTGCAGCAGCACGCCTTCATCGCCATCGATGTATGTGATCTTGGATTCGCAGGATGCGGTCGAGGTGAAACCGGGATCGTAGGTGAAGGTCCCCGTATTCTTGTAGAGACTGCCGATGTCGATCACTTCCGGACCGATGGAGCCGGATCGGACGTTCATCTCAACCTGCTTGCCATCGACAGTAATGACTGCGCTTTTATTCGCCATCGGGGATCCTCCGTGATGCGGGTTCAATGGTCTATTCGATAAGCCGTAAATGTTAATGTTGCGCTTGTGCTGGCGGATTAATCCACCGCTGCCAGTTTGGCTGGCAACTGTGTCAATGCGGTGCAGCAAGCGCTTACGGCTCTGCAATAATTGCATGGTACACGGCTTATTTCGAAACGCCATATCTGGCCCTGCACGACTTTGGTGCAGTTCATGCCTCATTCTTCATCACGCTTTCGCCTTGCCGGATGCAATCCGCCGCCGCACACTAGGCCCATTGGCAGCTGTGCGGGGCGCCGATGAGCGACGGGGCGGATAAGGAGCGGCACGAGCGGCGCGTCGCGGCGACGCGGGAGGAGGCGGATGCGACGCCGATCCTCGGGCCGTCGGCTGGCCTGCCTGTCGTCATCACCCAAGGCCGGGCCCTTGCTCTGCCGGATGTCCCGCTCGTCCTGCGCCGCCCCGGGCTCATCGCCCGGCTCGTTGCCTGGCTCACGACATTGATCGAGGAAGAGGTGGCCTATGGCCATGGCTTTCTGTTCTGGCCGGTCCTGATCGGTCTCGGCGCGCTTCTCTGGTTCTGCGGCATCCATCCGCCGCAGCCTGTCTCGCTTGCACTGCTGATCTGCGTTTTATGCATGGCTGTCAGCCTGTTTCGGCATCGCCATCCTCTGCTGCATGCCTTTGCGCTCACGGCTGCGCTGATCGTGGCCGGCGCTTTGGCCGCTGCGCTGGAAAGCTGGCGCATGAGCACGGTGCTCTTGGACGCGCCGGTGACGACGACGGTGACCGGCATCGTCCATGGCCGCGAACTCGATTCCCGCGGCCATTGGCGATATCAGGTCGCCCTCGTGAAAACCCATGAGCCGGCTTTGTTTCGTATGCCGGAGACGGTGTCCCTTCTGTCGCGCGGGCGAGCCGGCCCCGTGGCGATCGGTGGGATGATCGAGGGACGCGCCAGGCTCTCCCCGCCCTCCGGACCCGCTTTGATCGGCGCCAATGATTTCGGCTTCGACGGCTATTTCGCCGGCAATGGCGCGGTCGGCTATTTCTACGGCACGCCGCGCGATCTTGGACCGGGTCCGCCCGAAGGTCTGTTTCAAACGCTGCTGGACGGGATCGCGGACCTGCGTGCTCAGGTCGGCGCCCATATTCGCGGACTGGTGGCGGGCTCGACGGGCGCTTTGGCAGCGGCCCTGGTAACGGGGGAAGAGCGGGCAATCGACCCGGCGTTGGTGGATGCCATGCGGCTCTCCGGGCTTGGCCATGTGCTGGCGATCTCGGGACTGAATATGGCGCTTGCGGCCGGCACGCTGCTGGTCGGCCTGCGCACCGGGCTCAGCCTCTTTCCCGGCTTTGCCCAGCGCTACCCTGTCAAGAAGGTGGCCGCCGTCGGCGCACTGATCATGGTCACGCTCTATATGATGATCGCCGGGGGCGCGGTTTCCGCCGTGCGATCCTTCGTCATGATCGTCGTCATGCTCATCGCCGTCTTCGTCGATCGGCCGTCGATCAGCCTGCGCAACATCGCGCTATCAGGCGTGCTGATTCTTCTGGTCACGCCATCTGCTGTCACCGGTCCGGGTTTCCAGATGTCCTTTGCCGCCACGCTGGCGCTGGTGGCGCTCTATCGCCGGCTGGAGGTGCGCGCCGATCCTGGCGAGAGCGCTGCCTTCAGCGGCATGGGCGTGGTCGTTGGTCTCTGGCAGGAATTTCGCGGCCTGGTGCTCTCCTCGCTGATCGGTGGCGTCTCGACGATGATCTACTCAGCGGCGCATTTCCATCGGATTCCTGCCTACGGGCTGATCGCCAATGTTTTGGCGCTGCCGGTCGTCGGCGCGGTGGTGATGCCGGGCGCGCTCGTGGCCATGCTGGTCATGCCCTTCGGTCTCGACGGTCTGGTCTGGATGGTGGTGGCCATGGGGTTGGACTGGATGAATTGGGTCGCCCGCTTGGTCGCGGGCTGGGGTGGGCAGATCGAAACGGGCCGGCTGGCGCCGATGGCCTTCGCACTGATCGCCTTCGGCGGCGTTCTGATCTGCCTGCTGCGAACGGTGTTGGCCTTGTCCGGACTGGTGGTCGTGCTGGCCGGGCTCGTGGTTGCGGTGCTGTCCCCACCGCCACGCCCGGCCGTCCTCGTCTCGGAGGATGGGCGCATGGTCGCTCTGATCGATCATGACAAGGCCGCGCTGAACCGCACCAAGCCGCCCGCCTTCATTTACGATCAATGGCGGCGGGCGCTGGTGGTGAAGGCCGGCGATCCGCCCATAATGGTGCCCGCGCTGTCTCTCGCCGGCCCCAGACCGGCACCGGTTGCGCCCCAGGAGGGTCGGCTCCAGCGCACGAACGGGCGCGAGCGACCGCCGCTGGATCTGTCACGGGCCGGACAGGTGCTGGCGCAATTGCTGCAGGCGGGTGGGACGGGCCGTTTTGCCTGCGTGGCGCGGCAATGGTGCGCGGCCGTCAGTGTGCAAGGGTGGCGCATCGTCACTTTGGAGGATGTGCGTCTCGCGCCAGCCGCCTGCGATGGGGCCGATCTGGTGGTTGCGCCGCAGGCACTGCGCGACGAGCCGCTCTGCGCCAGTGGACCGGCCGAAGCGGCGACAGGCGCCACCTTGCGCCGCAGCGGCGCGCTGGAGATCCATGCGGCGCCCAAGGCCGAGTGCGGCCTGCGGATGCAAGCGCAGGCCGCCGTGCCGGATCTGTCTGCGCCCTGGGCCCGCCACCGTCTCTATGACTGGCGCAGCCGCAGCTTCAAGACGCCAGAGCCGGAGGATAATCCTGACAATGGCGATCAAGATAATCTTGCGCCGGTCGATGGCTTTTCTTATGAAGGCCCTCAATGAAGCCAGCCGCGCGTCGCGGCATGTCCGCATGGAGAGACGAAGATGGCCCCCTTGTTCTCGCGTCGCCCCGCCATGGCCGGCATCTTGGCCGTGGCCATGATCGCGTTTGCCGCTGGCGCGCAGGCGCAGCAATCGCCGGCGCCGCAGCCTGACGCGCCGGTGGTCCAAGCTCCCGCCGCCCAAGCTCCTGTAGCGCCCAATGCTCCATCGCAAAGCGTAGAGCCACCGACGTCTCCCTCTGAGGGGCCGTCCGCGCAAGACGCCCCCGCGACTTTGCCCGACGGGCAGGAGATGCAGCAGCCCCAAGCCGTGACCAGCGGCGAGGCGCGCGATCCCGGCCTGCCGCATGATCTTTCGCCGCTGGGCATGTTCCTGGCCGCCGACTGGGTGGTGAAGGGTGTGATGATTGGCCTGGCGCTGGCATCCGTCGCCAGTTGGACGATCCTGGTGGCCAAGATGGTGGAAATCGTCGCCGCCAAGAGGCGCGCACGCAAGGGGCTGGCACGCCTCAGCGCCGCACGGGGGCTCGCCGACCTCGCCGATGGCAAGGACCTGGCAGGACCCGCCGCGCGCATGGTGACGGAGGCACGCGAGGAACTGCAGCGCTCTGAAACCGTCATCGATCTGGTGCCGGGCGTTGGCCTGCGCGAGCGTGTGGCCTCCCGCCTGGCGCGCGTCGAAGCGGGAGCCGGCAAGGCCGCCGGCGGCGGTACAGGCATTCTCGCCACCATCGGTTCGATCGCCCCCTTCGTCGGCCTGTTCGGCACGGTTTGGGGTATCATGAATTCCTTCATCGGCATCAGCCAAGCGCAGACAACCAACCTCGCCGTCGTCGCACCCGGTATTGCCGAAGCGCTGCTGGCCACCGCCATCGGTCTGGTCGCCGCCATTCCGGCCGTGGTGATCTATAATTACTTCGCCCGCTCGATCAGCGGCTACAAGACGATCCTCGCGGACCTCACGGCTGCCGTCGAACGTCTTGTTAGCCGCGATCTCGACCATCGCATGGCCCGGCGTCTCGTGGCCGAGCGCCAGAGCGGGGAGCGCGCGCGCTCGGCGGCAAGGGGGAACTGAGCATGGCCTCCAAGCTCAACGAGAATGCCGACGATCTGGCGGAGAATGCCGAAATCAACGTGACACCCTTCATCGACGTGATGCTGGTGCTCCTGATCATCTTCATGGTCGCTGCCCCGCTTGCCACCGTCGATCTCAAGGTGGATCTGCCGCAGTCAGCCGCCAGCCCGGTCAAGCGCGACGACCGTCCCGCCTTCGTCACGCTCAAGGCGGACAGGACGCTCGCTATCGGCAATGATGTCACCTCAGAGGCGGATTTTGCCGCTGCCCTGCAGGCGCAGACAAAGGGCGACCGCGAAACGCGCGTTCTCCTGCGGGCAGACAAGTCGGTGGATTACGGCGCGCTGATGGATGTGATGAACATGATCCAGCGCGCCGGCTATCAGAAGATCGCGCTGGTGGGGCTGGAAGGCATGCCGGCACGCTGAGTCCGGTAAGCCGACAGACCTCGGCCGCGGCCTCGCGTCAGCGCGAAAGCTTAGAATTTGTAGCCGAGCGTCAGGCTTGCATGGGTCAGTCCGTCATTCGGGCCGTCGCAGAGATTGGCGTGCGAGGCATGATTGATCGCGCCGACGAGCCGCCAGTGACGATCGATCGCATAGCCTGCGGCGATATATTCGCGAAAGAGCACGTGGCAGCCCAGCTTGGCGCCGGCGGTACCGTCCTCCTGCAAGTCGCCATCATGCAGGGTGCCGCCAAAGCCGGCTTCGAGGAAGAAGCGCTCGGTCACCGGCGCGGTCCAGGCAAGGCCGGTAAAGGCTTGATTGACCGCGCGCTCTCCTGATCCACCTGTCACGCCGAGATAAAGGCGCGGGACCATCATCTCGCGCCAGTTCGTCGGGGCAGGGGCGCTGTCGAAGGGATTGAGATACAGGCTCGCGGTCGGCAAGAGCCCGCTTTCGCGCTTGTCGCCACCGGCGATCGAGACCTCGGCCCCGAACCGCAATTCGTCGAACATAGGCGGGCCGGCCTCGGCGGCATTCGCCCGATCCGCCATCCCACCCATGGTCATGACGGCCATGGCCGCAAGGCTGAGAACAGTTTTGACGCTTATTTTCGAAGAGGCTGATGAGATCGGCAAGGCGCACATGGAGAGGGTCCGATTGCCAAAGGCAGTGGTTGATCTCCTTTCGGTAGCGTATGAGACTGATGCGAAACATGCGCCGGGCTGGGTCTTGATAAGAATACCGGCTTGAAACGGGGGCTGTGCCGCAATATGAGCGTAACGGATCGCTAGAGGGTGCGGCCTTCTGGTGGCGAACGCCCACGGGGACAAGGCAGAGATGGATTTCGAAGCAGCACGCATCAAAATGGTCGACAACCAGATCCGGACCACGGATGTCACGTCCCATCCTGTGCTTTCCGCGTTTCTGACGGTGCCGCGCGAGGCTTTCGTTCCCGAAGAGGTGAAGGCACTTGCCTATATCGATACGGACGTGAAGGTTTCCTCCGCCGATGGCGGCCGCTATGTGATGGAGCCCTCGCCGCTGGCCAAGCTGGTGCAGCTTGCTGCGGTGCAGCCGGGCGATGCGGTTCTGGAGATTGGCTCCAACAGTGGCTATGGCGCAGCAATTCTGTCGCGCATCGCGCAGTCCGTCGTGGCTGTGGAAAGCGATGCGGCGCTGGCGGCCAAGGCCAAGGCGACGCTGAGCGCGCTCGGCTATGGCAATGTCACGGTCGTCGAAGGTCCGTTGGAGGCTGGTCATGCCGCTAAGGCGCCTTATGACGTGATCTTTCTGCATGGCGCCGTCGAGACCGTGCCGGATGCCGTCTTCAATCA
Source organism: Xaviernesmea oryzae (assembly GCF_900109605.1). Taxonomy (GTDB): domain Bacteria; phylum Pseudomonadota; class Alphaproteobacteria; order Rhizobiales; family Rhizobiaceae; genus Xaviernesmea; species Xaviernesmea oryzae. The sequence continues at coordinate 111,227 of NZ_FOAM01000002.1, forward strand.
GTTGAAGGATGGCGGCCGTTTGGTCGCCGTTGTGGGCTATGGCAATGCATCGCGTGCCAAGCTCTTCATCCGCGAAGGCGGCATTGTTTCCGACAGCCCGTCCTTCAATACGGCTGTCAAGCCTCTGCCGGGCTTCCGCCTGGCGCGTGAGTTCGTGTTCTAAGCCGCGTCGCCGGCCTTGGCCGGTGTGGTGCCAGGGTAACGGATGCCGAAAGGCGTTCGTCCCGATCAGGAGTGACGCGGCCGCCGGCGCTTTCGTCTGCGGTGGCCGGAAGCTGTCCCGCGATGGTGCCGGGGCTGAGGAAGACGGCGGGCTGGCATGTGTGGATGCCGCCCGTGATTGCGCCTACGGGCGCAATGGGATGACACGTTCGCCCATGAACTCGATGACACGAACCGCCCTGACGCTGCTGATGATTGTCGGCGTCGCACACGCCGCATCGGCCGAGACGATTGCGGGCGCCATGGCCAAGGCCTACGCCAACAATCCGGATCTCAATGCCGCGCGCGCCAGCCTGCGCGCGGTCGACGAGGGTGTGCCGATCGCCCAGTCTGGTTTTCGTCCGCGCATCGCGGCCAATGCGACCCAGAACTCGGCGCGGTTCGATGCGAATAGCTTGCAAAAGCCGATCGATTACACCACCCGCTCGGCCGGAATCACGATCACCCAGCAGGTTTTCGACGGATTTCAGACGCTGAACAATGTGCGGGTCGCCCAATCCAATGCCTTTGCCGAGCGTGAAAGCATGCGGGCGAACGAGATTTCCACGCTGCTTTCGGCGGCGGAAGCCTTTGCCAATGTCGCGCGCGACCAGGAGGTCGTCGCGATTCGCAAGCAGAACCTGTCCTTCCTGCGTCAGCAGGTGGACGCGGCGCGAAGCCGGCAGAAGCTCGGCGAGGGCACGCTGACGGACGTCAATCAGACCCAGGCCCAGGCCGCAGAAGCCAAGGCGCTCTTGGCGACCGCCGTGGCGCAGCTTCAGCAGAGCCAGGCGACCTATCTGCAGATCGTCGGCACGACGGCCGAGAGCATCAAGCAGGCCAAGCCGGCCGAGCGCGACATGCCGAAGACGCTCGATCTTGCGGTGGCTGCCGGCCAGAAAGATCATCCCGCCATTGCCGCCGCGCTCTTTCGCGTGGATGCGGCTGGCTATCGCGTTCGTCAGGCCGAAGGCACGATGCTGCCGGGCGTGACGCTGCAAGGCTCGGTCAGCCACAACCTGACCAACGAGCCGGGCGAAACCCCCAACAGCACGACCAGCGCGGTCACTGCCCGAATCGAAATTCCGATCTACCAGGGCGGCCAGGAATATGGCCAGATCCGCCAGGCAAAGGAACGGCTTGGCGAACAGGCCATCGTCGTCGATTCCGTGCGTGCCAATGTGCGTCAAACGGTGATGCAGGCCTATGCGCAGCTCGACGGCGCGCGAGCGACGATTGCCGCGACCCGTGAGCGTATCGCCGCCGCCACTCGCGCGCTGGCAGGGGTGATCGAAGAGCGCAAGGTCGGCCAGCGCACGACCATCGACGTGCTCGATGCGCAGCAGGGCGTGCTGGCGGCGCGCGAGACACTCTCGTCGGCGCAGCGAAACGCGGTGGTTGCGAGCTATTCGCTGCTGGCCGCAACCGGCCGGCTGACGGTGAGGGGGCAGGGTATTCCGGTTGCCGAATACCGGCCCGAACTGCATTACGAGGCCGTCAAGAACAAGGCGTTCGGAACGAGCCCGGTCGAGGCCCGCTGAGGCTGCGTTGCGCCCGGCCTCCGGCGTGGCAAACCCGCCACCTTTGGCGATTGCGTGCCACTGGGCCGAGCAGTCCGGGTGACGGCGCGAACAAAACTGTGCATGATCTCATGGCATTGATTCGAACGGTTTCGTCTCGGGTCGGGCTGGCATAATTTCGCCGCAGATCGCAGCGCGCCCGGGGGCGCAGGCGGCCGTCAACAGGCAGGTATTGGAAAACGACATGGCTCAAGGAAATGTGGCGCGCGAACCGTCCATGGATGAGATTCTCGCCTCGATCCGCAAGATCATCGAGAGCAATGACATTGGCGGTCCGGGCCAGCCTGCCAACGATCCCGGCCTTCGGCATGACGCCATGCCCGGCCAGCGCGCCGATGAGGTGCATCTGACGATCGAGGACGATCTCAGGCTCTCGCCTTTTGACGAAGACGCCTACGAAGTGCCGGCCAATTCGGCACCGCGTTTTGCCGCGCCAGCCGCCGCAGCGCCGCCGCAGGCCGCAGCCCCGGCAGCATCCCAGCCCGCAGCGCCTGCCAATCCGCCGCTGTCGCTTGCCGATGTCGCCGCACGTGTGCGGGCGGCCTCCGAGCGCAGCGTTGCCGCCCGCGTGGAGACGGCCGAGCCGGCGCTCCGTCCGGTTGCAGCGCAGCAGCCGGCCTTTGTGCCCGCGCCGAATGTCTTCGCGCCGGCTTCACCCTCCGTGCCGGTCGTTGGCCTGGAACCTGCCCGTGCCGCACCTGCGGCAGGCGGTGCCTTTGCCGCTTTCGAGCGCAGCGCCGGTGCGGCGCCTGCCTTCGACCCTCCCAATGCTGCGTCGCGCAGTTATGAGCCCTCTCGCGGCTTCGAAAAGGCTCGAATCGCCGGCTTCGAGCCAGTGCCTGAGGCTCATCGAAGCGAAGAGCCGGCCCCTGTCGCATTTGCGCCTGTGCCGTCCTTCCAAGGGTCGATCGAGCGGTCTGTCATGCCCCACAACAATCTCGACCTGCCGTTCGACGAGGCCATGGCGTTGCGCCAGCCGGCCATGCGCGACCAGGCCGTTTCGCCCGCGCAGGAGCAGGACGACGATTTCCACATCGTCACCGATCGGATCGATGAGCCGACGCATGAGCAGGACCTCCTGGATGCGGCGGCCGATGCCTTCGAAGCCGAACTGCATGCCCATGACGCCGCAGAGCCCGAAGAGGCAGACGCGCATGCGTCTGGGAGCGCTGAATCCATGCCACGCGCCGATCTGCGTGATATGATGGATGGCATCATCTCGCCCGTCGTGGGAGAGCATGTCGCCCATGCCTTCGAGCAGCTCGCTATCGCTGTCGATCGCAAGCCGCGCCGCTCTTTCGACGAGATTGCCGAAGACATGCTGCGGCCGATGCTGCAGGAATGGATGGACGACAATCTGCCGAGCCTGGTGGAACGTCTCGTTCGCGAGGAGATCGAGCGGGTGGCGCGCGGGCCGCGCCGCTAATCCGGTTCGCACAGACCGTGCTGCGATGTTCTGTGAAGAGCACCGTTTCATCGGGCAGAATGCGGGAGGATGCTTCAAGTTGAAGCGCATCCGGCCGAAACGCGACGCCATGTCCGTGTGGTCCGCAACGTCGGGCCTGCAGCTGTCTGGCGGTGGCCCTTGCATGTTGGACACGGGCCAGAGGTTATCTTTGATGACGGCAGGTTCCCGCCACAGGCCCGCACAGCGCGCTTCCTGAGGAAGCCGTCGCTTGTGATCAAACGCAGGCTGTCTCATGCTCGACCCCGAGAACCTATGTTCCCAGCGGTCAATGAGTGGCTAATCCTACATCCCCTTACAGGATGCGCATCACCCGGAAAATCCCGCTCGAATCGGCATTTGGAGATCGTCCTGTCATCATCATGATTGACAGAGCAGGAGATCGGATGTCGAACGCAGTCGGCAGGCGCATTGTCGGCGACGGTCTGGTTGACCGAACGTGCTGCTTGCCGTCGTCTGCCGCGTCCTGCGCTGCCGCCTTGGCGGGGACGTGCTCGCGCACTTCAAAATTGCTGCATAATTTCTTACATTGATTCCAATTGATGGACTATGCAGTGGGGAGATGGCGCTATCGGTTCGATGGGCGCCAAAGCCTGACGTTTTTGTTTTTATGCAGCGGTCGTTGCCAAGCCGTTCCCGGCTCCGCGCGACATGCTCCAACATGGTTGCTGGCCTCGAAATGCTTGACAAGACCTATGATTCCGCCGCCGTCGAACCGCGTATCGCCAAGCTCTGGGACGACAACAATGCGTTTCGTGCCGGCGCCGGCGCCAAGGACGGCGCCGATCCGTTCTGCATCGTCATTCCTCCGCCGAACGTCACCGGCTCCCTGCACATGGGCCACGCGCTGAACAACACGCTGCAGGATATTCTCGTGCGGTTCGAGCGCATGCGGGGCAAGGACGTGCTCTGGCAGCCGGGCATGGACCATGCCGGCATCGCCACGCAGATGGTGGTCGAGCGCCAGCTGATGGAGCGCCAGCTTCCCGGCCGGCGCGCCATGGGCCGCGAGGCCTTTGTCGATAAGGTCTGGGAGTGGAAGTCGGAATCGGGCGGCCTGATCTTCAACCAGTTGAAGCGCCTCGGCGCCTCCTGCGACTGGTCGCGTGAGCGCTTCACCATGGACGAGGGCCTGTCCAAGGCCGTTCTCGAAGTCTTCGTCACGCTCTACAAAGAAGGCCTGATCTATCGCGGCAAGAGGCTGGTCAACTGGGACCCGCAGTTCGAGACGGCGATCTCCGACATCGAGGTCGAGAACCGCGAGACCGACGGCCATATGTGGCACTTCAAATATCCGCTGGCCGGCGGCGAGACCTATACCTATGTCGAGAAGGACGAGGACGGAAACGTCACCTTCCAGGAAGAGCGCAACTATATCTCGATCGCCACGACGCGGCCTGAAACCATGCTGGGTGACGGTGCGGTGGCGGTTCATCCGTCCGATACGCGCTACCAGCCGATCATCGGCAAGTTCTGCGAGATCCCGGTCGGACCGAAGGAGCATCGTCGCCTGATCCCGATCATTGCGGACGAATATCCTGATCCGACTTTCGGCTCGGGTGCGGTCAAGATCACCGGTGCCCATGATTTCAACGATTATCAGGTCGCCAAGCGCAACAATATTCCGCTCTATCGCCTGATGGACACGCAGGCGCAGATGCGTGCCGATGGCGAGCCCTATGCCGTCTGCGCCGCTCAGGCGCTCGACATCGCCAAGTCCGGCGCGCTGCCAGGTGAGGCCGAGGTCGACGACATCAATCTTGTGCCCGAGGACTATCGTGGGCTCGACCGCTACGAGGCGCGCAAGCGCATCGTCGCGGCGATCAATGCCGAGGGTCTTGCCGTCACGGTCAAGGACGCCGAGGGCAACGACATGCCCTATGTCGAGAACAAGAAGATCATGCAGCCTTTCGGCGACAGATCGAATGTCGTCATCGAGCCGATGCTGACCGACCAGTGGTTCGTCGACGCCAAGACGCTGGCCGAGCCGGCGATTGCCTCCGTGCGCGAGGGCCGCACCAATTTCGTGCCGAAAAACTGGGAAAAGACCTATTACGAGTGGATGGAGAACATCCAGCCCTGGTGCGTTTCGCGCCAGCTCTGGTGGGGCCATCAGATCCCGGCATGGTATGGCCCGGATGGCCAGGTCTTCGTCGAGAAGAGCGAGGAAGAGGCGCTCGACGCGGCGATCCAGCATTATCTGGCCCATGAAGGCCCGTGGAAGGCCTGGGTTCAGGAAAAGCTCGAGAATTTTCAGCCGGGCGAGATCATTACCCGCGACGAGGATGTGCTCGACACCTGGTTCTCCTCCGCGCTCTGGCCTTTCTCGACGCTGGGCTGGCCGGACAAGACGCCGGAGCTTGCCAAATATTACCAGACCGATGTGCTCGTCACCGGCTTCGACATCATCTTCTTCTGGGTTGCCCGGATGATGATGATGGGCCTGCATTTCATGCAGGACGAGGATGGCAAGCCCTTCGAGCCGTTCCACACCGTCTATGTTCACGCTCTCGTGCGCGACAAGAACGGGCAGAAGATGTCAAAGTCCAAGGGCAACGTCATCAACCCGCTCGACCTGATCGACGAATATGGCGCGGATGCACTGCGCTTCACGCTGGCGATCATGGCCGCACAGGGACGTGACGTGAAGCTGGATCCGGCCCGCATCGCCGGCTATCGCAATTTCGGCACCAAGCTCTGGAATGCCACGCGCTTTGCCGAGATGAACGGCGTGGCCGCCGATCCGGCCTTCGTGCCGGAAGCAGCCAGTCTGACGATCAACCAGTGGATCTTGACCGAACTTTCGCGCACCAGCGCCGAAGTCACGGAGGCCCTGGAGACCTACCGCTTCAACGAAGCGGCGGGCAGCCTCTACCGTTTCGTCTGGAACCAGTTCTGCGACTGGTATCTGGAGCTTTTGAAGCCTGTCTTCTCCGGCGAGGACGAAGCCGCCAAGAAGGAAGCGCAGGCCTGCGTCGCCTATGTGCTGAACGCCGTCTATCGGCTCCTGCACCCCTTCATGCCCTTCATGACCGAAGAGCTTTGGGCGGCAACGGCCGGCGAGGGCGTCGCGCGCGAGACCCTGCTTTGTCATTCCGCCTGGCCGGCTCCCGGTTTTGCCAATGTTCATGCCGCCGATGAGATCAACTGGCTGATCGACCTCGTCTCTGGCATCCGCTCGGTGCGCTCGGAAATGAACGTGCCGCCGGCGGCCATGGCGCCGCTGGTCGTTACCGGCGCCAATGCGCTGACGGCAGAGCGGATCGCCCGCCACGATGCGGCAATCCGCCGCCTGGCCCGCGTCGAATCGATCGATGTTGCCGAGGCGGCGCCGCGCGGCAGCGCGCAGGTCGTCGTCGGCGAGGCAAGCTTCTGCCTGCCGCTCGGCAATCTGGTCGACCTCAAGGCCGAGAGCGCGCGGTTGAGCAAAGCGCTCGACAAGGTGGAGGCCGAGCGCCAGCGCATCCTGGGAAAGCTGTCGAACGAAAAGTTCGTGGCCAATGCGAAGCCGGAGGTGGTGGAGGCCGAGCGCGAGCGCCTGGCCGAGCTCGATACCCAAGCAGCTTCGCTCCGGCTGGCACTGTCGCGTCTGGCCGAAGCCGGCTGAGCGTCCGACGACGCGAGGGTGCAGCGGCAAGGCGACTGGCCGGGATGATCGGCGTCGCATGCGCATGCCCAAAGGCGGATACCTACTTTCTCAAGCTCCATGAGAGACCAAGGCCGGCCGGTTCATCCGCGCCGGCCTTTTCGCGTCCTGATGCAGTCCGCAGGCGGGCTGTCGCTTATTGGGATTTTAGAACAGCATGCTTCCCCCCACTTTGCAGTAAGGCCAATGGCCTGTCGCGCGTCAGAATATTTCCCGATTCGGCGACCATGACCTCGCTCGCACGTCTAACAGCAAAGGCAAAAATAACGATTGTGTCGGCAAAGTGACATTGTCCGTATTTCGTAGAATGAATTTTCGCCAATCCGCGCCAACGCTTGTCAGAGTAGATTGTAATTTCAAAAATTCAGCAATTTCGGCGGTGCGATCGCATATTTACGTCAAAATGTCGCCCCGTTCGGAAAAAATGGAAACAGGCCAATGACTTGAAGCGGGACCGCGACCGCGGATAACCTGAGCTTGCACATTTGATGCGGATGCTGCGGTTCAGATTCGGCAGGCTCGGGAGGGGCGCGGATCGGCCGGGCATGTGCGAGTGAGGGAGGACTACCGGGCATGGACAAGAGATGGACGGGTGCGCTGCTGGCTTCGCTGCTGACGGCGTCCGCAGCGCAGGCAGGCGGGCTTGAGCGCGGCGGCTACAATATCGATCTGCTTTTCGATCCGGGTACCTATGCGGCGGAAGCGACGACGACCTATGTCAGCCCCCAGCGGGAATATAAGAACGCCGTCGATACCAACCCCGCCAATGGTCTGGGCGCAAATGGCCTGGGCGGGGGCAGCACGTCGGTCAAGGATACCGAAGGCTATTGGGTGCCGCGCGTCGGCATCAAGGCCGGCTGGGAAGGCCTGGACTGCATGGTCGATTATTCGCAGCCCTGGGGCGTGCACACCAAGCCGGGCGCCGGCTGGGTCGGTGCCAACGACAATATCGAAACCAAGGTGACGAGCGACAATTACGCCGCCACCTGCTCCTATAAATGGGCGCTTGGACCCGGGCAGATCCGCCTGATCGGCGGCGGCTTCTATCAGGAGGTCGAGGGCTTCAAGGAGCGCTTGGTGGCGCCGGATTTCGCCGTGCCGGGCACCGGCGTCGGTCGACTGGACCTTAAGGGAGATGGCTGGGGCTGGCGGGCCGGCGTGGCCTACGAGATCCCCGAATATGCCATGCGCGCAAGCCTCGTCTACAACAGCGAGGTCAATCTCGACGATATCACCGGCACGCTCGATCTGAGCCAGGTCAATGGCCGCACCTTCGACGTCTATGGCGCACAGAAGATGCCGGACTCGCTGGAGCTGAAGGTCCAGACCGGGATTGCGCCCGACTGGCTGGCGTTCGGCTCGGTCAAGTGGACGGACTGGAGCCAGTTGCAGACGATCCCCTTCTGCGTTGTCGGCACGCCTAGCTGCTCGCCCGCGACACAGATCACCTCGCTCGATCTGCTCTACCGTGATGGCTGGACGGTCTCCGGCGGTATTGGCCACAAGTTCACTGATCAATGGTCCGGCGCCCTCAGCCTGACCTGGGATCGCGGGACGTCCACCGGCCTGCTCTCCCAGACCGACACCTGGACGCTGGGTGCCGGCGTTTCCTACACGCCGACCGAACATGTGGAATTCCGTCTGGCCGGCGTGGTCGGTGTGCTGACAAGCGGCTCGTCCGGCGCCAAGGAATATAATGGCCGCGTCTATGGCAATGACGTGAAGTATGACTTCGGCAATGATTTCGTCGGTGCCATTTCGACTTCGGTCAAGGTGAGATTCTAAGCCGAGGCGGCGACGACGGCGCTTACGCCCAGTCTTGTCACAGTGGACGCGCCGCGCGCCCAAGATCGGCACATGCCCGTCACAGCAGCGAAAGACCAAGCCCGGCCTCCGTGCCGGGCTTAATTTTGCGTGAATCCAGGCGCTTTTGGCCGCGCAGCTTGTGATGATTCCGCAACACAGCCGGCTTAAGCTTGGCCTGTCATTTTCGCCGCTGGATTTTGTCCATTTCCCGCCACAAAAACAGAGCACGAAATTTACGTAGCCAGCGTTAGACCTTGGAGAGCCAAGGATCGAACGTGGATTGCCCGGTCAACTTCAGCGTTTTCAACATGCCGTCGAGCATTCGAAATGCTAATGATGATCGAAGCGATACAAGGGCTTGCAAGGGGTTTTGAAGGTGATGATGAAGGATCTGTGCCGGCAGCGGCGTCGGACAGGCCCAAGTCTCGCCGGAATAAGGTGCTAGGTCTCTTCTTCGGGAAGGAGAGATGATCGTTTGGCGGCCTTTGTAGCGGCCGAGCGGTACGAGCGGGGACGTTGTCATCCGTGCCAGGACGGCACAGAGGCGGCGGGTGTAGGAAAGAACACGAGTACCATGGTCGCACGAGACTGCAGATCGTTGACGTTTCTGGTGGTGAGTATGGCGCTGACGGTTTGTGGTCCGGCTCAGCGCTGCCTTGCCTTCGACCCCGATGCCGGGGTGACGAAGGAGTCCGGCCCCTTCGCCTTGTTCAAGTTCGGCTTTTCCGCCTATAAAAACGGCCGAAAGGACGAGGCCGTCGAGGCCTATCGCTACGCCGCCGAGCAGGGCCATACGGCCTCGCGCTGGGCACTGGCCAATATGTATGCCTATGGCGATGGCGTCGCCGAAAACGATCTCGAAGCTTTCAAGATCTACAGCGAGATTGCCGAGAAGGGCGTGGAGCCCGGCTCCGAGGATACCGGCTATTTTGCCAATGCGCTGATCTCGCTCGCCAATTATTACCGCCGAGGCATTCCCGGCAGCCCGATCAAGCGCGATCTCAACCAAGCCCGGCAGCTCTATTTCCAGGCCGCCTCCACCTTCGGCGTGCCGGAAGCGCAATTCCAGCTCGCCCGCCTGCTTCTGGATGGCGACAGCGGTACGACCAATGTTCAGCAGGCCAAGAAATGGCTGAACCGGGCCCGCAAGAAGGGTCATGTCGGCGCCATGGGCGTGTTCGGCAATGTGATCTTCCAGGAAGGGCAAACGGCGCGTGGGCTTGCCTATATGACCGCCGCGCTCGATAAATGTTCGCCGAAGGACCGGCCCTGGCTGCAGCAGATGCAGGAACAGGCTTTCTCGCTGGCCGGCGAGGACGACCGTCGCCAAGCTATTGCCATGGCGCAGAAGATCCAGACCTCGGATAACGACGCCGAGTAGCGTCCACTAGACTGTCCCTGTTCCGGGGCCAGCACGTGACATTCTCGTGCGGCGGCCCGGCCTTGGATGCCAGGCAGTGGCTTCACGCGCTTTTCAGCTATCGAGCGCCTTTGCAAACATGACGCAGGGTGCCCTTGCGCCAGAAACCAGCCACCGCATTTCGCCCGCCTCGTCTCGCGGACGGCACAGGGAGGGATGAGCGAGGATCGCGTCAGAAGCGAAACCGGCCGATGACGGGCACGTGGTCCGATGGCTTTTCCCAGCCGCGCACATGCTTGTCGATGCGGGTTTCGATCAGGCGGTCAGCCGCTTCGGGCGAGAGCATCAGGTGATCGATGCGGATCCCGTAATTTTTTGCCCACGCGCCGGCCTGATAATCCCAGAAGGTGTAGACGCCCTTGGCGTCGGTCGTGGCACGCACGGCATCCGTCAGGCCAAGTGCTTCCAGCGCCTGGAAGGCGGCGCGGCTTTGCGGCAGAAACAGCGCGTCGTGCTTCCAGACTTCCGGATTCCAGCAGTCCAAGCCATGGGGGATGACATTGTAGTCGCCGGCGAGAACCAGCGGCTCTTCCAGCGCCATCCGGCTTTCGGCGAAGCGACGCAGGCGTTCCATCCAGGCCAGCTTGTAAGGATATTTCTCGCTGTCGACGGGGTTGCCATTGGGGAGGTAGAGCGAGCAGACGCGCAAGGCGCCGCCTTCGACCGAGAAGACCGCCTCAATGAAGCGGGACTGGAGGTCCTCGTCGTCCCCAGCCAAGCCGTTGGTCACCTCGTCCGGGGTCTGCTTGGACAGGATGGCGACGCCGTTGAAACCCTTCTGGCCATGGGTTGCCACGTGATAGCCGAGCGCCTCGATCTCGCCGCGCGGAAAGCCTTCATCGACCGTCTTGATCTCCTGCAGGCAGACGATGTCGGGACTCGCTTCCTTGAGCCAGGCAAGCAGGGTCTCGATGCGTGCCCTCACGCCGTTGATGTTCCAGGTAGCGATCTCCATGGGCGGCCCCTCATCGGCAAACGGCCGCGCGCCGGTTCGCAGCGCGCGTGCATCCAACAATCTTAGCGCAGGCTTCGTTCGCAAGCGGTGCGGTGTTCGTGACCTTATAGACGTCACGTGGCTGCGGTGCAGTGCTTTTGCGAAGTTCCGGCGAAAAAGCCGGGGACAGCGGTGGCATTGAGAGGCCGGCACGGCGGGTTGATTGAGCTTGCAACATGCCCGGTGCGCCGAAGATCAACGCTGCCCTTAATTCGCCACATTGCACGCCGCCCGGCGCGCCCTATTATGTCCGGCCATGATCCTGCTTTTCGAAACCTATTGGCCGCATGTCCTGGCCGTCCTCTCTGTCACTCTCGGCGTTCCCGCGGCCATCCATGCGACGATGACCAAGCAGGAGGTGCGCGCTGCGCTTGGCTGGGTCGGTATCATCATCCTGTCGCCCGTGCTGGGCGCGCTGATCTATGCGGTCGCCGGTGTCAACCGCATGCGCCGCTCCTCGATCGGCCAGCAGCGCGATGGCATGAGCTGGGCGAATACGGAGGGACTGGAGGAGTTTCTGGTCGAGCCGGCTGCGATCGAAGAGGATTTCGGCCATCGTTTCGGCGCGCTTGCAACGCTCGGCAACCGCGTCAGCCGCCATCCCCTATATGCCGGCAACCGCATCGACCGGCTCGATGGCGGCGACGAAGCCTATGCCCGGATGCTAGAGGCCATTGGTGCAGCCGAGCGCTCCATTCTTCTGGAGACCTATATTTTCGATCGAGATCCCATCGGCCTGCGCTTTGCCGAGGCGCTGAAGGCCGCCGTGGCGCGCGGGGTCGAAGTGCGGGTGCTGATCGATGCGGTTGGCGCGCGTTACTCCGTTCCGAGCATTGTCGGACCACTGCGAGAAGGCGGAGTCACGGTGAAAACCTTCAATGGCAATATCGTCATGGGACTGCGGCTGCCCTATGCCAATCTGCGCACCCACCGCAAGATCCTGGTCGTGGATGGGGCGCTGGCCTTCACCGGTGGCATGAACATCCGTGCCGGCTTTGCCAGCGAATTTGCCGGGCAGATGCAGGCGCGCGACACGCATTTTGCCTTCGCCGGTCCCATTGTCGCCAGTCTGTTCCAGGTGGCGGCGGAAGACTGGCTGTTTTCGACCGGAGAGGTGCTGGACGGTGCCGCCTGGGCGCTGAAGCGGCCACAGCCGACCGTACCGAACGCACCCACCATCCTGCGTGTCGTGCCATCCGGCCCGGACAAGGCAAACGAAGCCAATCACAAGATGCTCATCGGCGCCTTCTCGGTGGCCCGCCGGTCGATCCGAATCATGTCGCCTTACTTCCTGCCGGACCGGGAGTTGATCAGCGCTCTCGTCACCGCCTCGCTGCGCGGTGTCGCCGTCGATATCGTCGTGCCGGCGGTCAACAATCTGCAGCTGGTCGACCGGGCGATGATGGCGCAGTTCGATCAGGTGCTCAAAGGCGGCTGCCGTGTCTGGCGCGCCGAGGGGCCGTTCAACCATACCAAGCTTTTGGCGATCGATGGTCGCTGGGCCTATGTCGGCTCCTCAAATCTCGACCCGCGCTCGCTGCGGCTGAATTTCGAGGTCGACATCGAAGTGCTCGACCGGCGCTTCGCCATAGAGCTGGAGGCGCGCGTGGATCAAATGATTGAAGCTGCGCGGCCCGTCACGCTTGAGGCTTTGAGCGCAAAACCTTTTGCCACCCGGCTGGTGAACCGCATTTTGTGGCTCGGGTCACCTTATCTTTAGGCCGAGGAGGCGGTGCCTGTGGCTTTGCCAGTGAGAGCCAAGGCCGCCAATGTTCAGATCGAGAAACTCGTGCCGCATCCGCAGCTTGCGACCGCATTCGGATTCTTGATCTGAAAGGACTGCCCCAGCAGGTTATCGACGAAGTCGATTTCCGAGCCATCCATGTAGACGAGCGACAGGCTATCGATGAAGACGCGTGCCTCGCCTTTCTCCAAAACGAGATCGTCCTCGCCAGCATCGCCGACAAGGTCGAACTTGTAGGAAAATCCGGAGCACCCGCCGCCCTCGACGGAGACGCGCATGGCGGATTTTTCCGGGTCCTTTTTCAGGATCTGCCCGATGCGCCGTGCTGCGGAGTCGGACAGGGTGACGCTCGTCTGGTTCATGGCCGTTCACATCCTCATGCCGTCCCGCGTCCGCCGTCTTTGCCGGCTTTCATCAGGGGCACGTCATCGTAAGATCATATCAAGGCCGGGCCTTGAGGGAAACGCCTGCTGCAGCGGCGGCAGGCCGAAGCGCGAGCGTGGCATGCGGGCATAGCGCATGGGGCTCGCCCATGGCTTTTTTCGCTGTCGCCCTATAGGTATGAAGCGAAGAAATCGTCGTCAATGGGAGAGATCATGGGTTTGACCTTGGACCGGCAGGCATTGGGTTTCGGATCGGGCGAGCGCGCGCGCTATGGCTCCGATCCCTGGCGCACGCGCGGGCGCCTCTACCCGGAAGCGCCGAGTCTCACCCGATCCGACTTCCAGCGCGACCGCGACCGCATCGTGCACACCACTGCCTTCCGCCGGCTGAAGCACAAGACCCAGGTCTTCATCGCCGCCGATGGCGATCATTACCGCACGCGCCTGACGCACACGATCGAGGTTGCCCAGATTGCCCGTGCCCTCGCGCGCGCTCTGCGCATCGATGAGGATCTGGCCGAAGGCGTGGCCCTGGTCCATGATTTCGGTCACACGCCCTTCGGCCATACCGGCGAGGATGCGCTGCATGAGGTGCTGAAGCCCTATGGCGGCTTCGATCATAATGCCCAGTCGCTGCGCATCGTCACCAAGCTCGAGCGCCGCTATGCGGAATTCGATGGGCTGAACCTGACATGGGAAAGTCTGGAAGGGCTGGTCAAGCATAATGGGCCTCTGGTCGGGCCTGACGGCGAGGGCCTTCGCGGACCCGTGCCGCAGCCGATCCTCGACTATTGCGCCATGCATGACCTCGAACTCGGCAGCTATGCGAGCCTGGAAGCGCAGGTGGCGGCTATTGCCGACGACATTGCCTACAACACACACGATATTGATGACGGGCTGCGGTCGGGCTATCTGACCTTCGACATGCTGGAGGAAATCCCGTTCCTCGCGGGCCTGATGGGAGAAGTGCGCGCGCGCTATCCCGGCCTGGAGCCTGCCCGCTTCACCCATGAGATCATGCGCCGCCAGATCACCGCCATGGTGGAGGATGTCATTACCGTGGCGCAGACACGGCTGCGCGACGTGCGGCCGGAAACTGCCTCGGACGTGCGCGGCGCCGACCGCGTCATTGCGACCTTTTCTGATTCGATGGCCGAGACTGACCGACAGATCAAGCGTCTCTTGATGACGCGGATCTACCGCCATCCTGAGGTGATGCGCGTCCGCGCGGCAGCGGCCAATATCGTCACCGATCTCTACCACGCCTTCATCGCCGATCCCGGTCAGATGGAGAAACATTATTGGGCGGATCAGATTGCCGGCATGGAAATCCCTGCCAAGGCGCGTCATGTCGGGGATTATCTCGCCGGCATGACCGATACCTATGCCATTGCCGTTCACCGGCGTTTGTTTGACCATACTCCGGATTTGCGTTAGCAACCCGCTCTTGGCGCCGTCGACCGCCCAATACCATGCGGCAAGCGCATGTAAGGGGTGTTATCGACGCGATGTCGCCAATATGCATGCCACACATGAACAGAAATGCCATGCCACCGGCGCGTCTCGGCGTGTGGCATGGGCATGAAAACTTGAATGACCGGTTGCCTCCCGGGCAAGAGATTGCTGCGGAACGCGCTGGCGGATGGGCCTGATGAATCTCTTCACCGACTTCGAAGAACGAATTAAAACTCTCCTTTCGACGCTTGATATCGTTCGTGAAAAGGAAGGCGAAGTCGATCTTTCGCGCATCAATGTGGAAGCGCCGCGCGACACCGCGCATGGCGATGTCGCCACCAATGCCGCCATGGTTCTGGCTAAGCCGCTCGGCACAAACCCACGTGCGCTGGCCGGGCTGATCGCCGAAGCGCTGGGCAAGGACGGAGATGTGTCCGAAGTCTCGGTTGCCGGGCCTGGCTTCATCAATATCCGCCTCTCGGTCGCCTATTGGCAGAAGGTCTTGAAGGCCGCCATTCTTGCTGGCGAGGATTTCGGCCGCAGCCAGGCAGGCGGCGGAAAGCCGATCAATGTGGAATATGTTTCGGCCAATCCCACCGGACCGATGCATGTCGGCCATTGCCGTGGCGCCGTGGTCGGCGACACGCTGGCCAATCTGCTCGCCTATGCTGGCTGGCAGGTGACGAAGGAATATTACATCAACGATGCGGGATCGCAGATCGAAGTGCTCGCCCGCTCCGTCTTCCTGCGCTATCGCGAGGCGCTCGGCGAAGAAATCGGCGACATCCCTCCGGGGCTTTATCCGGGCGATTATCTGAAGCCGGTTGGCGTGGCGCTGGCGGACGAGTTCGGCCAGTCGCTGCTCTCCAAGACCGAGGCCGAATGGCTGCCGATCGTCAAAAACAAGGCGATCGATGCGATGATGGCGATGATCCGCGAGGATCTAGCCGCGCTCAACGTTCATCACGATCTGTTTTTTTCCGAGCGCACGCTGCATGCCGACGGCGCGGGACCGATCCGCAATGCCATCAACGACCTGACCTTCAAGGGGCATGTCTACAAGGGGGCTCTACCGCCGCCGAAGGGCCAGGTGCCCGAAGACTGGGAAGACCGCGAACAGACGCTGTTCCGCTCGACGGAGGTCGGCGACGATATCGACCGGCCGTTGATCAAGTCGGACGGCAGCTACACCTATTTCGCCGCCGACGTCGCCTATTTCAAGAACAAGTATGATCGCGGCTTCGAGCACATGATCTATGTTCTCGGGGCCGATCACGGCGGTTACGTCAAGCGGCTCGAAGCGCTGGCGCGCGCGGTCTCCGGTGGGACCGTGACGCTGACCGTGCTTCTCACCCAGCTCGTCAAGCTGTTCCGCGACGGCGAGCCGGTGAAGATGTCCAAGCGCTCGGGCGATTTCGTGACGCTGCGTGAGGTGGTGGACGAGGTCGGCCGCGACAGCGTTCGCTTCATGATGATCTACCGCAAGGCATCGGAGCCGCTGGATTTCGACTTTGCCAAGGTGACCGAGCAGTCCAAGGACAATCCGGTTTTCTACGTGCAATACGCCCATGCCCGGTGCCGCTCGGTCTTCCGCCAGGCGGCCGAGGCCTTCCCGGGATTTTCGCTCAGCGCCGATGAGATGGCGGCCACGGTTGGCGCGCTCGATGATCCCAACGAATTGCAGCTGATTGCCAAACTGGCAGAATATCCCCGTATTATCGAAGCTGCGGCGCTCGCGCAGGAGCCGCACCGTGTGGCATTTTACCTCTATGATCTGGCCAGCGCATTCCACGGACACTGGAACAAGGGCAAGGACAATACGAGCTTACGGTTTGTTAACGATAAAAATAGAGAATTGACGATAGCCAGACTGGGCTTGGTGCACGCTGTTGCCTCCGTTCTCAAGTCCGGCCTGTCGATTACAGGCACGGACGCACCGGACGAAATGCGATAGGCAGACACCATTTCCGCACAATGCACTGGCAGATCGAGCCTGATTGAGCGTGAGTGGAGCGAATGGCAGAGAAAAAAATGGCGCTGAGCGGCGACCGCAACGCCCCTTCCTTTGCGAAGGACGACCCGTTGGCCGAACTCGCCCGCATCGTGGGCGACGACAGCCGCCCTGCCGTTCATCAATTGCGCGAGCTTGAGCGTCAGCAGGAACGTGTTCGCGCCGAGCCGGCGATCGACCTGGAGGCTGAGCTCCTGCGTGAGCTCGGCATGTTCGAGGAGAGCGTGGCGCAGCTGGAGTCGGTGCGCGCCGAGATGCCGCTGCCGCGCCCGGCAAATGATGTTGTCAATGCGCCCGTGCGCACCGAGACGCGGATCGAGCCGGCGCCGGTCGCCTATGCCGCGCCTGCACAGTCCGTTCCGCCCGCTCTCGCGGTCGAACCGTTCCTTTCAGCCGTCGAGCCGGTGCGGGCACCTGAACCGCCACGGGCCGCCGCGCCTGCCTCGTCCGGCTTGGACCACAGGGTCGAACCGCGCATCGAGCCGACATTTTCCGCCGCGCCGGATCCAATGGCCGATTTCGACCTTGTCGACGAGCTGACTCAGTCGCTGGGGGGCGAGCCCTTCGTGGCCGAGCCTGTTGGTTTGCCGAAGCCTATGGTTTCGTCTGAGGCACCTGCCGCCAGGGCGCCGATCGCTGACCGCGCGGTTGGACCGGCCCCGATCGCTCAGCGCCCCTTGGCTGAACCACAGGTGATGCCCGAGGTCGCGGTACCCGCTCATGCCGAACCTATGCCGCACGAGCCGCACTTTGCCATGGCGTCTGCCGAGATGCCCGTGGCCGAGTCGCGCTTTGCCGCCATGCCTGATGTCGCCGAGGCCTATGATCTGCAGCCCGCTCAGCCGGCGCACGTCCATGCGGCGCCGCAGGCTTTTGCCGCGCCCGACGAGCGTCACGCTGCCGAGTTTGCTCCTGTCGAACAGCATGAGGTCGCACCGCAGGTTCCCGCGCCGGCCCAACCGCGCCACGTCGCGGGCTTTGCGCCGGTTCCCTCTTTCGTCGATCCGGTGAGTGCCGATGCGCTGCTCTCCGATGTCGCACGCTTCCCGGTTCCGCCTGCGGCCGAGCGTCCGCTCTCCGCGCCCGAGCCGACACAGCGCAAGAACAGCTTCCCCTTCACGCCCAATTTCACGCGCGCCACGCCGACCATGGCCGGGCAGGCCGGTGGAGGGCGCAGCTATACGCGTCCGCTGAATTCGACGCCGGTTGCGCAAGCGCCAGTCGCCGCGCCAGCGCCGATCATGCCCGTTGCGGACGTGCCTGTTGCGGCCGCCGCGCCGATCGCCGCGCATGCGCCCGAGGCGCTGGATGATTTCGAGCCGGTGATCGATCTCGACGATCTCGCGCTCGATCTCTCCGATCTCGACCTTGATCTTGACGCCGATCCCTTCGCTTTGGCCGATGTCGCGCCGATGCGGGATGCACCGGTCGTGGCGCCGCCGATGCCGGTTCAGCGCGTTGCCGAAAGCCCCGCCGTCGTTCACCCCGCTCCGGTTCTCCAGGTCCCAGCCGCCGCGCCGGCCGTGGTGCGGGCTCCCTTGGAGCCGGTGATGGCATCTATGGCCCCGGCCGCCGCGCCGATGCCGGTCTCCGCGCCTGCGGTCGCCGCAGTCGAGCCCATCCCCCATGCGCCGGCTTATGAGCGTGCCCAGCCGCAGATGGCGGCATCTTTGCCGATCGCGCCTGACATGGCCGAGGACGATGAGCTCGCCTTCGACCCCGCGATGTTTGCCGAAGCCGAAGAGCAGGTCGCGCCGATCCCGGAATTCGACGTGCCGCAGCTGCCGGTCATCGAGTCGGTCAAGCCGATGGCGCATGCCAGCGACTATGATCTCGATATCGATGCCGAGATGGCCCAGCTTTTCCAGCCGGCACCGCGTGCCGCTGCCCCAAGGCCGGCCAGCAACGAGCCCTTCGCCCAGCCGGCCTTTGCCGGTGAGCCCTTTGCCCGCGCCCCCGTCGTTCCAGTCGGCATGGCGGACGAGGCCTTCGAGCGGGCGATGGAAGAAGACTTCCGCCGCAGCTTTGCCGAACGCCAGGCTGAAGGACGGCAGGGTTTCGATCCGCTTTATCCCGAGGATGCGACCACGCCGCTCGAAGAGCCGCGTTCGGCCCGCAAGCTCGTCCTGCTCGCATCGGCCGCCGTGGTCGTGCTGGTTGCTGGTGGCGGGCTTGCTTATGCCCTCCTGTCGAGCAAGAGCGTCGGCCTGAGTAGCGGCGAGCCGCAGATCATTCTGGCCGACAAGTCGCCGACGAAGATGGTGCCGGTCGAAAAGGGCGGCAAGACTGTGCCCAACCAGGACAAGGCGGTCTATGACCGCGTCTCCGGTGGCAAGGAAGGCGCGCCGCAGCAGGATGAGCTCGTTTCGTCCGAAGAGCAGCCGATGGATGTGGTTCAGCGGACGCTGACGCCGGAGAGCCTGCCGCTGGAAGGCGAAAACGACATGATGCCCGATGACGGCTCCGAGCGTCTGGTCGCGGAAGACTCCGCCGCAGACGGTCAGACGGCGGATCATCCGCCGGCTCTGCCGCCGCGCAAGGTGCGCACCATGGTGGTCAAGCCGGACGGCACGCTGGTGGCGCGCGAGGAGCTGGAGGAGGCTGCACCGACGACGGTTGCCGCCGCCGATGTCGGCGCCTCGGCCATTCGCCCTTCGCTTGCGGACAAGGCTGAGCGTCAAGCGCCGGTCGGCGAAACGACCAGCGCCTTGCCCGGCGATCGCGCCGCGCCCGCGCTCGATGACGAAGCCGCCATGCAGGTGGCCGCCGTCGAGCCGCATGTTCCGGTGCCGACGCCGGCCAAGACGGCCCCCGTCAAGCCCGCGGCATCCGCCAAGCCGGCCGCTGCCGCCGCAACCCCTGCGGTCAAGCAGACGACCCCGGCCGCCCAGGCCGCACCCGCCACGGCCCCGCAAGAAACGGCAGCCCTGGCGCCGGCCAGCGCCGCCTCGGGTGGCGATTACGTGATCCAGGTCGCGTCGCTGCCAAGCGAGGCCGATGCCAAAGCGTCCTATCAGAAGATGGCGGCGAAGTTCGGCAGCGTGCTGGGCGGCCGTGGCGTCGACATCAAGAAGGCCGAGATCGCTGGCAAGGGCACCTATTATCGGGTGCGCATCCCGGCAGGCTCGCGCGGTGACGCCAATGCGCTTTGCGACAAGTTGAAGGCCGCAGGCGGCTCCTGCCTCGTCACACGCTGATCTTCAGAGCATCGGACCGAGGCTCTCAGGATCGACAGATGAAGCGCCGCGAGGGACTGATCCCCCGCGGCGCTTTCGTTTGCACTGGGACTGCGTATGAGATCGGTGAGGCGATCCGGTGGCGATCATCTGCCGATCAGGGGCGGCGCGCCGGGCCGGGCGCCTGCGTCTGACAGCTCGTAACAGGGCCAGCCTGCGGGCTTTTTCACCGGATTTCGCGTGAAATCAGGGGATTGCGGCCCTGTCGGTCAGGTCCTGCCTTCGCTTTGCCCCGGACAGGCTTTTAGGATGGTGCTCATGCGCGAATCAAAATCCTTCATATCGGGCTGCAAGGGCCTCCGCCTCAGTGCCGATGAAAAAGCCTTCTTCGCCGATGAGCGGCCCTGGGGCTTCATCCTGTTCGGCCGCAACATCGGCGAGCCGCAACAGATCGCCGATCTCGTTGCCGAATTGCGCCACTCGATTGGCGACGATGCGGCGCCGGTGCTGATCGATCAGGAAGGTGGCCGGGTGCAGCGTATTCGTCCACCCATCGTGCCGGCCTATCCCAATGGCGCAGCGCTGGGCGCGGCCTATCAGGCCAATGCGGAAAAGGGTCTGCGGGCCGCCTGGCTGCATGGGCGGCTGATCGCGCTCGACCTCATGCGCTTCGGCATCAATGTCGATTGCCTCCCGGTGCTCGACGTGCCGCTGGAAGGCGGCAGCGATGTCATCGGCAATCGCGCCTATGGTCGCGATGCGCAAACCGTCATCGCCGTGGCGCGTGCCGTTTCCGATGGCCTCAAGGCCGGCGGCGTGCTGCCCGTCATCAAGCACATGCCGGGCCACGGCCGCGCCTTCGTCGACAGCCATCATAAGCTGCCCGTGGTCGATGCGCCCTTGGACCTTCTGGCCGAGACGGACTTCAAGCCCTTCGTGGCGATGAAGGACGAGGCCATGGCGATGTCCGCGCATATGGTCTTCACGGCGATCGATCCTGAGCGCCCCGCCACGACGTCGGCCAAGGTGGTGAATGACATCATCCGCGGCCATATCGGGTTCAAGGGCCTGTTGATGTCCGACGATGTGTCGATGAACGCGCTGGAAGGCGACATGACGACGCGCGCGCGCAATATTGTCGAGGCAGGGCTCGATCTCGTGCTGCATTGCCATGGCATCATGGAGGAGATGACGGCGGTGTCCGCTGTCGTGCCGCCGCTTGCGGGCGAAAGCCTCGTGCGGGCCGAGCTGGCGCGCGCTGCCTTTCGGCCGGCGGAAGCAGCGGATGAGGCAGCGCTTCGAGACGAATTCACCAGCCTTTTCGCGGTGGCATGAGGATGCACCGCACATTCGGCGCCTGGGTCTCACGCGAACGTGCCATCCTCGGCGGCGCGCCGCATGGAAAAGGCCGGATGGTCGATGGCTCCGGGGATCGTCGCGGCCATGATCGTGTCGCCACAGAGACGGAGCTCGACCATGCCAAGCGCTGAAGACGCGTGGCTGGATACGGCTCCGCACGGCTCCCGCACCGGCGACCGAGGGGTGTCGCTGTCGGAGGCTGACGGCACGGCGGCGGACGAGGGGGCACTGGTGGTCGATATTGCCGGATTCGAAGGCCCCCTCGATCTGCTGCTGCATCTTGCCCGCAACCAGCGTGTGGATCTGTCCCGCATCTCCGTGCTGGCGCTTTCCGAGCAATATATCGCCTTCGTCGAGCGGGCCCGCAATCTGCGCCTGGAGCTGGCGGCGGATTATCTGGTGATGGCGGCTTGGCTCGCCTATCTCAAATCCAAGCTCCTAGTTCCGCAGCCGAAGAAGGATGGCGATGAGCCATCGGGTGAGGAGCTGGCCGAAGCGCTGGCGCGCCGGCTGCAGCGGCTGGAAGAGGTGAGGGCGCTTGCCCATGCGCTTGGTGAGCGCCCGCGCCTGGGCCGCGACCTCTTCGCCCGCGGCGCGCCGGAACATCGACCGGTCGAAAGCAGCCGGACGTTCGATGCCTCGCTGTTCGATCTTATCGGCGCCTATTCCCGTCTGCGCCAGCAAGCACCGGGAACGCGGGTAACGATCGCGCGCCGCGCCGTCTGGTCGCTCGCGGAAGCGCGGCTAACGCTGGCGCGGCTGCTGCAGCACAGTCCGGCTGGGTGGACGCAGCTCGACGCCTTTCTTCTCGATTATCTCTCGACGCCGCAGGATCGAGTCAGCGCACTCGCCAGCGTCTTTGCCGCCTCGCTCGAGCTGGTGCGGGAAGGGCGGATGGAGCTGCGCCAGACTCAGGCCTTCGCCCCGCTTGAGGTCCGCTCTGGACGCCGGAGTTTCACATCGGCAGAGCTGCGCGCCTTGGAGGCCGATCATGTCAGCTGAGCAGTTGAAGGTCAGCAGGCCCCGGCTCGTGGCACCGGACCCTGCCGTCGAGGCCGAAGCGGAACGCGTGGCCGAGGCGCTCGTCTTTGCCGCCGCCGCGCCGGTTTCGCTCGCCTATATTGCCGAGCGTCTTCCCGATGGTGTGGACGCACAGGCCGTGATGGCGCGCCTGAAGCTGGCCTATCGCGATCGCGGGGTCAATCTGGTGGAGAGTGGCCAGAGCTTCGCCTTTCGCACCGCCGCGGATCTCGCCCGTTTTGTGGCGGACGGGCAGGCCGAGCCGCGCCGGCTCTCGCGCGCTGCCCTGGAGGTGCTGGCGATTATTGCCTATCACCAGCCCGTCACCCGCGCGGAGATCGAGGATGTCAGGGGCGTGCAGACGTCGAAGGGCACGCTGGACGTGCTGATGGAGGCGGGCTGGGTGCGCTTTCGCGGACGCCGCCGCACGCCGGGGCGGCCGGTCACGTTCGGCACCACGCGCGATTTTCTCGACCATTTCGGCTTAGAGGATCTGCGCGACCTGCCGGCCGTGGAGGATTTAAAGGCAGCCGGTCTGATCACGGGTAAGATTTCCTCCGGCCTGTCGCTGCCGATCCCGGCGGACTCCGATACGCTTGGGCCTGACGAAGATCCGATCACGCCTGACGATATCGAGGCGCTGGGCATCCTGGCGCCTGGCGTGGGTGAAGACGAAACCGCCTGATGGCGGCGGCGACCGGGTCATCTCTCTGGGGCGATGACCGGTGGCGGCTCCATCAGGATTGCGTGATGTCCTGCTTTCGGATAACGAGCGAGACGGAATGCCGTTTGAAAAGGGCGGGCGAACCGCTTACATCGGCGCTATGGCATCCTTGAAGGGGAGACTGGAATATGGGTTCTTTTAGCATCTGGCACTGGCTGATCGTGCTGGTTGTCGTGCTGCTTCTCTTCGGCCGCGGCAAGATTCCGGAACTGATGGGCGATGTTGCCAAGGGGATCAAGAGCTTCAAGAAGGGCATGACGGACGACGAGACCGATCACGGCACGACCACGACGAAAACGGCCGATGGCCGCACCGTCGAGCACAAGTCCGACGAGCTTCGCTGAGCCCCGGCGCGCGCGCAGGCCGCTACGGCCTGCCGCGTTTCCTTGAGACAACAAGAAGACGGGCCCCGCGCGGCACCGGCGATCCCGGCCGGCCGCCGGCCCTGAAGATGGTGTGAGGCGTCGCAATGCTGGATGTCGGCTGGACGGAACTTGTCGTCATCGCAGTGGTGATGATCATCTTCGTGGGGCCGAAAGAGCTCCCGGGGATGCTCAGGACCTTCGGCCGGATGATGTCGCGCATGCGTGGCATGGCCGGCGATTTTCGCCGGCAGTTCGATGATGCGCTGCGCGAGGCCGATCTCGACGAGGTGCGCCGGCATATTTCCGATGCGCAGCGGCTGAACCCGGCCCAGAGCCTGCGTGACGCGATGAACCCGCTGCGTCAAATGGGCAACGAGATCAAGGCCGACCTGCATCGCGCGGTCACCAACGATCCGCCGCCGCAGACCTTCTCCTATCCCTCCGCGCTGATGGAAGATGAGGGCGCCGAGACTTATGCCGCACCGGTTACCCCGGTGCGCGCCGCGCCTGCGGCAGCGTTGAAGGCCGACCACCCCAAACAAGCCAGACCCGCTCGCCCGAAGGCGCTGCGCAATACCCGCGCCAAGGCCAAGCTGTGGGAGCGTCCCGAGGATGGCAAAAGCGGGCTGCGGCGTGTTCGCAAGGCAGCCTTTGCCGTGGTCGACGTCCAGGCGCCGCCGCATCGCCGGCTGCCCGCCCATCCCAGACAGACCAACAGCCCAATCGGGGAGACCAAGGCATGAGCGGCGAGATCGAAGACAAGCCCCAGCCCTTGATGGAGCACCTGATCGAACTGCGCGCGCGGTTGATCTGGGCCGTCGGCGCGTTTTTTGTCGCCTTCCTCGTGTGCTTTTATTTCGCCAAGGGGCTGTTCAACATTCTCGTCCAGCCCTTCCGCTGGTCTGTGGAGTGGGCAGGCCTCAACCACCGGCAGGTGGAGCTGATCTATACGGCGCCACAGGAATTCTTCTTCACCCAGATCAAGGTGGCGATGTTCTGCGCGCTGGTGATCTCGTTCCCTGTTATCGCCAACCAAGTGTATAAATTCGTCGCGCCCGGCCTTTACAAGAACGAACGCGCCGCCTTCCTGCCCTTTCTGATCGCCTCGCCGATCCTGTTCCTGCTCGGCGCGTGCTTGGTCTATTTCTTCTTCACGCCCATGGTCATGTGGTTCTTCCTGACGATGGAACAGGGGGGCGGCGATGGGAAAGTGGCGATCCAGCTTCTGCCCAAGGTCTCGGAATATCTGAGCCTGATCATGTCGCTGATCTTCGCCTTCGGTCTGGTGTTTCAGCTGCCCGTCATCACCACGCTGCTGGCGCGCGTGGGCATCGTCACCGCCGATGATCTTGCCGCCAAACGCAAATACGCGATCGTCGTCGCCTTCATTGCCGCGGCGATCCTGACCCCGCCCGATCCCGTTTCGCAGATCGGTCTTGCCCTGCCAGCCATCCTTCTCTACGAGGTTTCGATCCATACGGCCCGGCTGATCGAGCGTCAGCAGGCCCGCAATGCCGCAGCCTCGCGCGATCTGGCGGAAAAAGGCGACGAGGCCTGATCAGGTCTTCGTCGAGCAGCCTCACGTGACGTGTCGCGTATTCAGGTAGGCAGAGGTGGCGCTTCGGGCCGGAGCAGCTGCGATCATGATCCAGCGAGGCGCCAGCTTCGCCGCCTATCGCATGGCCGAATTGTCCGCAAAGCCATGCCGAGGCATGGCTGCACACGTCTCAGCGCCGCCGTGCCATCAGGCTGGCCGCTTCACACAGGTTTGGAACGCGTCATGCACGACATCAAATGGATTCGCGACAATCCCGAGGCCTTTGATCAGGGGCTCGCCAAGCGTGGGCAGCCGGCACTCGCCGCCGCCTTGATCGCGCTCGACGAACGGCGCCGGGGTCTGGTGCAAACGCTGCAGGACATGCAGGCCCGGCGCAATGCGGTCTCAAAGGAAATCGGCGCCGCCATGGCGGCCAAGGACAGTGCTTTGGCCGACAGGCTGAAGGCCGAAGTGGCCGAGATGAAGACGAGCCTTCCGGCCCTGGAAGACGAGAGCAAGGCGGTCGACGCCGAGTTGGCCGACGCCCTGTCGCGCATTCCCAACCTTCCGCTGGATGATGTGCCTGTCGGCAGCGACGAGGCCGGCAATGTCGTCGCCCGGACCGTTGGCGAGAAGCCGCGCTGGAATCACCAGGCACTCGAACATTTCGACATTGGCGAAAAGCTCGGGCTGATGGATTTCGAGCGCGCGGCCAAGCTCTCCGGCTCGCGCTTCACCGTGCTCACCGCGCAGCTTGCCCGGCTGGAACGCGCGCTCGGCCAGTTCATGCTGGACCTGCACACGACGGAGCATGGCTACACCGAAGTGTCCTCGCCCCTGATGGTGCGCGACGAGGCCATGTTCGGCACCGGGCAGCTGCCGAAATTCGCTGAAGATCTGTTTCGGACCACCGATGGTCGCTGGCTGATTCCGACGGCAGAGGTGACGCTGACCAATCTCGTCTCCGGCGAGATCGTCGAGGCCGAGCGTCTGCCGCTGCGGTTCACCGCGCTCACTCCGTCCTTCCGCTCGGAAGCGGGCTCCGCCGGGCGCGACACGCGCGGCATGCTGCGCCAGCATCAGTTCTGGAAATGCGAGCTCGTCTCCATCACCGATGCCGATCAGGCGATCGACGAGCATGAGCGCATGACCGCCTGCGCCGAAGAGGTGCTGAAGCGCCTCGGCCTGCATTATCGGGTCATGACGCTGTGCACCGGCGACATGGGCTTTTCCGCCCGCAAGACCTATGATCTGGAAGTGTGGCTGCCGGGTCAGGACAGCTATCGCGAGATTTCGTCCTGCTCGGTCTGCGGCGATTTCCAGGCGCGCCGGATGAATGCGCGCACCCGCGGCCGCGACGAAAAGGCGACCCGCTTCGTGCACACGTTGAATGGTTCCGGCACGGCTGTCGGCCGCGCACTGATCGCGGTGCTTGAGAACTACCTGAATGAGGATGGCTCGGTAACTGTTCCTGAAGCATTGCTGCCCTATATGGGCGGGCTGAAGCGAATCGAACGCGCCGCCTGAGGGATTTTCTGCCCGCCGTATCCGACCTGCGTTTGAAAATGGCGCATCGGATGCTGCGGTCAGCATAAATCGGCTGTGCCAGCTTTCCGTGAACCGGTTTCGACGCACGGAATGACGCAGCAGCCGTCCCAAGGGCGCGGCCTTGTCTGGCATCATGATGGTGCCGGCCTTGGGATCTCCGCGAGAGGCCGTTCGCTGCGCTGCCTGGGACCTGGAAACATTCATGCGCATCTTGCTGACGAATGATGACGGCATTCATGCCGAAGGGCTTGCCGTGCTGGAGCGGATAGCGCTCGCCTTGACCGACGACGTCTGGGTCGTCGCGCCGGAGACCGACCAGAGCGGCTTGGCTCACTCCCTCACCTTGTCCGAGCCCCTGCGTTTGCGCCAGATCAGTGGCCAGCGTTTCGCCTTGCGCGGCACGCCGACAGACTGTGTGATCATGGCGATCCGCAAGGTGCTGGACCGCAAGCCGGATCTGATCCTCTCGGGCGTCAATGCCGGCGCCAACATGGCCGACGACGTCACCTATTCCGGCACCATCGCCGGCGCGATCGAAGGCACCTTGCAGGGCGTACGGTCCTTCGCGCTCAGCCAGGCCTTCCACTATCCATTGAGCGGGCCGATGCCCTGGACTGTGGCGGAAAGCTTCGCGCCGGACCTCCTGCGCAAGCTGATGGCCGTCGATCTGCCGGACGGCACCTTCTTGAACCTGAATTTCCCCAATTGCCCGGTCGACGAGGTGGCAGGTGTCGAAGTGACCTCGCAAGGCAAGCTCGACTTCGGCTTGACGATCGACGAGCGCACGGACGGGCGCGGTCATCCCTATTTCTGGCTGCGCTTCGGAGAGCGTATCGGCGACTTTCGCGCGGGAACGGATATTCAGGCGCTGAAGGATCGCAAGATTTCCGTCACGCCGCTGAAGCTCGACCTGACCGATTACGCCGTGCAGGACCGGGTGGCCGAAGCGCTCGAAAAAGCCGTGGGCAGCGAGCGGGGAGGCCTTTCATGATGATGCCCGCTCTCGCGGAGCAGGAGGGCTTCGCGGCGATGGTGCTGCGGCTGAGAGCCGAGGGTGTCACGTCCAAGGGCTTGCTCAATGCCGTCGAGCAAACGCCACGCAGCGTCTTCGCGCCGCCGCTCTACAAGCGGGAGGCGATGTCGTCCCGAATGATTCCGCTCGAATGCGGATCCTTCATGGAGGGCTATGACCTTTCGGTGCGGATCCTCAACGCGCTGAACGTCAAGCCCGGCCAGCGCATCCTCGAAGTCGGCACGGGCAGCGGCTTCACCGCTGCCGTCATGGCACGGATCGCCGAGCGCGTGCTGACCATCGATCGCTATCGCTCGCTTGTGGCCGGCGCCCAGCGTGGCCTTGAGGAACTCGGCATCCGCAATGTCATCGCGCGCCAGGGCGACGGCAGCAACGGCCTGATCGGGGAGGGGACATTCGACCGCATCCTCGTCACCGCCGCCTTTGACAGCCTGCCGCGCAGCTACACCGATCATCTCGTGTCCGGCGGCGTGCTGCTCTTGCCGATCATGGTCACCGAAAAGGAATGCCGGATGGTGCGCATCACCCGCACGGGCAGCCGATTCGAACGCGAAGACCTTTTCTCCGCACCCTACCTGCCGATCGTGCCCCAGCTGGCCGCCTATCTCTGACCGATCAGGAAAAGCAGCTAGCTCCCTGTATCAGAAGAGATATTCGGCGTTCCTTGTGGCGTCGCCTGCACGGTCGCCGAGGCCGCCATCCAGTTCGGCGCAAGCTCCGGCGCTTAACTCCTGAGGCGACAGGGAGCGCCGGCCTGCCATCGTGTCAGGCTGCAGCCAGCGCGCTCCGATGACGCGCAGGAGGCTCCCATGCAGGTGGACAGCAAATCCAATCCCGGTCAAACCGGCGGCAATAAGAACGCGCGCCAGGTGCGCGTGGTGGAAACGGCCGAGGAGGCCCGGCCGGCCCCCAAGGTCGAGATCAGCAGCATGGGTAAGGGCTTCGATCCGAGCTCCCGTGTCGTGCTCTCGGCCGAGGCCATGCTTTTCCTGAGCTACGGCAACAAACGCACGTCAACCTCTGAGAAATATCCGCCGCTGACCAAGGACGAATGGGCCAACAAGCTTTCGCCGCAGCTTGCGCAGCGTGAATATCAGGCTTTTGGTCGCCATAGTGAGACCGGCGATTACAAAGCCTATTATCGTGGTTTCATCGATTACTACGACAATCTGCGCCCCGAGGACCAGAACAGCCTGCGCTATTTCGGCACACGCGACGCTGCCGTCGCCGGTCTGCGATCGATGGATTACAGCGACGGCATGGACAGTGGCAGCAAGGTGTTCACCACGCTCGTCAGTGCGCTTCTCGACGGGGAGAAGCCCGAGATGGAGATCGCCCAGCGCACCACGACCAACATGATTGCGGGCGACATGTTCGGCTGGGAAGCGCCGGCTTTCTCCTATGATGACGGTTCCGAGCGGCGTGGCCCGCTTTCCGAGATCGAAAAATTCTACAACGAGGATTTTTAAGGCGCCGCACTCCAGCGCGGCCTGTCGGCCGCAGATTCGGCCCAATCCATCCGCATTGTTCACCGGCCGCCTCCAGCGACGAGGCTGTCGGTGACTGCATTTTTGGGCGGGGTACGCTCCGCCAGCGCGGAAATCGTGTGCAGCAGAGCGGCTTGCCTGCTGCATCGCGCCATGGCGACGGTCTGTTAAGGTTATTGAATAATCAAAAGATTGTCGCCAAGGGGCATGAACTTAACCGCCCGGTAACTCTAATGCGTTGTAATCGACCTACATCGAGTTGAGTTTCGAAGTGGGTGCGACATGCATGTCAATGGTTCGTCTGTTGTTGTTAAGCCGGTCTCGCGCCTTGTGGTGGCGATCCTGCTGGCGAGCGCTGCCACGGGCTGCAGCTCGGACTCGTCACGCTTTGGCGGCTTGTTCAACCGCTCGGACCTGTTGACGACAAGTTCGGTCAATACCGCGCCGGTGCCGCAGAGCGACGTGGGCCAGGGCGGGATGGATATGGGGCGCAACCAGGCGCTCGCCCAGCCGATGCCGCCGCAGCCCACCCGCTCTGCCGAGCTTGCGCCCGCGCCGGTTTCGCGCGCACGTGCCGCAAGCCAGCCCATTGCCGTGCAGCGCACCGAACTTGCGGAGCCCGGCGCCGCGGCTGTGCGGCCGAAGCCTGCCGCGCCGCGTGAGGTCGCGTCCTTGAGCCGTGGCAGCAAGCCGGCGTTGGCCGAGCCGGTCTCCACCGGTTCCACCCCAGCGCCTGCCGGCTCCAAGAATGGCTGGTCGACCACCAATGCGCCCGCCGTCATGTTGCGCCAAGGCGAGAGTGTCGCCACGCTCTCCCAGCGTTATGGCGTGCCGGAAAAGGAAATCCTCAAGGCCAACGGCCTGACATCCGCAGCCCAGGCCGAGCCCGGCCAGCGCATCGTCATTCCGACCTTTGGCGTGTCGGGCAGCGCAGCCAAGGCCTCTGCCTCGTCGCAGGCTGCAAGCCTCGATATCGACAAGCAGAAGAACAAGCCGGAGCTTCCGGCCCAGCGCGAAGTCGCCATCCTGCCGGGCCAGAGCCAGTCGCGCGAAAAGGGCGGCGGCGCCAAGGATCTTTCGGTTGGGAAGCAGCCTGAGACCGGTGCTGGCGACAAGAAGGGCGCCTACGTCGTTAAGCCGGGCGATTCCCTCAACCGCATCGCCAAGCAGAACGGCGTGTCCGTGGACGAACTGCGCGCCGCCAATGGCATGGCCAACGGCACCATTCGTGTCGGTCAGGAGCTGAAGCTGCCTGCCAAGTCGGATCAGGTGATGACCGCCTCGGTCAAGCCGGCGGCTACCCCGCCCGTCGTGGCCGAAGCGCAGCCGAAGAAGCCGGCGGCGGTTGCCGCGCCGGCTGCGGAGAAGGAGGTGGCCGAAAAGCCGGCTGCGCCGAAGCAGTCGGTGACCGAAGTGGCCTCGCGTGATGACGGCTCGGCCGATGCACCAAAGGCTACCGGCATCAGCAAATATCGCTGGCCGGTGCGTGGCGCGGTAATTGCGGGCTATGGCGCCAACGTCAACGGCAACCGCAATGACGGCATCAACATCTCCGTGCCCGAGGGCACCCCGATCAAGGCGGCGGAAAACGGCGTGGTGATCTATTCCGGCAGCAGCCTGAAGGAACTCGGCAACGCCGTGCTGATCCGCCACGATGACGGCACGGTCACGGTCTATGGCAATGCGGCGAACCTCAATGTTCAGCGCGGCCAGAAGATCCAGCGCGGCCAGACCATTGCCTCCTCCGGGATGAGCGGCACGGCCACCCAGCCGCAGGTGCACTTCGAAGTGCGCAAGAGCGCCACCCCGGTCAATCCGTCGAGCTATCTCGAATAGGTGCCCCCGAGTAGGCGCCCTTAAATAGGTAACGGCGGCGAGGCGGCGAATTGCCCGCCTCGCATGGTCCTGCCAGCACGGCCTCGCGTTCGCTCACGCCAGTTTCTTGCCTTCCCGGCCGGCCAGGTCCTGGATGAACTGCCAGGCCACCCGGCCGGAGCGCGCGCCACGGGTCGTGGCCCAGGTCAAGGCTTCGGCCTGCATCGCCTCACGCGGTGTCGTCAGCCTGAAGGCGTCGGCATAGCCATCGATCATCGCCAGATAATCCTCCTGGCTGCATTTGTGGAAGCCCAGCCAGAGACCGAACCGATCCGAGAGCGAAACCTTCTCCTCCACCGCTTCGGACGGATTGATGGCGGTGGAGCGCTCATTCTCCATCATGTCGCGCGGCAGAAGATGACGGCGGTTCGAGGTGGCATAGAGCAGCACATGGCTCGGCCGTCCTTCCACGCCGCCGTCCAGCACTGCCTTCAACGACTTGTAGGAGGTGTCGTCATGGTCGAAGGAGAGATCGTCGCAAAAGACGATAACCGGCGCCGGCGCATCGCGCAGCACGTCCAGCAGCGCCGGCAAAGTGGCGATATCCTCGCGATGGACTTCGATCAGTTTCAACGCGACGCCCGTTTCCTCGGCCACGGCCGCATGCACGGATTTGACGAGCGACGATTTGCCCATGCCGCGCGCGCCCCAGAGCAGCACATTATTGGCTGGCAGCCCCTCGGCGAACCGGCGCGTGTTCTCGTGGAGAATGTCACGCACGTGATCGACGCCCTTGATCAGCTCAAGCCCGATGCGGTTTGGCCGGGGAACGGGCTGGAGATGGCGCCGCTGCGGCGCCCAGACGAAACAATCGGCCGCCATCCAATCGTTTTCGGCGGGCGCGGGGCCGGCCAGGCGCTCCAGCGCCACCGAAAGTCTGCGAACTTCCTCGATGAGGCTGTCGATCTTGCGCGCTTCCATGCGAGCTCTCCTTCCACGATTGGCTGATCGAGCGCGCGTTACCATGCCCGGCCGCCGCTGCCCAGATGCAAGTTCCACCTCGCGCCTGCGCCGGAGGATCGCGTGAGGCCGTGCGGGCTGCCATATCCGGCGAGCTTCATCCAGCCGGGTTCGATCACGTCTCTTTGCTTGAATGAGCTGCGCATAGCAGACGCTCTGTCTGTTGCATTCGAAGGCGTCTTTCCTATAGTGCCGGCCGGAAAGAGCGGGGATTTCCCGCCCATTACAGGTTCAAGGAGTTTTCGATGTTCGTGACGCAAGCATTCGCGCAGACGGCGGCGCCCGCAGCAGGTGGCGGCACCACCGAGATCATCATGTCGATTCTGCCGTTTCTGCTGATCTTCGTCGTCATGTACTTCATGATCATCCGTCCGCAGCGCGCCTCGATGAAGCGCCGCGAGGAACTTCTGAAGAACATTCGCCGGGGCGACCAGGTGGTGGCTGGCGGGATTGTCGGTCGCGTGACCAAAGTCGTTGATGACAACGAGGTCGAAGTGGAAATTGCTGACGGCGTGAAGATTCGTGTGGTACGCAGTGGCATTACCGAAGTCCGCGTCAAGGGCGAACCCGTCAAGGAATAGGCCCTCGCGGCCGAGGGGGCGGGCTCTTCCGGCGCCAATGTCGAGAGCCCGATGCCGCATCAGCCTGGCTATCCCCGAATTTCTCGCTGGCGGGCGCTGGTCGTCTGGCTGGTGGTGATCGCCAGCATCCTGGTTGCCGGTATCAATCTCATTCCCGCTAGCCTGATGGAAAAGGCGCCGTCCGTTCTGGCGGACCGGCGCCTTCATCTTGGGCTCGATGTGGTCGGCGGTTCCCAGCTTGGCCTGCGGATCGAGCGCGAGGCCGTGCTGGCCCAGCGGCTGCGCATTGCCGTCGACGCAGTGGGCGCCCGGCTCAAAGCCACCCGCATTGCCTACCGCGATCTCTCCGGCGCCGGCGACAGACTGTCGGTGACGATCACCGACCCGGTGCAGGTCCAGGCCGCGCTAAAGGCCTTGGCAGCGCTGACGGAAGGCGGCAGCGACCTGAAGCTGCTTCCGGCCGATGGCGCAACACTCTCCATCGAGATCACGCCGGAAGGCCTGACCCGCCGGATTGCGGCGCTGCGCGACGACGCGCTACCGGTCCTGCGCAGGCGGCTGGCGGCCCTTGGCCTCGATGGTGGCACGGTGGCGCCACGCGGAGCGGATCGGATCGCCGTTCAGGTCCGCGGCGATGTCGATGCAGAGCGCTTGAAGACGATCCTCTCCACGCCCGGCGAACTGACCTTCCACCTGATCGATGGCTCCGTCTCCACC
The DNA here is from genome assembly GCF_900109605.1 of Xaviernesmea oryzae. Classification (GTDB taxonomy): domain Bacteria; phylum Pseudomonadota; class Alphaproteobacteria; order Rhizobiales; family Rhizobiaceae; genus Xaviernesmea; species Xaviernesmea oryzae. The sequence continues at coordinate 144,314 of NZ_FOAM01000002.1, forward strand.
TCCGAGGCCGAGGCCGGCAACCTGCCGGCCGGCAGTGCTGTCTTCTATACGGCCGACGATCCGCCGGTGGGCACGCTGGTGCGCCGGCAGCCGGTGGTATCCAGCCATGACGTCAGCGCGGCGGAGGCGGTGATCGATGGCTCCGGCCATCCGGCGGTGGATCTGCATTTTTCCGAGGATGGCGCGCGGCGGCTGGCCGAAGCGACGGGCGAGGCCGCCGGCGGGCGCATCGCTGTGGCGCTGGACGGGCTGATCATCACCAAGCCGACGGTCTCGGGTGCAATCACCGGAGGCTCCGTGCGGCTCGCGCCGGACATGACGTCGGAGGGGGCGGAAGATCTGGCCACCGTCCTGCGCGCCGGGGCGCTGCCGGCGAGCGTCGCGGTGGTGGAGGAGCGGTCTTCCGGCGCCGGCCTGCGCGCCGATGCCCTGGGCACGCTGGTTCTGGCGGGCCTTGTCGCCACCGCGCTGATCGGCGGGCTGATGGTCGGCTTTTATGGCCTGTTCGGCCTGGTCGCGACCGGCGCGGTGCTGCTCAATGTCGTGATGATCATCGCGGTGCTGACGCTGACCGGCTTGCCGCTGACGCTTCCCGGCGTCGCCGGCATCGTTCTGACCATCGGCATGGCCGTCGACGCCAATGTGCTGATCTTCGAGCGCGTGCGCGAAGAGGCCCGTCGGCGCGGCAATGCCGTTGACGCCGTGCATTACGGTTTCCAGAACGCCTTTGCCGCCATCGTCGATGCCAATGTCACCACGCTGATGGCCGCCATCGTGCTGCTCTATCTCGGCACCGGCACGGTGCGGGGCTTTGCCGTGACCCTGGCGATCGGCATCGTCACGACCCTGTTCACCGCCTATACGGTGACCCGGATCGTGCTGGAGGCCGGCATGGGCCGGCGCGCCCTTGCCAAGGCGATTGCCGAGATCAACACCGGCTTCTTCGCGACGGCGGCGATCCGGTTCATGGCGGTGCGCAACATTGTCTTCGCCGCGCTCTCGGTGCTGTCGCTGACGAGTCTGCTGCTCCTCGCCAATCTCGGCCTCAACCTGGGAATCGATTTTTCCGGCGGTTCCGTTGTCGAACTTTCGGCACGTCAGGGCGGGGCCGATCCCGACGATATCGAAGCCCGCCTGGAGGGCCTGAATATCGGCGATGTCAGCGTCACGCCGCTCAGCAATCCGCGTGATGTCGTCGTGCGCGTGCAGTCGCGCGACAGCGGTGACAATGCCGAGCAGACGCCCGTCATCCTCATGCGCGGCGAACTGGAGGATGACTATCAGTTCCGCCGCGTCGATGTGGTGGCGCCCGTCGTGTCGGAAAGCCTGGCCAAGGCGGCTACGATCGGGCTCGCCGTCGCGCTCTTTGCCATTCTCGCTTATGTCTGGATGCGCTTTGCCTGGCAGTTCGCGGCAGGTGCGGTGATCGCGATCCTGCATGACGTGATTCTCACCATCGGCCTGTTCACCATCACCGGCATCGAGTTCAATATGACCAGCGTGGCCGCGCTTTTGACGATCATCGGCTATTCGCTCAACGACACGATGGTGATTTACGACCGCGTGCGCAGTGTTATCAGGCGCTTCCCGATGATGCCGCTGCCCATCGCCATCGACACCGCCATCAACCAGACGCTTTCGCGTACCCTGCTGACGGCCGCGACGACCTTGCTGGCGCTTGCCGCGCTCTGCGTGTTCGGCGGCCCCTTGATCCGGCCTTTTGCCCTCGTCATGTTCTTCGGCATTGCCGCTGCCACCTTTTCCTCCATCTATGTCGCGGGGCCGGTGCTGATTCTCTTCCGCCTGACGCGGATGCGGCGCGGCGCGAGGCCGGATGCCGCTGCGGCTGACATGGCGGAAGATGCCTGACCCATTGTGTGTGGACAGGTGCTCAGCCGGCGGCGCCAGCACCTGACACCGACCTGGCCGCCCGACCAGGTCATTGACGAGACAAAGCCCATGTAAAGGGCACGGTGGCTGCAACCGCTACCGCCCATGCCGTGTTTCCAGCGCCTGCCGCCAGGCACGCGCCTGGAAAACGAAGGAAACGAGATCGCGCATGAGACGTCCCCTCGAAGTCCGCAATGCACATTTTCCCGGCCGCGCGCCGATCGACAGCTATGGCAATGGCGGTTTTCGCTTCGCCGGCATGTCGCATCGCGGCTCGCTGCTTCTGCTGCCGTCGGGCATTTATGGCTGGGACGTGGAAGAAGGGCAGGCGCTCGAACCGGCACAGTTTTTCCGGATCTTCGATGAGGTCGAGCCGATCGAGTTCGTTCTCGTCGGCACCGGAGCCGACATCCGGCCGCTGCCGGCCCCACTGCGCGCCGCCTTCCGCGCGCGCGGCATGAACAGCGACCCGATGAGCACCGGAGCCGCCGTGCGCACCTATAACATCATGCTCGCCGAAGAGCGCCGCGTGGCGGCGGCGGTCATTGCTGTCTGATCCCTGATCATGAGCTCCACATCCGCCGTGCAAACCTCCGATGCCGCTCTGGAACCGAGCCTCGCCAGCTTGCGGGTCAACGACCGCGATCGCTATCTGGCCTGCCTGCTGGCGCCGGAGGCCGCGCGTCCGGCGCTGGCCGCGCTTTATGCCTTTCATGCCGAAATCGCCCGCGTGCGCGACGTGGTGCGTGAGCCGCTTCCCGGCGAGATCCGCCTGCAATGGTGGCGCGATGTGCTGGACGACCCCTCCGGGGGGAAGGCGAGCGGCCACCCGATCGCCAAGGCGCTGCTCGAAACGATCGCCACATATCGTCTACCGGTCAGCGTCCTCCAAGATATGATCGATGCGCGGATCTTCGACCTTTATGACGATCCCATGGAAGGCCGCCATGCGCTGGAGGGTTATGCCGGCGAGACGGCCAGTGCCCTGATCCAGCTGGCCGGCCTGGTGCTGGACCCGCAGGCGGCGGCGGGTGCTGCCGATGCGGCAGGACATGCCGGCGTTGCCCAGACCGTGGCCGGGCTGCTTCTCCTTGCGCCCATCCATCGAAGCCGGGGGCAGGTGTTCTTTCCCCTGGATCTCCTGGCGGCCACCGGGCTTGATCGCGAGGGATTTCTCCAAGGCGAGGACAAGGCGGCGCTTGGCCGCGCCGTTGATGCCATGATTGGCCTAGGGCGAGAGCATCTGGCAAAAGCCCGCCAGGCTGCGCGGGGCCTGGCGCCTAGCCTGCGGCCCGCCTTTGTCCCTGTGGCGCTGGCGCAGCCGGTCTTCGACCGGGCGGCGCATGTTGGCGCACAGCTGTTCGAACAGCCGATCACACCGCCGCAATGGCGTCGCCAGTGGCGCATGTGGCGCGCCGCCCGCAGCGGTCGCTGGTAGCCTTCAAGGACGGCAAAGACAGGCGAGACTGACGCAAGGCCGGTCTGGCAAATGTGCACGATGTGTTCGGTGCTCGCGTGGCTGCGGGCCGGCGGCGTTGGCTCAAGCGCCTGCGGCCGAGGTGGCGCTAGCACCGTTGGGTGCGAGAGGAATCAGAAAGGGACATCGGATGGAGTTGCCAGTCGAATGGTCCTGGCTCATCGCGCTTGGAGCGGCCTCTCTTGCCGGCCTGTTCTATCTGCGCATGAATCGGCAGGCGGAGGAGGAGCGCGCGGCGCCGGACCCTGGCAACGCCATCCTCGAATTCGGCCGGGCCTTTCCGGAGGAGGCGATTCGCGCCATTCACGCCACCGAGGACGGCGGCGCCTTTTTCGTTCGCCTCCATGACGAGCGCGTTGGCCTCATGCTGTCTCGCGGCGCGCATTATGCCTGCTATCGCTTCGAAGCCGGTCAGATCCGCCTCGATCATGCCCCCGATGCGCAAACGCTCGCGATCATCTTCACCCAGTTCGACAAGCTGAACGGGCTCTACCATTTTTCGACGAGCGAGGCCGCCGGCGACGTGTCGCTCTGGCTGCTGGGCAGCTTCCGCACCTGATGGAGGACGGCGGCGGGCGTTGCAGCCGGACGAGCGGCGCGGACCATGCGCCACCTTTCAAACCACAACAGCGGGCTTGCGGGCCAAACCCTCAGGCGGAGAGGCGCCGCTCTTCGGCGTCGGCCTTCAGGCGATCGAGCCAGGCGGCGCAATCGTTCAGCGCGCGCGCGGCCGTTGCCTGTTTCTTCGCCTGCGCCTTGTCCTTGCCGCGAAAGCGCTTGACGCCTTCCGGCTTCGTGATCGCCCCGGCTTCCAGCGGCGGGAAAAGACCGAAATTGACATTCATCGGCTGAAAGGAGCGCTTGCCCGGCTCGTCCTCGTCGGCCATCAGGTGACCGCCGGTGATATGGCCGAGCAGCGCGCCAAAGGCCGTGGTCATGGGTGGCCGGCGCAGAGGTTGGCCAAGGCGTTCGGCGGCAGCAAACCGGCCGGCAAGCAGGCCGATGCTGGCGCTTTCGACATAGCCTTCGCAGCCGGTGATCTGACCGGCAAAGCGCAAGCCCGGCCGTCCCTTGAGCGTCAGCGTGGGGTCGAGCAAAACGGGAGAGTTGAGATAGGTGTTGCGGTGAAGGCCGCCGAGCCGTGCAAATTCGGCCTCCTGCAAGCCTGGAATCATCCGGAAGATCTCGGCCTGCGCGCCATATTTCAGCTTCGTCTGGAAGCCGACCATATTGTAGAGCGTGCCCAGCGCATTGTCCTGGCGCAGTTGCACCACGGCATAGGGCTTCACATCGGGCCTGTGCGCATTGGTGAGGCCCATCGGCTTCATAGGTCCATGGCGCAGCGTTTCGCGGCCACGCTCGGCCATCACTTCGATCGGCAGGCAGCCATCGAAATAGGGCGTGCCTTCCCATTCCTTGAAGCCGGTGCGGTCGCCATCGATCAGCGCGTCGACAAAAGCATTGTACTGCGCCTCGTCCATCGGGCAGTTGATATAATCACGCCCCGTGCCGCCGGGGCCGACCTTGTCATAGCGCGACTGGAACCAGCAGATCTCCATGTCGATCGTGTCTTTGTGCACGATCGGCGCGATGGCGTCGAAAAAGGCCAGCGCGTCCTGTCCGGTCTTCGCCTGGATAGCCGCAGCCAGCGAAGGCGCGGTCAACGGGCCGGTGGCGATAATCGCCAGATCCCAGTCATCAGGCGGAAGGTCGCTGACTTCCTCACGCGTCAGCGTGATCAGCGGATGCCTGTCGATCGCCTGCGTCACAGCTTCGGCAAAGCCATCGCGATCAACCGCCAAGGCGCCACCCGCGGGCACCTGATGGGCATCGGCCGACGCCATGATCAGCGAACCGGCAAGGCGCATTTCGGCGTGGAGGACGCCCACCGCATTGCTGGTGGCGTCATCCGAGCGAAAGGAGTTTGAGCAGACGAGTTCGGCCAGGCTGTCGGTTTTATGCGCTTCTGTGGGGCGCACACCGCGCATTTCATGCAGGATGACCGGAATGCCGGCCTCGGCGATCTGCCAGGCGGCTTCGCTGCCGGCAAGGCCGCCACCGATCACGTGGATTGGGGATAGGGTGTCTTTATGCGTCATGTCCCATGTCCTGACGCTTTGCGGCCGGAAATTCAAGCGCTCTCGCATCATTCCTGCGCGAGGGACACAGCATGAAAAGCAAATTGGGCAGCGGTGTCAGCGGTTTACACCTCTGTCAGCTAATCCGCACAGCACGTCGAGCAACGTGCGGCGTGGTGTCTTGAAGACGTTGAGGCGTTGGCGGTGGCAAAAACGCAGACGGCGCCCAAAGGGCGCCGTCGGATCGTTCATTTGGCTGTCAGGCGTGCAGAGATCAGATTGATGCCTGAGATCTGCAGCTTCCGGCGCCGCGACCGCAGCGATGCGGGCAGCGTTAGCGGAAGGCGCGCCGGCGCTCTCGGCCAAAAGCGGCCGGGCGTCGTCAGCGCGGCGCTTGCCGCAGAGCCGGCTTAGCGGAAGGAGCGCGACGCGATGTTGCGGATGTCGTAGCGGGTGATGCCGATATCCGACAGGGCATGGTTCGACAGGCCAGCCAGTTCGGCGAGCGTGCGGCGATAGTTCATCCAGTTCTTGGCGATGCGAATCGGGTTCATGGGTCAATCCTCGAAAAATGTTGCGGCATAGGCGTATCGTCGCCTTGCCCGATGAGGATCTTCTACACCTGCGCGGACTGAAGCTGCAGTGCAATCCGAAGGCATCTGCTATGCAAATGTGCAAATGCATGACGCCTTTTTGTGCAAAAACGTCTGATGGCTGATTTTTGACGTGTGGCGTCAGGCGCTCAAACCTAATCTTACATTGGCTTTCCGCGACCCCTGTTTGGTCGCGCAGGGACGATTCGCCTGGCCTGGCCTTGTGCCGGTGTGCAGTGCGATCGTCGCCGGCTGCAAAGCATCGATATGCATTGTGCGGAGCTGAAAGAATCGATGCCGCGATTGACGCGGAATTTCACCAGGTGCCTCTCTCGGGACATAGCCGTGGGCCCAAAATGCGCGACGCCCGCTGGGGGAGGAGGTCCAGCGGGCGTCGGCTTGAGGATCGACCGGCTAGGGAGGAGGAGAGGCCGGTGATCAAGCGCGCCGCTCTTGGGAGGAGGAGAGGAAGCGGCTGCGTTGAAACGATTAGTATGGCAAAGGGTTCCCGCGCGGTAGCGGCCTTCCGGTATGGTTGCCATGCGGTTCATGCATGGCTTTTCGGAATGTGCCGATCGGAGCGGTCCGAGGACATGTTTTCCCCTTTGTGCAAGCCACATCGGAACTGAAGTTCAGAACGCTGTCGGCTGCGTGACGCTGCTGCCGGGCAGGGTTAGCGCTCAGCGTGAAAGAAAAGCCCGGATAACGGCGCAAAAGCCCGCCGCAGCTTGCATCCCGACCCCCTTTGTGACATAGGGCCCGCTCAAGCGGGTATGGTGAAATTGGTAGACACGCCAGATTTAGGTTCTGGTGCCGTAAGGCGTGGGAGTTCAAGTCTCTCTACCCGCACCAGGATTAAGGCGATGCGGTTCGGCTGGCAGGTCTCCGCTGGCCTGGCAGGTTCATGTCGTGGCACATCGTCGCCATGGCGGGAGCAGGCCGGCCTGGCACGTCGCAGCCGCCCCTGAAGCGAAGCATGGGCCCCCTTACTCACCGATAGAGGTGGCCGGGCCCCGCAACCGAAGTGAAGGTTTTGAACATGCAAGTCATCGAAACGCGCTCCGAAGGGCTGAAGCGCGAACTGAAGGTCGTCATCCCCGCCGCTGACATGGAAGCGCGGATGGTCGAGCGTCTGGAAGACGTCAAGGGCAAGGTCCGCATCAACGGCTTTCGTCCCGGCAAGGTCCCCTTCGCGCATATGAAGAAGATGTATGGCAAGTCGGTCATGGCCGAGCTCGTCAACGAGCTGGTGCGCGACAAGCCTTCCGAGATCCTGAGCGAGCGCGGTGAAAAGTCCGCGACCCAGCCGGAAATCGCGATGACCGAAGACGAAGCCCAGGCCGAGAAGATCCTCGCCGCCCAGGCCGATTTCGAATTCACGCTGAACTATGAAGTGATTCCGTCGATCGAACTGAAGGACGTCTCGGGCATCAGCGTCACCCGCGAGGTCGTCGAGATCGACGAGAAGGAAGTCGAGGAGCAGATCCTCAAGATCGCCGAAAACGCCCGCACCTTCGAAGACAAGGATGGCGCTGCCGAGAATGGCGACCGCGTGACGATCGATTATCTCGGCAAGCTTGATGGCGAGCCCTTCGATGGCGGCAAGGACGAGGACGCTGAACTCGTTCTCGGCTCCAACCGCTTCATCCCCGGGTTTGAAGAGCAGCTGGTTGGCCTGAAGGCCGGTGACGAAAAGGTCATCACCGTTACCTTCCCGGCCGACTACCCGGCCGCCAATCTGGCTGGCAAGGACGCCACCTTCGACATCAAGGTCAAGACTGTTGCAGCGCCCGGTGCCGTCGAGATTAACGACGAGCTGGCCACCAAGCTCGGCCTCGAATCGGCGGACAAGCTGCGCGAAGTCGTGCGCGGCCAGATCGAAGGCCAGTTCGGCCAGATCACCCGCCAGAAGGTCAAGCGTCAGCTGCTCGATCAGCTCGACGCGCTCTACAGCTTCGAGACGCCCGAGCGTCTTGTCGATGCCGAGTTCGAAAACATCTGGCGCCAGATCAACACCGACCTGGAGCAGGCCGGCAAGACTTTTGCCGATGAAGACACGACCGAGGAAGAAGCCCGCGCGGAATATCGCAAGCTCGCCGAGCGCCGCGTTCGCCTTGGACTCGTTCTTTCCGAGATCGGCGAAAAGGCCGAGATCCAGGTCAGCGACGAGGAAATGCAGCGCTCGCTGTTCGAACAGCTGCGCCAGTTCCCCGGCCAGGAGCGCCAGATCATCGACTATTTCCAGAAGACCCCGGGTGCTGCCGCTTCGCTGCGTGCGCCGATCTTCGAAGAAAAGGTCGTCGATCATCTGCTCGGCCAGATCAAGGTCACGGATAAGACCGTTTCGAAGGATGAGCTGACCGCCGAAGACGAGGCCGACGACAAGCCGAAGAAGAAGGCCGGCAAGAAGAAGGCTGAAAGCGAAGCGGCCGCTCCGGTCGAAGCCGCCGCCGAGGAAGCGCCTGCTCCGAAGAAGCGCGCGACCAAGAAGAAGGCTGCCGAGGATGACGCTGCCGCTGAATAAGCGGGGCGGACATAGAGAGCTCATAGAAAAACCCCGCCTGGGCGACCAGGCGGGGTTTTAGTGTCTGATGGGCGCTCTTTCGGTGTGCTATGCGAATGGCTGTTGTTTCAACGGCCTCCTGGGTCTACCTTGCAAAAGCCTATGCGGGGATGGTTGGATGTCCGAGGACCTCGAGTTTCAGAAGCGCTTGTTGAATCAGCTATAGTCTGTCAGCGACGGAATGAGAACGTTGAACGAGCGGATTTCAGGCAACCTTGAGACGATCGGTCGCTTCGACGCAGAGTTTACGAAACTCTCGCGTCACCATGCGCAGGTCAGAGGCGACATCTTGGACGTGAAGGCGGAGGTCGCGCAGTTTCGTGCCGATGTCACGCAGCGTCTTCAGGCGCTTCTTTTGCGTATGGATGAGGTCGAAAATTCGATCGATGCTGGAGATAGCCGCATTAAGGACTTGCAGCGCGAAAATCGCGGTCAATACAACGATATACTGACTGCGATCCAAGACGGCCTGCAAAATAGCATCGCTTACCGTGAGCTATCGGAACGGGTCGAGCTGTTGGAGCGGCGTTCGCAGCTTTGATTTTTAGGCCGCTCTGCTTGTCTGTTCCGGCAAGCACAGCGGCCGTGTTCCATAGAGCAATTACACCGAGACGGCCGTTACCGTCTTTTCCTCGACATCGCCCATGCGGTTGGATGCATCGAGGCCGGCGATCTTGTAGGCTTCGGCTAGCGTCGGGTAGTTGAAGGTATTCTCGACGAAATATTCGACCGTGCCCTTCAAGTTGAGAACCGCCTGGCCGATGTGCACGAGTTCGGTCGCGCCTTCACCGACAATGTGGACACCCAGAAGGCGACGGGTCTTCAGCGAGAAGATCAGCTTCAGCAGGCCTGATTCCAGGCCCATGATGTGGCCGCGCGAGGTTTCGCGGAAACGGGCGATTCCGCATTCGTAGGGGATGCCGCGCTGCTTGACTTCCTCCTCGGTCAGGCCGCAGGTCGAGATCTCGGGAACGGCATAGATGCCGTAGGGGAAGAATTTCGGCGGCTCCTTGGCGATGGCGCCGACGGCCACGCGGGCGGCGATGCGCCCTTGCTCCATCGAGGTGGAGGCGAGCGAGGGAAAGCCGACGACGTCGCCGGCTGCATAGATATTGGGCACGCTCGTCTGGAACGTCTCGGGATTGACGCTCAGGCGGCCGCGATTGTCGGCGGTCAGGCCGGCGGCTTCGAGGTTGAGCGTATCGGTTGCGCCCATGCGACCGGCGGCGAAGAGCACCATTTCGACGATGACGACGCGGCCGCTGTCGAGCGTGATATGCACCTTACCATCGGCCTGCTTCTCCACCTTCTCGGCTTTCTGGCCGAGATGAAGCTTCATGTTGCGGTCGCGCAGCTGATAGGTGAAGTCCTCGACGATCTCGTGGTCGATGAAATCGAGCATGGTCGACTTCGGATCGATCAGCGTCACCGCCGTGTCGAGCGCGCTGAAGATCGTTGCATATTCGATCCCGATGACGCCGGCACCAATGACCGCGAGCGAGCGCGGCAGTTCCTGAATATCGAGCAACTCGTCGCTGTCGATCACCGTCTTGCCGTCGAAGGGCATATAGGATGGGCGGAAAGGCTTGGTGCCGACCGCCAGCAGGATGCTGGTGCCGGTGATCTGCAGGCTCTCGCCATCGTCCTTGATCACCTGAAGCGTCGTCGGATCGACAAAGCTTGCCTTGCCGCGCATGTGCTGCACCCGGTTGCGGGCGAACTGGTGCTCCAGCACCTCGACCTCGTGATCCAGCGTGATCAGCAGGCGGCGGCGCAGGTCTTCCGCGCTGATCTCCTGCTTGACGCGATAGGCGCGGCCATAAAAGCCACGCTCGCGCCAGCCGGTCAGGTTCAGCGCCGTCTCGCGCAGGGTCTTGGAGGGGATCGTGCCGGTATGAACCGACACACCGCCGACGCGCTTGCCCTGCTCGATCACCAGGACCTTCTTGCCCAGTTTGGCAGCCTGGATGGCGGCGCGGCGGCCTGCCGGGCCGCTGCCGACGACGACGAGATCAAATTGAACCATGATTGAGCCTGTCCGCGAAAAAGGATCGTTAAGGTTGCTGCGATGCGGGATGTTTCATCTACCGGCATAGCAGGTCAATCATGGAAAAACGGTGAAGCTCGGGCGACTGGATGTGTCGTTTTCAGACAGGTGCCGCGTCAGATCAGCCGCAGGCCCTTCAGACTGGCATGGCCGTCGCGGCCGATGATGATGTGATCATGCACGGTCACGCCGAGCGGCTTGGCGGTATCGACGATCGTCTTGGTCATATCGATATCGGCGCGGGAGGGGGTAGGGTCGCCGGAGGGGTGGTTGTGGACGAGGATGAGCGCGGTCGCTGACAGCTCGAGTGCGCGGCGCACCACCTCGCGCGGATAGACGGGCGTGTGATCGACCGTGCCGGTCTGCTGCACCTCGTCGGCGATCAGGGCATTGCGCTTGTCGAGAAACAGGATCCGGAACTGTTCGCGCGTCTCGTGGGCCATGGCCGCGTGGCAATAATCGATGACCGACGACCAGGACGACAGCACGGTCTTGCCCTTCAATTCGCTTTTCAACATGCGGTGGGCGACGGTGGCGGTCAGCTTCAAATCGAGCGCCACCGCTTCCCCGACGCCCTTGACTTCGGTCAAAAGCCCGATCGGCGCGCCGAGCACGCCGCCGAGCGTGCCGAAACGATCGATCAGTGCCTTGGCGATCGGCTTGGTGTCGCGCCGGGGAATGAGGCGGAAGAGCACGAGCTCCAGCAGTTCGTAATCGGCAAGGGCGGTGTCGCCATGGTCGCGGTAGCGGGCGCGAAGCCGGTCGCGGTGCCCGTGATAATGGGCCTCGTCGCTGGTCTTGGCAGAGACACCGGGCTTTTCATCCGCCAGCGAAATGGGCTCGGCCGGCGGCTTGAGCCTCGGGCGCCGGGTCGGCTGGTCGGCAAAGAAACCGCGCTCGTCCTCCTGTTCGGGAAGGTCGTCGAGCAGAGGCGGATTCTTGGTCATGGGTGCTTCCCGCGTGATGGACCTTGAAGCATGGCGCAAGAGGAGACAGCAGTCTTGCGACGAGATCTGTGTCGAACGAAGATGATGGCCACGCAGCGCGCCCCAGAGGGCGCGTCGCTTTAAGCCGCGACCGCGGGCAGACCGGGACGGTCCAGACCGCCGGGCGACAGAGTGAAAATTTCGCACCCCGTCGCCGTCACCCCGACCGCATGTTCATACTGCGCGGATAGCGACCGGTCGCGGGTCACCGCCGTCCAGCCGTCGGACAGCACCTTCACATGCGGTCGGCCGAGATTGATCATCGGCTCGATGGTGAAGATCATGCCCTCGCGGATCACAGGGCCATCCGTATCCCGACCGTAGTGCAGGATATTCGGCGCATCGTGAAACAGCTTGCCCACGCCATGGCCGCAGAAGTCGCGCACGACGGAGCAGCGATTGGCCTCCGCATGCGCCTGGATCGCCTGGCCGATGGCGCCGGTGCGCGCACCCGGCTTCACAGCGGCGATGCCGAGCATCAGACATTCGTACGTCACCTCGAGCAGCCGCTCGGCGCTGCGCTTGATCTCGCCCACAGGGTACATGCGGCTCGAATCGCCGTGCCAGCCATCGACCATGTAGGTCACGTCGATATTGACGACATCGCCCTCGCGCAGCGGCTTCTCATTGGGGATGCCGTGGCAGACCACATGGTTGATCGAGGTGCAGGAGGATTTTGTATAGCCGCGATAATTCAGCGTCGCCGGCAGCGCCCCATTGTCCATGCCGAAATCGAAGACGAAGCGGTCGATCGCATCTGTGGTCACCCCCGGCTTGACGATGTCGGCCAGGCCGTCCAGGCAGCGCGCCGTGATCGCACAGGCACGGCGCATGCCTTCGAAATCCTCCGGTCGGTACAGGCGAATGGCGCCGGTGTTGCGCAAAGGGGCCGCTTCGGCCTCGATATAGGTGACCATGCTCTCGTCTTTCGCTTCGTCGCGCGCAGTCTCCGCCGAGCCTTGACGACGGCCTTGAAGGCCTCGGACCTGGCTGCGGGATGCAGACTCATTTCTTAATCCACCGGCCTATCGCCCGTCCATGCGCCGTTGCGCATTTCCGCGAAGGCCTACATCACCAAGCCGCCAGAAAGGGGCAGGGCGCGAGGCCGTCAGGCGCGCACGCGGACGTAGGAGCCCGGCGCTTCCTCGATGCTGTTGAGCTGCCCTCCGGTCTTGCGTGCGGGCACCTGCTTTGCATCGAGCGCCGAGACCCAATCATGCCAATGCGGCCACCAGGAGCCTGGATGCGCCTGCGCCTGTTCCAGCCAAGCCTCATAGGACCCCTCGGCCGGGCCGCCGGTCCAGAATTGATATTTTCGCTTGTCCGGTGGGTTTACCACGCCGGCAATGTGACCGGAGCCGGCAAGCACATAGGTAACCTTCCCACCAAAGCACGACGAGCCGAGAAACACCGATTGCGGCGGGGCGATGTGATCCTCGCGGGTCGCGAGATTGTAGATCGGGATCGTCACGTCCTTCAGCGAGATCGGCGCGCCGCCAAGCTGCATCTCGCCGCGGCTCAACTTATTGTCGAGATAGCAATTACGCAGATAAAAAGCGTGGTTGGCGGCCGGCATTCGCGTGGAATCGGAGTTCCAGTAAAGCAGGTCGAAGGCCGAAGGCTCCTCGCCCTTGAGATAGGCATTGACGAAATAAGGCCAGATCAGCTCCGAGGCGCGCAGCATGTTGAAGGCCATGGCCATTTGCGAGCCTTCCAGGAAGCCCCGCGCCTTCATGCGCTCCTCCAGCCCGTGGATCTGCTCCTCGTCGACGAAGACCTTGAGATCGCCCGCATGGGTGAAGTCGACCTGCGTGGTGAACAGCGTTGCCGAGCGGATGCGCTTGTCGCCCTCGCGCGCATGAAGGGCCAGCGTGGCGGCCAGGAGGGTGCCGCCGACGCAATAGCCGATGCTGTTGACCTCTTCCTCGCCGCAGGACTGGCGAATCGTGTCGAGCGCGAAGCCAACGCCCTCGCGGGCATAGGACTCCCAGTCCTTGTCCGCATGCCGCTCGTCGGGATTGACCCAGGAGATGACGAAGACCGTGTGCCCCTGGTTTACGGCCCAGCGGATGAAGGATTTTTCCGGATTGAGATCCAGCACGTAGAATTTGTTGATCCAGGGCGGGCAGATCAGAAGAGGGCGCTTGAGCACCGTCTCCGTCTGCGCGTCATATTGCAGGATCTGGCAGATATCGTTCTGGGCGATCACCTTGCCCGGCGTATTGGCGATGTTCTCGCCTACCGCAAATTTGCTGGTATCGGTCTGGCGCAGGCGCAACTGGCCGCCGCCTGCCAGAATGTCCTCCGCCATCATTGCCATGCCGCGCACCAGATTGGCGCCGTTGGAGGCGACCGTCTGGCGATAAAGCGCGGGATTGGTGGTGACGAAATTGGCCGGCGACAGCGCGCTGGCCATCTGGCGTGTGTAGAACATCGCCTTGTGGCGCACATGCGGATCCAGCCCCTCGGCATTGTCCACCATGCGCTCGGCCCAGGCGGCCAGCACGCTATAGGCCTGGCGCAGGAAGTCGAAAAATGGGTTGTTGGCCCAGTCGGGGTCTGAAAAACGCTTGGCGTCTGGCCGCGCGGCGGCGGGATCCTCGGTCTCCTCACCCTGCAGGCGCTGCATCGAGCGCATCCAGATGCCCATCATCGCGCTCATCAGGTGGGTCTGCGCTTCGAGCGTGCGGCGTGGATCCGATAGCCAGTATTCGCAGACCTTCGACAGAGTCTTGACCATGTCCACGGCCGGGTCGGCCAGGTGATCCACCGTCTCGCCGCTTTCGCGCGGCTGCAGCCAGGCAGAGGCGGCCTGTCCTGCCTTTTCCAGTGCCTTGGCGAGATTGACGGTCAGCGCTTCGGGATCCTTGACCAGATAGGCATTGACCGATGCCGGATCGAAGCCCGCAAAACCGCTCGTGCCGGCGCCAGGGCCGTGCCCGGTCGAATTATCCCCTGCCAAGCCGAATCCTCCGCATTGCGCGCTGCTTTTGGTTTTTTGCATTCTGCCTCAAAAGCGGTAAAGGTGCCAGCGCGGGAAAAGTCCTTGCGTTGAGGCGCGATGGACCCCGCAACCGGCCGCATGAAAGGCGCCGGGGCATATCGATGATCCTGCCGCCACCCGACGGGGAGCTTGGGGCGCGGCATCTGATGGCGGAGCGACGAAAGCATGAGACTGGCCAAGATCACCAACGCCGCAGCGTGGACACGCCCGGCCCGCAGGCTCCTAGGCCTCGGTTCACACGGTCTTGGTGCTCAAGGGCTCGGCGCGCTCGGCCTTGCCGCCGTGCTGGCGAGCGGGTGCACACAGACCATGCCGAAAAGCCAGCCCTCCGCCTATACCGCCGCCATGCTGCGCGAAGCGCCGAAGGACGTGTATCCGACGATTGAGGGCAAGCTGCCGGCCGCCGCGCCGCAGATGACCAATGATCAGGCGGCAGAGCAGCAGAAGCGGCTTTCTGCCCTATCGGCGCAGCGCGCCGGCGGTCAAATTTCGCAGGCCGAATATGAGCGTCGGCGCCGCCAGATGATGAAGCTCGCCGAGACGCACGGCCAGCAGACACTCGACGAAATCGGGTCCCAGACGCCTGCGGCGCCGCAGGCCCAGTGACGATTAAGGGCGGAGACCCGTTTTTGGCGCAAAAAGCCCAATGGGCCGGTCTTCGCGCCCTGAAAAAGCCGTGAGTGCAGTGCCTCTCGGAGCCTTGTCGGATCAGGCGCGTGGCAGCGATCGATTAGCGCTTGCCTTTCCCTGCATTTGGACGCAAAGCGAACAGATTGCGGCCATCGATCCGGGTCCGAGGATCGGCGGTGACAGCGAGGACTATCGGCGGCGCCGGAGGCGTCGCGGCGAGGATTTAAAACATGGAAGAGTTTCACAAGGTTCGGCGCCTTCCGCCCTATGTTTTCGAGCAGGTCAACCGGCTGAAGGCCGCCGCCCGGGCCGGCGGCGCCGATATCATCGATCTTGGCATGGGCAATCCCGACCTGCCGACGCCGCAGGCGATCGTCGATAAGCTCTGCGAGGTCGTGCGCGATCCGCGCACCCATCGCTACTCGTCCTCTAAGGGCATTCCCGGCCTGCGCCGCGCCCAGGCGGCCTATTATGCCCGTCGTTTCGGCGTGAAGCTCAATCCCGATACGCAGGTGGTCGCCACGCTCGGCTCGAAGGAAGGCTTCGCCAATATGGCGCAGGCGATCACCGCGCCCGGCGACGTTGTGCTCTGCCCGAACCCGACCTATCCGATCCATGCCTTCGGTTTTCTGATGACGGGCGGCGTCATCCGCTCGATCTCGGTCGAACCCGATGACAGCTTCTTCCCGCCGCTCGAGCGGGCGGTCCGGCACTCGATTCCCAAGCCGATCGCGCTGATCATCAACTATCCGTCGAACCCGACGGCCCATGTGGCGAGCCTCGATTTCTACAAGGAGGTCGTCGCCTTCGCCAAGAAGCACGATCTCGTCATCCTTTCCGACCTTGCCTATGCCGAACTCTATTTCGGCGATGTGGCGCCGCCCTCCGTTCTGGAAGTGCCCGGCGCCATCGACTGCACGGTGGAGTTCACCTCCATGTCGAAGACCTTCTCCATGCCCGGCTGGCGCATGGGCTTTGCCGTCGGCAACGACCGGCTGATCTCGGCGCTGACGCGGGTGAAGTCCTATCTCGATTACGGCGCCTTCACGCCCATCCAGGTGGCCGCCACGCATGCGCTGAACGGCGATGGATCCGACATTGCCGAGGTCCGCTCGATCTACAAGCGCCGGCGCGACGTGATGGTTGAAAGCTTCGGCAAGGCCGGCTTCGATGTCCCGCCGCCGGAGGCGACCATGTTCGCCTGGGCGAAGATCCCGGAGAAATTCCGCCATCTCGGCTCGCTGGAATTTTCCAAGCTGCTGGTCGAAAAGGCCGATATCGCGGTTGCGCCGGGCATCGGCTTCGGCGAGCAGGGCGACGACTACGTCCGCATCGCACTCGTTGAAAACGAGCATCGCATTCGCCAGGCTGCCCGCAATCTGAAGCGCTTCCTCTCCTCGGCGGATGATACGCTGCACAATGTAATTTCGCTCAACGCACGACGCTGAGCGGTTTGTTTGGGCCTATGCCCCGTCTTGAACTTGTATTGAAAAGAGGGCGGCAGCGATTGTCGCCCTTTTCCATGAGGCTCGATGTCCGTCCGGGCCCGGTGTCGACAGTTCGCTGGGCGCTTGGGCGCTGGTGCGTCTTGTTATATCGCATCTTCAGGCGCTGCCGGGGTGACAAAGCGGGCGCTTCGGTGGCAGAAGGCTGCCGACGGATATTTTCAAAGGACGATCTGATATGGCGGAAGCGCTGAAACTGGGCGTTGCGGGTCTCGGCACGGTGGGGGCCTCGCTGATGCGCATTCTCGCCGAGCGGCGGGAAAGCCTCGCGACGAC
Source organism: Xaviernesmea oryzae (assembly GCF_900109605.1). Taxonomy (GTDB): domain Bacteria; phylum Pseudomonadota; class Alphaproteobacteria; order Rhizobiales; family Rhizobiaceae; genus Xaviernesmea; species Xaviernesmea oryzae. The sequence continues at coordinate 161,363 of NZ_FOAM01000002.1, forward strand.
CTGCGGCCGGCCGATCGAGGTCGTGGCGGTCACGGCCCGCAGCCGCGGCAAGGATCGCGGCATCTCGCTCGACGGTGCAAAGTGGTTTGACGATGCCGTCTCGCTTGCGCGTGAGGCCGATATCGATGTCTTCGTCGAGCTGATGGGCGGCGCGGAAGATCCTGCCTATTCCGCCGTGAAGGCGGCGCTGGCGCGCGGCCTGCATGTGGTGACCGCCAACAAGGCGCTGCTGGCGGCCCACGGCATGGAACTGGCGGCGCTGGCCGAGGAAAACGGCGCGCTGCTGAATTACGAGGCGGCGGTTGCCGGCGGCATTCCCGTTATCAAGGCAATCCGTGAATCGATGACCGGCAATACGATCTCGCGCGTCTACGGAATCATGAACGGCACCTGCAACTACATCCTGACACGGATGGAGAAGGAGGGGCTGACCTTCGAAGCCTGCCTGAAGGAAGCCCAGCGGCTCGGCTATGCCGAGGCTGACCCGACCTTCGACATCGAGGGCAACGACACCGCCCATAAGCTGGCGATCCTGACGAGCCTGGCCTTCGGCACCGCGATCGCGCCTGACGATATCTATCTCGAGGGCATCTCCAACATCTCGATCGAAGATATCCAGGCGGCGGCCGATCTCGGCTACCGGATCAAGCTGCTGGGCGTTGCGCAACGCACCGAGAGCGGCATCGAACAGCGCGTCCATCCGACCATGGTGCCGCAAAATTCGGTGATCGCGCAGGTCGATGGCGTCACCAATGCCGTGGCGATCGAAGCGGATATTCTGGGCGAACTGCTGATGGTCGGCCCCGGTGCCGGCGGCAATGCCACAGCCTCCGCTGTGCTCGGCGATATCGCCGATATCGCCAAGAGCCGCCCGGGCGCCCAGCGTGTGCCCGCCTTCGGCCAGCCGACCAGCGCGCTGCGTCCCTATCGCCGGGCGCAGATCCAGAATCACGAGGGCGGCTACTTCATCCGCCTGAAGGTGCAGGACCGCACGGGCGTCTTTGCCTCGATCGCGACGGCGATGGCCAGGAACGAAATCTCGCTCGAATCGATCATGCAGCATTCCAAGCAGCCGACCGACGAGCAGGCGCAGACTATCATCCTCGTCACCCATGCGACCCACGAGGAGCAGGTGCGCAAGGCCGTCTCCGCCATTCGCGGCGAGGGCTATCTGGTGGGCGAACCGCAGGTGATCCGCATCGAGCGTCCGAAGGACAATTGAACGGGAAGGGCAGGCCCATGCTGGAGGCGCCGGATCCGGTTCCCCGCGCTTTCCTGAATGTCGAGCAATCGGCAACGGGCCAGCGCTGGATCGCCCGTCTCGATCAGGCGGGCCTCAACCGCTCTTTGGCGATAGCCCAGGTTCATGGCTTGCCGGAGCTGGTGGCGCGCGTACTGGCCGGGCGCGGCGTGGTGCAGGATGATGCGCTGCGCTTCCTCGATCCGACCATCCGCGACCTGATGCCCGATCCGCGCAGCCTGACCGACTGCGCCAAGGCGGCAACCCGCATCGCCGCTGCCATCGAGCGGCGTGAGAAGGTGGCGATCTTCGGCGATTATGACGTGGACGGCGCCAGCGCCTCGGCGCTGATGTTCCGGCTTCTCAGCCATTTCGGGCTGGAGCCACGCATCTATATTCCAGACCGGATCTTCGAAGGCTATGGCCCGAACCCGGCAGCGATCAACCAGCTGATTGATGAAGGGACGCGGCTGATCATCACGGTCGATTGCGGCTCTACCAGCCATGAGTCGCTGCAGGTGGCGGCCGATCGCGCGATCGACGTCGTGGTGATCGACCACCATCAGGTCGGCCTCGATTTGCCGCCAGCCCATGCTTTGGTCAACCCGAACCGGGAGGACGATCTGTCCGGCCAAGGCCATCTCTGCGCGGCCGGTGTGGTTTTCCTGGTGCTGGTTGAGGTCCTGCGCCAGCGGCGCGAGGCGGGTGACGGGCGCGCGCGCGCCTTCGATCTCCTCGGCCTGCTCGATATCGTGGCGCTGGCCACCGTCTGCGATGTCGTGCCGCTGAAGGGACTGAACCGCGCTTATGTCGTCAAAGGCCTGATCGCCGCCCGGCATATGAAAAATCCCGGACTCGCCGCAATCTTCCGCCAAGCGGGAATCGGCGGGCCGGTCACCCCTTATCATTTCGGTTTCGTCGTCGGCCCGCGCATCAATGCCGGTGGCCGCATCGGCGATGCCGCGCTCGGCAGCCGGCTCTTGACGCTCGACGATCCGCACAAGGCAAGCGAGATCGCCGTCTTGCTGGAAGATCTCAACCGCGAGCGCCAGGCAATGGAAAAGGCCATGCTTGCCGAAGCCGAGGCCGAGGCCATGGCGGAATATGGGGACGGCTCCACCGCCGGCGTGATTCTCACCGCGCGGGAGGGCTGGCATCCCGGGATTGTCGGACTGATTGCCTCGCGGCTGAAGGATCGCTTCCGCCGACCGGCCTTCGCCATCGCCTTCAACCCCAATGGCACCGGAACGGGATCGGGCCGCTCGATCAGCGGCTTCGATATCGGCAGGCTCGTGCGCGCGGCCGTATCCGAACGCCTGCTCGTCAAGGGTGGCGGCCATGCCATGGCGGCCGGCTTGACGGTGGAGCGCGGCAAGCTCGGCGCGCTGCGCAATTTCTTCGAGGACCGCGCACGTGACAAGGTGGCGGAGCTCGCAGCAAGCGAGGTGTTGAAGATCGACGGGGCGCTGGCGGCCTCGGGCGCGACCTTTGAGCTGATGGATCAGATCGAACGTGCCGGGCCCTATGGCGCCGGCCATCCGCAGCCGATTTTCGCGCTGCCGGCCCATCGGGTGCGCGATGTGCGGCCCGTCGGCGAAAACCATATCAAAATCTCGCTCGAGGCGCCGGACGCGACGCGAATCGACGCCATGGCCTTTCGCGCCGTCGGCGGGCCGCTCGGCGATTTCCTGCTGGGGTCGCGCGGCAATCTCATTCATGTCGCCGGCAGTTTGTCCGCCGACAGCTATCAGGGCATGCGCCGCGTGCAGTTGCGTGTGATCGACGCCGCTCCGGCACGCTGAGGCGCTTGAGACCCGCCGCACCGCCGGTAGGTACATGAGCAGTCGCCATATGTCGCCGGGAAAGTCACGCTCTGGAAGGTATGTTGCGGGTGCCGCTCGATTTGTCAGCCACAGGCGCAAAGCCTTGCGGCAGCGTCAGTTTCCGCACGAAGCCGCCTTCAGGTGTCATCACCCGCACGGATGGTGGCAAGAGCTGCTTGGCGTCGCCCTCGCTCGACCAGAGAAGATGCCATCCCGGTCGAAGCGATTCGATTGGGATCGACCATCTTGGTGGCGAAGCGCTCTTCGTCTTTGTCCGGCACCGTCACCTGCCGCAGGACCCGCACATCGTCGGTGCTTGCGGCGTGGCAATCAGCAGCCAGCTCGTCGAATCGCGCCGGTGCTTTTTCCGACCGATCCTCTGAAATCGCTGGGGCAAGGCTGCGTACAGATGCCATGCACGCCGCCATCAAAGGCGCATGAACATAGTCATCACAGAAGAAAATCGGGGGGGGTGGCACGCCCTAGGGGAGTCGAACCCCTCTTTTCAGAATGAAAATCTGACGTCCTAACCGATAGACGAAGGGCGCATGCCGTTGAGATCGAACAGCGCGTTTGCCGCTCGTCTCGTGGGGGTGCTTATAGCTTCGCACAAACCAGCCTGCAAGCCCCAAATGAATGAAAGTGAAGCGTTTTTTGCGTATTTTCTTGGCGCTGAACGCGATCTGTTGATAAGCTTCAGGCACAGGCCAAACAGCAAAGAGGCCCGTCGAGAAACGGGCCAGCGAACAAACATAATTGGAGTGGATGGCACGCCCTAGGGGAGTCGAACCCCTCTTTTCAGAATGAAAATCTGACGTCCTAACCGATAGACGAAGGGCGCATGCCGGAGATCCCGTCGGCCGCCCGTTGGCGCCGCGTCGTCTCGTGGGGGTGCTTATAGTCATGCCTTTCGCAGCGCGCAAGCGAGAAAATCGCGATCCTTCATTTTTTTGACACATGACGCGGTGGTGAAAATTCATCGTTTAAAATCAATCTTTTGATCCTGTGGATTCAGCTTGCGAGATCGTGATCCGGGTCATCGCACGTCATAAGCAGGCGTCCTCGATTCTGTCTTGAGGCCATGCGGGCCGGCAGGCTTTGCCGTCCCTTTGGCTAGACGTTGCGCGGCTTGCAGTCCCAGTTCCAGTCGCGCCGTGTGCCGGTGTCCACATGCACGGACTGGGTATGGCAATAGGTGCCGACGCCGCCCACAGTCGGCAGCGAGCGCAGATAGCTGGCCAGCTCCAGCTTGCCGACGCCCGCCACCTGAATATCGGCCGCCTCGCAGGTGAGGTGGCGCGATTTCGGCACGCCGCCGACGCGGGCATTGTGCACGGGCGTGCGATGGCCTGAGGTGACCAGCACCTTGCGGCCGAAGCGGGTTTCGACGGATTTCAGGATTGCGCGAAGATCGGGGCGAAAGCAGCTGGAATCGACATTGGCTTGTTCGAGCCAGAAGCCACTGGCGGCCAGCCGCGCAAGCCCAGGAAGAGACGCCTTGGAGACGCGCGGGCTGTTGTCGTCATGCTCCGGGTCCATGTCGTCGACAGTGGCGAACATGGACCGTGCCCGGATGCCGGGCAGGGGCTTGTAGCTCAAAGCGGCGATCTGCTGCGGGGTCGTTCCTGCGGGGATTTTTGCCGCACCTTTGGCGGCCTCTTTGCCAAGCGCGGCGCTGCCCTTCCCGGGCTTGGCAAAGAGGCCGATGAGCGAAGAGCCGGACCCTGCGTCCGAACTCTCCGGCTGTGCCACTGGCGCGGCTTGCGGCGGCAGGGGCACCGTGGTCTGCGGGTAGGCCGCGGCCGCCGGCGGTTCGAACAGGCTGCGCGGCGCGCCGCCCTGGCCGGCTTGCCGGTTAGAAAAGATGCTGCCCGACATGGCGTTGACTGCCGTTCCCTGCATCACCACGCCGCCTTCCGGGCTGTCCAAGGCAGCCGGTGCGGCGGTTGCGACCGGTGCGGCGCCATTTGTCGGCGTGGTGAGAAGTGCGGGCTGGGCGGCCGTCGTGTCGGCCTGGCTGGCGGCCTGTCCGCCGGCTTGCGCCACAGCGGGCTCGGCGAGCCTGGGAGCGTGCGCCGCAGCCGTGACCTGGCCCTTGGCGGCTTCCTCCTGTGCGGCTTCGTAAAGGGCGTCCGTGGCTTTGTCGGCCGTTTCCTTGCTCGACACGCAGCCGGAGAGAAGGCTGGCAGAGATGAGCAGGCCGAAGAACAGGCGCAGTGTGGGGCGGATCACGCGGGCAGGCCTCCATCGCCTTGTGTGCCGGCGTGGCCGCGTATCGGGTCGCGATCCAAAAGACATGCCGCCGGCGGGAATCGGGCCTGATGCCCGTCCGTCGGCGGCAAGCTGCGCTTTCAGCTTTGTGTGAGGCTTACCAGCTGCCGGTATTGGCCATGGAGCTCCAGGGTTCCTGCGGCGCCAGCCGCTCGCCCTTCTGCAGAAGCTCGATGGAAATGCCTTCAGGCGAGCGAACGAAGGCCATGTGGCCGTCGCGCGGCGGGCGGTTGATGGTGATTCCCGCATCCATCAGCCGCTGGCAGGTCTCGTAGATATTGTCGACCTCATAGGCCAAATGGCCGAAATTGCGCCCACCCGTATAGTCCTCGTGATCCCAGTTCCAGGTCAGTTCCAGAAGCGGGGCCTGTTCGCTCTTGGCGCGGTCGAGATCGTCGCGCGCAGCGAGATAGACGAGGGTGAAGCGACCCTGCTCGCTCTCGATCCGTCGAACCTCGGTCAGGCCGAAGACTGTGCCATAAAAGTGCAGTGCGGCGGTGAGGTCGCTGACGCGGACCATGGTGTGAAGATAGCGCATTCGTATCGTCCTCGATCGAAGAATGGGTGCCGTGGGCTGCATCGGGGCAGGGGCTCAAGGCCGGGGTCGGTCTGCCCTCAGGCCCGGCAGGGCTTATGTAACCGGCCATCAGCCAGGGGCAAGCCTCGGGCGCTAGCCTTCTTCCTCAAGGCGGCAAATTTCGTTCGAGGACTTGCGCTGGGCCGCGCCCCGGATGTTATGCTTCAGCCTTAAGAATCAGTAACCGCAGACCGTGTCGCGTAGATCGAGGGCTGAGAATTCATGGTGGAAAGACTTACGCCGAAAGGTCTTGCGCCGGGGGACGACTTTGGCAGCGACGCTCTCGACCTGATCGAGATCACCGGTGTCATCAAGTGGTTCGACGTCGCCAAGGGGTTTGGCTTCATCGTTCCCGACAACGGCATGCAGGATGTGCTCGTGCATGTGACCTGCCTGCGCCGCGATGGTATCCAGACCGTGCTGGAGGGGGCGCGCATTGTCGCGCTGATCCAGAAACGGGACAGGGGCTACCAGGCCTTCCGCATCCTCTCGATCGATCAATCGACAGCGGTTCACCCCTCGCAAATGCCGCCGGTGCGCACCCATGTTCAGGTGACGCCGACCAGCGGGCTCGAGCGGGTCATCGTCAAATGGTTTAATCGCACCAAGGGCTTCGGTTTCCTCAGCCGTGGCGACGGAACCGAAGACATCTTCATCCACATGGAAACGCTGCGCCGCTTCGGGCTGACGGAGCTGCGCCCTGGCCAGACCGTGCTCGTGCGCTTCGGCGATGGCGACAAGGGCCTGATGGCGGCCGAGATCCACCCGGATGTGCCCGCGCCCGTAGGCCGCGCGCATTGATCGGACAAAGGCAGGCAGGGACGATGAACAGCGCCCTGCCGTCTACATCAAGATATTTAGCTGGCTATGCTAAGGCGGCGTCGAGAGCCTTAGCCGGCATCTTGAGGATGCCAGCCGAACCTCATGCGCCTTCATTGCCGTCTCTGACGCCACGCTTCCCAAGCGCATTGCCTGAGCGCCCGAACGGGGCACAAGACATGGCACGTTACTGTGCCAATCTCACACATCGACCGATATCAGATGCTCAAAAAGCCTTCGCGGCTTTCTCATCGGCTATCTCTTCACGCAATCGTGAACAGTTCCTCTTCGGCTATGGTTTGGCACGGAGGGCGGGCATCGCTGCCTTGATCCTGGCGCTGATGCACGTCCAGCCGGCGGCGGCTGAGGACATCCGTTTCACAACCGCACCGTTGACCATTCACAGCCAGGATGGCGCCGAGCATCGTTTCACGGTCGAGCTGGCCCTTGATGAAGACCAGCGCGCGCAGGGGCTGATGTTCCGCCGGCAAATGGCGCAGGATCACGGCATGTTCTTCGATTTCGGCGAGGTCCGCCGGGTGATGATGTGGATGAAGAACACCTATCTGCCGCTGGACATGCTCTTCATCGCCCGCGACGGCCGCGTGGAAACCATTCGCAATGACGCCAAGCCGCTGTCAGAAGCAATCATCGACTCCGGCAAGCCCGTGGCCTATGTGCTTGAACTCAATGCCGGCACGGTCGCACGCCTCAAGCTGAAGCCCGGCGACAGGGTGGAAACCGATCTGATACGGTAGAGAGCCGACTGGCGTTCATGGGCCTTGTCCTTTGCTCACGATCTCCGCTTCGCCGGTCTGTTTGGTGACCTTCCGAGGTTCCTTTGTGCTCCCAAAGCGCTGCCCTGAATGCAATGTCGTCGATTGAGCTTCTTCCTGATGCCTTTGTATGGGAATGCATCAAAGGAAGACCTACTCGGGGATCTTCAGCTTCAAGATTGCCTCTGCAGCGAAAACCGAATTGACGCGGAGCCTCCATCATCCTAAAGCCGTGGAAGAGGCCGCAGAGATCAGGCCTGACATGGAAGAGTGTCCGAGTGGTTTAAGGAACCGGTCTTGAAAACCGGCGTGCGGGAAGCCGTACCGTGGGTTCGAATCCCACCTCTTCCGCCAGCAGCCTTTTCCCCACACTCCCCACCTGTCCCAGAACCCTTGCATCCTCGGGGTTTTGCGTGGTGATACCTTCCCAGACCTAACCAGCCGTTTCGCATGACGCCCGTCACAATGCGGGTATTTTTTCGAAGGGTGGCTGGTGCATGGTCTCAGTGCCGGGCCCTGACTTGTGTCAGTGTGAGAAGCCTACGGAGCACGGCCCTTTGGCTTCGCGTCATCTTTCTTGTCTCCTCGTTCTCAGTCATCCGGATCGATGCGATCGCGGCGAAGGAGCGTCACAGAGCGATCTGCTTCGATGCGGTAGGTTTCCTGGGCGCGGTGACCGAATTCGTCGCGAACTTCATGGGTGAAGGTGCTGCCGACAGGGGCTTTGACGGTGTGTGAGGCGGGCTGGCCGCGATAGGTGAGGCTATCGGGCACCGGCCGGATGCCGGGCTCGGTCGAGCTGCAGCCGCCAATGATCGGAATGAGAAGGAGAGCCGGAATGATCCGTTTCATGATGCTACCAATGTCAGGATAGGGTTTGCAGATATCAGCCACAGAGCGGCATGGCATTGCGATGCACTCACAACACGATCAAGCGGGGAAAGTTTCGCCAACGGGACATGCGTCCGGCAGCGGACGCGCCGTGTCCCAGAGGATCGACACGATCGACTGGCGGATAATGCCAGTCTACGGCATGTGTGCGCAGATGAGACTCGCGATGACTTCGGCATCAGCTCGGCGATAAAAGCCGGTCGGACAAATTGACCGAGGATCTCCCCCGGTCGAAGAGGATAGATGACGCTCGCTCAAATGAGTGAAGTGGCACGTGGCGCCTACGCCGGTCGTTTGGGAACGCTGGATCACGAGATCCACAAGATGCCACAGCATGCTTTCCAGCGCTTGGACCATGGATGCCACGATCCCGCGCTCAAAAGGCGCACAATAGCGATCATGGATCGAAATGATCTTCGGGATCGAAATCAAGCGATGAGACAATGGTCGGAGTGGAGAGATTCGAACTCCCGACCCTCTGGTCCCAAACCAGATGCGCTACCAGACTGCGCTACACTCCGACGTTTCCGAGGGGCACATGTCACTGCATCAGGCAGCAAGCAACCCTCCGGCTTGGAACGAGACCGTGCCTGCCGGCTCGGCGTCGTTCGAGGGCTGGATACACGCTCCTTTCACGCAGGGCAATGGGAAATTGCGCGAAAGCCACAGCGCATGAAGGCGCATAGTGTGCAAATGAATGAGAGATCCTCACTCGCGGCTGCATCGGGTCCGCTCAAGGTCAGTCAAAGGCGCCGACGATGCCACGTCCGCGCCGTCTGTGCTCAGAGTTCGACGGTTTCGATCTTGCGGTCGATGAAGCGCAGCGCAACGTCGCCGCGGATGAGCTTCAGCGCCGTTTCGCCAAAAAGCTCGCGCCGCCAGCCCTTGAGTGCGCCGACATCGGCCTTTTCGCCCTCGGCAGCGATGCGGTCGAGATCGTCGCTGCTGGCAATGACCTTAGCGGCAACGCCTTGCTTTTCCGCCGTCAGCTTCAGGAGAACCTTCAAAAGCTCACTGGCAGCGCCGGCCCCCTCGGGAGACTGGGTCGGTCGCGGCAAATGGGGCAGGTCTGCCTTGGGGAGCTCGAAGGCCTCGTTCACAGCCGCCAGGATTGCGCCGCCGGCAGCGGAGCGCTCCCAGCCTTTCGGCACCGTGCGCAGGCGCGAAAGCGCTTCGGCGTCGCGCGGTTGCTGCTGGGCGATCTCATAAAGAGCGTCGTCCTTGAGAATACGGCCGCGCGGCACGTTGCGCGATCGTGCCTCGCGCTCGCGCCAAGCCGCGATGCGCTGGAGAACAGCGAGCTCCAGCGGCTTGCGCAGCCGCATCTTTAGCCGCTGCCAGGCATTTTCGGGGTCGATGTCATAGGTCTCCCGCGCTTCCAGGATGGCCATCTCGTCCTCCAGCCAGCCGGCGCGGCCTTCGCGTTCCAGCTCTGCCTTCAGGTGTTCGTAGACGTCGCGCAGATGGGTGACGTCCGCCAGCGCATAATCCAGCTGCTTGTCCGAGAGTGGCCGGCGGCTCCAGTCGGTGAAGCGGGAGGACTTGTCGATATGGACGTTCTTGATGCGGCTGACGAGCTGGTCATAGGAAACGCTGTCGCCAAAGCCGCAGACCATGGCCGCCACCTGCGTATCGAAGATCGGATGCGGAATCAGGCCACCGAGATGGAAGATAATTTCGATGTCCTGCCGGGCAGCGTGGAACACCTTGATCACCGCGGAATTGGCCATGAGCGCGAAGAAGGGTGCCAGGTCGAGGCCGGGCGCCAGGGGATCAATGATGACGGCGATATCCGGTCCCGCCATCTGAATCAGGCAGAGCTGCGGCCAGAAGGTGGTCTCGCGCAGGAATTCCGTGTCAATCGTCAGGTAAGGCGCGGTGGCGAGCTTCTCGCAGGCGTCGCGAAGGTCGGCGGTGGTGCTGATCATCAAACTTCAATCAAGATGGCGAAAATGCGGCTTTGGTCGATTTAGACTTTCAGGGCACGCGCCTCAATGAAAAAAGCTAGGTCACCCGGAAATAAGCCGACATGCCGCTCTTCTGGTGCTCGATAATGTGGCAGTGGAGCATCCAGTCGCCGGGATTGTCGGCCACCAGCGCCAGCTCCGCCTTCTCGTCCGGCTGCAAGAGGATCGTGTCCGTGGGCGGGGGCAGGCGGTCGCGCTTGTTAGAGGAAATGATCGTGAAAGTGAGCCCGTGCAGGTGGATCGGATGCGCATGCGGCGTGCGGTTGGCCATCTCCAGAATATAGCTTCTGCCGAGCTTCAGCTCCGCCAAGGGCGCTGTCGGGTCGGTCGTATCGCCTTGCCATGGCACCTTGTTGATCGCCCAGAAGGTGTAGCCGATCGAGCCGCAGAGGCTCGGCGATGGCGCATGCTCCGCCGTGGCGGTGAAGTCGAGCGGAATGCGGGTGGCGCTGCCGGCATCGAAGGGGGAAAGGGCGTTGGGGCTGAGCGCCTTTACATCACCCAGCGCGCGATGTGCGGAGGCGCCGACGGCGCGCAGGCCGGCGACGGTCCAAGGGGTGGAGCCGCGAAAATTGGTGAGCGTCACCGTCATGCCTTCGCCATCGGGCATGCGCAGGACCAGATCGGCCCTCTGGCCTGGCGCCAGGTCGATTTGGTCGAGCGGCAGGGGCCTCGGCGTGGCGTGGCCGTCAAGCGAGAGCACCACCGCATCCGCCCCCGCCAGGCCGAGCGTGTAGATGCGCGTGACGTCGGTGGCCGCCAGGCGCAGGCGCACGAGCCCGCCGGCCGGCGCGTCGATCATGGGCGCATCGCGCCAGTTGGCGGTGCGCAGCGTCCCGAAGGTTCCGGAGCGTGCGGCATCGCGCGGCTTGAAGGCTTCGAGAAAGCTGCCATCCGGGCGCAGGCGCCAGTCACGCAGGTTCAGCACCACTTCCGCGTCAAAGACCGGATCGGCTGGATCTTCCACCACGATCACGCCGGTCAGGCCGCGGCCCATCTGCTCCAGCGTGTTGCAATGCGGATGATACCAGAAGGTGCCGGCATCGGGCGGGGTGAAGCGGTAGTCAAAGCCATCGCCCGGATAGACATAGGGCTGGGTCAGTTCCGGTACCCCGTCCATCGCATTGTCGATCCGCAGCCCGTGCCAGTGCACCGTGCTGGGTTCGGCAAGGCGGTTGGTAAAGCGCGCGGCGAAGGGCTCGCCCTTGCGCATGCGCAAAACCGGGGGCATGCCGGACGGGGCGGTTTCACCCAGCCCATAGGTCATCACCTCGCTTTGCGCGGTGGCGCTACCGATGGTCATGCGCGCCGGCTGGGCGACGAGCGCAAGCGGCGTTGGCGGTGGCGCAGCGCCGGCATGGCGCGCAAGGCCGGCGCCGAGCGCAGCGCAGCCGGCAAGCGAGGCCGAGGCCTTGAGAAGATTGCGGCGGGAAAGCGACATCATGACAAACGCCTTCTGCATCGAAAACTGCCGCTCTCTTAAACTTGAGCTGGATGTTCATCAATCGATTTTCGGCTGGTTCTGCCTGGGCGGTGGCGGCTCGCCCTCCGGCCGGGCGGGCAGGCGATTGAAGTAGGCGGACATGCGCAGGAGGGCCCGGAAACGAAAGCGTCTCTTGTTTGTCGGCACGCCCTCGCGCTGCCCCATGCGCCGGAGCGTATAGGCGAGAAACAGCGCGAGAATGACGGCCATGTAAAGGAAGAGCGCCCGGCTGCCGAAATGATCGATCAGCAGGGAGGCGCCGAGTGGACCGACAATGGCGCCCAGCGCCCAGAAGAACAGGATCCCGGCGGAGACTAGCGCATGCTGCCCTGGGGCTGCATGATCGTTGGCATGAGCGGAGCAGAGCGAATAGAGCGGCATGGCGAAGGCGCCGAACAGGAAGATGCCGGCGATATTGGCTGCCTCGTTCCGCCCGGCCAGAAGCGCGATGAACAGCACGGACACGAGCGAGCCGATGGTTGCCGCCAGAATGATCTTCCTGCGGTCCAGCGGGTCCGAATATAGGCCGAGCGGATATTGCAGCACCACGCCGCCAATGATGCCGGCGCTCATAAAGGTGGCGATCGCCGTGACCGACAGGCCCATATCGGCGGCATAGAGCGGACCGAGGGATCGGAACGGCGCGGTCGTCAGACCCACGACGATGGCGCCGACGGTGGCCAGCGGCGAGACCGACCACAGCGCACGCGGATCGAAGCGACAGGCCTCTGGCGGGGCAGGGCTCGACCGGTCGGCGAGCGAGATCGGCACCAGCGAAAGGCTAAGCGCCATGGAGATGACGGCGAAGAGACCGAAGCCTTCGACGCCGATGGCCGGGATCAGATATTGCGCGGCGGTGACCGAGCCGAGATCGACCAGGCGATAGATGGACAGGGTGCGCGCCCGGTTGGCATTGGTGACGCGCGCATTCAGCCAGCTTTCCACGGTGGCAAAGAGGCTGGCGAGGCAGATCCCTGCCAGAAGACGCATGACGAACCAGACGATGGGATCGACCACCAGCGCCATGGACAGCGAAGCGGCGGCCGCAATCGCCGCCATGGCGGAAAAGGTGCGGATATGGCCGATGGCCCTGAGCATCCGGGTGACATAGATGCAGCCGATGGCGAAGCCGATGTTGTAGCCGGCGCCGATCAGGCCGATGACGCTCGGGGAAAAACCTTCCCGAATGCCACGCAGCGAGATGAAGGTGGCAAGCAGGCCATTGCCGCCGATCAGGATGCCGGCAGTGACGAGCAGCGGAACGAGCGGACGGATGTCGGACATGGCACTTCGATTGCCGATGAAGGGAATAGGGTGTCAGCGGGAATCGCTCCCGCTGCTCCCACCATCTTTAAACCCGCCCATGGGCGCGCGACAGGCGGGTTTGCGCCCGCCTGCGCTGCAAATCCGACCTATTTCCAGCCGTAACGCTTTGCCGCCTCTTCGACATGCCGGGCATAGTCGCCCTCGATGGCGTCGAGCGCCTTGACGACAGGCGCGTCTGCGCCGCCGAGCGCCTTGACGTAATCCTCACCCTTGGCGGATTTTTCCCAGTCATTGCCGACGAAGCGCGCATTGACTTGGCCGGACTGGGAAATTTCCGGCTTGTTCGGCGCAAAGGTGGCCGCCGTCTGTGTCAGGCCTTCGAGAAAGGCCTTATCGTCCAAGCCGCTATAGGGCTTGCCGGCCTCGTCCGTAACATTGAGGAAGATCTGGTCGTCGGCAAAAGCGGTGTAGCCGCCGCCGAGACCCTTCTTCGTAGCATCGGCCTTTTCGAAGAAGCTTTGCGCGGTCTTCGCATCCAGCGTGTCCTTGGGGAAGGAGACCGTGACATAGAAGGTCTTGCCCTTGGGATCGTCGAAGCGGGAGACGAGCACGCTGTCCTGGCGGAAGACATAGCCGAGGGCGGCGGCCAGCCGGTCGGCGGAAGCGTCGTCAATCTCGCTCTCGCTTTGCAGCGATGCGTTCGTCTTCAGCATGTAGCCGCCCGGCGTCACTTCGGTCTCCAGCGCCGAGGGTGCCACGCCGACGGCTTCGCTGATCTTGGGCACGATGGCCTCCAGGATCTCCTGGGCGAAGGCCGCACGGTCCTGATAGCTGGCGCTTGCAATCTTCGGCAGGTCGAAGCCATGCGACGGCGTCGCCTCATAGGACAGTAGCACGCGGTTTTCAGCGAGCGCCGGCGTGGTGAAGGCGATCAGCGCGGCGGCAAGCGGCACGAGCACCCGGTGCAGGCGGCGCGCAAAGGGCCGCGAGGCGGCCTGGGGCAGGAGCGGGCGGTTGGTCGAAGGCATGGAAGGTCCCTTTCACACATGCGGACAGTGTTTGCATCTGGCGGATGGCGAGCCCAAGACTGTGCGGGCGCAGCGCGAATGGCAACGATTTTTGTGCTCGTGCGAACGCGTGTGACGCAAAACCATGCCGCGCGCGTGCCCCTGGCCATGGTCGCGGGCGAGGGGCGCGGGAGAGGGCCCAAAAGCGTGGCTGTCTTGACAAAGATCGGCGTCCATGCGCTTGTCCGCCCGATTTATGCAGCCGCTCCCCGCACTGACCTGTTAAAGGGCGTGCTCTCGGGGCGGCGAAGCTTTTCCGTGACAAGAGACCCCAGGACAGACCGATGCATCCTTACCGCAGCCACACTTGCGCCGCTCTGAGACCTTCAGATGTCGACGCCAATGTCCGCCTTTCCGGCTGGGTTCATCGTGTGCGCGACCATGGCGGCGTGCTCTTCATCGATCTTCGCGATCACTACGGCCTGACGCAGGTGGTGGTCGATCCCGATTCGCCGGCGTTCAAGACGGCCGAGCAGGTGCGGGGCGAGTGGGTGATCCGCATCGACGGCCGGGTAAAGGCCCGCACCACTGAGACCGTCAACAAGGCCATGCCGACGGGCGAGATCGAACTCTATGCCCAGGAGATCGAAGTGCTCTCCGCCGCCAAGGAGCTGCCGCTGCCGGTGTTCGGCGAGCCGGACTACCCGGAAGATGTCCGGCTGAAATATCGCTTCCTCGATCTGCGCCGCGAGACGCTGCACAAGAACATCGTCAAGCGCACGCAGATCATCGCCGACATGCGCAACCGCATGAACGCGGCCGGGTTTGCCGAATATACGACGCCGATCCTCACCGCCTCCTCGCCAGAAGGCGCGCGCGACTTCCTGGTGCCGAGCCGTATTCATCCCGGCCAGTTCTTCGCCCTGCCGCAGGCGCCGCAGCAGTACAAGCAGCTTCTGATGGTGGCCGGCTTCGACCGCTATTTCCAGATCGCGCCCTGCTTCCGCGACGAAGACCCGCGCGCCGACCGCCTGCCGGGCGAATTCTATCAGCTCGACGTCGAGATGAGCTTCGTCACCCAGGAAGATGTCTGGAACACGATGGCCCCGGTCATCACCTCGGTCTTCGAGGGCTTTGCCGAAGGCAAGCCGGTGACCAAGGACTGGCCGCGCATCCCCTATGACGTGGCAATCCGCAAATACGGCTCCGATAAGCCGGACCTGCGCAACCCGATCGAGATGCAGGCCGTCACCGAGCATTTCGCCGGCTCCGGCTTCAAGGTCTTCGCCAACATGATCGCGTCGAACCCGAAGGTCGAGGTTTGGGCGATCCCGGCCAAGACGGGTGGCAGCAGAGCCTTCTGCGACCGGATGAACGCATGGGCGCAGTCCACCGGCCAGCCGGGCCTCGGCTATATCTTCTGGCGCAAGGAAGGTGAGACGCTGGAAGGCGCCGGTCCGCTTGCCAAGAACATTGGGCCCGAGCGCACCGACGCGATCCGCACGCAGTTGGGTCTGGATGACGGCGATGCCTGCTTCTTCGTTGCCGGCGATCCGGCCAAATTCTACAAATTCGCCGGCGAGGCCCGCACCAGGGCTGGCGAAGAATTGAACCTTGTCGACCGCGACCGGTTCGAGCTGTGCTGGATCGTCGACTTCCCCTTCTACGAATGGAGCGAGGAAGAAAAGAAGCTGGACTTCGCGCACAACCCCTTCTCCATGCCGCAGGGCGGGCTGGAGGCGCTGGAAAGCCAGGATCCGCTCACCATCAAGGCCTATCAGTACGACGCCGTCTGCAACGGCTTCGAGATCGCCTCGGGCTCGATCCGTAACCAGTCGCCGGAGCTGATGGTCAAGGCCTTCGAATTGGTCGGCCTGTCCAAGCAGGATGTCGAGGATCGCTTCGGCGGCATGTATCGCGCCTTCCAGTATGGTGCGCCTCCGCATGGCGGCTGCGCCTTCGGCATCGACCGGGTGGTGATGCTCTTGGTGGGTGCGAAGAACCTGCGCGAAATCTCGCTCTTCCCGATGAACCAGCAGGCGCAGGACCTGCTGATGAACGCGCCGAGCGAGGCGACGCCGACGCAGCTGCGCGAACTGGCTCTGCGCGTCGTGCCGCTGAAGAAGGACTGATCCGTGCTGGCGGCGTTCGCAGCCTGGTGGGGGCGTCTGAAGGACGCCCTGCCACGCGCGATCGCCGCGGCACTGGCTGCCACCATTGCCTATGCCGCCTCGCGCTGGCTGCTCGGTCATCCCCAGCCGGTCTTCACCGCCGTCGGCGCCATCGTCTGCCTGGCGCCTGGTATTCCCAGCCATGTGCGCCAAAGCGTCAATGTGCTGCTTGGCGTCACGCTCGGCATCCTCATCGGAGAGGCGGTCCTCTTTGTCCCCGGGCCGATCTGGGAATTTCGCGTCGGTCTCGCCGTCTTCCTGTCGCTCGCGATCGGCGCCTCCTTCGGCCTGCCGCCGGTTTTCGCCATTCAGGCCGGGGTTTCCGCCACGCTGATCCAGCTGATGGGGCCGGAGACCGCCGGGCTGAACCGTCTGCTCGATGTCGCCGTTGGGCTCGCCGTCAGCCTGCCCTTCGGCGCTGCGCTTTATCTCACGCGCAGCAGGGACGATGCGGCCTGAGCGATGTGTCGCGTCGTCCGTCGGTTGCACCTCAGTTGTTTTGATCTTATAAGCGGCTATTCACCACGGACCCGGTGCGATTCCGGGTGGCTCTTCTGGCCGCCGATCCGCCAGATAACGCACATGCATCCTCGTCTTTGACGGCTGCCGGCGCCATGCCGCACCCGATGCATGACCTTTGCGAAAACTCTCCCTCATGACGTCAAGACTCTCGTCCTACAGACGCGAATGGTTCTGCAATGTCCGCGGCGATGTGCTCTCGGGCATCGTCGTCGCCCTGGCGCTGATCCCCGAAGCCATCGGCTTTTCGGTGATTGCCGGGGTCGATCCCAAGGTCGGCCTCTTCGCTTCCTTCGCCATTGCCTGCGTTTCCGCCTTCGCCGGTGGGCGCCCGGGCATGATCTCGGCTGCCACCGCGGCCACCGCCGTTCTCATGGTCACGCTCGTCAAGGAGCACGGGCTGAACTATCTCTTTGCCGCCACGCTCCTGATGGGCGTGATCCAGATCGCCGCCGGCTTCTTGAAGCTCGGGCGTGTGATGCGCTTCGTCTCGCGCTCTGTGATCACAGGCTTCGTCAATGCACTGGCGATCCTGATCTTCATGGCGCAGCTGCCGGAGTTGATCGGCGTGCCGCAGCTCACCTATGTGATGATCGCCGGCGCGCTCGCGATCATCTATCTTTTCCCCTATGTCACCAAGGCCATCCCGTCGCCGCTGGTGGCGATCGTCGTGCTGACCGTCATCGCCTATTTTACCGGCATGGAGCTACGCACGGTCGGCGATCTTGGCGAGCTGCCGTCGACGCTGCCGATCTTCGCCCTGCCTGCCGTGCCGCTCACGCTCGAGACGCTTCGGATCATCCTGCCCTATTCCTTCGGGCTGGCGGCTGTCGGTCTCCTCGAATCGCTGATGACGGCGCAGATCGTCGATGACATGACCGATACTGGCAGCTCCAAGAGCCAGGAATGCATCGGCCAGGGGGTGAGCAACATTGCCTCCAGCCTGATCGGCGGCATGGGCGGCTGCGCCATGATCGGCCAGTCGGTCATCAACGTCACCTCCGGCGGGCGCGGGCGCCTGTCGACCTTCGTCGCCGGCGCCTTCCTGCTGGTGCTGATCGTCGTGCTCGATGATCTCGTGCGGATCATTCCGATGGCAGCGCTGACGGCGATCATGATCATGGTCTCGATCGGCACTTTCTCCTGGCGCTCGATTCTCGATCTCCGCCGCAATCCGCCATCCTCTTCGATCGTCATGCTGGCGACGGTGATAACGACTGTCGGCACGCATGATCTGGCCAAGGGAGTGCTTGTCGGCGTGCTGCTCTCCGGCGTCTTCTTTGCGGGCAAGGTGGCGCGGCTCTTCCATGTGCGCAGCGAAATCGACGCCGACGGCAGGCGTATCTACCGCGTCGATGGCCAGCTGTTCTTCGCCTCGACGGAAGCCTTCATCGCGGCTTTCGATTTTTCCGAACCGGTCGAGGCCATCCGGATCGATGTCGCCGACGCCCATTTCTGGGACATCAGCGCCGTTGGCGCGCTAGACAAGGTTGTGCTGAAATATCGCCGCCATGGCGTGGCTGTCGAGGTCACGGGCCTGAATGCGGCAAGCGCCCACATGCTCGACCGCTTCGCCGTGCACGACAAGGACGGCGCGGCGCTGCCTGCCGGACACTAAATCTCCTTTCAAAGGGTCCGCAAACAAAGACGCCGGCCTATCAGGGGCCGGCGTCCTTTTTTTTCAGGTCGTGCTTTCCGGCATGACGGACAAGCTTCAGTCGCCGGTATTGGCCTCGACCGTCACGCCCAGCATCGTCGGGATCGAATTTGGCGCGCCCATGGCCGCACCCGCAATCATCGGGAAGGGCACGGGCTTGTCCGGATTGGCGCTGATGGTGAAGCTCTTGGGGTCGGAGAGATAGGTGTTCACCGCATTGGAGATCTGGTTCTGCAGCTCGGGAATGTTGAGCTGCGCCACCATCAGCGGCGCCAGACCTTTCAGCGATTCGGCAAGCTGCTTGCCGCTGACCTTCTGCTGGGCGCCGAAATAGTCGAGCAAGCGCTTGGTCAGCGAATCGTCATCGAAACGGATTTCGGCTGTCGTGAAGGTGAGTTGCTGCGCCAGGCCGAGCATGGAAAGACCGAGCGCCTGGTTGGCCTGTTCCTTGTTGGGGTTTTCCTCCGCAGCCTTGATCGCCTGCTGCATCGCGTTCATGAACGTCGGCGTGTAGCCCGAAAGGCCGAGCGTCAGCGACAGTTTGCCAACCTTGTCGAAGTCGATTTCCGCATCATCCAGCGAAAAGGCGCCGGTCGCGACTTCCCATTCGCCCTCCATCGACATTTCTCCATTCAGCTGGCTCAAGCCCAACTGGCTGATGGTGGCACGCGACTGCGGATCTTCCACCGTTGCCAGATCCGCCTTGATGCCGGTGACGCTGGCATCGAACTCCAGGCCCTTGTCGCCATCCTTGCGAGAGACGTTGCTTTCCATGGCGTTGGCTGAAAAGACCTGCCGTCCCTTGACCGTGATCTCGATCGGGCCGCTTGCCGCCGTCTGGTAGAACAGAATGTTGTCGAGCGAATTGCCGGTTGCTATCGCCGGGATCTGAAGGCCGCCGATCGCGAGATTGCGCGCGGTGATTCGCGTCTCGTCCTTGGCCATATCGACATCCTGGAAGGAGACGGTCTCGACATAATAGGCGCCGCCGTCCTTTTCCTTCACGCCTTCGAAGGCGATGTCGCCAAGCGCGACCGGCGGCTCGTTGAGCGGATTGAGGCTGGCGCCCTTGAGGGTCACGGTGTCGCCATCCACAGCAATGGATTGATAGCCGATCGAGCCGCCCGAGGGGGAATAGGCGGCGTTGAGCTTGCGGACCATGTCCGTTCCGTCGAGCGCGAAGGCAGGGCCCGACAGGGCGATGAGGGCGACGCCCGCCAGGAGAACCCCTGCAGCGGCACGGGGCCGGGCGGGCGTCAAGCGGGTGGGACGGCTCAGGATCATGAACAGGTTTCCTCGGTGCGCTGTTTTCATTTGCGGCGCGCCATGCAATCGTCACGCCGAAGCCCCCAATATAAGGCGGCACGCCGCGCGATGAAACAGGGCGCTTACCTGCTTCGCCAAGCGCCGCACGATCCGCTTGATGTTCACCTTTTGTTGAGGTAGCAGACGCCCATGGGACAGAGCCTTCCGCCCTCAGGGCCAGACGACGATCATATCCAGCCAGTCGACCTCAAGGCGGCGCTGGAAGAGCGCTACCTTGCCTATGCGCTGTCGACCATCATGCACCGTGCGCTGCCGGACGTGCGCGACGGGCTGAAGCCGGTCCATCGGCGCATTGTCTATGCCATGAGCGAGATGGGGCTGCGCTCCAACACCGCTTTCCGCAAATGCGCCAAGATCGTCGGCGAGGTCATGGGTAATTTCCACCCGCATGGCGACCAGTCGATCTATGACGCGCTGGTGCGTCTCGCGCAGGATTTTTCCGTGCGCTATCCGCTGGTCGACGGGCAGGGCAATTTCGGCAATATCGACGGCGATAGCCCGGCGGCCATGCGCTACACCGAGTCGAAGATGACGCCGGTGGCCGAGCTGCTGCTCGGCGGCATCGACGAGGATGCGGTCGATTTCCGCGAAACCTATGACGAGTCGAACAGCGAGCCGGTGGTCCTGCCAGGGGCTTTTCCCAATCTCCTCGCGAACGGCTCCTCCGGCATTGCCGTGGGCATGGCGACCTCCATCCCGCCGCATAATGTGCATGAGCTCTGCGATGCCGCCACGCTTCTGATCAAGAAGCCGGATGCGAGCATTGAGGAAATCGTCGACAAGGTGCCGGGGCCTGATTTTCCGACCGGCGGCGTCATCATCGACGGACGCGCCTCGATCATCGAAGCCTATGCCACCGGGCGGGGCGGTTTTCGCGTGCGCGCGCGCTGGTCGGTCGAGGATCTCGGCCGCGGCGCCTGGCAGATCGTCGTGACCGAAATTCCCTATCAGGTGCAGAAATCGCGGCTGATCGAGAAGGTCGCCGAGCTGCTGATCGCGCGCAAGCTGCCGCTGCTGGAAGACATTCGCGATGAATCCGCCGAGGATGTGCGTGTGGTGCTCGTGCCGAAGAGCCGCAGCGTCGATCCGACGATCATGATGGAATCGCTCTTCCGCCTGACGGAGCTGGAAAGCCGCTTTCCGCTCAACATGAACGTGCTTTCCATGGGGCGCATCCCCAAGGTCATGTCGATCCGCGACGTGCTGCTGGAATGGCTGCAGCACCGGCGCGAGGTCTTGCAGCGCCGTTCCCGCTTCCGCCTGGCGGCGATCGAAAAGCGGCTGGAGATTCTTGGCGGCTATCTGATCGCCTATCTTAACCTCGACGAGGTGATCCGCATCATCCGCGAGGAAGACGAGGCCAAACCGGCGCTGATGGCCGCCTTCTCGCTCACCGATCTTCAGGCCGAATCGATCCTCAACATGCGCCTGCGCTCACTGCGCAAGCTCGAGGAATTCGAAATCCGAACCGAATTCGACAACCTGTCAAAGGAGAAGGCCGGCATCGAGGCGCTGCTCGACAGCCCGGAGAAACAGTGGAAGACGGTCTCCGACGAGATCGCCGATGTGCGCAAGCGCTTCTCCAAGGCCACCGATCTCGGCCGCCGCCGCACCGATTTCGCCGATGCGCCGCAGGCCGATGTCGAAGCCATCCAGCAGGCGATGATCGAGAAGGAACCGATTACGGTCGTCATCTCGCAGAAGGGCTGGATCCGCGCGCTGAAGGGCCACATCGCCGATACCTCGACGCTGCAGTTCAAGGAGGGCGACGGGCCGAAACTCGCCTTCCCGGCCATGACAACGGACCGGCTGTTGATCATGACGACAGGCGGCAAGGCCTTCACGCTCGGCGCGGACAAGCTGCCGGGCGGGCGCGGTCATGGCGAGCCGCTGCGCATCATCGTGGACATGGACACGGACCAGGACGTGCTCGCCGCCTTTGTCCATGATCCGACGCGCAAGCGCCTGATTGCCTCCACCGGCGGCTATGGCTTCATCGTTTCGGAGACGGAGCTGGTCGCCAACACCCGCAAGGGCCGTCAGGTGATGAATGTGACCCTGCCCGAGGAAGTGAAGCTTCTCGTGCCGGTCAAGGGCGATCATGTGGCCGTCGTCGGGGAAAACCGCAAGATGGTGGTGTTCCCGCTGGCGCAGGTGCCGGAAATGGGGCGCGGGAAGGGCGTCCGGCTCCAGCGCTATAAGGATGGTGGAGTGTCCGATATCCGCTGCTTCGCCATCGACGAGGGCTTGACCTGGGCCGACAGTGCCGGCCGCAGCTTCGCCAAGTCTCGCGAAGAACTGGTCGAATGGTTGGGCGACCGCGCCGAAGCCGGCCGGCTTGTCCCGAAGGGCTTTCCACGGAGTGGTAAGTTTACGGGGTGAGGGATGGGTTTGGATCGAGCCGCAGGGCAACCCAGCACTTAAGCGATTAACCCAGAAAGTTAGCGGGAGATCCGTGATCAGAGCGCTCGCTTCACCACCACGGATCTCAGGAAGTGCGTAATCTCGCTCTCTTCTTGATCGCCTGACGCGACCGAAATGACGAAGTCATAAAGCGTCATATCGTCCGTTTCGACTTCGTAGCCATTTTCCATGAGGAAAACAGCGGTTGCGACGATAGCGATTCGCTTATTTCCATCGACGAAGGCATGATTGCGGCATAGGCCAAACATATAGGCTGCCGCAAGTTCGATGATGTCGTCACAGCCATAGTGAAACTTGTTGGCGGGCCGTCCCAGCGCTGACTCAAGGGCGCCCCCATCCCGCAATCCCGGCATAACCCCCGAATTGTTCAAGCTGCATATCGTGCAGTTCTTCAACGATGGATCTGTCAAGAAAGATCGGCTGGGTCATTCCGCGAGCTTTTTCAGGGCAACCTTGTATTTGTCCATGAATTGCTGGGCAGCGGCCCGTTGACGTGACCGCGTCTGATCTGTCGGCGTCATGGTCATGATGCCTCTGACAGCGGAAACTTCCAAGAGATCACCTTCCCTTAGGCCAAGTGTCTCAAGAACTTCTTTGGGAATGACGATTCCTTCCACGTCATCGAATTTCTGAATGGCCACCTGCATATGTTTGGCTCCTACCTGCGTTGGCGCCCTTTAGCGTCATGTCGGTAAATCCGAGGAATGGGTATTTATGACGCCAGACCTTGCCATTGCTACTCTTTTAGCGCCTTCGCCCATTAAACCACAGTCTGTCCGCCACGATAAGGTCAGGAACGCTGCGTTCTGATCCCACTGGTCCGGCGCATTTGCCAGAGGGCATGGGCGATCAGGGCCAGGATGAGGATGGCTCCGCCTGTCAGCGTGCGGCTTGTCGGCGCTTCACCGAAAACCAGCCAGATCCAGATTGGCGCGAGAACAGTTTCCAGAAGATAGAACATGCCGACCTCAGGCGCCGAGAGATAGCGTGGGCCGGTGGCGAGGCAGAAGAAGGCGAGGGGTATGACCATGAGCCCGTCGAGCAGCACCCATGACGGCTGATCGACGACGAAGCCATGTGGCATCATGACCAGCGCCACGCCGGCCGGGAGGGCGGCCGACACCAGCGGCACCAGGCCCATGGCTCGCGCACTGGCGCGTCCAACGGTAATGGCCCCGGCGATGCAGAAGGCGGAGAGCACGGCTGAGAGATCGCCGAACAGATGCCCGCCTTGAAGCCCGCCGCCGACGATCAGGCCGACGCCGACCAGCATGACGGCCATGGTTACAAGCGTGGCCTTGGCGGGCCGTTCTCTGAGGAAAATCCAGGCAAGCAGCGCGGCGAACATGGAGGTGAAGGCAAGCAGGAAGACGACATTGGCGGACGCCGTATGAAACAGCGCCGCCACGAATGTCAGCGAGCCGAGCCCATAGAGAAGCGCGACCAGGCAGCCAGCGCGGCCCGGCAGAAGCGGCTGCGGCCGCCGCAGGACATGGTTGAGGAGAAACCAGATCACCAGAGCCGCAGCCAAGGTCGACAGGCTGCGCGCCGCCAGAACCGACCAGAACTCACCGCCGGCCAGACGCATCAAAGGAACGTCGAAGGACAAAGCGAGCCCGCCCAGGCCGGTGATCAGAAGCCCCCGGCGGCGATCGCCCGTCGAGCTTGGTAAGGCTGTCATCAGCGACGAAGCGATGGGCGGCCGCCGGGGCCCGGTGGCGTGTAGGGCGCGCCGTCGTACCGTTCCCAGCCCCGGGCCATCAGGTGCTCTTGCGGCAGGAACTTGATCTTGTAGTCCATCTTGCGCGAGCCTTTGACCCAATAGCCGAGATAGACATGGGGCAGGCCACGTTCCTGCGCCCGCCTGATATGGTCGAGGATCATATAGCTGCCGAGCGATCTGTCGCCGAGTTCCGGATCGTAGAAGGAGTAGACCATGGACAGGCCATCGCCCATCCTGTCCGTCAGGGCGGCTGCGACCAGCGGGCCGCGCACATCGCTGGAAATGCCGCTGCCTTCGACCCTCAGGCGATATTCGATGATCTTGGTGTGGACATGCGTGTCTTCCACCATCATCGCATAATCGAGAACCGACATGTCCGACATGCCGCCACGTTGGTGGCGGTGATCAAGATAGCGACGGAACAGGCTATATTGCTCGTTCGACGGTTCGGCCGGATATTCGGCGGAGACGATATCGGCATTGGCCTGCAGGATCCGCCGCATCGAGCGGGAGGGTTTGAACTCCCCAGCTAGGATCCTGACCGAAACGCAGGCCCGGCAGCTTTCGCAAGCCGGACGATAGGCGATATTCTGCGACCGGCGAAATCCGCCCTGGGTCAGGAGGTCGTTCAGCTCCGGCGCCCGCTCCCCCACCATATGCGTAAACACCTTCCGCTCCATCTCATGCGGCAGATAGGGGCAGGCTGCCGGTGCCGTGAGATAGAATTGTGGGGACGATGTGGTTTGGGTGTTCATATCGGAGCGGTCAGCCGGATCAAAATCCCGGATTAAAAATCCAAGTGCGAAAACTGGAATGCGGGACGTTCAAATGACGGAGGCGGATCATCTGGCGACAAGCGCATCTGATGATGATGGCAAAGCTTGCGATCCGGCGCAAGCGGCCCGTCGCGCAGCCTCAGGTCCTTTTCGGGGCAAGATCTGGCTGCACGCAGACTTTTGCAAAATCTTCTGCCGCCGAGCGATCCATGAGGCCTGTCGCCATGGCAAAAGGCCCGCGCTTTCGTGCGGGCCAACCTGTCGCGCCTGGGTCTTGCAGACGCCTCAATAGCTGTCTCGCCTGACCGTCACCGTGCCGATGAGGAAGTCATGCAGCAGGCGACCCCGATCCGTGAAGAGGCCGATGAGCACGATGAACGGCGTCAGCAGGGCATTCGCCAGCCAGAAGATCACCAGATGGACGATCGCAGTCAGAAAATCCATCGGCCGCCCATCGGTGCGCGCCACCATCAGCCCCATCATCCGCATGCCAGGCGATGCCTGTGCAGGCCCGCCGACGGTAAAGCCGAAATAGAGCATGGCGACGATGGCGAAGAGCGCCGGATAGAGCACGAAGGCGAGGCCAAGCGTCAGAATGCCGATAAAGGCCAGGGCGAAGCTCGCGGGGATCCAGAGAACCGCCACGAACAGATAATCCACGAGAAACGCCATGACGCGCCGGCTGAGCACGCCGCGATAGGCGCGCCAGTCATTGCTCGGCAGGCGGATGTCGTCAGTGCGCATGCTCATGAGGGTCAAGCTCCTTGGTTCGATACCGCTCATATGGAGGCGTTAGGCTTCGGCTTCAATGGGAACACATCTGCGTCCGATAGCACGGCGCGGGATGCCGGCTCAGGCTTTTGCCAGCTTGCGGGCGGCTTCCACCGCGAAATAGGTCAGAATGCCGTCGCAGCCGGCGCGCTTGAAGCAGAGCAGCGTCTCCATCATCACCCGCTCGCCATCGATCCAGCCGTTCATGGCCGCCGCCTTGATCTGCGTGTATTCGCCGGAGACCTGATAGGCAAAGGTGGGCAGGGAGAAGCTCTCCTTCAGCCGCCAGCAGATATCGAGATAGGGCAGACCGGGCTTGACCATCAGCATGTCAGCGCCTTCCTCGACATCGAGGGCCGCGTCGCGCACCGCCTCCATGCCATTGGCCGGGCTGATATAATAGCTGTTCTTGTCGCCCTTCAGCAGGCCACCGGTGTTGATCGCCTCGCGATAGGGGCCGTAAAATCCGGAGGAGAATTTGGTGGCATAGGACATGATGCCGACATCCTGGTGCCCGGCGGCGTCCAAGCCCCGGCGGATCGCGCCGATGCGGCCATCCATCATCTCCGAAGGCGCGATGATATCGGCGCCCGAATCGGCCTGCATGACGGCCGCCTTGACGACCTGTTCGACGGTCTCGTCATTGACGATAATGCCCTCGCGCAGAATGCCGTCATGGCCGTGGCTGGTGAAGGGATCGAGGGCGACATCGGTGATGATGCCGATATTGGGCACTGCCGCCTTTACCGCACGGGTGAACTGGTTGATCAGATTGTCGGCCAGAATATGTGAGCCCGTAGGATCGCGCAGGTCCATCTCGATATCGGGGAAGGGCGCAATCGCCGGAATGCCGAGATCGGCCGCTTCCTTCACAGCGTCCACGGCCCTGTCGATGCTCATCCGGCTGACGCCCGGCATGGCCGGGATCGGGTCCACCACGCCCTGGCCCGGCGACAGGAAGATCGGCCAGATGAAATCATCGACCGTCAACCGGCTTTCCTGCACCAGACGGCGGGTCCAATCGGCCTTGCGGTTGCGTCGCATGCGGCGATGGCCGGTAATATGGTCCACGAGATGGGTCTTGTCGGTCATGGCGTCCGTCCGGTCGGTGGAAGAAGGGGCATGGCTGCGTCTCGTATCACTTAAGACATGCGACCGCAAAAACCGCATGAGAAACGCGGCGAGGGGTCGCAGGTCCGTCAGCCGGGCAGCCTGAAGCGCTGCACGCGATGCCGGCCATCGGCCCTTCGCGTTGCCGAGAACACGATTCGTGCGATGCCTCGTGCTCGGTGCGATTGACGCTGGCGTGTCGCGCGCTCGCCGCTTATGGTGCGCCGCCATGTCCCTCGACTCCGTTCAGCTTCCCAAGGTCTCGCTCGCCGAGACGCTTTTCACCATCTTCCTGCGCCTGGTCGCGCTCGGCTGCTTCTGGTTCGGGCTGAACTATTGGGCGCTGCTCACAGGCTATTCCTATGGGGGCATCGCCCGCTTCGATCTTCTGCCCGTGCCCTGGCGCGTGGTGGCCACGACTCTGGCTGTCGCCTATCCCGTCGCCGCACTCGGTCTCTGGCTGCTGGTATCCTGGGGGCCGGTGATCTGGGCGGTGGCGGCAACGACCGAAATCGTCATGTATGGCTTCTATACGCATATCTTCGGCGAGAAGCCGATTATCCTCCTGCTCCACGGCGTGGTGGCGCTCACCTTCGTCTTCTTTCGTGTCGTTATCGCACATCGGCGCTATCGTCAGGCGCATGCTGCAAGAAACGATTTACCCTGAGCCGCGCAAGCCAAACCATAAGGGCTTGTTAACGCTGCGTTTTAAGTAGAGTTTTATGGGCATTCGATAGGCTTTCCTCCAAGGCGGGAAAAAACAAACACCGCCAAGCGAAACAGGAAGAGGTCCCATCATGCTCAACGCCAAGCTCAAGGCGCAGCCTGCGCCTGCCAAGGATTCCCAGGAAGAAGCAATTCTGGCTCTCTACATGGAGTCACTCCACCTCGTGGAGCGCCTGCACCGCCGCCTGCTCGACGTCATCAAGGACGAGTTCGACCGCCAGGGGCGCAGCGACGTCAACCCGATCCAGGCCCTGCTCCTGTTCAACATCGGAAATTCCGAACTCACCGCCGGCGAGCTTCGCTCCCGTGGTTATTATCTCGGCTCCAACGTCTCCTATAACGTCAAGAAGCTGGTCGATCTCGGGCTGATCAACCACCAGCGCTCGCGCATCGACCGCCGCGCCGTGCGCATCAGCCTGACGGAAGCCGGCCAGGAGATCGCCGAAACCGTTGCCCGCCTTTACGAGCGCCATATCGGCTCGATCCAGAAGGTCGGCGGCATCGGCACCGACGAATTCGGCCAGATGAACCGCCTGCTGCAGCGGCTGGACCGCTTCTGGAACGACACCATCGCCTATCGGATGTAACGCCGAGGTCTCAAGATTTCGCCAAGGCCGGACGCTCTCGCCCAGGGAACGGCCGGCCTTTGTTTTTGTCGGGCTTGATCTCCAATCTTTCAGATCATCGTGCCCTTCGGTTCGGCTTGGCTGTTCCAGGCCATCCGGCCTCTCGATGGGCCACCGCAAAACCTGTTGCGCGAAAGACACCATTGCAGCGCAACGCATCTCGCGCCTGCGTCGCGCCCTCGCGCGAAACACGCTTTGGCCATATTGGTGTGGCACCGGAAATCACGGAAAACCCCGTCATTTGACGCGGTCGCTTCGGTCCGATCGTGGCGTCTGCTCTTGGTCGATGCAGGCGGCTTTGACCGCTCGCCGATGGTACCTCTCACGAAGCGTTGAGAACGTTTGAAGTCGATCACCCCAACAGGGGCTTAAGATATGAACGTTTCTTAACCATGACGATGATATCGCTGCGCCCGGGTGATGAATTGCAGCATGGATGGTAGGATGATGTCGAAGAAAACCGAACGCAAGCCCTTTTCCCGTCGCACTTTCCTTCGCTCGGCCGCGGGCTTTGGCGCCGCTGCGGTGGCAGGCAATGCGTTTGCGCAGGATTCGCTGCAGGATGTGATCGACGCGCCGCGCCGGGGCATGTGGGACGACCAGTTCGACGCCAAGGCGTCGCGCACCGCCGTTTCGGTGACCTCGAACAATCCGATCTTCGGCCTCGACACGCTTTACAACACCCAGGCTGCCATCGGCCAGTATCAGCAGATCGTTTCCAATGGCGGCTGGCCGAAGGTCGATCCGCAGGTCAAGCTGCAGCTCGGCGTCAGCGACCCGTCCGTGCAGGCACTCCGCCAGTGGCTGATCATTGCCGGTGACCTGCCACGCGAAGCCGGCGTTTCCAATTCCTTCGACTCTTACGTCGACGGCGCGGTCAAGCGCTTCCAGGCGCGCCATGGTCTGCCGCCGGATGGTGTTATGGGCGATTATTCGGTTAAGGCGATGGATGTCTCGGCCAATGTCCGCCTGCAGCAGCTCAACACCAATCTGGTGCGCCTGCAGTCGATGTCCGGCGATCTCGGTCGCCGCTTCGTCATGGTCAATATTCCCGCCGCCTATATCGAAGCGGTGGAGAATGGTCGCGTCGTGCAGCGCCACACCGCCGTCGTCGGTCGTCTGTCGCGCCCGACCCATATCATCAATTCCAAGATCTACGAGGTCATCCTCAACCCCTACTGGACCGCGCCGCGTTCGATCGTCGAAAAGGACATCGTGCCGCTGATGCGCAAGGACCCGGAATATCTGAAGAGAAACGCTATCCGGCTGATCGACGGCAGCGGCAACGAGGTTTCGCCTGAGTCGATCGACTGGAACGCCGAGAAGGCACCGAACCTGACCTTCCGCCAGGACCCCGGCAAGATCAACGCCATGGCCTCGACCAAGATCAACTTCCACAATCCGAACAACGAATATATGCACGACACGCCGCAGCAGGGCCTGTTCAACAAGCTCGCCCGCTTCGAAAGCTCGGGCTGCGTGCGCGTGCAGAACGTCCGCGACCTTGCCACCTGGCTCCTGAAGGAGACGCCCGGCTGGTCGCGCCAGCAGATCGAGGCGACGATCCGGGGCGGGCAGAATTCGCCGATCAAGCTGGCCGAGGAAGTGCCTGTTTATTTCAAATATATCACCGCCTGGGCCGCCAAGGATGGCGTCGTGCAGTTCCGCGACGACATCTACCAGCTTGATGGTGCGCAGGAGCTGGCGCTGCAGACAACAACGGCGATCGAGCCTGTCACCGGTGGGGCCGACGGCCTGCCGCAATAAGCCCGATTGCCTTCTGCCGGAAACGGAATGGCGAAGCGCTGCACATGTCAGACCGCGTCCTGCCCGGGCGCGGTCTTCGTCGTTTCTGTCCTCTTGCTTTCATTGGTTCTTGCAGCTCAAGCCGCGCGCGGTGTGGCAAATGGCGCAAAACGTCCTGCGCGGCTTGCCCTTGCCATGCGAGGACGATAAACACCGTGCCACGTCCTGCAAGGAGTTCTTCAGATGAGCCATACCGCTGTCCATGAAGCCTTTTTCACCCGCTCGCTCGCCGATGCCGACCCGGAAATCTTTGGCGCGATCGAAAAAGAACTCGGCCGCCAGCGGCATGAGATCGAGCTGATCGCCTCTGAAAACATCGTCTCGCGCGCCGTTCTCGAAGCGCAGGGCTCGATCATGACGAACAAATATGCCGAGGGCTATCCAGGCAAGCGCTATTATGGCGGCTGCCAGTTCGTCGATATCGCCGAGGATCTGGCGATCGAGCGCGCCAAGAAGCTGTTCGGCGTCAATTTCGCCAATGTGCAGCCGAATTCCGGCTCGCAGATGAACCAGGCCGTGTTCCTCGCGCTGCTGCAGCCGGGCGACACCTTCATGGGCCTCGACCTGAACTCCGGGGGGCATCTGACCCATGGCTCGCCCGTCAACATGTCCGGCAAGTGGTTCAACGTCGTCTCCTACGGCGTGCGCGAAGAGGATCATCTTCTCGACATGGACGACGTGGCCGAGAAGGCGCGCAAGCACAAGCCGAAGCTGATTCTGGCCGGCGGCACCGCTTATTCCCGCATCTGGGACTGGAAACGCTTCCGCGAGATTGCCGATGAGGTCGGCGCCTATCTGATGGTCGACATGGCCCATATTGCCGGCCTCGTCGCTGGCGGCCAGCACCCGTCGCCGTTCCCGCATTGCCATGTGGCCACCACCACCACGCACAAGTCGCTGCGCGGGCCCCGTGGCGGCATGATCCTGACCAATGATGAGGATCTGGCCAAGAAGTTCAATTCGGCGGTCTTCCCGGGCCTGCAGGGCGGCCCGCTGATGCATGTCATCGCCGCCAAGGCGGTTGCCTTCGGCGAGGCGCTGCAGCCCGATTTCCAGGATTACGCCGCACAGATCGTCAAGAACGCCAAGGCGCTCTCGGAAACGCTGGTGGCCGGCGGCCTTGATATCGTTTCCGGCGGCACGGACAACCATCTGATGCTGGTCGACCTGCGCAAGAAGAACGCCACCGGCAAGCGTGCGGAAGCCGCGCTCGGCCGCGGCTATATCACCTGCAACAAGAACGGCATTCCCTTCGATCCGGAAAAGCCCTTCGTCACCTCCGGCATCCGTCTGGGCACGCCGGCCGGCACGACGCGCGGCTTCAAGGAGACGGAATTCCGCGAGATCGGCAATCTGATCGTCGAGGTTCTCGACGGGCTGAAGGTCGCCAATTCCGACGAGGGCAATGCCGCCGTCGAGGCTGCCGTGCGCGACAAGGTCGTCGCTCTGACGGACCGCTTCCCCATGTATCCCTACCTGTAACCGGCCCGCATGCGCTGCCCCTATTGCGGATCGGAAGACAGCCAGGTGAAGGACTCGCGTCCGGCGGAGGATGGCACGGCCATTCGCCGCCGGCGGATCTGTCCTGATTGCGGCGGTCGATTTACGACCTTCGAACGGGTGCAGCTGCGCGAGTTGATGGTGATCAAAAAGACCGGCCGGAAGGTGCCTTTCGACCGGGACAAGCTCATGCGTTCCTTTGAGATTGCGCTGCGCAAGCGCCCGGTCGATCGCGAGCGTATCGAGCGCGCGGTTTCCGGCATCGTCCGCCGGCTGGAAAGCTCGGGCGAAAACGAGATCGCTTCCGAGCAGATCGGCCTGCAGGTGCTCGAAGCGCTGAAAGGTCTCGATGATGTCGGCTTCGTGCGCTACGCCTCAGTCTATCGCGACTTCTCCCATGCCGACGATTTCGAGAAGGTGATCTCCGAGATTTCGGCCAAGATCAGCCGCGATCCCGGACATTGATCGATCATGGCGGCGCTCGACGATGCCCGCTTCATGATGCGCGCGCTGGCGCTAGCCCGCATCCATCTTGGCACCACCGGCTCTAATCCGTCGGTCGGTTGCGTTATCGTTGCGCCTGATGGCGAAACCATTCTGGGCGAGGGCGTGACGGCGCGGGGCGGGCGGCCGCATGCCGAGCCGCAGGCGCTCGCGCAGGCAGGAGCTTTGGCACGCGGCGCCACCGCCTACGTCACGCTCGAACCCTGCTCGCATTTCGGCAAGACGCCGCCTTGCGCCGATGCGCTCGTGGCGGCCGGTGTGGCGCGCGTCGTCGTCTGCTTGCAGGATCCGGACATGAGGGTATCTGGCCGCGGTCTTGAGAGGTTGCGCGCGGCCGGCATCGCAGTGGAAACCGGCCTGATGGAGGCGGAGGGACGGCGGCTGCTCGCCGGCTATCTCACCCGCAAGCTGCTCGGCCGGCCACGCGTGATCCTGAAGCTTGCAGTCTCTGCCGATGGGTTGATCGGCCGCCGGGGCGAGGGGCAGGTGGCAATCACCGGTCCGCAATCGCGCGGGGCCGTCCACCGCCTCCGCGCGGAATGCGATGCCATCCTGATCGGCATCGGCACGGCTGCGGCCGACGATCCCCTGCTCAATGTGCGGCTGGACGGGCTGGAGGATCGCTCGCCGCTGCGTCTGGTGCTCGACCGCCATTTGACGCTCGCGCCGGAGAGCCAGCTCGCCCGAACGGCGACCGCGATACCAACCTGCGTGGTTGCCCTGCCACATGCGCGCGCCCGCAAGCCGGAGGCGGCCCGCGCGCTCGAAGCGCGAGGCGTGCGGATTATCGAAGCCGAAGACCTGCAGGCGCTGCTCACGCATTTGGCCGAGGAAGGGATCTCGACCGTGATGGTGGAAGGCGGCGCGGCGGTTGCCCGCGCCTTTCTCGATGCGGATCTTGTGGATCGCATCCTGCTTTTCGAGAGCGACAAACGCATTGGCCCTGTTGGCGTGGACACACCGTTGCGCACGCACGATCTTGCCGAGCGTTTCGCACTGGTGCAGGAAGAGCGCTTCGGCCTTGACCGCGCCCGTGATTTCGAAAGGATCCGCTGATGTTTACCGGTATCGTCACCGATGTCGGCACCGTTGCCGAAACGAGTCCGCTCGATGCGGGCGTGAAGCTCAAGATCGCCACGGCCTATGATCCGAAGACCATCGATATCGGCGCTTCTATCGCCCATTCCGGCGTCTGCCTGACCGTCGTCGCTTTGCCGGAAGGAGGGTCGAACGAGCGCTGGTTCGAGGTCGAAGCCTGGGAGGAGGCGCTGCGGCTGTCCACCATTGCCAGCTGGACGGTCGGCACGCGCATCAATCTCGAACGCTCGCTGAAGATCGGCGACGAGCTGGGCGGCCATCTGGTCGCCGGCCATGTCGATGACACCGCGGAAATCCTGTCGGTCGAGGACGAGGGGGAGGCGACGCGGTTTCGCCTGCGCGCGCCCGAGCATCTTGCCCGGTTCGTCGCGCCCAAGGGCTCGGTAGCGCTCGATGGAACGTCGCTCACGGTCAATGCCGTTCATGGCACGGATTTTGACGTCCTGATCATTCGCCATACGCTGGAGGTCACCACCTGGGGTGAGCGCAAGGCCGGCGATCGCGTGAATTTCGAGATCGACACCATGGCACGCTACGCCGCCAGGCTCGCGGAATTTCCGGCGCCGCGCCCTGCGGCCTGAGAAAGCCTCAGCGCTCGGAGATTACCACCGTGGCGCCGTGATAGACCGTGCGCGCCACCTCGCGAAAGCCGAGCTTGGTGGCAACCCGCAGCGATGCGCGGTTGGCGATGTCGATCAGGCAGGTCTTGCGCGTGGTCGGAAAGCTCTTGCGCGCCCAGGTAAGGGCAGCGCCGACGGCTTCTGTCGCATAGCCCTGGCCGTGAACGGTGGTGGCGATCGCCCAGCCGGTCTCCATTGAACCCTCGATCGACGGGGTGATGACGCGGTGGAGGTCGTGGAAACCCGCCTCGCCGATGAAGGCGCCTGTTGCGCGTTCCTGGATGGCGAAGAAGCCGAAGCCGAAATAATGCCACATGCCGACCTGGCGCAGGAAGCGGGCCCAGGCCTGCTCGCGCGAGTAGGGTATGCCGCCGATGAAGCGCGTGACCTCAGGATCGGCGAAGAGATGCGCATAGGGCGCAAAGTCGTCGCGCCGATAGGGCCTGAGGACGAGGCGCTCGGTCTCGATGGTGGGAATGGACTGCATCGGCATCGGTTCCAGGCAGGCGGACGGGCGGCTGGACGCGCGATCGCGCGCGGCGTCCAAGCCCATTGAAAGCCAGCAGAGGTTAAGGAGACCTCACGTGTCGATGCGTTTGCGCGCGAAAAGGCGTGTCGGCGAGCGCGTCAGGCCGCGTCTTGGGCAACCTCCCGGCGCAGCACCACCACCTCGCCATGATAATCGGTGCGCGCATATTCCAAAAAGCCAAGCTTGGAAGCGAGCTTGAAAGATGGCGCGTTGTCAGGAGCGATGATGGCGGTCATCGTTCGCCCGGGAAAAGTCTTGTCCGCCCAGTCGATCATGGCTTTCATGGCCTCGAAGGGGTAACCCTTGCCGTGAAAGGCCGGTAGAAGAGCCCAGCCCATCTCCAGCGTGCCGATAAGGGAGGGCGTCATGTCGCGCCGTACCTCATGAAATCCGCCCTCTCCGACAAAGCGACCCGTTGCACGCTCCTCGATTGCCAGAAAGCCGAACCCCATGAAGTGCCACATGCCGGGCCGGTTCATGAGTCGCATCCAGCTCTCTTCTGCGGTAAAGCGCTTGCCGCCGATATGGCGGACCACATCCGGATGCGCCCATAGATCGCAAAAGACGTCGTAATCGTCACGCCGATGCGGACGCAGGATCAATCGATCTGTCATGATGTCCGGCATGCTTTGCATGAGGCGACGACTCCTTTAGATGCCAATCATCTGCATTGGGATGATTTTGGAAAGCTGGGCCGGGCCGTCCTACACGAAAATCGCTTGCCAAGTGCGGCAAGCCGTGGTCTGACCGCCCAGATTCCGGAAAGCTCACGCGCATCATTGACGCCAGGATGACCTATGACCGATTCTGACAAGCCCCATATCCTGATTGTCGAAGCCCGTTTTTATGACGATATGGCCGACGCGATGCTCGATGGCGCGACATCCGCGCTGAAGGAAGCGGGTGCGACCTATGATGTCGTTACCGTTCCCGGCGCGCTGGAAATTCCCGCAGCCATTGCCATGGCGCTCGACGGAGCAGATGAGGGCGGCACCTATTATGACGGCTTCGTCGCGCTTGGCATGGTCATTCGCGGCGAGACCTATCATTTCGACATTGTCGCCAATGAATCCTCGCGCGCGCTGATGGATCTTGCCGTCAGCGAAAGCCTGGCCCTTGGCAATGGTATCCTGACCGTGGAAAATGACGAACAGGCGTGGGCGCGTGTCCGCAAGTCCGAAGGCGACAAGGGTGGCTTTGCCGCGCGTGCCTGCCTCACCATGATCGACCTGAAGAAGAAATTGAGCGGCCAGCCGTGACCAATCCGACCCCTGAAAACGACGGCCCCGCTGCCGTCAAGCAAGTCAACCAGCGCGGTGCCGCGCGCCTGGCGGCCGTGCAGGCGCTGTACCAGATGGATATCGGTGGCACCGGCGTCCTGGAAATCGTTGCCGAATATGAAATCCATCGCCTGGGGCAGGATATCGATGGCGACACCTATCTGAAGGCTGATACCGGCTGGTTCCGCTCGATCGTCTCGGGCGTGGTGCGCGACCAGCGCACGCTGGACCCGATGATCAAGTCTGCCCTTCAGGACGACTGGGCGCTCTCCCGTCTCGACTCGACCGTGCGCGCCATTCTGCGTGCAGGCACGTTCGAACTGGTCGAGCGGCGCGACGTGCCTGTCGCCGTGATCATCACCGAATATGTCGAAATCGCGCGTGCCTTTTTCGAGGAGGACGAGCCGCGCCTCGTCAATGCCGTGCTGGACCGAATCGCCCGGCAGATTCGCACCGACGTGCGCAAGTAGGCTTCCTGTCGGTTCTGCCGCGCGGCGCCACAGGTGCTGCGCGGCGATCCCCCCGCCTCGGCGAGCGGCTGGACGTGTCTTCCAGCCCGCTTTGCGGCCCTTCTCCGCCATCGCGGCCGCCTTTGACGCATCATCCCCGCATTTCTTTAGGCTTGTGACGAATCGCCCCCGGTCGCACGCGTCGCGGGCGCTTGACGCGCTTTTGCCGCCGCAGCACTCTGCCACATCCATGGTCCAAGCTTGAGGAGGCGCGGGCCTGGGGAGGAGAGGCGCCACCGGTCAAGGGCATCGCCCGCCGGTCGCCGGAGGAGGAAAAAGCGTGATGAGCATTCTAGTCGGCGTCATCGCATGCGCATTGGTATCCGTGATCTATGCGGTCTGGGCGACGCGCGTCGTCCTGGCCGCGGATCAGGGCAACCAACGCATGCGTGAGATCGCGGGTTTTATTCGGGAGGGGGCGCAGGCCTATCTGACACGGCAATATGGGACGATTGCGCTGGTGGGCGTCGTCGTCTTCCTGGCGGCCTGGGCGCTGCTGTCCGCCATGGCTGCGATCGGCTTCCTGGTTGGGGCCGTGCTTTCGGGCGCGGCCGGCTTTATCGGCATGCATGTGTCCGTGCGGGCCAATGTGCGCACCGCACAGGCCGCCTCCGTGAGCCTGGCCTCGGCGCTGGACATCGCCTTCAAGTCCGGCGCGATCACCGGCATGCTGGTTGCTGGCCTGGCGCTTCTTGGCGTATCCGTGATGTTCATGATCCTGACGGTGTTCATGGGGCTTGAGCCCGGCTCGCGTGAGGTGATCGACACGCTCGTGGCGCTCGGCTTCGGCGCCTCGCTGATTTCGATCTTCGCGCGCCTGGGCGGCGGCATCTTCACCAAGGGCGCCGATGTCGGCGGAGATCTCGTCGGCAAGGTCGAGGCGGGCATTCCCGAGGACGACCCGCGCAATCCGGCCACTATTGCCGACAATGTCGGCGACAATGTCGGCGACTGCGCCGGCATGGCCGCCGACCTTTTCGAGACCTATGCCGTCTCCATCGTCGCCACCATGGTGCTGGCCGCGATCTTCTTCGCCGGAACGGCGGTTCTCGAAACCGCCATGCTCTATCCCCTCGCAATCTGCGGCGCCTGCATCCTGACCTCGATCGCCGGCGCTTTCTTCGTCAAGCTCGGCGCCAATGGCTCGATCATGGGCGCGCTGTATCGAGGGCTGATCGCCACAGGCTTCCTGTCGATCATCGGCCTTGCCATCGCTACGACGCTGACGGTCGGTTGGGGATCGCTCGGCTCGGTTGCGGGCCGCGACGTCACCGGCACCAACCTGTTTGCCTGCGGACTTGTCGGGCTGATCGTGACGGCGCTGATCGTCGTGATCACCGAATATTATACCGGTACCAACAAGCGGCCGGTCAATTCCATCGCCCAGGCGTCGGTCACCGGGCATGGCACCAATGTGATCCAGGGCCTGGCCGTCTCGCTCGAATCGACCGCGCTTCCGGCGATCGTCATCGTCGGCGGCATCATCGCCACCTATCAGCTCGCCGGCCTCTTCGGCACCGGCATCGCGGTGACGGCCATGCTCGGCATTGCCGGGATGATCGTGGCGCTGGACGCCTTCGGCCCGGTGACCGACAATGCCGGCGGCATCGCCGAAATGTCGCATCTGCCGCCGGAGGTGCGCAAGGTCACCGACGCGCTCGATGCGGTCGGCAACACCACCAAGGCGGTGACCAAGGGCTATGCCATCGGCTCTGCCGGTCTAGGCGCGCTGGTGCTTTTTGCGGCTTACGCCAACGATCTCGCTTATTTCGCCGCGCATGGCGACCGCTATCCGTATTTCGCGGATGTCGGCGCGATCTCTTTCGATCTGTCCAACCCTTACGTGGTGGCGGGGCTGATCTTCGGCGGCTTGGTGCCGTACCTCTTCGGCGGCATCGCCATGACGGCGGTGGGCCGTGCAGGCGGCGCGGTGGTCGAGGAAGTGCGCCGGCAGTTCCGCGAAAAGCCCGGTATCATGGAAGGGCGCGACCGGCCGGATTACGGCCGCGCGGTCGATATGCTGACCAAGGCGGCCATCCGCGAGATGATCGTGCCGTCCTTGCTGCCGGTGCTGGCGCCTGTGATCGTCTATTTCGGCGTACTTGCGCTTTCGGGTTCCAAGGCTTCAGCCTTTGCCGCGCTTGGCGCCTCGCTGCTTGGCGTCATCGTTAACGGCTTGTTCGTGG
Source organism: Xaviernesmea oryzae (assembly GCF_900109605.1). Lineage (GTDB taxonomy): Bacteria > Pseudomonadota > Alphaproteobacteria > Rhizobiales > Rhizobiaceae > Xaviernesmea > Xaviernesmea oryzae. Next base: position 199,344 of record NZ_FOAM01000002.1, read on the forward strand.
CCATCTCCATGACCTCGGGCGGCGGCGCCTGGGACAATGCCAAGAAGAGCTTCGAGGATGGTTTCGTCGGCAAGGACGGGGTGCGCCATGTCAAAGGGTCTGAGGCGCACAAGGCATCCGTGACGGGCGACACGGTCGGCGATCCCTACAAGGATACGGCGGGCCCCGCAGTCAATCCGGCGATCAAGATCACCAATATCGTTGCGCTCTTGCTGCTGGCCGTTCTGGCCTGAGATCGAACGGCGCATGAAAAACCCCGCGCGACGCCAACGTCGCGCGGGGTCTTTTTAATCCACCGGCAAGGCCCGGCTTTAATTGTTGCCGTTGCCGCCATCGGCGAAGATCGATTTCGCCATGCTCTTGCCGATGCCATTGCCGCTCAGAACCTGGCCAAGGAAGGTCATTTCCTTGCCGCCCGTCGGCGTGGTGCGCGAGATCGTATCGAAGACGCGGCCGTCCTGCAGCGTGTAATGAGCCAGTTTCGCGACGGTGCCATTGGCATCGAAATAGACGGCGAGAATCGACTGATCGACGATCTTCGGCTTCATGAAGGCGGCGGCGCGATGGCGCTTCTGCGAGATGTAGTAGAACACCTCATTGTCGAATGTCGCGGTTGTCGAAGGGGTGCCGAGCGAAAGCAGCACCTGCTCGCGGCTGGAGCCGACGGGGGCGAGCGCCAGAGTCTGCTGGTCGACCACATAGCCCTGATTATAGGTCTGGCCGAGCGAGTCGCCTGTTGCGCTGCAGCCGGATACGGCCGCGGCCGAGAGCATCAGCGCCAGGAGCGCGCGATGCCTGAACCCAGCCTCCCTGGCTGCGATCGTCAGATTGGCGGTCCGCGAAAGCTTCCGTGTCTTGAAAATGCGTCTCGTCAACGACATCTACCCCTGGACTGCAGCCGCATGGATGAATGCGGCGGGCGGGCCTCGCGGCCGCGCCATTGCTTTTTGTACCTGCTTCGGTAAACCAGCTTCCGCGATCATGCAACATGACGATGCGCGGCCGTTGCTCGGATGAATGGCCCTCTCGGCTTTTTGAAGCAGGCAAACCTAGGCGTAATCATGGTCTTCGGGCTGTTCGGCAAAAAAAACGGCAATGCGGCGATCGTCGCCCGCCAGTATCAGGCGCTGACGGAGTCTGCCCGGCAGCCCTTTCTCTATGCCGAGCGTGGCGTGCCCGATACGGTCATGGGCCGCTTCGAGATGATTTCGGCGGTGCTGATCCTTTATTTCCGCCGCACGCGCGCCAGTGGCCGCGCCGGCCAGGAGATCGCGCAGGAAATCATCGACGCCTTCTTCGAGGATGTCGATCATTCGATCCGGGAACTGGGCGTGGGCGATGTCAGCGTGCCGAAGCGGATGAAACGGCTGGCCGGCATGTTCTATGGCCGCCTGGAAAGCTATGCGGCGGCACTCGACCAGGGCGATGCGCAGGCGCTGGCAGATGCGCTCTCGCGCAATCTTTACCCCCAGGCGGGCGCCGATGCGCCTGATATGGCCGGGCTTGCACACTATATGCTAGAGGCGGAGGCGCGGCTTTCCGCCATGACGGAAGCGCAGGTGGAAACCGGCCGCCTGAGCCTGATCTCCGGGACAAACGGACAATGACCTTGAAAGACAGACCGCCCTTTTCCTATCGCATCCGCGTTGGCCATGTGTCGCACAACCCGCTTGAGGTGCATGTGGAGGCGGATGACCGCGAACGCGCCGCGCTCGCCAAGCTCTGGCAGGTGCTTGAGATCCATTCTCTTGTCGCGGACGTGAAGCTGACGCGCTGGAAGCGTGACGGCGTGAAGATGGCGGGACGCGTCCGGGCGAAGCTGGTGCAGGCCTGCGTCGTGACGCTTGAGCCGGTGGAAGGCGACATCGACGAACAGGTGGAAGCGATCTTCGTGCCGGAGGACTCGCGGCTTGCCCGCATTGCTGCCAATGACAGCGCCGAGATGTTCATCGACCCCGATGGTCCAGATATGCCCGATGTTTTCGAGGGCGATGAGATCGATATCGGTGCGGCCGTGGCTGAATATGCCGCGCTGGGCATCGATCCCTATCCCCGCAAGCCGGGCGTCGCCTTTGCGCAAGCCGAACAAGACGAAGCCGTGGAAGACAAGCGCCCCAATCCCTTTGCCGTCCTGAAGGACTGGAAAAAGGATTGACGCGGAGGGCAGGGCGGTACATTCGGATGTCGCCTGTGCGATGGACGCGGCTTTCCGACGGTCTCGTGGTTAATGCGGATTGAAAACCGTGCCAGGGGCCGCAGCGGCCAGCAGCCCGGCAGCGATCACCGGGGCGCAAGAGCCTCAGGCCCGGCCGGCCCTCTCTGGCTTGGGCCTCAGGCGAATGGCGACCTGCGCCATGGCCGATGACGATATCGGCATGGCGCAATGGGACACGGATAGGATTAGGCGGGCGTGATCAGAATTTCTCTCGATGTGATGGGCGGCGACTTCGGTCCCGAAGTCGTCCTGCCGGGCGCTGCCCGGGCGCTGGAGCGTCATCCGGATATCCGCTTCGTGCTGTTCGGCGACCAAGCAATCTGTCAGCCGATCCTGGAGCGTTTTCCCAAGCTCAAGGCTGCGAGCACGTTTCACGCAACCGACATTGCCATTGCCATGGATGAAAAGCCGAGCCAGGCGCTCCGGCGCGGGCGCGGCAAGTCCAGCATGTGGCAGTCGCTCGACGCGATCAACAAGGGCGAGGCGGATGTCGTGGTCTCGGCCGGCAATACCGGCGCGCTGATGGCGATGGCCGTCTTCTGCCTGCGCACCATGGCCGGCGTCCAGCGTCCGGCGATTGCGGCGATCTGGCCGACCCTGAAGGGTGAAAGCATCGTTCTCGATGTCGGCGCCACCATCGGCGCCGATGCGCGCCAGCTGATGGATTTCGCCCTCATGGGCGGCGCCATGGCCCGCGCTCTGTTCGAACTTGATCGTCCGACGCTTGGCCTGCTGAATGTCGGCGTCGAGGAGATCAAGGGCCAGGAGCAGGTTAGGGAGGCTGGCCAGCTTCTGCGCGAGGCAGGGCTCGATGGCATCGACTATGTCGGCTTCGTGGAAGGCGACGATATCGGTAAGGGCACGGTCGATGTTGTCGTGACCGAGGGCTTCTCCGGCAATATCGCGCTGAAGGCCGCCGAGGGCACCGCGCGCCAGATCGCGACCTATCTGCGGGCCGCCATGTCGCGGACGCTGATGGCGAAGATCGGCTATCTTTTCGCCAAAAGCGCCTTTGATCGGCTGCGCGAGAAGATGGACCCGCGCAAGGTCAATGGCGGCGTGTTTCTCGGGCTGAACGGCATTGTCATCAAAAGCCATGGCGGCGCCGACGCCGAAGGTTTCGCAGCAGCCATCGATGTCGGTCATGATATGGTCCGAAACGGGCTGAAAAACAAAATCGAGGCCGATCTGGCCAAATACCGCGCCGCCCAGGCGCCCGAAGGGGCGACTGTCGCCGGCAATGTGGGCGGCGAGATTGGAAAGCAAGAATGATCAGGTCTGTTGTACGCGGTTTCGGAGCAGCGCTGCCGAAGCGGGTGGTGACCAATCAGGAATTGGAAAAGACGGTCGACACCACGGATGCGTGGATCGTCCAGCGCACGGGCATTCGTCAGCGTTATATCGCCGGCGATGGTGAGACAACGGCCTCGCTCGGCGAGGCGGCCGCACGCGAGGCACTGTCGCGCGCCGGCATCGAGCCCCAGGCGATCGACCTCATCATCGTGGCCACCGCCAGTCCCGACAACACTTTTCCGGCCACATCGGTCGATATCCAGGCTCGGCTTGGCATCACCGGCGGTGCGGCTTTCGACATGCAGGCAGTCTGCTCCGGCTTCGTCTTTGCCATGGCAACGGCGGATGCCTATCTGCGCACCGGCATGGCGCGCCGCGCACTGGTGATCGGCGCGGAGACCTTCTCGCGCTTGCTCGACTGGACGGACCGCACCACCTGCGTGCTCTTTGGTGACGGCGCTGGCGCTGTCGTGCTTGAGGCAGTCGAGAGCGCCGGCACCGGCGACGACCGCGGCATCCTGACGGCGCAGTTGCGCTCGGATGGTTCCCACAAGCAGAAGCTCTATGTCGATGGCGGTGTTTCCACCACCGGCACGATCGGCCATCTGCGGATGGAGGGTCGCGAAGTCTTCAAGCACGCCGTGGGCATGATCACCGATGTGATCGAGGCCGCTTTCGCCGCCACCGGCACGACCGCCGAGGATCTGGACTGGCTGGTGCCGCATCAGGCCAACCGGCGGATCATCGACGGCTCGGCGAAGAAGCTGGGCATTCCGCTGGAAAAAGTGGTGGTGACAGTGGACCAGCACGGCAACACCTCTGCCGCCTCCATTCCGCTTGCCCTGCATGCCGCAGCATCCGACGGGCGCATCAAGCAGGGCGATCTTGTGCTTCTGGAAGCCATGGGCGGCGGCTTCACCTGGGGTTCGGTCCTCCTGCGCTGGTAATCGAATTTCTATTTCAATTGAACCGCTTGACCGGCTGCGACATCGGCAATAGTCTTGCCGCCGCATCAGCGCAGTCAACATTGGCGGGGAAGATGAGCGGAAAAACGGTGACACGCGCGGATCTGGCCGAATCGGTCTTCCGCAAAGTTGGACTTTCGCGCACCGAATCCGCCGAGTTGGTGGAAACAATCATCAACGAGATCTGCAACGCCATCGTGCGGGGCGAAAGCGTCAAGCTTTCCTCTTTCGCCACCTTCCAGGTGCGCGACAAGAACGAGCGGATCGGCCGCAATCCGAAGACGGGCGAGGAAGTGCCGATTTCGCCGCGCCGTGTGATGACCTTCAAGGCATCCAATGTGCTGAAGCAGCGCGTGCTCAAGGCCCATCTTGCCCGCAAGGCAAAGACCAAGCCCGCGCCACCCGCACCCTGACGTCGTCTGCGAGTACACGCGCTTTATCTGTGCACATGCTGACAGGTCACCCCGAGTGATTTCGGTTGAAAACCGCGCGATAAACCGTTGATTTTCACCATGATTATGTGAGAGATTCGAGCGACGGGCAGGTTTGATCCGCGCTGTCTACTTCGTCATGTTGCGTAAGCCTTTTTGTAAGGTTTTGTCGACGGTTAGGCGGCTGGCTCCCGGCAGACCTCGTGGGTGAACCAAGGGACCTCAAGGGCCCGCGGCAAACCGAGCGCATACTGCCGTGTCGGCATATACGCGCCTCCCGTGCAAAGAGCTCAAGCGTATAAGGTGCCGGATCGGCGCCCTCCGAGGACCCGATGGACAAAAGCCCGGATGCCTTTCGCACCATCAGCGAGGTGGCGGACGATCTCGACCTGCCGCAGCATGTTCTCAGATTTTGGGAAACACGCTTTACTCAGATCAGGCCGATGAAGCGCGGCGGTGGCCGGCGCTACTACCGGCCTGAAGATGTCGATCTGCTGAAAGGCATTCGTCATCTGCTGTATGACCACGGCTACACTATCAAGGGAGTGCAGAAGCTCCTGAAGGTCAATGGAAACAAGTTCGTGGCGGCTATTGCCAGCGGCGACCTTGCCACGGTGGAAGCACTTGCGGCCGCCAGCAACGAAGATGGCGGGCCGAAGCTTGCAGCGGGTGATGAAGATCAGATCGTCGGCCGCGCCAAGCCGCCGGCCAGTCGCCGCTTCTTCTCCTTCGGCGGAAACCATGACGAGACGCCCGATGTCACCATCGGCAAGGGGTCCGTCAACAAGGAGGATCGGGCTCTTTTGCAGGAGGCGCTCTACGACCTTCTGGAATGCAAGCGCCTGCTCGATCAGGTACGCTAAAGCAACGGACCGAAAAGTGGGAACCGGTTTTCGGAAAAATCCGATGCGAAAACAAAAATGGAGAGCGTCAGACTGCGTATGATTTTCAGTCGGACGCTCTAGGCGAGGTCGATTCAAGATGCCGATCGACCAAGGGTCTGGTCTTATAGATGCCTACTGCCGCGCCGGCTAGGTATCGGCTCTCTTATGCGTTGACTTCGGCTGGCGTCGTAAGGCGGAAGAGCGAGCCGTGGACCCAACGTACAACGTCAAGATTCGGCCATTCTCGTCACGTATCGGTTTAGCTATCGCGTGATCCTCAATGAAAATTCAGCGACAGTTGCTTGGGCTCATATTGTGGCTTGCGCGCGATGTCGATGCGGGAAAACGTTTCCCGGCGGCGCTTTTCGGCAGCTTCACGGGCAGCGCGCGAGGCCGCGACGGCAGCAAGGGCAGAGGCGATCACGTCTTGGGTCCGGTTCACGGGGCCTGTTCCTCAACAAGTGTTCCTGTTTTGTTCTTTAGCTGATTTGCGAATCGCCTGCAAGTCTTCTTTCGCCACCTTGGCTGTGCCAGCGTGGGGTGGATTGGGTGCGTGAAGGATGATGAAAGGGGGGCGGAAATCAGTGCGGTTCTGAGCACGTCATGTCTCGATGGCGACGCAGAGGAAACGTAGCTGCCACTTCGCCATCGGCTGGAGAATATAATTGACTGCTGACGGCTGTTTTAAGATTTCGGCTATTCTCGAGAAAATATAGGCCGAGCAGCCCGGAAAAATATCTTTTTCAGGTCCTGCCGTTCAGCTGTGATCAGTGCGCTTTATCGGATACGTCGGTCCATTCGGGCGTCGTTGTCTGTGCCCGGTTCGTCGGGTAGGGAGACAGGCAATGGTCGGTGGCATGGAGCAGATCGCGTGAACGATCCAGGCGCTTTTGTGTGCGCGATGTGATTGTGAGCAACTCATCGCGGTCACGCTCAATTTTCAGCGCGGTGATCCGTGCAAGGCTGGTCGTTGCTGTCAGGCTCGGCCGCATGGACAAATCTCCCTCGATTGTCGCTGGCGAATATTTATCCGCTAGGCGGAACGCATTGCCGCGCTCTTTGTTCGGATCATGGTCAATTTTCCGGACACAAAGCATCATGCCCTATACGCAGGCGGATTTTCAGCGAGCGGACCAGGCCGTAAGACGCGCGGAGGAGCGCGTTTTGCGGCAGGAACGATTGATGAGCCGCTTACGGTCCCGCGGCGTCGGGATGCGGGAGGCAGACCGCCTTCTCGTACAGTTCTATGAGGCCTTGGACATCCAGCGCCGCTATCAGAACATGGTCAAGCGCGATCTGCGTTGATCCAACTCTTCTCCAGCCTGTCTCGCTGGCAAGTCCTCTACAGCATTGTTCTTCGTCTTGATCGCAAAGCTCTGCCTGTATAAAAGATAGTTATCAATTAAGAGGGAATGAAAACGCGCAGCGCTTTTGCGGGAAGAGGGACGTCCTGGTGATGCGGCATCGAGCCTTGTCGGACATCGAGAGCAATCGCTCCCGATCGGAATGTGATGGCGGAAGGGCTTCCGCATGATTGAAGACAGTCTGCATCTGGAGGACGAAGCAAGTCTCGCTTGCGATCTCTGCATCATTGGCGCTGGCCCGGCGGGGATCGCGCTGGCCAGGAAGGCGGCCTCGCCATCCTGCCGGGTGATTCTGCTCGAAAGCGGCGGGCTGGAGGTCGAAGAGGATCTCCAGGTGCTCAACAAGGGCTTCTCATCCCCGCTGAATCTGAAAGGCATGGAAGAGGGCCGCGCGCGGGCGCTGGGCGGAGCAGGGCGCCTCTGGGCCGGGCAATGCCTGCCTTTCGACGACATCGATTTCGCGCAGCGCCCTTGGGTGGCCCATAGCGGCTGGCCGATCGACGCGGCGCAGCTGCAGCCTTTCGTCGACGAGGCCAAGCGCTTTTTCTGTGTCGAGGAGGATGTCTTCGATGCACGGAATTACGGTCTCTTCGGGCTTCAGGCTCCGCCTTGGCAGGCAGACCGGCTCAAGGCGATGTTCACCGTCTACACACCTGATGTCGATGTCGGCAAAACCCATTTTGCCGCCCTGAAGGCGGACGCCAACGTTACGGTGCTGCTCCATGCAACGGCCACCGAGATCCGCACCGACGAGACGGGTACGGTGACCTCTGGCGTGGCCGTGAAGACTTGGAGCGGCAAGTCCCTGACGATCAATGCGCCGGTGGTTGCCCTATGCGCCGGCGGGCTGGAAAATGCCCGTCTCCTGCTTCTGTCCCGCTCGGTCAATCCCAAGGGGCTTGGCAACGAGCATGATCTCGTGGGCCGCTTTTTCCAGGATCATCCGAACGGGATCACGGCAACGCTCACCTCGGATGGAGCGCATCTCCAAGATCGATTCCGGCTGCTCTATCGTCGGGACAAGCGCTATTTTCCGAAATTCGCCCTGTCTGAAACGCTCCAGCGCGAGCGGCAGGTCCTCAATGCCAATGCGCATCTTGTCTTCGACTATCCGAGCGAGAGCGGCATGGCCTCGTTGCAGGAGATTGTGCGCGGCATCCGAGCCCAGCGCTTGCCGGATCGGATGCGCGCGCATATCTGGCGTTTGCTGCGCGATTTTCCCGATGTCGCCGCCGCCGCCTGGCGCCGTCTCCAGGGCCAGTCGCCACGCGCCAAACCCTCCGCCGTCCATCTGCAATGCTATCTCGAGCAGGAACCTTCGGCACAAAACCGCGTCCAACTTGACGAGACCAGGCGCGACCGGCTCGGCGTGCCGATGGTCAAGGTGACCTGGGACGTTGGGACACTCGAGCGCGAGACGCTGACGACCATCACCCAGACCGCAATCGACGAGTTCCACCGTCTCGGCCTCGGCGACTTCAAGATGGCGGACTGGCTGACGGCGCCCGGTGATGCGTGGAAAGCGCAGCTCAGTGATTGCAACCACCATGCCGGCACGACAAAAATGGCGCGCGACGCGCGTGATGGCGTCGTCGATACCGATGGCCAGGTCTTTGGCGTCAAAGGGCTCTATGCCTGTGGCGGCAGCACATTCCCTACATCCGGTTACGCCAACCCGACCCTCGTCATCGTCGCCCTAGCCCTTCGGCTCGGTGACCATCTGAGACAGCGGCACGAAGAGACCGGGGTGCGGGCGGTGGCTTGAGCCCGGCTTTGAGAGCCTCGGCAAGAAGAGCCTACGAGATCGCCTGATCCGCCTGCCGCATTTTTTGGGAGGAGTCTTCCGCCTGTTGTTTCCCTGCAGCCCTATATCAGCTTTGCCGGCTGCGTTTCTGTGGCTGAGCGCATGCACTGGGCAGGGCGGCCGCAGCGGTGATTGCGACGGCGGTGACGCGTCCGTTCGAGATGACGCGTCACTGCAAGTTTGCCATGCCCATAACCTCCGTCACGGACCTCTGTCCCAAGTTCGTCAACGCGCGTTATGGATGGCAGTTGGCGGAAGAAGCCGTCAAAAAGCGGCTCGTGGGACTTTGGTGGGACTCGATGTGGTTCTCCCTGCATTTGCGCCTTTTATCGTCCTTTTTGCCAAGAAAATTCCGGACGGGGGCTTGCGCCTAAACACCCGGTCCTATAGGGATTTCGCCGTGTCGGAGCGTAGCGCAGCCCGGTAGCGCACTTGACTGGGGGTCAAGGGGTCGTGGGTTCGAATCCCGCCGCTCCGACCATTTTTCCAGAGAGCCCCCTAGCTCTGGATCCTCTTCTCAAAAGAGACACAGGCCTTCCACCCTCATTCATTGGGTGAGTTTGGGCACTTCGAGCATCAGCTCCCTGCGATATAGATTTGTCACATTCGCGCGTTGACCATACTCGTTCTCGCGAAAATGTGATGTCGTCCCGCGGAACGCTTGCCCGTCCCAAAGCATTGTTTTCCCACAGCTCCTGTGCTGCCATCCGGCGTGACATGGAGTGTGTTCCAGTTGAGAGCGCGGCCGCCAGTTCGAAGCTGCGCCGGAAGGGAGAAGCAATGAAGAAAATCCTTGCCCTCATCATGTCTGCAGCCATGGCTCTGCCTGTGGCATTGCCGGCTCAAGCCATGCCGCGTGCACCGATTGCCGTTGCGCAGGATACATCCGACGTGATCCAAGTCGACAATCACCGTCGCTGGCGTCCGCATCATGGCTATCATCGCGGCTGGCGTGGCGATCATGGCTGGCGTCACGATGGTCGACGCCATTGGCGCGGTGACCGTGGCTGGTATCGCGATCGCTCCTATTATCGCCATCGTGACCGTAGCTGGGGCATTCCCCTCGGCGCGCTGGCTGCTGGCGCCATCATCGGCGGGGCCATCGCCGCTCCGCCACCGCCACGCCGGATCTATCGTAGCGCCGGCAATGCCCATGTGAACTGGTGCTATGCGCGCTATCGCTCGTATCGCGCCTATGACAACACGTTCCAGCCCAATTACGGGCCGCGCCGTCAGTGCTATTCGCCCTATTAACGGCTTGCCAACGCCTATCATCATGAAGAAGGGGCGGGCACCGTGATGCCTGCCCTTTTTCTATGGTACGGTAACTTTGAGGTCGCGCGGGCAAAGCGCGGCCAGCCCACTTCACAACATTGCCTGCAACGTGTCGATGCCCATGCTCGGCGGTTCAAGTCCGTCGGGCTGCCTGTCTGGTTGCCAAGTCTGATCCCGTCAGATCGTTCGGCGACGCCATCGCGCTTCCAGGCCAGCGCAGCCCCAGAGAATGCCGAACAGCAGATAGGCGTGGCGCCAATGGTCGATGTCGATGACATTGCCAATGCCGGCATGGCCCATCAACGCGATCCAGGCGATCATCAGATACGGTTGCCAGGGGCGGTTATACAGCAGTAGGCGAAAACCGATCGCGACTGTGCTGATCATCAGCGTGACATAAGCGGCAAAGCCAAGCCAGCCGTAGGTGGTCAGGCACTTGAGCCAGATATTGTGCTCGTCTTCCGGAAAGATCTTGCTGAATTCGAGCGGGCCGATCCCGAGCGGCCTTTCCAGCATCATGCGAAAGCCGATCCGATGGCGCTCGAAGCGCCCAAGATGGCCGCCATCATACTCCTGCACGAGTTGCGAGCGGTTGGAAAACAGATTGGCGACCTGCGGCAGCTGTAGCGCCAGGCCGATGGCAATCAGCATCGCCATCGCACCGCAAAGCGCCATGGTCAGCATCCGCACGCGGAACAGGCCGGATCGCTCCTTGATCAGCATGACGAGGACCAGCGTCGGCACGGCAAAGACGTAGAGCCCCCAGGCGGCGCGCGAGAAGGAGAGAAAGACTCCCAGCGCCAGGATCAGGATACCGGCGGCACGCAAAGGCAGGTCGATCAGCCTGCCCTTCAGCACGGCATGGATCAGATAGAGCGAAGGGACCAGGAGAAACGGCCCGAAGACGTTCGGATCCTGGAACGCGCCTTTGGCGCGATCATAAAGGGTGAAAATCTCCCCGCCGGGCAGGAGGTGGAAATAGCCGAGAATGCCGAGGATGGCGGTGATCACCGCTGCCGCGGTCCAGGCCTTGAAGATCACGTTAAGACGTTCGGCCCGTGCTTCGATGACACTGGCAAAGAAGATTGATGTCAGCGCCAGAAAGCCTGACACGGCCATGTACATCGGCCCGATATCCAGCTCCTTCACGACGGTGAGCGACATCAACCCACCGATCATGAAGATGAGCAGCAGGGCCGCCAGAGGGGCCGTCGTGCGGGATATGCGCAGGCCGAGCGGTGCCCAAAGCGCGATCAGAGCCGCCATCATCAGCTCGTAAGGCGCCGGCTCCACCAGCACGAAGCCAGACAGAAAGACGCCAAAGCCGAGCGTCGCGCTGGCCACGCGCTCGGCGCTGATGCGCAGGCTAGGCGCCAGATCCTGGTCGGCCGAAAGCGTCAATAAGCATTCTCCGTGTTCAGAAGCCGGAAGGGCGTCAGGAACAGGATTTTCAGGTCGAACCAGAGCGACCAATTTTCGATGTAATAGAGGTCATGCGCGGTGCGGAACCTGATCTTGTCGTCGCTGTCGATCTCGCCGCGCCAGCCATTGATCTGCGCCCAGCCGGTGACGCCGGGCTTGACGCGGTGACGCGCGAAATAGCTCTCGACAATGTCGACATAGGTGAGATCGGCCGTCTGCGCGGCCACCGCATGGGGGCGGGGGCCGACAAGGGAGAGCTCGCCGCGCAGCACGTTGAAGAGCTGCGGCAGCTCGTCGATCGAGGTTTTGCGCAGGACGCGCCCGACCGGCGTTACCCGAGGATCGCCGCGCGTGACCGCGCGTTTCGCCGTGGGATCGCTGCGATCGGTGTACATCGACCGAAATTTGAAAACGTCGATCTCCTGGTTATTGAAGCCATGCCGCTTCTGCTTGAAGAAGACCGGCCCCGCAGAGGAGAGCTTCACCGCAATGGCCGCGCCGATCATCACCGGCCAGAGCAGGCAGAGCGCGACAATCGTGAAGACGATATCGAAGGTTCGTTTCGCGACCGAGTCCCAGTCGGCAATCGGCTTGTCGAAGATGTCGAGCATCCTCACATCGCCCAGATGGGAATAGTTGCGTGGCCGAAAGCGTAGATTGTTGGCATGGGCGGCAAGCCGGATGTCGACCGGCAGTACCCAGAGCTTGCGCAGCAGCTGCATGATCCGCTCTTCGGCCGACAGCGGCAAAGCGATAATCAGCATGTCGATGCGCGTTGCGCGGCCGAATTCCACCAGCTCGGCAAAGGTGCCGAGCTTGGGATAGCCCGCGACCACATCGGGCGACCGACCGGAGGATTTGCGGTCGTCGAAAATGCCGCAGATGCGGATGTCGCCTTCCGGTTCGGTCTCCAGCGCGCGGATCAAGGTCTTGGCCGGCTCACCGCCGCCGACGATGACGACGCGCCGCTCCATCAGGCCCTTTCGAGCCCAGCGTCCAATGGCTGCCGACAGCAGAAACCTGCCGGCGGCAAGCGCGACGAGACCCGTGCAAAACCAGATCGCCAGCCATCGAACGGACGGTGCTTCGCCAAGGAGCAGATAGGGCACGGGCGCCGTAAGCGCGCAGACGAGTGTCCAGGCGCCGAGAACCCGGGGCAGGGTACGCATGGCGGCGCGCAATGCGGGGCGTTGATAGGCATCTGCCAGCTGCAGGCAGAAGATCGCCAGCAAGGCGGCGCTTACGCAAAGCAACGTCGGTCCGTGCCAGCTGCTCTGCGTTTCGAGGCCGGCAGCCATCGTCGCGACAGCGCCGGCACCGGCCAGGAGGAGAAATTCGCCGATTCGCGTCATCCCCGGAATCATCGTCGGGGGGTAGGCCTGATGGCGAAACTGTTCTGCCACTTGGCGTGCCAGGGTATTCAGCTCCACAGGCGTGGACGCGCCGCCCGGCGGATGGCCGGCAACCGCATCGGGCACAATCGCCGCTGCCGGGCTGGGCTCGGCTTTGCGGGAGGGAGAGGCTTCGGTCATGATGGTGCGCTTTGCCGGATGACGTCGCGGCAACCATAGGCATCAAGGCGCTAATAAATTTTTACCTCGAGCGTCTTGAGCGATGATTGCTGGGGACAATGCCACAGGCGGGATCGATGTCAGACCGGAGACAGAATTGCATCGCGCTGCTGTGCGCCCTGCGCAGACAGGCCATTTGTCCCGCCGCCGTCGAGCCGCAGGCCGAAGCCCTGCATCAGGCGGCGCGCGGCGAAATCGGGCGTGCCGGATGTAAACAACCCGCGATCCTCGCCATGATCGGCTTGCGCATCACTGAGAGAGGGCACCAGGCGGCGCGCCTGGCGGGCGATTGCCTCGGCCGGATCCAGCCAATCGACGGGCCATGGCGCAAGCCTGCGAAAGAGATTGGCCAGGAAGGGATAATGCGTGCAGGCCAGCACGACGATGTCGGTGCGTGCTCCGTCCCGGACGGTAAAGCAGGGCGCGATCTCGGCAAGCACCGCCGCGTCGTCCAATGTCTCGCCTCGCATATAGGCCTCGGCCATGCGCGCGAGTTGGGGTGAGCCGACCAGATTGACGATGCAGCGGCTGGCGAAGGACTGGATCAGATCGCGCGTATAGGCGCGCTGAACTGTGCCCGGGGTCGCCAGGACAGAGACGAGCCCGGAACGGGTTCGCTCCGCCGCCGGCTTGATGGCCGGCACCGTGCCGACGAAGCGCATCCGCGGAAAGGCGACCCGCAGCGCCGCGCCTGCCAGCGTGAAGGCGGTGTTGCAGGCGATCACGCAGACCTCCGGGCGGAAGCGGTCGATCAGATCGGCGAAAAGGGCAAGCAGCCGCTCCGTCAAGGCCTGCTCCGGCCAGTCGCCATAGGGAAAGCCGGCATCATCGGCCACATAGATAAAGGCCCGCTCGGGAATCAGCACCCGCGCCTCGCGCAGCACGGTGAGCCCGCCGATGCCGCTGTCGAAGATCAGCACCGGCTGTGCCGAATCGGAAGGAGCGGAGCCTGCATCATTCATCGTGCGGTGCAGCCTCGTTCGGCTTCCTGCGGACGGTTTCATGGGCCGCCAGCGAGCCACGCGGCGCGTCCCGCGTAAAGCGATCCAACGAGGAAATAACGCCTCGGATCACCTGAATTTCGGTCAGGCTGAAGCCCGGACGCGTGAGCATGGCGCGCAGATTTTCCACCAGCTTCGGCTTTTTCTCCGGCGGGCGGAAATAGCCGCGCGCATCGAGCGCCTCCTCGATATGGTCGAACAGCCCATGGAGATGGGTCTTTGTCGCTGGTGGCTGCTCGGGCGCCTGAAACGGCACCGCGTCGAGCGATTCCAGGCCGGATCTCATCCACTCATAAGACATCAGCAAAACCGCCTGCGCCAGGTTGAGCGAGGCGAAGGCGGGGTTGACCGGAAAAGTGACGATCTCGTCTGCCAGCGCAATCTCGTCATTGGTCAGCCCCGTGCGCTCGCGCCCGAACAGGATGCCCACCGGCTGGCCGGCGCGAAAGCGGGCACGAAGCGTATCCGCCGCCACGCCAGGGGCGCGCACCTCCTTGAAGCCGTCGCGGTCGCGCGCGGTCGTGGCGTAAACGAATTGCAGATCCGCGACGGCCTCGCGCGTGGTGTCATAGACCTTCGCGCCGTCGATCACATGGTCGGCACGGCTGGCGGCGGCCCGGGCCTTTTCGCTCGGCCAGCCGTCACGCGGGGAGACGAGCCGCAGCTCCGCCAGGCCGAAATTGGCCATGGCGCGCGCCACCATGCCGATATTTTCGCCAAGCTGCGGATGGACGAGAATGATCGCCGGCCCTTCGGCCAGAAGCGGCTTCTCGCTGTTCGTTCCTGCCATGTCCGTCCAGATCCTTTTTCCAGGCGGCAGCCGGCGCATCGGCCGCGGCTGCCGAAAAAGCCGTTCCTCTACTGCAGAATCACGGCAACCCCAAGCATCCTGTCGCTCATTGGCGTTTCCGGCCGCCTACACTATTGCGCGTCCTTGCCGGCTTCCTCGGCAGCCACCCGGGCAATTTCGTCCAGTTCGCCCTTGAGCGAGCCTGCCGCATCCGGGCGGACGATGTCGTCGATCACAGGGCGGCCGTCTTCCTCGACCATGCGGAAGATCAGGGTGCTGCGGTCCGGTGGCGGTGCCCCTTCCTCGGCCAGGCAATGCTTGTTGTCGAAGCTGACGTCGACCGGCGTCACGGCCGCTTCCGCCGGCTTCTGTTCGATGCGCACATCCTGAAGCGTGCAGCTGTCCTGGCCGCTGACGACGACGTCGTAGTCGAAGGGCGAACTGCTGTCTTCATAGGCTGGAAATTTCGCCGCCGCCGCATAGGCGCGGTTGAAGTCGCGGCTGTAGATCCGCTTCAGCCGCTCGGCATCGAAATAATCACGGGTTTCACCGGCCGGCGTTTCCGACCAGCCGCGCTCGGCCTCGTCCATGATCTCGCGCACCGGCCCCGTCATATCGGCCGCCCAGGCTGCAGAGGCACTGCCCGAAAGCGCCAGCACCAGCGCCAGGCCGGCCGGCCGCAGCCGTGCGACCATTGTCCCGTCGCGCGTCATCCGTTTTACCGTCTCCATTGGTCCGCCCCTTGTCATTGCACCCATGCCCTGGTGTTCGCGCCGGTCCCCATGGCCGGCTTGCACCGCTGTTCTTGCCCGTCAATCATGTCGGAAAATGGAAGGCCGAACGCGCTTTGCCTTGTCATCAGGCAATGCTATAGCGCAAGCACTCACGCTTTCACCAACGGGCCTCGTGTCTCAACGATCACGGCCCCAACTTCCAAGCACAGAGGCAATTCCATGATCAAGATCAAGGTGGATAATCCGGTCGTCGAGCTCGACGGCGATGAGATGACCCGCATCATCTGGCAGTTCATCAAGGACAAGCTGATCCACCCTTATCTCGATATCGATCTCGAATATTACGATCTCGGCATGGAAAACCGCGACGCCACAGATGACCAGGTGACGATCGACGCGGCCAATGCGATCAAGAAGCACGGCGTCGGCGTCAAATGCGCCACCATCACGCCGGACGAAGCCCGCGTGCAGGAATTCAGCCTCAAGAAGATGTGGAAGTCGCCGAACGGCACGATCCGCAACATTCTTGGCGGCGTGATCTTCCGCGAGCCGATCATCTGCGAAAACGTGCCGCGCCTGGTGCCCGGCTGGACCAAGCCGATCATCGTCGGCCGTCACGCCTTCGGCGACCAGTACCGCGCGACCGATTTCAAGTTCCCCGGCAAGGGCAAGCTGTCGATCAAGTTCGTCGGCGACGACGGCCAGACGATCGAGCACGACGTCTACGACGCGCCGGGCGCCGGCGTGGCCATGGCCATGTACAATCTGGACGAATCGATCACCGAATTTGCCCGCGCTTCGCTGAACTACGGCTTGCAGCGCAACGTTCCGGTCTATCTCTCGACCAAGAACACCATTCTCAAGGCCTATGACGGCCGCTTCAAGGACATCTTCCAGCACGTCTACGAGACGGAATTCGCTGAGAAGTTCAAGGAAGCCAAGCTCTGGTACGAACATCGCCTGATCGACGACATGGTTGCCTCGGCGCTGAAGTGGTCCGGCGGTTATGTCTGGGCCTGCAAGAACTATGATGGCGACGTCCAGTCCGACATCGTCGCCCAGGGCTTCGGCTCGCTCGGCCTGATGACCTCGGTTCTGATGACACCGGATGGCCAGACGGTCGAAGCCGAAGCGGCCCATGGCACCGTGACCCGTCACTATCGCCAGCACCAGAAGGGCGAGGAAACCTCGACCAACTCGATCGCCTCGATCTTCGCCTGGACCCGTGGTCTCGCGCATCGCGCCAAGCTCGACAACAATGCTGCGCTTGCCAAGTTCTCGGAAACGCTGGAGCGCGTCTGCGTCGAGACCGTCGAAGCCGGCTACATGACCAAGGATCTTGCGCTGCTGATCGGTCCCGACCAGCCCTGGCTGTCGACCACCGGCTTCCTCGACAAGATCGACGAAAACCTGCGCAAGGCCATGGCGGCCTGATACGGCTGTCCTTCAAGCGCGACAGGATGGCGGGGTTTTCCCCGCCATTTTTATGCGCGGCGCGCCGATTCCGGAGCGATGTGTCGTTCTCACGCGGATGCATTGTCAGCGCGTGCCGACGGGTTTAGCCTGCGCGCAACGAGAAGGGAGGACTGTGATGACAGACGAACTGGTGCTCTACACCAATCCCATGTCCCGCGGACGGATTGCGCGCTGGATGCTGGAAGAGACGGAGCTTCCCTACGAGGTAGAATTCATCGGTTTTGGCGATCGGATGAAATCGCCCGATTATCTTCAGCTCAATCCCATGGGCAAAGTGCCGGCGCTACGCCACGGCAATGCGTTGGTGACGGAAACGGCCGCCATCTGCGCCTATCTTGCCGAGACCTTTCCGGAAGCCGGCCTGCTGCCGCGCACCGATGTCGAGCGTGCCTCCTATTATCGCTGGCTGTTTTTCGCGGCCGGCCCGGTGGAGGCCGCGGTCACGAACCGCGCCTTTCAATGCGAGCCGCCGGCCGACAAGGCGCGCTCCGTCGGCTATGGCACCTATGAGGATGTGATGACGACGCTGGAAAAGGCGGTGTCGGCTCATGACTATATCGCCGGCGACCATTTCACGGCCGCCGACGTCTATGTCGGTGCCCAGGTTGCCTGGGGCCTGCGCTTCAGAACCATGGAAGCGCGCCCGACTTTTCAAGCCTATGCCGAGCGTGTGTTGGCACGTCCGGCCGCCAAGCGCGCGGCCGAGCTTGACGATGCCGCGCTGCCGAAAGAGTGACGTAAAGCGTTCCTGGAACGAGACGCGGGCTTGCCTTATCCGCCCCGGCCGATCCGGCCGGAGCGCAGCGCCTCCGCCCAGTCCGGCCGGCCGTTTCGTTCGGCCAGGGCGGCCGCGGCCAGATGGTCATAGGCGACATGGCGGAAGGCGATATCGACGGCGGTGCCACGCCGCTCGATGACCGCATAGCTTGCCATCGCATGGCCGCATTCCATGCGGTGCGGATAAGGCGTTTCGTCCTGATAGGCGGGGCAGCCAACGCTTCCGGGATTGAGAACCAGCCGTCCGTTCGGCAGACGCATCAGCCGTGGCTGATGGGAGTGGCCGCACAGCAGGATGTCCGCTTCCAACTCCCCGATCAAAGCGTCGACGGCACCGGCACCGCGTGCGATCACCTGATGATCGCCCACCACCTCCTCCAAGAGATAGGTCTCGTCAGACAGAGGTGTGCCATGACAGAGGAAAAGCGCACCGGACTGGCGGGTGGCCGGCAGGCTGCCAAGCCAGGCACGATGTGCCGGCGTCAGCGATGCATGGGCAAAACGGTCGGACAGCCCCATTGCGTCAGGCGCAAGCGTCAGCAGATACTGGTCGTGATTGCCTGCAATGGCGCTCATCGGCCGCTGCATGAGCCGCTCGGCCGTGCCGGCTGGATCGAGCGGACCACTGAGGTGATCGCCAAGATTGACGATCTCGCTGATTCCCTGTCCGTCGATGTCGGCCAGAACGGCGTCGAGCGCCATCAGATTTCCATGGATGTCCGCGAGGACCGCTATTCTCTGGACAGGGCTCAAGCCGGGCGCTCCATCCATTTGATGATCAGCATGGCTGGAAGCACCCAGAGCAGGCCCGACAGGAAGAAATACAGAAGATGGATCCACCAGGGCGCGGCGCCCAGGAAGGCCGCGGCAAGGGTGGTGGCCACCAGCGCGTATGTGATGACCAGCAGCACGATCAGAATCGTGCCGATGAATTTCCGCAGGCGTGGGCGCATTCTTCCTCCTCCTTCCGGGCGGCAAGCGCTCGCGCGCATGGTCGTACGCGGCCGATTGCCGGCTTCCCGTCTTTCAGACGTATAGCATGATGCTTGGGCAAGCGTCGTCTTACACGGTAAGGTCACTTTGCCGAGGAAAGCGCGCTCGGTCGAGACCAAAAGCCCCATTGTCCCGTCTGCCGCGCGACCCGATGCCGCAAAGCTGCGGCTTGCCTTGATCAGCCGGCTGTTGCACATCATGTCCCCAAACACAGGGCAGGGATCGCCAGCGACCGGCTATCGCATGTCCCGGATCGACGGACGGGATTTTTTCCGGCGCGACGATCGTGGGCCTGCTCTGGTGAAATGCAGGCAGGAGCAAAAAGCAAGCGATGAGCGACATCACCCTGACAGGCGTAGCGGCGGGGCATCATGGCCCGCTGGCGGCGCAGGCGCGAGACCGGCGGCATCTGCGCCTCTGGCTCGGCATCGTCATTCTGGCGCTGTTTGCGCTGGTGCTGGTCGGCGGCGCGACACGCCTGACCGAATCAGGCTTGTCGATCACGGAATGGAAGCCCATCCACGGCGTCATCCCACCGCTGAGCCAGGCCGATTGGGAACAGGAATTCGACCTCTACAAGCGCATCCCCCAATATAGCCAGCTCAACAGCGGCATGGATCTGGATGGCTTCAAGACGATCTTCTGGTGGGAATGGGCGCACCGGCTGCTCGCGCGCTCGATCGGGCTGATCTTCGCAGTGCCGCTTTTGGTTTTCTGGCTGAGGGGCAAGATCGAGCCGAAGCTGAAGGCTCCGCTGCTCGGCATTCTCGCACTGGGGGGTTTCCAGGGCTTCATCGGCTGGTGGATGGTCTCGTCCGGCCTCGTCAACCGCACCGAGGTCAGCCAGTATCGCTTGGCGACGCATTTGATCATCGCCTGTCTGATCTACGCCGCCTGCGTCTGGATCTTTCGCGCGCTGAAAGTGGACAAGCGCCGTGACCGCCCGCCGACCCGCTACTCCGTCCATGTCGCGGCACTGATCACCCTGCTGGCCTTCGTGCAGATCTATCTGGGTGCGCTGGTGGCCGGGCTCGATGCAGGCCTCTCCTATAATACCTGGCCGCTGATGGACGGGGCGATCATTCCGGGCGATCTCTTCTTGCGCGAGCCGGCCTGGATCAATCTGTTCGAAAATCCGAAGACCGTGCAGTTCCTGCATCGCTGCGGCGCCTATCTGCTGCTGATCGTCACCTTCGGCCATATGATCGCCGCCAACATCCTGGCGCCGGGCTCCACTCATGCGCGCGGCGCCACCCATCTGGCGCTCGGCGTTCTGGCCCAGGCTGCGATCGGCATCACCACGCTGCTGCTGGCCGTGCCAGTCGGCTGGGGTGTTCTGCATCAGGCGGGCGCACTGGTCGTCCTTGCCGCGTCGGTCATGCACTGGCGCGGTTACCTCGGCAGCCTCTCGCTGCCGGGGGCCGTCCCGGCGAAGGGTTGATATCCGTGCCGTTCACCATCGCAACCGAATGAAAAAGCCCGTCCGCGAGAACAGCGAGACGGGCTTTTTTATGAACGGTATGGATGCCGGGCGCGAGGCGGTTGGGATGCATCCTCAGCGCCGGATCATGCTCATGCAGACAGCATCAGATCCATGTTCTGTACGGCAGCGCCGGAGGCACCTTTGCCGAGATTGTCGAGCAGGGCGACAAGGTTGACATGAGCGCCGCCTGAAGTGCCGAAGACGAAGAGCTTCATCGTGTCCTTGCCGGCAAGCTCCACCGCATCGACCCGCGCAAGCGTGGCGCTGTCTTCCAGCGGCACCACGGTGACGATGGACTGACCGGCATAATGGGCGACGAGCGCCGCATGCAGGCTTTCCAGCGTCGCGCCGGTGCCGAGATCCCCCAGGAAAAGCGGTATCTGCACGATCATGCCCTGCGGGAAACGGCCGACTGAGGGGGCGAAGATCGGGGCGCGGGCCAGCAAGCCGTGCGTCTGCATTTCCGGCACGTGCTTATGCTTCAGCGTCAGGCCGTAAAGAAAGTTCGGCGACGAGATCGCGTCGGGATGCGCGGGATCCTCCATCTGCGCGATCATCTGCTTGCCACCGCCCGTGTAGCCGGAGACCGCATTGACGCTGACGGGATAGCGTTCCGGCAGAAGCCCGGCCTGGCGCAGCGGGCGCAACAGACCAATGGCGCCGGTCGGATAGCAGCCGGGATTGGCGACGAAACGCGCGCCCTTGATTTTCTCGGCCTGGGCCTTGTCCATTTCGGCAAAGCCGTAGACCCAGTCCGGTGCGGTTCGGTGCGCGGTCGATGTATCGATAATGCGCACGCTGTCGTTGCCCGACACCATCGCCACGGCCTCGCGCGAGGCATCGTCCGGCAGGCAGAGGATCGCGATATCGGCAGTGTTCAGAAGATCTTCGCGAAGGGCTGCATTGCGGCGCTCGGCCTCGGGGATCGAGAGAAGCTCGACATCCTCACGCTCGGCCATGCGCGCGCGGATCTGCAGACCAGTCGTGCCGTGTTCGCCATCGATGAAGATCTTCGGTTTCATGCTCTTCGTCCTTTTCCGTCAGAGGCTTGCCGTCATTTACGGAATGATTGTGACAGGCGCTTGACCCGATCCGCCGTCACTGCCGTTGCGCGCTGCGCTGGACCGGGCGATCCATGAGCCGAGCCTATACAGGGCAGCGGTTCCTGCGGCAATGCCGAGGCCTGCCGCCGCCGATCGCCGGCAGACGCCTATTCGCCGAAGCCATAGGCGCGCTCGACCCGCGCGACTCTGACCCGATAATCCTGATACCAGCGTGCGCGCCCGGCCGCCTGCGCAGCCGCATGGCGAACCACCGCCTTCCAGGCTTGGATGGAGGCTTCGTCGCGCCAGAAAGAATTGGTGATCCCAAACCCATCGGTGCCGCGCACGCTCTCAACGCCGAGAAAGCCGGGCTGCGCCTGGGCCAGCGCCGCCATTTCCTCTGCCATGGCCCCATAGCCGTCATCGCCAGCCGTTCGACGCGAGGAGAACGTCACGACATAATAAGGCGGCTCGGGGAGAGGCGCAAAAGGAGAGGTCGGGTCGGCCATTGGTCTCGTCCATTCATCGGGCAGTCGCATCTAAAACAGAAGGTTCGCAATGAAAGCAAATTCATTTCGCTGATCAGGCCGATCACCTCAGGTCATGAATGAATACCTTAAACGAAAAAAGCGGAGCCGAAGCCCCGCTTTCCTGAGATCCGTTTCCGGCTCCGAAGCGATTAACGCTTGGAGAACTGGAACGAACGACGGGCCTTGGCCTTGCCGTACTTCTTACGCTCGACAACGCGCGAGTCGCGCGTCAGGAAGCCGCCCTTCTTCAGAACACCGCGCAGGCCGGGTTCGAAGTAGGTCAGCGCCTTGGAGATACCGTGACGAACGGCACCGGCCTGGCCGGAAAGACCGCCGCCGGCAACCGTGGCGTCGATATCGAATTGTCCATCACGGGCAGCAGCGAAGATCGGCTGGCGCAGGATCATCTGCAGAACCGGGCGAGCGAAGTAGTTCACGAACGGCTTGCCGTTGATGGTGATCTTGCCGGAGCCCGGCTTGACCCATACGCGGGCAACGGCGTTCTTGCGCTTGCCGGTCGCATAGGAGCGGCCCTGGGCGTCGACCTTCTTGACATGAACCGGAGCGGAGGATTCCGTCTGGGTCGTGGCGAGGTCTTTCAGAGAAGAGAGGTCAGCCACGATCAGGCGCTCCTTACGTTCTTGCTGTTCAGCTTGGCGACGTCGAGGACGGCGGGCTGCTGGGCTTCATGCGGATGGTTGGTGCCGGCATAGACGCGCAGATTCTTCATCTGGCGACGGCCGAGAGGACCACGGGGAACCATGCGCTCGACGGCCTTCTCGATGACGCGCTCCGGGAAGCGGCCTTCGATGATCTGGCGCGCGGTGCGCTCCTTGATGCCGCCGGGATAGCCGGTGTGCCAGTAGTACTTCTTGTCGGTGTACTTCTTGCCGGTCAGAACGGCCTTCTCGGCATTGATGACGATGACGTTGTCGCCGTCGTCGACATGCGGGGTGAAGGTCGGCTTATGCTTGCCGCGCAGGCGGTTGGCGATGATGGAAGCGAGACGACCGACAACGAGGCCTTCGGCATCGATGACGATCCACTTCTTCTCCACCTCTGCGGGCTTCTGAACGAAGGTCGACATGATTTTGTTCTTTCGTTTAAGACCCGGATGACCTTGTGAGCCCCGAGCGTTTCTTGTTGCTTGGTTTCGCCGAAGCCAAAGGCCTCGCCGAAAAACGAACGGCCGGAGCACTCTGATGAAGAGCCTCGGCCGATCCGCCGCGCTTATAGGCAAAACCGCTCCTCCGGTCAACCGAATGGCAAAGGCGCTGAACTTTTCTGCTTCAATAAAAACAATATGTTAGCTTTGTGGTATCATGTTGCCACATAAAAATTTGCCGATCGTGTCGGATGGCGGCAGGCCGACTTGCTCGTGGACGGAAAACACGCTGTGCTCTGAGCCCGGACAAAATGACTTGCTCGCCTCACAAAACACTGGAACAATATGGCAACATTCATGGGGGCCGTTATGTTTGACCGACGGATTTCGCTGATCACCTTGGGCGTTGCCGATGTCGCACGCGCCACCGCCTTCTACGAATCGCTCGGCTGGACGCGGTCCTCCGCGTCCAACCCGTCGATCACCTTCATCGCGCTCAAAGGCATCGTGCTCGGACTGTTTTCGCGCGACAAGCTGGCCGCCGATGCGCGGCTTGCCGGAGGCGGAGCCGGCGAGGGGTTTTCCGGCGTCACGCTCGCTCATAATCTCCACAGCGAGGCCGAGGTGGACGAGGCCTATGCCTTTGCGCTGGCACGAGGAGCGAGGCCGGTAAAGCCGCCGGAAAAGGTCTTCTGGGGCGGCTATTCCGGTTATTTCGCCGATCCGGACGGGCATTTATGGGAGCTGGCCTTCAACCCCATGGCGCCGCTCGATGCCGAGGGGCATATGCAGCTCGGCTCTTGAGCCCGAATTTCTGTTTATAAGATTATACTGATTATGGGAGAACGAACGGCATAGCTAAGCAATCGACTCCTTCAGGCGAGCCTAGAGCAAAGCGCGAGGAACGCGCCGAGTGACTGGAAAGCTTCAATCCCGCAATAGTTGGTTGATAAGTTGGCGACCCCTGCAGGGCTCGAACCTGCGACAACCTGCTTAGAAGGCAGGTGCTCTATCCAGCTGAGCTAAGGGGCCGAAGGCGGCGCGTTAGATAAGGCAGTCCGGAAGGGAAGGTTGAATTAGATCAGTGCGTCCAAGGCTGAAGGCGGCTGTAGCGGAAATTATCGCTATAGGAAACTGCCTTGCGGGTTGCGTCCTTCGGCGCGATGACGCGATATTCGATGCCGTTGCGTTCAGCATAGGCCACAGCCAACTCTGCGCTTTCGAAGCTGAGCTTCACCTGTTGACGGGTGTCGGCGGAGCTCGTGTATCCCATCATCGGATCAATGGTGCGCGGGACATCCTGATCAAACTCCAAAATCCAAAGATGCGTCTTCGCCTTGCCGCTTTGCATGGCGGTTTTAGCAGGGCGGTAGATCTTGGCAGACATAGATCACAAGCTCCAGTCATAATTAAGCGGCCGGACAAGCCGTCCGGTCTCGGCTGATGTGCATCCATAGCTCAAAAGCAGCGTGAGCGGAACTGCTTGTATGGCCCAGCCTGTTCTTTTCATGAAGAAATCGTGGCGGCGGTTGTTGGCGCCGCCAGACAAATTCCCGTGACAGGTAGCGATCAGCCGCGCAGGCCGCTCAATGATCGCCAGCACGATGGCAGGAATTTTTCTCAAGAGGCAAGGCGAGCCACCACGAAAATTCTCCAGCAATGGGCGCCATTACGGATACGCGTCGTTCGAAAATTGAGAGGTTGCAGCTCCCCGCAGTACCAGGCTCTAGCGGCGGACAAATGCCGTCATTTCTCGGTCAGCCTTGTCGACCTCGTAGCGATCGAAATTGAAGATCTCATCCCACCAATAAGCTGGCCGGACAGTACGGTGGACGCTCTCATTATTAAGGTCCCTTGTGCCCGAGTCGCGCAAGCTGATGTTGAAGATCTGTAAAGCGCCCGGCTTTGCAACGCGGTTGATCTCCATGCGCAAGCGCTCGACATCGGGAAGATCAAGGTGTTCCAGCACATCGAAGCAGGTCACAAGATCGAAACTCTGGTCCTCGAACGGGAGGCGCCCGGCCTGGATTTCAAAAGCTCTTTCTTCACCGAGCCGCGTATTCGCACCCTGGCATGCCACGCGGCTGACGTCGGCGCCCCTCGAATTCTTGCGGAAAGGAATATTGCGAAGTGCTTCCACGACAAAACCGAGACCACATCCAACATCCAAATGATCAGGACCCGACGCTCGGATCAGGTCCGCAGCCTTATAGGCGACGCGTAAGCCCGGAGAACTCAATGGGGTTTGGTAGCCGGGCACCCGTTGGTAAACATCATCATAAATCGCGGCGTAGTCCGGCATATCTTGTCCCTTGCATATGTGTCGCACACCTCAAGCATACCGCAGTCGACGTGACAAGCTGCAGGCGCAAGCTTTATCGACGCGTCCATGATTGTACAATCAGCGAAGATCGGCGAGCGTCTTATCGCGACCACATAGGGTGCATAGGCTGCTGGCTTCGTTCCGCACGATCTTCAAGCGCAGCGAGGTGGTCAGGTTATGCGCCCCGATAAGAGGAAATGATTCCAGTCAATGTCGAGCGATCCTCAAAGTCTTCGATGCCAATCACGTAAATATGGATGGAGATAAACGGGTAGATGATCGGCAGAGCCTTATACTGAATGGTAAGGGCCGACTTGATATAGGAAAGCAAGACCAGTCTGAACGCAGATGCTTCGAACATCGCGAAACAAGGATGGATATTGGTGCCGCGCAGCCTGGAGGACAAGACGCCGCCCTGGAAGCAGCAGGCGACATCACTCGAGATTATCCTGCACGACACCATGAGCGCGATCGAGGCGTCATGGCGGGCGCTTGAGGCTTGGCCCGGGAATTTTCTGCATCAGCGTTTTGACTGGTGCGCGGCATGGGCAGTGGCTTCGGGTAACGGGCTGGTGCTGGTCGAGGGGCGGGTGGGCGGGAACGTCCTCTTTATTCTGCCGCTGGAGATCGTCCATGGCCGGGGCGGACGCACCGCCCGATTCATCGGCAGCCCGCACAGCAATGGCAATACCGGTCTCTTCGCGCCAGACTGGGCAGAGCATCTGCCCGGTATGGCCACGATGCTGGCCAGGCGCCTGCCGCCGCTCCTGGCGGGGCGCGCGGACCTCATCCTTTTCGACAAGGTGCCGGCGGTCTGGGGCGGCTTTGTGCAGCCCCTGGCGCAGATGCCGTCGACGCGCCATCAGAACGCCTCATACCAACTGCCGATCCTGGCGGATTTCGAAGCGACCTTGCGACAGCTGAACGCCGGCAACCGCCGGCGCAAGTTCCGGGTCACCGACAGGAAGCTCAAGGCGCTTGGCGGCTACCGGCATATCCGGGCGCAGACAGCGTCCGAAAAGGCGCGGCTGCTCGATCTCTTTTTCGCCCAGAAGGCGACGCGGTTTCGCGCACAGAACCTGCCGGATGTTTTCGCCGATCCCAAGATCCAGGCCTTTTTCCACGGCCTTGCCGCCTATCCGCAGGGGGCATCCTTTGAAATCCTGCGGCTCGATGCCTTGGTCGTCGATTTGCCGGAGGGGGAGCGCGTCGCTGCCGTGGCGGGCTTGTCGCGCAAAGGGGAGCATCTGCTCTGCCAATTCAGCTCGATCGACGACAGGCTTTCTCAGGACGCCAGCCCAGGTGAAATGCTGTTTCATTTGATCATCGAAGGCTGCGTCGGCGAGGGCGTCACCCTGTTCGATTTCGGCATTGGCGATCAGCTCTACAAGCGATCCTGGTGCACTCGGGAAACGGTGCTGAGCGATGTCACCCTGCCTATCACCGCTCGCGGCCGGGCGGCCATGCTGGCCTATCGCGCCACGGTGGCGATGAAGACGGCGATCAAGCGCAACAGCCGGCTTTATGCCGCGCTTCAGGCTCTGCGGCGTCGGTTCAAGGCCGACGATGGGGCTGGTGCAGCCTAGCGCCAGCGCTTCAGCCCATTTGGCGCGAACAAAGTTCCCCGCGGTGAAGCCGCTCTCAGCTCAAATCTGGTGGCGCTGCGCCTCGTCGATGTTCTGTTGCGGCATGGAGACCTTGGACAGGAGGGCGGCGTCCTCATAGCCCGCCGCCGACAGGGCTTCGAGCGTGGCCACCAGCCGGTCCTCTTCGGCCTCCGCCAGGCAGATGAGAACGCGCGTCCGTTCGACCCGTGTCAGCCGGGCGAGGGTTGTCGGGTCGGCGTCGCCACAGTCGATCAACACGATCTCATAGGCGCTGGCGAGCGCGTCGATGATCATCGTCAGGCGTTCCGCGCCCTTCAATGCCTTTTCCGGATCGGCCTGACCCTGGGGAATGATGTGAGCGTCGGAGAGCTGATCGGCATGGATGGTTTCGCCAAAGGCGACGCTGGCCGTCAGCAGATCGGTGATCCCAGGATGTTCGCCGGGGATCATCAGGCGTGAGGGCAGGGCAGCCCCGCTCAGATCCACTAGAACCGTGCGCCGGTCCGAGTCGGCGAGATAGCGCGCCAGCGCAACGGTCGCGGCAGAGCCTGCCTCGCCGCCCGGCGACAGGCAGACGGCGACGGCCACCTGATCCTCGAGAAGCCTTGCGGCGACATCGTCCATGCGATCCGAAAGCGGATCGGCAGCTGGCATCTCGTCGTCTGCGGCAGCGAAAGCGGTCGCCTCGTGCCGTGTTGATTTGTCCGACAGCTGTCCGTCGTCGATGTCGAGCGCGGCCATTTCAGCCATCAAGGCATCCGAGGCTGTCGTGTCGTCACGCACCTCCTTGTGTGCCGAGGGGACGGATGTCTCAGCAACTGCGGCCGGCTGCATGGTGTCGCCGGCCGGAGCTTCCTCTTCCGCGCGATCGGCAAGGTCCGGCGTTGCGTTCCGTTCGGCCGCCAGCGGCATAGCCACAGGCCGCACGGTCGGCCGGCCCGGCGCGCGGCGGCCGGTCGGGCGGAGCGCACGTCCGCTGAAGAGTTCGGCCAGCAGAACGAACAGCGTCGTCAGCAGGAGTGTGCCGAGGCCGGCGACCAGCGTGATCGGGATGATCTTGGGGAAGATCGGTTCACTCGGCTCGACCGCGCTTGAGATGATCCGCGCATCGGCCGGCGTGGCGTTGGAGGAAACGCGCGAGGCAGCCTCGCGATAGCGCGCGAGATAGGTTTCGAGAAGCTGGCGCTGAGCGGTCGCCTCGCGCTCCAGCGCGCGCAGGTCCACTTCATCCTCTCCGGCCTTGGCCGAATTGGCTTTCAGCGTATTCAGTTGTCGCGTCAGCTCCTGTTCGCGCAGGGCGGCGACCTGGGCATCATTGTCGAGGCCTTGCAGCACCTTGCGTGTCTCGTCGCGCATCTGCTCACGCACGCCCTGAAGCTGCGCCTTCAGGCCCTTTAGCCTCGGATGACCGTCGAGCAGGGTAATGGAGAGATCGGCGATCTGGCGCTGAAGCTGGGCTTGCGTCTCGCTGAGGCGCTGCATGGCAGGCGAGCCGGCCACTTCGTTGAGCGTGGCCGCATCGCGCCCGCTCTTGATCGCGGCGCGCACGCCCTCCGCGCGCGCCTGCGCATTAGCCCGCTCCGCGCGAATGCGGGCGAGTTCGGTCGAGAGATCGGTAAGCTGCCGCGTGGCGAAGGTGCTGTTTTCCCCCGTTGGCAGCAGATCGCTCTTAGACCTGTAGTCGGCCACCTTCTGCTCGGCCGCGCGCACCTTTTCGCGCAGATTGGCGATTTCGGGCTCCAGCCAGCGGCTGGCCTCGGTGTTGGAGTCAATCTTGGCGCCGCTTTGCAGCGAAAGATAGACGCGCGCCATCTCGTTCGGGATCTCGGCTGCGAGCGCGCGATCCTTAGAGGTGAACTGCACGCCGATGACGCGTGATTTCTCCACCTGATAGACCTGCAGCTTCTCCTGGAAGGCCTTGAGAACACGCTCTTCCGGCGGCACATCCAAAGGGTTCTTCTTCAGGTGCAGCAGGACAAGCAGGTTAGAAACGGTGGAGGGCTCGGCAGTCGGGTCGAATTCCTTGCGCTCGTGAAGTTTCAGGTTTCGCGCCACCTGCTTGATCAGATCGACCGATTGCAGCACTTGGACCTGGCTGACGATCGCCAGGTCGTCGAAGGCTTGGCCATTTGCACCGCCGGTCGCCTGACGTGATGAGAAATCGGGCTCACGCGATTCGATCAAAAGCCGTGTTTCGCCCTGATAGGAGGGAGACAGCATGCTGGCGCCGGCAAAGGCGAGCGCCGAGACGATAACGGTCGCCGCCAGGATGCGCCAGCGGCGGCGCCAGAGCGCGGCGGACAGGGCGCTTAGGTCGATATCGACATCGGCGGCGCTGCGTTCGGCGGACATGGTCATCGGAGTCTCCTTCCGCCGAAAAGGTAAACAAACAGAGTAACTCAAATCTTAACGTTTGGGTGCGCACGCCAGAAACTGACAGCTTTTCCAGTCGTCTTAACGACGCATTAACCCTAACGGACCGATAAGGATGGCTGTGAAGACGAAACGCGCGTCCCGAAGACGGAGAGACACGAGGATGGTCCTGAGCTCGATCGAACGCCGCGCGCCGGCGCGGATCCTGGCGGCTGCGCTAGCCTTGGTCTGTCTCGCTCTCTCTGCCTGCACGTCCTATGCGCCGCCGCCGCAGGCCTTTCACGACGCCATCATCCAGCCTTACCGCGTCGACAGCGGCGACCGCCTGCGCATCACCGTGTTCGAACAGGCAGGGCTGACGGGCACCTACTCGGTCGATCAGGCCGGCTATATCACCTTCCCGCTCGTCGGCGCCGTGCCGGCTCGCGGTCATACCTTGCCTGAACTCGAAAAGACCATCGCTGGAAAGCTGCGCGGCGGCTATCTGCGCGATCCGGACGTGACGATCGAGGTCGATCGCTACCGTTCCGTCTTCATCATGGGCGAGGTGGGGCAGGCGGGGCAATATTCCTACGTGCCGGGCATGACCGTGCAGAACGCCATCGCTGTGGCCGGCGGATTCACCCCGCGCGCCGACCAGAAGCAGGTGGACGTGACCCGCAAGGTCAATGGCAAGATCGTCACCGGCAGCGTTCCGATCACCGATCCCGTTCTGGCCGGCGATACGATCTATGTCCGCGAACGGCTTTTCTGAGCGAATGCCAGACGAACGGCCGTTGCGGATCATCCACTGCTTTCGCTCGCCTGTCGGCGGCATCTTCCGCCATGTGCGCGATCTCGTCCTGGCCCATGCAGCCCAGGGGCATCAGGTGGGGCTTCTCTGCGATTCCACAACGGGCGGCGACTTCGAGACCGCTTTGTTCGAGGCGCTGAAACCGCATCTGGCGCTCGGTCTGGTCCGGCTGCCGATCAGGCGCGCCGTCAGCCCGTCCGATGCGGCCACGCTCTGGCGCAGCCTGCGCGAGATCGGTGCCCTGAAACCGGATATTCTGCACGGTCACGGGGCCAAGGGCGGCGTGCTGTCGCGCCTGGCGGGCACGGCGCTGCGCCTGCGCGGGCAGCCGATCGTTCGCCTGTATTCGCCTCATGGCGGCAGCCTGCACTACGATCCGGCGACGCTGTCGGGAAAAGCCGTGTTCAGCGTGGAGCGATTGCAGGAATCGCTCACCGACTGCCTCGTTTTCGTCTGCGATTTCGAGCGCCGGACCTATGAGCGAAAAGTCGGCCAGCCATGCGGACGGGCCGAGCGCATCTATAATGGCATTGCCGATAGTGAGTTCGAGCCGGTGCCGCCTTGGCCCGGTGCGGCGGATTTTCTCTATATCGGCATGCTGCGCGACCTGAAGGGCCCCGATCTCTTCGTCGAGGCTTTCGCCCGCACCGAGCGGCGTCTGGGCGAACCGCTGACCGGCATGATGATCGGCGACGGGCCGCAGCGCGATGCCTATGCGCGGATGATCCTGGAAAGCGGTCTCGCCCAACGCATCGAAATGATGCCGGCCATGCCGGCGCGCGAGGCCTTTGCACTCGCGCATGCCGTCGTGCTGCCCTCTCGCGCGGAATCGCTGCCTTATGTGGCGCTGGAAGCGTTGGCCGCACGCAAGCCCATCATTGCCGCCAATGTCGGCGGCATTCCGGAAATCCTCGGCAGCCAGAGCCCAGCCCTGGCCCGCTCGAACGATGCGGAATCCTTGAGCGATATCATGACGGCGGCCATCACCGAGCCCGGCTGGGCAGACCGCGCCATGCCAAACGCCGAGACTTTCCGTCGGCGCTTCTCGGCCTCCACGATGGCGGCGGACATGATGGCGCTCTACCGCGATCTTCTCGCAAGCCGCCGCTTGAAGGGAAGCTCTCGCACGGCGTGATGCGTATCGCGCCACCAGCGCCTTTCCCGGCGCTGGATCTGTTCTAGCGCATGGTCCAGCCTGCTTAAGACGCCGGCGCTGGCCATCGACCCTCATCTCCCCGCAGAAGCCTGTGGGTTATCGATGCCCGGCCTCGGCAGGCGAGGCACGGGCGTGCTAGGCTTCCTCTTTGCCTGAGGCTGGCGCGGCAGCCCGTTTCAGGTGGCTTGGCGTTGAGGACGAGGATCGCATGAAGGTCGGCATCGACATGGGCTTGGGCCCGGACGGCGCGTCGGTTCCCATGGATATCGAGGAGCTGCTGGCAACCCGTCTTCTGGTCCAGGGCAATTCCGGCTCCGGCAAATCGCACCTCCTGCGTCGTCTCCTGGAACAGTCCGCGCCTTGGGTGCAGCAATGCGTCATAGATCCTGAAGGCGACTTCGTGACGCTAGCCGACAAATACGGCCACGTCGTCATCGAAGGCGAGCGCACCGATGGCGAACTGATCGGCATTGCGAACCGCATCCGCCAGCATCGCGTCTCCTGCGTGCTGTCGCTGGAAGGGCTCGATATCGAGCAGCAGATGCGCACGGCCGGCATTTTCCTCAACGCGTTGTTCGATGCCGATCGGGACTATTGGTATTCGATGCTGGTGGTCGTCGACGAGGCGCAGCTTTTCGCGCCGTCGGTCGGCAGTGATGTGTCGGAAGAGGCGCGCAAGCTCTCGCTCGGCGCGATGACCAATCTGATGTGCCGTGGCCGCAAGCGCGGGCTCGCCGGCGTCATCGCCACACAGCGGCTGGCGAAGCTTGCCAAGAACGTCGCGGCCGAAGCCTCGAATTTCCTGATGGGCCGCACCTTTCTCGACATCGACATGCAGCGCGCCGCCGATCTCTTAGGCATGGACCGCAGGACGGCCGAAATGTTTCGCGACCTGAAGCGCGGGACCTTCGTCGCGCTCGGCCCGGCCGTCTCACGCCGGCCGCTGAAGGTCTCGATCGGCCCGGTGGAAACCTCGGCCCGCTCGACCAGCCCCAAGCTGACGCCGCTGCCGGATGTCAGCGAGAATGTCGAGGACCTGATCTTCACGCCGGATGCGGATGAGTTGGTCCGGCCGATCCCGCGCCGCCCTGCGGCCGCTCCGCGCCCGACCACGGAAATCCTGGCTGAACTGTCGAAGCCGCGACCGGAGCTGACGCCGGCGCCGCAGGCGGCCAGTGCCCGGCCGGCCCAGCCCGAGCTTTCGCCTGAAGAGCGTGATGCCCTGATGGATCAGATCCTCGAGGAAATCCTCGACAATCCCAATGCCGCCTATCGGCCTGACGGCGAGCTATTCCAGGATTTTCTGGTGCGCTGCCGGATCCGCCGTGTGCCGGGTGCCGCCCTCTCGCTCCAGGCCTTCCGCCGGAAAATGGCGATTGCCCGCTCCGGCGTGGATGTCGAAACGGCTGCCGGTGCGGGCTGGGCCGTGGCGCTCGATCTGTCGCGGCAGGTGACGGAGGATCTCCAGGGCGTTTTCCTGCTGGTGGCGCAGGCGGCGTTGCGTGGTTTGCCGTGCCCGTCGGATGCGATGATCGCACGCGCCTATGGCACCCATTCCGCTCGCCGGGCCCGCCGCCTGCTCGGCTATTTCGAGGAACAGGGCTTGGTGGTGCTGCACAGCGACCCCTTCGGTCGCCGGATCGTTGCTTTTCCGGATCTTCAGGCGGAGACCGCACCGGGCGCCGCCGATGCTCCGGCCGACGAGGCGCGCGCTGCGGCGGAGTAAGGGTCGTCCAGCCGGTTCAACGCATTGTCGCGCACGAAGGACACAGCCAAGCGTGGCGATTACGCGGGTCATGTGATGATGACCCCGACTTGCCTTGTTCAAGGCCGCAGGCGATCCTCAACGGCGTAAATTCGGATGACAGCGGCTCTTTCAGCGCCGGCCGAACAGACGGCGCGTTGGGGCGACCTGGCGTACTTCTTCAGGCACGGACGGCGCAAAGACAAAGGGCCCGGCAACCAGAATCATCGCCGTGGCGGTGATAAGCGTCTGCAACATCAACTTTGCCTCCTGACGTCCGGCTCATCGCACAATGCGTATGCACCAGACGGAACCGATAATGGGACGACTGCCGAGCGAGCGACCCGCGCGACAATCGAGTGGTCCAGAACGAAACCCTACTGACCCAAATGCAAACAAGGCATGACTGGATCCCGCAAAGTTTGAGCTTTATGCGGAAAACTTGACCGAGGCTGATCAGCTGTCAGATCTTGCCACCTGCCTGAATCCTTCGGCTCCCATCAGAAGCAAGGTCACCTCACGCAGATGTGTGCAGCGAATCGTGTGGGCAGTGAGTAAGAGACGCCAGCGGAAGCGACGTTGCCGGAAAAACCGGCTGGACCCACGGCGCTGATGCCCTTGTGTCATCATGGCGATTGAGCCGGATGATAGGACGCTGGCATCCCTGAAACACGGGATGGTGGATCGAGCCATTTGCTCATAAGCTAGCCCTCCATAAGGGCTTCCGGGCTGGCATGAAGTGGTTTTTCAGAGAGCATGCAAAAACTGACATATGTGATGGTCAAGGCTTGCTGCGCGGATCCGCGCTGTGGCTTTGCCGGATGCGTATGGAACCAAAGCCATTGATCGCGACCAGCAGCGTGGATGTCGGCCGAGGCTAACGTTCCTTGCTGGCGGCTGAATGGCTAAGTTTATCGGGGACGCGAAGACGGAAAGCTGCTTGGCCGGGAGGGGGCATGGTGGCTTTGTGGCGCGGCACCGGTCGGGGATGACGACGGTCCGGATGCACGGCATTCGGGCGTCTGTCGCAAAGTATGTGGCATGCGGCCGGGCGATGTGATGCCCGTCAAAGTCGCTTCAGGGGGCGTTGAATGATTGGACGTCGAGACTTTCTCTCGGTGCTGGCAGCGGGCATGATGGCGCCGCATCTGGCGCGTGCGGCAACAGGCGGTGCGACCTTGCCGCTCTGGCCGGATATGCCGCCGGGCGGCGGCGGCCCGACTGGACCGACCGAAATCAGGCCGGCCGGAAACTATTTCAACGTGTCCGTTCCTACGCTCGATATTTATCGCCCCCCGCGGCCGAATGGCAGCGCCGTGCTGATCGCGGCCGGCGGGGGCTACAAGACGATTTCCAATGGCTGGGAAGGCAAGGGCGCGGCGAACTGGTTCAACGCACGCGGGGTCACCGCCTTCGTGCTGACCTATCGCCTGCCCGGCGAGGGCTGGAATGCCGGACCGCTCGCTCCGCTTCAGGATGCCCAGCGCGCCATGCGGCTCATCCGGTCGAATGCCGGCCGCTGGGAACTGGATCCGCAGCGCATCGGCTCCATCGGCTTTTCGGCCGGCGGGCACCTCATCGGCATGACGGCCACGCGCTCGTCCTTCCGCGCCTATCAGCCAGTCGACGGCATGGATACGCTTTCGGCCCGGCCGGACTGGGCCGTGCTTGCCTATCCCGTGATCACCATGCGCCTGCCCTATGGCAAGTCCATGTCGCGCAAGATCCTGATCGGCCCCGAGGCGGATCAGGATCTGGTCAAGGCCTGGTCGGTCGAAACCTATGTCGGGCCCGACTGCCCGCCGCTCTTCATGATCGACGCGCTCGACGATCCGGTCATCAATCCGCAAAACGGTGTGATCATGGCCGAGGCCTGCCAGAAGGCCGGGGTTAAGGCGGAGTTGATCCGGCTCGAAGCCGGCGGCCATGGTTTCGGCATGGGCAAGCTCGGCAGCCCCACGGCGAACTGGCCGGTGAAGCTCGAGGCCTGGCTAAGGCTGCAGGGCGCCATTTCCTGATGAAAGGTATGTGGCCGCTCTCTACGGTTTGAAAAACCGGTCTCACGGCCGAAGAGGTGGAAAGCCGCGATAGCTCTCCTCATGCGCACCGGCGTGGTTTGCCATGCCGGGCCGGGTCAGCAGCCCGCGCGGCCTGGCAAAGCTGGTGATGCGCCGTGCCGGCGCCTCATGCCAGCCAATATTGAAGGCCCAGAGCTTGGGGAAGAATTCCAGGCTCGAATAGGGCAGGTGGTCGTGGATCCACCAGGCCAGCCTTTGCCAGTCTCCCTCCGCCTGGTGGCGATCCCACACCCAGGGAACGACGATGCAGGCCATAGCGCCCTTATGCCCTCGTGCATCCTTCCTGTCCCAGACATGGCCGGCGGCGCTCGCCGCGTTCGAGGCGCAGTTCAGGCCGTTGAGATTGCCGAACGCGTTGACCTCGGGCGAACGATAGCCAGAGCGGATGTGCAGCCGCCCGAAGCTACGCTGCAGCGGCTCGAGAAGGTCTCGACAGAGCCGCGATCCGGTCTCGATGGCGAGGTCGGGATCATCAGGAATATTGGCGAAGCCGTGGAGGCTCGCAATCTCGGAATGAAGAAAGTCGCGCAGGAAGAAGCTGTCCGACAGCCGCACACGGCCGAGCTCCTTGAGACCGCGCGTTGATTTCGGCTTGCGCAAGGAAGCCTCCTTTGCCCGAATGTCATCTCGGCGGGTAGGGCGGTCAGTCCAGGATCATGCCGCCGTGATAGTCGAGACGATAGGCGATCTGTCCCGCCCGCTCTATTCGTTCGACGCCCCGGAAGCTGCGGTGGTCGCCTTCGCTCTCGTCGATATAGTCATAGGGCGCGACCGCCAGACGGAATCCGCCGAGGAAGCGTCCCTCGCGATAAAGCGCGGACAGCGCCGTCTGGATGATGCCGCCCGCAACCGTCCCGTCGATCAGCGTCGGCAAGAGAATGCGGCCGTAATAGTTCATCGCCCAGATCGGCTTGTCCTCGAACCAGACGCATTCCTGTCCAAGAAAATCGGTTCCGCCGAAATAGCTGTCGAGATAGCGCCAGGGGCCGCTTTCAAAGCCAAGATCATGAGAGCCAGGGCGCGTGGATGGCGCGGAGCCGCCGCCGCCGACATAGCAGGCTGCCTTCGCCGCGACGATAAAGGCTGGGAGATCCATCGGTGAATCCGAACATAAAGTGATTATAAGCAGAACATAAAAGGACATGCTGGTGCCGGCAAGCGGATTTTGCAGCCGCTCGGCATGACGATGTATCGAGAACAGGCTTGTCCGAAGTCTGCACAGTTGACATTTCGATGACGCCGCCTTAATGACCGCCGTGAGCACCGGGCCGAAACGCCCGGTGTTTTCTTTGACATGTCCCGTGGAGTCTCCGGTCGCACCGAGACACCTGTCAGAAGCCCGCGAGAGCGGGTTTAAGAGGAGGGCGTGTTTCCTGATAAAGCGGCCGGCGCTCTCGCGTCCGGCGATAACAAGAGGAAATACGGATGAGCAAGCGCGCATCGTCCAAGTATAAAATCGATCGCCGCATGGGCGAGAACATCTGGGGCCGTCCTAAGTCCCCGGTGAACCGCCGCGAATACGGCCCGGGCCAGCACGGCCAGCGTCGTAAGTCCAAGCTTTCCGACTTCGGTGTGCAGCTGCGCGCCAAGCAGAAGCTCAAGGGCTATTATGGCGATATCCGCGAGAAGCAGTTCCGCGCGATCTATGACGAAGCCAACCGCCGCAAGGGCGATACCTCGGAAAACCTGATCGGCCTGCTCGAATCGCGCCTGGACGCCATCGTCTATCGCGCCAAGTTCGTGCCGACCGTCTGGGCTTCCCGCCAGTTCGTCAACCACGGCCACGTCACGGTTAACGGCGTCCGCGTCAACATCGGTTCTTACCGTTGCAAGCCCGGCGACGTTATCGAAGTGCGCCAGAAGTCGAAGCAGCTCGTGACCGTTCTGGAAGCGGTTCAGCTCGCCGAGCGCGATGTTCCCGATTACATCGAAGTCGATCACAACAAGATGGTCGCCACCTTCGCGCGCGTTCCGAGCCTGGCCGATGTTCCCTATGCGGTCGTCATGGAACCGAACCTGGTCGTCGAATTCTATTCACGTTGATCTCTTGCACTTCGCACTTGCGAAGTCGCGAAAAGCCGCTCAGGAATGGGCGGCTTTTTTTATTGCCCGTTTCGCCTGGTCCGCCCTTGTTTGCTCACGACCGGCCGAAAACCGCGCTGGACGATAGCAGGGAGACAGGATGCCGGACACTCAACCGCTCGACCTGCAGGCCATCCTTCAGGAGATCCATGCCAAGCTGGAGCCACGCTTAGGCGAAGGCAAGGTGGCCGATTACATCCCGCCGCTCGCCCGCATCGATCCGCGAAAATTCGGCATGGCGGTCGTGACCATCGATGGCCAGACGGCAATGGTGGGCGATGCGCTGGAGCCCTTTTCGATCCAGAGCATTTCCAAGGTCTTCACGCTGACGCTGGCGCTTGGCAAGCATGGCGAAAACATCTGGAAGCGCGTCGGGCGCGAGCCTTCGGGCTCGGCCTTCAACTCGATCGTCCAGCTGGAGCAGGAAGGCGGAAAGCCGCGCAATCCCTTTATCAATGCCGGTGCCATCACCATCAGCGACCTGATCCTGGCCGGCCACACGCCGCGCGAGGTGATCGGCGAGATCGTTCGCTTCATGCGCTATCTTGCCAATGACGACGAGATCGTCATCGATCCCGCCGTGGCGCGCTCGGAAGAGGCAACCGGCTTCCGCAACGCGGCGCTTGCCAATTTCATGCGCGCCTTCGGGCGGCTCGATCACCCGGTCGAGCATGTGCTGGGCGTCTATTTCCATCACTGCGCTATTGCCATGAACTGCGTGCAACTGGCCCGCGCTGGGCTGTTTCTCGCCAATGCGGGTGTCGCGCCGCTCTCCGGCCATACGGTGGTGTCGCGCGAGCGGGCCAAGCGCATTAACGCGCTGATGCTCACTTGCGGCCATTATGATGGCTCCGGCGATTTCGCCTATCACGTCGGCCTGCCCGGCAAGAGCGGGGTCGGCGGCGGCATTCTCGTGGTCGCACCCGGCAAAGCCTCGATTGCCGTCTGGTCGCCGGGGCTCAACCAGAATGGCAATTCGCTGCTGGGGTCTCTGGCGCTGGACATGCTGGCACATCGCACGGGGTGGTCCGTCTTCGGCGCATGAGGCGATGCCTGCCGTTTTCGCTTGATCTTGCCGGCCAATCGGGGCAAGCCGCTGGCAATCCTGGGCGAGGCCGATGGCGCGCGCCCAAACATGCCCTCAAGGGTGCGGCATCCCGATGGGACTGCCGCCGGCCCGATGATCCGGATGTGATCGCTTATGGATGCTCATTCCCTTGACCGCGACAGCGCGCCGGTGCTTGACGGCGAGCCGCTTGCCGCGGATCAGCCTGCCATCTTCGCTGGCATGCCAACGTCCGTGTCGTTCAACAAGCTGCGCAAGCGCCTCCTGCGCCAGGTTCGCCAGGCGATTGAGGATTTCGGCATGCTGGAGCGGCAAAGCCGTTGGCTTGTCGGCCTTTCCGGCGGCAAGGACAGCTACAGCCTGCTGGCCTTGTTGCTCGATCTTAAATGGCGGGGTCTCCTGCCGGTCGAACTGATCGCCTGCAATCTCGATCAGGGGCAGCCGAACTTCCCCAAGCATATTCTTCCCGAATATCTTGCCTCCATCGGCGTGGCCCATCGCATCGAATATCGCGACACCTATTCGATCGTGAAGGAGAAGGTGCCAGAAGGCGGGACCTATTGTGCGCTCTGTTCGCGCCTGCGGCGCGGCAATCTCTATCGCATCGCACGGGAAGAGGGCTGCGATGCGCTCGTGCTCGGCCATCACCGCGAAGATATTCTCGAAACCTTTTTCATGAACCTCTTCCATGGCGGACGTCTGGCCGCCATGCCGCCCAAGCTCTTGAACGACGAGGGTGACCTCATGGTGCTGCGCCCGCTTGCCTATGCGGCGGAAGAGGATCTGGCGAAATTCGCCGCCGCCATGCAGTTTCCCATCATCCCTTGCGATCTCTGCGGCTCCCAGGATGGGCTGGAGCGCAACGCGATGAAGGCGATGTTGTCGGATTTCGAGCGGCGGATGCCCGGCCGCAAGGACCGGATGCTGCGGGCGCTCGGCCATGTGAACCCGTCGCATCTGATGGATCCCAAGCTTTTCGACTTCAAATCCCTTTTCACGGAGCCTTCCGCATGACCACCGAGATCGACATCGCCGCGCTTGCCGCCCTGCTGCAGGAGGCGGCGAATGCCGAGATCCTGCCGCGCTTTCGCAATCTCGGTGCGGGCGACATCCGCGCCAAGAGCGAGGCGATCGATCTTGTGACCGAAGCGGATGAGGCGGCCGAGCGCCTGATCAAGGCGCGCATGGAAACCATTCTGCCGGGTGCGCTTTTCGTCGGCGAGGAATCGACAGCCGCCGACCCCTCGCTCTTGCAGAAGCTGGGTGAAGCGGATCTGGCTGTGATCGTCGACCCGATCGACGGAACCTATAATTATGCTGCCGGCATGCCGCTTTTCGGCGTCATGGCCAGTGTGGTTGCCAAGGGCCAGACCGTGGCCGGCATTATTTACGATCCGCTCGGCAATGACTGGGTGATCGCCGAAAAGGGCTCCGGCGCCTGGATGTGCAAGCCTGACGGCAGCCAGGAGAAGCTGGCCGTTTCGCCCGCCCCGGCACTGGAAGACATGGTCGGCTGCGCCTCGACCGGCTTCTATCCGCCGGAGACGCGCGCGCTGATCATGGGCAAGATGGCCCAGGTGCGGGTGGCTGCCAGCTATCGCTGCGCCGCGCATGAGTATCGCACGCTCGCTGCGGGTTTCCTGCACTTCCTGATGTATCAGAAGCTGATGCCCTGGGATCATCTGGCTGGCTGCCTGATCGCCGAGGAGGCTGGTGCCTATGTCGCTCGCTTCGACGGCGCGCCCTATCGCCCGACCGATCTCGCCGGCGGGCTGCTGGTCGCCAGCGACCGACAGGCCTGGACGGAGCTGCGCGAGAAGGTCTTCGTGGCCTGATCCAAGACCATTGTGGGATCGTCGAAAAGGCCGGGTTGCGCGTCGTGCAGCCCGGCGTTTTTGTTTCTTACATATGGCCGGCAGCCGGGTCGAGCGCCGTCTCGTCACCAGGATGGGTGAAGAGTTGGCCGCGCTCGGCCCAGAGCACGGCCACCAGGCTGACGGCGCCAAAGACGGCAAAGCCGCCGAAGAGCGGCTGCACGGTGCCATTGAACATCTGGCCGATGGTGCCGCCGAGAATGGCGCCGCCGGTGGTGGAGACGAAGCCGGTGATGGCGGTGGCCGTCCCGGCAATATGACCCATCGGCTCCAGACTGATGGCGGTGAAATTTGTCGCCACCACCGCGAACATCATCAGAAGCAGGGTCAGGCCGAGATAGGTGATCAGGAATGGCGGCTTGCCACCCAGCGACAGCAGGAAAATCAGGGCTGCCAGAATGGTGAAGCCGATCATTCCCGCATGCGAGATCCGCCGCATGCCGAAGCGGCGCACGAATTGGCCATTGCCGAAATTCGCCAGTGCAATGCCCGAGCCGGTGCCGGCAAAGGCGAGAGGCAACCAGTCGCCCAGCCCATAGACCGTCCCGAACACCTGCTGCACGGTGACGATGAAGGCGCAGATCACGCCGGTGAACAAGGTCAGCGCGATCATGTAGCCGCAGGTGATGCGGTTGGTCAGAACGGTGGAGAAGCCGCTGACCACCGACGCCAAGGACAGTGGCTGGCGCTCGGCCTGAGGCAGGCTTTCGCGCATGCGCAGTGCTGCCCAGAGAAACAGGATGGCACCGACACCGCCCAGCAGCACGAAGATCCATGACCAGTCTCCGAAAAACAGCACCGCCTGACCCAGCGAGGGCGCGATGATCGGAACCAGCATGAAGACGATCATGATATAGGACATGACCCGCGCCATCTCGCGCCCACCGAAGCAATCGCGGGTGATGGCAGTCGTGCAGATGCGCACCGCTGCCCCGCCAATACCCTGGCAGAAGCGCAGGATCAAAAGCGCGGTGAAGCTCTCGGTCCAGGCGGCGCCCAGCATGGCGACGGTGAAGATTGCCAAGCCAGCGAGAAGCACACGCCGCCGGCCGAAGGCATCCGCCAGGCTGCCGAAGAAGAGCTGCGACAGGCCGAAGCCGAAGAAGAAGACGGCGATGACCAGCTGCGCATCGTTTTCCTTTTCGACATGCAGCGCACTGGCAATGTGGGGCAGGGCCGGCAGCATGCTGTCGATGGCAAAGGAAATGCTCGCCGTCATCAGCGCCATGGTGATGACGAATTCGCTGAAGCCGAGGCCGATGCGGGCCGAGCCCTCATCCACGGCCGGGCCGGACTTCGTTTGCGCTGTCATGAAAATGTCCTCCGGACGAAGTCCGCCAGCGGCCATGCACCCGAAGGGCGGCGCGCAGGCGGATCGGGTCAATATGATCGATCGAAATAATGTGCGCGCCCGATGGAACGACGGGCGCGTGATGGCAGACGATGCGGGTCTCCCCGTCCAGCGGTCTTGTACCGCGCAGCCGGCCTGAGCTCCTTGGCCATTCACCGAGGCCCCCGACAATGGAGGCTTCGTGCACGGCCTGGGATTCCGACCTGGCTCGCGACGGCGCTTTAGGCCTTGTTCTGGTGCGGCTGCATCAGCTTGCCCCGCTCGGCAATCAGCACCATCACCAGGCCGGCCAGACCGACGATGAGGAAGCTGAAGGCCAGCGGCGTTCCCGTACCATCGAAGGCTTGGCCGATCAGCGCTCCAAGGACCCCTCCGATGACCGTCTGTGTGAAGCCGAGGACGGAGGAGGCTGTGCCTGCCACGTGGCCCAACGGTTCCATGGCCATGGCGTTGAAGTTGGGGCCGATCAGCCCGAACTGGAACATGGCGAGCGCATAGAACACCGCGAAGAGCCAGAAGGGGACATAGCCGAGGAACGAGAACAAGGCCCAGGCGGCAGAGACAAGACAGAAGCCGATCAGGGCCGCATGCGACAGACGACGCATGCCGAAGCGCTGCACAAGCCGCGAATTGGTGAAGGAAGAGACTGCCATCAAGCCTGCGAAACCGGCAAAGGTCAAGGGGAAATAGACGCCGAGACCATAGACGCCGACCAGCAGCTGCTGCGCCGAATTGATGAAGCCGAACAGGCCGCCGAAGATGAACGCGATCGCCAGCGCATAGAGAAACGACACGCGATTGCCGAGCACGATGGCAAAGGCCGTGCCGATCGAGCGGAGCGTGAATGGCCGGCGGTTTTCCGGATCAAGGGTTTCCGGCACATGCAGGAAGAAGAGCGAGGCCACCAGCAGCCCGAAGAGGAAGATGAAAACGAAGATCAGGTGCCATTCGCCAAAGAGCATGATGAGCTGGCCGATGCTGGGCGCAATCACCGGGATGACCATGAAGACCATCATCACCAGCGACATGATCTCCGCCATCATCCGCCCGCCATAGACGTCCCTGACGATGGAGACCGTGATGACGCGCGACGCCGAAGCGCCAACACCCTGCATGAAACGAAGGGCCAGCATCATGCCGAAGCTGGGCACGAACACGATGGCGAGCGCGCAGGCACAGTAAAGGGCAAGGCCCGCCAGAAGCGGCGTGCGGCGGCCGAAGC
The DNA here is from genome assembly GCF_900109605.1 of Xaviernesmea oryzae. Lineage (GTDB taxonomy): Bacteria > Pseudomonadota > Alphaproteobacteria > Rhizobiales > Rhizobiaceae > Xaviernesmea > Xaviernesmea oryzae. The sequence continues at coordinate 242,169 of NZ_FOAM01000002.1, forward strand.
GATCCGACAAAGGCCCGAAGATCAGCTGAGCAAAGCCCATGCCGATCATATAGGTTGAGATCACCAGCTGCCGCGTGTTCTCATCCGTGACCCCGAGGCTGGAGCCGATCTCCTGCAGCCCCGGCAACATGATGTCGATCGATATCGCATTGATGGACATGAGCATTGCCATCAGGGCGACGAATTGGTTCTTGGATAAGGTGGGAAGCGGCGCTGCCTCTGACGTTGTGGTCATGCTTGTCTATCCATCCATCCCGCATCGTTCACGGCGCATTGCAAGCCGTATGTCCGTACCCGATGCACGGCTGATGCCAGTCAAAAATCCAATCCCACAAGCGCTGCAAGGGCAAAAGACTGCCTCATGCGCTATGCAAGGACGCACAGCGCAGCCTCGCGGAGAACCAAAGCCGGTCTTGCAAGTCTTGCGGCGACGTCGTCAGCGCAGCGATCATTCCGGCAACGAGCTCTACGCGAATCCGTTCCCTGAGCAGAGACATGCCGCCAACCGACGCGGCGGACCGGCCGATCGCACCTCTTTTGCCCATTCTTGTATAACCGCAGGATGACAGGCGAAGAGCAAGAAAGATTGCCACCCGTCACGACGTGACAGGCCCCTCATTATCTGCTTCGCACTCATAATCGAGAGGCTGTTGCTTCGGCAATTGCAGAAAATCGCCGATCACGGAAGCTTGACGCGTACCGTGTCTCCCAGCCTAAAAACGCAAAAAGGCGGTGGCCCGCCTTTTTCATGTGCTTGATCGATGACCGGATCATCTGGAGTTCCGGCATGCCTCGAATGAGGTTCAGGCCGCGCCGCGCACGGTCACACCCTGCTCTTGCAGCAAGGTCTGCAGTTCGCCTGCCTGAAACATTTCGCGCACGATGTCGCAACCGCCGACGAATTCGCCCTTCACATAGAGCTGCGGAATCGTTGGCCAGCTTGCATAGTCCTTGATGCCCTGGCGCAGATCCGCATCGGCCAGAACATTGACGCCCTTATAGTCGACACCGATATAGTCGAGAATCTGCACGACCTGACCGGAGAAACCGCACTGCGGAAACTGCGGCGTGCCCTTCATGAAGAGGACGACGTCGTTGGTCTTGACTTCATTGTCGATGAATTCGTGAATTCCGCTCATGGTCTCATGTCCTTCTGGCACCCGAGGTCAAGGATCGGGGCTTTGTCCTTGGTTTAAATAGCATGGGCCTGCCGGCTTTTCATCCCGAACCGGCAAAGAATTTGTCTACGGGGCAGCCGAAAGCAGGCTTCGCGCGCTTTGTCGCGGACCGTCACAGGCTACGCTGCTTGCTGCGCGCCGCCGCGGTCCGGCGCTTGCTGACCTGCTTGCGCGCCTTGACGCGCTTGGGCGAGGGGCTCGGCTTGAAGCGGCCGTCGGGATCGCGCGCCTGACGTTTTCCGCGCCGTGTTGCGCGTTTGATTCCCGCCTTCTTCAAAACTTCGGACAGCGCGGCGGAGACCACGCTCTTGACCAGGCTTTCGACGATGCCCGCCATGTCGCTCACTCCGGCGCGGAGGTTTGCAGCGCCAGCGCGTGCAGCACGCCGCCCATATTGCCCTGCAAGGCCTTGTAGACCATCTGGTGCTGCTGAACACGGCTCTTGCCGCGAAAGGCCTCGGCCACGACTTCCGCCGCGTAATGGTCGCCATCCCCTGCCAGATCGCGGATGGTGACGCTGGCACCAGGAATGCCGGCCTTGATCATGTCTTCGATTTCACCTGGGGACATCGGCATTGGGCATTTTCCTTCATCTGGAGCATAGCCGCATGGGAGCGAGACAGCCCGCCACGGACCATGTTCCCATTATCGTCTCTCGAAACGCCATGCCCGTTCGCTTGTACCAGGATGGCGCTCCGTGCTTCTGCGTATCGAACATGATCGGGTCGAGCCTGGCGCCTGACGCCAGAGACCGTTTCCCCCGTTCCGTCGGACGCGCTCACTTCAGGCCGGCCGGGCCATGCTCTGACCGGTCCAAAGCGGCAGGCCGGTTTTTTCGGCCACATGCCTGTCGGCGGTGAAAACCGGAAAGCCGCGCGCGACCAGTTCGGCCAGTATTTTGGCATCCGTGCCCGAATGCAAGCGTTCGAGCTTCAGATCATTGTAGACATGCCCGGCCGAGCCCGGATCGATGCCGGTGATGATCACCGCGGAGGCGCCATTGGCGAGCGCGTAGAAGACGGCTGTAAGCCCGTTCGAGAATTTCGATTCGTTGTCGGCCTCGGGGATCAGGCGGCCGAGCACGTCATGCGCCAACCGGCTGCGCTGATACTGATCGATAGTCTCCAGCCGATCATAGCGATAATCGAAGGCGGCAAGGCCTTCTTTCAGCCGGGCGAGATCTTTCGGCCAGCGAATGACATAAAGCGTACCGCAGCGCTCGCCTGTCAGCACCCGGCGCACGGCGACAGCCCGTTCGCCGGTGCCTTCGACCTGATTGAACTGCATGAAGGTGACGTCGGGCGCATCCACGCCCCAGGGCTTGATAGCGCCTTGCGACCCGTTGATGGCGATGACACGGAAAGTGTCCGAAAACCCCTCTGGTCGGGTTGAAACGGGCGCGGAGCCGACCACCACGACTGGGCCAGAAAACGGTACCACTTCACGAGGCGCCTGCGGGTTCTTTCTGGCATAGCGCCTGCGGTAGCGCCAGGCGCGGCGGGCGCGGTTCAACCGCGCCCACCAGTCAAGTGCCGTGCCGAGCAGGTCCCCCGGCACCGATCAGGCAGCCGTGCCGTTCATGAAGGCCGGGAACCAGCCCTCATGGGCGGAGACCAATGCTTCCACCGCCAGTGGCCGGGCAGTGCCGAGTTTCAGTGTTTCCCCGCCCGTGCGGCCGATGGCGGTCAGGGCAATGACTTGTTCCCCGGCGCGCGCCTTCACGGTCGCGACATCGCCTTCGCGTAGCGTCAGCACATAGCGGCCCTGATCCTCGCCGAAGAAGGCGGCGATCGGGTCCTGACCCTCGGGTGTGGATATGGTTGCGCCGATGCCTGACGCCATGGCCATTTCCGCCAGCGCCAGCGCCAGCCCCCCGGAGGAGCAGTCGTGCACGGCGGTCGCCAGGCCCTCCGTGATCAGCGCGCGGACGAAATCGCCGACCTTGCGCTCATGCGCGAGATCGACATGCGGCGCCTGGCCTTCCGCCCGGCCGTGAACATCGCGCAGATAGGCCGACTGACCGAGATGGGTGCCCCATCCCGCCGGCGCTCCGGCGAGCAGGATGGTTTCGCCCTGGGCCGCGAAACGGACACGCGCCGTGCGCTTCCAGTCCTTGATCAAGCCGACGCCGCCAATGGTGGGTGTCGGCAGGATGCCTTGTCCATTGGTTTCGTTGTAAAGCGAGACATTGCCTGAAACGATCGGGAAATCGAGCGCCGTGCAGGCCTCGCCAATGCCTTTGATGGCATGAACCAGCTGGCTCATGATATCGGGACGCTCGGGATTGCCGAAGTTCAGATTGTCGGTGGCCGCCAGCGGAAGGGCGCCTGTCGCCGTCAGGTTACGCCAGCATTCGGCAACCGCCTGCTTGCCGCCCTCATAGGCATCGGCCTCGACATAGCGCGGCGTCACGTCGGAGGAGAAGGCGAGCGCCTTGGAGGGATGGCCGTCGACGCGCACGACGCCGGCATCGCCACCCGGCACCTGCAGCGAATTGCCCTGGATCAGCGTGTCATACTGCTCCCACACCCAGCGGCGCGAGGAGTTGTTGGCCGAGCCGACGAGCTTCAGCAGCGCCTCGACGATGTCGGCCTGCGGCACATCGTCCGCGGCTAGGGGCGCGGCGACCTTGGCCGGCGTCCAGGGACGGTCATATTCCGGAGCCTCGTCGCCAAGTTCCTTGATCGGCAGGTTCGCCACTTCCTCGCCCTGATGCAGGATGCGGAAGCGCAGATCGTCGGTCGTCTTGCCGACGATGGCGAAGTCGAGACCCCATTTGACGAAAATCGCCTTGGCTTCCTCTTCCTTCTCCGGCTTCAATACCATGAGCATGCGCTCCTGGCTTTCCGACAGCATCATCTCATAGGCCGTCATGCGCTCTTCGCGCACCGGCACCTTGTCGAGATCGAGCTCGATGCCGAGATCGCCCTTGGCGCCCATCTCGACGGCCGAGCAGGTGAGGCCGGCCGCGCCCATATCCTGAATGGCGATGACGGCGCCCGTGGCCATCAATTCCAGACAGGCTTCCAGCAGGCATTTTTCGGTGAAGGGATCGCCGACCTGCACGGTCGGACGCTTCTCTTCGATCTGCTCGTCGAATTCGGCCGAGGCCATGGTGGCGCCACCGACGCCATCGCGCCCGGTCTTGGCGCCGAGATAGACGACGGGCAGGCCGACGCCCTCGGCCTTGGAGTAGAAGATCGCATCGCTCTTGGCGAGGCCGGCCGCGAAGGCATTGACCAGGATATTGCCATTATAGCGGGCGTCGAACTCGACCTCGCCGCCGACGGTCGGTACGCCGAAGGAATTGCCATAGCCGCCGACGCCGGCCACCACGCCAGAAACCAGATGGCGGGTCTTGGGATGATCCGGCGCGCCGAAGCGCAGCGCGTTCATCGCCGCCACCGGCCGCGCGCCCATGGTGAAGACGTCGCGCAGAATGCCGCCGACGCCGGTCGCAGCACCTTGATAGGGCTCGATATAGGAGGGGTGGTTGTGGCTCTCCATCTTGAAGACCACGCAGTCGCCATCGTCGATATCGACCACGCCGGCATTTTCGCCCGGGCCCTGAATGACACGTGGCCCTTTGGTCGGCAGCGTGCGCAGCCACTTCTTCGACGACTTGTAGGAGCAATGCTCGTTCCACATGGCCGAGAAGATGCCAAGCTCCGTAAAGCTCGGCACTCGTCCGATCAGGTCGAGAATGCGCTGATATTCGTCCGGCTTCAGGCCATGCGAGGCGATCAGTTCGGGCGTGATGGCGATGTCGTTGGGAAGGGTCATGGAGCGGCGGATCCGGTCAAGGCGAGAATTCGCCCTCTCCATAAAGGATTAGCGACAGGAAGGGAACCGCGCATCCCGGTGAATGGTCGCTTGCCCAGGCATAAGGATGCAACGCGCGTCTCGGCTTGAACCAGTTCGACCGATCTGCGGTCGCGCGTCGTTCCTTCACAACCCGCATGCCTGATCTTATGCGTGCGCCGTGAGCGGTGGCGGACGCTCAAGCGTGGATGAAGCCGAGGGCCATGATCGTTATGTAGAGGGCGACGGCGATGCAGAGCACGCCGCCGATGACGAGCGCCAGCATCCGTCCGCTCATGCGCTGGTTGCGGGCCTCCTGCGCTGAATGCGCATTGGCGTTGGCCGGATCTTTTTCCACAATGAGGAACTCCTTGTTACAGCCTGCCCAACCGGTCGCCGCCGCCGGGGTTCCCTATGGATATGTTTGCGAAAGGGGCCGGCCAGGGGGAGGCAAACTACTCATGAAAGGATTGCAACCGGATTTACATTAAGGCTGCAGGACTATAATCCTAGAGGAAAACAAACCTAACCGTGATGGTGGGATGTGCAGGGCAGTGGAAAGACTCGAATGACGGCCTCCTGGGAACAAAGCAGCGGCCCCGCCATTCTTCTCCCTGAACGCCGATAAACAGGGAGTGAAGATCATGGCAAATGTCGACCAGAACAGCCCGAAGGCGTCGCCTGCCGTCGAATCGCTGCGCAAGGAACAGATGCAGGCAAAGACGTCGGGAGACGAACTGCAGAAGGGCCTTGAAGACACCTTCCCGGCGAGCGACCCCGTCTCCGTCACCAACAGCACCACGCCGACGGGCCGGACCGACAAGGGCGAGACCCAGCATTAAGGTAATCTTGTCCTTCGGGACTTGATCCATGGATTTTGAAAGGCGCGTTCAGATGCGCCTTTTTCTTTGTCTTCCAAATCTATGATGATTGGCTCCGCCAGAAGAGACTGAAATCGATGCAGACGTGCCGCAGGGTATTTCAGGAGGGTTGAGCAGTGGACGGTGGCAATTGCTTCAGGGCCTTCACGCCATCAGCGAGATCCGCGGCCTGAGGCCTTCCATGATCGGGCGCTTCGGCTTCCTCGTCAGGCACATGGCGCTTCATCCTGTGCCGGCGTTCAAGCTGATAGATGGCCGTCAGGGTCAGCAGACAGGCGGCCATTGAGAACAGGGCGACCGGCCAATAGCCGAACCCTATGGCTAGGCCAATGGCGGCCGCCAGCCACATGCTTGCGCCCGTCGTCACGCCGTGAACACGTCCACGCGCCATGACAATCGTGCCGGCTGCCAGAAAGGCGACGCCGCTGGTCACCGCCTCGACAACGCGCATAGGGTCGATGCGCACTTGCTCCCGGCCAAAATCTTCCAGGTGAATGCTTTCCACGGAAATGACGGCGAAAACACAGGCTGCAAGCGACACCAGGATATGCGTGCGCAGGCCGGCCGCCTTGTTGCGCGCTTGTCGCTCATAGCCAATCAGCGCCCCGGAGATGATGGCACCGCAGAAGCGGGCAATCATGACGGGATAGGGAAGGTGCGCATTGGGAAGGAGATCCGCCAGAATTGCATCCATAGGACGCCGAACAGGCCGGGCAGCATAAAGTTTCGTCGGGCGCCGTGACGCTTCTATGACGCCCATGTCCGAGCGCGACTGCTAGATCTCGCGGGTTTCGCTGCCCGCTCGAAGCGGAACGAAAGCCGGGTGCACACGTTGTTTCGCGGTCGGTGTACCGACCTTTGTATCATCATCTTGCCGGAAAGACCGCTGCCCGCAGACGAAACCCTGGAGCCCGCCATGCCCATTCCCAACCCGCGCCGCGAGGCAGCAGACACGCAATATCGCTCGTTCATGATCCGGGAATTGCTGATCTGGCTGGTGGGAATTCCGGTGCCGATTGCGGCCGTTATCGGCTATCTCGTTCTGTAAGCGATGCGGTGCTAACGCACGTCATTTTCTGGCTGATTTTGCTTGCGTGCCGATAGGCCGCTTTGAACTCGTAAATGGCGTTGTGTTGCTGTGTTTTCGGGTGATGGCTGGCGTTCCGCATTTCGGTCTGCTCGCAGCCGCGATCAGGCAATGGCGGCCAGCATGGCGAATGTCAGGCCGGAGACTGCAGTCAGCGCTATCATGATTACGATCAGCTCTTTCATCATGAACCGATACATCGCCGTTTTCCCTTAAGATTCCCGTTTCCGCGCTTGGCGTCATTTACTATTTGGTTATAAATGCGCCGAACCGAAAGATGTTTCATTGGACTCACGAGTCTTTGATGATTCGCCCTTTGCGGAGCATGACAGGCAGGTGACGGGATCGATCTGTTAACGGTGTTGGCGGGCGAGACCGATGTGCCAGCGCTCAGCGGGGCAGAAAGCCACGCCGAGCCATCGGCCGGAGGCGCTGTGTAGTGGAGGATGGAATGAAGCAGATCTCGATGCCCGCAGGGCTGATTTTCATCATCTGCCTGACGGCGCTTGTCTGCACGCTGGCTCTGGTGCCGCGCCGTTCCTTTTCGCCTGCGATCGGCATGGACCGCGAAATCGTCTCGCTTTCGCGCTAGGATCTACTGCAGGGTCGGCACGTCACCATCCAGGAAGAAAGACTTGATGCCGTCGCGCTGAACCGTGGCGAGAAATTCGTCGAACGCCTCCCGATCCGTCGGGAACGGTTCGTCCCATTCGGTCACGTCGTCATCCGGCGTGACGACGGCCAGCCGCCAGTCAAGCTGCGTGCCGGCCGGCCGGGAAATATCCACCAGCACCGTCAGCCCATCCTCGGTGAATTCCCCCGCCAGCTCCGAATATTCCAGGTCGGGCTCGTTGTCGTTGGCCATGTCGCTCCTCCTTGGATCCGGACGTCAAGCGCAGCATCTGCGCGCCTGTCAAGAGACAGCCCTACCGCATCCGCCCCTCGATCGGAATCCATGAAGAGACATATGCAGTGATTTTCGCTGTTCCGGCATCCTGCGTTTGATCAAGGCAGGATACCGGCGAGCAAGATGCCCATCTTGCGGGTGCTGCAGTCGGGCGAGCAGACCATGATCTGCCGAACGGGCTTCGACGGGCAGAGTTCGACCGGCGCTGTTTCGCTATAGCTATTGGGTGGCGATCCGCTGCGTTAGGCTGCAGAAGGCGAGGGGCGGATCCTGCATTGCCGGTCCGCTGCGTATAGAGCGCCCGCCGCTTTCGCACGACAGGCTACACTGCATGCCTTTAGAACACGGGCGGATGGCAGACCTTGACGAAGCGCGTTCCCTGCCAGTCCGTCACCTTCAGAAGACCGCATTCCAGTCCGGTCCATTGCGCCACGACGATGCGCCGGGGATGATGGCGATGGTGGTGACGGACCGCGTGATGGCGATAAGCCTTGTGGCGCACGACATGCTTGTAGGGCACCGGCTCGACATAGCCGACGGGGTCCGCGGCCTTGGCTGATGACGGTATGGCAAAGGGCAGCGCAACGACGGCAAGAGCGGCAGTAAGCAAGGTGAGACGCGGCAGCTGCATCGATCTTTCTCCTGATAACATTCTTCTGCCTGATTTAGCGCAGCCGCAACACACGGCCAGAGGCTGCCGCTGCAAGAAAACGACGTCTCGATCCGGTCGAGCGACGCCGTCTGCGGCGCCGGCCAGTGCGCTTTTCAGGCTTACCAACAAAAATGCCCCGTCACGGGCTTGACCCCCGCCAGCCCCCCGTGCATATGAACCGCCCATGCCCCGGCGCCGCTCAGCGGCCACCTGCATCGGGAGCGCGTAGCTCAGTCGGTAGAGCAACTGACTTTTAATCAGTAGGTCCTGGGTTCGAATCCCAGCGCGCTCACCAAGATAAGTCCCTCGATACAGAAACACCCGATTGGATTGCTATAAAAGATCCGGCTTGATCGTCGATCCATCAGGATCGCGGGTATCGGCCTGTCGCATGCGCGCCTTGCAAAAGGCTTTCGCTAGAACTTTCGAATGAAGAAGCGCTCGGTCGCCTTTACCGCCTTGGGAATATCGCGAAATGGCGACACCCGTCGGAAGCCCGTGGATTGATAGAGGGTGAGGGCGGCGTGCATGTAGACCGTCGTCTGAACCAGGACCGCCGTTTGCCGGTGTTGCTCAGCAAAGGTTAGCGCCGATGCAAGCAGACGCCGGCCAATCCCTTGTCCACGCCCCGCTGGATCGACGTAGACGCTGTGCAGCTCCATGCGATGCTCATCGAAAGGAGCGATGCCGAGGCAGCCGAGCAGGGCGTCATCGTCATACGCCAAAAGCAGCGTGGCCGACATGTTGTTGAATTTTTGCTTGAGCGCGCTGGCATGTTCATCGGCGTGGAAGAGGCTGAGCACCAGCGCAGGGTCCAGCCCCTGCGCGCCGCCCTGTGCCGCATCCCAGGCGGCGAAATGCCCAAGCAGCGCTTCGGCGGCCCCGTAATCCCGATCTGTCTCGGCAGCTGTGATGGCGATCATGAGCAGAGTTTCTGGAATGGATGAAGCAGGCGGCTTGGGCGCTTCGCCATGTCATTGATCACCGACGAAAGGACGATACGCGCCTGTTGGAGTGGCGAAAATCACCGTGAAGTTCAGCCTGATGCTTCGAACGTGAAACATCCGGACGCAGGACGCGTCCGGATGCCTATGCTTGAAGCGGTTGCTACGGTGCTGCAAAAGAGCCCCTGAACCGGCTGGTGGAGGCAGGTCGCCGGCTGAAAAAGACCCGGCGACACCGCCCCTATCAGCTGCAGCCGCTGGTCGCCCCGCAGGTGTCGCACTTCTCGCAGGTGCCGTTTCGCACCATGGTGAAGTTCTGGCACTCCGAGCACATATTGCCGGTATAGCCCTGGGCGATCGAGCGCATGCGCCGTTCGTTTTCCACCTTTTTGGCGTCAGCCTTCGCGTTGGTCGCCTCGGCGGCCGCCTGCTCGGTGAAGAGGGCCGTCAGGGTTTCCGTCTCGTCCTCGGCGATCTCTTCGGCCAGTTCCTTGGCACGCTCCTCATAGTCGCGCTTGAAGGCGACGACCTCCGAGGTGGCGATGGCGCCGACGGTTTCGAGCTTGCGCACGGTGTTGCCGGTAATCGCCGTCACCGTGGCGCTGGCCTTGGCGGGAGCACTGGCCGCGGCACCGCGCGGCTCGCTGCCGGCGGCCGAGGCAGTGGACACCAGCGTCGGCTTGTAGCCCCGCGTCAGGCCCTTGGAGACGACATCCGCCTTGCCTTCCGAAACACCACGGCCGAGCGCGGTGGCGGAGAAGTCGGAGGTGTCGACATGTGCGAGGTCATGACGGCCGAGATAGGAGATCGCCAGCTCGCGGAAGACATAGTCGAGGATCGAGGTGGCGTTCTTGATCGCGTCATTGCCGGTCACCATGCCCGCCGGCTCGAACTTGGTGAAGGTGAAGGCATCGACATATTCTTCGAGCGGCACGCCATATTGCAGGCCGAGCGAGACGGAGATGGCGAAGTTGTTGATGAAGGCGCGCAGCGCCGAACCTTCCTTGTTCATGTCGAGGAAGATTTCGCCAAGCCGGCCGTCATCATATTCGCCCGTGCGCAGGAAGATCGTGTGGCCGCCGATCTTGGCCTTCTGGGTGTAACCCTTCCGGCGCGACGGCAGCTTTTCCTGGCTGCGGATAACGCGCTCGACCACGCGCTCGATGATCTTCTCCGTCACCGTGACAGCCTGGGCGGCGGCTGGCAGTTGGAGCAGCTCCTCCAGCGCATCCTCGTCGTCCTCATCCTCGATCAGTGAGGCGTTGAGCGGCTGGGACAGCTTGGAGCCATCGCGATAGAGCGCATTGGCCTTCAGCGCCAGCTTCCAGGAGAGCATGTAGGCCTTGCCGCAATCCTCGACCGTCGCCTCGTTCGGCATGTTGATCGTCTTGGAGATCGCGCCGGAGATGAAGGGCTGGGCCGCCGCCATCATGCGGATGTGGCTTTCCACCGAGAGATAGCGCTTGCCGATCTTGCCACAGGGATTGGCGCAGTCGAACACCGAAAGGTGCTCGGCCTTCAGGAAGGGGGCGCCTTCCAGCGTCATCGCGCCGCACACATGGATATTGGCGGCCTCGATGTCCTTCTTCGAGAAGCCGATATGGTCGAGCAGGTTGAAGCTGACATCGGCCAATTGCTCGTCGGACACCTTCAGCGTGGTCTTCAGGAAGTCGGCGCCGAGCGTCCACTGGTTGAAGACGAACTTGATGTCGAAAGCAGCCTTGGTCGCGGCGTTGATCGCCTCGATCTTCTCGTCGGTGAAGCCCTTGGCGCGCAGCGTCGAGGGGTTGATCGCCGGCGCCTGGTTGATGTTGCCATGGCCGACGGCATAGGCCTCGATCTCGGCCAGCTGGCTTTCCGAATAGCCGAGCGTGCGCAAGGCTTCCGGCACGGCGCGGTTGATGATCTTGAAATAGCCGCCGCCGGCCAGTTTCTTGAACTTCACCAGTGCGAAATCGGGCTCGATGCCGGTGGTGTCGCAATCCATGACAAGGCCGATCGTGCCGGTCGGCGCGATCACGGTCGTCTGGGCATTGCGATAGCCGTTCTGCTCGCCGAGCGAGACGGCCTTGTCCCAGGCGGCCACAGCGTGCGCGATCAGATCCTGATCCGGGCAATCGCCATGGATCAGTGCCACGGGATCGACGCTCAGGCCCTCGTAGCCCTTGCTCTCGCCGCGGGCGGCGCGGGCATGGTTACGCATCACGCGCAGCATGTTCTCGCGGTTCGGGGCAAAGCCGGGGAAGGGGCCGAGTTCGCCGGCCATCTCTGCCGAGGTGGCGTAGGACACACCGGTCATGATCGCCGTCAGCGCGCCGGCAATCGCCCGGCCCTCGGTCGAGTCATAGGGAATGCCCGAGGACATCAGGAGGCCGCCGATATTGGCATAGCCGAGGCCGAGCGTGCGGTATTCGTAGGAGAGCTGGGCAATTTCCTTGGAGGGGAACTGCGCCATCATCACCGAGACTTCGAGCACGACGGTCCAGAGACGCACGGCATGTTCGTAATCGGCGATGTTGATGCGCTTGGTCGCGGCATCCTTGAACTGTATGAGGTTCAGCGACGCCAGATTGCAGGCCGTATCATCCAGGAACATATATTCCGAGCACGGATTGGAGGCACGGATCGGGCCGGCCGCCGGGCAGGTGTGCCAGTCGTTCATGGTGGTGTTGAAGTGCAGGCCCGGATCGGCCGAAGCCCAGGCGGCGTAGGAAATCTGTTCCCACAGCTCGCGCGCCCTCAGCGTCTTGACCACGCGGCCGTCCTTGCGCGCCGTCAGGTTCCAGCTGCCGTCGCTTTCCACCGCGCGCAGGAAGTCGTCCTTCAGCGAGACGGAATTGTTGGAGTTCTGGCCGGAAACGGTGAGATAGGCTTCCGAGTCCCAATCGGTGTCATAGGTCTTGAATTCGAGATCCTTATAGCCCTGCTGGGCGAACTGGATCACGCGCTTGACGTAGTTTTCCGGAACCGAGGCTTTCTTGGCCGCGCGGATCTCGCGCTTCAGCGCCGGGTTCTTGGCCGGATCGAAGCAATCGTCGCCATCGCCCTCGCAATTGATGCAGGCCTTCATGATCGACTTCAGGTGCTTGGAGACGATCTTGGAGCCAGTGACGAGCGCCGCCACCTTCTGCTCTTCCTTGACCTTCCAGTTGATATAGGCCTCGATATCGGGATGGTCGATATCGACCACGACCATCTTGGCCGCGCGGCGCGTGGTGCCGCCCGACTTGATGGCACCGGCCGCCCGGTCGCCGATCTTCAGGAAGCTCATCAGGCCGGACGACTTGCCGCCGCCCGAAAGCTTCTCGCCTTCGCCGCGCAGATGGCTGAAGTTGGAGCCCGTGCCCGAGCCATATTTGAACAGGCGCGCCTCGCGCACCCACAGATCCATGATGCCGCCCTCATTGACGAGGTCGTCCTGCACCGACTGAATGAAGCAGGCATGCGGCTGCGGGTGCTCATAGGCCGAGGCCGAGCGCGTCAGCGTGCCGGTGAAGGGATCGACATAGAAATGGCCCTGGCCAGGGCCATCGATGCCATAGGCCCAATAAAGCCCCGTGTTGAACCATTGCGGCGAATTCGGCGCAGCGCGCTGGGTGGCCAGCATATAGGCAAGCTCGTCGCGAAACGCGCTGGCGTCTTCCTCGGTGGCGAAATAGCCGCCCTTCCAGCCCCAATAGGTCCAGGTGCCGGCCAGGCGATCGAAGACCTGCCGCGCATCGGTTTCCGAACCGTATCGCGCCTCTTCCGGCAGCGCCTTCAACGCCTTTTCATCGGCCACGGAGCGCCAGAGGAAGGAAGGAACGTCGTTCTCCTCGACTTTCTTCAGCCGTGCCGGAACGCCGGCCTTGCGGAAATATTTCTGCGCGAGAATGTCGGCCGCGACCTGGCTGAACTGCTCAGGCACGTCGATGTCGGCCAGCCGGAACACGATGGACCCATCCGGATTGCGGATTTCGCTGATCGCCTTGCGGAAGGCGATCTCTGCATAGGCCGACTGCCCGGCCTTGGTGAAACGGCGTTCGATCTTCATGGCTGTAGGTCCTCGTGTCCCTTTGCACCCTGGCTCCCTAGGGAGAGCGGATGCTGCGACTGTCCGTCGAAATTAAACTCGTGCCTGAAAGCACAGGTGCTCCGTCCGGCCACGCGTATGCGGCCAGGGGCGATCATCGTAAGGATGCTTAATCGCATCATATATAGTGTAGTCTAGCCTGTCTGCCTACTAGATATGGTAACAAACCTGATTTCGCATTTGTTCCGGAGGATGAGAATTTTTAACGGCGACATGGTTCACGGCAGCCTTTGCAGGCAGCGGCTCCGGTTGGTGCAAAAGGTGAGGCTTCAGGCGAGCCGGCACAGGGCGCGGACCCCGCTTGTCAAAGCGTGCGGGCGTCATGCCTGCATGAAATTGATTAACTGTGAGTCAGGCCCAAGCGTCAAGGGTTTGCGTGTTATCGTCCACTGCCCATCTACATCTTGTGGATAAGCCGGCTCATGACAGAATCAAGAAAATCAGAGACTTGGGGGCGGTGTTGCGCTTCAGGCCAGATTGTTCCCCGAATTCTTGGGGATAAGATGTCGTTGTCGCCAAAGATTTTCATCCACAAGAAGGCGCGCATCGCCTTCATGTGGAGCAGGGGGCAGTCAACGGGGCGGTTGGCTCAAGCCAAGAGGCGCCAGATTGCCGTGCTGCGATCGCTACGCGCTCTTCCACACGCCCGTCTGGCGGGCTCAGCCCATATGCCCCTTGGCAATCGGCTCCTGATAGGTAAAGCCCATATCCCAGGGGAAATAGATCCATGTGTCCTGACTCACCTCCGTGACGAAGGTATCGATCATCGGCACGCCCTGCGGCTTGGCATAAACGCAGGCAAAGTGAGCCTTGGGCAGAAGGTTGCGCACCTCCCTTGCCGTCTTGCCGGTATCGGTCAGATCGTCGACCACCAACACGCCGTCGCCGTCTTCCGACATCAGCGCTTCGGTAATGCCCTTCAGCATCATCATCTCGCCCTGGTTGGCGTAATCATGATAGGAGGCGATGCAGACCGTCTCGATCAGGCGGATGTTGAGCTCGCGCGAAATGATCGCCGCCGGCACCAAGCCGCCGCGCGTAATGCAGACAATCGCGCGAAAATCCCGCTTCAGGCCCGACAGCCGCCATGCCAATGCACGGGCGTCACGATGAAACTGGTCCCACGACACGGGAAAGGCTTTTTCGGGCAGGGACATGACGGGGCTCCAGAAATCGGCAAAACAGGTAGATCGGCGAAAACAGCGTGCGCGCAGTCATTCCCGCATGGCGGAAGCGCCTCGCGCAAGCCACCGGTTTTGCGGCAATCTCAAGCCAGTTTCAAGCAGGTGCGATTCGTTTGACGGACCTTGTTCAAGGCTTTTTCAGCCAAGCTCACGCCGACGATCCAGAGGCCGTCTGGTGCGGACGACGGGGGTCGAACCCGTATACCCTGAGGTGAGGGATTTTAAGTCCCTTGCGTCTACCAGTTTCGCCACGTCCGCATTCAAAGGCTTCAATAACTTAGCCTGCCGTCCGATGGAAGGGCTGCTCAACGCGATTTGTGTTGTGCAAATCAGGTTCGCCTCACGCCCTTGCGACCACGTCTGAGCACGTTATTCCGGGCATCACGATGCCGATGGATATGTCAACCAAATGGCAGGACAGCGCTCAAGCATATCCGCCGAGCGGCCGACGTCATGTCAAACGCCGAACGAATTTTCTGCTTAAAATTGTCTTGAAATTGTCGAGAAGACCGGAGGCGCCCAATCGGGTTCGTGTCGACGCAAGATCAACGTGCGCGATATCGATGTCGTTTACCATAAGGCACTGATGTGATGGACGGACAATCATCACACAATCATTTTGATTGTAGAAATCCGAGCCGCAATCAGGTGGCGGCGGAGAGGCGTGGAAGTGAGCGGGATGAGCGAGAAGGTCCAAAGGGCAGCTGCCACGACAAGACGAAGCGCGTTCTTTGAAGCCTTGCTTACGGCAATCCGGCGCGGATGCGGCGCAGGGCGATGATGAGCCCAGACCGTGAGAACTCCCTTGCCGACGCGGCGAAAGCGGCCGTGCCCTTGGAATGGCGGCCTCTGCCCAATCAATCTCTCTGCGCCATGCTCGGCGAACAATTGATGGCGCAGATCATCCGGGTCGACAGCAAACGACAATGGCGTTGGCGGATCGTTCAATGCGATGGCGGAGAATATTGTGACTTCGAATGCGCGACCTGTCTCGACCAGGCCAAGACGGCCGTTCAAGCGCGCATCGATGCCTGGTTCCGCTCGACCGGTCTGATCCATATTGCCGACCGGATCGAGCGAAGCGAGTGACCTGCTCAGGCGTTCGAGCGGTCGTCCACCACCACCTCGGGACGGTCACCGCCCTCGGCATGTTCATAATGCCAACGACCGCGCGCATCCTGGAAGCTGATCTCCTCATCGTCGCCGCCGACCTGCTGTTCGGCAGCCGCCGTGCGCGCGGCCTGCAATGCCTTGTCATGCGTCGAAAAGGTCTCTGAAAACACATCGCCAAGCTTGTAGGCCCAGCCTTCGTCATGTTCGACGATCTCGTAAACGATGCGTGTCATTCGATCTTTTCCTTCTAGCACCTGCACTGCGCTCGTCTAGCCAACCAATGCCGATGTCATGGTATATGTCACCTTGAGCACGGCCTCGTGAGCCTTGGATCAAAACGCAAAAGCGGGCCCTTCGTTCCCGAGGACCCACTTCGCGATGGCGCTGAACGGGGGGGGGCTGAAGCGCCGTCTTAGCCATGGGCCTGCGCTTCAGCCCACCGGATCAGGCTGAAAGCTTGGCAGCGATCTTAGCCACATGCCCGCCCTGGAAGCGGGCACCGTCCAGTTCGATCTCGGACGGCATGCGTGCGCCATCGCCACCGGTAATCGTCGAAGCGCCATAGGGCGAGCCGCCCTTGATCTCTTCGAGGCCCATCTGGCCTTGGAAAGCGTAGGGCAGGCCGACGACAACCATGCCGTGATGCAGCAGCGTGGGGATGAAGCCGAGCAGCGTCGATTCCTGACCGCCGTGCTGCGTGGCAGAGGATGTGAAGGCGGAGCCAACCTTGCCGACCAGCGCGCCGGACGCCCAAAGGCCACCCGTCTGGTCGATGAAGTTGCGCATCTGAGAGGCCATCGTGCCATAGCGCGTGCCGCAGCCGAAGATGATGGCGTCATAATTTGCCAGTTCATCCGGCTTGGCGATCGGAGCGTCTTGATCCAGCTTGAAATGGCTGGCTCTTGCAACATCTTCCGGCACGAGTTCGGGAACGCGCTTGATATCCACCTCGGCGCCGGCTGAGCGGGCACCTTCCGCGACGGCTTTCGCCATTGCTTCAATATGTCCATAAGACGAATAATAGAGTACCAAAACCTTCGCCATCGTCATCTCCTTTTGCTCTCACGCGGGCGCGCGCCGTTGCTAGACATAGCAGCGGCGCCGCAGCCGGCCACTGCTCGACAAGAGCACAGACCGTTCAAGGAAATTTGACAGTGACGTCCAGGTACTGAACGATCACGATTTTCGACCGAGGCCACATCATGACCCTGCCTTCCACCGTTACCGCTGCCATGCTCGCGATTGGCGATGAACTTCTGTCCGGCCGCACAAAGGATAAGAATATCGGTCATCTGGCCGAGGTCCTAACTCTGGCCGGCATCGATCTGAAGGAGGTGCGGATCGTGCCCGACGAGGAGGAGGCGATTGTCGCGGCGCTCAATGCTCTGCGCGGCGCTCACCGTTATGTCTTCACATCCGGCGGCATCGGTCCGACTCACGACGACATCACGGCCGATGCGGTGTCTCGCGCGTTCGGTGTCGAATGCGTGCACGACCCGGATGCGATGACGCTGCTGGGCGACATGTACAAGCGCCGCGAAATGGAATTCACGGAAGCACGGCGGCGGATGGCCCGCATGCCGATCGGCGCGCGCCATATTCCCAATTCCGTTTCCACCGCGCCAGGCTTCATCATCGGCAATGTCTATGTCATGGCAGGCGTGCCGCAGGTGTTCCAGGCGATGCTGAATGCCGTCCTGCCGCAGCTCGAAACCGGCGCCAAGGTTCTGTCCCGCTCGGTGCGCTCGCCCTATGGCGAAGGCGATATCGGCGGTCCCCTCGGCGAGGTGCAAAAGCGCCATCCCGAGACGAGCATCGGCTCCTATCCGAAATTCGATGGACAGGCTTTTTCCACCGAACTCGTCATTCGCGCGCGCGACGAAGCGGCCCTTGCTGCAGCCGAGGCCGACATCGTCGCAATGCTGGATTCCATAACGATCGCCCGGTCATCGGGACATGCCGATGCTTGATAGGGTTCAGAGGTGTGTTGCAATGACGAAACAATCAGAAGTATTTTAAATCTACTTCAGGTTAGATATTTAGAAATTAGATGAATATAGCTATTTGGTGACGTAGACATGAGGTTCGTGCAAGGGTAGCATTTCTGAACTTTTCCGTAGATGTCGTCGGGGGGACGGATGTCGACATTCGCATTTCAGCAGGACGGCGAAACGCGCCGGACGTCACGCAGCTTTTTTCGGGGCGAAAATACGAATTTTCACCCGACCGACGACTCTCTTCGAGGTCCTACCGCGCTTTCGGAATATCTGATGAAGGGGTGGATCCCGAGCAGCCGATTTGTCAGTAAAGACACCGCTATTGTTGCATTTGGATCATGTTTCGCGTCGAATATAAGTAATTACCTTCATGGCCGCGGATATAACGTTCTAAATCGTGGAAATAACGATGCCTATGTAACAAAGATCGGCGATGGTATGGTGAACACCCATGCCATACTCCAGCAGTTCTTGTGGGCATGGGAGAACGTGGCGCCTCAGGCATCCGTATGGCATGGTAAAAAAGCAGAGGATTTCGAGCAGGAAGAGGGGGTTCGTCTCACGACGAAAGCTCTTTTTGATGCGGCCGATCTATTCATCATCACGCTCGGCCTGTCTGAGCTATGGTACGATGAGCCGACTGGCGAGGTTTTCTGGCGCGCCGTTCCTGCAGATGCTTACGATCCCCAGCGCCATAAATTTCGAACAGCCACGCATTCAGAAACCCTCCATAACCTAGAAAAAATATATTCCTTAATTAAAACCCATAGGCCAAATGCGCACATCCTCTTCAGTGTGTCTCCCATTCCGCTGACGGCGACTTTCCGCCCGATATCGTGCTTGACTGCGGACGCGGTGTCCAAGGCAACAATTCGCAGCGCATTAGACGAATTTCTGCAGGCCCATAGCGACAATAAGAGCCTTCATTACTTTCCAAGTTACGAAGCCGTTAAGCGCATTTTCCATTATCAGTGGGGCGAGGATCGCCGGCATGTTCGGCGTGACGTGCTCGACTTCAACATGAAGATGTTCGAGCATTATTACTGCGACCCCGGTCTGGAAGAAAATGAACTCAGAGCTGCTTATGACCATGCGTGGGAACTCGATATCAATCGGGCAGAAAACGTCCGTGGCAGAGACCGGATCTTTTACGAGGAGAAGCGCGCGCAGACCAAGAAGGCCAAGATTGACGCGCGGATCGCAGCGCGAGCGGAACTGCGCCGCCAAGAGCAGCAGCGTGTTCTTGCTGAGAAGCTTGAGAAGCGCAAACAGTCAACATTATTAGCGTTCATCGACCGGACGAACGCAGCCTTTGCTTGGATTTATAAATACTTGCGGAAGCGTCTCGGGCACACGGCTAGCGTCGTTCTATTTTGGATCTTCAGAGCGGCGGTTGTCTTGCTTGCGCTCGACAGTCTTACAGGCTGGATCTCACTCATCGGCGAATAGAATTGCAATATGCCGCAGTTGGAAAATTATTTTCCTTTCTAATTGGTGAGTACTCACAGATATTACTTCACGATATCGTAGATTTATCTCAC
The DNA here is from genome assembly GCF_900109605.1 of Xaviernesmea oryzae. Classification (GTDB taxonomy): domain Bacteria; phylum Pseudomonadota; class Alphaproteobacteria; order Rhizobiales; family Rhizobiaceae; genus Xaviernesmea; species Xaviernesmea oryzae. The sequence continues at coordinate 261,526 of NZ_FOAM01000002.1, forward strand.
GGTTGTGTTGGCGTTGTAGTCGTTTCGGGTGTGGGGGCTTGAGGTGGCGGGGACAAGGCTGGCTCCGCAGTTGCCGTGATGGAAAAGGGCTGCTCGATAATCGCGGTCTTGTCGCTATTGGCATCGTTGAAGCGGAAGCGCAGCACATAATCGCCAGCTGGTGCGCCCGCCACGTCGATTGTCAGCGTCGCATAGATTTCCTGGTTGCGCTGGAAGCTGACGAAGCGAAAATCGCCAAAGGCTTTCTGGCCGGCGAGAACCTTGCCCTGTGGATCCAGAATGTCGAAATCGACGGTGAAATGGGTTTCGAGCTTCCCGGCCTGCGGTGAGCTGACCCAGCTGAGGCCGACGGGTTCGACATAGGAGATGAGGCTTTCCCCTTGCGCGAAATCATGGTTGGGCCGTGGGTCGTACATGGCATAGCCCGAGGGCTCACCGCTGACAAAGGCGGCGCGGGCAATGGCCAGCGGCAGATTGGCGGAGAACTCGCCGATTGCCGTTTGAATCGTGGCGCGGGCACCGGCGGCGTCACCCTCGGTTGCCTGAATCTCGGCACTGGCGGCGGCATCGCCAAGAGGACCCGCCCAAGCCATCTGCGGTGCCAGCATGCTGAGCGCCAGCGCGCTGCCTGAAACCAGCCGGACAAAACAGCGTTCCGCCTGACGGTCTCTCCTTCTCTCGGCAAACGCCATGTCGCTCGTTCCTCCCAAAAGCATGCTTGTCTTCAACAGCCTCATTTCACATGAGTTTTCGGTTTCGCCTTCGGCTTGTCAAGCAAGGGGCGCCCGGTTTTGCGCAGGGTCGATGGAAAGATCGAAAACAGGGCATTGGCGAATATCGTCAATGATGGTCCGATGCCGATGCGGGCTCTGGCGAAAAAGTGTCGAGGCGGCCCGAAAGCGTCAGCCATTATGACCCGATAAAGGATGGCATCCTTGGCTTTTCATCAGGGAGGAAAGGTTCTACACCGCGCCAGATGCGGGCAGGCCAGGGCACCATTGCTGCTCGCGCCGGCCGATGGCGCCATGGGCGGATGCCTGTCACGCGCTTGGCATGAGCGCCAGCGCACGCCCGGCCCGCCGCAGATCGAAGAGAGGATGGCGAGGATATGAGCGACAAGGATGCCGTGCGGGAAGCGGAGCAAGCGGTACGCAGCCTGTTTGCGCCGACGCCGTTGCAGCTGAACGAGCATCTGAGCGCGCGCACCGGCGCGACCGTCTATCTGAAACGTGAGGATCTCTCGCCCGTTCGCTCCTACAAGATTCGCGGGGCCTTCAATTTCTTCCGCAAGCAGCTGGCCGGCGGACAGAACGAGGCACGCCGCTTCGTTTGTGCCTCCGCCGGCAACCATGCCCAGGGTTTCGCCTTTATCTGCCGCCATTTTGGCGTCGAGGGCACCGTTTTCATGCCGGTCACGACGCCGCAGCAGAAGATTGACAAGACGCGCATGTTCGGCGGACCTTTCATCACGATCCGGCTGTTCGGCGACTTCTTCGACCAATGCTACAAGGCAGCCCAAGCCTTCACGGCGGAAACCGGTGCCGTCATGGTCCCGCCTTTCGATCATGCCGATATCATCGAGGGTCAAGCGACGATCGCTGCGGAAATCGAGGCGCAACTGCCGGATGGCGTCGTGCCGGATCTGATGCTCATGCCAGTCGGCGGCGGAGGGCTCTCGGCCGGCGTCACAGGGTATTTCGCACGGGATTTGCCGTCGAAGACCTTTCTCTTCTGCGAACCGGAGGGTGCCCCCAGCCTGAAGCGCAGTCTGGAGAACGGCGCCGTCGTGACCCTCGATCAGGTCGACAATTTTGTCGATGGTGCCGCAGTTGGCCGCATCGGCGACCTGAATTTCGCGCGGCTGAAGCCGTTTTCCGCCGATCAGGTTCTGCTTCTGCCTGAAAATGCGGTCTGTGTGACGATCATCGAGATGCTGAATGTGGAAGGCGTCGTGCTGGAGCCGGCCGGGGCGCTGGCCATCGCCGCGCTCGATGCCCTGCCGCCAGAAAGGCTGAAGGGGAAGACCGTGATTGCCGTGGTCTCCGGCGGCAATTTCGACTTCGAGCGCTTGCCGGATGTCAAAGAGCGCGCCATGCGGCACCTGGGGCTGAAGAAATATTTTATCCTCCGTTTAGCCCAGCGCCCTGGCGCACTTAAGGATTTCCTCAACCTTCTCGGCCCTGAGGATGATATTGCACGTTTCGAATATCTGAAGAAATCCGCGCGAAATTTCGGCTCGATCCTCATCGGCATCGAAACGAAGAGGCCTGAAAATTTTGCGGCGCTCAAGCAGTCCTTCGATGCGGCCGGCATGAGCTATCAGGACATTACCGAAAACGATATTCTTGCCAGCCTGATCATCTGATCGCGCCGCTCAAGGTGTTGAGACGGCGCCGCCCGAAGCCCATCATGGACCTGCGGGCGGCGCGCACCAGCGGCGTCGGCTGCTCAGGTGCCGAAGCTTGCCGCCGATCTTGAGGAAGGCTCCGTCGCATGAAAGACAAACCCAGCAACACTGCCGAACAACGGTTTTGAACGCGCGTTGCACATCAGCGAAAAAAATTCTCCGTTTTCGAGTCCCGCTCCACCTGGTGACGTCGAACATTGCCCTTGTTAAGCACGCAGCGTAACGGCTATGCGACGAGATGAGACGCCAGAGCGGCGCTCAAAAAGATCATCGGCAGGGCGGGGCTTGGTGTCCTGCCTGGCCTTTGACAAGCTTCATAAGCAGGGCTAAACAAACGCTATGGCATCTTTTTTCTCTCGATTGTTCGGTGGCGGCAGCCGCCAGGAAAGCGACACGGCCCCGGCTGACAGCGCCACGCTTCAGGAACAGGACATGACGATTCGTGCCCGGCCGATGAAGGAGGGCGCCCAGTTTCGTCTGGCGGGCGTCATCGAGAAGGTGGTGGACGGCAGCTTGATGACCCGCAGCTTCATCCGCGCCGATCTGTTCACCTCTGAAAAGGATGCCGCCGATGCGGCCCTGCGCAAGGGCCAGCAGATCATCAAGGAGCAGGGCCGCCTGCTCTTTGCCGATGCCGAGGAAAGCCGGACGGTCTGACTCCGGTCGAGCTGCTTCAGCCTTCAGCACGCACAATGCGGCATTGGAAGCAGTTGTTGCGCGCGGAGCGGATATCCACAAAGGCAATATCGTCGCGCGCGAGCAAGGTCTCGGCTCTGGCTGCGATCTCTGCCGAGGCGGTGACCGCGCCCGTGCCATAGACGATGCGCTCATTCGCGCCATAGGCTTTGACGAGATAATCTGGACTGCTGGTCAGGATCGGCGGCAGCGATGCGCCGCCCTGATAGGCAGGGCATGCGTCCGCATGCAGGAAGATCGGCCCGGTTTCCGCATAGGGATGAAGAGTGCGAAAGGGCCTATAAGCCAGGGTCATATAGGACTTGCCCGCCTCTATGTTGTCAAGGCAATGCCGGCAAGGCATGCCGTCGCCATCTGACTGATGGCGTTCGGGTTTCAGGCCATAAGCATCACCCGCGCCGCGCCGATAGGCCTCCGCAAGATCAGTTGGCATGGGGCAAAAGCGGATCATTGACGTCTCCTTCGGTGTTGATGACGAAGGAGCGTTGGCATGCGTTTGGGGCGCCAGCCACCCGTTTCCGACAGCCGCCGCCGATGCCGCACGTCAGACGGTGAATGACGCGGCAGAGCATCTCCGCTTTTGGCTCGGAATGCCCTGCCTTATGCGTTCAGAAGCTGTTGACCACGGCGTGCAGTTCCGCCTCGCTCAGCGGACATTGCTCGGCCTCCCGTGTAGCCACCGGTGAAAAGCCGAATTGCTGGTAGAGCTGCAGGGCGCGCGGATGGTCGAGCGTATTGGTTTCGACCGTAACGGTCTTGGGGCTCAGTGCCCAGGTCGCATAAAGCGCCTGCAGCAGAAACCATTTGCCGAGGCCAAGGCCGAGCGCCCGTTCGAACAAGCCAAAGTGCGAGAGCTCCACAGTGTCATCGTCCAGCTTGCGCGTTTCGAAGAAACCGGCCGGCGCGCCATTGACATAGAGCACGCTGACGCAATTGCGTTCGTCGTGCAGAAGCGTGGACAGCTCGTCCTCGCTCATCCTCAGCCGCTCCACCCACTGCCAGCGGCGGCCGACCTGCAGATAGAGAAAGCGATAGAAAGGCAACGGAATGTCCGGCACGCGCATGATCGCCGTCTGGATATTCACCGGCATCGGCAGGCTCTGTTTCGGCGGCGCCGTCATCGTCAGCGTCGTCACCTGGATGCGAACCGGTGTTTCGGCGGTTTGCTCGATCGTGCTCGTCATCGTCATCGGCTCTTTCATTCCTTCCCCGTCACGACATCCGTGTCGTCTCGGCTGCCCCATTCGGCCCAGGAGCCGTCGTAAAGCGTGTGGTCGCGATGGCCGAGCGTGCTCAAAGCCAGTGAGATGACGGCAGCCGTCACGCCAGAGCCGCAGGAGGTGACGACGGGACTGCCGAGATCGATTCCGGCCTGGGAGAACGTCTGCCTCAACCCCTCAGGAGATTTAAGCTTGCCGCCTTCGGTCAACTGGCCGATCGGCAGGTTATGCGCACCCGGCATATGGCCGGAACGCATGCCCGCGCGCGGCTCCGGCTCTTCGCCGGTAAAGCGGCCTGCACTGCGCGCGTCGGCAATCTGCCGCGCAGCTGAGGAAACGATCGCGCGCATCTCATCCAGGCTGGTCACTGCCTTTGCGTCGAAGGCCGGGGTGAAAACGGCGGGAGCCACGTCAGCCGAGGCCTCGGTGACCGGGCGCCCCTCCGCCTTCCAGGCGTCGAAACCACCATCAAGGACGAAGACGGATTGGGCACCCATCACCTTGAGCATCCACCAGGCGCGCGGCGCACTGAAAAAGCCGGGTCCGTCATAGACGATGATCGTATCGGTTTCGGATAGACCGAGTGCGCCGACGGCCGCCGCGAAGGCATCGGGGGCGGGAAGGGTGTGCGGAAGGCCGCTTGTCGGATCGCTGATCGCGTCCTGATCAAAGAAGACCGCGCCGGGGATGTGGCCTGCGGCAAATTCCGCCTTGGGATCGCGCTTGTGCGCCGGCAGATACCAGGACGCATCCACCACCTTGATCCCAGGGGTTTCCAGACGTGCTTGCAGCCAGTCGAAGGACACGACGTGGCACACCGGTTGTGAAGGGCTGGAACTTGCAGACATCGGCGCGTCTTTCTGATCGGATGAAACAAGAAACCGGACAGGCTAAGCCGAATCGCGGGCGGATGGCGTGAAACTGGCGGCGGACGGTGTAGAGCGTATGACTTTATGCGCCTGCCTGCTCCGCTTTGCCAAAGCGGATGCGAAATCTCCGGTTTTCCTTGCCCTTCTTTTCGATGCGGGCAATGTGGATCTCGCCCACCTCCTGGGTTTCGGAGACATGCGTGCCGCCGCAGGGCTGGCTGTCGATGGACGCATCCTCGCCGATCACCACCAGGCTCACGCGGCCAAGTCCCATGGGCGGGCGGACATTCTTGCTTTTCACGATCCCCGGATTGGCCGCCAGGTCGGCATCGGTGATCCAGCGGAGGCTCACGGGATGGTTCTCGCGCACGAGGCGCATCAGATCCGCGGTCACGGCATGCCTGTCGATCGCTTCGCTCATGTCGAAATCGACCCGGCTTTCGTCCTCACCCACGGCGGCGCCGGTGATCGGGAACGGGCAGACGACGGACAGGAGATGACAGGCCGTGTGCATGCGCATCAGCCGGTAGCGGCGCGGCCAGTCGATATGCGCGGTGATGATTTCGCCGACACTCAACGCCGGGGCGCCCTCGGCCGGGCGGTGAAGGATGATATCTTTCGTCGCGCCATGCCGTGTCTCGACGATCTCGACACGGCTGCCATCGGTCCGCTCAAAAAAGCCGATATCGCCCGGCTGGCCGCCAGAGGTCGCATAAAAGCAGGTCTGGTCAAGCAGGAGCGACCCGTCTTCCGCCACGTCGATTACTTTGGCCTCCACGGTCGAGAGGTAGAAGTCGTCGCGGAAGAGAGGCTGCGTGGTGGGCATGATGATCGATCGCTTATCCGGCATTCTCGTAAGGAATGGAGACTTCCTTCACATTCGTCAACCAGCCAGGCACCGGAAGGCCTTTGCTTTTCAGGAATGCAGGATTGAACAGCTTGGACTGGTAGCGATTGCCGTAGTCGCACAGGATGGTCACGATCGTATGGCCGGGGCCGAGATCGCGCGCTAGGCGGATCGCACCGGCGATGTTGATGCCCGACGAGCCGCCCAGGCAAAGGCCTTCCTGTTCCACCAGGTCGAAGACCAGCGGCAGCGCCTCGGCATCGGTGATCTGATAGGAAAAGTCCGGCGTGAAGCCTTCGAGATTGGCGGTGATCCGGCCTTGGCCGATGCCTTCCGTGATCGAGGAGCCCGAGGATGTGAGCTCACCGCTGGTATAAAAAGAAAAGAGCGAGGCGCCCTCCGGATCGGCAAGGCCGATCTTGATATTGGGATTGAAGCCGCACAACCCCTCTGCCACGCCAGCCAGCGTGCCGCCCGAGCCGACCGCACAGATGAAGCCGTCGACCTTGCCGTCCGTGTCCCGCCAGATTTCGGGCGCAGTGGTTTCGACATGTGCCTGACGGTTGGCGACATTGTCGAACTGGTTGGCCCAGATGGCCCCGTTCGGTTCGCTCTTGGCAAGCTCCGCCGCCAGCCGACCCGACAGTTTCACGTAATTATTGGGGTTCTTATAGGGAACTGCCGGCACCTCGACCAGTTCGGCCCCGAGGAGCTTCAGGGCGTCCTTCTTTTCCTGGCTTTGCGTCTCGGGAATGACGATCACTGTCCGGTAGCCCAGCGCCTGGGCAACCAGAGCGAGGCCGATCCCGGTATTGCCGGCCGTTCCCTCGACGATGACGCCGCCAGGCCGGAGGCTTCCCTCCCGCTCTGCGGCGCGGATGATGGAGAGCGCCGCGCGGTCCTTGACGGACTGTCCTGGATTGAGAAATTCGGCCTTGCCGAGAATGTTGCAGCCGGTTGCCTCGGATGCGCCCTTCAGCCGGATCAAAGGCGTGTTGCCGATGGCGTCGAGAACGGAAGCGAGAACAGGCATGGCGATGAACCTTTGCAAAGATCGGATGAGTGGCCAGAGAGGCCGAAGATAGGCAGCACACATACGCATGCAAGCACGGTATCTGGCCTCTGCTCCCTGATGTCTCGCGCCGGTGTTGCGCTTTCAAGGAAATTTCTACCTGCGAAACGGGAAGAAAGGTAAAAATCCACCGCAACGATCCCCAAAAAACCTGGGTGATCCACTGATTGACCCATTGCGTAGGAGAACGATAATTTCTTCAAGGGGCATGATGCAGGTCTTGGAAAAATGAAGGGTGTTCAACTGGACACGGTCGATGCCTTGATGGCGCAATATGCCGCTGGCATGCTGCCGGAGCCCGTGCACGTCCTCGTGTCGGCGCATCTGGAACTGCGTCCGCAGCAGCGGCGAAAGGTGGCGGCGTTCGAAGCGATCGGCGGCGACATGATCGAGACCGCCGCACCGGTGGCGCTGAACGACGCTGATGCCGCGCTTGCCCGCATCTTCGCGAGCCAGACTCAGCCGCATTGCGAGCCCGCACCGGCTATGATGTCCGATGATCCGCTGTTTCCGGCCGTGCTGCGCGATTTTGTCGGCTTCGGCTCGAAGGAGGTTCCCTGGCGACGCAAGCTGCCGGGCTTCAAGGAGCATATGATCGGCAAGATCGATGGGTGCGAGGTCAGCCTGTTCTGGATTCGGCCGGGACGCACCATTCCTGCGCATACGCATGACGGCCTGGAGATTTCTCTTGTGCTGGGCGGGGCTTTCCATGACGGACGCGGCCGTTTCGAGCGCGGCGATATCTCGGTGGCTGACGACAGTGTCGATCATCGTCCGATCGCGGAAAATGATGCGCCCTGCATCGGTATGGCGATTGTCGATGCGCCCTTGCGGTTTACCGGCCCCTTGCGTCAATTCCTCGGCGATCTGATCGGATAGGCTCATGCCTGCGTATCGTCCTGCATGGAAGCAGGAAGGAGCGCCAGATATGACCGATTTCACCGCCCGCCCCGAGAATGGCTGCGCCTGGGTCACCGGCGCCAGCTCTGGCATCGGCCGCGCGGTCGCGCTCAAGCTCTCGCATGCTGGATTCTCCGTTGCCGCCACGGCGCGCGACGAGGAGAAGCTGGGTTCGCTTGTCGCCGAAGGTGCCGGGCGCATTCATGCTTTTGCCGGGGATGTCACCAACGCCGAGGACATGACGAAGATGGTGGAGGCGATCAGTGTTCGGCTCGGGCCGCCGGCGCTGGCTGTGCTCAATGCCGGCGTGTTCATTCCCGTCCATGGCGAACGCTTGAGCCAGGAGGATTTCGACAAGACCTTCGCCGTTAATTTGAATGGCACTGTCTATTGCCTGGTGCCGGCTGTTGCCGCCATGAAGCAGGCCGGACGCGGGCAGATCGCGATCGTCTCCTCCGTTACCGGCTATGGCGGCCTGCCGACCAGCGCCGCCTATGGCGCCACAAAGGCGGCGTTGATCAATATGGCCGAGAGCTTGCGCTTCGATCTCGACAAGCTCGGCATCCGCATGCAGGTCATCAATCCCGGTTTCGTCGATACGCCGGCCACCAAGCAGAACGAATTTCCAATGCCCGCTCTTGTCACGCCGGAGGTGGCGGCACAGGAAATCGTCGAGGGTCTTGGCCGAGGCGGCTTCGAGATCACCTTTCCGCGTCGGTTCACCTACGGGCTGAAGGTCGCCCAGTTGCTGCCCTATGGCCTTTATTTCGCGCTCATCAATCGCGTGACCGGATGGAAGAAGCGGCCGCTGAAACAGGCGGACGACGTTTGACACCCGGACGTTGCGTAGCAAAGCGGGTCGGCGGCTTCCCCGTCCTTCCCGCGCTCGATGTCTGTTTCAGAGACGGGGCGGGCGCCTGTTGACCAAGCGGTCGTGGGCTGCCTCATCAAGCGGAAAGCGCCACATCAGCGCGATCGCCAGAAGCTTCAGCGCGACCGGAACCCAAGCATAAAGCGCGGCGAGTGCGAACAGCGCTTCAGGCGTATTGCCATTGCCACGCGTGGGGTCGAACCCGAAAAGACCGAGCAGGGGAAAGGTGAGGGCCGCACCGGCCGCCAGAGACAGCTTGGTCGCCAAGCCCCAGGCGGCGAAGTAGAGCCCTGCCCGTCCGGGGCCTGCACCGTCCGCATCGATGACATCGGCCTGGATGGCCGGCGGAAGCGCAAGATCGAAGCCAAGCAGCAGCCCCGTAATGAGACAGATCAGCCCGAAGCCGATGACGGCACCTTCCGGCAAAAGCGGCGCCAAGGCAAAGATCGCGCAGGCCAGCAGCATGCCGCAGCACCAGGCCCGGTGCTTGCCCAGATGCCGCGCCGCAAAGGTTGCCAAGGGAACGCCCGCCATGGCCGAGAGGAAATAGAAGAAGAGCAGCGGCCCGCGCAGGCTCTCCAGATCAAGGCGGGCCGAGACGAAGAGCAGGAAGAGCGTGGCGGGAATGCCATTGGCCAGACCATTGACGAAATAGGCCAGGATCAGCCGCCGAAACGGCCGGTTCTCCGTGAGCAGGCGCATGCCTTCGGCGGGTGAAACCAGCCCTTGCTCGGGCACCGGTGGCTCCGGCACGGCCCGGGCAGCCACAAGCCCCGTCACCAGAAGCAGGCCGGCCGTGAGCAGCCCCAAAAGGGCAAGGCCGGACAAGCCACTGCGGTCGAAGCCGATGGCAAAGGGTAGGGCAATGGCGATCAGTGTGCCGACCACGGTGATGCTTTCGCGCCAGGCCGCAAGCCGCGTGCGTCCGTGATAATCGCCAACGAGTTCAGCACCCCAGGCCGAGTAGGGAACCTGCACCAGCGTGAAGCCGACCGATACCAACCCGCCCCAAAGGCCGAGCCAACCGAGGCCGGCATGTGCAGGCGGCCAGTAAAGCATGACGGCGGCCAAGGCTGCAACAGGCAGACCAGTAAGGAAAAGCCCGCGCCGGCGGCCGACGCGCGGGCGGATCCGGTCGGCGATAAGACCGACAACCGGATCGCTCACCGCGTCCACCAGACGGATCATCAATACCACCCATCCGACAGCCGCGACCGGCAGACCGATGGTCTCGACATAATAGGTGGGGACCAGCGCATAGAGCGGCAGGCCGAGCGCAGCGAGCGGAGCCGCAGGCAGCGCGTACAGGATCAGGGACCTTAATCCCAATGGGCGTTTTTCCGGCGATGGGCTCATCACGCGTTTACGCGCGATATCGCAGCGCGGATCAGATGCGCCAACCCAGACTTTGTTGCTAGATTAGATCAGAAAAACTCTTCAAGGCTTTCATATCACTCGTAAATGACCTGTCGCACATCGATGTTGCGCGCGCGGAAACCGGCCTCGCAATAATACAGATAGAACTCCCACAACCGCTTGAAGCGCGTGTCGAAGCCAAGCGGCTCGATCTGGTCCCAGACGGCGCGGAAGCGCTCGCGCCATTCGGCCAGGGTTCGCGCATAGTCCCAGCCGAAACCCATGTCGCCGACCATACTCAAGCCGGCGCCCTGTGCCACGTCCACAAGATGCTCGCGCGTCGGCAGCATGCCACCCGGGAAGACATATTTCTGGATGAAGTCCGGATTTGCGCGGTACTCGCGATAGCTTTCCGGCTTGATGGTGATGACCTGGATGCCGGCGCGCCCGCCTGGCTTCAGGCATTTGCTCAGCTGGCTGAAATAGGCGGGCCAATATTTCTCGCCAACCGCCTCGAACATTTCGATGGAGACGATCTTGTCATAGACACCGGTCTCGTCGCGATAGTCCTGAAACTTCAGCGAGACCTTGTCGGTAAGGCCGGCTTTTTCCATGCGCGCCTGCGCGAAGGCCAGTTGCTCGCGGCTGATCGTCAGCCCGGTCACCTTGCAACCGATTTCGCCGGCGGCATATTCGGCAAAGCCACCCCAGCCGCAGCCGATCTCCAGCACATGATCGCCCGGACCAATCCCTGCAGCCTCGGCCAACGCCTTGTATTTTTCGCGCTGGGCGGACTGCAGGTCCGTGGCGCCGGTTGCGTAAAGCGCCGAGGAATAGGTCATCGAGGGATCGAGCCACAGGCTGTAGAAGCTGTTGCCCAGATCGTAATGGGCCGAAATATTTCGCCTGGAGCCGGATTTCGTATTGCGGTTCATCCAGTGCCGCAGCTTCTCGATCAGGCGCAGCATGCCACGCGCTCCATTGGGGAAATGCCGCCCGACTTCGGCATTCACCAGAAAGAGTTCGAGAAAGGCGCCGACATCGGGACTATCCCAATCGCCGTCCATATAGGTCTCGGCCACAGCGATCGTTCCACCCGTCAGCGCGCGCTGCGGCAGGTTCCAGTTGTGGAGTCGAACCTCCGCGGCCGGTCCCGGCGTCCGCCCGTTGATCATCACCGCGCGGCCGTCGGGCAGCGTCAGGGTCAGCGAGCCGGCCTGCATGTGGATCAGCCCGCGCAAAACCATCTGCGCACGAGCAGGAAGACCCCGGACGAACCGGGCGATATTCTCAGGCGAAAGACGCTCGGTCTTTTCGCGCGAGTCATGATACGCGTCTGTTACAGTCATGGACGAGCACCCTTCAGCAATCATTGCCTGCCGACACAAATTAACCGCAATCCGGCGAACCGCCAACGGAGGCATGTCGAGAAATCTGCCTATCCCGCATCATTTCGCCGGACCAGACACTGGCGTCTTCGCGCGGTGCGGGGCGTTTATGAAATTTAATTCCCGACATCCAGATTTTCAAAGCCTGCCAATGGATTGCGGCGAGAACCTTAAGCGTCAGATGCGGAATATGCGCCAGTTGCGAAACAATCGTTCGGGCCGAAAGGTCCCGGCGAGACCCCGAAAATGTCGCGGCAAGGATGGGGCCATCCCCATCCGTCTCCAAAATCCGCCAGTGCAGCGACGCCTCGGGAAGCTTCATGCGAAAATGATAGATGCCTTCAGGGCCTAGAAACGGCGACACATGCATGCGCTTTTCGGCCATCTGCCGGATGCCGGCCTCGCTGACCTGACCATTCATGACAGGGCAGACATAGCTATGCCGGTCGCCGAAGGTGTTGCGCACCTCATAAACAAGCGCAAGCAGCGCGCCATCGGCCGCATAGGCGTAATAGACCGCGATCGGATTGAAGACCCAGCCCAGTATGCGTGGATAGCAGACGAGATCGACACGCGCGGCGCGTTCTGAGACGCCGGAGGACGTGAGCAGCGCATCGAAACGCGCCCTGAGATCCGGCCCGGCACTCGGCAGATGATCCGCCTCGTGGAACGCAAGGATGTTGAAGCGGTTGACCGAGAAAAGCCGCGTCAGCCTGTTTGCCTCGTCAAGCCGGTCGAGATCGATCGCCAGCGAAAACACACTGTAGGAAAAGCGCCGCGCCACCGGGCGCATGCGCTGGTGCATGACATCGCCGATATAGAGAACTGCCGGCGGCCCTGTTTCGCGTTCTGGCGACAGCGCGCTCATTCAGCGGCCTGAACCAGGCTGGAGGAGCGGCGCCAGGGCACGACGGCGCCCAGCGCTTCGGCGGCGGCCAGGCCAGACGATAGACCGTCCTCGTGGAAGCCATATCCCGTCCAGGCGCCGGCAAAGTGGGTATGATGCTCGCCCTGGATCGTTTCCAGCCGCTTCTGCGCCGCCATCGAGGCCGCGCTGAATTGCGGATGGTCGTAGACATAATCGCCGAACACCAGCTTCGGATCCGGCTCACGCTCGGGATTGAGCGTGACGAAGAGCGGGCAGGCAGGATCGATCGGCTGCAGATTGTTCATCCAGTAGCTCACCGCAACCCGGTGTGCGCCATCCGCGCCGCTGGAACGCAGATAGTTCCAGGAGGCCCAGACCTTTTCCCGGCGCGGCATCAGCGACGGATCACGATGCAGCACCACGCGGTTCGCCTGGTAGGGTACTGCCGAGAGGATCTCGCGCTCCGTCTCGGTCGGGTCTTCCAGCAGCGCCAGAGCCTGATCGCTATGGGTGGCGAAGATCACCTTGTCGAAATGCTGCGCATGGCCCTGTGCATCGGTGATGAGCACGCCCTGTTCGTCCCGGCGCACCGATCGTAGTCCAGCCGAGAGGCGGATGTGACCTTCGAGCGGCGCCAGAAGACGCTGAAGATAGGTACGGCTTCCGCCGATCACGGTGCGCCAGGGATGCGGCCTGGAATAGATCAGCCGATGATTTTCGAAGAAGCGGACGAAATGCCAGGCGGGAAACTCCATCATCCGGCTGGGCGCCGCCGACCAGATCGCAGCGGCCATCGGGATCAGATAATTGTTGGTGAACCCGGGAGAAAAGCCTCGCCAATCCAGATATTCGCCGATCGACATGGCATCGAGCCGTCCAGCACTGCGATCTGTCAGGCAGATGCGGTTGAAGCGCAGGATCTCCTTCAGCATCAAAAGAAAGGACGGACGCACCAGATTGCGCTTCTGCGCGAAGAGGCCCGAAATCGGCCCGCCCTTCCATTCCAAAGCGCCCTGATCGAGCGACAGCGAAAAACTCATGCTGGTCGGATGGGTCGCGACCTTGAGATGATCGAAAAGCGCGGTGAGGTTCGGGTAGTTCGCCTCGTTATAGACGATAAAACCGGTGTCGACGGCAATCTGGCGTCCGTCGTAATCGACATCTACCGTCGCGGTGTGACCGCCTGGCCTGCTGTCCTTCTCGAACAGCGTCACATCATGCACGCCGTTCAGCGCCCAGGCGGCAGAGCTTCCGGAAATGCCGGAGCCAATCACGGCCACGTTCAGGCGGCGGCCGAGAGGCTGTGCGGCGCGGCGGGCGGCGAGGGAGACAATCGCGTTCATGCGGCATCCTTAACGGAACGATAGGCTGAAAGCGCACGGTCGCGCGCTTTGGCATGGTCGACCTGCGGCTTGGGGTAGGTCTTGCCGAGAGTTATACAGGCCTCGGCCAGCACACTGGCCGGCGCCTCGAAGGGGCGATGGATATAGCGGTCTGGCAGCTTGGCGACCTCGGGAACGAAGCGTCGGACATAGATGCCCTTGGGATCGAATTTCTCGCCCTGCAGAATCGGGTTGAAGACCCGGAAAAACGGAGCGGCATCCGCGCCGCAGCCGGCCACCCATTGCCAGTTCACGCCATTGTTGGCGGGATCGGCATCCACCAGCGTATGGCGGAACCAAGCTTCTCCCCGGCGCCAGTCGATCAGCAGATCCTTGACGAGGAAGGATGCGGCGATCATCCGCACACGATTGTGCATAGCGCCATGACGCCAGAGCTGGCGCATGCCCGCATCGACAATCGGAAAGCCGGTTTCGCCTCGGCACCAACGGCGAAAATCGTCCTCGTCGCCCTGCCAGTCGAGCCGGTCGAAACGGCGGTTGATGTTGACGCGCGGCAAATCCGGGTGATGGACGAGCAGATGATAGGCATATTCACGCCAGACGATCTCTCGGCGGAAGGCGACGATCTCGTCGCTCTTGATGCGACTGGAAAGTCCGTTGGTCGCGTGCCAGACGGTCGCAGGCGAAATCTCACCCATCGCCAGATGCGGCGAAAGGCCGGACGAACCATCGCGTGCCGGCGTTTCGCGCCCCGCTCTGTAATCCTTCAAGCGTTCCTCGACGAAACGCTCCAGCCTGTCGCGTGCGCCGGCTTCGCCCGGTGTCCAGATCGCGCTGAATTCGCTGGCCCAGTCCGGCTGTGTCGGCAGCAGAGCCCAGTTATCAAGCGATTCGCTCTTGGGCAGATGTGCGGGGGCGGGCAGGGTGGAGGGAGCATCGACCGGCAAATCCGGCTCGCCCTGCGCCTCAAAGGCACGCCAGAACGGCGCATATACACGGAATGGCGTGCCGCTCTTGGTCTTCATCCGCATGGGTTCATGCAGGAGCTGGCCTGCAAAGCTCTGGACGGCAACGCCCGCTTTTTCCAGCGCCGCCTTGATGCGCGTGTCCGCCGCGCTTCCGGCGGGATCGTACCGCCTGTTCCAATAGACCGTGTCGGCCCCGGTTTCCGCAATCAGCGTTTCGATCACTTTGCCTGCTTCGCCGGAGCGGAGGATCAGCCGGTTTCCGAGCCTCTGCAAATCCTCGTCGAAGCGCGCGAGCGAGTGATGAAGCCACCAGCTCTGCGCGGGACCGAGCGGGCCTAGATCCTCGCCCGGCTCACGAATGTAAAGCGCCACCACCGGAACACCACGATCGGCCGCAGCCTTCAACGCATGGTGATCACCAAGCCGAAGATCCTTGCGAAGCCAGAGGATGGTCGGTGCGGAGCCGGATGAAGTGGATCTGTCGTTTCGGTTCTTGTTCATCAACCCCTCTACGCGAAGCGAGAGGAGACGGATCAGGAGCCAGAGGAGAGGCCTGATTTTCTTCAGGACCCAACAGCTTATACCGTGACCAAACGGCCAGTTGACCCTAAATAATATTATGAACTTATGATCCTATGTGTCTGTTATAAAATTATATTTTTTAATATAGAACATGAATTTCTGTAGCGCACACGCGCAGTGTCGACGCTATCGATCGCTTTGGACCGACGCTCGCTGTGCGTGGATACGGCTCCAAGGTTCGCCGAGGCATCGCCAAATCAGCCCACGACTGCAGACCGAAACGCCGAAAGAAAGTGCTGCGAAAAGGTTAACGAGCGGCGGAACAAAGTCCGGCAAAAGTCGGTTGATTTGGCAATCCAACCGCACGTTCCGCGAGGCCATCCCATGCTCAAGCCGCTGCGTTTCGCCACTCTCTTCTTCACTCTTGCAGCGGCGTCGTCGCCGGCGTTTGCTGCCTTGCAGGCGCCTGCCGACTATGCACATCAGCAGGCGACCACGATGGCATCCTACGATATGGCGGACGCCTCTGGCCAGGTCTGCGTGCCGCCCGACCCCCAGTATATTCCGAGCTTCATCCGCGCACCGAATGGCGAGATCGTCGGTGTCAGCTATACGATCATTCAATACGAATGCTGAGCGCGGACATTCCCGAAGGATAAAGGCGGCCCCGCCAGTCTTGCACTGCAAGGGCCGCTTTCGTGTGAGGGATGCGGGTTTACGCAGCCCTAGCAAAAAGCAATCAGGCAACGCCAGGAATGTCTTCGAGTCGGTGCCAGACGGGAATGCCACGCTCGCGTGCGAGCCTTACGTCATTATCCGCGCCCTTGGAGGCGCCCGCCAGTCGCAAGACCCCATCGCACAGTTGGAGCAATCGGCCGGCGACCGGGTGGAAAATCTCCTCATAGAGATCATCGCCGATTTCCCGACCTCCCGCCGCATGCCAGACCGGCAGCGCAACCCATTCCCCGATCATCGGCACATGTCCCGCCTTGAACAGCGCGTAGGATGGCTCTTCGAGCCGCTTGAGGTTGTCGGCCATCAAGGCAGGGTCATCGCCCGTGCCGGAGCGGTAGGGGCCGGCGATCAAAATCAACATGAGTGTCTCCATCGAATTTTTAAGATTGCACGAAATAGCGTGAATTGGGTACGCTAACGTCATAGCGACCACTGGAGCAGCAATTTCATGCAAATTCGTGCAGAGTCAAGAGAATGCTGACGCAGCAGCGCAAAAGCTTTATTCTCGAAATCCTCAAGCGAGACGGGCAGGTGGTCGCCAAGTCGGTTGCCGAGCAGCTGCATCTTTCCGAGGACACGATCCGACGGGACCTTCGCGAGCTGGCAGCCGAAGGCTTGTTGCGTCGGGTCCATGGCGGCGCCATGCCGCTTGCGCCCGATCTGCCGCCGCTGACCGTGCGGCGGTCGGTCGCGCCTTTGGCCAAACGAGCGTTGGGCCTTGCCGCTGCCGCGCTGGTACAGCCGGGACACCTAGTTTTCCTCGACGGTGGCACGTCCACGGCGGAAATCGCCAAGGCATTGCCGCAGGATTTTAGCTTCACCGTCGCCACCCACAGTCCGACGATCGCTGCCGAATTGGAGACGCATCCCACGGCGGAAGTGATCCTGATCGGCGGCCGGATCTACAAGCATTCCATGGTGGCTGTCGGCGCATTGGCAAGCAGCCAGATCGCGCTGATCAGGCCTGACCTCTTCTTTCTCGGCGCGACGGCCATCCATCCGGTCCATGGGCTTTCGACAGGTGATCTTGAAGAGGCGGCGATTAAGCGGCAGATTGCCGCCCGCGCCGCCGAGACATTCGTGCTGGTGACGCAGGACAAGCTCAATCAGGCATCTCCATGCACTATTATGCCAGTTACGGAAATTTCCGGCATTTTCGTGCAGAGCGGTTTAGACGCAGAGGCGCTCACGCCTTATCGCACGCTCGGCATCCGCGTCATCGAGGTGGAGGAGGGAGAAGAATGAAAGACTATATGTATCCGATGTGCTTTGCTTTCCCGATTTATTGACGGCGATGCAGACGTCCGGTCATTTACCAGCCATTAACCATAACTTTGAATTTCCCGACGGGCCGACGTGCTCGGTTCGCATTTCCGCCTCCTTCCTGTCATGATTCGGGTGCTGTCACGTTTTGTGACATATGTGCCCCGGCTTTGGCCTGGGTGCGGCTGAACGTGGCTGGAAACGGGACAGGAGACATGAAGGGTGCATGCGGCGCTCGTCTCCTTCACCCTGTACCGGCCGGGACGAGGACCTTGGCGGTCGTGGCGCGGAAAGCGGATCCGCAAGACGGCCAGCCTGACGGATGGCGGCAAGACATTGACGAATGAACGACGGATGACGGGACGTGTGGCGTCCGCCCTCTTGAAGAGCGGGCGCGCAGCAGCCATCCCATTGCTCTGCATCGGCCTGGCTTCCTGCGGAACGACGCAGAAGGTGGCTGAAGCGCCGAAGCAGAAGCGCAGCAAGGAATATTTCCCCGAGTCGGTCTATGGCGTGAAGGCCAGCCCGCGTGTTGCCACCGGCAAGAACGTGCCGAAGGGCGGCGGGCGCTATCAGGTCGGGGATGCCTATCAGGTCAAGGGCAAGTGGTATCAGCCAAAGGAAGAGCCGGGCTATGACAAGGTCGGCATGACCTCGTGGTACGGATCCGCCTTTCACGGGCGGCTGACCGCCAATGGCGAGGTCTACGACACTTACCACCTGTCGGCCGCCCATCCGACCTTCCCGCTGCCGAGCTATGCGCGCGTCACGAATCTCGAAAACGGTTCGTCCGTCGTCGTGCGCGTCAACGACCGTGGCCCTTATGAATATAACCGTCTGATCGATCTCTCGTCCAAGGCTGCCGAACTTCTCGACGTCAAGCGCAAGGGCAGCGCCAAGGTGCGCGTCCAATATGTCGGCAAGGCTCCGCTCGAAGGCAATGACATGCCTTTCCTGATGGCCTCCTATATTCCGAAGGGCGACCGCACCCCGCACTCGCTGCCCGGTGGCGGACAGATTGCCAGCGGCGTGATGGTGGCCTCCAATGCGCCGATGCGCGACGATGTCCATTCCTTCGGCCGCTCGCTTTTCGGCCATACCAGCCCCGAGCCGCGTGCAGCCGCCGTACCGGCTGCACGCGAAAGCCGCGCGGCCGCTGCACCTGTCGTATCCCAGAAACCGTCGAAGACGATGGTCGCACCGGCGCCCGTGTCCGTCGCCGCGGTGCGCGCGCCCGAGCCCCAGGTTCGCACGATGCCGAAGATGATGCCGCACGCCCCGGATGCGCCGCCTTCGATGCTGGGTGCCGGCATTCCGCTCACCGCGCTGGCCGAAGAGGAAGCGCCGGTCCATCACGCTGTTCCAGCGTCCTTCGACAGCTTCTTCGCCCTGCCGGAAATCGGCCCCGTACCCAGCCCGCGCCCGGCCGGCGCCCAGCGTCTTGCCAGGCGCACGACCTATTCCGCCGCCTATGCGGAAGCACCCCGCGCGCATCCGGCCGAAGCCGCTTTCGAGGCTGTTCTCGCCGATGGTGGCGCACTGACGCCGGAAATGATCATCGAGCATTCGGATCGCGCGGCAAAGCGCCGCTGACCCCGTTTGCACGCGGCGTCATGGCCAAAGGGAAGGCGGACCGAAGCTGCCTTCCGTCATGGCGGCGTTCGGTTGCCTGTCTGTGAGCTGTTCGGCAACCGCTCATATTGGGGATCTTTCCCGTCCCGCCTGTCTCAGTTCCTCTTGATGCTGTAACACACTCAGTCTGCACGATAATTCGTCAAATTGATACCGATTGACATCATTCTGCGGTAGTGTGGCGAAACGGAGCGGCGAGGCCGGCGGCAGGCATCCGCGAACCGGCCTGAGAACGCTCCAGACGCGGAGGAACAGCAGGATGGCGGCGACGACCCTTTCTTCATGCGTCAGATCGTGCCGGCTTTTCGTCGGCACGGTCGTTTTGCTGCTGGCGGCGTCCCCAGCGCTTTCACAGACGGTCGAGACCAAAGCCAAACAGGTCTATATGGTCGAGCAGGAGACCGGTACGGTCCTGCTGTCGCGGGAGGCCGATACCGTTGTGGCGCCGGCCTCCAACGCCAAGCTGATGACGATGGACGTCGCGCTCGATGCGATCAAGAGCGGGACGCTGGCGCTCTCCAGCGCGTTTCCCGTTTCGGAATATGCCTGGCGCACCGGCGGCGCGCCTTCCGGTACGTCCACCATGTTCGCGGCCATCAAGTCGAGCGTGCCCGTATCGGCGCTGGTGACCGCAATCGCCGTGCAGTTCGCCAACGATGCCTGCCTGATCCTGGC
Source organism: Xaviernesmea oryzae (assembly GCF_900109605.1). Lineage (GTDB taxonomy): Bacteria > Pseudomonadota > Alphaproteobacteria > Rhizobiales > Rhizobiaceae > Xaviernesmea > Xaviernesmea oryzae. The sequence continues at coordinate 281,158 of NZ_FOAM01000002.1, forward strand.
GGAAGGTCTGGCCGGCAGCGAAGGCGCCTTTGTCGAGAAGATGAATGCGCGCGCCAGAGCCCTCGGTCTGGCCGCCTCTCGCTTCGCCAATGCGACCGGGCTCCCCGATCCGCGCAACCAGACGAGCATGCGCGATCTGGTGACGCTGGCCCGCCATCTTCAGGAGACCTATCCCGACTTCTATAGTGCTTACGCCCTGCCGGATTTCGAGTGGAACAAGATCCGCCAGCGCAACCGCAATCCGCTGATCGCCGCCAATATCGGCGTCGATGGTCTTGTAACCGGCTTTGCCGAAGGGCAGGGCTTCTCCATCGTCGCGTCCATGGCGCGTGAGGGCCGCCGGGTGTTTCTGGCGGCAGGCGGCTTTGCCACCGACAAGGAGCGTACCGAAGAGAGCCGCAAGCTGCTCGACTGGGCCATGACCGATTTTGCCCGGAAGCGTCTGTTCGAGGCCGGCGAGACCGTGGCCGAGGCGCCGGTCTATGGCGGTGCGGTGCCGCGCGTTGCGCTGGTGCCGACCGCGCCGGTCGACATTCTGCTCCAGACCTCCTCGCAGGAAAAGGTGGTGGCCGAAGCGGTCTATCACTGGCCATTGAAAAGCCCCGTTGCCAAGGGCGCCGTGGTCGGTCGTCTCGTCGTCACCCGCGGCGGCAAGACCATTCGCGAAGTTCCGCTGGAGGCGGCCGAAGGCGTGGAGGAGGGTCCCCTGACGCGGCGCGCGGCGGATGCGCTGCAGGAGCTTCTGTTCTTCTGGCTCTAGGCACGGAAGGGCAGCATCTCCCTACACCGACGGCAATTTCATGCGCGGCTTTTGACCCCGGCGGCGCAACAGGCTAACACCGGGCCATGCCGCACCGAACCGGTGTGCGGCAAGATCAATCGAGCAGACAGGACCAAAACGTGACCACAGGCGGCGGTGTCTTCGTGACCTTCGAGGGCGGTGAAGGCGTGGGCAAGTCCACGCAGATCCGCCGCTTGGCCGAAACGCTGACGCGCCGGGGGCATGATGTGCTGGTGACACGCGAACCCGGCGGCTCGCCGGGCGCGGAGGCCGTGCGCCATGTTCTTCTGTCCGGCGCGGCGCAGGCCAAGGGGCCGCGCTTCGAGGCCATTCTCTTTGCGGCCGCGCGTAACGACCATGTGGAGGAGGTGATCCGCCCTGCGCTTGGCGCCGGCCGCGTGGTGCTGTGCGATCGCTTCATGGATTCCTCGCGGGTCTACCAAGGCGTTGTCGGCGGCTTGGATCCTGAGATCGTCGTCGCCCTTGAGCGCATCGCGATCAACGGGCTGAAGCCCGACTGCACCATCATTTTCGACATGCCGGCCGAGGAAGGGCTGGAGCGCGTGCGGGCGAGGGCAGGCGCCGCTGCTGGCGGGCAAGGCCTCGATGGTCTCGACCGGTTCGAAAAGGACGAGATCGAGCTTCACCGCAAACGCCGAGACGGCTTTCTCGACCTTGCCGCCGAGGATCCGCTGCGCTGTCACGTGGTCGATGCACGGCCGGCTGCCGGCGCCGTCGCCGCTGTCGTTCTGTCGATCGTCCAGCCGCTTCTGCCCGATATCTCGTGCCCGACCGCGGACACGGTGCGATGAGCACGCTGCTGGATGGGGCCTTGCCGCCGGCGCAAACGCCGCATCTCTTCGGTCATGCCGCGGCTGAACGCTTTCTGGCCGAGAGCTACTCCTCGGGCAAGGGGCACCATGCCATCCTGATCGAAGGGCCTGAGGGCATTGGCAAGGCAACGCTTGCCTTCCGCTTCGCCTATCATGTGCTGACGCATCCCGAGCCGGCCGAGGCGCCAGCAATGCTCTCCGATCCCGACCCGCAATCGCTCGTCTATCGCCAGATCGTATCCGGCGCCTCGCATAATCTGCTGCATCTGACGCGCCCGCTGGATGAAAAGACCGGCCGGGAGAAAAGTGCGATCACGGTGGAAGAGGTGCGTCGGGCCGGGCGTTTCTTTTCCCAGACATCAGGCACGGGCAACTGGCGCATCGTCATCGTCGACCCCGCCGACGATCTCAACCGGAATGCCGCCAACGCGCTTTTGAAAATCCTGGAGGAGCCGCCCCGCCGGGCGCTCTTCCTCGTGCTGACCCACGCGCCGGGCAAGCTCCTGCCCACCATCCGGTCGCGCTGCCTGCCACTGGCGCTGAGGCCGCTATCGCCAACGCATCTGGCCGAGGCGCTGGGCGCACTCGGGGTCGCGCTGCCGGCGGCGCGTGCTAATGAGGTACTAACGGCCGCCAAGGGCAGCGTGGCCGAGGCCTTGAAGCTCGTCAATCATGGCGGCCTCGACATTCTCGAGGCCTTCGGCGCGATCCTCAGCAAGACAGACACGGCTGCGCGCAAGGAGATGCACCGTCTGGCCGATGTGCTATCGGCCAAGGACAGCGGCACGATCTTCGATTTCTTTACTGCGCTTGTCGAGACCCATGTTCAGGACGCCGCCCGGCAGGCCGCTCGAGCAGGCGAAGGCGCGCGGGCCGACCGACTGGCTAGCCTGAGCACAGCACTGACCGAGAAACTGGCAACTGCGGAGGCCTATAATCTCGACCGCAAGCAGACGATTCTCTCTTTGATCGACGCGATCAGGGCGGAGCGCTGAGGACAGACGGCGGCAGGGAAGGCGCATGCCGCCAGCCCCTTCTTGACACTTCTTTAAAAGAATATAAGAATATTCATATATTCTCGCCATTTCGAGCATGCTGCATTGTCGGCCCTTCGAGACTATCTGTCGAGCAGATCAGAATTTTTCCGCAAATGCGGTTTTTGCCTGAGTGCTTGGCAAGCCGTTCAAGAAGGATAGGACGCTGAGGACCGCAGCCTCTCCTATTCAATTTTCGCCCTCGACGAAGACGTTTGGCAAGGTCGCGCCGTATGCCGACTGCGGACTTCACATGGGAATGAACACAGGCGTCGAAAGCGCCATCCATGCCGCCATGCTGCTCAATCCGCAGCGTTTGAGATTACGGCGTGAAACGCCACTTCCGGGCAATCGCTGCATCGAGATCGATGCCGTGACGACGGGCAAGCAGCAGGGCATGGCCGAGCACATCCGCTGTTTCGTCCGCCAGGTCGCGCGCAAGGGTTTCACTGTCGCGTCCCTTGGGCAGCGCCCGGCCGCTCACGCGGCTCCATGCCTGCGCCAGTTCGCCCATTTCCACCTGAAGCTTGAGCACGAACCAGTCGTCGTCGCGCGCAAGGCCATGCATCGGCATAGGCCGAAGAAGCCGTTTCGAAACGGTCCATCAGGGTCTTGAGCATGGGCATCCTTGAGAGGAACGTCTGAGATGGAAGAGCTGCTGATTTAGATTCTGAGAGTTTATGATTTGTTCCTTTTTTGCGGATGTGCGTCAAGCGGATCGGCATTGCCTCGAGGCTTTTTTGCCTTGCCGGTTTCCTCGGCCCCGGCAATGGTTTAAGAGCCTTGCTCGATATCTTCCGAAGAGCCCCGCCCGGTGCGCTCGACAAGGTCCGCTCGGGCCGTGTTTCCCGTTTCGCCCTGGGCCTGGTCCGTCTCCGGAAGGCCGATCTTCCATCCTCGGCCGCCTCCATCTTCTGGGGGCTCCGGCATGAGCGCCGGACGGGCCAAGAGAAAGCCGACCGATTGCCGCCATGACGACGAAGACGCCCTATTACATCACCACCGCGATTTCCTATCCGAACGGCCGGCCGCATATCGGCCACGCCTATGAGCTGATCGCCACCGACGCGATCGCCCGTTTCCAACGGCTCGATGGGCGGGACGTGTTCTTCCTCACCGGAACCGATGAGCACGGGCAGAAGATGCAGCAGACCGCCAAGCGCGAGAACATGACGGCGAAGGAGCTGGCGGACCGCAACTCGGCCGAGTTTCGCCAGATGGGCAAGCTGCTCAATGCCTCCAATGACGACTTTATCCGCACGACCGAACCCCGCCATTTCGAGGCGGTCACGGAAATCTGGAAGCGCATGGCCGCCAACGGCGACATCTACAAGGACAGCTATTCCGGCTGGTACTCCGTGCGTGACGAGGCCTATTACCAGGAAGACGAAACCGAGCTGCGCGCCGACGGTGTGCGCTACGGGCCGCAGGGCACGCCCGTTGAATGGGTCGAGGAGGCGAGCTACTTCTTCCGCCTGTCCGACTATCAGGACCGGCTCCTGAAGCTCTATGAGGACCAGCCCGACTTTATCGGCCCGGCCGAGCGGCGCAACGAGGTGATCTCCTTCGTCAAGTCGGGGCTCAAGGATCTCTCGGTCTCGCGCACGACCTTCGACTGGGGCATTCCCGTGCCCGGCGATCCCGATCATGTCATGTATGTCTGGGTGGATGCGCTGACCAATTACATCACCGCCACGGGTTACCTGACCGATGAGGCCGGTCCGCTTGCGAAGTTCTGGCCGGCCGATCTGCACATGATCGGCAAGGACATCATCCGCTTCCACACCGTCTATTGGCCCGCCTTCCTGATGTCGGCCGGCCTTCCCCTGCCCAAGCGGGTCTTCGCTCATGGCTTCCTGCTCAACAAGGGCGAGAAGATGTCGAAGTCGCTCGGCAATGTGGTCGATCCGATCAATCTGGTGGAGCATTTCGGGCTGGACCAGATCCGCTACTTCTTCCTGCGCGAAGTGTCCTTCGGCCAGGACGGCTCCTATTCGGAAGAGGGGATCGCGACCCGCATCAATGCCGATCTCGCCAACGGCATCGGCAATCTGGCCAGCCGCTCGCTCTCGATGATCGTCAAGAACTGCGACGGCGCGGTGCCTGTCTGTGGCGCGCTGAGCGAGGCTGACCAGGCCATTCTGTCGATGGCCGATGGGCTGATCGAGACCGTGCGCACGGAAATGAACGCGCTGGCGATCCACAAGGCGCTGACGGCGATCATCGCGTTGGTCTCCGAAGGCGACCGCTATTTCGCAGGGCAGGAGCCTTGGGCGCTGAAGAAGACGGATCCGGCGCGCATGGCCACGGTGCTCTACGTCACGGCCGAGGTGGTGCGCCAGATCGCCATCCTCCTCCAGCCCATCATGCCGGCGTCCTCGGCCAAGCTGCTGGATCTCGTGGCCGTGCCGGAAGATCAGCGGAGCTTTGCGTCGCTGGGCGCCGCCGGACGCCTGGCGGCCGGCACGCCGCTGTCCGCGCCGACCCCGGTGTTTCCGCGCTATCAGCCGCCGGCGGAGGCCTGAGACGTGGTGATGTTGATCGACACGCATTGCCATCTGGATTTCGACGATTTTTCCGCAGAGCGCGATCAGGTGATTGAGCGGGCTGGCGCGGCGGGCGTTCGTCAGCTCGTCACCATCTGCACACGTGTGAAGACATTCGACCGGATCCTGGCTGTCGCCGAAGCCTATGACAATGTCTTCTGCTCCGTCGGCACCCATCCCAACAATGCCCATGAGGAGCTGGATATCGAGACCGCGGATCTCGTGCGTCTGGCCGCCCATCCCAAGGTGGTGGCCATCGGCGAGGCCGGGCTCGATTATCACTACGATACCGCGCCGCCGGAGGCACAGAAGACCGGGCTTCGCCGCCATATCGCAGCGGCCCGGCAGACGGGCCTGCCGCTCGTCATCCACAGCCGCTCCGCGGACGAGGACATGGCGGCGATCCTGACCGACGAGACGAGGAAGGGCGCCTTCCCCTTCATCCTCCACTGCTTCACGGCCGGGGCCGAACTGGCGCGGGTTGGCGTGGAACTCGGCGGTTACGTGTCGTTCTCCGGCATTCTCACCTTCCCAAAATCGGAAGAACTGCGCGACATTGCCAAGAGTATCCCGCATGACCGGCTGCTGGTCGAGACCGACGCGCCCTATCTGGCGCCCAAGCCTTTTCGGGGAAAGCGCAATGAGCCGGCCTATGTCGCGCAGACGGCCGAGGTGCTGGCAGAGACCCTGGGCATGACGGTGGAGGAAGCCGGCGCGCTGACCACCGAAAACGCCCTGCGCTGCTTTTCCAAAATGCCAAGGCTCTAGGATCGACATGGCCCGCCGCGTGTTCACCATTCTCGGCTGCGGCTCTTCGCCAGGCGTGCCGCGCATAACAGGCGATTGGGGCGCATGCGATCCTCAAGAGCCGAAGAACCGGCGGCTGCGCGCTTCGCTGCTGGTCGAACAGATTGGCGAAAATGGCGGGCGCACCTCCGTTGTCATCGATACCGGGCCGGATTTCCGCCTGCAGATGGTGCGCGCCGGAGTGCGCCATCTGGACGCTGCGGTCTATACCCATTCCCATGCCGATCATCTTCACGGCATCGACGATCTGCGCGGCTATGTGCTCGGCCGCAACGCGCGGGTGCCGATCTTTGTCGATCGCGAGACGCTCGTGCGCATCGAAGAGGGCTTCAGCTACTGTCTGAAGACGCCGCCGGGCGGGCATTATCCGCCGATCGTCGAGGCCCGGCTGATCGACGAGGATCTCGCGCCGTTCGTCATCGAAGGCGAGGGCGGGGCAATCCCCTTTCAGCCCCTGCTCCAGGAACATGGCGCCATCCATTCACTTGGTTTCCGGATCGGCGATTTTGCCTATTGCTCCGACGTCAGCGATTTTCCCGAGGCGACACAGGCAAAGCTTGCCGGCCTCGACACGCTGGTGATCGATACGCTGCAATATAAGCCGCATCCGAGCCATCTTTCGCTCGAGCAGTCGCTCGGCTGGATTGCCCGCATCGCGCCGAAGCGCGCGATCCTGACGCATATGCATATCCCGCTCGACTACGCCACGGTCAAAGCCGCGACGCCCGACCATGTCGAACCCGCCTTCGATGGCATGACCGTGACCTACGAGGTGCCCGCATGAGCCGCTTCTGGAGCCCGATCGTTTCCGAGCTCACGCCCTATGTCGCCGGCGAGCAGCCGCGCATCGACAATCTCGTCAAGCTCAACACCAATGAGAGTCCCTATCCGCCATCGCCGCGCGCCCTCGCAGCCATCCGGGACGCGGCATCCGACAGCCTGAGGCTCTACCCGGATCCGACGGCGCTGGCGCTGCGCACGGCCATCGCCGGCGATCTCGGTCTGACAGCCGAGGAGATCTTCGTCGGTAACGGCTCGGACGAGGTGCTGGCCCATGCCTTCGTTTCGCTGCTGAAGCACGAGGCGCCGCTGCTCTATCCCGATATCAGCTACAGTTTCTATCCGACCTATTGCCGCCTGTTCGGCATCAGCGCGGAGACGGTCGCGCTCGATGAGACGATGCGCATCCGCATTGGCGATTACGACCGGCCGGCCGGCGCGATCATCCTGCCCAATCCGAATGCGCCGACCGGCATCGCCCTGCCGCTGTCCGATATCAGGGCTTTGCTCGAGCGTCATGCCGACAAGCCTGTTATCATCGACGAAGCCTATGTCGATTTCGGTGCGGAGAGTGCCGCGACGTTGATCGCCTCTCATCCCAACCTGCTCGTCATCCAGACCTTCTCGAAATCGCGAGGACTTGCCGGCCTGCGCGTCGGCTTCGCCGCAGGGCAAAGGCCGCTGATCGAGGGGCTGGAGCGTGTCAAGGACAGCTTCAACTCCTATCCGCTGGACCGGCTGGCGCTGGCCGGCGCCACCGCCGCCTGGCAGGACCATGCCTGGTTCGAGACGCATCGCGACAAGATTATCGCCAGCCGCGACAGGCTGACGGATGCACTGAGCGCTCTCGGTTTTGAGGTTCTGCCTTCCAGCGCCAACTTCGTCTTCACCCGCCATGCAGGCTATGCGGGAGCCGACCTTGCTGCAGCGCTGCGCGCCCGCGCGATCCTCGTGCGCCACTTCGCCAAGCCGCGCATTTCCGATTATCTGCGCATCAGCATCGGTACGGATGGAGAATGCGACCGGCTGATCGCGGCACTGACAGAGATCGTGTCCGGCCGCTGATACAAGAGTGTAAGGACAGGCGGGCAGGGTGCCCAGCCTGCTGAAGGACATTCCCATGGCAAAGCAGTTTCAGAAGATCGAACCGCATCTGCATCGATTCATCGCCGCCCAGCGCATGTTCTTCACGGCTTCGGCCGCAGCCGAAGGCAGGGTCAATGTCTCTCCACGCGGCACCGACATGTTCCGCGTGCTCGACGACACCAGCGTGCTCTATCTCGACCGCACCGGCAGCAGCAACGAGACGGCCGCCCATCTCAAGGCGAATGGCCGGATGACCATCATGTTCTGCGCCGTGGACGGCCCGCCGCTGATCCTGAGGCTCTATGGGCGCGGCCGCGTGATCCACCGCGACAGCGCCGAATTTGCAGAACGGCTGGCAATTCTCTTCGACAACGAAGCGCCGCTCGGAAGCCGTCAGATGGTTCATCTCGATATCGATCTGGTCCAGAGCTCCTGCGGCTATGGCGTTCCGCTGTTCAGCTATGAAGGCGAGCGCACGCAGATGGACGCCTGGGCAAAGTCCAAAGGCTCTGATGGCATCGACGCCTATTGGCGGGAGAAGAACCAGACCAGCATGGATGGACTGCCGACCGGACTGTTCGAGGATGAAGATACCGAGACGATCACGGCTGCGAGCTAACTCGCCACGAAATTAAGCAGTGTTTTCTCAAACACATAGGCTCCGCCACCGGTATGTTCCATAATCCATGTTATGTGACTGAACTTTGTAGCCGCAAAGTTGGAATGTCCTGTTTCTGCAAAGTTGGAATGTCACACTCCCCCGGGTCTGAATGACGTCTGGGAGATTGCAGATGGGATTGATAGCGATGAGCGAGCGCGATCTGCAGCGCATTGAGGTATTGTCGAAGGTCGTTGCCGGACGGATGACGACGGTGTTGGCGGCGAGCGTGTTGGACCTGAGCGAACGCCAGGTGCGCCGGCTTTTGGAACGGATACGCACGGGTGGCGCAGCGTCGATCCGGCACAAGGCGATCGGGAGGCCGTCGAACAATCGGATCAGCGATGGCATCCGGGATTATGCGGTGACGCTGGTTCGCCAGCGCTATGCAAATTTCGGGCCGACGCTTGCAGCCGAGAAGCTTGCCGTGCGAGACGGATTGCATGTGTCACGCGAGACGTTGCGCGGCTGGATGGTTGATGATGGCCTCTGGCTATCGCGCAAGCAGCGTCGGACGTTTCACCAGCCGCGGCTGCGACGCGAAGCCTACGGTGAGCTGGTGCAGATCGACGGGTCGCAGCATCGCTGGTTTGAGGATCGCGGGCCTCCTTGCTCGTTGCTGGTGTTCGTCGATGACGCGACCGGCAAGCTCATGCAGCTGCGTTTTGTGCGCTCGGAAAGCGCCTTCACCTATTTTGAGGCGCTGGAACTCTATCTCAAGCATCACGGCGCACCGATCGCTTTCTATTCAGACAAGCATTCGGTGTTTCGGGTGGCGAAGAAGGACGCCACGGGCGGCCAGGGCATGACGCAGTTCGGGCGCGCGCTGTCAGAGCTCAACATTGAGATTCTCTGTGCAAATTCGAGCCAGGCCAAGGGGCGTGTGGAGCGGATGAACCGGACTTTGCAGGACCGCTTGATCAAGGAGCTGCGGCTTTCCGGCATCGACGGCATGGAAGCGGGTAATGCCTTTCTGCCCGGGTTTATGGAGAGCTATAATGCGCGGTTCTCGGTTGTCCCTGCCCGGTCAGACGATCTGCACCGGCCGCTGAACCTGGCGCCGGATCGGCTTGCCGAGATCCTGTGCAAGCGCGAGCAGCGTTATGTCGGCGCGCAGCTGACGTTTTCGTTCGAGCGCCAGCGGATCATGCTTGAGGAGAACGAGATCACGCGCGGGTTGGTGGGCCAATATGTGGAGACCTATGCCTATTCGGATGGCCGTCTGATGGTCCGCTGGAAAGGCCATTCCCTGCCCTACACCGTGTTCGACAAGGATCAGCGCGTGACACATGCCGCGATCACCGAGAACAAGCGGTTGGGTGATGTTCTGGCCTATATCATGGAACGGCAGGATGAGCAGGACAAGCCGGTTGTGAAGACCAACAGCGACAAAAAAGGCTATGTCAAACGGGCTCACGGACCGGGCCGGCGGAAGGATGTCATGCGTGATCCCGCAGTGATTGCCGCACGAGAAAAGGCCCTGTCGCGGCAGCAGGCTGCTGAGTGACGCCGAGCTTGGCAGTATAAAGCAAAAAGCCAACAAGGCGGCCGTCACATGCCCCGATCTGATCTCGCAATCGGATCAGCCGCTCAGATCGGGGCTGGCCGGCACATCATGCAGCGGCCTATCGGACATTTCTATTTTGCAGGCCGGCGGACATTTCAACATCGCTGCCACAAACTTTGTCGGCGGGTTTGTCCTATATCCAAGTGCGACCTGCATCCGCCTTCTCTCTCTCTCTCTGTTACGGCATTTTTCGGCAGAACTGTTTACCTTGCGCACAGGCAAAACCTTAAGCACGCGTGACGATGATTTTCTTCGCCGGATGCCGAAGCATTCGGCGTCAGTGGCTTGTTTACCCGCCGAGCTTTAGCATGCTTGCAGCCAAGCTATTGCGAGACATTCATGCCCGAAACTTCCGCCTATCCAGCCCCGCGAAATCGCGCCCTTCGTTGGCTGGCGGAGATCGGTGACAGTTTGCCGGACGAGATCCAGCGCCGGCTGCGCTCTGCCTTTTTCACCTCTAAGAGGCCGCTGATCCTTTCGGCGTTCAACTCCATTCTCGTGGCGCTGGTGGTCTATGGCTCCACGGGGCGGCCGATCTTCCTGTTTCTCGCCGCATGCGATCTGGCTCTCTTATGCGTACGCATCGGTCTTGTCCGGCGCATCATGGAGCCGTCGGGGCCGATATTCCTCACGGGCCTGCTCTGGGCCTTCATACAGTCTGCGACACTCTGTCTCGTCGTTCTCTCGGGAGATGTGGCGCTGTCGATCCTGGTGCTGGCCAGTGGCTTGGCCGTGATCGGCGGCATTGCCGGCCGGAACTTTGCCGCGCCGCGCTATGCCATCGCCCAGGTGACGGTCATCGACTTGAGCTTCAAGATCGCATTCTGCATCCGCTATCCGGAATTTCTGCCGTTGATCGCGGTTCAATCGGTGCTTTTCATGCTGGTCAATATCGGCATCGTTCGTCAGCACCGGAAAGTTGCCATCGATGCCATTCGGGGCGAAATCGATAGCCGCCAGAAAGCCTTTACGGATCCGTTGACCGGCCTTCCCAATCGGCGGGCGCTTGAGACGGCATTTCACGGCATGCCCTCGCCCTCCCCATCCCGCGCCTTGCTGTATCTCGATCTCGATGGCTTCAAGCAGGTCAATGACGGTTTAGGCCATGCCGCTGGCGACATGCTGTTGCAGCAGGTGGCCCATAGATTGACGAGCGTGGTCCGCACGGGCGCAACGGTTTGCCGGCTGGGTGGCGACGAGTTCCTGGTTCTGGTGCCGCGCATGTCGACCGAGGATGCGCGGCGTCTGGGGATCGAGATCATCGTTGCCGTTGCCGAACCGTTCGACTTTGGCGATCGGATCGTGGCGCGGGTCGGTGTCAGCGTCGGCGCCGCAGTGGATGAGGCTGGACGGGCAACGCTGCAGGAATTGATGCTGCAGGCCGATCAGGCGCTTTATGCTGCCAAGGCATCGGGCAAGGGAATCTACAGGCTTTACGATCAAAGCGTTCGCGACCGGCGCAGACCGGTCAGCAGCGATATGCCGCGTCTGGACGATGCGCCGGATCCCCAGACCGATCTGGACGTGCAACGACCTGGCAAGGCTGCACTGGCGCAGATGCCGAGCGCTGGCACATCGTGAGGGTAGGATTGCATCGCGGAGGGCCTGTTGTGACGTGGGTGCTGCGCCGTTTGCTTTGGCCGGAAAGTCGGATCGATCGCGCAGCACCGCTTGCCGAAAGGGAGAGGGATCGCCATGTGTTGAAGCCCGATCTGTTGTCGCAAAGCAGCCCTCCCCGATGTTCCATTTCGTTCTCGGCCTTCCCTGGCTTGTCGTCGTCTTTCGCTTTCTCCTGCCGCTTCCCTGGATCTTACCCGTCAAGATCGTTCTCGCGGGCCTGTTTCTGGTCGCCTCGCAGCATCTGCTGATCGCCCGTTTGACGTCCGGCTCTGTTTTCGCGCCGGAATATCCGCGACCTCTGATCATTCTCATGACCATGCTGTTTGGCAGCATGGTGCTGCTGGCGGTGTTTCAGCTGGCGCTGGACCTTCTGTCGCTTCTTGTGATGCTGGGAACCTGGCGTTTTCCGAGGGTTCCGCCCGAGGTGCGCTATGGTATCGGTGCGCTTGCGCTCGGCCTGACGGCCTATGGTGTCAGTCAGGCGATCCGCCTTCCACCGCTCAAGCAGATGGAGGTAGCGATCCCTGGCCTGGCGCCGGAATTTGATGGCTATCGTCTCCTGCAGCTGACGGATCTGCATCTCAGCCGGCTTTTTCCCCGCGCCTGGGCGCAGGAGGTGGTCGCGCGGGCCAATGCGCTTGATGTCGACCTCGTGGCGATCACCGGCGATTTCATCGACGGCAGCGTGGAGCACCGGCGGGACGACATCGCGCCTCTGGCGAACTTGAAAGCGCGAGACGGGATTTTCGGCATCCCCGGCAACCACGAATATTTCTTCAGCTATGATGATTGGATGGCGCATGATGCCGGACTGGGCATCACCATGCTGACGAACCGCCATGTCGTGATCGAGCGCGGCGCGTCGCGCCTGGTGCTGGCTGGCGTCACCGATCTTGCCGCCACTGGCAGTCCCTACCCGGCGCCGGACCTGAAAAAGGCGCTCGATGGCGCGCCGCAGGATGCGCCGATCATTCTGCTCGACCACCAGCCACGCATGGCGCCACGTGCTGCTGAAGCCGGCGTTGCGCTCCAGCTGTCCGGTCATACCCATGGTGGAATGGTGCGCGGCCTCGATCTCTTGGTGGCCCGCGCCAACAACGGCTTTGTCTCCGGCCTCTATCAGGTCGGCGGCATGCAGCTTTATGTCAACAACGGGACCGGGCTTTGGCCCGGCTTCGCCCTCCGCCTCGGCCGGCCGGCCGAGCTGACCGTCATCACGCTGCGGGCCAAGGTGTAGCAGTGTGGAGACAACCGCTCCGGGGCTCGCCGGTCAGATAGGCCGAGCGCCTTCAGGATGAGCCTGCCTTCAAATAGGTGCTTGGCGCGCGGCCGAGCATGCGGCGAAACATGGTCGAGAAAGCCGCGATGTTCTCATAGCCGGCGTCCAAGGCGACATTGGTCACCGGCTCGCCTTCCGCCAGGCGCGGCAGCGAGGCGAAGAGGCAGGCCTGCTGGCGCCAAGTGACGAAGCTGACACCCGTTTCGGCTCGAAAAAGCCGCGTAAACGTGCGCCGGCCGATGCGCATCTCGGCCGCCCACTCGTCGATGCTCGCCGTTGCCGAAGGCGATTTCAGGAAGCGGCGGCAGAGGCCGGCAAGGCGTGGATCGCCAGGAAAAGGCAGGCCCAGCGGGCGCTCCGGCAGAGCTGCGAATTCATCGAGCAGAAGATCGGTGATCAGCGACAGCCGGTGCTCGCTGGCCGGCTTGGTGTCCACCTGCACCAGCGCGTCGATCAGGTTCTGCGCAAGAGCCGTCACCTCGACAACGCGCGGCCGCGGCGCATGGCGCGGCACGACATCCACATAGATGGACTGCATCTCGACAAGGCTGATCATCTCGGCCGAATGCTGAGCGCCGGCGGGAATGACGAGCGCGTGGCCGGGCGGAATCATCCACCGCCCCTCCTCCGTCGTCACGAGCACGATACCGCGTTGGGCAAACCAAAGCTGCGTGCGCTTATGCGAATGCGTCTCGACTTTGAGACCGGCCGGATAGACTCGACCGAGGGCCAATACCGGTTCGTTCGCCTGATCGATCCACCTCAAGCTCCGGCGATGATGTTCCCAGCCTTCGGCGTGATCGAGCTTGGTCATGTCCAGAATGCGCATTTGGCCCACTCGCGAAAGAAATCGACCACAGCACAAAAGCGGGCCATCGGCAACCGCGCTATGAGCGATGCATATCGTTGCCGCATGGACATGAGCGGCTTCGTCAGGACCATAGGGATAGGGAATAAGAGGGATGGCCAGTATCGCCGCCGCCACGGGACGTCAGGTTGAGAGAACGGCGTTCTCGATCATTTTCGCCGCCAGCTTCTGCCATATGCTCAACGACATCATGCAATCGCTGCTGACCTCGCTCTATCCGCTGCTGAAGGAAAATTACGCGCTGGATTTCGTGCAGATCGGGCTTCTGACCTTCGCCTTCCAGTTCACCGCCTCGCTGCTGCAGCCGGCGGTCGGCATCGTCACGGATCGCTGGCCCATGCCTTTCTCGCTGCCGGTTGCCATGCTCTCGACCTGCGCAGGGTTGATCACGCTCGCCTTTGCCGCGCATTTTCCCATTCTAGTGCTGGGGGCCTGCCTGATCGGCATCGGTTCCGCGATCTTCCATCCCGAGGCCTCGCGCGTGGCGCGGCTGGCATCCGGCGGGCGGCATGGCCTGGCGCAGTCCTTCTTCCAAGTGGGCGGCAATACCGGTACGGCGATCGGCCCGTTGCTCGCCGCCTTTATCGTCATTCCCCGGGGTCAGGCGGTTCTCAGCTGGTTTTCGCTGATCGCGCTGCTCGGCTTCTGCGTGCTGTCGGGCGTCAGTGTCTGGTACATGCGCCATCGCCGCAGCGCGGCCGGACGCCCCTCGCCTAGCCGCACCCTGCCCTTGCCGGGCCGCCAGGTAGCCTGGACGCTGACCATCCTGATCGTGCTGACGGCCACCAAGAATGCCTACCTCGCCAGCCTGTCGAGCTACTTCACCTTCTACGCCATCCATAAGTTCGGTGTCGGCGTACAGGATGCGCAGCTCATGCTGTTCCTGTTCCTTGGCGCTTCAGCGGCGGGCGTGTTCTTCGGCGGCCCGATCGGCGATCGCTTCGGCTCGCGCAGTGTCATCTGGTTCTCGATCCTGGGAGTCATCCCTTTCGCGCTGATGCTGCCCTATGCGAACCTGTTCTGGACCTCGGTTCTGGTGGTGGTCATCGGCTTTATCTTCTCCTCCGCCTTCTCCGCCATCGTGGTCTTTGCCCAGGAGTTGGTACCGGGCCGCGTCGGCCTGATCGCCGGCCTGTTCTTCGGCTTCGCCTTCGGTTTCGGCGGCATCGCCGCTGCGGTGCTCGGCTTGTTTGCCGATCGCGAGGGCATCGAGTTCGTCTATCGCGTCTGCGCCTACATGCCGCTGCTGGGGCTGCTCACCATCCTGCTGCCCCGCCTGCCAAGCCATCGGCGCGCCTGAAGGTAAGGAGCTCCGTATCCAACCGTTGGAAAGGCCGGCCCTGTGCCGGCCTTTCCGCCGTTACGGCCTTTAACGGATAGCATTTTGCGCAATCGCGATTTCGATCGGCGCAATTTTGCTTTAAGAGCCGGGCTTTGCGGATCGAGACAGTGAGAGACCCGATGGCGATTGCATTTTATGGCGACTATGTTGCTGCCTTGCGCGATCTGGTCAGCGCGCTTGACCGGTCGCCCGAGGAATTCCAGACCTATGATCTCAGGCTGGAGCTCGCTGCCGCAGGCGCACTCGTCGTCTACGAGACGAAGCGCCGCAAGGGCCTGGTCGATAGCCTGTTTTACGGACGCCCGCTTGGGGCAGAGGCCAACCAGCGCATGTCACAGGCGGCCGCCTTTGCCGCGATCGACCGCTTCCTCGGCCTCGGCCAGTTTCTCGCCCTGACCGGCGACAATGCCGAGGCGATCGATGCAGGCTATCCGCATTGCGCCGTCAACATCTCCTACAGGAAGAAGGGCCAGCCAAAGGCGCAGTCGATGCTGATGGTGTTCATCGGTTTCAATGACGATCAGGACGCGCAGGCCTATGCGCAAAGCCATGCAGAGCGCACGACTTTGGTCGAGATCAGGCCCTTCCGAGGGAAGAAGGCCTATGAATGGCGCTAGCGCGTTAGGGTAGCCTGTCCTCAGGGCGAAGCCTGCTTCACCAGATGTCGCATCGTCATCATATCCAGGTGACCGCCGCCGACATTTTTGAAGACCGTAATCTGGTCGTTGCTATCACGTCCAAGGTGGCGGCCCTGGCAGAGATCGAAGAGGTCGGCCACGATGCCGTCCTCCTGCAGGATGCCGGCAGCCATCGGCCCGGCAACATCGCCCGACCCTTGCGCATTGTTGCGCGTATCGACGAAGAGCCGCCCTGCCCGCCTGATGACCTGGTCGTCGGCCTCGCGCATCTCAGGCAGATAGGCGCCGATCAAATCGACATGAGCGCCGGGCTTGAGAAGCCGGCCCTTGACCAAGGGCTCGGTTGCCATGGTGACGCAGGAGATGATGTCCGCTTCGGCAACGGCCTTATCGAGCGAGCCGGCGACGGAGACGTGCCGTCCCTCCGCTTGCAGCCGGGACGCGAGAGCCTCGGCTTTTGCGATATTCCGGTTCCAGATCAGCACGCGCCGGAGCGTGGGACGCACGGCGGTGTGTGCGGCAATCACATGTGGGGCCAGACCGCCCGCCCCGACGACGAGCAGAACCTCGGCATCCTCACGCGCAAGGCACTGCACGCCGAGCGCAGAATCCGCCGCCGTCTTGCGAAATGTCAGCGCAGCGCCGTCGCAGGTCGCAAGCGGCGCGCCGGTGCGCCCATCGAACAGGGTGACAAGACCCTGGACGGACGGCTGTGCCGGCGCGAGATCGACATTGCCGGGAAAGACGCCGACAAGCTTCACCGCGATCACATCGCCGGCCGCCCAGGAGAGCAGCGAGACGAACTTGTTGTCCGGCCGAACCGCATCGCTCAGCACCTTGACATCCATCTGCGGCATATCCCCATCGCGATGGGCGACGCGCAGGGCTTCGACAAGGCGCGGATAGTCGAGGAGCCGATGGACCTCGTCGGCGGCGTAATGCTGCATGGTCAAACCTCAAGGCAGGGCGACAAAACGATGAAACGGGCCTATTGAACGCGCGCCAGGAAGGCGCGCGTGCGGGCATGCTGCGGATTGCCCAGCACCGTGCGCGGCGGCCCGGCCTCGACGATGACGCCGCCATCCATGAACACCAAGTGGTCTGCCACGTCGCGGGCAAAGGCCATCTCGTGGGTGACCACGACCATGGTCATGCCCTCTTCCGCGAGCTGGCGCATGACGGCCAGCACTTCGCCCACCAGTTCTGGATCAAGCGCGGAGGTCGGCTCGTCGAACAGCATCAGTGCCGGCTGCATCGCCAGAGACCGGGCAATCGCCACGCGCTGCTGCTGGCCACCGGATAGCTGCGCTGGATAATAATGCGCGCGTTCGCTTAAGCCCACCTTGTCGAGAAGCCGCATGGCCTCCTCGATCGCCTGCGCCTTAGGCACGCCTTTGACAACGACGGGCGCCTCGATGACGTTTTCCAGTGCGGTCTTGTGCGGAAAGAGATGGAAGCCCTGAAACACCATGCCCATCCGCTGGCGCTGCATGGACAGTTCGTTGAACGACATGCGATAGAGCTTTTCGCCCTTCCAGCGCAGGCCCACGGGCTCGCCCTCCAGGAAGACGGCGCCGGAACTTGGCACTTCCAGATAGTTGAGACAGCGCAAAAGCGTGCTCTTGCCGGATCCGGAGGGGCCAACGATACAGGTGACGTCGCCGGCGGCGACCGTCATGTCGATGGATTTGAGCACCTGATGCGCGCCGAAGCTTTTCGACAGGCGCTCGACAGTGAGAAGCGGCATGGAGGTCGTGGCCATCATGACAGCGCCTCCCCGCGCCGAACGCCCCAGAAACGGCTTTTGAACAGCGAGCGGGCGATGGTCTGCCAGTCCAGCGATGCGCCGCCCTTCAGCCGCTGCTCGATATGGTGTTCGATGACGGTCAGGATGGTCGACAGGACGAGGTACCAGATCGTCGCCACGATCAGCAGCGGAATGGTTTGATAGGTGCGCGAATAGATCATCTGCGCCGAATAGAGCAGGTCCGGCAGGGCGAGCACGCTGACGAGCGAGGTGAATTTGAGCATGGAGATGGTGTCGTTGCCGATCGGCGGAATGATGATGCGCAGCGCCTGAGGCAGGATGATGCGACGCAAGGTCTGCGCCTGCGTCATGCCCAAGGTTGCGGCCGCCTCTGTCTGTCCGGCGCTGACGGCCTGGATGCCGGCGCGGATCATTTCGGCTGCATAGGCGCTTTCCGTGAAGGCGAGACCCAGAAGCGCGGCGCTGAGCGGCGTGATCAGCTGGTTGGTGGAGGCCGACCACAAAGTCGGGCCGAAGGGAATGCCGATCGACACCTCCGGAATGAGAAGACCCAGGTTATACCAGAAAACCAGCTGCACCAGCGGCGGCACGCCGCGGAAAAACCAAATCCAGACCCAGCTGACGGAGCGGAACACGGGATTGCGTGACAGCCGCATGACCGCGACGGCCGTGCCGATGATCATGCCGAAGATCATTGCCAGGAAGGTGAGCATCAGCGTCCGGCCGAGCCCGGCCAGAATTTCCGGGCTGAAGAGGTATTGCCAGACGATCGACCATTGCAGGTTTTCGTTGGTGATGAGCAGCCGGATGAACAGGATGGCGAAGCCGACGAGGACGGCGCCGCCGATCCACCAGGACGGGTGAAACACGTCGACAGGCTTCACAGTGTGAATGTCGGGATGGCGGTGGAGCGGACCCGCCGCTCTTTCTGGCGATTCTGCCATTGATCAGGTCTTTCTGTGGGAGCGCGCCGGGGCATGTCCTGCCCCGGCTTTCAGCCCGTCAGGCACTTAGGGGTTCGGGTTGTCCTTGGTGATCAGCACGGCCTTGTCGAGCATGCCGGCCCCATCCACACCCCATTTCGCCATGATCGCCTTATAGCTGCCGTCATCGATCATCGCCTGAAGCGCGCCTTTCAAGGCCGGGCCAAGTGCGTCGCCCTTGCGCACACCGATACCGTTGAAGACAGCATTGCTGATGAAGCCGGCCATCTCGAATTTACCGGTCTGCTTGGCGAGATAGGCAAGCTTGGCAGAGCCGGCAGCGACGATTTCCACTCGGCCCGAGGAAACAGCCAGCTCAGCGGCGTTCTGGGTGGTGAACTGTTGCAGGTCGATTGGCTTGTCGGCGCAGAGTTCGGCGCTGACCTTGGTCAGATATTGCAGGTCCCATGCGCCGGTCAGAAGCGCGACGCTGTGGCCGCAGAGGTCCTTTTCCTCTTTTAGCGTCAGCGGCTTGCCCTTGAGGAACGCATAACCCGTCCCCTCCTTGCGCTGGGGAACGAAATCCAGCACCTCCAGCCGCTCCGGCGTGACGCCGAAGGAGGAGAAGCCGGCGTCATAGCGCTTGGACGCAAGGCCGGGAATGATGACGTCGAAGCTGGTTGCTTCGAAGGAGAAGGGAACGCCGAGCCGCTCGGACATCGCCTTGGCCATGTCGATGCTCCAACCCTTCAGCTCGCCGTTCTCGACGAATTCATCCGGCGGCCAATCGTTGAAGGCGGCCACGGCCACGCCCTTCGATTGATAGTTTGCCGGCAGCGCGTCATGCAACGCCTTGTCGACATTCGCGGCCTGTGCAGCCGTGGCGAGTGCAACGAGCAGGCCCGCAGCGCACGCAAGCGTCTTTCCCAGTGTACCGATCATGGTGATCACCCTTCTCCCCTTTGTTGTTGGAACCCGTGGCCCACGCATCCGATCCCGCTTGCGAGATGAAAATCAGTGTGCGAACGTTCTCACATTATAGGCATTGCTTTTTTTTGTTCGTCAAGTGAGAAATTCGGCCGCTGCGGCGACCGGTGCGAACACGCACCAAGGCAGGCCGGGAAGCTGGGGATAAGACAGCCATGAGCGACAGACAGCGCGACAAGATCACGATCGCGGAAGTGGCGAAGCGCGCCGGGGTCAGCACGGCAACGGCGGGCCGGGTGCTCGGCGATTACGGCTACTCGCGTCAGGAGATCAAGGACAAGGTCCGCAAGGCTGCCGAAGAGCTCGGCTACCGCCCGAACCTCCTCGCCCGCAGCCTGATCACCGGCAAGACCAAGACCATCGGCGTCGTCGCCGGGGACATCCAATCGCCCTTTTACGCCAGTGTGATGCGCGGCGTCTCCGACGTGACCCGCGCGGCCGGTTTCGGCATTCTGCTCACCAACAGTGACGAGCGCCTGGACCGTGAACTGGAGGCGGTGCAACTTTTGCGGGAAAAGCAGGTGGATGGATTGATCATCGCGCCGTCAGACCTGACCGGATCCGCCCATCTGCACGCCACCGTCCGCGACGGCTGCCCCGTGGTATTGATCGATCGTCTGGTGCGCGATCTTGCCGTCGATGGGGTGTGCGTCGACAATCATGCCGCCTCGCGCGACTGTATCGCCCGCCTGGTCGCAGCAGGTCACCGGCGCATCGGTCTTGTGGCCGAGCTCGAAGGCTGGGAGGGCGGCGATGTCGAGGACTTTCTGAGAGCCGTGGAAACAGGCAGCCTTGATTCGGCGACGCTTTTCCCCAGCTGGCAACGCCTCTACGGTTATGTCGAAGCGCTGAAGGAAGCCAGGCTGCCTGTCGATCCCGCGCTAATCGGCCGGGTCGGCACCTATTCCGCGGAGGCGGCCGGCAAGGAAACGCGGCGTCTTCTGCATATGGCCGACCGCCCGACCGCGTTGTTTCCAGCCGATGGCCTGATGGCCGCCGCGGCGATGGAGGCGATTACCGCCCTTCATCTTCAGATCCCCGAGGATCTCTCGTTGATCTGCTTTGACGATCTCGACTGGATGAGCTTCATCCGCCCCGGCATCGCCGCGGTCGTTCAGCCGCTGACCGACATGGGCGAGGCTGCGGCACGGCTGATGCTTGCCCGCATTGCCGGCGAGGATGGGCCACCGCAACGTCTGGCGCTCAAGCCAAAATTTGCCGAACGCGGCTCGATCGCCCGGCCGCGCGCCGTTGAGATCCCGCCGTCGTAAGGCGAACGCAAAGACAGGATCGAGCACTGCCCGATCCCTCAAGACCGCACTTCGGAACGCGGCCGCTACGCTCGCGCGGCCGCAGGCGTCGATGAATTTAAGAGATCGGGATAGGCGACACGCAGGGCCTGGAGATCCATCGGGATATCGATCGGTCGGCCATGGCCAACGGCTCCGTAATAGCTGCAGGTGCGTGCGGCTTCTGCCGCTGCCGCCTTGAGGAGCGCCTCCGGTGCTTCGCCCTGAACCAGGCCGAAAAGCGTGCGGGCGATGAAGGTATCCCCTGCCCCAAGCGTATCGACCAGTTCGGCTTTGGCCGCTGGCACTTCAAACAACTCTTCGCCGTGGCCGAGCATCGCGCCCTCGCCTCCACGCGTCACCAGCGCCCATGTTGCCCCGGCGTCGAGAAGCTGCCGCAGCAGCGCCAAAGCCTCCTCGTAGGGCCTGTCACCTGCCGATGCCGAGGCCAGGAAGCAGAGCGGCGCGCGCAGGGCGATCTTCTCCTGCGTGTATTTGTTGGAGAAATCATAGGAAAGCGGACGAAGCGCAGCGATCTCGGCGAGATAGTCATCGAGGCCGCTCGACTGGCCGATCTGCACGGCGTCAAAGCCGGACAAAAACGCCAGATCGGCTTCAGACGGCGTGAACATCGACACACCCAAATCGAAGGTGACGAAGATTCGATCGGCATCCCGATGGCCGATTACGCAATAGGCTGTCGGCCCATCGAGCTGACGCAGACGAGTGATATCGACGCCCTCTGCCTGCAAGGCTTCAACAATCGCCCGGCCTGCCCCATCCCGCCCGACAGCGCCCACATAAGCGGACTCACCGCCAAATTGACGAATAAATACAGCTACATTGAGACAGTTCCCGCCAGGGAACATGCTGTCCTGTGCGAGGTAGCAATCGACGACATTATCGCCCATCGCAACAATCTTGACCATTGGGAAGCTTTCTGATTGAGTAGATGTGAGAACGTTCGCATATCACTTTCACACTGTCAACGCCGACCCGAAACGAGAGATTATGAAGACCGAAATCAACCAGGACATTCACGCCGCGCTGGCCGCCATCAAGGACCGGAAGATCACCCATGTCTTCCTCGTCGCCTGTGGCGGTTCGCTGTCGATCATGCATCCGGGCAAGTATTTCCTGGACCGCCATTCCAGCGCACTCACCTCCGATGTCTATAATGGCGACGAATTCGTTACACGCGATCCGCGCAAGCTCGGGCCCTCGTCGCTGGTCGTTCTCTGCTCGCAGACCGGCACGACGAAGGAGACGGCGCGTGCCGCTGCCCACGCTCGCGCCAAGGGTGCCTTTACCATCGCCATGACGCTCGATCCCGCCTCGCCGCTCGGCACGGCGGCCGAGCGCGTGGTTGCCTACCAAGCCTCCTATACGACGGGCGTTCCCATCGACGCGGCCGATAGCAATTACGGCGTGCTCTACATGATCCTTGCCGGCCTCATCAGGCAGGTCGAGGGCGTCGATGTCGTCGACAGCCTGCTCAAGAGCCTGAGCGCGCTGCAGCCGGCCATCGACAAGGCGCATCTCGTCTATGCCGACCGCTTCGATGCCTTCGCCGCGCAATTCAGCCAGGCACCTGTGATCTACACGCTGGCGAGCGGCGCCAATTATGGTGCGGCTTATTCCTTTGCCATCTGCGTGTTCATGGAAATGCTGTGGATCAACTCGCAGGCAATTCATGCCGATGAGTTCTTCCATGGGCCGTTCGAGGTGGTCGACAAGGATGCGAAATTCGTCTGCATGATCGGATTGGACGAGACCCGCCGGCTTGAAGAACGCGCCCGCGACTTCCTCTACCGCTTCGGCTCCAAGGAGAACGTGCTGGTGCTCGATGCCAGGGAATTGGATCTCGATGGCATCGATGAGGCTTTCCAGGGCTATCTCGTGCCGCTGATCTTCTTCGACACGCTCTGGAAGTTCGCCTACAAGCTCGCCGACCAGCGCGGCACGGTCATCCTGGAAGATCGGCGCTACATGAAGAAGATCTCGGACTATTGAGACAGGGCGAGTCGAGGCCCTGCCGGTCCTCGACTCACCTCTGGCCTGGGGTGAAGGCCAGCACAATGCGTGACAAGATGCGGATGGACCGGCAATTACGAAAAGGATATCTAAAATAATCCATTTCGCCTGGAGACTCCATCATGCCTTTAAGCCCGGTCGCCCTGTCGGGAAAGACGGTCACCCTCGTACCGCTCAGCCCCGACCATCATGATGGGCTTGTATCAGCGGTTCGGGATGGTGCGCTCTGGCGGCTCTGGTACACGGCAGTGCCGAAACCGGAGGATGTCGCGGCCCATATCGAGCGATGCCTGAAGCGTCAGACGGCCGGCACGATGCTGCCTTTCACGGTGATCGATCATATCAGCGGCGATGTGGTCGGCATGACGACCTACCTCAATATCGATCTTGACACGCCCCGCCTGGAGATCGGAGCGACCTGGTATGCAAAGCGGGTTCAGCGCACGGCATTGAACACGGAAGCGAAGCTGCTTCTTCTGAGCCACGCTTTCGATCAGCTCGGCTGCCTCGCCGTGGAGCTGCGAACGCATGTCATGAACCACCAGAGCAGACGCGCCATCGAGCGGCTGGGCGCCAGGCTCGATGGCATCTTGCGGCAGCACATGCGCATGGCGGACGGGACGCTGCGCGATACCTGCGTCTACAGCATCCTCGATCGAGAATGGCCGACTGTGCGCACGCATCTTGCCCACAAGCTGCAGCAGCACGACGAAGCGGCCCTGCCCGCATGAACCGCATGCGAGCGTAAACGCCGAACACGCCTTATCTCGGAGCGATATCGCCGCGCGCCCAGGTCTCCTGCGTCTCCTCCATGAAGGACTGGAAGCGGCCTTCCTCGATCGCCGCGCGAATGCCGGCCATCAGATCCTGATAATAGGACAGGTTGTTCCAGGTCAAAAGCATGCCGCCCAAGGCCTCGTTGCTGCGCACGAGATGGTGCAGATAAGCACGCGAATAGTCGCGCGCGGCCGGGCAGGACGAGGCTTCGTCGAGCGGCCGCGGGTCCTCGGCATGACGGGCATTGCGGATGTTGATACGGCCATGGCGGGTGAAGGCCAAACCATGGCGGCCGGAGCGCGTCGGCATCACGCAATCGAACATGTCGATGCCGCGTGCCACCGATTTCAGGATGTCGTCCGGTGTGCCGACACCCATGAGATAGCGCGGCTTGTCGGCGGGCAGCGCCGGGCAGGTGGTGTCGAGCATGTCGAGCATGACAGCCTGTGGCTCACCCACGGCGAGCCCACCGACGGCATACCCCTTCAGGTCGAGCCCGGCCAGCGCTTCGGCGGAGCGCACCCGGAGTTCGGGAATATCGCCGCCTTGGACGATGCCGAACATGGCTTTTCCCGGCTGATCGCCGAATGCCACCTTGCAGCGCTCTGCCCAGCGCAGAGACAGCTCCATCGCCCGCTCGATTTCGTTGCGCTCAGCCGGCAGCGCCAGGCACTCGTCCAGCTGCATCTGGATGTCGCTGTCGAGCAGGCCCTGGATCTCGATCGAACGTTCCGGCGACATGTGATGCAACGCGCCATCGACATGGCTCTTGAAGGTCACGCCCTTCTCGTCGAGCTTGCGCAGGCCGGAAAGCGACATGACCTGAAAGCCGCCGGAATCGGTCAGGATCGGCTCCGGCCAGCGGATCAGCTCGTGCAGGCCGCCAAGGCGGGCAACGCGTTCCGCACCGGGGCGCAGCATCAGATGATAGGTGTTGCCGAGAATGATGTCAGCGCCGAGCTCACGCACCTGCGTCAAATACATGGCCTTGACCGTGCCGACCGTGCCCACGGGCATGAAGGCCGGCGTGCGCACGACGCCGCGCGGCATGGAGATCTGTCCGCGCCGGGCCTTGCCGTCAGTGGCAAGCAGGGAAAATTGGAAGCGGTCTGTCATGAGGTTTTCCGGAAAAGCAGGCTTGTGTCGCCGTAGGAGTAGAAGCGATAGCCGGTCTGAATAGCGTGAGCATAAGCCCGGTGCATGGTCTCCAGGCCGCAAAAGGCCGAGACCAGCATGAACAGCGTCGAACGCGGCAGGTGAAAATTGGTCATCAGCAGATCCACCGCGCGGAAGCGATAGCCAGGCGTGATAAAGATGCCCGTGGCGCCGGACCAGGGCTTGAGCGTGCCATCGTCATTCGCCGCGCTCTCGATCAGCCTGAGCGAGGTGGTGCCGACGCAGACGATCCGCCCGCCCCGTGCCTTCACGGCATTGAGCGCCGCAGCCGTCTCGGTGCTGACATAGCCGATTTCCTGATGCATGAGATGGGCATCGGTGTCCTCGACCTTGACGGGGAGAAAGGTGCCGGCGCCGACATGCAGTGTCACGAAATGCCGCTCGATGCCGCGCGCTTCCAGCGCCGCAAACAGTCGCTCGGTGAAGTGCAGCCCGGCTGTTGGAGCGGCTACGGCGCCTTCTTCACGCGCGTAGATCGTCTGGTAGTCGGCCCGGTCCTTTTCATCCTCGGGCCGTTTGGCGGCGATATAGGGCGGCAGCGGAATATGGCCGACCGTCATGATCACCTGGTCGAGTGCGGGACCAGACCGGTCGAACGCCAAAGTCACCTCGCCGGCTTCGCCCTTCTCGGTGATTTCGGCCGTAAGATCAGGCCCAAACGTCACCTGATCGCCCGGTTTCAGCCGCTTGGCAGGGCGGGCGAAGGCCTTCCAGCTGCCAGCGCCGATACGCATATGCAGCGTAAAATCCACCTCGGTCGCCACATCCGGCCCGCGTCGGCGGATGCCCTGGAGCTGGGCGGGGATCACTTTTGTGTCGTTGAAGACAAGCGCGTCGCCGGGCTCAAGGAAATCCGGCAGATCGAGCACGCCGTGATCGGCAAGAACCTCGTCAGCGGTTGCATCCGGCCGCACGACGAGCAGGCGCGCGGCATCGCGCGGCTGGGCCGGGCGCAGCGCAATCGCAGCGTCAGGCAGATCGAAGTCGAAGAGATCGACGCGCATGTCTGGCTCTTAAGGGTCGGGGGCGATGGGACGAGGCCCGGGATCGCGGATGGGAACCGGCGACGGCGTGGCAGATGCGGCCGCATCGCCGGCTGCGCAGTTTTGCGCGACATGCTTTAGAGCGCGCCGCGACCTTTTCGCTCGCAACGCGCTCCATAGGCAAGGTTCTATCGCATGAGGTATTTGCAAGGCCGCAACTTGGCCCTGCACGACAGCCTCAGGCCGCAGACGCCAACTTGATCGAGACGATCGAGTCCGGATCCTTGACCGGCTCGCCCTTCTTGATCTTGTCGACATTGTCCATGCCTTCGATCACCTTGCCCCAGACCGTGTACTGGCGATTGAGCCAGGGTGCGTCGGTGAAGCAGATGAAAAACTGCGAGTTGGCCGAATTCGGGCTCTGTGAACGAGCCATGGAGCATGTGCCGCGCACATGCGACTCCTGCGAAAACTCGGCCTTCAAGTCCGGCTTCTGCGAGCCGCCCATGCCGGCGCGGGACGGATTGAAGCTTTCGCCGCCCTTCTTGCCATATTGCACATCGCCCGTCTGGGCCATGAAATCGGCGATCACGCGATGGAAGACGACGCCGTCATAGGCGCCCTCGCTGACTAGTTCCTTGATCCGCGCGACGTGGCCGGGCGCGAGGTCCGGGCGCAGCTCGATAACGACGCGGCCCTGCGTGGTTTCCATGATGAGGGTGTTTTCCGGATCCTTGATCTCGGCCATGCTGTCTCTCCTTTATATGTCTTGTTCGGGCGGATGGTTTGCCCGCAGTCTTGTCCGGAGGCCGCCGCGCATTTCGGCGGCCCTGCCCCGGACTGTTAGCGGCCGACCTTGACGCTGATCATGCGGTCGGGATCGCTGACGGAGCCGTTATTGGCTTCGCTGCCCTTCTTGATCTTGTCGACGTTCTCCATGCCCTTCACCACCTGGCCGACGACCGTGTACTGGCCGTTGAGGAAGGAGCCGGGGGCGAACATGATGAAGAACTGCGAATTGGCGGAGTTCGGGCTTTGCGAACGGGCCATGCCGACCGTGCCGCGCTCGAACGGCACCTTGGAGAATTCCGCCTTCAGGTCCGGCTTGTCGGAGCCGCCCATGCCGGCCTGATCCGGCTGGAAGTTCTTCTCCATATTACCGAACTTGACGTCGCCGGTTTGCGCCATGAAGCCGGGGATCACCCGGTGGAATGCGACGTTGTCATAGGCGCCTTCGGCCGCCAGTTCCTTCAGTCGCGCGACGTGCTTGGGCGCAATGTCCGGGCGAAGCTCGACGACCACAGGGCCGTCCTTCAGCTGGATCGTCAGATACTCCTTTGCCTGTGCGAAGGCCTGGGAAGCGACGGCAGACAGCAGAAGTGCGCCGGCAAATGCGAAATGGCGAATTTTCATCCATGAGCTCCAAAGGGTCGTCTTGAATTGAACGGGGAACGGCGTCAGGGCGCGGCGGTCATCAGGCCGGTCGGCCGTGAAGGTCCCGCAGCGCCTTGAGGACCGGCGCGGGCACGAAGGGCGTGATATCACCACCCATGGCAGCGATTTGGCGAACCAATGTGGCGGTTATGGGCCTGAGCGCGGCGGCAGCCGGAAGGAACACCGTCTGGATCTCCGGCGCCATCTGCCGGTTCATGCCCGCCATCTGCATCTCGTAATCCAGATCCGTTCCATCGCGCAGTCCGCGCATCAGCAGCGTCGCGCCATGCGCACGCGCCGCCTCGATTGCCAGCCCGTCGAAGAAAACGACAGAAACATCCGCAGCCCGGTCAGCGATAGCTTCGCCCACCACGTGCTCTATCAGCGTCGCGCGCTGCTGCGCGCTCAGCAGCGGCGCCTTTCCCGGATGCACACCGATACCGACGACCACCGCGCGCGCCACGGACAGGCTCTGGCGCAAAATGTCGAGATGGCCGTTGGTCATCGGATCGAAGGATCCTGGAAAGAAGGCTTTGGTCATCGTCACCTGTGTCCGTTCGTGGCGGCCTTTTGTCATGGCCAGTTCCCCGCCGCAAGAGCGACCCGCCGGGCTGGTCCTGTTCCCGAGGATACAGCTGTTGAAGAATAGAAGGGCTAGACATTCTTCATCGGTAGCAACCAGACGGGAACCTTTTGTTCGAAAGGGTCGTTAATGGGTTGAAAGGATGACGACGATGGCTCTCTTGCTTCTCTCAATCACGATGTTCTTCGCGATGCTTTTTGCTACCCTGCATGCCATGCGGGAAGAGGCACAAAGGGGCAGAAGCGCCCAGCGCTCCAGACTTAACTAAAACAGTTCTATGCTTAAGGATACCGCCATGGCCATTACGATGACGCTCATGTCGGCCGTTATTTGTTTTGTGTTTCTGGTCGATTTCGCCAAGACAATCAATGATCTCCAAAAGGATAGGCTCGCACTGAAGGAAGCACGCGCAAAAGGCTTCAGTGTATAAGGCGACGAGTCTTTGGCGTATACACCGTCTTTCCAGTGATCGCCCGAAACGGCAAATTCCACTGTCCCCCGGCTTACAAAGTACAACAGGCGTTCGCATTGCTTGATTGGCAGGCAAGCCACGATGTCGACATAATGCGGCGGTGATATCCGTCAAGTCAGTTTCAACGTCGGATGACCTCCAGCATCCTGACGAACAAAAGCCGGACGGTTCCCTCCCGTCCGGCTTTTCTTTTTGCCGCATCTGAGACGAAAAAGGGCGAGCGCCGAGCGCCCGCCCCGTTTTACATTCTGCCGTGTCCGTTAACGGAAGACCACGGAGTGCTCAATCAGCAGCCGGTGGCGCCCCTTCAGGAACGATCTCGGTAACGATCTCCGCCCCGTCTTCTGTTTCCTCAGGCTCGCTGATACGTTCGACGGAAACGACCTTCTCATCCTTGGCAGTGGAGAAGATGGTCACGCCCTTCGTTGCGCGGCTTGCCAGACGGATGCCGTTGACCGGAACCCGGATCAACTGTCCGCCATCCGAAACCAGCATGATCTGATCTCCTTCCTCGACCGGGAAGGCGGCAATCAGCGCGCCGATCTCGGAGATTTTCGAGGGGTCGGTGGCGCGGATGCCCTTGCCGCCTCGGCCTGACGTGCGGAAATCATAGGTCGACGAGCGCTTGCCGAAGCCCTTTTCAGACACGGTGAGAACGAACTGCTCACGTGCCTTCAGCTCCTCATAGCGCGTGTCGGGAAGCTGACCTTCCTCGGTGACCTCTTCGCCAACAAGGGCGATCTCCTCGTCCTCGCCGGTCGTCTGGCGCCGTTCGGCAGCAGCGCGCTTGAGATAGGCGGCGCGTTCCCAGGGCTCGGCATCGACATGGCCGACGATGGTCATGGAGATGATCCGATCGCCCTCGCCCAGCGAAATGCCGCGCACGCCAATCGAATTGCGGCCGGCAAAGACGCGCACATCATCAACGGGGAAACGGATGCACTGGCCAAGTGCCGTCGTCAGCAGCACATCGTCATGCTCGGTGCAGGTCTCGACCGAGAGGATTTCGTCGCCCTCTTCATCGAGTTTCATGGCGATCTTGCCATTACGGTTGACCTGCACGAAGTCCGACAGCTTGTTGCGGCGAACCGTGCCGCGCGTTGTGGAGAACATGACGTCGAGGTTTTCCCAGGACGCTTCGTCTTCCGGCAGCGGCATGATCGTGGTGATGCGCTCGCCGGGTTCCAGCGGCAGCATGTTGATCAGCGCTTTGCCCTTGGACTGCGGCGTGCCGATCGGCAGGCGCCAGACCTTTTCCTTGTAGACGATGCCGCGCGAGGAGAAGAACAGAACCGGTGTGTGCGTATTGGCGACGAACAGGCGGTTGACGAAATCCTCGTCGCGCGTGGCCATGCCGGAGCGGCCCTTGCCGCCGCGCCGCTGGGCGCGATAGGTCGTCAGCGGCACGCGCTTGATATAGCCGAGATGCGAGACGGTCACGACCATGTCCTCGCGCGCGATCAGATCCTCGTCGTCCATGTCCGGACCGCCTTCGACGATCTCGGTACGGCGCGGCGTGCCGAACTCCTCGCGTACGGCGGTCAGCTCGTCCTTGACGATCTGCATGATGCGCAGGCGCGAACCCAGGATTTCCAGATAGTCACGGATCTCCGCGCCGATCGTGTTGAGCTCGTCACCGATCTCATCGCGGCCAAGCGCCGTCAGGCGGGCGAGGCGCAATTCGAGGATCGCGCGCGCCTGCTCTTCCGACAGATTATAGGTTCCATCGTCGTTGATGCGGTGGCGCGGATCGTCGATCAGGCGGATCAGCGATTCGACGTCGGCCGCCGGCCAGCGGCGGGTCATCATCTGCTCGCGCGCGGTCGCCGGATCCGGCGCCTCGCGGATCAGCTTGATCACCTCATCGATATTGGCGACTGCGATGGCAAGACCGACCAAAACATGAGCCCGCTCGCGCGCCTTGCGCAGGAGGAACTTGGTGCGGCGAGAAACAACGTCCTCACGGAAGGCGACGAAGGCGCGCAGCATG
Organism: Xaviernesmea oryzae; assembly: GCF_900109605.1. Lineage (GTDB taxonomy): Bacteria > Pseudomonadota > Alphaproteobacteria > Rhizobiales > Rhizobiaceae > Xaviernesmea > Xaviernesmea oryzae. The sequence continues at coordinate 311,413 of NZ_FOAM01000002.1, forward strand.
TCGAGCAGCGTCATCTGCTCCGGCTTGCCGCCGTTCAGCGCCACCATGTTACAGCCGAAGGAGGTCTGCAGCGGCGTGTAGCGATAGAGCTGGTTGAGAATGACCTCGGCATTGGCGTCGCGCTTCAGCTCGATCACGACCCGGTAGCCCTGGCGGTCGGACTCGTCGCGAATGTCGGAGATGCCTTCAATGCGCTTGTCGCGCACCAGCTCGGCCATCTTCTCGATCATCGTCGCCTTGTTCACCTGATAGGGAACCTCGGTGATGATGATCTGCTCGCGGTCGCCACGCATCGGCTCGACGGTCGCACGCCCACGCATGATCACCGAGCCGCGTCCGGTCTCATAGGCCGAGCGGATGCCCGAGCGGCCCAGAATGAAGGCGGCGGTCGGGAAATCCGGGCCGGGAATGATTTCCATCAGCTGGTGCAGTTCGAGCGCCGGATCGTCGATCAGCGCGATGCAGCCATTAATGACCTCGCCCAGATTGTGCGGCGGGATATTGGTGGCCATGCCGACCGCGATGCCGCCGGCACCGTTGACCAAGAGGTTCGGGAACTTAGCCGGCACGACGACAGGCTCGGAGAGCGTGCCGTCGTAATTGTCGCGAAAATCGACGGTCTCCTTGTCAAGATCGTCGAGCAGCGCGTGGGCGGCCTTTTCCAGGCGGCATTCGGTATAGCGTTCGGCTGCCGGCGGATCGCCGTCGATCGAGCCGAAATTGCCCTGACCGTCGATCAGCGGCAGGCGCAACGACCACGGCTGTGCCATGCGGGCCAGCGCGTCATAGATCGCGAGATTGCCGTGCGGATGGTACTTACCCATCACGTCGCCGGTCACGCGGGCGCATTTGACGTATTTCTTGTTCCAGTCGATGCCGAGCTCGGACATGCCGTAGAGAATGCGGCGATGGACCGGCTTCAATCCATCCCGCACATCGGGCAGCGCGCGGCTGACGATGACGCTCATTGCATAGTCGAGATAGGAGCGCTGCATCTCGTCCATGATGGAGATGGGCTCGATGCCTGGCGTATCCTTGCCGCCGGGTGTGCTTTGGTCAGTCACTATCGATCACGATCTTCGTTTTGAGAATCATGGGCCGAGTTATAGCCCATGGGGTCGGCGGGCGCCAATTTGACCCGCCGGTTATAAACAGCAAAGGCCGTATTTACGGCAGTTTTACAGTGTTTTGCGGCCATAAAGGCCAAAATCGAGCGCTCGCTGGGGGCAAAGAGACATAGGCTCGGAAAATGGGCCGGTGTTCAGGTGTCTCGCCTCAAATAAGCGCTTGCCAATCCGATCGCAAGGCCTGCGACACAGCGGTCATCGAGCCTCAAACCGGCCGAAACACGCGAGCGTTCTCGATTTTTCCCTGCGTCGTCCTGCAATCCACGTCATAGTCTCGTCTTACCATTGCGACCCGACGGAGACGCCGATGAACGAGATCGACCACCTGACAAACGCGCTGACGACGATTCTCGTGACCATCGATCCGCCCGGGCTTGCGCCGATCTTCCTGACGCTGACCAATGGTCTTTCACGGACAGACCGGCGGCATGTGGCGCGCCAGGGCGCTCTGATCGCCTTCGGCATCCTCGCCACCTTCGCGCTGTTCGGCAACGGCATTCTCGGCGCTCTCGGCATTTCCATCGGCGCCTTTCGCATCGCCGGCGGTCTCCTGCTGTTCTGGATCGCCTTCGAGATGATTTTCGAGAAGCGCAACGAACGCAAGGAGAAGACGGGAGAAACCGCAACGACACGCGACCACATCCAGAACATCGCGGTCTTCCCGCTTGCCCTGCCTCTGATCGCCGGACCCGGCGCAATATCGGCCACGGTGCTCTTGTCCGGTACCTTCGCCGGCACATGGCAGCGGGTCGAGCTGCTGCTCGTGCTCGCCTTTTCGCTTCTGATTCTCTACGGCGCGCTGGTCGTCGCCGAGCGGATCGACCGCTTTCTCGGCGCCACCGGCCGCGCGATTCTGACCCGGCTTCTCGGCGTGCTGCTGGCTGCACTGGCGGTGCAATTCGTCGTGGACGGCATTCGCTCGGTGTTTCTCGTGCCGTGAACGCCGACTTCTGAACAGGCGGGCCTGCCAAGTCCCGCCTGTCCGGCTTGACTGTCAAGAGCTTTCGAAGCGCTGTTGGTCAGTGTCTTGGGCGCCATGCAAGACACGCAAAACGACGATGCGATCACGATAGGAGCGGTAATAGATACAGCGGTTCCGGAAAGGCACGGCCCTCAGCCCGTGGAGAATATGATCCCGGGGCATGCCCGTGAAATCGACCTCGGCGATCCACGCGATCTTCGCGGTCAGGTCTTTCAGAAATGCTTCGGCGTCGTGCGGGCTGCTCTTAGCGATATAACGCCGGATCTCCCGCAGGTCCTTCAAGGCGAGCGGAGCGATGATCAAGCGCTTCGAGCTAATGGGCTTCGCCCTCGCTCATGACGTCGCGCATCAGTTCAGCGCCGCTGCGATATTCCTTGCCGAGCCCGGCTTCAATCTCTGCGTCGGCTTCGCTAATATTCTGGCGCAATGCGCGGACGCCGTTATCGTCGTCGGCAAGCATGCGCAGTCCCGCCTTTACGGCGTCAGCTTCGGTCTTGAAGCGCCCTGTCCTGACCAGATCGGCCAGGATCGCATCATAGGGGTCGCCGAGAGAAAATGTCTTCGCCTGCGCCATGTGCCCTGCCCATCCATCCAGTGAGATTAGGCATGTCTACCACCATTTTGCAATATTCGCGACGCTCCCCTTTCAGAAGGTCGCAGGTGCGACCGCCGCCAACACCATGTCCGTCGGCCTGTTCGTCTAGGCACTGCTGTAGCCTCAGCGGCGCGAGCGCCCGTCATATTGCTTGACGGTCTCGCCGCCGAAGAGCAGGCGGCGCGGGTTCTTGTCGAAATTGTTGATCGTCGTGTCCAGCGTATCGACCGTGCGGCGCGTCTCGTCCACCAGCGCCTCGATGTTGCGCAGGCCTGAGCCGGAGAAGCGGCGGATATCGTTGGCGATCGGGCCGATCTGGGCATTCAGGTTGTCGGCAACGGCGCGGAAGGAGGCGAGCGTGGCGCGGGCATCCTGCGAAATGCCGGGGCCGTCGGCGCTGCCAAGGAAGCCGTCGAGCTTGACGAGGATGCCATCGACGCGGCTGGAGGCGGCATTCAGCTTATTGGCCATCTGCGTCACATCGGTGATCGTCTGGTCGATATCGCGCTGACGGGTCGAGATGCTGTCGGCAAAGCCCGAAAGGCCGGCAATGGCAGTGCGCGCCTCGGCCGTTGCGGCAGAAATATCGTTGACTGCATTGCCGACCTTGCTGGGATCGACGGCGGCGATCAGTGTATTGACGCGATCAAGCGCGGAATTGGCATTCTGGCCAAGGCGGTTGTAGGTGTCGGCAGTCTGGCGGAAGGAGGAAACGGTTTCGCTGACGTTGCCCGACGCCGCCGAGAGATCGTCGCTCATCTTGGCAACATTGTCGACGATGCGGCCAACCTCCGCCGGGTTGACTGCCTTGACCAAGGTCTCTGCCGAGGCCAGCGTCGAGTCGAGCCGCTGCGAGGCGGCATTGATCGACGTCGAGAGGGCGCTGACGCTTTTGAGGAATTCGTCGATCCCTTCGGCATTGTCGGCCAGCGAGCGCGAGAAGCGATCGGCATTCGAGATCGTGTTGGTCAACGGCCCACGCACATCGCTGACGAAGCCCTGGACGTCGCCGATCGCATCATTGGCGCGGTTGAGGATCTTGTCGGCCGTCGCCAGAAGGCTGGTGACGCTCGATTGGTCGGCCGTAATCTGGGCCGAGCTGCCCTCGTCGCGCGCCTTCTGCAGGATATTGGCATCGCCCTTGCGGCCGCCCGACAGCTCGATATAGGCCGCACCGGTCAGCCCCTGCACTTCCAGCCGCGCGGTGGTCGAGGTCAACACGGGTGCGTCGACCGAGACTTCTGTGACCGCAACAGAGTAGCGCGGATCGTTGGAATTGATCGCCAGGCTCTTGACGCTGCCGACGGGAATGCCGTTGAAGCGCACCGGCGAGCCGACGCTCAGGCCATTGGCCGAACCGGGAATGCTGACGACCAGCTCGACCATTTCGCCCGAGCGGCCGAACTGCGACATCCAGTAGACAAAGCCGAAGGCCGCGACGATGACCGCGACGGCGAAGAATCCGACAATGGCGTAGTTGGCTTTCGTTTCCATCTTTTCCGCTTCAGGCTCGAGAATGTCGGGGTGCGGCCGGTGCCGCCCCGTGATGCGCGTGTCGGTCACCGCCTCAGGGCGTGGCCGGCACCGGCGCATCGGTCTTGCTGGCATGGTTGTCTTGTGCGTCGTCATCGCGCACGATCGACCGTGCGCGCTTGCCACGAAAATAGGATTGCACCCAAGGATCGTCGAAGGCGAGCATGTCCTCGATTGTGCCTTCAACCAGCACGCGCTTCTTGCCGAGAACGGCGATCCGGTCGCAGACGGAAAACAGGCTGTCCAGATCGTGGGTCACCATATACACGGTCAGCCCCAGCGTGTCGCGCAGTTTGGCGATCAGCTCGTCGAACTCGGCTGCGCCGATCGGGTCAAGACCCGAGGTCGGTTCATCGAGAAAGACCAGATCGGGATCGAGCGCCAGAGCGCGGGCAAGGGCCGCGCGCTTGATCATACCGCCGGAGAGTTCGGACGGATAGCGATCCGCAGCCTCGGGTTTCAGGCCGACCAGCGCAATTTTCAACATCGCCAGATCGTCCATCATCTCCTGCGAGAGATCCAGATATTCGCGCATCGGCACCTGGATGTTCTCTTTGACCGTCAGCGCTGAAAACAGGGCGCCGTGCTGGAAGAGGACGCCCAGGCGCGTGTCCAGGGCGACACGCTCTTCCTCGCTGACCTCGTCATACTCCGCGCCGAGAATGCGGATTGAGCCGGACTGGCGCGGCAGGAGGCGAAGCACGGTGCGCATCAGCACCGATTTGCCCGTGCCGGACGCGCCGACGAAGCCGAGGATCTCGCCCCGGTAGATATCGAGGTTCAGCTTGTCGAGAACGACATTGCTGCCGAAGGCGACCGTCAGGTCCTTGACCGCGAGAATGGCCTCGCGCTGGCCGTCCTTGCCGCCCGCATCACTTGGGTTGCCGGGGTTGTTGGGCGCCTGCCGCGGCTGGGTGGTTGCGTCGTGGGTTTCGGCCAAGAAACATCCTCCCTTAGAAATTGATCGAGGCATAGAAGATGGCGAAAAGGCCATCGACCAGGATGACGACGAAGATCGATTTGACCACGGACTGGGTCACCTGCTTGCCGAGCGACTCGGCGCTGCCGCCGACCTTGAGCCCCTCGACGGCCGCCATCACGCCGATGATCAGCGCCATGAACGGCGCCTTGATCATGCCGGCCAGAATGGCGGAGTAATCCACGGCTTCATGCAGACGCGCGAGGAAGGTCACGAAGGTGATGCCGGAATAGGTGCGCGTGACGAGGGCGGCGCCGGCAAGGGCGGAGAAATTGGCGATGATCGTCAAAAGCGGCAGCGAAATGGTCAGCGCCACGAGGCGCGGGAAGACCAGAATGCCGATCGGGCTCATGCCCATGACCTTCAGCGCGTCGATTTCCTCGCGCATCTTCATCGAGCCGATTTCGGCGGTGATGGCACTGCCGGACCGGCCGGCGATCATGATGGCGGTGAGCAGCACGCCGATTTCACGCAGCTGAAGAATGCCGACGAGATCGACCACGAAGAGTTCGGCGCCGAAATAGCGCAGCTGAAAGGCGCCCTGCTGGGCGATAATCGCGCCGATCAGGAACGACATCAGCGTGATGATCGGCACGGCCTGAACGCCCATCCGGTCGATCTGGTTGATGATGGCCGCAGGCGATAGGCCGCCGCGCTTGCCGACCTTCAAATGCGCGCCCCGCACGGCCGAGCCGAGGATGAACATCACCGCGACGATGTCTTCCCAGGTGGACATCACCACCCTGCCGACGGGCGTGAAGATGCGCTGGAACAGCGTGCCCTTGGGGCCCTTGTCCTTTTCCGGCGGCTTGAGTTCGGTTGGCAGCGCCTCGATCAGCTCGATATATTGCTGCTTCTGGCCAACGAGCTCCACCTTGTCGCTGCCGCCGAGCTTGCCCATGAAGCGCCGGATGGTCCAGGCGCCAAGCGTGTCGATGGCCGTGACCTCGCTGAGGTCGAAGCGGCTTTTGTCGGGCGCCTGGCCCGCCAGCTCATCCAGACGGCTGGCGACATGGGCGATGTCATTGCCCTTCCAGCTGCCGGAAAAGCGGAAGAGATGCACGCCGTCTGCATCGTCTGGAGCGATGTCTGCCTGCTGGTGGGTCTGCTGCGGCGTCACGAAGCGTGATTCTTCCTTGAGGGCTCTAATCGGTGGACACTCATAAACACTTAGGCCTCTCCTGTCATCGACCGAAACCGTCCACCGCTGCAACCTCCAGCAAGGTGTCGCATCTGCAACACTAGCCTTACTGTTGGGGATTTCGGCGGATGGAATGCGATTCCACGGCGCAAGCGATCGGGTTTGCGTCTGCACCGTTCGTTTCGATGCAGATCGCATGTGAGCCTTTGAGTTAATGCACAAAAGCTAAAGCGGTAGGGGCGGCGTCGAGATTACTGCGCAGCGCGCGCCGTCTTGGCCTCTAGCCTGAGCGCGATCAGCACCAGAGCCAGACCGGTAGCGGCTGCGACCGACATGGCCAGGAAGCCGTGAACGCCGTACCAGCGAAAGAAATAGCCGGAAAGGAAGGTCAAAACGGCGGTGAACAGGCCGGTATAGAAAAAATACATGCCCTGTGCAGCGGTCTCCTGCGCTTCCTCGACATGTCGCACAAGCCAGTTCTGCAGCCCTGTGTGCATCAGCGCATAGCTGAAGGCGTGTAGGCATTGCAGCGCGAGATAGCCGGGGAAACCGAGATCGAGCGGAAACAGCATCCATCGGAGCATCGCCAGAGCGCAGCCGGACAGCATGGCGAGGCGCAGGCTGATTCGGCCAAGGATGCGGCGGGCGAAGACAAACATCGCCACTTCTGCCGCGACCCCCGCGCTCCACAAGAGGCCCACCTGGCCGCCGCTATAGCCCGCGCTCGTCCAGTAGATGGCGGAGAACGCATAGAGCATGCCATGGCTGCCATTGACCAGGCCGATGCCGGCGATCAGCAGTTGCACGCTCCGCCGGCGCAGGGCCATGGGTGGCGCGGTCGTCAGGGTCGACAGCGTCGAGGGCCGGCGTGGCGGACCGACTTTCGGCGCGAGAAAGCTGCAGGCGATCACCAGGCAGAAGCCCGTGACCATGGCCGGCAACACCATAGCGCCACCATGACGGGCAATCAGTTCGCCGCCGATCAGCGTTGCGACGATGAAGGAAACCGAGCCCCAAAGCCGCATCTGCGCATAATCGAAACCCCAGCGCCGCACGCCTGAGAGCGCCACGGCTTCCACGATTGGCACATAGGGCGACAGCACCGCGCCTTGGATCGTGTAGACGATCAGCACGAACCAGAAGGCATGCGAAACGAAAAGAGCCAGCGTAGCTATGAGCGTGAGAACGGCCGAGACGAAGAGCAGCCGTGTCCGCTCGCCCATGCGATCAGCCAAAGCCCCGGCAATCGGCGCGGTGAAAACGCGCAAAAACATCGGCACAGCGAGAATCAGCGCGATTTCCGGCTCGCTCATCGACAGGCTTTTCAGCCAGACCGGAAAATAGGGAAGCGCAAAGCCGTTGGCGAAAAGCGGTGCGGCAAAGACGAAGGCCATGCGCAGAACGAAGCGGGATGGCGGCGGCGCATCGACACGGGTGGAGGCAGCAAAGGCGGAAGCGGACATGAGAGATAACCTGTGGTCGCCCTCGCATACAGGAATGCGCGCTGCGTCGGTAGCCGCCAAGCCATCTCCGGCGTGAGAAAATGCGAGACGGCTGCCAGTGTCTTCCTGGGACGCACCGTGCAAGCCGTCAGCGTGGAGAAGACCTTTTTGATGCAGGCAGAAGCCCCACCGACGCATCCCAGCACGGCAAACGGGCGAACCTTTCCAAGCTTTCATTTGCCAGCCGGGCGCCCTCGCCTATATGCCGGATCCATGCTGCTCGATCGTCTTTTCACGCGCTTTGAGAACTGGGTGCAACCCTATGCCCCCCGGGCGGCTCTTCAGCCGCCTGGCAATACGGCGGGTTTTGTCTGGTTCTACATCCGCCAGGCCAAAGCCCCCTTCGTGGCCATGCTGATCCTTGGCGGAGTAACGGCGGCCATCGAGGCGGCGCTGTTCTGGTTCGTCGGCCGGCTGGTCGACATTCTCTCGACGGTGAAGCCGGCCGATGGCTGGAGCGGCCTGCTGGCAAGCCATGGCGCGGAGCTGTTCGCCATGCTGGTTCTCATCGGCATCGTGCGCTTCGTCGTCACGCTTGTCATGGCGCTGGTCGATCAGCAGGTCATTACGCCCGGCTTTTACAATCTCGTGCGCTGGCAATCCTATCTCCATGTTGCCCGGCAATCGCTGTCCTTCTTCCAGAACGATTTTTCCGGCCGCATCGTCACCAAGGTCTGGTCGGCAGGCCAGTCGACCGGCGATCTCGTGACCTCGCTGATGGAGAGCGTTTGGTTTGCCGGCATCTATGCGGTGTCGACGCTCGCTCTCGTCGGTGGTCTCGACCCGATGCTGGCGGTGGTGGTTCTGCTGTGGCTGGTCGCCTTCGGCTTCCTCGCCCGTTTCTTCGTGCCGCGGATTCGCCGGCATTCGCGCGAAACCGCCGAGGCCGCATCAATGCTGAACGGGCGGATGGTCGATGCCTATTCCAACATCCAGACGCTGCGCCTGTTCGGCCGCGACGAGGAAAACGACCGCTACATGCGGCAGGGATTCGACAGCTTCCAGCAGACGACCATCGCCTTCACGCGCTTCATCACGGGCGTGCGCGCCTCCATGGCGCTGCTCTCGGGCATTATGATCGTGACCATGAGCATCATCAGCATCGACCGATGGCTGGCGGGCACGATCTCGTCCGGGGCAGTCGCCTTCACGCTTGCCCTCGTGCTGCGGCTGAATTTTCTCCTGTCGCGACTGATGGTGCAGTTCAACGGTCTGATGCGCAATCTCGGCACCATCCAGAATTCGGCCGACCTGATTTCCCAGCCCATCGGACTGGTGGACCGGTCGGACGCGGCGCCTTTGAAGGTCGACAAGGCCGAGATCCGGTTCGAGGCCGTCCGGTTCCATTACGGCCGCGAGAAAGGTGTCATCGAGGATCTCTCGCTGACCATCCGGCCCGGCGAAAAGGTCGGCATCGTCGGTCGCTCCGGCGCTGGCAAGACCACGCTCGTGAACTTGCTCCTGCGCTTCTACGATCTGGAGGGAGGCCGTATCCTGATCGACGGCCAGGACATCGCGACGGTCACACAGGAGAGCCTGCGTGCCTCCATCGGCATGGTCAGCCAGGACACGGCGCTTCTTCACCGTTCCATCCGCGACAACATCCTCTTCGGCCGGCCCGACGCGGGCGAGGACATGCTGCGCAAGGCGGCGCAGGCCGCCGAGGCGCTGGACTTCATCGAGCGGCTGGAAGATCAGCGCGGCCGGCGCGGCTTCGATGCCCATGTCGGCGAGCGGGGCGTCAAACTGTCAGGTGGGCAGCGTCAGCGCATCGCGATTGCGCGGGTGATGCTCAAGGATGCGCCGATCCTCGTGCTTGACGAGGCAACGTCCGCGCTCGACTCGGAGGTCGAGGCCGCGATCCAGACCCATCTCGACCGGATGATGCAGGGCAAGACCGTGCTGGCCATCGCCCACCGCCTGTCGACCATCGCCGCGCTGGACCGGCTGATCGTGATGGAGGCCGGCCGGATCGTCGAAGACGGCACGCATGAAGGGCTGCTGCGCAATGGCGGGCTTTACGCCACGCTTTGGGCCCGGCAGTCCGGCGGCTTCCTGGGCCTGTCCGAAACCACCGATTGAAAGCTGAAGGCTGTCCGTGGACCTGCTGTTCAGGGCTTCCGCAGAATGAAATCCGCCATCAGGCCGTAGTGATTGGAGCCGTAATTGTCCGGCAGCCGCGTGACGCGCTGGGCGATCAGCGGCGGGCGGGCATAGATGTGGTCGATGGCGATGCCAAGCCCATAGGGCGCAAGCGCCACCGGCCAGGTGCCAGGCTCCGCCGGGGCAGTCTTCAAATTCATCTGCCTCAGCAGCCGCTGCATGTCGGGCGCGATCGAGCCGGAATTGAAGTCTCCGGCAATGATGATCGGGCCGGGATCGTTGCCGAGGATCGCCTTCAGCGTATAAAGCTCGTCCTGATGATAGCGGTCGAAATAGGGTTTGGAGAGATGGGCGGCCACCACGCGTACGCGCACGCCCTGCACCTCGACCACGGCCCGCATCAGGCGATCCTTGCGCAGATCGCTCAGGGTTCCTGATGTCATGTTCTCTAGCGGCAATTTCGAAAAGACCATGAGATCGCAGGTCGCCGTGCCGGCGCCGCAGCCGAACCGATAGGGATAGGCCGCCGAGAGTTCCGGCAGATGGAAGAGCAGCGGCGCGCCCTCGGGAATGATGGCGATATCCGCGCCGGACGCCAGGATCATCTGCGAGATCGCTGCGCTGTTTTCTAGGTTTTCATAGAGCATGTTGAAGGACAGGACCCGCAAGGCCGGCTTCATCGCCACCTCCTCGATCGTCGGGCTGATCGCATGGGCGCGTTTGACCATGATCGAATGGCCGGTCAATCCCATGGCCAGAGCCAGCAGCACCACGCTTGCCATCTGCCGCCGGATCAGGAGCGTCACGACCAGCATCGCGCAGACGGCCAGCAGAATATGCGTGACCAGGCTATTGACGAAAGAGAGAATAAAGAACTCGGTGACATAGCGCAGTGCGCAGACCGCGATGATCTGCGCGGCCAGCGTGTTGAGCACGATCACCACGGTCTTTCTCATGCTGGTCACCTTATTAAGCCAGATCCGCAAAGCCTCTTGCGCTGCGGTATCACGCCGTCCGCCGTCTCGCAATGCAGCATCCCGGTCCGTCTGCGAGGCTGCGGCCATAGGCCTCACGGCCACAGGTGGAAAAACTTCACGGAAGCGCCCGGGAGCTTATTGATTTCATGCGCGTCTTTCGTTCAACTGCGAAATGAGTGTCGACGGGGGTGGTGGAGTCGGGGCCGCAGCCGTTGGGGGCCTTGCCGTGGGAGCGGCAAGAGGGAGGGGAAATGCAGACAATCTCGCAGAGGACGTGGCCGTTTCCATGGCGCAGGCGCTTGCCGGCCGTGCGGAGAGCGGCTTGCCAAGGCATGGAGAGGAACCGAAAGCCGTGAGCGAACATCAGACTTCCGCCAACAAGATGGGCGCGCCGCATGCAGGCCCGGATGGAGAACGCGAGCCGACGCGCCGCGATTTCCTGTTTTTAACAACCGGCATGGCCGGTGCCGTCGGCGTGGCGGCCGTTGCCTGGCCCTTCATCGACCAGATGCGGCCGGACGCCTCGACGCTGGCCCTTGCCTCCATCGAGGTGGATGTGTCGAGCCTCCAGCCGGGGATGTCGCTGACGGCGAAATGGCGCGGCAAGCCGATCTTCATCCGCAACCGGACGCCGAAGGAAATCGAGGAGGCCAATGCGGTGGCGCTCGCCGATCTCAAGGATCCGGTGGCGCGCAATGCCAATCTTCCGGCCGACGCACAGGCCAGCGATCTCGACCGCTCCGCCGGACAAGGCAAGGAAAACTGGATCGTGATGATCGGCTCCTGCACCCATCTCGGTTGCGTGCCGCTCGGCCAGGCCGGCGATTTCGGCGGGTGGTTCTGTCCCTGCCATGGCTCGCACTACGACACTGCGGGCCGCATCCGCAAAGGTCCTGCGCCGCAGAACCTGGCGGTGCCGACCTTCTCGTTCGTGTCCGACACAGTGATCAAGATCGGTTGAGGGGAACGACATGAGTGGGGAACATTCGACCTATACGCCAACCAGCGGCATCGAGCGCTGGGTGGACTCCCGCCTGCCCTTGCCGCGGATGCTGCATGACAGCTTCATTTCCTATCCGGTTCCGCGCAATCTGAACTATGCCTATACGTTCGGCGCCATGCTGTCGGTGATGTTGCTGGTGCAGATCGTCACCGGCGTCGTGCTGGCCATGCATTACGCTGCCGAAACGACCGTCGCCTTCAATTCGGTCGAAAAGATCATGCGCGACGTCAATCACGGTTGGCTGCTGCGCTATATGCATGCCAATGGCGCGTCCTTCTTCTTCATCGCCGTCTATCTGCACATCGCCCGCGGGCTTTATTACGGCTCCTACAAGGCGCCGCGCGAAATCCTCTGGATCCTCGGCGTGGTCATCTATCTCCTGATGATGGCCACCGGCTTCATGGGCTATGTTCTGCCCTGGGGTCAGATGTCGTTTTGGGGCGCGACCGTCATCACCGGCTTCTTCTCGGCCTTCCCCTTGGTGGGCGAATGGATCCAGCAGTTCCTGCTCGGTGGTTTCGCGGTCGACAATCCGACGCTCAACCGCTTCTTCGCGCTGCATTATCTCCTGCCCTTCATGATCGCCGGCGTGGTGATCCTCCATATCTGGGCGCTGCATGTGACGGGGCAGACGAACCCGACGGGCATCGAGATCAAGACCAAGACCGATACGGTCGCCTTTACGCCCTATGCGACGCTGAAGGATGCGCTTGGCGTCTCGGTGTTCCTGATCGTCTTTGCCTGGTTCATCTTCTACATGCCGAACTATCTCGGCCATCCCGACAACTATATCCCGGCCAATTCGCTGAAGACGCCGGCCCATATCGTTCCGGAATGGTACTACCTGCCCTTCTACGCCATGCTGCGCGCCATCACCTTCAATGTCGGGCCGATCGACTCCAAGCTTGGCGGCGTCTTGGTGATGTTCGGGGCGATCATCATCCTGTTCTTCCTTCCCTGGCTCGACACCTCAAAGGTGCGCTCGGCCGTCTATCGTCCCTGGTACAAGCTGTTCTTCTGGTTGTTCGTCGCCAATGCCATCCTGCTCGGCTGGCTCGGCTCGCGGCCGGCGGAAGGCCTCTATGTCATCCTGTCGCAGCTCGGAACGCTCTATTATTTCGGCTTCTTCCTGGTGATCATGCCGGTCCTCGGACTGGTGGAAACGCCGAAGCGCATTCCGAATTCGATTACGGAAGCGGTTCTTGAAAAGCGGTCCGGCGGCTCGCCGGCAACCGTCTGATCCCAGGGCAAAGGACCATCGATCATGAAAAGAGTTCTTTCGGGCCTCCTGTCGCTGGCGCTTCTCGCCGGTGCCGGTGCGGCAATTGCCCAGGAAAACCATCCAGCGCAGCAGGGCGCGGCTGCGCCTGCGTCAGGCGAACATGCCGGCGGTGGCGAGGCGGAAGCCCATGGCGGCACACCGCATTTCCCGATCAAGAAGCCGGCGCAGATGGCCTGGACCTTCGCCGGCCTCTTCGGTCATTACGACAAGGCGCAGCTGCAGCGCGGGCTGAAGGTCTATACCGAGGTCTGTTCGGCCTGCCACTCGATGAATCTCGTCTCCTTCCGCACCCTCAAGGGGCTCGGCTATTCGGACGCGCAGGTGAAGGCTTTCGCGGCCAATTACGAGGTGCAGGACGGGCCGAATGCCGAGGGCGAAATGTACACCCGCAAGGCTCTGCCTTCGGACCATTTCCCTTCGCCCTTCCCCAATCCGGAAGCGGCGGCAGCGGCCAACAATGGCGCAGCGCCGCCCGACATGTCCTTGCTGGCCAAGGCGCGCGGCATCGAGCGGGGCTTCCCGACCTTCGTCTTCGATATTTTCACGCAATATCAGGAGGGCGGGCCGGACTATATCCACGCGCTTTTGACGGGGTACGAAAATCCGCCTGCAGGTGTGGAAGTGGCGCCGGGCACTCACTACAACCCCTATTTCGCCAATGCCGCGGCGCTCGCCATGGCCAAGCCGCTGAACGACGGCCAGGTCACCTATGACGACGGCGCTCCGGCGACCCTCGACCAGTACTCGCGCGATGTCGCCGCCTTCCTGATGTGGGCTGCCGAGCCGCATCTGGAAGAGCGCAAGCGCACCGGCTTCATGGTCATGATCTTCCTGGTGATCTTCACCGGCCTGATCTTCCTGACCAAGCGCGCGGTCTACGCCGCCAAGGAGCACTGATCGCCAGGGATCAGCGACACAGGAACTGGGCGGCTTCGGCCGCCCTTTTCGTTTCAGGGCCGTGGAAACCGGCAGGAGACCGGGCTCTCGCAAAATCGTGTTAAGCCTGACGAACGGTGGCACATTGTCCACGGCCCCAGCTGGTCTATGATATGTGTTACAAGGCGGAGATCCGCTTCCGGCGGCAGCCGCGCATGAAAGCGGCCCAGACGAGAGTTCCCAGGCAGGGTCATGACCGATAGCGCACGCAGAGCAAGGAACCGACGCAGGGCAAGGAACAGCCGCAGGGCGGCCTTGACGCTGGCCTTGAGTCTTGCTTTGTGCGCAACCAGCCAGGCAGCCACCTTGTGCGACCGGCTTTACCAGCGTCTGGCCGACCTGCCGGAACAGCGCCGCGACGACAGCTTCACCTCCGGTTTTACCGGTGATATCACCCGCCTCAATCTGGAATTGCGCGCCGCGCGCGCCGATCTCAGACGGCTTGGCTGTACAAGCGGCAGCATCGTCGTGATCGGCGGCACGGATGAGGCGAGCTGCGATGCGCTCAACGAACGCATCGTCACGCTGGTCCGTGATATCGACGGGATGAAGGCAGAACGGCTTCACGCCTCGTCTCATGGCGATGACGAGCAGCGCCGTCGTATTCTGGCGGCGATCGACGTCAATCGCTGCGAGGACAAAGACAGCGCATCGGCCTTGCCGGTTTCCGCTTCAGGCGAAGAGGGCAGCCGCTACTCCGACAGGCCGCAGGCCGAGGACGCATTGCCCCCCGGTTCGTCCGCGGATGGTCTTGGCGACGACGGACCGCCGCTCCGCCTTCGTGGGCGACCTGGCATGGGCTGGCAGACGGAGGGGACCGTGCGCACGCTCTGTGTGCGCACCTGTGACGGTGCCTTTTTTCCGATTTCCTCGCAGGCAACCTCGGGCGACTTCGCCCGCGATGCCGAGACCTGCCGCCAGCGCTGCCCGGGCGCACCGACCGCGCTGTATTATCACGCGCTGGAAACGCAGGAGGCTGAAGACATGGTTTCAGCCGAGACCGGCGCGCCCTATCGGGATCTGCCGACTGCCTTTGCCTATAAGCTGCGCGATCCGTCCGAGCCGTCCAGCTGCGGCTGTCAACTCTCCACAGCAACAGGGCCGGCCCAAAGCCAGCCTGGCGATCCCGGCAAGACGCGGAACTCGTCAATGCTTTCGATCACCACGCTGCCGGAAAGCGAAACGTCCGCGCCGAGCGCAACCCCTGACAGCGCAGCGATTCATCCCCTGGACACAGCCCCCGTCAACGCCGCGCAAGCCGAACGGGCGGCGAGTCCGCCTGCATCGCCATCCCCTGAGCGACCCTATGACCCGAGCCGCAGGGTCCGCCAGATCGGCCCGTCCTTCCTTCCGGCGCAGGAAAGCGCCATCGACCTTCATCATCCCAAGACGAGCACACCGTCTCCCGAGACCAATTGACGTGGCGGCAGGCTTGGCTGCTCTATCAGGGACGAAGAACGCGGCGGCGTTTCGTTCCGGCGAACACAGGTCCCCCTGCTGCCTCGAACGTGACACAAGGGCTTCGCAGCCACGCAGTCCTTCAGCCATCACCTCTTTGCAGGGAAGAACAGGGAAGACCCGCCATTCGGTCACACCGCTGACAATGCAAAACGGGTCGGATTTCGTCTCAATTTGGGAATGAGGCTCGGCCCATTTACCCCTGTCTCGCCCTCTTCGAGAGCCGATCCCACAGGGGAATACAGGGACCATAAAGTCAGCATATCCGATAAACCGGCTACTGAACTTCTGCTGAAGACCACGGTGCTTTGCGGCCGAAAGCTCGGCATGAAGGGATTTGCACAGCCGTCCGCCGCAGCCGGCTCTTCAAAGCGAGAGCCGGTGCGGCACAGGGCGCTTTTGGATCAAAAGGGGATGTCGTCGTCGAGATCACGCGAGAATCCGCCGCCGCTGCCGGAACCGCCGCTTGAACCGCCGGAGCGACCGCCGCCAGAGCCGCCGGAGGACGGACGGTCGTCATAGCCACCATCAAACCCGCCGCCATAGTCATTACCGCCACCGCCGCCGCCACGGCTCATGCCGCCGCCTTCGCCGCGACCGTCGAGCATGGTCAGGGTCGAATTGAAGCCCTGAAGAACGACTTCCGTGGAGTAACGGTCATTGCCCGTCTGGTCCTGCCATTTGCGGGTCTGCAGCGCGCCCTCGATATAGAGCTTGGCGCCCTTCTTCACATATTGCTCGACGACCTTGCAGAGACCCTCGTTGAAGACGACGACCGTGTGCCATTCCGTCTTCTCGCGCCGTTCACCGGAGTTACGGTCACGCCAGCTTTCCGAGGTCGCAATGCGCAGATTGGCGATCGGACGGCCGTCCTGGGTGCGGCGAATTTCCGGATCCGCCCCCACATTTCCGACGAGGATCACCTTGTTGACGCTGCCTGCCATATTACTGGTCCTTCTTGGTCTTTCCACGCTCCGGCTGCGCAACGGCGCTGCTGCCGTCCACACCGTTTCCATGGCCTGAGGCCGAGCACTCTATGCCCCGCGAGCCACCATGGCTTCCCGTCTGCCGGCACTGTCCACAGCTGATTTGCCTTGGAGCCAGCGGGCACCAACAGCAGCAAGGAGCCCTCAACGTCAGGACAACCCTGCCAAATTCGTTCTTTATTTGTTCTAGACAATGCTTATGATGACTGTCAAGCGACTCGGGGGCGCCGGGGCCGCACGCCAACAAGATGCGCCGCGCCACCCTCGACAGGACGCCTGCAATCCTTACATAGAAGCGGGCGAGACGACAGGCAGAAGAAGATGAGCGAACTCAAGACGATTTCGATCCGCGGCGCACGCGAACATAATTTGAAGAATATCGACCTCGATCTGCCCCGCAACAAGCTGATCGTGATGACCGGCCTGTCGGGCTCGGGCAAATCGTCGCTCGCCTTCGACACGATCTATGCCGA
The DNA here is from genome assembly GCF_900109605.1 of Xaviernesmea oryzae. Taxonomy (GTDB): domain Bacteria; phylum Pseudomonadota; class Alphaproteobacteria; order Rhizobiales; family Rhizobiaceae; genus Xaviernesmea; species Xaviernesmea oryzae. The sequence continues at coordinate 328,490 of NZ_FOAM01000002.1, forward strand.
GGGCCAACGCCGCTACGTCGAGAGCCTCTCGGCCTATGCCCGCCAGTTCCTGGAAATGATGCAGAAGCCCGATGTCGACCAGATCGACGGGCTTTCGCCCGCCATCTCGATCGAACAGAAGACGACCTCGAAGAACCCGCGCTCGACGGTCGGCACGGTCACAGAGATCTACGACTATATGCGCCTGCTCTTTGCGCGTGTCGGCATCCCCTATTCGCCGGCGACAGGCTTGCCGATCGAAAGCCAGACGGTCAGCCAGATGGTCGATCGTGTGCTGGCCTTTGGCGAGAGCACGCGCCTCTATATTCTGGCGCCCATCGTGCGCGGTCGTAAGGGGGAGTATAAAAAAGAGCTGGCGGAGCTGATGAAGAAAGGCTTTCAGCGCGTCAAGATCGACGGTCAGTTCTACGAAATCGCCGAAGCTCCGACGCTCGACAAGAAATACAAGCACGATATCGATGTGGTGGTCGACCGCGTCGTGGTGCGCGCCGATCTGGCTGCACGTCTCGCTGACAGCTTGGAAACCTGCCTGACACTCGCCGAAGGGCTGGCGATTGCCGAATTCGCCGACAAGCCGCTCCCGGCCGAGGAGACATCGGCAGGCGGCTCAGCCAACAAATCGCTCAACGAGACGCATGAGCGCGTGCTGTTTTCGGAGAAATTCGCCTGCCCGGTGTCTGGTTTCACCATTCCGGAAATCGAGCCGCGTCTGTTTTCCTTCAACAATCCCTTCGGCGCCTGCCCGGCCTGCGACGGGCTTGGCAGCCAGCAGAAAATCGACGAAGCGCTGATCGTTCCCGAACCGGAAAAGACGCTGAAGAGCGGCGCGATCGCGCCTTGGGCGAAGTCGAGTTCGCCCTATTACAACCAGACGCTCGAGGGTCTGGGCAAGGTCTTCGGCTTCAAGCTGACGAGCCGCTGGAGCGATCTGAACGCGGCGGCGCAGAAGGCCATCCTGCATGGCACGGAAGAGAAGATCGAATTCGAATATCAAGACGGTGCCCGGTCCTACAAGACGGTCAAAACCTTCGAGGGCATCGTTCCCAATCTCGCCAGACGTTGGAAGGAAACGGACTCGGCCTGGGCGCGCGAAGAAATCGAGCGCTATATGTCGGCGGCGCCCTGCCCTGCCTGCAGCGGCTTTCGCCTGAAGCCCGAAGCCCTGGCGGTGAAGATCGACGCTCTGCATATCGGCCAGGTCTCCAACATGTCGATCCGTATCGCGCGGGACTGGTTCGAGGGCCTGCCGGATCGGCTCTCGGCGAAGCAGAACGAAATCGCCACACGCATCCTCAAGGAAATCCGCGACCGCCTGCGCTTTCTCAATGATGTCGGCCTCGACTATCTCAGCCTGTCACGCAATTCCGGCACGCTGTCGGGCGGCGAAAGCCAGCGCATTCGCCTGGCGTCGCAGATCGGCTCAGGTCTGACGGGGGTGCTCTATGTGCTGGACGAGCCGTCGATCGGCCTGCACCAGCGCGACAATGCGCGCCTTCTCGAAACGCTGCGGCATCTGCGCGATATCGGCAATACCGTCATCGTGGTCGAGCATGACGAGGATGCGATCCTGACATGCGACTATGTCGTGGATATCGGTCCGGCTGCCGGCATTCATGGCGGCCAGGTGGTCGCGGAGGGCACGCCTGGCGACATCATCGCCGACAAAAACTCCCTGACCGGCAAATATCTCTCAGGCGAGCTGACGGTCGCGGTGCCGAGCGAACGGCGCGCGCCGAAGAAGAAAAAGGCGCTGACCGTAGTTGGCGCCCGCGCCAACAATCTGAAGAACGTGACGGCCTCGATCCCGCTTGGCGTCTTTACCGCCGTGACCGGCGTTTCCGGCGGCGGCAAGTCGACTTTCCTGATCGAGACCCTGTTCAAGGCGGCGGCGCGGCGCATCATGGGCGCGCGCGAGATCCCGGCCGAACACGACCGGATCGACGGTTTCGAACATATCGACAAGGTCATCGACATCGACCAGTCGCCGATCGGCCGTACCCCCCGCTCCAATCCTGCCACCTATACCGGCGCGTTCACGCCGATCCGCGACTGGTTCGCCGGCCTGCCGGAAGCCAAGGCGCGCGGCTATGGACCGGGACGCTTCTCCTTCAACGTCAAGGGCGGGCGCTGTGAAGCCTGCCAGGGCGATGGCGTCATCAAGATCGAGATGCACTTCCTTCCGGATGTCTATGTCACCTGCGACGTCTGCCACGGCAAGCGCTACAATCGCGAAACGCTCGACGTCACCTTCAAGGGCAAGTCGATCGCCGATGTGCTCGACATGACGGTCGAGGAAGGCGTGGAGTTCTTCGCCGCCGTGCCCGCGGTGCGCGACAAGCTCGTCACGCTGAACCAGGTGGGCCTCGGCTACATCAAGGTCGGCCAACAGGCCAATACGCTTTCCGGCGGCGAGGCGCAGCGCGTGAAGCTCGCCAAGGAGCTGTCGAAGCGCTCGACCGGCCGCACGCTCTATATTCTCGACGAGCCGACCACCGGCCTGCATTTCCACGACGTCGCCAAGCTGCTCGAACTGCTGCACGAGCTGGTCAATCAGGGTAATTCCGTCGTCGTCATCGAACACAATCTCGAAGTGGTGAAGACGGCCGACTGGGTCATCGACTTCGGCCCCGAGGGCGGCGATGGCGGTGGGCAGGTCATCGCCGAGGGAACGCCGGAACAGATCGTCAAGGCAGACCGCTCCTACACAGGCAAGTTCCTGAAAGAGCTTCTTGAGCGGCGCCCCATGCGGAAAGTGGCGGCTGAGTAGTCGCTACCACAGGCAGGCAACATAGTGGGCTCCAAAAGCTACATCCTTTGTGGCCCGGGTGAAGCTGTTTAGCGGTGTGGGTCGAGGGGTACTAAAGATGACAAAGCGCGGCGCGATTCGGGTGGGCATTGGCGGCTGGACCTATGAGCCATGGGATGAAAGCTTCTATCCCAAGGGCTTGGCGAAAAAGCGCCAGCTCGATTATGCGAGCCGGGCGCTGAAAGTCATCGAGGTCAACGGCACCTATTACAGCTCGCAAAAGCCGGAAACCTTCGCCAAATGGGCCGCCGAAGTGCCGGATGGTTTCATCTTCTCGCTCAAGGCCAGTCGCTTTGCGACCAACAAGAAGGTGCTGGCCGATGCAGGTGAATCGGTGGACCGCTTTCTGCAGCAGGGCATTGCGGAACTCGGCGATCGGCTAGGCCCGATCCTCTGGCAGTTCATGCCGACCAAGAAATTCGATCCGGCCGACTTCGGCGCCTTCCTGGCGCTGCTCCCGCGCAGTCTGGCTGGCCTGCCGTTGCGCCATGCGGTCGAGGTTCGCCATCCTTCCTTCCAGGTTCCGGATTTTATCGCGCTTCTGCGGAAGCATCAGGTCGCCGTGGTCTGCGCCGATCATGCCGATTACCCCCTCATCCCCGATGTCACGGCCGATTTCGTCTATGCCCGGCTACAGACGGGCCTTGAAACGGTCGAGACCTGCTATGAGCCGGCGCGGATGAAACAATGGGCCGAGCGGCTTGAGGACTGGGCGGCGGGCAGAAATGCCGATGGCCTGGCGCTGATCGCGCCGGAACAGCCGATTGAAGCGAAGGCTCGAGACGTCTTCGCCTTCTTCATTCACGAGGGCAAGTCGCGCGCGCCCGCGGGCGCACAAGCGCTCCAGGCGCTTGTCGACAAGGCGTGAGCGCCATCTGTGCGTAAGGCGGTAGGCATCCTGTCCGACTCCCATCGGATCGATGCTTCATAGCCGAGGCAACGGCGCGATGTGGTCGATCAGCGTTTCCGCGCTGAGGCCGGGACCGGCGGCAAAGCCAGCCGCCCCGTGGCGCCAGGCCGCGGCCGCTGCGGCTTCAAAGGCGGGCATGCCCTGAGCCAGATGAGCGCCAATCATCCCCGCCAGCACATCGCCAGACCCCGCCGTCGCCAGGAAGGGCGGTGCATGGGCATTGATTACAGCGCGGCCATCCGGCGCGGCAATCACGGTATCGGCGCCCTTATAGAGGACGACCGCATGCGCGCGGCGCGCGGCCGAAAGGGCTTTATCCACCTTGGAGAGCCCATCATCCTGTGCAAGGTCAGGAAACAGACGAGCAAATTCGCCCTCATGCGGTGTCAGCACCAGCCGGGTTTCACCTGCGGCAAAGGCATTGAACAGAAGGTTGGGATCCTGCTTGAAAGCGGTGATGCCGTCTGCATCGAGAACGAGCTGGCGATCTGACAGCGCCAGCGCATAGGCGCGCGCCTTTTCGAGATCGCCGAAACCGGGACCGAGAACGAAGGTTTTGATGCGCCCATCGGCGAGCAAATCATTGAGCTGCGCCCGATCCTCGACATGGCGCAGCATGATGGCAGTGAGATGGACGGCGTTGGCGGCAAGCGCGGCCTCAGGCGCGGCCAGGCTGACGAGGCCGGCGCCAGAATGCAGCGCGGCCAGGGCCGACATGCGCGCAGCGCCCGTCATCAAGGCGCCGCCGGAAAAGACGACCAGATGCCCGCGCTTATATTTATGCGTGGCCGCATCGAGCGTGCGCGCTTCAGCGCCCCAGATCAGCGGCCCGTTTTCCGCGACATCGGCCGGCACGGCGCGCAGGATGCGCGCGGGTATGCCGATATCGACGACCTCAACCTCCCCCGCCAGGCTTCGGCCGGGCATCAACAGATGGCCCGGCTTGCGCGTCATGAAGGTGATGCTGCGGCTTGCATGAAAGGCGGACCCGAGAACGGCGCCGCTGCGCCCATCGACACCGGACGGCAGGTCGACGCTGAGGACGGGCACGGTGGCGCGTGTCACCGCATCCATGACGGCAGCGAGGCGCTCCGGCACAGCACGCGTCAGGCCCGCGCCGAACACGGCGTCGATCACGACATCGCCCTCTTGCGGCTTGTAATCGGCAAGCGGCCGCACCAGACCCGTCCAACCGGCCCGCGCCAGGGCGGCATCGCCACGCAAGTCATGGGTTTCGCCCAGGAGAAACACATCGACCACAGCGCCGGCGCGCGCCAGGGCGCAGGCCGCGACGAAACCGTCGCCACCATTGTTGCCGGGACCACAAAGGACTGCGAAGCGCAAGGAGCCGGGATGATGTTTCAGCGCCGCAGCCGCAACCGCCTCACCGGCCCGCCGCATCAAACCATAGCTGTCGATGCCGCTCTCGGCCGCCGCGCGGTCGACGGCAGACATGGCCTTGGGAGACAGGATAAGGGCGCTCAGGGGGGTGGTCATGCCCCAGAGAATGGCGCGCCGCACCGCACAAATCAAGGGCAGGTTCGGCGCAGACACTGACTGATAAAGAAGCAATTGCATAAGTTTACAGCTTCGCTAACATGAGCGGAGCCTTTGCTTCGACTTCACGCCCGCGAGGAGACCCGCGTGACCAAAAGCGCCTGCCCGACCCCCGGACGCGCCGCTCTGGCCCTGCACCCCTTGCCGATGGCGGTCCGGCAGGCAATCTGTTCCAGCCTTCACGGCAGCTTGAGCATGACTTTGCGCCAGAAAGAGGTGACCATCGCCCGACTGTCGATTGCCACGACGCGCCGGCCATGCGAAAGCAGGACATGCAGCCCCGCACGGGCGAGGTTCGCCGCGGTCACATGCGCTAAAATGGCATGCGGCATGCATGGGCGACGGCGCGGGACGAATGCCCGCGGCAACGGGAGAAGCGGAGAGAGTTTTTTCTCATGAAGAAGATCGAAGCGATCATCAAGCCTTTCAAGCTGGACGAGGTCAAGGAAGCTCTCCAGGAAGTGGGCCTTCAGGGCATTACGGTGACCGAGGCGAAGGGTTTTGGCCGGCAGAAGGGCCATACCGAGCTCTATCGCGGCGCCGAATATGTCGTTGACTTCCTGCCTAAGGTGAAGGTCGAGGTGGTGCTGGCCGACGAACATGCCGAAGCCGTGATCGAGGCGATCCGCAATGCCGCCCAGACCGGCCGCATCGGCGATGGCAAGATCTTCGTATCGAATGTCGAGGAAGTCATCCGCATCCGCACGGGTGAGACCGGCATCGACGCCATCTGAACGCCGGCGGTCCGCCAGACTCCGGCAATCGGGACAATCCAACAAAAGCAGAGGAAACCGAGGGTTCACGAGCCATGACGACAGCAAACGACATTCTCAAGCAAATCAAGGACGACGACGTCAAGTTCGTCGACCTTCGATTCACAGACCCCAAGGGCAAGCTGCAGCACGTCACCATGGACGTTTCCTGCGTGGACGAGGACATGTTCGCCGATGGCGTGATGTTCGATGGCTCCTCGATCGGCGGCTGGAAGGCGATCAACGAGTCCGACATGGTGCTGATGCCGGATGCGGCGTCGGTTCACATGGACCCGTTTTTCGCCCAGTCGACCATGGTCATCGTCTGCGACATTCTCGATCCGGTTTCCGGCGAAGCTTATAATCGCGACCCGCGCGGCACCGCGAAGAAGGCGGAAGCCTACCTGAAGTCGTCCGGCATCGGCGATACGGTCTTCGTCGGTCCCGAGCCGGAATTCTTCGTCTTCGACGATGTGAAATACAAGGCCGATCCCTACAACACCGGCTTCAAGCTCGATTCGAACGAACTGCCGTCGAATGACGACACGGATTACGAAACCGGCAATCTCGGCCATCGTCCCCGTGTCAAGGGCGGCTATTTCCCGGTTCCGCCTGTTGACAGCGCCCAGGACATGCGCTCGGAAATGCTCACCGTGCTCGCCGAAATGGGCGTTGCGGTGGAAAAGCAGCACCATGAAGTGGCCGCCGCCCAGCACGAACTCGGCGTCAAGTTCGACACGCTCGTGCGCAATGCCGACAAGATCCAGATCTACAAATATGTCGTCCATCAGGTCGCCAATGCCTATGGCAAGACGGCGACCTTCATGCCGAAGCCGATCTTCGGCGACAATGGATCGGGCATGCATGTGCACCAGTCGATCTGGAAGGACGGCAAGCCGACCTTTGCCGGCGACGAATATGCCGGCCTGTCGGAGAGCTGCCTCTATTATATCGGCGGCATCATCAAGCACGCCAAGGCGATCAACGCCTTCACCAACCCGACGACCAACTCCTACAAGCGTCTGGTACCGGGCTATGAGGCACCGGTTCTGCTCGCCTATTCCGCGCGCAACCGCTCGGCCTCCTGCCGCATCCCCTTCGGCTCCTCGCCGAAGTCGAAGCGCGTGGAAGTGCGCTTCCCCGATCCGCTGGCCAACCCCTATCTCGGTTTCGCCTCCATGCTGATGGCTGGCCTTGATGGTATCAAGAACAAGATCCATCCCGGCAAGGCCATGGACAAGGATCTCTACGACCTGCCGCCGAAGGAACTGAAGAAGATCCCGACGGTGTGCGGCTCGTTGCGCGAAGCGCTCGACAACCTCGATCGCGACCGCAAGTTCCTGACCGCCGGCGGCGTATTCGACGATGACCAGATCGATGCCTATATCGAGCTCAAGATGGCCGAAGTCATGCGCTATGAGATGACGCCGCATCCGGTCGAATTCGATATGTATTACTCGGCCTGAGCCGTCCCGTCAGGTTTTCATTCAGATCAAGAAAGGCCGGCTTCGCAAGGGGCCGGCCTTTTCGCATAGCGCCCGCGAACAAGCGCCGCGCACGTCGTCACCGATCAGCCATAATAGACCGGACGTGGGAGCTTTTTTCGGGCTTATGCGTTGATTGTGCAAGACGATCCCGTCGACAAGCCATGACGCAGGCTCCGCCACCCCAGCCCTTGATCTGCGGCAAGGTTCCACCCAAATAAACGGGGGAAAGGAAGCCAGTACGATGAAACAGAGAGACGCGAAATTCGCAATCGGACAGGTGGTTCGCCACAAGGTCTTCCCGTTTCGTGGCGTGATTTTTGACGTGGATGCGGAATATTCCAACACCGAAGAATGGTGGAATTCAATTCCCGCCGAAGTCCGGCCCGACCGGGACCAGCCCTTCTACCATCTGCTCGCGGAAAATGACGAGGCTGAGTATGTCGCCTATGTCTCCGAACAGAACCTGATGTCGGATACCGATCCGATGCCGCTGCGCCATTCGCAGGTGGATATGTTCTTCGATCCGGAGTCGGCAGGGCATTATAAGCCGAAAGCTGTCATCCAGCACTGACGGCAAGAAAAGCCAAGCCAGAACGGAAAAGCCCGGCGCAAAGCCGGGCTTTCTTTTATCAGATAAAATGGATCGATCAGTTCTGCTTGGCGGCCTTCTGGGCCTCTTCCAGCTTCTTGCGGGCGTCGTCAGCCTTCTTCTGCATTTCTTCCTGCAGCAGGCGCTGGCGCTCCTGCAGCTTGGACTGCTCGATCGGCTCGCCATCGAACACGCCCGTGAAACCTTCCAGCGACATCTTGATCGGGTTCGGCGCACGCTGGAAATTGACCGACGTGAAGACCACTTCCGTGCCCTTCTTCAGGCTGGCGATCACAGGGTCGGTCAGCGGCGCTTCGGCAACGCACTTGTCCGGCATGCAGATCGCGTAATCGAGCTTGATCGGCTTGCCGCCGTCGATCTGCACCTGAATGCCCGGCGGGATCATGCGGGCCGAGGGAACCGAGACCTGAAGGATCTTGCGGTTGACCTTGCCGGTCACGGTGATCAGGCCAGCGGCGGTGATCAGCTGGCCGTTATTGGCGGTCAGCAGGTTCTGAACGATGCAGACGTCATTGTCTTCCTGCTTCGTGCAGACCTTGAACCACCCCTGCGGCGGACGGCCACCGGCGTCCTGCGCAAAGGCGGCCGCGGGCATCGTCGCGGCCGCGACGGCGCCGGCGATTGCGGCAAGAGCGGCCTTCTGGGTAAGGGTCGACTTGAAGGTCATAACGAGGTTCCGTCTCCTAAGAATCGGGTGTGGCCGGCTCAGGCCGTCCTGTCCGGTGGCAAGGTCGAGTGCCGCTCTCCTGTTGGCAGAATGCGGCATTTGCATGACCCGCTTGTCCCGAACCCTGTTACATCGCCCGCCACGCGATATCCAGCCTCCCCTTAGTCTTTTTGCATAGAGGCGCTCAAGGCTCTCCTGTTCGTTTCGGGTTGGAAATGACGGGGTCCATGCTAGTTTAGCGGCGGATTCGCCTGTATCAGGCAGCCGGCCGGGTGCCAGGTCGCCTTGGCAAGGCGTGCCGATTGAGAGAGGGCAACCCGATTTGCCCGCTCCGCCCGCACCGAGTCGGGCGTTGCATGGTTTGAAAGAATGGAGACGAGCTTGCGCAGATTTTTCCTGGGGCTGTCCGTGTTGGCGTCACTTGCCGCCGGCCCTGCCCTTGCCGAGCCGGTTCATGCCATCGCCATGCATGGGTCCCCGGCCCTGCCCGATGATTTCAAGGCCTTTCCCTATGTCAATCCGACCGTCAAGAAGGGCGGGAAGATCGCCTATGGCGTCGTCGGCACCTTCGACAATCTCAATCCCTTCATTCTCAAGAGCATTCGCACCACCGCGCGCGGCATGCTCGATCCGGAATACAGCAATCTGGTCTATGATTCGCTGATGCAGCGCTCCGCAGACGAGGCGTTCTCGCTTTATCCGCTCCTGGCCGAGAGCGTTGAATGGGATGATGACCGTAGCTTCATCCAGTTCAATCTCAATCCCAAGGCCCGCTGGTCCGATGGGCAGCCGGTCACGCCTGAGGACGTCATCTTCACGTTCGAGCTGTTTCGCGACAAGGGCCGCGTGCCGTTCGCCAATCGTCTCGCTAAGGTTTCGAAGCTCGAAAAGGTGGGAGAGCGCAGCGTGCGCTTCACCTTCAACGAAAAAAGCGACCGGGAATTTCCGCTGCTGGTGGCGCTGACGCCGATCCTACCGAAGCACGCGACCGACGTGGCCACCTTCGAGCAGACGACGCTGAAATTCCCTGTCGGATCCGGGCCTTATAAGGTAGCGGATGTGCGGCCGGGCGAGCGTATCACCTATCGCCGCGACCCGAATTATTGGGCGAAGGATCTGCCGTCCAAGGTCGGCTACGACAATTACGACGAGATCTCGATCGAATATTTTCTTCAGGAAAACACGTTGTTCGAAGCCTTCAAAAAGGGCGAGATAGACGTTTATCCCGAGGGAAGCCCGACCAAATGGGCGCGCGGCTATGACTTTCCGGCCGTTGCGTCAGGCCAGGTGATCAAGGACACCTTCACCCCCCGCACACCGTCCGGCATGCTCGGCTTCGTTTTCAACACACGCCGGCCGGTCTTCAGCGATATCAAACTGCGCCAGGGTCTGGCGCTGGTCTTCGACTTCGAATGGGTCAACAAAAACCTGTTCGACAATGCCTATACGAGAACTCAGAGCTATTGGCAGAATTCCAGCCTTTCCTATCTCGGCAACCCCGCAGACAATCGCGAGCTGTCGATTCTCGGCGATGCGAAAAACCGGATCATCCCCGGCGTCCTCGATGGTTCCTATCGCCTGCCGGTCACGGATGCGTCCGGGCGCGACCGCAACGTGCTACGCGAGGCCGTGACGCTGCTGCGCGAGGCCGGCTATGTCGTTAAAGATGGACGCATGGTCAATGCGCAGGGCACGCCGCTCAGCTTCGAGATCATGACGCAGAATGACGGACAGGAGAAGCTGGCGCTCGCCTATCAGCGCTTCCTCGCCCCGCTCGGCATTCAGGCGAGCGTTCGGACAGTCGACGATTCGCAATATCAGGCGCGCAGCCAGACCTTCGATTACGACGTGATCATGAAGTCCTTTCCCTCCTCGCTGTCCCCTGGGATCGAGCAGGTCGGTCGCTGGACATCGTCGGCGCGAGACCGGCAGGGCAGCGACAATTTCGCCGGCGTGGCCGACAAGGATGTCGACACTCTCGTGAACGCGATCCTCCAGGCCCGCACGCAGGAGGATTTCACCGCCGCCGTGCGCGCCCATGACCGGCTGCTGGTGTCGAACTTCTTCGTGGTGCCGCTCTATCACGTCAATGCGAAGTGGCTGGCCCGACAAAAGCATATCAACCGGCCCGACGTGGTGCCGCTTTACGGCTATCAGCTGCCGACCTGGTGGGACGAAGACGCGCAGAAGTAAGCCGGGTTCACCGCAGCCAATTAAAGTAAGATAGCTGGCTCAATAAATGGTCGTCTCGATGCGCGGCGATGCAGGCCGAGACCGGCCGAGGCCGACAGGACAAAAGGACACGCCATGCACCATATTTCCATCGATGTCGTCTCGGACGTGGTCTGCCCCTGGTGCTATCTCGGCAAGGCACGTCTCGATCAGGCGCTGGCGGCTTTGTCAGGTGAAGTGATCGTCACCGTCAGCTGGCGGCCTTATCAGCTCAATCCAGACCTGCCGCCCGAGGGCGTTGATCATAAGGCGCATCTTGCCGCCAAGCTCGGCGGACAGGCGGCGGTCGACCAGGCTCATGCCCGGCTGGAAGAACTCGGACGCGCCGATGGCATCGCCTTCAATTTCGACGCGGTCCGCATCAGCCCAAACACGCTTGACGCCCATCGCCTGGTGCGTTGGGCCGGCACCGAGGGCGCAGCAATTCAGGATGCGGTGGTGACGGCGCTGTTCAAGGCGAATTTCGAGGAAGGCCGCAATCTCGGCGATCGCGCAGAGCTGGTCGCCATTGCCGGGGAAGCCGGCATGCAGGCCTCGGTCGTCGAGGCCCTGTTCGACTCTGGCGCGGATCGAGAGGCGGTGCTGGAGGAGATCGAGATGGCCCGCAACATGGGCGTGACGGGCGTCCCCTGCTTCATTATCGACAATCAATATGCTGTCATGGGCGCGCAGACGGTCGAAGCCATGACGGCGGCCCTTCGCGATATTACGCAGATGAAGATGCCGAACTGAGGCAACATCACAGGGGGCTCAGCGGACGAGATCCTGCCGGCCGATAAAGGCCGAGCCGAGTGGCAGCAATGCGCTTATAAGAGCGGGCAGGTTCAACCGTTCTCATGAGTCGCTCGTGTCCGTCGATAAAGTCCTTCTTGCCCAGCATGCCCATCAGACCCTGCCCCAAGCCGAAATCGCGAGCCTGCCGAATTATTATCGCGGAAAGGTGCGCGACAATTATGATCTGGCGGATGGTCGCCGCATCCTGATCACCACGGACCGGATCAGCGCCTTCGACCAGCCACTTGCCGTGATCCCGTTCAAGGGCCAGGTGCTGACACAGATCGCGCGCTACTGGTTCGAGCAGACGGCGTCGATCTGCGCCAATCATGTGCTTGATTATCCCGATCCGAACGTCGTGATTGGCCGCCGTCTCGATATTCTGCCGGTGGAGATCGTGGTGCGCGGCTATCTGGCCGGCACCACGTCGACCTCGATTCTCACGCGCTACCGCGCTGGCGAGCGGGAGATGTATGGCCACCAATTTCCGGAAGGAATGCGCGCGAATGAGGCGCTGCCGCAGGCCATCATCACGCCAACCACCAAGGCGATGGATGGTGGACATGACGAACCGCTTTCCGAGGCGATGATCCTGGATCAGGGACTGCTGACGGCCGAGCAGTGGCAGACCGTGTCGCAAACGGCGTTGGCCCTGTTTGCCCGCGGCCAGGCGCTCGCCGCCGACCGTGGCCTGATCCTAGCCGACACCAAATATGAATTCGGCCTGGACAGCGATGGCCAGATCGTTCTCGCAGACGAGATCCACACGCCCGACAGCAGCCGTTATTGGTTCGCCGAGACCTATCGCGAACGGTTCGAGGCCGGACAGGCGCCGGAGAGCTTCGACAAGGACTTCGTGCGCAATTGGGTGGTCGCCCGCTGCGACCCCTATCGCGACCCTATCCCCGAGATTCCGCAGGATGTCGTGCTGGAAGCCGCCGCGGTCTACATCCGCGCCTATGAGATCATCACCGGCAAGGCCTTCGTCCTGCCCGATCCGGCGGAGGTGCCGATCGAGCGCGTCAGGCGCAATCTGGCGAAATATGCCTGAGCCTTGGTGACTTGCCAAAACCCAAGGCAGCGTCATCGCGCGAGGCTGCGATGCTCGAGCTTGTCTCGGGCATCGCAACGGTCTGATTGATTGAACACCTGAAATTCCTCGGCACAAGGCGAGGATAAAAGTCTTGCGCGGAGGGTGCCGTCACTCCCCGTCAGCCCGTCTTCGCTAGCCCCGCCAATTGCGTCATCATCAGCGCGGCCCCAGCCAAGCGCTTCTCCGGGGTCGGGAAGTCGCGCTGGAAGAAGATGCTGTGATCCGCGCGGATCTTGGCGCTCGGCCCCTGCTTGGAGATATAGCCGACGAGTGCGGTCGGATTGGGGAATTCTCGGTTGCGGAACTGAACCACCACGCCCTTCGGCCCGGCATCCAGCTTTTCGACATTGGCGGTGCGGCAAAGCGATTTCACATAGACGATCTTTAGCAGATGCTGGACTTCCACCGGCAGAGGACCGAAGCGGTCGATCAGCTCTGCACCGAACGCATCGATCTCCGAGAGTTCGGAAATCTCGCCAAGCCGACGATAGAGGCTAAGGCGAAGATGCAGATCCGGCACGTAGTCGTCGGGGATCATCACCGGCGTGCCCACGGAGATCTGCGGCGACCAGCCGGTATCGACAACATCCTCCGGTGAACCCTTCAGCTCCGCCACAGCCTCTTCCAGCATCTGCTGGTAGAGTTCGAAGCCAACTTCCTTGATATGGCCGGACTGCTCGTCGCCCAAAAGATTGCCGGCGCCGCGAATGTCGAGATCGTGGCTGGCCAGCTGGAAGCCAGCACCCAGCGTATCGAGCGATTGCAGGACTTTCAGCCGCCGCTCGGCCGTGGTCGTCAGCACCTTGTTGACCGGCAGGGTGAAGAGGGCAAAAGCCCGCACCTTGGAGCGGCCGACGCGGCCGCGCAGCTGATAAAGCTGCGCCAGGCCGAACATGTCGGCCCGGTGGACGATCAGCGTATTGGCCGAGGGCACGTCGAGGCCGGACTCCACGATGGTCGTGGACAGAAGAATGTCATATCGGCCTTCGTAAAAGGCGTTCATGATATCTTCGAGCTCGCCGGCCGGCATCTGGCCATGGGCGACGGCCACCTTTAGCTCCGGCGTGTTTTCGCTGAGGAAATCCTGGATCTCGGCAAGATCGCTCAGACGGGGGCAGACATAGAAGCTCTGTCCGCCGCGATAGTGCTCGCGCATCAGCGTCTCGCGAATGACCAAGCTGTCGAAGGGCGAGATGAAGGTGCGCACGGCCATGCGGTCAACCGGCGGCGTGGTGATCAGCGACAGTTCGCGCACGCCTGTGAGGGCGAGCTGCAGCGTGCGCGGGATCGGCGTGGCAGAGAGTGTGAGCACATGCACATCGCTCTTCAGCTCCTTCAGCCGCTCCTTGTGCTTGACGCCGAAATGCTGCTCCTCATCGATGATCAACAGGCCGAGATTGGCGAATTTGATGCCGCTGCCGAGCAGCGCATGGGTGCCGACGACGATATCGACCTTGCCCTCGGCCACCTCCTTCTTGGTCAAGGCCAGCTCCTTGGAACCGACGAGACGGGAGGCTTGAGCCACGCGGATCGGCAGGCCGCGGAAGCGCTCCGAGAAGGATTTGAAATGCTGACGGGCCAGCAGCGTGGTCGGCACGACCACGGCGACCTGAACGCCATTCATCGCCGCGAGGAAGGCCGCGCGCAGCGCAACTTCCGTCTTGCCGAAACCGACATCGCCGCAGACGAGGCGGTCCATCGGCCGGCCGGCGCCGAGATCCTCGCGCACGGCCTCGATCGAGGTCAGCTGATCCTCTGTCTCTTCATAAGGAAAGCGCGCGGCGAATTCGTCATAGAGCCCTTCGGGCGCCGTCAGCGCCGGGGCGTGGCGCGTCAGCCGCTCAGCGGCGATGCGGATCAGCCCGCCGGCCATGTCTAGCAGGCGTTTCTTCAGCTTGGCCTTGCGCGCCTGCCAGGCGACGCCGCCGAGCTTGTCGAGGATCGCATCCGAACCCTCCGCACCATAACGAGAGAGCAACTCGATGTTCTCGACCGGCAGGTAGAGCTTTGCCTCATCGGCATAGACGAGCTCCAGGCAGGCATGTGGCGCGCCGGCGGCCTCAATGGTGCGCAGGCCGACGAAGCGGCCGATGCCGTGCTCGGCATGGACGACGATCGACCCCTCGTCGAGACCGGTCACCTCGGCAATGAAGTCGGAGGAACGCTTGCGCCGCCTTGTCCGCCGCACCATGCGGTCGCCCAGAATATCCTGTTCGCCGATGACGACGAGTTTGCCGGTCTCGAAGCCGGCTTCGAGCGATAGCACGGCAGAGCCCGCCTCGCCCGGCTTGAGCTTCTCGACCTCACCAAGCGCCGTCACCGGCTTGATATTGCCGAGACCATGCTCGGTCAGCACCTGCAGGAGACGGTCGAGCGAGCCTTCCGACCACGCCGTAATCAGCACCTTGGCGCCTGAAGCCCGGCGGTCGGCGATATATTTCACGGCCTGGTCGAAGACGTTGACGCGCTCGTCCCCAGCGCTTTCCGCCTGGGCTTCCGTCGCGTTCTTCGCCCAGCGCACACCGATGCGCGCGTCGATCTCCATCACCGCGCGGGCCTCGCCCTGATGCTCCAGAAAGGGCGAGAGGCGGATGGCGCGGCGCGAGATCAGCGCGGCGGCAAACTGGTCGCGGGTCAGATAGAGCTGATCGGGCGGGACGGGCTTATAGGGCGCGCCCTGGGCCATCTGGTTCTTGCCGCCCGTGTCGCGGCGGGCGTCGTAATAATCCTCGACCAGGCGGAAGCGCTCGGCCGCCGCCTCGCGCGCCGTGTGGTCGGTGACGAGTGTGAAACCGTCGAGATAGTCGAAGACCGTCTCCAGCCCGTCATAGTAAAGCGGCAGCCAGTGCTCCATGCCGGCATAGCGCCGTCCCTCGGAAACCGCCTGATAGAGCGCATCGTCGCGCGTGGCGGCGCCGAAGAGCGAGAGATATTCCTTCCGGAAATGGCTGATCGTCTCCGGCGTCAGCATCACCTCGCTCATCGGATTGAGATCGAGCGACCGCGCCTGCCCGGTCGTGCGCTGGGTGGCGGGATCGAAGGAGCGGATAGATTCCAGCGTGTCGCCGAAAAAGTCGAGACGAAGAGGCTCAGTGGCGCCGGGCACGAAGACATCGAGAATGCCGCCGCGCACGGCAAATTCGCCGACCTCGCGCACCGTCGCGACGCGCTCGAAGCCGTTGCGCTCCAAGCGGTGGGCAATATCGTCCATGCGCACAACGCCGCCCGGCCGGGCGGAGAAGGTCATGGTCTCGATCACACTGCGCGGCGCCATCTTCTGCAGGCTGGCATTGACGGTGACGAGCACGATTGCCGCATGCGGCTTTTTCGCATGCGCCACGAGGCCGGAGAGCGCGGCCAGCCGTCGCGCCGAGACTTCAGCGGAAGGCGAGACTCGGTCGTAGGGCAGGCAGTCCCAACCTGGCAGCGTCAAAACGGGAATATCAGGTGCGGCAAAGCCGAGCATCTGCTCGACATCGGCAAGCCGCTGGCCATCCGAGAGAATATAGGCGACCGGCCCGCGCGCCCGCGCGATCTCGGCAAGCGCAAATGGCTCCAGCCCCGAGGGGACTGGGCCGATCGTCAGTTCGGTGGCGGCGCGCGCCAGTTGGCCTGCGTTGAACCCGGCAATCATGCGCCCGTCTCCGTGCGGCCATCATCCGCTTTCGATCGGTCGAAATCGGGCCGATAAGAGGCGATGCGGGTAAAGAGCGGCGTGTCGAATTCGGCAGGCACCGTCTTCTCGCCGGTGATCCATTTCACCAGATCATTGTCCTCCTCGGCCATGATCCGCTCCAGCTCGTCCAGCACCGCGTCGGGCAAGCTGGCCAGTTCGGCCTCGGCGAACTGGCCGAAGATCAGGTCCATCTCGCGAATGCCGCGATGCCAGGCGCGAAACAGGATCTTGCGGCGGCGGACGTCGAGATCGGCGCTGCTCTGGGTAATGCCTGTCATGGATGGATGTCTTCCCTGCTTGGCCGCGCGAGCCGGCATCTTGCACACATCTTTACGGCCTCGGCCGGCTTATAGAAGGTTCGATCTTTGTTCACGGCGCTAGGCCAGCGTAAAAATCGCTCCCCTTCGGTCGGTGTGCTCTATAAACGCTGGAAAGCCGCTTGTCAGCCTTGCCATGCAACCATCCACGGACCACCTTGCCGCCATGCGCCCCAGCCTGCTCGATCCCCTGTTCGCGCCCCTGTCCAGCCTGCCCGGCATCGGGCCGAAGGTCGGCCCGCTCTATGCGCGCCTGCTGGGCGAGGAAAGCGTGGATACCTGCCGCGTGGTCGATCTCGTCTTCCATGCGCCCTCCTCCATCGTCGACCGGCGCCAGCAGCCGAAGATCATGGAGGCGCCGCCCGGCGTCATCGTCACCATCTCCGCCCGCGTCGACCGGCATCAGCCGCCGCCCCCCGGCCGTTCCAGCCAGCCGACCCGCGTCTTCCTTCATGATGAGACAGGAGAACTGGCGCTGACCTTTTTCCGCGCCAAGGGGGGATGGCTGGAAAAGGCGCTGCCGGTGGGCGAGACCGTGATCGTCAGCGGCAAGGTGGAATGGTTCAACGGCCGCGCCTCCATGGTCCATCCCGATTACATGGTGCGGGCAGAGGAGGCGGGCAACCTGCCGCTGGTCGAGCCGGTCTATCCGCTGACGGCGGGCCTCTCGCCGCGCATCCTGCGCAAGGCGATCGAGGCGGCGGTCGAGCGCATTCCCGACTTTCCCGAATGGCTCGATGACAGCGTCATCCGCGCCCAGGTCTTCCAGACCACGCGCGAAGCGTTCGAGGCGCTGCATGCCCCGCGCGATGCCGCCGATATCGATCCGCGCGCACCGGCGCGCCGGCGACTGGCCTATGATGAGTTTCTAGCCGGCCAGCTGTCGCTCTCCCTCGTGCGCCGGCGGATGCGGGCAGCGCCCGGCATTCCCGTGAAAGCAACAGGCGAATTGAGCGACAAGGTGCTGGCGGCCCTGCCCTTTTCGCTGACAGCGAGCCAGACAGCCGCCGTGGCCGATATCCTCAAGGATATGGGAAGCGCCGAGCGCATGCTGCGCCTGCTCCAGGGTGATGTCGGCTCCGGCAAGACCGCCGTCGCGCTGATGGCCATGCTGGCGGCTGTGGAGGATGGTGGTCAGGGCGTGCTGATGGCGCCGACCGAGATCCTTGCCCGCCAGCATGCCGCCACCATCGCCCGCATGGCCGAGCCGGCGGGCGTCAGGGTCGATGTGCTCACCGGCCGCACCAAAGGCCGGGAGCGCGAGGCGATTCTCGCGCGCCTCGCCTCGGGCGAAACCGGCATCGTCGTCGGCACGCATGCGCTGTTTCAGGAAGGGGTGGAGTATCACAACCTGCTGCTCGCCGTGATCGATGAACAGCATCGTTTCGGCGTGCATCAGCGCCTGGCGCTGACCGCCAAGGGCATCGGCCCGCATATGCTGGTGATGACGGCCACACCGATCCCGCGCACCCTGGTGCTCGCCGCCTTCGGCGATATGGATGTCTCCAAGCTCACGGAAAAGCCCGCCGGCCGCAAGCCGATCACCACCGCCACCATTCCTCTGGAGCGCATCGGCGATGTCGTCGGCAGGCTGAAGAGCGCGCTGGCCGAGGGCCGCAAGGCCTATTGGATCTGCCCGCTGGTGGAGGAGAGCGAGGAAAGCGAGCTGATGTCGGCAGAAGAGCGCTTTCAGGTGCTCTCGGGCATGCTGGGCCCAGCGGTCGGCCTCGTCCACGGGCGGATGAGTGGCACGGAGAAGGATGCGGTGATGCAGGCCTTCAAGCAGTCGGACATCAAGGTGCTGGTGGCAACCACCGTGGTCGAAGTCGGCGTCGACGTGCCTGATGCCTCGATCATCGTCATCGAACATGCCGAGCGTTTCGGCCTTGCCCAACTGCACCAGCTGCGCGGTCGCGTCGGGCGTGGCGCGGATGCCTCGACCTGCATCCTGCTCTACAAGGGGCCCTTGAGCGAAAACGGCCATGCGCGGCTGTCGATCCTGCGCGAGACGGAGGATGGCTTCCGCATTGCCGAGGAGGATCTGAAGCTGCGCGGCGAAGGCGAGCTTCTCGGTACCCGCCAGTCCGGCACACCGGGCTTCCGTATCGCAAGCTTGGAAGCGCATGCCGATCTTTTGGAAATCGCCCGCAAGGATGCGGCCTATCTGATCGAGCGCGACCCGGATCTGGCCTCCGAGCGCGGACAGGCGCTGCGCGTGCTGCTCTACCTGCACCGGCGCGACGAGGCGATCCGCTATCTCAGAGCTGGATAGGCGCGTCATGGCGCCGAGGCTTGGCTTATCTGAGATTGCGTGGCATCGTCATTTCGCTTCACCACAATGGTGTGGAAGGCACGGTCGCGGAAATTTTCAGGGCGCTGATGATGTCCAGAATGGAACGCTTTCATGCGGCAGCCGACCTCATTCAGGAGGCCGTTGTCGATCCGTCACTGTGGCCATCGACGTTGTCGGCAATCTCGGATTCGCTTGATCTGGCCGGCATCAACATCATGGAGCCGATCACCCAGACCGCTTTTTCCGGCGTGATGGTGACCGACAGCCTGCAGGGCCTGCTGGACGACTATGTGCGCGAGGAATGGCACCTGCGCGATTATCGCGCCTGCCTCCTGCCCATCACCAAGCAGCAAAGCGTGGTCCTGGAGCAGAGCGTTGTCGCGCCTTCGACTTACGAGACGCATGAATATTATCGTTTTCTCGAAAAATATGGCTTGAGGCTGTCCGCGGTGATCGATTTTTCGGTCGGCGATCAAAGCCTTTACTTCGTCATGCAGCGGCGGTTGAGCGATGGATTCGACGGCGCCGAGCTTCCGTTGTTCGAGCATATCGCCTCGCGGCTGCGCACCGGGGCACGGCTGATGCGAGCTCTGACGCAGAGCCGGGTTCAGGGCATGCTGACAGCGTTCGACCGGATGGCGACGGGATGCCTGCTCTTCAACAAGGCCGGCCAGGTGGTCGAGACCAATGCGACCGCTGAGAGGCTGGTCGCGGAGGGACATCTGGCGATCCGCCGCAACCAATTGGAACCCTGGCTGAGCAGCGACGCCCGGGCACTGCATGGAAGCCTGAAGGCGGCACTCGGTGGGAACAGTCTTGAGAGAAAACCAGTGCTGCTGTCGACACGCCGGGGGTCACCCCTGGTCGTGCGCATCGAGCCGTTTGGCACGCGTCTGGTCGATGCCTTCTACGGTGCCGCCGCCTTTGCTCTTGTAGAAGACACAGGCGCACGGGGCCATTCGCATGCACTGCTGAAACAGGTCTTCGGCCTGACCAGCGCCGAGGCGATGATCGCCGACCTCGTCGCGCAAGGCTATTCGCCGACGGAAATCGCTACGCGTCAGACGATCCACTATGAAACGGTGCGCAGTCACCTACGCTCGATCTTCCGCAAGACCGAAACCAGCAGGCAGGCAGAGCTCAGCGCGCTGCTCGGCAATCTCCGCATTCGCTGACGCCTGCGACCGAATCAGGCGCAAGGTGCTGAGCTTGCCGGCGATCATTCCTCTTAAAGATGCATATCGCTTGAGCGGCGGTGAATCTGACCGGCCCACCGCCGCCCTATTCCTTACTTCTGGCGGATGCCTGGCAGGGTAACGCGGTAGACTTGAAACATGCTGTCCACGTCAGCGCCGTCTTCCGCCTTGTAGGCAGCCCCGACCTGGAAGCCGTCTTGGGTCAGGAAGTCGTTATCATTGCCGACAAAGAGGAAGTAATCGTCCGGCGCCGACGGATCGAGCACGCTGGCGATCCCCATGGATTCCCATTTTTCCGACAAGTCGTTCTTGTCCTTCGGGGGGCCATTGTGCAGGCCGAAACGGTTAAGCTGGGTATTGTCGTTGATGTCGATAAAATCGGCCCAGCGCGCCGGCGTCACGGATGCGTCGAGCACGCCCTTGGGCGCCAATGGCTTCTCACCATCGAACGCCGTGCCGGCGATGTCGGTGGCGCCGGAAAGGTCGACGAGCTCGATCTTGCGGTATTTCGAGGTGTCGCCCTTCACGCCCTGGCCATTGTCGCTGTCGCGCGCCAGCATCAGAAAGTGCTTGTCCGACAGCGCCAGGATTTCGCTCTGGGCGGCAACGACCGTCTTGTCCTTGTTCTGGAAGGTCGGCAGCAATACGGCATATTCATGCGCCAGCTTCAGCTTGGCGGGGTCGGTGGCGTCATAGACCAGCGCGCGGGTGGTGAAACGGGTCGCCTTGCTGTCGCCGCCGTCCTGCCGGGCAGCAGACTGAAGCACGGCGATCAGAAACTTGCCATCCGGCGTCAGCGACAGGCCTTCCAGGCCCTGGTTGTTCTGACGCCCGGTATCCGGGTCCTTCGGATCCGGCGCCTTCTGGCCCTCGCCGGGATTGTTGGACGAAAAGTTGATCTCGCCCTTGCGCATCGGCAGCAGCGCTTTCGGCGGCTGGGTGGCGGAAAGCAGCTTTCCGTCCCGGTCGAAGCGATAGATATAGGGGCCGTATTCGTCGCTAACGAACATGCTGCCATCCGGCAGGCGAACGATGGCCTCGGCATCGAGCGAGATCTTGCCATTCGCCGTCTGGGGCAGAACCGGCAGGCCATTGGTCTCGGGGCGAACGGCAACCGGATCGAGGCCGGTCAGATTCTCTCCTTTGTCATCTGTGAACATGATCAGACCGTCGAGTTTGGCCTTGACGCCCGTCTGCTCCTGACCGGCCGGCGGCGTGGCGCCGGGCTTCACGGGCAAGAGTTCGATCGCAAGCTTGTTCAGCCGTGCCTTGTAGTCGGTCGTTCCCTCGACATTGTATCCCCGGTCCGGCAGCAGATACAGCGTGCCCATGTAGGTCTCGCCGTCCCGCGTCCAGCTTGCCTGGTCGATCGCCATGCCGGATCCGGAGCCGAAAGTCTCATTCAACGCATCCCGCTGGTTGGCGGGAATCCGGCCGACCGCAACAAGACCCTGATTGACGAAGATCTGGCCGCCGACATTTACCGAATCATTGGCGAAGGCATCAGGGGAAAAAGCCGTGGCGGCGACAGACAGGAGAAACGCCGCGCAGCGCCGGTTCAGGAACGACTGGGACCCGTTGGACATGAAATTCAACACCCTCTCTTGATGGCAGGGCGCTCTGCCCCTGGCGGTTGCCAAGCATGAGCGCGCCTCGAAAGACCTCTATGACGTGATCTTGATGGAGAGATGACAAAACCGCGACAGTGCTGTCACCGCATGTCGATAGCCATGCAGCGGCGCATCCGACCGACGAGACGGCCGGGGCCTACCGCTTCGCCGTGCCAAATGCGGCCGGCAGCACGGGTGGCATGACCTTGCCGTGGTGCTCGGGCACGATCAGTCCGCCCGAAATCAGAAGCCGCGCCGCTTCCTCGGGCGTCATGTCGAGAAGGATCAGCTTATCGCTGGGAACGAAGAGCAGGAAGCCGGCGGTCGGCACCGGCGTTGGCGGCAGGAACACGGCCACCATTTTCTGGCCCAGCGCATCGAAGCGCTCGGCAAGCTCGCCTTGCGCCTCGGCGGCGATGAACACCAGCGCCCAGGTTCCCGCCTGCGGAAATTCGATCAGGCCGACCTTCTTGAACGAGGTCGATTGGTCCTTCAGCACCGTCTCGAAGATCTGCTTGATGCTCTTGTAGAGCGTTCGCACAAGCGGCGTGCGGTTGAGAATCGATTCGCCGAAATTGACAATCGAGCGGCCGATCAGGTTCTTGCCGAGAAAACCGATGATGGTGATGAACACCACGGCGACGACCAGACCCGTGCCGGGAATGGCGATGTTGAAATAATATTCCGGATTGTAGCGCTGCGGAATATAGGGGGTGACCCAGCTATCCGCCCAGTCGATGAAGGCAAAGGTCAGCCAGATGGTGATGGCGATGGGCGCGCAGATGATCAGGCCGGCGAGAAAATTGTTGCGCAGCCGCGTCGCAATCGAGATGCGCGGAGGCTTGTCGCCGACAATAGGGTCCATTTCGGTTTCACTCCGCCGTGCCGGCGCGGCGGGCTGTTTCGCCGCGCCGTCCGGGAGATCATCGTAGCGCGGATCATATCATTGCGCCGCCGCAGAAAAAGAGCCTGCAAGCCGCAGCGCAGCACGATCACCCATCACTCCACCGTGACGGACTTCGCGAGATTGCGCGGCTGATCGACATCCGTGCCCATGAACACGGCCGTATGATAAGCCAGAAGCTGGATCGGCAGCGAGAAGATCATCGGCTGGATCAATTCGTCGACGTCGGGAAGCAGGATGGTCGCCATGGTCTGCAGGTCGCCGCAAGCGGCAGCACCCTTGGTATCGGTGATCAGAACGATCCGTCCACCGCGCGCTGCCGCCTCCTGCATGTTGGACACCGTCTTTTCGAAGAAGCGGTCGAAGGGCGCGATGACGATGACAGGCATGTTCTCGTCGATCAGCGCAATAGGCCCATGTTTCAGCTCGCCCGCCGCATAGCCCTCGGCATGGATGTAGGAAATTTCCTTGAGCTTCAGCGCGCCCTCCATGGCCAGTGGAAAGCTGGTGCCACGGCCGAGATAGAGCACGTCGCGGCAGCGCGACAGGTCCCGGGCGAGCCCTTCAACCTGCGGCTGAACGCTTTTCAGCACCCCGGCCATCAGGCGCGGCATTTCCACCAGATGGCGCACCAGCGCTTGTTCTTCGGTCTCGGACACGGTACCCCGCATCCGCCCTGCGCCGATCGCCATGGCGGCCAGCACCGTCAGCTGGCAGGTGAAAGCCTTGGTGGAGGCAACGCCGATTTCGGGACCGGCGAGAATCGGGAAGATCGCATCCGACTCGCGCGCGATGGTCGATTCCCGCGCATTGACCACGGCGCCGATCGCCAGTCCGTTTTCCCGGCAATAGCGCAGCGAGGCCAGCGTATCGGCCGTCTCGCCCGATTGCGAAATGAAGAAGGCGGCGGCCTCCTTCGGCAGGGGAATGTTGCGATAGCGAAACTCCGAGGCGACATCGGCCTCGACCGGCAGGCGCGCATAACGCTCGAACCAATATTTGCCGATCAGGCCAGCCAGATAGGCCGTGCCGCAGGCCGAAATGGCAAGGCTCGGAACGCGGGAGAAATCGATGGCGGTCGCCGCCGGGCTCACCTTGTTTTCGATAAAGTCGATATAGGCCGAGAGCGCGTGGGAAATCACCTCCGGCTGCTCATGGATTTCCTTCTCCATGAAATGGCGATGATTGCCCTTGTCGACGCGGAAGGCAGCAGCCATGGAGGTTGTGCGCGGCCGGGCGAGCGCGCGTCCCTCGATATCGAAGATCTCGACGCCATGCGGTGTGAGCACTGCCCAGTCGCCATCGGCCAGATAGGTGATCTCATTGGTGAATGGCGCGAGCGCGATGGCATCCGAGCCCAGATACATCTCGCCCTGCCCATGGCCGATGGCAAGCGGCGGACCGTTGCGCGCCGCCATGATCGTCTCCGGCAGATCCTTGAAGATCACGGCCAGGGCATAGGCCCCGGTGACGCGCCTGAGCATGGCCTGCATGGCCTCGCGCGGCGCCAGGCCCTGTCGGATAAACTTGGCGAGCAGCTGTCCGGCCACTTCCGTGTCCGTCTGCGTCTGGAAGAGAACGCCTTCGGCCGCGAGCTCCTGCTTGATCTCGGCGAAGTTCTCGATGATGCCGTTATGCACGATGGCGATGCCATCGGCAAAATGCGGATGTGCATTGGTTTCCGTCGGCGCGCCGTGGGTGGCCCAGCGTGTGTGGGCAATGCCGGTGCTACCCATCAGCGGCGTCTCTGCCAGGCGGCGAGCAAGATTGACGAGTTTCCCCTCGGCCCGACGTCGATCGAGCACGCCGTTGCGCAAGGTGGCGACACCGGCCGAATCATAACCGCGATATTCGAGCCGCTTCAGCGCGTC
Source organism: Xaviernesmea oryzae (assembly GCF_900109605.1). Classification (GTDB taxonomy): domain Bacteria; phylum Pseudomonadota; class Alphaproteobacteria; order Rhizobiales; family Rhizobiaceae; genus Xaviernesmea; species Xaviernesmea oryzae. The sequence continues at coordinate 353,245 of NZ_FOAM01000002.1, forward strand.
CACCAGCCGCTCCGCCACTGCATCCGATCCGACGATCCCGACAATTCCGCACATGAACGCATATCTCCTGACAAGACGCAGACGGCCGGGTTCTGGCCGAGCGCCACGGTTCAGACCGCTCGCCCTCGCGCGGGCGCCGCATCGGCAACTACCCCATCCGCGGCGCGGCGCAAACCACAGCGAACGTCACTTTCGGTATCAGACGGTAAGGCTGTTTCTAGCGTTGGATGGGCCCGGCAAGGTCGGGCCTTAATCCTGGCGCTTCTGCCGCTCGGCCTTCATGGCTTGATAACGCGCGCGCAGGATCGGCGCGCGGCCGGGCTTCAGCTCCTGTCTGGCGCGGCCGAAGGCGACCGCATCGGCCGGCACGTCCTCGGTGATGACGCTGCCGGACGCGACCAAGGCGCCGTCGCCGATCGCAACCGGCGCCACGAGCGCGCTGTTGGAGCCGATGAAGGCATGGGCGCCGATGCGGGTCATATGCTTGTTGACGCCGTCATAATTGCAGGTGATCGTGCCCGCCCCGATATTGGTCTCAGCCCCCACCACCGCATCTCCGATGTAAGTGAGATGGTTGACCTTGGCGCCGGCGCCGATCTCGGCCTGCTTGACTTCGCAGAAATTGCCGACCTTCGCTTTGGCGTGAAGATGCGCGCCCGGACGCAGCCGGGCATAGGGCCCGACGCTGGCGCCGCTTTCGACATGCGCGCCCTCCAGATGCGAAAAAGCATGGATGACGACATCGCGCTCGATCCGAACACCCGGGCCGAAGACGACATTCGGTTCGATCAGCACATCGCCGGCGATCTCGGTATCGAACGCGAGATAGACCGTATCCGGCGCGATCATCGACACACCAGACAGCATCAGCTCATCGCGGCGACGCGCCTGCCACAATGCTTCGAGATGCGCGAGTTCGGCACGCGTGTTGCAGCCGCCGAGTTCGGCCTCGCTCGCACGCACGGCCACCGCCCGGCCACCGGCGGAGCGCGCGATTTCCACCAGATCCGTCAGGTAATATTCGCCCTTGGCATTCTGGTTGGTGATTGCGCGCAGGAAATCCAGCGCCTTGCGCCCATCGATCGCCATCAGCCCGCCATTGCAGAAGGTGATCGCCAGTTCTGCCGCGGTCGCATCCTTGGCTTCCCGAATGGCGATCAGCTCGCCGTCACGCACGATCAGCCGCCCATAGCCACCGGGCCGGCTGGTCTCGAAGCCGATGGTGGCGACATCGTTGCCGGCGGCAACGGCGGCGAGCGCTTCCTTCAGGGGCTGAGGGGTCACCAGCGGCGTATCGCCGAAGACGACGAGCAGATCGTCATAGCCGCGCGCGATGATCTCGGCTGCCGCCAGAACGGCATGCCCCGTGCCGAGCCTCTCGGTCTGCTCGACCGTGTGGATGCGCAGATCCGGACGCGCGGCCGCCCTGGCTACGGCCTCGGCATCGCGGCCCACGACCAGCGCTGCCTCGCCAACCCCCGCGGCGGCCAGCGATTCCATGACGTGGGCGATCATCGGTCGTCCGGCAATCGGATGCAGCACCTTGGAGACCGACGAGCGCATGCGCGTGCTCTCGCCCGCTGCCAGAACGATGGCCAAACATGAACGCTGCATGGGGGTCCTCCACAATCTATGATCCATCCCGGCGGTTTGGTGAACCGCGCCGGGGCCTGCGCCTCTTGCTTGACGTCTCTTAAAGCATGTCGCGCGAAAGTGGGAACCGCTTTTAAGGTAACCGCAGCTCGACGCGTCAGCCAGACATCCTGTTAACACGCTCCAAACGGCGATCTGCTAGCGCTGAGGGCAGGAATGATCCTCTTCATGCCGGAAGGAGAGCATGATGGCTCTGAACATACCGTCTGACGCCGTGCGTCGCCCTCGCAGCCACAGCGGAAGGCGTGCGCTGCTGTCGCCGCTTCTCATCCTGGCCCTGGCTGTCGCGGCGCTCCCGCTTCTCCTCCTGCATACCCTCACGCTGCCGATCGGCGCGATGTTCTTCGACACCTATGTCTATATCGACGCGGCGAATCGGCTGGCGGACGGGCAGATCCCGTCGCTCGACTTCTTCGCGCCGGTCGGCGCGCTCGGCTATTATCTCTTCCGAATCCTTCTCAGCGTCTTCCCGCTCGGGCATCCTTTGCTGATCGCCAGCTGGTCGCTGCTGCTCGTCAGCGCGCCGCTGATGGCGCTCGTGCTTTATGACGTGGACAAGCACGCGCGCCGCGTCGCCTTCGCGCTGCTCGTGCCGTTCCTCCTGTTCTCGCTGCTGCCATTCAACACCGGCGGCGACTTCTTTCCCTATCCCGGCTCGGACGGCTTCGGCATCTATAACCGGCAGATCTGCCAGCTGATGTATGTTCTGGCGGCTGCGCTGTGCTTCATGCGCGATCCGCGCCGGCTTGCCGCTGCCGTCTGCCTGACCATGCTGGCCCTGCTGTTTGTCAAGGTCACCGGCGCCGTGGCCGGTACGGTGATGTGTCTGGCTGCCTTCCTGGCCGGACGGCTGCCGTTACGCGCAGCCATCATCGCCGCAGTCGTCTTCTTCGCCGTCATCGCCGGACTGGAACTGTGGCTCGGCCTCGTTTCGGCCTATGCGGCTGATATCCTCGCTCTGGTTGAAATCAACGAAGGCGGCCTGATCCAGCGCCTGATGCAGGCCGCCTCCTTGAATTTCGGCCCCGTGCTCTCCGCCATCGTGATGGCCGCAGCACTGCTGATCTTCACGGCGCGTGGCTGGATCGGCGCCATCGGCGCGGCGGTCACGCGCCCTTCCGCCAAGCGGTTAGCGCAGGTTTTCGATCATCCCGCCGTCTGGCTCGGCGCCTTCACAATCGCCGGCCTGATCTTCGAGAGCCAGAACACGGGCAGCCAGGCGTTCATCTTCTTCTTTCCGCTGGTGCTGATGATCCTCATCGAATCGCGCGCCGTGCTCGGCGCCGGGGCGCGCTTTGGCGTCGTCCTGGTGGCGGGCCTCGCCATATGCCTGCCCCTTGCCGTGCGGATCGTCGAACGCTCGGCCCGCGCCTATCTTGGCGCATTTCAGAATGAGCGGCTCGTCGGCACGCATCTGAAGACCATGGCCGCCGTCTCGGCCCGGCCATTCTTCTTCCTGCGCGCCGAACGGATGAACCACGCCTATGTCGCCCATCGCGAAACGTTCCAGGACATTTCGGAGAATGGCGAGCTCTCGTCCTTCCTGATGTTCAGCGATTTCGACTATCAGATTACCTGGCTGCAGAATGTCGATCGCGCCATATCGGGCGTGCAGGATTTCGAGGCCGCGCATGGCGTGCATTTCAACACGATCATGAACATCGATTTCACCAATCCCTTCCCCTATCTGATGGAGCGCAGCGCGCCGCGCTTCATCGCCATCGGCGCCGATCCCTTCCGCGCCGTGCCGCCGCCTGATGACAGGGTGAAGGCGGCGGTGGCCGCTGTGGATCTGGCGCTTTATCCCACCTGCCCCATCGGCATGACGCGGCTTGCCCTGCTCAAGCTTTACGAGCCGCTGCTGACGGCGACGCATGACCGGGTGCCGATCACCCCCTGCTTCGACGGCTTCGTGCGCAAGGCTCTGCTTGCACGCTGACGCACAGCGCGAAATTCAGCAAGGCTGGCGCAAGACCTGCCGGCCCCTTGTTCAAAAGCCCGAGACATCGGCCGTCTTTGCCGGTTTTCCTCCTTCATTTCACGTTCACATTGTTCTAAGGAACGTTCGGCCGCAGGCGCGGCCACGAATTTCTTTGAAGGTGTGTCGTTCATGCTCGAATCGCTGCGCAGAGGCGCCCAGACCTGGGTTTTCAAGGGCCTTCTGATCCTCCTCGTGATCTCTTTCGGCGTCTGGGGCGTTTCGTCCTCCTTCCATGGCCGGAGTTCGAATGCAGTGGTCACGGTTGGCGACGTCAGCGTCTCCCCGGCGGATTTCCGCCTCGCTTACGAGCGGCAGGTGGCGCAGATCTCCCGCCAGTTCGGCATGCGGCTCAGCCGCGAGCAGGCGCGTGCCTTCGGCATCGAGAGCCAGGTCTATTCGCAACTGATCGCCGGCGCCGCGTTGGACCAGCTGTCGCGCGACATGGGGCTTGGCCTGTCGAAGGACCGGCTCGCCGTGCTGATCTCGCAGGATCCCGCCTTCCGCGGCGTCAATGGCCAGTTCGACCGCACCGTCTTTTCCGCCGTACTGCGCAATGCCGGCCTGCGCGAGGTCGATTACATCAACAATCGCAGCCAGGTTGCCGTGCGATCGCAGATCGTCGAGGCGGTCTCTGACGGTTTCCAGCCGCCGAAGGTCCTGACCGAGGCACTGAAGGCCTATCGCGACGAGACCCGCACGATCGACTATCTGCTCCTGTCCAATGCCAATATCGATCCGATCAAGGCACCGGCGGACGAGGTGCTTGCCCCCTGGTTCGAAAGCCACAAGGCGAGCTACCGTGCGCCGGAGATGCGCAAGGTGAGCTATGTGAAGCTGGAGCCCGCCGACATCGCCGATCCAACCAAGGTGACGGATGACGAGGTGCGCGCGGATTATGAGCGCCGCAAGGCAAGCTTTACCACGGCCGAGACGCGCACCATCGACCAGCTGACCTTTGCCTCCCGCGCCGAAGCCGATGCCGCCGCAGCAAAGCTTGCCGCCGGCACGGGATTCGACCAGCTCGTGGCCGAGCGCGGCCGCAGCGCCGCTGACATCCGGCTTGGCAGCTTCACCCGCGAGGCCATGCCGGATCAGAAACTGGCCGAGGCCGCCTTCGCCGTCTCCGCCGCCGGCGGCACGACGCCCGTGGTCGACGGCCAGTTCGGGCCGGTGATCCTGCGGGTCAGCACCATTCAGCCAGCGGTGACCCGTGGCTTCGACGAGGTGAAGGACGAGCTGCGCCGCGACCTCTCGCTCGCCAAGGCCGTAGAAGAGATCACGGCCCTGCATGACCGCTTCGAGGATATCCGCTCCGGCGGTGCGACGCTTGCCGATGCCGCCCAGCAGCTGAATCTGAAGCCGGTCACCATCGACGCCATGGATGCACAGGGCAACGATGCCGATGGGCAGAAGATCGCCACGCTGCCGCCAGCACCCAGCTTCGTGCAGGAGGTGTTCAAGACCGAAGCGGGGGTCAACGCCCTTCCAATCCAGTTGGGCCGCGAGGGCTATGTCTGGTTCGACGTCGAAAACGTCGTGCCGGCCCATGACCGCACGCTGGATGAAGCGCGCGAGCGTGTGGTCGCCGACTGGACGGCCGAGCAGCAGCGCAATGCGCTGGGCGCTCGCGCCACTGAGCTGAAGGCGCGCGTCGAAAAGGGCGAGACCCTTGCCGCCATCGCTGCCGAACTCGGCCTTGCCGTGGAAACCAAGACGGGCCTGAAGCGCAACAGCCCGGATGCCAGCCTCAGCCAGGCCGCCATCACCGCCGCTTTCGCGGGCCCGAACGGTCATGTCGCCAATGCACCGGGGGTAGAAGGCGAAGGACAGATCCTGTTGAAGGTCACAGACGTCGGCCGCTCGACGGGCGATGCGCTCGACAATGACGACCGCCAGATCAACGCCATGGCCCAGGCGAGCGGCGATGACATCCTCGACCAGATGGTGGCCGAACTGCAGACGCGCTACGGCGTCAACATCAACCGCGATCTCGCCCAGCAGGCGATGGTGCCCTGAGGAGGCCTTTTCCATGTCGGATCTGAAGCCCTTCATCGCCAAGGTCGCGGCCGGCGCGGCCTTGAGCCGGGCCGATGCGCGCGCCGCCTTCGAGATCATCATGTCCGGAGCGGCGACGCCCTCGCAGATCGGCGGCTTCCTGATGGCGCTGCGCGTGCGCGGCGAAACGGTGGACGAGATCGTCGGCGCCGTCGGCTCCATGCGTGCGCGCATGCTGACCGTCGAAGCGCCAGCCGATGCGGTCGACATTGTCGGCACTGGTGGCGATGGCCACGGCACCTATAATATTTCGACCCTGGCCGCGCTGATCACCGCCGGCGCAGGCGTGCCCGTCGCCAAGCACGGGAACAAGGCGCTCAGCTCGAAATCCGGAACCGCCGACGCGCTCTCCTGCCTGGGGGTCAAGCTCGACATCGGCCCTGCCTTGATTGCCCGCTGCATTCGCGAAGCTGGCGTCGGCTTCATGTTCGCCCAGCAGCACCACCCCGCCATGCGCCATGTCGGCCCCAGTCGGGTGGAACTCGGCACGCGCACGATCTTCAACCTGCTAGGCCCGCTGGCCAATCCAGCCGGCGCACGGCGCCAGCTGCTTGGCGTTTTCGCGCCGCAATGGGTCATGCCGCTGGCCGAAGTGCTGCGCGATCTGGGTGCGGAGCGCATCTGGGTCGTGCATGGCAATGGTCTGGATGAAATTACCACCACGGGCGAAACGCAAGTCGTGGCGCTGGAAGACGGCAAGCTCCGGTCCTTCACCCTGACCCCCGCCGACTTCGGCCTTCCGGTGGTCGAACTCGAGGCGCTGAAGGGCGGCGATGGCGCGCACAATGCGGCTGCCCTGAGCGCCGTGATCGATGGCGCTGAAAACCCTTATCGCGATGTGGCGCTCGCCAATGCGGCCGCCGCCCTCGTCATCGCCGGACAGGCGGAAACGCTCAGCGATGGCATGCGTCTTGCGCGTCAATCGCTCGCCGACGGCGGCACGCGCCGGGCGCTCGACCGGCTCGTGGCCACATCAAACATGCCCGAGGAGGCTTGACCCATGAGCGATATTCTCGCCCGTATCGAAGCCTATAAGCGCGAAGAAATCGCTGCGGCCGAAGCTGCGCGTCCCCTTGCCGAGATTAAGGCGATGGCCGCCGATCAGCCCCCGCCACGTGGCTTCCATACCGCTCTGAAGGCGAAGACGGCTGAAGGAACATTCGCCCTGATCGCCGAGATCAAGAAGGCCAGCCCATCGAAGGGTCTGATTCGCCCGGATTTCGATCCGCCGGCCCTGGCTCGGGCTTATGAAGCCGGTGGCGCTGCCTGCCTATCCGTCCTGACGGACCGGCCGAGCTTCCAAGGCGCGCCGGAATTTCTGACTGCCGCGCGCGCAGCCTGCAGCTTGCCGGCACTGCGCAAGGATTTCATGTTCGAGCCCTATCAGGTTTACGAGGCGCGTGCCTGGGGCGCGGACTGCATCCTCCTGATCATGGCCTCGCTCGATGACGATACGGCCCGCAGGCTTGAAGATATCGCTTTGTCGCTCGGCATGGACGTCTTGATCGAGGTGCATGACGCTGAGGAAATGGAGCGGGCGCTGCGGCTTGCCTCCCCGCTGGTGGGCATCAACAACCGCAATCTGAAGACCTTTGAGGTCGATATTGCGCTGAGCACCAAGCTTGCGCCGATGGTGCCAGAAGATCGGCTTCTGGTCGGTGAAAGCGGCATTTTCACCCATGCGGACTGCCGGACGTTGAAGGAGGCCGGTATTTCCACATTCCTCGTCGGCGAAAGCCTGATGCGGCAGGACGATGTAACGGCCGCCACACGCAAGCTTCTGTCTGGCGAGGCTGCCGTCGCGGCGGCCTAACCTGTCTAGGTGCGGCTTGGTCGAACGCCGATGGTGGGCCGCGCGCATGGCACCATGATCGCATGGCCGGTCGGCGCCTGAAAGGATACTATCCATGGCTGAAGGCAGTCTCACCCATCTCGACGCAGCAGGCGCGGCCCATATGGTCGATGTCGGAGACAAGGCCGAGACGGTGCGCATCGCCAGAGCCGAAGGCCATGTGCGCATGATGCCAGAGACCCTGGCCGCCATTCGGGCCGGCAACGCGAAGAAGGGCGATGTGATCGCCACCGCGCGGCTTGCCGGCATCATGGCCGCCAAGCAGACAGCAAGCCTCATCCCCCTCTGCCACCCGCTGATGCTCTCCAAGGTTTCGGTCGATATCACGCCGGATGAGACCCTGCCGGGCCTGCGGGTGGAGACGCTTGCCCGCGTCGAAGGCCGAACGGGCGTGGAGATGGAGGCGCTGACGGCTGCGAGTATCGCGTGCCTGACGATCTATGACATGGCCAAGGCGCTGGATCGGGAGATGGAGATCGGCGGCATCCGTCTGATGGAGAAAAGCGGCGGGGCGTCAGGTGATTATCACAGGGCGGATCGAGGCTGATGGCGCTGCTTCCCGTCAATGAGGCGCTGGCGCGCCTGCTTGATCCCGCCCAGCCGATCGCTCGACATATCGATCTGCCGCTGTCCGAAGCGCAGGGGCTGGTGCTGGCCGAGGATATCTCGGCCAAGGTCACCTTTCCGGCCTTCGACAATTCCGCCATGGACGGTTATGCACTGCGCCACGAGGACATCGCTGAGGGCGAGACGGAACTGACCGTGATCGGCCAATCCGCCGCCGGCCACGGCTTTTCCGGCCGCGTCGGCCCGTTTCAGGCCGTCCGCATCTTCACCGGTGCGCCCCTGCCGGATGGCGCCGACACCGTCTTGATGCAGGAAGATGCCGAGGTGCTGGACGGACATCGCATCCGCACCCGCTTTACGCCAATTAAAGGCCGGCATATTCGGCCACGCGGACAGGATTTTGCCGAGGGCGAAACCCTGCTGTTTGCGGGCGAGCGCCTCGATGCCGGCCGGTTAACACTCGCGGCCGGCATGAATTGCCCGACACTTCCGGTCTTCGCGCGCCCGCGCGTCGCGATCATATCCACCGGGGACGAACTCGTGCCGCCCGGTGCGATCCCCGGGGCGGATCAAATCGTCGCCTCCAACGGCTTCGGTGTGGCAGCGCTCGTACGGGAGAATGGCGGTGAGGTCATTGATCTCGGCCTCGTTCCGGACCTCGCAGAGGCTATTGCAGAGGCCGTGGGACGAGCGCGCCGGGCCGGCGCCGATGTGCTGGTCACCCTTGGCGGTGCATCGGTCGGGGATCATGATCTCGTGCAATCCTCACTGGTCTCGCTCGGCATGGAGCTCGACTTCTGGAAGATCGCCATGCGCCCGGGCAAGCCGCTGATGGTCGGCCGTCTCGATGCCATGCATGTGCTCGGCCTGCCGGGCAATCCCGTCTCCAGCCTCGTCTGTGCGCTTTTGTTTCTGGAGCCGCTGGTTGCCCGCCTTGCCCGCAGAGACCCGCCTTCGCGCGCGGGAGAGGCGGTGCTCGCCGAGGCTCTACCGGCCAATGACACGCGCCAGGACTATATTCGCGCCCGGCTGGTTCGCCAGGATGACGGCCGGCTGATGGCCTACGCCTTTCCACGCCAGGACAGTTCGATGATGCGGGTCTTCGCCGCGTCCGATGCCCTGATCGTCCGTCCGGTCGCCGCGCCGGCACTGGAAGCCGGCAGCCCCTGCCCGATTCTGCTTCTGCGGCCGGTCTGAGCGGCAAAGGTTTTACCGAAGGCTCGTTCTGCATAAAAACAGGGCCTGGAACCGCCATTTTTCTTGATGAGATCAGGCCCGCGCAAGCTTCGTGTCACATGCTCGTGACATTAAGCCTTTATCCATGGCTTTCGTGACATACTTCGCATGAACAAGCTGACTACGGATGAACTAGCAGCTGCCGTTCAGGCGAAGATTGAAGAAAAGGTCGGGCATGTCCCGGCCTTTTTGCTTTTGTGCAGGTTCACGGCCGTCGCGCCCGTCTTCGCTTTTCTGCGGGTCGGAGCGCTGGATGCTCAGCATGATGGGAGTGGCGAAAATGTTCGATCATCCGGTTCTGACCACGACGCGTTTGACGTTGCGCGTGCCTGACATCGGCGATTTTCCACGGATGGCGCGCTTCCTCGCATCACCGCGTGCCGCGGGCGTTGGCGGTCCGTATGATGAGCCTGGTGCCTGGCACATGTTCTGTCATGGCGTGGCCTGCTGGACGTTGTTCGGCTATGGCGCTCTGACGATCGTCCACACCGAGACGGGCGACGTGTTGGGGCAGATTTTCCTCAACAACGGGCCCCTCTTCGCAGAGACGGAAATGGGCTGGATGCTTTACGATGGGCATCAAGGACAGGGTTATGCCACGGAGGCCGCTTTCGCCGTGCGGCGCTGGGCCTTCGACCAACTGAATCTGCAAACGCTCGTCAGCTACGTCTCGGCCGAGAATGCCGCTTCGGCCGCCGTCGCACGCCGGCTAGGTGCCGTTCTCGATCCAAAGGCGGCGCGCGATAAGCCGAGCGATCTGGTCTTTCGCCATCCGCGCGGCCGATGAACTGTTCAATCCCAAGCATTGCTCCGAATCTGACTACCGGAACGTTGCCATCGAGGCATCAGGCCGCGGGCGCGATCCGCGACACAAGGATCTTGTCGATCCGCCGGCTGTCCATGTCGATGACCTCGAAGCGATAGCCGAAGGCCTCGGTCACATCGCCTTCTTCCGGGGTCTTGCGCAGCTCCTGCACGAGGAAGCCGGCGATGGTCTCATAACGCCCATCCGCTTCGATCTCTTCGATGCCGATGGTCAGGATCACCTCATCGATCGGCGTGCGTCCATCCACCAGATAGGAGCCATCCTCGCGTTCCCGGATCAGCGCATGTTCCAGATCGTCGTAATTGGACGGCAAGACGCCGACGATCGCTTCCAGAATATCGGCCAGCGTCAGAATGCCTTCGATGCTGCCATATTCGTCGACGATGATCGCCATGTTGATCCGCGAGGACTTGAAGGCTTCCAGCGCCTTCAGGCAGGAGGCGGTCTCCGGCAATGTGTGCAGCTCGCGTACGAAATTGCGTACGGAAAAACTGCTCGGCGTCACGGGGCTGTTCAGCACTTCCTTGACCAGCACCGCGCCCAGCACCTCGCCCGTGGCCGGATCCATCACCGGATAGCGCGAATGGGCGCTGCTCTCGATCTTGGCGCGCACCTCGTCCAGGCTGTCATCGGAGTCGATGAAATTCACCTCGGTGCGATGCGTCATGATGGTCTTCACATTGCGGTCGCCGAGCCGGATGATCCGGCGCAGCATCTCATGCTCCGACTTTTCAATGGCGCCGCTTTCGACGCCTTCAGCCATGATCGCCTGCACCTCCTCCTCGGTCACGGCATCCTTGTCTTCCTTGGCGCCGACAAGCCGAAGCACCAGGCCGGCCGATGCCTCGAACAAATAGACGACGGGCGCGACGATCCGCGACAGGATCGACATCGGACGGGCGACGAACATCGCCACCGCCTCGGAATTTTTCAACGCCAGCTGCTTCGGGATGAGTTCGCCGATGACGACGGACAGATAGGTGATCAGGGACACGACGATCGCCACCGCAACGGGGCTGCCATAGGGCGCGATCCAGGAAATATCGTTCAGCACCGGCGCCAGCTGATCGGCGATGGTGGCCCCGCCGTAGGCGCCTGCCAGAATGCCGACAAGCGTGATGCCGACCTGCACCGTCGAGAGAAAACGGCCGGGATCTTCGGCCAGTGCCAGTGCCACCTCGGCACGGGCATTGCCCTGGCGCGCCATCTGCCGCAGAAGCGGCTTACTGGCGGAAACGATCGCCATTTCGGACATGGCGAAAAAGGCATTGACCAGGAGAAGAAGAAAAATAACAACGAGCTCGGACATATATCCTCGGAAAAAACCGCTCGCCTAACCCGAGTGATCAGGATGGCGGGCCGGCGCAATGTCGCATCACATAGGCCGGCGGGGCAAGTCCAGCAAGCGCGAAAGCTGCGCATGCCGGCCACCATTTCTGGATAAGCCTCTGCGGCCGATCGTCTTTTTTGGCGGCATGGAATAGCTGGGGATGATCTGCGTACAGGTGTGATCACCGCGCGAAAGCGAAATTCCCGCCGCTCAGGAGGTGGAAAGCGCTTCTGGCGTTGTGGCAAGCGCCTTGTGAACGCGGTCATGACCGACACGGATGACGTCTTCCATGGCAGCGCGGGCGCCCGCCTCGTCACGCCGGCTGATCTCTTCGACGATGCGGATATGCGAACGCGCAACCTCGTCTATACGTTCGCGGCCCGAGGCCGGTGAGCTCAGCTTGAAGACGCTGGCAAGCGCCGTTTCGATCAAGCTGCCGACCGTGCGCATGAACGGATTGCCGGAAGCGTCCGCCACGGCCAGATGGAATTTCAGGTCGGCATTGGCCAGCGAAGAGGCGGTATGGTCGGGATCGCCCATCGCCACCGCCAGCCGCATCATATTGCTGATTTCCGCTTCGCTGGCATTGAGCGCGGCAAGGGCTGCGGCATGGGGCTCGAAGGCGAGACGCACCTCTCGCAGATGCCGCAGGAAGGCCTCGTCGATCCCGGCGTGGAAATGCCAGGTCAGCACATCGCCGTCGAACAGGTTCCAGGCGGTGCGCGGCGTGACCCGGGTGCCGATGCGCGCCCGCGCCACCACCAGGCCCTTGGCAGCCAGGGTCTTCATCGCCTCGCGCAGCACGGTGCGCGAGACCTTGAAGCGAAAGGCCAGCTCGGCATCGCCCGGCAGAGTCGCACCGACGGGGTATTCCCCCGAGACGATCGCCTGGCCGAGCGCGAGAACGACCTGCCCATGGCTGGTGCGCGTGCCCTCGCCGCTGATAACCGTCTCCAGCAGCCCCTTGCTCAAGATTTATGCCCCCTTCACGCTCAGTGCCCGTCCACCCCTGGACAGCGACAGGATGCCCTTCTGCAGAAGGATGAAGGCAAACAGCAAACCACCGATCAGGATCTTGGTCCACCAGCTCGACAGCGTGCCGTCGAAGGTGATGTAGGTTTGGATCAGCCCCTGGATCAGCACGCCGATCAGCGTGCCACCAACGAAGCCGGCCCCGCCGGTCAAGAGCGTTCCGCCGATGACGACGGCGGCGATGGCATCCAGCTCAACGCCGACTGTCGCCAACGAGTAGCCGGCCGAGGTGTAGAGCGAATAGGCGATGCCGGATAGGCCAGCGACGAAGCCGGAGAGCGCGTAGATGCCGATGGTGGTGCGGCCGACCGGCACGCCCATCAGCGCTGCCGTATGGGCACCGCCGCCCAGCGCATAGACATTGGTGCCGAAGCGCGTGCGCTGAGCAATGAGGATGCCAAGAGCGAAGACGACCAGCATGGCTCCGCCGATCAGCGTCAGCCGCCCGCCGCCGGGCATCACCCAGTAGAGGCTCTTCAAGGTCGCATAGAACGGATGGCGGATCGGGATCGAGTCGATCGACAGGACAAAGGCCATACCCCGCGCCAGGAACATGCCCGCCAGCGTGACGATGAAGGGCGGCATTTCCAGGAAATGGATGATGGCCCCCATCACCGCGCCGAAGGCTGTCGCAATGGCCAGCGCCAGCACGAAGGCAAAGAGCGGGTGGATGCTGGTCCGCTCCAGAACGACCGCCAGGAACACGCCGGTAAAGGCGATGACCGAGCCGATCGAGAGGTCGATGCCTCCGGACAGGATGACGAAGGTCATGCCGACGGCGGCGATGCCGAGAAAGGCGTTGTCGGTCAGAAGATTGCCGATCACCCGCGTCGACAGCATCGATGGATACTGGAAGGCGCAGAGGGCGAAGGCGACGACGAAGATCACCAGCGTTGCATAGAGCGGAAGGGTCTTGGCATTCATGGCGCGGTCCGTTCGATCGTTTTGTCCTTCTGCATGCCGACGGCTGGCGCAGCCGGCCCGGCGGGCTTGGCGAACGCGGCCAGATGCGACATGCGCGGCGACTGGATCAGAAGGATCAGCACGATGATCGCCGCCTTGATGATCAGATTGAATTCCGGCGGAAAACCCGAAAGCAGGATGCCGGTGTTGACCGACTGGATGATCATGGCGCCGATCAGCGAGGCGATGATGCTGAAGCGACCGCCCAGCAGCGAGTTGCCGCCGACCACGACGGCCAGGATCGCATCCAGCTCAAGCCAGAGACCGGCATTGTTGGCGTCGGCCCCGCGAATATCGGCGGTGACGACCAGGCCGGCGAGCGCGGCGCACAAGCCGGAAAGCATATAGGCCGACATCAGGAAGGCCGGCGCCTGGATGCCGGAGAGCATGGCCGCCCGCCGGTTGACGCCAGTCGCCTCGATCATCAGGCCAAGCGCGGTGCGCCGAACGATCAACGCCACGGCTATGCCGAAGACCAGCCAGAGCACGACAGGCATGGGCAGGCCGAAGACGCTGCCGCTGCCGATGAAGATCAGGCCCGGATCGTTGAAGGTGAGGATCGCACCCTCGGTGATCAGCTGGGCGATACCGCGTCCGGCCACCATCAGCACCAGCGTGGCGACGATGGGCTGAATATTCAGGAAGGCGACGAGAACGCCGTTCCACAAGCCGCAGAGAAGACCGATTCCCAGGCTCATGGCCAGGGTGACGACGAGCGGATCACCGCGCACGCTGGAGGATGCGGCAACGGCGCCGCAGATGGCCATGACGGCGCCGACCGAGAGATCGATGCCGCGCGTGGCGATCACCAGCGTCATGCCCACCGCCAACAGCGCCACCGGCGCACCGCGGTTCATGACGTCGATCAGGCTGCCATAGAGGCGGCCATTCTGCATCTCGACGGTGAAGAACCCGGGAAAACTCAGCCAGATCAGCAGGAGGATGGCGACCAGCGCCACGATCTGCGGCAGAAGCCGCCAGCCCAAAGCCTTCGCGCCACTCATGATGCGCGTCTCCTGTCCTGTCCGGCAATCGCCTCGACAATGTTTTCGGTGGTCACGTCGCCGCCGACCAGTTCGGCCACATGCTCGCGGTCGCGCAAGACGATGACGCGATGGCTATAGGCGACCAGCTCGTCCAGCTCGGACGAAATCACCAGAAGCGACATGCCTTGCGCGCAGAGGCTCTCGATCAGCCGGATAATTTCGGCATGGGCGCCAACGTCGATGCCGCGCGTGGGCTCGTCCAGAATCAGAAATTCCGGATTGGTGGCGAGCCAGCGCGCGAGGATCGCCTTCTGCTGATTGCCGCCCGACAAGAGGCGGATCGGCTTCTCGCGGTCGGTGGTGCGGATATCCAGCGCTTTGATGTAACGATCTGCCAGCGCGTCCTGCTCCTTGCGCGAAAGCGGGCGCATCCAGCCGCGTCGGGCCTGGAGGGCCAAGGCGATATTTTCGCGCACGGAGAGATCGCCGATAATGCCGTCGACCTTGCGATCTTCGGGACAGAAGCCGAAGCCTCTGGCAATCGCCGCACGCGGCGATGCCAGCGAGAGACGCTCGCCTTCCCGCTCGCATGTGCCGCTGTCGGCGGTCTCGACCCCGAAAAGCAGCTCCGCCGTTTCCGTGCGGCCCGAGCCGAGCAACCCGGCCATACCGACCACCTCACCCTGGCGGATTTCAAGATCGAAGGGCTTGATCTTGCCGGTCTTGCCAAGTCCATGAAACGCATAGCGCACCGGCCCGGCATTCTCGACATGCGTATCGGCTGCCTTTTCGGTGGCATGCAGCTCGTGACCGAGCATCATGGTGACGAGATCCTTGCGCGGCAGCTGCGCAGTCTCGCGCGTGCCGACAAGACGGCCGTTGCGCAGCACGGTGATGCGGTCGGAGATCGCATAGACCTGCTCGAAGAAATGGGTGATGAAGACAATGCCCAGGCCCTTCGCCTGAAGGTCGCGCACAATGCGGAAGAGCATGCGCACTTCCTGCGCATCCAGGCTTGCCGTCGGCTCATCGAGAATGAGAACCTTGCCGGAGAGATCGACCGCGCGGGCAATGGCGATCACCTGCTGGACGGCGACCGAATAGCTCGCCAGTGGTGCGCTGACGTCGATGTCCATGTCGTAGCCCGCCAGCAGCGCCCGGGCGCGCCGGTTCATCTCGCCGGGCGCCACGAGGCCGAAGCGGCGTGGCTGACGACCGAGAAACAGGTTTTCCGCGACTGAGAGATTGGGCAGGAGATTGACCTCCTGATAGACCGTGCCGATGCCGAGCTTTTGCGCGTCCAGCGGATCGCGCGGGTCGATCGGCACGCCATCGAGCTCGACGCGGCCACCGTCGCGGCGGTAGGCGCCCGTCAGGCATTTGATCAGGGTCGATTTGCCGGCGCCATTTTCGCCGAGCAGCGCATGGACTTCACCGCGACGCAGCTCGAAATCGACGCCATCCAGCGCGCGGGCGCCCGGAAAGGTCTTGACGATGCCGGTGGCGGTGAGAACGGCGGACGAAGCCATCCAACTGTCCCTTCTGTGAATGATGTGTATTGCCTGGAGGCAAAGCCATGTTCAGGCAGGCACGGAGGCGCCAAGCGGCCCGGAAAGACAGCGCGTGACCCCGGGGAAGCCGGCGCGACGGCAAGATCCCGCGCCCAAAACGCGCAGGAGATGCAGCGATATCTCCATTTCGCGCGCAGCTCGTCGCCAGATCGCATCCGGTCGAAGACATCGCGCAGGCCGGGCGATCGGTCCGAAAGACCGGCGTCGGGAGAGAGTTCCCGCCGCCGGCCGCAAGCTCAAAGGCTTAGTAGCCCAGGCCCTTCTTCTGCTCATAGACGGCCTTCGGGTCGTCCTTCTGGGTGTAGAGCTTGGATTCGGTCTGGATCCACTTCGGCGGCTCCTTGCCATCCTTCTTATAGGCGGCGAGTGCGTCGAAGGCCGGGCCGGCCATGTTCGGGGTCAGCTCGACCGTGGCGTTAGCTTCGCCGGCAGCCATGGCCTGGAAGATATCCGGAACAGCGTCGATCGATACGACGAGAATGTCCTTGCCCGGCTTCAGACCGGCTTCCTTGATCGCCTGGATGGCGCCGACGGCCATGTCGTCATTATGCGCGTAGAGTGCGCAAATGTTCTTGCCGCCGCCTTCGGCCTTCAGGAAGCTTTCCATGACTTCCTTGCCCTTGGTGCGGGTGAAGTCGCCGGTCTGGCTGCGGACGATCTTCAGGTTGTCGTGGCCCTTCAGCGCCTGCTCGAAGCCCTTCTTGCGGTCGATGGCCGGCGACGAGCCGGTCGTACCCTGAAGCTCGACCACATTGCAGGGCTTGCCGGCAACGGTGTCCACCAGCCACTTGCCGGCGACATTGCCTTCGTGAACCAGGTCAGAGGTCACTGCCGTCAGGTAGAGGTCCTTCGGCGCATCGACCGTACGGTCGAGCAGAACGACCGGGATCTTGGCATCCTTGGCCTCGGTCAGCACTTCATCCCAACCGGTGGCGACGACGGGTGCGATCAGGATCGCGTCCACGCCCTGGGCGATGAACGAACGAACGGCCTTGATCTGGTTTTCCTGCTTCTGCTGAGCATCGGCGAACTTCAGATCGATACCGCGCTTTTCGGCCTGCTGCTTCGTCAGCGTGGTCTCGGCGGCGCGCCAACCAGACTCGGAGCCGATCTGTGAAAAGCCGACCGTCATATCCGCCGCATGGGCGGAGCCGAACAGGCAGGCGGCCAGAACCGTGGCACTGGCAAGTGCAGTCTTCAACGTCATGATAAAGTCTCCCTAAACGCTGCTCCTCAACAGCTGGGCACAAAAAATCATACAGTAATACTATTGTAAAGATGGAATCTCGGGTTTTCAGAGGAATTGCCAAACGAGACGCGTAGGCGGACCGCGTGCCGTCCGAAATCATAACGCCGCCTGCCTGAAAGGGACAAGCGGCGCTTTTTTTCAGGCAGTTAAGTGCGTTTCAGCTTACTTCTTGGCGACGATCTCGTAGGTGATGTTGTCGCCATGCTGCTGCGTGTAGAACACGCGCCAGCCATTGGCGAAGGGTGTGGGAACCTTCATGCCCAACAGGCCCTCGATCGTCGCATTGCCGTCGGACACGTGGATACCGGTCAGTTCGTTGTCACCGTCGTTCTTGAAGCCGGTTTCCTCGCCCTTTTCGCTCAGCGCGCTGTCGATCGTCGCGGACGGATCGCGGCCTTCGGCGATGAAGCGGACAGGCTCGGCGCCCTTGGCATAATCCGCCTTCAGGTCGATCAGATAGCCGCTGTCGAGCGCCTTGCGCTGGCTATGCGCGGTGTCGCCGTCATCCTCGACGACGGCGATGGTATCACCATCCCAGAAGGCCAGGTTGTCGACGCCCGAATGGGCGACATCGCCGAGATATGCCAGCGAAAGCTCGGCATCATCAGCGGACGGGTTGGCCTGCTTGATCTTCAAAACCGCGCCGAACCCACCATATTCGCGACCAGCAGCCGTCTTGACATTGGTGTCGCCGGTCTCGGTAAAGTAGAATTCGGTGAAATCCTTCCCCGGGCGGAACAGGCCGTTCTCCGGACGCTTCAGCGGCGAAGCGCCGGCTGCGCGGGCGCGTTCATAGGCGATGAAGGGCTCGGTGCCGTCCTTGTCGGTGTCATGCACCGTGACCCACTTGGCTTTTAGCGCCGTACCATAGGTGTGAAGCGCTTTGATGCCGGCCGACTTGATGTCGCCGTCGACATCGTCGGCATGGAAGGTGACCGGGGTGCCATCGGGCGCGGAATATTGCAGCGCCTGGAGCTTGCCGCCCTTGGACAAATCGGTCTTGTCCTTCGGCGTGAAGCGGTAGACGAAGGAGTTCGGCTGCTTGGCCTTTTCCAGCGTTTTTGAGGTCTTGCCGCCGGCATCTTCCACCAGCCAGATGTTACCATCCTTGTCGATCTGCACGCCTTCATAGGACGCATGGCCAAAAACACCATGCAGCGTCGTGACCTTTGAGGGATAATCGAGCGTCGCGATCCAGACGCCGCCCTGCTTGCCTTCCTCGGCGGTCAGCAGAAGCTTCTTGGCAAAGGGGTCCCAGGTCGAGCCGTCATAGGTCTCCAACGGCTGGCCTTCGATATCGTGGGTCGCCATCAGCGTCACACGATGCGCTTCGTCGGCATCGAGATTGATTCGGGTAAAGTAGCCCTGCGGCTTGCCGTCGATCTTGACGGCCGACTCATGGCCCTGGAACAGGAAATGCGTGCCGTAATCATAGGCCGGGTCCGCGCCCTTCTGCCCTTCCAGCACGAGATAGGTGTTCTTGTCCGGCTCGGTCTTGACCGCCTCGACGTCATGCGTCTTGGACTGCTGGTCGCCAGCCGCCGGCACCAGCGGACCATCGCCCTGATAGCCATAGGAGTGGAAGATGCCGGTGGCGCCGTCGAGCTTCATCGCGCCCTTGGCGACGGCGATCTGGGAAAGTTCAGGCGAAAGAACGGTTTCGGCCGGCTGGCCATCGACCTTTTCGACTGGCTTGGCGACATGCGTCGGATGCGCGGCGTCGCCCGCCATGGCGGGACAGAGAGAGGCGAACAGGCCGGCGGCAAGCGCGGTCGAATAAAGAAGTTTGGTCATGATATCCTCATGAGAATGGTCGCTGAACAAGCCTGCGCTAGCAAGCGGCGATGACAGTCTCGTGAACACCATGTGATCGATACGATGCGCGTCGAGGGAATGACGGGAAGCCGGAATGCAAAACCCGGCGGCTCCTCTGGAACCGCCGGGCTGAATTTTCCACATGCGTTACGGCACAGGGGCCAGATGCTTACTTCGGCAGCTTGTCGTCCACGCCTTCGACGTAGAAGTTCATGCCGAGCAGCGTGCCGTCGTCAGCCTTCTCGCCTGCCTTCAGCCATGCAGAGCCATCCTGCTTGTTGATCGGGCCGGTGAAGGGATGCAGCTCACCTGACTTGATCTTGGCTTCGGTGTCTTCGGCCATCTTCTTCACGTCATCAGGCATGTTGGTGTAGGGCGCCATGGTCAGGATGCCGTCCTTCAGCCCGTCCCAAGACGATTCGCCGCCCTTCCAGGTGCCATCCATGACGGCCTTGATGCGCTTGACGTAATAGGGGCCCCATGTGTCCATGATCGCGGTCAGCTGCGCCTTCGGGCCGGCCTTGATCTGGTCGAAGGCCTGGCCGAAGGCATGGATGCCGCGTTCCTCGGCAATCTGCATCGGCGCGGCCGAATCGGTGTGCTGGGTCAGGATGTCGACACCCTGGTCGATCAGCGCCTTGGCCGCATCGGCTTCCTTGCCGGCATCGTGCCAGGTGTTGACCCAGACGACCTTCATCTTGAAGTTCGGGTTGACCGACTTGGCGCCCTGCTCGAAGGCGTTGATGCCCATGACCACTTCCGGGATCGGCACGGACGCGATGTAGCCGGCAACGCCGGTCTTCGACATTTTCGCGGCGATCTGGCCGATGATGTAGCGGCCTTCGTAGAAGCGCGAATTGTAGGTGGTGACGTTCGGCGCGGTCTTGAAGCCGGTGGCATGCTCGAACTTCACCTTGGGGAACTTCTTGGCCACCTGCAGGGTCGGGTCCATGTAGCCGAACGAGGTGGTGAAGACGATCGAGCAGCCGGAGCGGGCGAGGCGTTCGATGGCGCGGGCCGCATCGGGGCCTTCCGGCACGTTCTCGACATATTGCGTCTCGACCTTGTCGCCCAGTTCCTTCTCGACATATTGCCGACCGACATCATGCGCCTGCGTCCAGCCGCCGTCGGTCTTCGGGCCGATATAGACGAAGCAGGCCTTGGTCTTGTCGGCGGCCTGGGCCGAAACGGCGGCCGTGGAGGCGGCGAGCGCGACGGCAAGGCTGATGATCATCTTTTTCATTGTTGTTTTCCTCTCGAGGTTGGATCCGTAGAGTCTTTTTAAGGCATCGAACCGAAAACCGAAATCGGTCCGATGCCCTAGGATTTTGTTTTTGCGTCGGATTTAGCCGAAAAGCGGTTCCCAATTTTCGGTCCGATGCTTTAGGTCCGGTATCAGCGCTCCGGCACAAAGGGCCGGCCGAGCGAGGCGGGCGTGTTGACCATCATCAGCCGCTTGTTGCGCGACATCATGACGAGAACGACGACGGTGGCAAGATAGGGAAGTGCGGACAAGAGCTGCGACGGAATGCCGAAGCCCAGCGCCTGCGCATGGAGCTGGCCAATGGTCACGCCGCCGAAGAGATAGGCGCCAGCCGCCACCCGTGCGGGACGCCAGGAGGCGAAAACGACGAGCGCCAGCGCGATCCAGCCGCGGCCGGCCGTCATGTTTTCCACCCATTGCGGCGTGTAGACGAGCGAGAGATGCGCACCCGCGAGCCCCGCACAGGCGCCGCCAAACAGCACGGCGAGATAACGATAGCGGATCACGGCAATGCCGAGCGCATGGGCGGAGGCCGGATTGTCGCCGATCGACCGCAAGGTCAGGCCGGCACGGGTGCGGAACAGGAACCAGGCAGTGACCAGCGCCAAGATCACCGAGAGGTAGAAGATCGGGTCCTGGCCGAAGACCAGCCGGCCAACAAGCGGCAGTTCCGACAGGCCGGGAATGAAAAGGCTCGGCAGCTTCTCACCCGCTTCGCCGACGAAGGGCTCACCAATCATGCCGGACAAGCCAAGGCCGAGCAAGGTGAGCGACAGGCCGGTGGCGACCTGGTTCGTCGCAATCGACAAAGTGAGGACCGCGAAGAGCTGCGAGAAGACCGCGCCTGCAGCCACGCCGGCCAAAAGCCCGATCCAGGGCGAGCCAGCCAGGCTGGCGCCGGCAAAGCCGCAGACCGCGCCCATGACCATCATGCCCTCCACGCCGAGATTGAGGACGCCGGAGCGCTCCACCACCAGCTCGCCGATGGCGGCGATCAGAAGCGGGGTCGCGGCCGTGGCGATCGTCAGCAGGATGCTTTCGAAAATCCCCATGATTCTCAGGCCTCCCTGGCCGCGCGGGCAAGCGAGAGGCGCACGCGATAAATCGAGAGCGTGTCGCAGGCCAGCACGAAGAACAAGAGCATGCCCTGGAAGACGCGCACCACCTTGTCGGAAATATTGAGTTCGATCTGCGCGCCCTCGCCGCCGAGATAGGTCAGCCCCAGAACCAGGCCGGCGACGATCACGCCAAGCGGATTGAGTCGGCCCAAGAAGGCGACGATGATGGCGGTGAAGCCGTAGCCGGGCGAAATTTCCGGCTGCAGCTTGTTGATGACGCCTGAGACCTCGCAAATGCCGGCAAGGCCGGCCAGCGCGCCCGACAGCATCATCGAGAACCAGATCATGCCCTTGCGCGAGAAGCCGGCAAAGCGCCCTGCCCGCTCGGAGGCGCCGATCACCTTGATCTCGAAGCCCTTCAGCGTATAGCGCATCATGAACCAGATGGCGAACGCCGCGAGAATGGCGAAGACGATGCCGAGATTGGCGCGGCCGGAGTCGAGCAGCTCCGGCAGGATCGCCTCATCCTGGAACTGCCGCGTGACCGGGAAGTTGAAGCCCTCCGGATCGCGCCAGGGACCGCGCACCATCCAGTCGAGAAAAAGCTGGGCGACATAGACCAGCATCAGACTGGTCAGGATCTCGTTGGTGTTGGTCTGCGCCTTGAGAAAGGCGGGGATCGCCGCATAGAGCGCCCCGCCGATCATGCCCATGACCAGCATCAGCGGCAGCACGAGTGGGGAATGCCAGTCGTTGAACAGCACGGGGATGATCGAACCGGTAATCGCGCCGATGACCAGCTGGCCTTCCGCGCCGATATTCCAGTTGTTGCAGCGATAGCAGACCGAAAGGCCCACGCCGATCATGATCAGCGGCGCCGCCTTGACCGCCAGCTCGTGCAGCGACCAGATCTCGGTCAGAGGGCCGATGAACAGCACATAGAGCGCGTGAGCCGGGTCCTTGCCGAGCGCGGCGAAGAGAATGGCACCTGCCACCAACGTCAGCGCCAAGGCAATGACGGGCGACAGCAAGGCATATGCCTGCGACGGGCTAGCGCGTTTTTCCAGTTCAATGCGCATCCGTGGCCTCCGTCTTGCCCTGCAGGCCGCCCATCAGCAGGCCGATCTTTTCGCGCGTGAGCGCACCGGCGGGATAGGCATCGGAGAGCCGGCCCTCGCTGATCACGGCGATCTCGGTCGCCACCTCGAAGATTTCGTCGAGATCCTGGCTGATCACCAGCACGGCCGAACCCGCTTTGGCGAGATCGACCAGAGCCTGGCGAATGCGGCTGGCCGCTCCGGCATCCACCCCCCAGGTTGGCTGGTTGACGACCAGCACGGCGGGCTGGCGGTCGAGTTCGCGCCCGACGATGAATTTTTGCAGATTGCCGCCTGAAAGCGAGCCGGCGGCCGGATCGTCACCGCTCTTGCGTACGTCCATGACGTCGCAGATGCGTCGCGCCGCCATCCGTACAGCGCCTGAACGAATGATGCCGAGCGGCCCGGAGAGAAAGGCCTTTCGGTCAGACCAGTAGCGCGCAAGCACCAGATTGTCGGACAAAGGGAGGACCGAGACGGCAGCGTGACCGTGACGCTCCTCCGGAACGAAGCCGGCCCCCATCAGCCGCCGGGCATTGATGCCCTCGCGACCCACGGCCTTGCCACGGATCTGCACCGTTTCCTCAGCCTGCACCGGATATTCGCCCGAGAGGGCATCGAAGAGTTCGCCTTGGCCATTGCCAGCGACGCCAGCGATCGCCAGCACCTCGCCGGCGCGCACCTTGAGACAGATCTCCTTCAGCGACACGGCAAAGGGCGTGCGGGCGGCAGCCGAAAGGTGGCGGGCCTCCAGCAGCACATCGCCACGTGTCGTCGTGCCGGCGGCCGAGACATGGGCGACCTCTGCGCCGACCATCATCCGGGCGAGCGAGGCCGGCGTTTCCTGGCGCGGATCGCAGGCACCCGTGACCTTGCCATGGCGCAGCACCGTGGCGCGGTCGCAGATGCGCTGCACCTCTTCCAGGCGGTGGCTGATATAAAGCACCGAGCGGCCCTCGCTGCGCAGCTTGAACAGCGTCTCGAACAAGCGATCGGCCTCTTGCGGCGTCAATACGGAGGTGGGCTCGTCCAGGATGATCAGCTGCGGATTTTGCAGGAGCGCACGGACGATCTCGATGCGCTGGCGCTCACCGACGGAGAGGTCCGCCACATGCGCATGCGGATCGAGCGGCAGGCCATAGGCCTGCGAGAGCTCGGACGCACGTTCGGCAATGCGCGCCAAAGGCAGCTTCTCATCCAGCGAGAGGGCGATGTTTTCGGCCACCGTCAGCGCTTCGAACAGCGAAAAGTGCTGGAACACCATGCCGATGCCGAGCTTGCGGGCAGCTGCCGGACTGGCGATGCGCACTGGCTCGCCGTTCCAGACAATGCTGCCGGAAGTCGGCGCGAGAACGCCGAACAACATCTTGACGAGCGTCGACTTGCCCGCGCCATTCTCCCCGAGAAGCGCGTGGATTTCGCCCGGTCTGATATCGAGATCGATGCCGTCACAGGCCGCAAACGACCCGAACAGCTTGGTCAGCTTGCTGACAGACAGCAATGTCGCGTAAGCGAAAACGCCTTCGGCCGCCACGCCTTCCCCTTTTCCCACCGATCCCGCCTCAGCCTCGGCACTGCTTGAAGGAACCAACCTCAAAAGCAGTCCTTGACACAATCGCAAGCCGCTGCCAGCGCCGGAAAGGCCTGAAAGCCCTTCCGACAGGCAATTGCCCGGCCTTTACGGAATCAGCAATGTCGTTCCACTCGTTTTTCTTTGTTCGAGATCCGCATGGGCCTGGGCCGCGTCGGCCAGCGCATAGGTCTGGTTGATATTGATACGCACTTTGTTGCTGCGCACAACATCAAAGAGCGAGTTTGCACACGCCTCAAGCGCCCCGCGTGTTGCCGTATAGGTGTAGAGCGTCGGTCGGGTGACGTAGAGTGAGCCCTTCTGGGCAAGGATCCCGAGATTGACGCCCTCGACCGGACCGGAGGAGTTGCCGAAGGTGACGAATAGGCCGCGCGGCTTCAGGCAATCGAGCGAGGCGGGAAACGTGTCCTTGCCGACAGAATCATAGACGACGTCCACGCCTTTGCCGCCGGTGATCTCCTCCACCTTGGCGACGAAATCATCGTTGCGATAATCGATCACATGGTCGTAGCCATGGTCGAGCGCCAGTGCGATCTTTTCCGCCGAGCCGGCGGTGCCGATCACCGTTGCGCCAAGCGCCTTGGCCCATTGGCCGGCAATGAGCCCGACGCCGCCGGCCGCCGCATGGAAGAGGATCGTGGTGCCGGGGCCCACCTGATAGGTCTGGTGCAGCAGATATTGCGCGGTCATGCCCTTCAGCATCATCGCCGCCGCGGTTTCCAGCGCGATATCCTCAGGCACGAGGAGCAGCTGCGAGGCCTCGACATTGCGCTCGCTGGAATAGGCGCCATCGGAGGAGGCATAGGCGACGCGGTCGCCGATGGAGAAGTTGAGGACGCCGCTGCCGACGGCGGTGACGATCCCCGCCCCTTCCTTGCCCGGCACGAAGGGAAGACCGGCGGCGGAGCGATAAAGACCCGTGCGGAAATAGACGTCGATGAAATTGACGCCGATAGCCACCTGGCGGATCTGCACCTCGCCAGGCCCGGGCGGTGGCAGCGTGGTGCCTTCCAGCTTCAAAACCTCGGGACCGCCGAGGTCCCGCACGACGATGGCCTGTGGCATAGAACACCTCTTCGCTCTGATGATCCGCTTGCAGAAGCGCCCGGCACGCCGGCGCGTCTCCTGCGATCGCATCTAAGCTCGAAATTGCAACCGATTTGCCAATGCCGGCCCTGCCCGCCGAAGAAGCCGGTCCATGTCCTTAGCGCTTCATGAAGGCTCGGCCGGTCCTTCGGAATTCTGCCCGAGCTTCGGGAAAATCTGCAGCACGAAGCCGATGACATAGAGATAAAGCCCGGTCGCCACCACGCCGGCGATCACCCAGTCCGGGCTGCGGAAATGCGCAAGCAGTGCATAGATGCTCAGCGCCGACCAGATGGTGAAGACCGTGAGATTGAGCGGGCGCAGTCGTTTGACGCGCACCGGATGCAGGAAATTGATCGGCATGAAGGTGAGGAACACCGAAACGAAAACCACGATCGAAGCCGCCAACTCGCTGGCATGGACCACGAAGAGCGTGAACACCACCATGTTCCAGACGACGGGGAAGCCCGAGAAGAAATACTCGTCCGTCTTCATGCCCATATCGGCGTAATAGATCGCGCTCGAGACCACGATGGCACCAGCCGCGACGAAGGACCAGGGTTCGCCGATCATGCCGCTCTGATAGAGCGCGAAAGCCGGCAGGAGCACATAGGTGACATAGTCGATGACATTGTCGAGCGTGTCGCCGGACCAGTTCGGCAGCACTTCCTTGACGCGCACCTTGCGCGCGATCGGCCCGTCGATGCCATCGACGGCGAGTGCTAAGCCCAGCCACCAGAACATATCGACGAAGCGGTGCTCGGCAGCGGCCACCACGCCGAGAAAAGCCAGGAACGAGCCCGAGGCCGTCAGCACATGCACGGAGAAGGCCCGAATTTCCGCGTAGGGAACACGCCGGTAATTGAAGAATTTCATCGGCCGATCCCTTGCCCCTTCACCCGTCCTTCATGGCGGACGTCGGACCTACCGGTCGCGTGCATGCGTCGTTTCTCTATGGTTCGCCCATACTGGGTTACCTTGCGCCTACTATGCATCCTTTCCCGGCCGCCGCCAGCAAAAAGCGTGTCATGGCAGGCGGGGCATGCGGCTGCGCTGTGGACGGCGCGGGCGACGGCGGCACCCCTGCGGCAGATCGCGCCTTGGCGGCGCCCGTGCGCCGCTTTAAGTATCCCTGATGACAGCGAGAAGCCAAAGCACGACGCAAGACGGAGAAATGGGACCCATGCAGGACTTCGAGATCGCCGTGGTAGGAGCCGGGCTGGCCGGCGCACTCGCAGCGTTGGGCCTTGCCGCAAGCGGCCGCAGCGTCGCTTTGATCGGCCCGCCGCCCGCGACAACGGATGGCCGCACCACCGCGCTGATGGACCGCTCGATTGCCTTCGTGCGCAGCCTCGGCCTGTGGGAGGACGGGTTGGCCGATCTCGCCGCCCCCCTGTCGACCATGCGCATCATCGATGACACCGGGAGGCTGCTGCGCGCGCCGACCGTCACCTTCCATGCCGCCGATATCGGCCTTTACGCCTTCGGCTACAACATGCCCAATGCCGGCATGCTGGCCATGCTGGAAGAGCGCATCGCCGCGACGCCTGGCCTTGCGCGATTTGCCACGGTGGTCGAAACCATCGAGGAAACGCAGGAAGGGCGACGTCTGACACTTGGTGACGGCACGCGCCTGTCGGCCCGGCTTCTCGTCGGCGCGGACGGTCGCGGCTCAAAGGTTCGCGCCGCCGCCGGCATCGAGGCCAAGACCTGGTCCTATCCACAGACGGCGGTCGTTCTCAATCTCGTTCACGAGCTGCCGCATCAGTCGATTTCGACCGAGTTTCATACGGCGGAAGGGCCCTTTACCCAAGTGCCGCTGCCGGGTCTGCGCTCCAGCCTCGTCTGGGTGCGGCGGCCGGACAAGGCAAGCGTGCTGATCGCCATGGCGCCGGAAGGGCTGTCGCGTGCCGTGGAAGACGGCATGGGCTCGCTGCTCGGAAAGGTGATCGTCGACGGCCTGCCGCAGGCATTTCCGCTGTCCGGCATGCAAGCAAAGCAGGTTGGCAAGGGACGCACCGTCTTGCTCGGCGAAGCGGCCCATGCCTTCCCGCCGATCGGCGCGCAGGGGCTCAATCTCAGCCTGCGCGATGTCGCCACCGTGGTTGAGATGCTGGCGCCTGCCGGGCCGATCGCCGCCGATTTCGGCGAGCGCTATGCCGCGAAGCGAAAGCTGGATATCTCCACCCGCACGATCAGCGTCGATCTCCTGAACCGCTCGCTCCTGTCGGATTTCATGCCCGTGCAGCTACTGCGCGCCGGCGGGCTGCAGGCCCTGTCGTCGGCGGGCATGCTGCGCAATCTGGTGATGCGGGAAGGCGTTCATCCCGGCAGCGCGCTTGGTGCCATGGCAGACAGCCTGAAGCCCGGGTTTCTCAACAAGGTCTGATGATCATCGCGATACGGGTCAGCCAATGCGGGTGAGTACCGGGAAGGTCTCCTGGAACCAGATGGCAGCGAGGCTGACCCAGCCGAAGACGAAAGCGAGGCCGGCGAGCACGAGAAGCGCGCCGATGATGCGCTCCACCAGACCCAGATGGCGCCGGAACCGCGCCAGGAAGCGCATGAAGGCGCCGGAAAAGCCGGCGGCGATCAGGAAGGGGATGGCGAGCCCCAGGGAATAGAAGCCGAGCAGAAGCGCGCCGCTGCCGACCGTATCCCGCACCGCCGCCACAGCCAGGATGGTGCCGAGCACCGGCCCGATGCAGGGCGTCCAGCCGAAGGCGAAAGCGAGCCCCATCAGATAGGCGCCGGACAGGGTCGCCGGCCGGCCAGAGCCTTGAAAGCGCGCCTCGCGTGAGAGCAGGCCGATGCGCAGCACACCGAGAAAATTCAACCCCATGGCGATGATCACCAGGCCGCCGAGCTGGGCGAGCAGATCGATATGCTGGCGCAGCAGCATGCCGACCGACGAAGCGCCGGCGCCGAGTGCGACGAAGACGGTGGAAAAGCCCAGCGTGAAGCAAAGTGCCGCCAGAAGCACGGCCTTGCGCGCGGCAAGGTTGGAGCCGGCAGCAGTCAGTCGTGGCTGCGCATATCCCTGCCCCGCCACCGCGTGCAGAGCAGCCCGCGCATCGCCCCGCCCGCGAAACTCTTCCACGGTGATCCCGGCCATATAGCACAGATAGGGCGGCACCAATGGCAACACGCAGGGCGAGAGGAAGGACAGGGCGCCCGCAACGATCGCGGTCCAGAGAGAAAAATCGGCCATCGGACATGAACTTTCGGCGGGTGGATCCTGCGCGGCTCAGGCGGCGGCAGACTCTGTGCCGCCTCCCGCTGAAGGTTTAAGGACAGGCAAGGCGCCGTGCCAATCACCTTTGAGCGACGCTCGGCCCTTTGGCGAGGGACTATGCCGCGAAAAGCGGGCAAAATCACCCCGACGCGACCGAACGTCGCGCTGCCGATGCCCTCGACCGATGCAACAGCATCGCTCTTCGGACCTCTCCTCGCCGGAAACGACGGGAAGACGGTTCTATGGGCTCCTGTCAGCGAGACTGGGTATTATTGGCCGAAGGGGTCCGCCAGCGCCGCTTCCGGCCGGCTGACCGGATATTTCGTGCCCGAAACCTTGGCGGCCATGGTCTTAGGGCCGGCCTGCTGGAGAATGGCGCGGAAGCTCTTATGCATGCCGCCGTCGACATAGGCACTCATGGTCGATGAGGCAGGCAGATCAGCGGCGAGCGCGGCATCGACCTTGCTCTCCTCTGTTTGAAGCCTGGCCGAAAGCGTAGCATCCAGCATGTCCGTCGAAGGCGGGCAGGATGCAACGGGGCTATCGGGCTCCCCGGCGGTGAAGTTCCGATTGAAGACGTAGCGCCCGCCGCAGGCCGAAACCTTGGGCGGCCTGCGGGTGATAGTGAAGGCGTCATAGCCTTCCTTCAGCGTCCGCCAGAAGGGCATGTTGGGGTCGCCCTTGTGGGCTGCCATGTTCTGTGCGGTCATGCGAAAGGGGTAAGCTTGGACCTGGAAGCTCGGCTGGCCACTGTCCAGCGCCTTGGCGACGATGGCGTAGATTTCGCCGATGCCCTTGTCGGTCATCGCATAGCAGCCCGAGGAAGAGCAGGCGCCATGCACCATCAGCGCCTCGCCAGTATAGCCGAGCGCCTGCTCGAGCCTGTTCGGATAGCCGAGATTGAAAGAAACGTAATATTGCGATTTCGGGTTCAGCTGGCTTGCCGACACCGCATAGAATCCCTCCGGCGCCTGGCGATCACCGATTTTGGTTTTCGGGCCGAGCTTTCCCGACCAGCGGCACATGGGATAGGTCTTGAACAGGGCGAAATTGCCCGATTTGTCCGCCTTCCAGATTTCCAGTTCGCTCTCCTGCTTGAAGATGCGAACGAGAACCGGACTTTCCGGCGTGGTGCCCTTGCGGGCCATCTCGCTCTTGATCGTGCTCGACAGCTGCGGCGTCTGGGCGACATCGTCGAGCGCCAGGCAACCGGACAGAGCAGCGCCGACGGCCGCGATCAGCGTGGCGCGGCGAAGGGCGGGCGCAAGGCCACCAAGCCAAGAAGCATCGGGCGCGCGCGATGGCGCAGCACGACATAAAGAGAAGGAAACGAAGCGGAGCATGCGGCCTCTTTGACGGCAGGATCGCGGCGGAGTTGTGTCGATCAGCCCCGCAGGCGAGGCGATCAGCTCGTTTGATGCGCCGACAGGCTTAATCTTTTCTTACCATCGCGAGATGGCGCAAGGATTTCCGAGGTGCGGGAACCCCCACGGCGTGACGATGGTTCGGGCGCACGCATCACCCGAGGGAGCACACATTGATGACCGCCTTTCGCACGTTTTCTCCGAGACGCAGGACGCCGGGTAGCCTCGTGGTCAAGCTTTACCCGACAGGCGGCACGGTGCGCGGCTATGTCCGCAAGACCGCCGTCAGAGCCGATGACGACACGGTTTTTCCCGGGGAAGAGATGGGGCCGGAAGCGGCCTTTGTTCTCGCACGCAGCCATGCCGAGGGCATGCCTATCGAAGTGGAACTGGTCGAAGGCGTGTCCTGGGATCCGGTCTGGGGCACGCTTGAAGACGGGTCTGCGCCATAGGTGAGGTTCAAGGATCGGATCCGCACATTCCAGAACGGCAGACGCTCTAAAAACCTGAGAGCACCCTTTTCTTTGCCGCAGCGCACCCTAGCCTTTTGTGCATGCGCGAGATCCTGACCCTGATCGAAACGGAACTGAACTGGGTGCCCAGCTGGGTGTTCAGCCTCGTCATCCTCGCCCTCTTCTTCGGGCTCGGCCTCTTCATTCACAAGGCCACGTACCGGGTGCTGACGCGGCTGGTGGCCGAACGCGATCTCTTTTGGCGGTCGCTGGTCCAGCGCACGGAGAGGCCGGCGCGGCTGCTGATCCTGGTGATGGCGCTGACATCGGCCGTGACACTGGCGCCGCTCAGCTATGATCAGGCCAGTGTCATTCGCCATGCTCTGCTGATCGCCTTCATCGCCGTGGTCGCCTGGATGGCCAAGACGGCGCTGCATATCTGGACGATCGTCTATGTGCGCCGCTACAAGCTCGATGCCGAAGACAACCTGCTGGCGCGCAAGCATGTGACGCAATCGCGGATCATGGAGCGGATTGCCGGCTTCATGATCGTGGTGATCGGCATTGCCGCGGCGTTGATGACCTTTCCGGCCGTGCAGCAATATGGCGTCAGCCTTCTGGCCTCGGCCGGGGTTGCTGGCATCGTGCTGGGCCTCGCCTTGCAGCCGGTGTTGAAAAACCTCCTCGCCGGCATCCAGCTTGCCATTACCCAGCCGATCCGGATCGACGACGCGCTGCTGGTGGAAGGCGAATGGGGCAAGGTGGAGGAGATCACCTCCACCTATGTCGTCGTGAAGATATGGGACTGGCGCCGTCTGGTGCTGCCCTTGAGCTATTTCATCGAAAAGCCGTTCCAGAACTGGACGCGCGAGACGGCCTCGCTGATCGGCACCGTGATGCTCTACCTCGACTATGACGTGCCCGTGGATGCCATCCGGCGCAAGGCGGAGGAGATTGCCGCTGCCTCGTCGCTCTGGGACAAGAGCGTGATCAATGTCGCGGTCACCGATCTCAAGGAAGGCACGATGGAGATCCGCATTCTCTGCTCGGCAGCCAATTCCGGTGCCGCCTTCGATCTTCGCTGCGAGATGCGCGAGAAGATGATCGAGTTCATCCGCAAAACCTATCCCGGCGCCTTGCCCAGATTGCGCACGGAAATTGCCGCGACACCCGCCGGCAGGCATTTCGACATCCCTGTCGGGGTCGGTGCGGAAGTCCACTAGATTTTTTTATTCTGATATTCTGATGGCACTGACGTGGCGTCGGATCGCCGAAGCGCTAAGGCTGCGCAGCAAAAATGTCTGCCTGGTAATTCTCTGACAAAGAAGAAAAATTCCGCGCTTCAACGAAGCGGTTCCTGAAAAGATCCACCGTCATCGATCATAAATTCCGACGTTGCCAAATGAAAAAAGCCTGTCAGCGACGCAATATTGGGCGTGGCAAGCATATCGATAAAATTCTCATCAATTGCCGCGTTTCATCTTCGGTCCTTAGTGAGCTTTCATCGCTAATATGAGGGATATGGCCCTCCCGATCATCTTTTTTCAAGAGGGTCGCCAGCGAGAGGGCAGGACCCGATGCCATGACCCAAATTGTCACCATTTCGGCGAGCACCGCCGCCTTTGCAGCCGAGGCGGTCAAGCCGAAGGCGCGGATGGCTGGCGACCAGCCGTCTGACGAAGCGATCACGCTGCTTCAGGTCAAACCGCCGGGAAAGAAGGTGCAGCCCGCGATCGCCGAGGCAAGCGCCAGCAATACCGGCCTTTCCCTTGCGTTGATGGAGCGCGGCTGGCAGCTTCAGCAAGAGACCTATGCCCGGGTTCTGCACCGCTATGCCGAGATGATGGAAGACGAACCGGGCGCGGACGCCGACGCGGCCACGGATGACGATGCCGCGCAAGACGAAAGCGAAGACGACGCCGCAGCCTGACTGTTGCGCACGTTTCCAGTAGCGCATGTAGATGCGCCGATGGGGGTACGACTGGGACGGCGCGTCCAGCACCCGGTGTCGATTCCGGTCAGCAGCGCTGTTCGGTTTTCGCCAATCCATGATCCCCTGCTTTGGGATTGGTACCCATGCCCGCCTCCCTTCCGCACGAGGCTGCGACGAATTTCTGTCCGTTCACGACACCACCCTCTTGC
The DNA here is from genome assembly GCF_900109605.1 of Xaviernesmea oryzae. Taxonomy (GTDB): domain Bacteria; phylum Pseudomonadota; class Alphaproteobacteria; order Rhizobiales; family Rhizobiaceae; genus Xaviernesmea; species Xaviernesmea oryzae. Next base: position 385,650 of record NZ_FOAM01000002.1, read on the forward strand.
CAAGCGGCAGATATCCTCTTTATTGGGAGGCGACCGCGTTGGGAGAATCCGGAGCCTCGATGAATGATCGGGACGCCGGTGCCGAAGGAGCAACCGCCCCGGAAACTCTCAGGCCCAAGGACCAGCGCAGGCCGGTACAATCTGGAGAGAAGCGACGGAAACGTCGCTCGCCGAAGGGATAACAATCTCAGGCAAAAGGGACAGAGGGGGCTCGAACCAGACGGCGCCTGCGCGCGCCGCATCGTTGAGCCGGCGCGTGGATTGTCCAGGCGCCAGACCTGGAGACCGGATGTGGACGATCACGCCAGCCTGAAACAGACACCCCTTGCCGCGCTGCACCGCGCGCTGGGCGCCCGCATGGTGCCTTTTGCCGGCTATGAAATGCCGGTCCAATATCCGGCCGGCGTGCTCAAGGAACATCTGCACACCCGCGCGGCCTCGGGCCTGTTCGATGTGTCGCATATGGGGCAGATCCGCATCGTGCCGAAGAGCGGCAAGGTCGAGGACGCTGCGGCCGCCTTGGAAACGCTCGTGCCGGCCGATATGCTCGGCCTCAGCGTCGGTCGCCAGCGCTATGCGCTGTTCACCAATGACGCAGGCGGCATTCGCGACGATCTCATGGTCGTCAATCGCGGCGATCATCTCTTCCTCGTCGTCAATGCCGCCAACAAGGACGCCGATTTCGCCCATCTGCAGGCAGCTCTCTCGCAAAGCTGTTCGGTGGAGATGCTGGACGACCGAGCGCTGATTGCGCTTCAGGGTCCGCGCGCAGAGGCGGTGCTGGCCGAACTCTGGGCCGATGTCACCGCCATGCGCTTCATGGATGTGGCCGAAGCCAGCCTTCATGATATCGACTGCCTGATCTCCCGCTCCGGTTATACCGGCGAGGACGGCTTCGAGATCTCGGTTCCGGCAGCCTCCGCCGAGGATCTGGCCAAACGCCTGCTCGAACATCCCGATGTCCTGCCCATTGGCCTCGGCGCGCGTGACTCGCTGCGTCTGGAGGCAGGTCTCTGCCTGCACGGCAACGACATCGATCCCACCACCAATCCTGTCGAAGCGGCGCTCACCTGGGCGCTTGGCAAGGCTCGCAAGCCGGGTGGAGCGCGCGCTGGCGGTTTTCCAGGCGCCGATGTGGTCTTCGCGGCGCTGGAGAGCGGCCCGAGCCGCCTTCGCGTCGGCCTGGCGCCGGAGGGCAAGGCGCCGGTGCGCTCGGGCGTCTCGCTCTTTGCCAGCGAAACGTCCCAGGAGCCCGTCGGCACCGTCAGCTCGGGCGGATTTGGCCCCAGCACCGAGCGTCCGGTGGCCATGGGCTATGTGGCGGCAGGTCAAGCCAAGGCTGGCACACAGCTTTTTGCCGAGCTGCGTGGCAAGCGGCTGCCGGTGACGGTTGCGACCCTTCCCTTCGTGACGCCGACCTTCAAGCGCTGATCCGTGATCCGCCGTGCGGGAACCGACCGCACGGCCAAAGCTTCATGTCCCTGACGATAAACCTGGACGCCGCGATCGCACTGTGACGCAGGCCTCCACCGCACAAGGAACCGATCCATGCTGAAATTCACCGAAGAGCACGAGTGGCTGAAGATCGAAGGCGATGTCGCCACCGTCGGCATCACCCGCCATGCCGCCGACCAGCTCGGCGATCTCGTCTTCGTCGAGCTGCCGGAGGAAGGCACCAGCTTCGACAAGGGCGCCAGTGCCGCCACGGTCGAATCGGTCAAGGCAGCATCTGACGTCTATTGTCCGCTGGATGGCGAGATCGTCGGCATCAACCAGGCGATCGTCGACGATCCGGCGCTTGTGAACAGCGATCCGGAAGGCGCCGGATGGTTCTTCAAGCTGAAGCTCTCCGATCCCTCCTCCGCCAACGCGCTGCTGGACGAAGCAGCCTATAAGGAGCTGATCGCCTGATGAGCGAGGATTTCCGCTTTACCGACTACGAGCCCTACGACTTCGCCAATCGCCGCCATATCGGCCCCTCGCCCGAGGAAATGGCCGAGATGCTGAAGGTCGTCGGCTATCCAACCCTCGACGCGCTGATCGATGACACGGTGCCCGTGGGCATCCGCCAGAAGACGCCGCTTTCCTTCGGCGCGCCGATGACCGAGCGCCAGGCGCTGGACAAGCTGCGCGCCACGGCCAATCTCAACAAGCCCTTCGTCTCGCTGATCGGCCAGGGCTATTACGGCACGATCACACCGCCGGTGATCCAGCGCACCATCCTGGAAAACCCGGCCTGGTACACCGCCTATACGCCGTACCAGCCCGAAATCAGCCAGGGCCGGTTGGAAGCGCTGCTGAATTACCAGACCATGGTCTGCGACTTGACCGGCCTCGACATCGCCAATGCCTCGTTGCTCGATGAAGCGACGGCAGCGGCCGAAGCCATGGCGCTCTGCCAGCGCGTGGCCAAGAACAAGGCGACCGCCTTCTTCGTCGACGCCAACTGCCATCCGCAGACCATTGCGCTTCTGCAGACCCGCGCCGAGCCGCTGGGCTGGAGCCTCGTCATCGGTGATCCCTTCGCCGATCTCGACCCGACCGAGGTTTTCGGTGCTTTGGTTCAATATCCCGGCACCCATGGTCATGTCAGCGATTTCTCCGGCCTCGCCGCACGCCTGCGCCAGACCGGCGGCATCCTGGCCGTCGCCACCGATCTCCTGGCTCTCACCCTATTGAAATCGCCAGGCGAAATGGGCGCCGATATCGCTATCGGCTCGGCCCAGCGCTTTGGCGTGCCGGTCGGCTATGGAGGGCCGCATGCGGCCTTCATGTCGGTCAAGGATGCGCATAAGCGTTCCATGCCCGGCCGCCTCGTTGGCGTATCGGTGGATTCACGCGGCAATCGCGCCTTCCGCCTGGCGCTGCAGACGCGCGAGCAGCACATCCGCCGGGAAAAGGCGACCTCCAACATCTGCACCGCGCAGGTGCTGCTGGCCGTCATGGCCTCGATGTATGCCGTCTTCCATGGCCCCAAGGGTCTGAAGGCGATTGCCCAGCGCGTGCATCTCAAGGCGGTGCAGCTTGCCAAGGGTTTGGAAGCGCTCGGCTATACCGTCGCGCCTGATAGCTTCTTCGACACAATCACCGTCGAGGTCGGTCGCTTCCAGGGTGTGATTCTCAAGGCGGCGCTGGCCGAGGGCATCAACCTGCGCAAGGTCGGCGATAACAGGATCGGCATCAGCCTGGACGAGCGCTCGCGCCCGGCCACCATCGCTTCCGTGCTGCGCGCTTTCGGCGGTGACGGCGCGCTGATCGAGGTCGGCGAGCAGGATCATCGCCTGCCGGCCGATCTCCTGCGCAAGAGCGACTATCTCACCCATCCGATCTTCCACATGAACCGGGCGGAAAGCGAAATGACGCGCTACATCCGCCGGCTCTCGGATCGTGACCTCGCGCTCGACCGGGCGATGATCCCGCTCGGCTCCTGCACGATGAAGCTTAACGCCACGGCCGAGATGCTGCCGATCACCTGGCCGGAATTCGCCGAAATCCACCCCTTCGCCCCGGCCGACCAGGCCGAAGGCTATCGGGTGATGATCGAGGATCTCTCGGCGAAGCTCTGCCAGATCACCGGCTATGACGCGATTTCCATGCAGCCGAACTCCGGTGCGCAAGGGGAATATGCCGGTCTCCTGACGATCCGCGCCTATCATCAGGCCCGCGGCGAGCACCATCGCGATGTCTGCCTGATCCCAACCTCGGCCCATGGGACCAACCCCGCTTCGGCCCAGATGGTCGGCATGAGGGTGGTGGTGGTCAAGGTGCGCGAGAATGGCGATATCGACATGGAGGATTTTCGCGCCAAGGCCGAAGCCCATGCCGCCAACCTCTCCTGCTGCATGATCACCTATCCCTCGACACATGGCGTGTTCGAAGAGAATGTGCGCGAGGTCTGCGAGATCGTCCATGCCCATGGCGGGCAGGTCTATCTCGACGGCGCCAATATGAATGCCATGGTCGGCCTCTCCCGTCCAGGCGATATCGGCTCCGATGTCAGCCATCTCAACCTGCACAAGACCTTCTGCATTCCGCATGGCGGCGGCGGACCGGGCATGGGGCCCATCGGTGTCAAGGCACACCTCGCGCCCTATCTACCGGGCCATCCGGAGCAGGCGAATTCGACCACGGCAGGCGCGGTCTCGGCCGCGCCTTTCGGCTCGGCTTCGATCTTGCCGATCTCGTGGGCCTATTGCCTGATGATGGGCGGCGAAGGCCTGACCCAGGCGACCAAGGTTGCGATCCTCAACGCCAACTATATTGCCGCCCGGCTGAAGGGCGCCTTTGACACCCTCTATGCCTCAGCCAAGGGCCGCGTCGCGCATGAGTGCATCCTCGACACCCGCCCGCTCGCCCAGAGTGCCGGCGTCAGCGTCGACGATATTGCCAAGCGCCTGATCGATTGCGGCTTCCATGCGCCGACCATGAGCTGGCCGGTGGCAGGGACGCTGATGGTCGAGCCGACGGAATCGGAAACCAAGGCCGAGATCGACCGCTTCTGCACCGCCATGCTGGCGATCCGCGAGGAAGCCCGTGCGATCGAGGAGGGGCGGATGGACAAGGCCAACAATCCCCTAAAGAACGCGCCGCATACGGTGGAGGATCTGGTCGGCGAATGGGATCGTCCCTATTCGCGCGAGCAGGCCTGCTATCCGCCGGGCGCCTTCCGGGTGGACAAATACTGGTCGCCCGTCAACCGCGTCGACAATGTCTATGGTGACCGCAACCTCATCTGCACCTGCCTGCCGCTCGAGGCCTATGCCGAGGCCGCGGAATAAGACGGCGGCATCGCACCTGAAACATAGGCCGTCGAGGGTTCGGCGGCCTATTTGATGTGTAAAGCGGGGCGCCGCATACCAGGGTGGAGCAGATGCACGCTTGTCCGCCCGTCGCTAACGCTTTTCGTATCGTCAAGCCAAGCTCTTGGTCGCCGCGTCTTTTTTCGCCAGCGAGCTCAATCCGGGCAGCGTGACGACGAAGCGGGCGCCGTCGGTATAGGTCGCATCGAGTTCGATGATGCCGCGATGGCTTTCGGCCACGCGTTGCGCGAGCGCCAAACCGATGCCGGTGCCGGGATAGAGGCTCTCGTCACGGTGCAGCCGGTGAAAGACCTCGAAGATCTTGTGGGCGTAGCGCGGATCGATGCCAATGCCATTGTCCTCGAAAATCAGCCGCACCTGCCCTGCCGGCCCCGGCTGAGACCAGATGCGCAGGCGGGCAACGACGTCCGGACGGCGATATTTCACCGAATTGCCGATGATGTTCTGGCAAAGCCGTGCCAAGAGCGCCTGATCGCCGACCACCTCGGGCAATTCGCCGATTTCGATCATGGCGCTGGCGTCCTTGATCGGCTCGGCCAGATTGACCAGCGCCTCGTCCACCGCCTCGCGCAGAGACACGCGCTCGGGCGCGACGATCCGATCGGCGATACGCGCATATTCGAGCAGGCTGTCGATCAGCCGGCGCATGCGGCGCACGGCTTGGCGGAGATGGTCCGCATAGACGGGCACCGAGGCGAAGTCGCCCCGCGCGATGTCCTCGCACATCATTTCCGAAAACATGGAGACGTGTCTCAGCGGCGCCTTCAGATCATGCGAAACGGTTCCGGTGAACTGGCCCAGCGCGTCGTTCTTGCGCTGCAATTCGTCCGACTGCTCTTCGATGCGCTGCTGCTGAAGCTTGAGTTCGCTGATATCCCGGCCGATGGCGACATATTCGAGCAGGTGATCGTCAGCAAATGCGGCGATCGATGACCAGAAGATCCAGGCTTCCTGGCCATCGGCGCCCTTGAGAAGCTCTTCATGCTTGCGAATGGGCTCACCGGGCGTCAACTTGGTCAGCGCTTGCCAGAGTGGATCGGACTCGCCCCCCAGCAGATAGTCCTGCACCGGGCGGCCGAGCATGGATTCGGGATCACGGGCAATGAAGCGGGCAAAATTGTCGTTGATGAATGTGATCGTCCCATCCGGCGCGAAGCGCACGATGAAATCGGGAATATGCTCGATCAGCGTCTTGTAGTCGAAACGCTGGCGCTCCAGCGCCATCTCGGTCTCGCGCTGCTCGGTGACATCGGCCCGAATGCCGACGACCTCGCCGTTCGGCGTGCGGATGTTTTCCACCCGCATCCAGCGCCCATGGGCATAGGGCATGACGCGCGACCGCAAGGTCGGGTCGCGCATCTCACGAATATGCCGTTCGAGCAAGACCTCGCGCAGCCCCTCGTCGGCATCGACAGGCGCGCCACCGGACGCGAGCCAGGCAATCATCATCTCGCGCGCGCTGAGGCCCTGTCTCGGCACAACGCCGCCGATGCCGCAAAAACGGACATAGGCTTCGTTGAAAGCGACGAGGCGCTCATGCTCGTCATAGATGACGATACCTTCGGTAATCGCCTGCAGCGCCGTCCACAGAATGAACGCACCGCGCAGCTCACCGGCGGGTGCCGCCTTCGACAGATCGCGCAAGGTATGTACGACCACATCGCCGACCTGCTGGATGCGCTGCCGCGCGATGATCAACGCACCATCGCGCCGTAAAAGTGTCACCTCGTCGCCATCAGGCGCCGGAGCCACGAGATCCGCAAGCGCGAGCCCATTGAGAGAGGGTGCGGCAAAGGTCTCCAGCGCTGCCGGATTGGCCGAACAGATATAGCCAGTCTGGGCGACAACGAGAATTGGGTCCGGATTGTCGTGAAACAGCGCCTGGAGCAGCTCGCCGGAAGTGGCCACATCTTCCGCATGGGCGGCCGTCGTCGTCGCCCCGTTCATACCCGCTCTCCTCCTGAGCTTGTTAATTAACCGGCGCGTAGCGTTTGAAAGGGCGACACGTCTTGAAACACGCAGTCCACATGTGGACATGTGCTATGGGGATTGTCACCATGCTTGAGCCGGCCATCAAGTTCGGGACACGTCCCGCACTTCGTCAAAACCTGGGTCGAACACCCTGCATGGCATCCCGACCAAAACGCTTTCAGGCGCGCCTGTCCGCTGCTTACGCCGTCGCCTCGACGCTTGCATCGATCATAGCTGCTGTTTCAAGATCCGCACTCAGTCCCGCACGGGCGGTATCAAGCAACCGTCAGCTGGCGCGCACCACGGCATCGCCGCGCGCGGCCAGTGCCGCGAGATCCGCGGGCTTCAGCTCGACGGATTCGCCGCAGCCGCAGGCCGATGTCTGATTGGGATTGTTGAAGGTGAAGCCGGAACGCAGGGTCGTCGTTTCGAAGTCCATGCGCGTGCCCAGGAGATAGAGCACAGCCTCCGGCGCCACATAGACCTTGGCACCTTGATGCTCCACCAGGTCATCCTTCGGACTGGCTTCGGTCACCAGATCCACGGCATATTCCATGCCTGCGCATCCACCCTTGCGGATCGACACACGAATGCCCATGGCGTCGCCACCGGCATTTTCCACAATATCGCGCACACGGCTCGCTGCCGCATCCGTCATGCTCATGACTGCAAAAGCCATTGATGTCACGTCCTCGCCTGCCGCCGGGGTCAAGATCCAGCGCCTTGCATGTATAGAGTAAATGTAGACTGGGCGAGACCTCTTATCAAGCGCACCTCAGCCGCCCTACGGTCCGCACGCCGGACGAAAGCTCCCGGATTCTGCTAGCTCGACAAGCGGCCACGCTTCATGCATGGACTAGCCAGCTGCAGTCGCCCTCGGGGAACATGCCCTTTCGACGGGTGATCAATACCAGCCGATCGCCACCTGCGCCTCTTCCGACATGCGGTCCGGCGTCCACGGCGGATCAAACGTCATGCTGACCTCGACGCCGGAAACACCTTCCACGGCGCTGACGGCGTTTTCCACCCAGCCCGGCATTTCGCCGGCAACCGGGCAGCCGGGCGCGGTCAGCGTCATCGCGATCTTAACCGTGCGGTCGTCCTCGATGTCGATCTTGTAGACCAGGCCCAGCTCGAAAATATCGGCCGGAATTTCCGGGTCATAGACCGTCTTCAGCGCCGCAACGATATCGTCGGAGAGACGGGCGAGTTCGTCGGCGGGAATGGCCGAATGCACGAGATTGGCGCGTGCATCTACCTTTTCTTCCTTTGTGTCGTCGGTCATATCCAGGCTCATCGAAACCTCCTCAGGAAAAGAAGCGGCGCGCCATATCCAGCGCATCGGCGAGCGCGTCCACTTCCGCGCGGGTGTTGTAGAGCCCGAACGATGCCCGGCATGTGGATGTCACGCCGAAGCGTGTCAAGAGCGGCTGGGCGCAATGGGTGCCGGCGCGCACAGCCACACCGGCCCGGTCGATGACTGTGGAAATGTCATGCGCATGCACGCCCTCGAGCTCAAAGGAGAAGATCGCCCCCTTGCCGGGCGCACGGCCGATGAGGCGGAGCGCATTGATCGCCGACAGCCGTTCCGTGGCATAGGCGGCGAGATCGGCCTCGTGGGCGGCAATCGCGTCACGGCCAAGCCCGTCCATGTAGTTCAGGGCCGCGCCAAGGCCGATCGCCTGAACGATCGGCGGCGTCCCGGCTTCGAAGCGGTGTGGCGGATCGCTGTAGGTCACGGTCTCGAGCGTGACGTCGCGGATCATGTCGCCGCCGCCGAGGAAGGGGCGCATGTCCATCAGCCGCTCACGCTTGCCATAGAGCACGCCGATGCCCGAAGGACCGTAGAGCTTATGGCCGGTCATGACATACCAGTCGCAGTCGATGTCGCGCACATCGACAAGCATATGCACCGCACCCTGACTGCCATCCACCAGAACCGGAATGCCCCGCGCCCGGGCAATACGGCAGATCTCCTTGACTGGAACCACCGTGCCCAACGCATTCGACATATGGGTGATGGCGATCAGCTTCGTGCGATCGGTGATGCAGGCCTCGAAATCCTCGATGTGGAAAGCGCCTTCGTCATCGACGGGCGCCCAGACCAGCTTCGCCCCTTGGCGCTCGCGCAGAAAATGCCAGGGCACGATGTTGGAATGGTGCTCCATGATCGAGACGAGAATCTCGTCGCCCTCGCCAAGATGCGGCATGGCCCAGCCATAGGCGACCGTATTGATCGCCTCGGTCGAGGACTTGGTGAAGATGATGTCATCGACCGATTCGGCGTTCAGAAAGCGGCGTACGGTTTCTCGCGCGGCCTCGTAGGATTCCGTGGCGGCATTGGAGAGAAAATGCAGGCCGCGATGCACATTGGCATATTCATTGGCATAGGCATGGGTCACGGCGTCGATCACCGCCTGCGGCTTCTGGGCAGATGCACCATTGTCCAGATAGACCAGCGGCTTGCCATGCACGGTCCGGGCGAGAATCGGGAAATCGCGCCTGACAGCCTCGACATCGTAAGCCGGGGCGAGCGTCTGCGGATTGATCGTCATAGCGGATACTCCATGAGCGAGCCGTCAGGATCGCGACCAGAGGCGTTGGCCAAACGGCCTTCCAAGCCCCGTCGAGCAGCTTCGCCGGCGGAAAGACAGAGCCCTGCCGCCGGGGATCAAAAGCCGTCTCAGGCGTGCCGATCCAGCCAGGTTTCGATGATGCCTTCGAGCGCGGCCACGACAGCCTCGTCCTCCAGCTCTTCGACAACTTCATCGACGAAGGCATTGACCAGCATCTGCCGGGCGCGTTTTTCGGGAATGCCGCGTGCCTGGAGATAATAGAGATGCGTCGGGTTGAGGTCGATCACCGTCGCCCCATGGCCGCACTGCACATCGTCGGCGAAGATTTCCAGCTCCGGTTTGGCCGAGAAATCGGCATCGTCTGAGAGCAGCAGCGTGTTGCACGCCATCTTCGCATCGGTCTTCTGCGCATCCTGTGCCACACGGATCTGGCCCTGGAAGACGCCGCGGGCGCGGTCGAACACAACGTTGCGGATGATCTCCGTCGAAGTCGTGTTCGGCACGTCGTGGCCGAGCGTAAAGGTCAGATCCGTATGGCTTTCGCCGCCCATCAGATTGACGGCGCGCAGCTTGAAGTCCGAGCCTTCACCATTGACGACGCCATGCACTTCCTGGCGCACCAGCTTGCCGCCTGCATTGATAACGAACAGCCGGAACTGCGCATCCGCGCCGAGCTCGAAATTCAGCTGGCCAAGATGGGTGTCGGATGCGCCCTGCTCCTGCACGAGGATCCAGGTCACATCGGCGCCATCCTCGATGATCAGATCGCTGACGCTGCTGATGAGCGACGCCGTGTCGCCCTGCGACAGGTGCCGTTCGATGACCGTCGCCTTGGACCGAGCGCCGAAGGTGAAGGGAAAGCGCAAATGGCTTTGCCCGGCGCTCTGGACGATCTGCAGTTCCAGCGGTTGAGCGAGAACGCTGTCTTCGGCAAGCGACACTTCAAGGCCGTCGCGTACGAAACTGCCGTTCAGCCGGCCGATCGCATCCTCATCGCCGCGTGCGGCCAGATCGCCCGCTGCGCTGCCGTCGAGCAGCGACTGGGCATAGGTGATGACGTCGAGGCCTTCGGGCGCGCCGGAAGCGTCGGCATGGCCGCCCAGAACCCGCAGCACGGCAGAACCGGCCGTCAGGGGTTCGACAGGCTGGACAAAGGCGGTCGCGTCATAGGTCGGGACGGTGCGTAGCAGCGCCCGCAGATCCGTATAGTGCCAGGCCTCGACCCGCCGCGTCGGCAGGCCGGCCGCCTTGAGCTCCGACAGCAGCGTATCACGCGCGGAGAGAACGGCACCATCGCCCGGCAAATCGCCGAGCTGAGCGGCATAGGCGTCCATCAGCGCGCTTTCGGCCGCCGTCATGGGAGCGGGAATATGAGCAGTCATGCGTGCCTCCTCAGGCCGCCGCGCCGATGATGTCGGCATAGCCATTGGCTTCCAGCTCATGCGCCAGTTCCTTCGGGCCGGACTTGATCACCTGGCCCTTGTAAAGAACATGCACGGTATCCGGCACGATATAGTCGAGCAGGCGCTGATAGTGGGTGATGACGATGACGGCACGATCGGGCGAGCGCAGCGCATTGACGCCATCGGCGACGATCTTCAGCGCATCGATATCCAGACCGGAGTCGGTCTCGTCGAGGACGCAGAGCTTCGGCTCCAGCAAGGCCATCTGCAGTACCTCGGCGCGCTTCTTCTCGCCGCCGGAGAAGCCGACATTGAGCGGACGCTTCAGCATCTCCGGCGAGATCTTCAGCTCAGCGGCGGCTTCCTTCACGCGGCGCATGAAGTCAGGCGTCGAAAGCTCGCTTTCGCCACGATATTTCCGCTGCTCGTTCATTGCCACCTTCAGAAACTGCATGGTGGCGACGCCGGGAATTTCGACCGGATACTGGAAGGCGAGGAAGATACCCTTGGCGGCGCGCTCGGAAGCATCAAGCTCCAGAATGCTCTCGCCATTGTAAAGAATATCGCCCTCGGTGACCTCATAGTCCTCGCGGCCCGAGAGGATATAGGAGAGCGTCGACTTACCCGATCCGTTGGGTCCCATGATCGCCGCCACTTCACCCGCCTTCACGGTCAGGTTCAGGCCGCGAATGATCTCGGTGCCGTCCTCGGCGATCCGGGCGTGCAGGTTCTTGATCTCAAGCATGTTCTTGTTCCTGTTCATCAGGCGGTTCAAGGCCGCCAGCGGTCGTTCATGCAACAGTGCGGTACAGTCAATTTTAGACGCAAGCCTTTTGCCTCAAGACGTCTCCGCGCAGCCGCCTCGCTCTTGTCTTTTCGGGCGGTACATCCTCGGGCGGTAGATCCTCGGGACAAGCCCGAGGATGACGACCTTCACATTGGCCGCCTCCACGCTCATCAGCCGACCGACCCCTCAAGCGAAATCCCGATCAGCTTCTGCGCCTCGACGGCGAATTCCATCGGCAGCTCCTGAATGACTTCCTTGACGAAGCCGTTGACGATCAGCGCGATCGCCGCTTCCTCGGGAATGCCGCGCTGCAGGCAATAGAACAGCTGGTCCTCGGAAATCTTCGAGGTGGTCGCCTCATGCTCGAACTGCGCCGTGGCGTTCTTGGCTTCGATATAAGGCACCGTATGCGCGCCGCAGCGGTCGCCGATCAGGAGCGAGTCGCACTGGGTGAAGTTGCGGGCGTTCGTCGCGCGGCGATGGGCCGAGACCTGGCCGCGATAGGTGTTCTGCGACACACCGGCGGCAATGCCCTTGGAGATGATCCGGCTCGATGTGTTCTTGCCGAGATGGATCATCTTCGTGCCGGAATCGATCTGCTGATGGCCGTTGGACACCGCGATCGAATAGAATTCGCCCCGGCTCTCGTCGCCGCGCAGAATGCAGCTTGGATATTTCCAGGTGATGGCCGAGCCGGTTTCCACCTGGGTCCAGGAGATCTTCGAACGGTGGCCGCGGCAATCGCCACGCTTGGTGACGAAATTATAGATGCCACCCTTGCCCTGCTTGTCGCCGGGATACCAGTTCTGGACTGTCGAATATTTGATCTCGGCATCATCGAGCGCCACCAGCTCGACCACGGCCGCGTGTAGCTGGTTCTCATCGCGCTGGGGCGCCGTGCAGCCTTCGAGATAGGAGACATAAGCCCCCTCCTCGGCAATGATCAGCGTGCGTTCGAACTGTCCGGTGTTCTTCTCGTTGATACGGAAATAGGTCGACAGTTCCATCGGGCAGCGCACGCCCTTCGGCACGAAGACGAAGGATCCGTCGGTGAAGACCGCCGAGTTCAGCGTGGCGTAATAATTGTCCGTCGTCGGCACGACCGAGCCGAGATATTGGCGCACGAGGTCAGGATATTCGCGGATGGCCTCGGAGATCGACATGAAGATCACGCCGGCCTTCTTCAGCTCTTCCTTGAAGGTCGTGACCACCGACACCGAATCGAACACGGCATCGACGGCGATCTTCGAGCTTTTCACACCCGCCAGGATCTCCTGCTCGCGCAGGGGAATGCCGAGCTTCTCATAGATCTTGAGGATCTCCGGATCGACCTCATCGATCGATTTCGGCCCGCTCTGGCTCTTCGGCGCCGCATAGTAGTGAATGTCGTTGAAGTCGATCTTCGGATAATCGACGCGTGCCCAATTCGGCTCGTCCATCGTCAGCCAGCGCTGATAGGCCTCAAGCCGCCATGCCAGCATCCACTCCGGCTCGTCCTTCTTGGCGGAAATGAAGCGGATGATCTCTTCCGACAGGCCTTTGGGGGCCTTGTCCATCTCGATGGCGGATTCGAAACCGTATTTGTACTGGTCGACGTCGATCAGGCGGACCTGGTCGATCGTTTCCTGCACAGCAGCCATGGCTTTTCTCCATCTGCCGGCATCGTTCGCCGGCCTGTCAATCGATCGTCTGTTTTCGTGTTGGCGCTCATGTAAGAAACGCCGTGTGCATTTTCACCTGCAGGCTGGGCAAATCCCGGCCTTTTTCGTCGATCCCGCTGGCCGCGAACCTATGGTCCCGCCCACTCTTCTCATGCCGCCGCCCCAGCAAGGCGCTTGCGGGCCACCACGCGCGCAAAGGCGGCGATGACCCTGTCCACCTCATCCGCCGTGGTGGCGGCCCCGAGCGACAGGCGCAGAGCGCCCTCTTCAGCCGTAAAGCCCATGGCGTCAAGAACCGGACTGCGTCCGACCTTGCCGGAGGAACAGGCCGAGCCTGAGGAGACGGCGATGCCTTCGAGATCAAGCGCGATCTGCAAGGTCTCGCCCTTCAGCCCCGGAAGGGTCACGAGGCTGGTATTGCCGATACGCGGCACGCGCGCGCCATGGATCAGCAGATCGGGTGCTGCTGTGCGCAGCCCCTCTTCCAGCCGGTCACGCAGCGCGGCGATGCCGGCCATGCGCGCTTCGATATCTTGCGCGGCCATATCGGCTGCCGCACCGAAGCCGGCGATTGCCGCCGCGTTCTCGGTGCCGGAGCGATGGCCCTTTTCCTGGCCGCCGCCGCGCATCAGCGGCGCCGGCATCAGCACTTCGCCGCGCGAGACCAGAGCACCGACGCCCTTCGGCCCGCCGATCTTGTGGGCGGAAAGCACGAGGAAATCCGCGCCCAGCGCCTCGATCGACAGCGGCAGACGGTCAGCCGCCTGCACGGCATCGACCACCAGAAGCCCGCCTGCCCGGCGGACATGCGCCGCCACGTCGGCAATCGGCTGAATCACGCCCGTCTCGTTGTTGGCCAGCATCACCGCCACCATCGGCAGGCCAAGCGCGCGATCATGCGCCGCAAGCGCGGCGTCCAGAGCGACGAGATCGATCAGCCCATCGGCATCGACCGGCAGCACGCACAGGCTGCCCCTGTCGAAACGACCGCCAGACAGCACAGCCGGATGCTCCGTCGCCGAGACATAAAGCCGGCTGACACAGACCGGCGTGCGGCCCATGTGAAAAACGGGGGTCAACACCTGGTTGGCTGCCTCAGTGGCGCCGCTGGTGAAGGTGACATGGGCGGGTAGCGTATCGCAGAGCCGGGCCACTGCGCGGCGGGCCGCCTCGATCATCTGCCGCGCCTTGCGGCCCTCCGCATGTACGGAAGAGGGGTTACCGGCGCAATCGAGCGCGGACAGCATCGCCGCACGCGCTTCCGGAAGAAGCGGCGCCGTAGCGTTCCAGTCCATATAGATGCGCGCCTTGCCCATCATGCTCTTTGCTTATCCGTCCGCTCGTCTGGCCTATCAGAATGCCGCCTGCGCGTGCACCGTCATGCTATGCCGCATTTTTCTTGATATCGCTGCGTCGCTTGCCGTAAGAGACGACACCCGCATGGCACCGTCCGTGCAACGTTTTTGAATGGTTCTAAACTGGGTTCTAGAAAAGCTGAGTGCTTTCGTCAAGACAGCACAGCAAGGACGCAGGTCGGCCGTCCCAATTTTTCCGGAGATGCAATGCCTGAAGTGATTTTCAACGGCCCCGCCGGTCGGCTGGAGGGGCGCTACCAGCCCTCCAAGCAGAAGAACGCCCCTATCGCGATCGTCCTGCATCCGCATCCGCAGTTTGGCGGGACGATGAACAATCAGATCGTCTACCAGCTGTTCTACATGTTCCAGAAGCGTGGCTTCACCACGCTGCGCTTCAATTTCCGTTCGATCGGCCGCAGCCAGGGCGAATTCGACCATGGCGCGGGCGAATTGTCGGATGCTGCCTCCGCGCTGGACTGGGTGCAGAGCATGCATCCCGATTCGAAAAGCTGCTGGGTCGCGGGCTATTCCTTTGGCGCCTGGATCGGCATGCAGCTGTTGATGCGCAGGCCGGAGATCGAGGGCTTCATCTCGGTCGCACCGCAGCCCAACACCTATGACTTCTCCTTCCTGGCACCCTGCCCCTCTTCGGGCCTGATCATCAATGGCGAGCTGGACAAGGTCGCGCCCGAGAAGGATGTCAACAGCCTGGTGGACAAGCTGAAGGCGCAGAAGGGCATTCTCATCACCCATCGCACGGTGCCGGAAGCCAACCACTTCTTCAACGGGCAGGTGGAAACGCTGATGGCCGAATGCGAGGACTATCTCGATCGGCGGCTGGCCGGAGAGCTGACGCCGGAACCGGCTGCCAAGCGCCTGCGCTAAAACAGACTGCCTGGCGCTTCGCGCCCAAGCGACGCGTGAGCGCGACACGAATCGAAGCGGAGATCCCCGATCTCCGCTTTTTGCGTTGAGCAGATCTTCCGCTACCGGACCATAGGCCAGAGCGCTCAGTGATCGTGCGATGCCCGCAGTCGTCGGGATGGTAGCCGATCACCTGGCAGAGCCGCTGAAGGATTTTGGCACATTCGTAAAGTCGAATACGCTTGATTCATCGGCGAAATCCGGCCTGCGATGCGTCTATTCCGCTACCGCGTTGCAAAAGTTTCAACCAAGAACAGTAAGTCAGATTGCACTTTCGCGGCGCCTCGCAGACCATGGGGGCTCTGCCCTGTCACGGTTTTGAGCAGGGCTGGCAGCATGGCGGGCAAGAAGGGGCCCACCTGTCACGCCGCAGCATCAAGCGATCACGAGGATCGAAGAGGAGCATACATGACCGAGCTGAATTTCCCGGTGACGATCGAGCTCGCCGCACGAATCAGCGAGATGGCCAAGGCCCAGGGGATCAAGGTCGAGGCGCTGCTCTGTGAGATGGCCGAGCGCATGGTCAACGAATTCGAGGCCTATGAGCGCTTCCGCGAAGCCGCCGAGACCGCGCCGCGGCGGGTGAATGGCTAATACCCAGTCTTGCTGACAGGAACCCATAGGACCGTCTTCCCGTCGCTTCCGGCCAGGAGAGGTCTGAAGAGCGATGCCGTCGCATCGGTCGAGGGCGTCTACGCCGGCGGAAGGGTCGGGACAGGGGCCGGAGGTCGCGTAGGCTTGACCGCGAGCGTCGTTGCAATGCTTGGACGAAGGACACGCATCACGCCTAGCCACCTGTCAAGCTTGTGCCATGCCAGGGTTTCTATCAACGAAACCGGGCATTACGCCGGGCACTGGCGCTACGGCCTAGCCAGAACGCCGCCAACGGCTGGGGCGGACACACCCGTTGTGCCCGGATAGGTCAGCGGCAGGCCTTTGAGCGAGCGGATGGCAAGGAAGCCCCAGGCTTCTGCCTCCATGGCATCGCCGTCAAATCCGGCCGTCTCCGCAGTGATCACGCGGGCGCCTTCCTGATCCGCGAGCAGGCTGAGATCGCCCAGGATCACCGGATTGTGGCGGCCGCCGCCGCAGATCACATAGGTGCCCACGGGCCCCGGCAGGTGGCGCGCCGAGGCGAGGATAGCCACCGCCGTCACCCGCGCCAGAGTGCGCGCACCGTCTTCCAGCGTCAGCGTTCCCTTGATCGGCGGCGCGAAATCATTGCGGTCGAGCGCGCGGCGATGATTTCCATGGAAGAAGGGGTGGGCGAGATAGCGTTTCACCAACGCCTCGTCGATGGTGCCCGCAGCCGCCAGCCGTCCATCGACGTCATAAGCCACGCCGGTATGCGCCTCCACCCATTGGTCGATCAGCGTATTCCCTGGGCCGCTATCAAAGGCAAGAAGCGCGCCGGTCGCATCGTCGAGAAAGGTGAGGTTCGAAATCCCACCGATATTGACGAAGACCACAGGACGGGCAAGCCCAGCCGGCAGCGCGCGCGCCAGTGCGGCATGATAGGCCGGGATCAACGGCGCGCCCTGCCCACCCAACACCATGTCATGCGCGCGCATGTCATAGACGGTTTGGATGCCGGATTCGCGAGCCAGCAGCGGCCCGTCGCCGAGCTGCACCGTCAGTCCCTGCAGCGGCCGGTGAAGAATGGTCTGGCCGTGAAAGCCGATGACGTCGATCTCGCGCGCGTCGAGCCCATGCATATGCAGAAAATCGTTGACGGCGACGGCATGCAGCAATGTCAGGTCCCGCTCCAGGCGCGCCAGCAGGCCGGGGCGCTCGGCGCGATCCTCGATCGCCTTGGCAGTCTCCAGCGCATCCGCAAGACGACGACGAAAGCTTGGGGCATAGGGGAGAGAGAGAAAGGGCCCGCGCTCGGCCACTGTCTCACCATTACTGCTGACTAGGGCGACATCGATGCCATCGAGGCTGGTCCCGCTCATCAGGCCGATTGCCGTCAGGGTCTGTGTCATCGCTGTCCTCGTCTGCTGTGCCGCGAATGTTCAACAAGCGGGTGCACAGTCAACAAATAGGTGATAAAGGCGCCAGACCATGCACACCGCCCGCGCATGGCGCCGGCGCCATGGGTTTACACCTTGCGCAGCGGCATGCATGAGAGCGCGTGACGGCGCAAGCCCTGCCCGCGCCAATCGATCCAGACCCTAAAGAGACGGGACCATGTCCGAATTCAAATCCGATTTCCTGCGCACGCTCAAGGAGCGCGGCTTCATCCACCAGGTCTCCGACGAGAGTGGCCTCGATGAACTCTTCGCCAAGGAGACGGTAACGGCCTATGTCGGCTATGACGCGACAGCGACCAGCCTGCATATCGGCAACCTGATCTCCGCGACGATGCTCTACTGGCTGCAGGAAACCGGGCACCGGCCGATCGCGCTGATGGGCGGGGGCACCTCGATGGTGGGCGATCCCTCTTTCCGCGACGACCAGCGCAAGCTGCTCTCCGTCGAGCAGATCGAAACCAACATTGCCGGCATCAAGAAGATCTTCTCGCGCATC
This sequence comes from Xaviernesmea oryzae, assembly GCF_900109605.1. Classification (GTDB taxonomy): domain Bacteria; phylum Pseudomonadota; class Alphaproteobacteria; order Rhizobiales; family Rhizobiaceae; genus Xaviernesmea; species Xaviernesmea oryzae. The sequence continues at coordinate 403,676 of NZ_FOAM01000002.1, forward strand.
CTTCGGTTTGGCGAAGGCCCGAACGATGCGCTGATGGTCAACAACGCCGACTGGCTGCTGAAGTTGAACTATGTCGAATTCCTGCGCGATGTCGGCCGCCATTTCTCGGTCAACCGCATGCTCTCCTTCGACAGCGTCAAGCTGCGGCTGGATCGCGAGCAGTCGCTATCCTTCCTCGAATTCAACTACATGATCATGCAGGGCTATGATTTCGTCGAGCTCAACCGGCGCTATGGCTGCCGGCTGCAGATGGGCGGATCGGACCAATGGGGCAACATCATCAACGGGGTGGATCTCGGCCACCGGATGGGCACACCGCAGCTCTATGCGCTGACCACGCCGCTTTTGACCACGAGCTCCGGCGCCAAGATGGGCAAGAGCGCCAACGGCGCCGTCTGGCTCAATGAGGCGAATTTCAGCCCCTATGACTTCTGGCAGTACTGGCGCAACACCGAGGACGCCGATGTCGGTCGCTTCCTGAAGATCTTCACGCGACTTCCCCTGTCGGAGATCGGGAAGCTGGCAGCCCTTTCCGGCTCTGAGATCAACGAGGCGAAGAAGATCCTGGCGACGGAGGCCACCGCGATCGTCCATGGCCGCGAGGCTGCGCAACAGGCCGCCGACACCGCGAGAACCACCTTCGAAGAAGGCGCTCTGGCCGACAGCCTTCCCTCCATCGAGGTGCCGCAGAGCGAGCTGGAGGCCGGCATCGGCCTGCTCTCGTTGATCGTGCGCGCTGGCCTGGCGGCCTCCAATGGCGAAGCCCGCCGGCATGTGCACGGCGGTGCCGTGCGCATCAACGACGCCGCTGTTTCCGACGAGCGCCTGACGATCGGCACCGGCGAGGTGACGGGCGATGGCGTGATCAAGCTTTCGCTCGGCAAGAAGAAACATATTCTGGTTCGCCCCGCCTGACGGACAGCGGATCGGCAGCGACGAATAAAAAGGCCTGCGGCGGTTTCGCTCGCAGGCCTTTCTCGTTTCAGACATGTTATCCGACAGATCGTGTTTTACTGAAACTCGAAGATCGAGCGGAAAACGCCGGGCGCGATGATCGACAGCGGATTGATCGTCAAATCCGGTTTGTCGAAGGGGCCGGCGAGCTTGAAGGTGATGCCGAGCAGACCCCGATCACGGCCATTGCCGAGAATGGTGCCGATGATCGGGACGGCGCCGAACAGCCGGTTCAGCCCGTAGGCCGGCATGAAGGTGCCGGTCATGTCCATCACGCCATTGGCGTCGCGCACGGTTCCCTGGAACGTGGCGCCGACATCGACGCCGCGCACGACGCCGTTTCCCACCGAGATCGCGCCGCCGTCCAGCGCTAGATTGGCAAAGCCGCGCTCGAAGCGGGCGGTCTTGACGTCGATATCCTTGTTGGCCGCATCGCCCAGGCTGCGGCCGTCGGCTGCGGGACTGGAGACCATGGACTGAAGCCTTGCTTCGTCGACGATCGAAAATTTCCGGATATCCACTGTTCCGCGCCAGGAGCCGGCGCCGCGCGCGCGTAGCTTCAGATTGATCAGCCCGCCGCGCATATTGCCGTAAATATCGGCGAAACGGGCTATGGCGCCGGCATCGCCGCTCGTCAGTTCCACCGTGTCGCCATCGGCGGCCATGCGCGCCACGAGCGCCTGGCCGCTGCCGGTCACGGCCGTCACGTTGACGCCGCTGATTTCGCGGCCCCTGGCTGCGTAGCTCAGATTGACATTGGAGAGCTGCTCGTTGTGAAAGCCCCGAACGGCTTTCAGGCTGGCGTCGATGACGATGTTCTGCGGATCGCCGCCATCCTTGCTGCCGGGAGCCTTGAGCCCGGCGATCACGTTGCGGGCATCCAGCGAGTCGCCGTCGATGGTGACGGAATAGCCGTTCTTCTGCCGCTTCAAACCGAGCGCGAAACTATCAATGGCGCTGAGCTTGATGGTGGAGAACTGCGCGCTGACAAGCCCAGCCTTGTCGAAGGTGAGATCGCCGGCAACGCCGAAGCTTGCGCCGGAAAGCTTCAGGCCCGACACCGTCGTGGTCCCGCCCTTGTCCATGACCGTCAAGGCGGCCTTGGCCGGCACGCCGGGCCCTTTGCTCCAGCCGATATAGGGAAAAGCAACGGACGCGCGGCCGAGATCGAGCTCCACCAGCTGGCGGCCATTGTCCTCCAGCGACAGATCCAGCCCGATCGGCCCGGTGATAATCTTGGACAGCTCAGGCGCCAGCTTGTCGAGTGCGCCCGCGGGCAGCGTGCCCGAAATGTCGCGCACGCGCTTGATCTTGGCATTGCTATCGATCGGCTCGACCATGCTGATATCGAGCGGGAAGCCGTCAACCTTGCCGGTGCCCTCAAGGGTCGCCTGCTGCCGATCGATACGCAGTGGACCCTGAACGTCGGTGATCGTGCGCCCGGAGAACGGTTTGGTCATGGAGACGCCGTTCAATTGCATCTCGACCTGCCATTCGGGCGGTGGCGGGTGCTGGTCGTTGATCAACCCGAAGCGGCCGCCCATTTCCGCCGTCACGTCTCCCTTGAAGTCCTCGGGCTTGAAGGGGGTGCGCCTCAGCGCGTCGATCGGCTTGAACGTCGATAACTCGGCCATGGCGTCGGCCTGACCCGCCAGCTGCAACCGGATCTCGGCCATCAGCGGCTTGGTATAGACATCGGGCATGACGAGCGTTCCGCCTTTGAGCGTCACGCTTCGGCCTGAGGGAAAATAGGAGGCTGCGCGATCGAAGTCGATTGCCACGCGCTGTCCGCGCATCTGGACCCGGCCATTGGCGTCGCGCAGCGGCGGAATGGTGCCGGTGACGTTGACACGCGCATCGGCGATTTCGAAATCCAGCTTCAACTCGTTCTCGTCAAGATCGACCGGGCCTGGCGTTTCGGCAAGCCGGCCTTCGGCCACCGAGACCTCGATCTTGCCGTTCTTCACCGTTCCGCCGAACAGATTGTCGACGACCCAGTGGCGCGCATTCTTGCCCACCCACCAAGGCCAGAGCTGCTTGACCGTGGAGGACTGCATGTCGGTCGTCAGCGCGGCGAAACTGATGCCGGGCGACGTCTGGCCGAACTGCACCGACAGCGAGCCGAGCAGCGAGCCGAGCGTGCTGCGCACGGCCAGCCGGTCGAAGATCAGGCTGCGCGTCTTGGTCAGAAACTGCCCTTTGATCTCCGCGGAAAACGGCAGCGGCGCCTCGCCCACATCGGAGGCGGAGGCGATTGCATCCTCGACATTGAGATCGATGGCAAAGCCTTTCGCCTCGGGATCCTGCGGATCGGCAAGATCGGCAATCGTGCCGGCAAGCGGATAGACCGCCTGGCCGAACCGCAGCGCCGAAGGTTGGACCGTGATCACCCGACGGTCGAAATCATAGGATGCGGACAGATCCGTCGGCAGCACATCGGACTGAAGGCCGCCGGCATGGAACGTGCCCTGCGCGAGATGGGCGGCAAGGTTCAACGCCGGTGCGGCGGGCTGCACCTCATCGGTCGTCGCAGCAGCGCCGGACGTCGCAGAAGCGCCGGGCGTCCCGACGGTCCCGCCGCGAACGGCCTCGATCGAGACGCCGCCTTCGGCGTCGATCCCGAAGGGCGGCTCCGTCTCTGTCGCCGGGCGGTAGAGCAGCGCCTCCATCGGCAGGCCGGCGATCGCGCCGGAGAGGCGCTCGATCCGCTCCTTGCCGCGCTCGGTCTTCAGATGCAGTTCGGCAGCGTGGCCATCCACCAGGAAGGCCCCGTCGATCCCCATCGATCCATCCGCGCTGCGGGCAAAATCCAGCCGTTCGACATCGACGGACACGACGCGGTTGCGCGGGCCGGATAGCGCCAGCTTGACATCGGATAGGCGCACGACATCGGTGCCGCTGCGGCTGATCAGCGTTTCGATGGCGTCCATCTGCTTGAAGACGATGTCGAGACCGGCCGGGATGTTCGCGATCCTGAGCGTCGTCAGGTCCAGCGGACCGCCGGAGGGTAGAACCGCGGAATCGAACGTGGCGCCATCGGCCTCGATGCGCGACACGGCAAGCCTGCCGGACATGAGCGCCTTGGTATCGACATCGATCGACACCGAGTCCATCGTCATCAAACGGGCATTCGAGGCTCGGTCGATCAGCGCGACGCCGCGCGCTTTCAAAGCCAGCCCGCCGCCGGGCGACAGGCGCAGAACCGTGGAGCCGACCTCCGCGCGAAAATTCTCGCCCACGGCCGCGTCCAGCGCCGCCGTTGCCCGCTGGTTCAAAATGCCGTCGAAGACGCCGTTTTCCATCGAAAGGATCAGGCCGCCGATCGCGAGCAGCACAAGAAGGACGATCGCCAGACAGCCATTGAACAGCCGGACATGCCATCGGCGATGCCCCACTTTTCGTGACGACCTGAACCGCCCCGGCCGATCCGTTGGCCGGCTGCCGGGCTCTGGCGGGCCGGAGCGCAGGGGATTTGCCGCTCCCGCCTGCGCCGGAGCCTGCGGATCCAGGCGATCATTGTCATTGCGGATGTCGCTCATCGGCAGAGGCAGCTTTCGAGTCTGTCGTTGAAGGGCATCAGCGCGCTATCATCCTGTTCCCAACCGGAAAGGCTGGCTTGGTCGTTCTGTCACCGCTTGTCTGCCATCGCTGCAGGCGAAGAGCAAAGGCATGGGCCGCCGGATATCCTCCAGCAGTCGCATCCTGTTTTAGCGGCGCAGCATGCTGAGCCGCAAGCGGCCAGATGGATCTCACCAGCGGAAAGGCAAGGCCACAGCATCGCCTCTTGCATCCGGCCAAGTGACGCGGCATGAGCGATGTATCGCTCCGTTCAATCCCCGGACGGGCCAAGCGCAAAACAGCCTTGGCTGCGCCCATGTGGTCCAGTGGCGCGCATGGACCATATAAGTGCGGCAATAAATGGTCGATGAGGAGACTTCGATATGACTTTGCCTGCCATTGGCTCCCCCGCCCCGGATTTTACGCTGCCGCGCGACGGCGGCGGCACGATCTCGCTTGCCGCACATCGCGGCCGGCATGTCGTTCTCTATTTCTATCCGAAGGACGACACATCGGGCTGCACCGTCGAGGCCATCGACTTCACCGCACGCGCTGCGGACTTCGAGGCGGCTGGCGCGACGATCATCGGCATGTCGCCGGACCCGGTGAAGGCGCATGACAAATTCATCAAAAAGCACAATCTCGGTATCGCGCTCGCCTCCGACGAGGATAAATCCACTCTGGAAGCCTATGGCGTCTGGGTGGAGAAGAGCATGTATGGCCGGCGCTACATGGGTGTCGAGCGGACCACGATCCTGATTGCGCCGGATGGCACCATCGCCCGCATCTGGGAGAAGGTGAAGGTGCCGGGCCATGTCGAGGAGGTGCTGGCGGCGGTCAAGGCGGCCGGCTGATGGACAACGCGGCCGCCATCTCCCTGCCTCAAATCCGCAGCCTGCGCGATGGCGCAGCCCAAGCGATCGCGGCCGCCGATCTCGACCTGAAGACCGAACTGGCGCAGGAAACGGCGCGGCGCTGGGCAGCGCGCCGTCTCTCGCTGCGCTCGCCGCTGGACGCGCCCGTGCCGGAGCGGCCGGGCCGGCCGGAGAAGCCCGCGCTGATCCCGCCGCGCAACGTGCCGCGTCGGTCGCTGCACACGCCGCAGGGGCGCATCGCGCTTCTGCATGCCATTGCCCATATCGAATTGAATGCGGTCGATCTGGCGCTCGACATCGTTGCCCGCTTTGCCGACCAGCCGGTGCCGCTCTCCTTCTTCGAAGGCTGGATGCGCGTCGCCTTCGAAGAGGCCAAGCATTTTCGGCTGGTGCGGGCCCGGCTGCAGGCGATGGGCGCCGATTATGGCGATCTTCCGGCCCATGACGGGCTCTGGCAGGCCGCCCATGACACGCGCAACGATCTGACGGCCCGCCTCGCCGTCGTGCCTCTGATTCTGGAGGCGCGCGGGCTCGACGTCACGCCGGCGCTGCAGGCAAAAATGCGCGAGACCGGCGACATGGACAGCGCAGCCGTGCTCGACATCATCTATGAGGACGAAAAGGGCCATGTCGCCGTCGGCGCGAAATGGTTTCGCTTCCTCTGCCAGCGCGAGCGGCGCGATCCGGTGCGCGCTTTCCAGGATCTGGTGCGCGCCAATTTTCGCGGGTCCCTCAAGGCGCCGTTCAACGACATCGCCCGCGCCGAGGCCGGCCTGACGCCCGCTTTCTATCGCTCGATGACGACATCAGCCAATATCTGAGCGGCAGCACTGGCCGGAGCATGCTCGCCAGCGTTTTACGGATATTGCCGGCTATCCCAGCACACTTGTTGGCTCCGGTTGAGACGCGCATGATGCCAAATGACTAAATCGTAAGGCTTCATTAACCTTAATAGGGCCCAATGCCGGCATTATCAGCGCATCCGCGCGATCATGATCGTTCGTTTGGGGTAGCCCGTGCCGCAGGTTTCGCAATCCCGGGTCTTTGGCAAGCGCACGGAACCGTTGCTGCTGATCCTCGCACGCGGCGATCGCGTGCGCCATCTGCGGCTTGCCCCTTGGACGACAGGCCTTGCAGTCGCCTTCTGCGCCCTTTTCTGCCTCACTTTTCTTGCAGCCACGGCCTATCTGGTTCTGCGAGACGACTTGATCGGCGGCGCCATGGCGCGACAGGCGCGCATGCAGCAAGATTATGAGGACCGGATCGCCGCCCTTCGCGCCCAAGTGGACCGCGTGTCCAGCCGCCAGCTTATCGATCAGCAGCTCGTCGAGAAAAAGGTCGAGACCCTGTTGCGCCAGCAGATGGCGATCAGCGCGCGCGGTGGCCGGATCGGCTCCCTGATCGAACGGGCCGAGCAATCGGGGCTCGATACGGCATCGGGTGACAGGACCGGCGGCGAGGCCGCACCTGCCATGTTGCAGGAGGCCCCCTTGGATGCGCATGAGGAAGACAGCGTTCCAGCCTTTGCGCTACGGCCGATGCCCGGACAGCGCGCCGAGGCTGCGGGCCTGCGCGCCATCGAGGCGCAGCTGGGCATGGGGGGAGCGACAGATGCCGCCAAGCCGACGGCGAGCCCTCCTGCGCCAGATTCCCGCGCTGCTCCGCTGCGAGCCCTGGCGCTTGCGGCGACGCCGGAAGAGAGCCTGCCCGACAGGGCCGACCGGCTGTTTTCCAAGGTCACGCTGTCCCTCAAGCAGATCGAGCGCGATCAGGCCGCGCGCATCGATGCACTGACGGCCGATGCACAGCAGACGGCCGAAGCCATCCGCGCCATTACCGCCCGCATCGGCGTGCCTTTGAACCTCTCCGGCGCGGCCGCGCGCAGCGATGAGAGCGCAGTCGGCGGCCCTTTTGTCGAGCCTGAGGCGCCTGAGGGTTTCGATCGAGCGCTCGTTGCCCTCGACGACGCCTTGTCGCACCTCGAATCCGTACGCGCCGAAGCCCGCCGCCTGCCCTTCGCCAATCCGGCGCCGCAAAGCGACATCACCAGTCCCTTCGGAAACCGACCGGACCCTTTTCTCGGGCGGTTGGCCTTGCATTCCGGCATCGATTTTCGCTTGAGTGTCGGCAGCGTCGTCCATGCGGCGGCGCCAGGCCGCGTGGTCAGCGCCGGCTACAACGGCTCCTATGGGTTTATGATCGAGATCGATCATGGCCATGGCGTCAGCACGCGCTACGCGCATCTGTCGGAGATCGGCGTGCGCAGCGGTGAGACGGTCGAGGCCGGCGCGGCGCTCGGCTCCTCGGGCAATACCGGCCGCTCCACCGGCCCACATCTGCATTACGAGGTGCGCATCGACGGCCGCCCGGTCGATCCCATGCGCTTCCTGACAGCCGGCCGCATGCTCGCAAGCTATATCGAGTAAGGCACCGGAGCGGGAATACGCTGCTTGCGACTCGTTTGCCGGCTGCACAAAACGATGGCGACGATCTCGCGCCCTCTCTGGCAAAATATCCTTCCGGAAACCAATTTTGCGCCAGAAACGGCCGTCAAGGCCCGCAAAATGCTGCATTCCTTGACTTTGCGCGGTATTGGCCCTAAGAGGCCGGCGACAGTGCTGCTGCAGCCGCGAAAACCCAAGGTTCGGACGAACCGGAATGGAAACAGTTTTCCCTTTGACCACCTTTTCTGACCTTGGCCTGAGCCAAAAAGTCCTCTCCGCCGTCACCGATGCCGGCTATACGAACCCGACGCCGATCCAGGCCGGGGCCATTCCGCCGGCGCTGAAGCACCGCGATATCCTCGGCATCGCCCAGACCGGCACGGGCAAGACGGCCTCCTTCGTGCTGCCGATGCTGACCCTTCTGGAAAAAGGCCGCGCCCGCGCCCGCATGCCGCGCACGCTGATCCTGGAGCCGACGCGTGAACTTGCGGCCCAGGTGGCTGAAAATTTCGAAAAATACGGCAAGAACCACAAGCTGAACATCGCGCTGCTCATTGGCGGTGTTTCGTTTGACGAGCAGGATCGCAAGCTGGAGCGTGGCGCCGATGTGCTGATCTGCACGCCCGGCCGCCTGCTCGATCATTGCGAGCGCGGCAAGCTTTTGATGACCGGCGTCGAGATCCTCGTGATCGATGAAGCGGACCGCATGCTCGACATGGGCTTCATTCCCGATATCGAGCGCATCGCCAAGCTGATCCCCTTTACCCGCCAGACCCTGTTCTTCTCGGCCACCATGCCGCCGGAAATCCAGAAGCTGGCCGATCGCTTCCTGCAAAATCCCGAACGCATCGAGGTCGCGCCGCCGTCCTCGACCGCCAAGACGGTGACGCAGCGCATCGTTGCGACGCATGACAAGGATTATGAGAAGCGCGCCGTGCTGCGCGATCTCATCCGCGCCCAGACCGACCTGAAGAATGCGATCATCTTCTGCAATCGCAAGCTCGATGTCGCGGATCTCTTCCGCTCCTTGAGCCGACATGGCTTCTCCGTCGGCGCGCTGCATGGCGACATGGACCAGAGTTCGCGCACGAAGATGCTGGCAGGCTTCAAGGACAATCAGATCACGCTGCTCGTCGCCTCGGATGTAGCGGCCCGTGGTCTCGACATTCCCGATGTTAGCCATGTCTTCAACTTCGATGTGCCGATCCACGCGGAAGACTATGTCCACCGCATCGGCCGCACGGGCCGGGCCGGCCGCTCCGGCGCCGCCTTCACCCTCGTCAACCGGCGTGACACGAAATATCTCGATGCGATCGAAAAGCTGATCGGCCAGAAAATTGAATGGCTGAACGGCGACCTGACTGAACTTCCTCCGCCTGCCGAGAGTTATGAGAGCGCCCGGCCGAAGCGTGAGCGCGGCGGACGGCGTGAACGCGACCGCGATCGTGGCCGCCGCTCGGATGGCGCTCGGCCTGACGCAGAAAAAGCCGAAAGCCCGAAGGCCGATAGTCATCGGCACGACATGAAAAGCTTGGACAATCCGGTCCTCGACGAGACCAATGCGAAGGCGGACACCGTGAAAGCAGAACGCAAGGCCCAGCCAAGGGGACAGAATACCGCTCGCTCGGCCAATCGCCCGGCACCGGCGCCTGCTCCGGCCAATGATGATCATCGCGACCGGCGCAACCGCTATCGCCGTGACCAGGACGACGGCCCGACGCCTGTCGGCTTCGGCGACGATATCCCGGCCTTCATGCTGATTGCCGGCAAGGCCTGAGGAATGAGCACTGCGGATCGGCGTGAGCCGGATGCGCGGACGCAAGACGACGAAAAGGCGGACGCAGCGATGCGTGCGCCTTTTGACGTTGAGCGGCTTCCTGCGCCCGGAATAGAGACCGAGCTCGTGACAGGGATATCGGGGCCACATGCCGCACGTCCTGGCGTGGATTTTCCCGGTGTCGGCTGCGGCCTGGCGATTCTGCGCGAGGGCCGGTTGCTGATGGCCCGACGGCTGAAGGCACCGGAGGCCGGGCATTGGACGATCGTCGGCGGCAAGGTGGACCACGGCGAGGTCTCGCTGGAGGCAGCCCGGCGCGAAGCCGAAGAGGAAAGCGGCCTGTCGATCGGCTCCGTCGAGTTTCTCTGCCTCAGCGAACAGATTATTCCCGCCGATCGCCAGCACTGGATCTCGCTCATCTATGTTACGCAGGACAGCACGGGCGAGCCTTGGCTGACCGAACCGGACAAGATTTCGGACATCGGCTGGTTCCCTCTCGATGGCTTGCCGGCTCCACTATCGGTCTTCGCTCGCGACGCCGTCACGGCCCTTCAAGTCAGATCCGAGCCACCGGCGTCCGATCTCGATACGCTGCGAACGCTCGAAGAGGCGCTTCACCAGCCTGCTCTGCGCGCCGCGCCGAAAGCGGTATCGAAGCTGCTTGCAGCGGATTTCATCGAGATCGGCAGTTCGGGCACGGTCTATGGACGCGACGAGATCATCACGGCGCTCGCGGAGGAGGCTGCACGCGGCACCTATCGAGCCGCTCAGGCGTCCGACTATCGCCTCATTGATCTAGGCGCAGGGCTTGCGCAGCTTGTCTACCGCACGACAGGCAGCGATCCGGCGCAGGAGAGGCCTCAATGCCGTTGGCGCAGTTCCATCTGGGCCTGGATCGATGGCCGCTGGCAGATGCGCTTTCATCAGGCCACTGTGGTCTGACAGGCGACAGGGCAAGGTGCGGTTACCGCTCAGGTTTCCTCTTTCGCGGATGAGCGCTTTTTTGCTTTCGGCTTTGCCTGAGGCTTCCGGCTCGCGCGCAGCGCCGCCTCGAAAGCTTCGCGCACCCAGAGCGCCATCTCCTCGGGGTCGTCATAGGCGGCGGGAGGCACAGTCCAATAAGGCATGTTGACCGGCTTGCCGCTCCTGCCCTCATAGAACCAGCGCTCCCCACCGGCCGCCTCAAGCCTCGGCGCACTCTCGTCGTCTCCCTTGAGCATCAACGTGCCGTCAAGCACGATGGCGAGGATGTGGCCTTCCGCATAAATTCCCTTACCGCCGAACATCCGGCGGATCGAGACAGGGCCGAGACTGTCGAACACCTCGAAAATCGCCTCATCGTCCATGACCGATCTCCCCCCGCCTCTGTTTATTCCTCGACCAGCCCCGCCTGGACCGACCAAGCAGGATCACAGGCAAAGCCCGACACTTATTTATTTATCGTGAAGGGGCAGCGAGGGGAAAGGGCAGACAATCGACTTGCGATCACATTGGTTCACCGCCACGTGGCATTTCCGCAGGAATACAGGCTGAAAAAGACGAGTGACACACCAGCCTTCGAGTTCAGCCTTCCACGAGGCAGGCGTCGCCTCGCCCACCGGGCTGAACGCGGGCACGCGATGCGTTATCCCCGCCAGGTCGGCGAAGTGCGGCGATGATTTGCGCCAAGATGGATACAGCGATTTCCTGCGGGGTCGAAGCAGCAATATCGAGGCCGATCGGTGCACGGATTCGGCCAAGCATTTCCGCGCTGAGCCCGGCTGCTTGCAGACGCTCCAGACGCCTTTCATGCGAGCGACGGCTGCCCAGCGCGCCGACATAGAAGCAACCGGCCTCGAGCGCCGCGATCAGGGCGGGATCGTCGATCCCTGGATCATGGGACACCGCCGCCACCGCGGTAAACGGATCCAATGGCCTGCTGGTGAAGGCATCGTCCGGCCACTCGACCACAAGGTCGACGCCGGCGAAGCGCTCCGCCGTGGCAAAGCCGCTGCGCGGATCGATCACACTCAACGCAAAGCCGCAGACGGGCGCAAGCACCGCCAGAGCCTGGGTGATGTGAACGGCGCCGATCACAATCAGGCGCGGCGCCGGCAGATAGATGTTGAGGAATGCCTCTCGGCCATCCTGCGTGACCGCTTTTGACTTTCCGCTCCTGAAAGCTTCACGAAGCTCAATCTCCAGCCGGTGCCCAGGGATCTCGTCAGGGGCGATGAGACCCATGACACCGGTGTCGAGCCATGTGAGCGTGGCCACAGGCCGGCGTTCGGCACGCGCGGCGTTGACTGCCTCGACAATTCCGCTCGTCATCCGGCATGGCTTTCGGACGCTGCATCCCGCGATGCCAGATCCTGAACGAAAACGCTGATGCGTCCGCCGCAGGAGAGGCCGGCCCGCCAGGCGGTCTCGTTGGACACGCCGAATTCGAGCAGTTGCGGCGTGCCGCTTTGGATCACGTCGAGCGCCTGGGCGATGACCTCGCTCTCCACGCAGCCACCGGATACCGATCCCTCGAAATTGCCATTGCCGTCGATTACGAGATGGCTGCCACGCGGACGTGGCGCGGAGCCCCAGGTGTCGATGACGGTAGCAAGTGCCACCTTGCGCCCTTCCGCGCTCCAGCGCTCAGCAATCACCAGCGGATCGCCCGCCTCCAACCATGCCGCTGTCATCCATTCCACCTCTGCTACATCTCCCCATTCTCTCACATGCGTGATGCAAAAGGAGCGGCTGATGTTCGTGTTAAGACCATTGTGCAGCACGTGGCCGAGCTGACATGCCGTTTGAGGAGATCAGCTAGGGCGCAGGGGCAAAAAGTGTATCCAGGTGTCAGCGCTTCGGCGCGCCGCAGATCACAAGGTGCGATAGCCACGGTCGTGATAGAGCAGCGCGGGATTGGGCTGACCGAGCGAGACGGCCTGGACGGCGCCGAACAGCACCCGGTGTGTGGCAACCACCTGGCTGTCGACGATGCGGCAATCGAAGGCGGCAACGGCCTGCTCCAGGATCGGTGCGCCGGTCGCAAGCGTCGTCCACTGTCCATGCGCAAAGCGATCGCCCTCGATCGGTTCGCTGCCGGAAAAAACACGCGCGAGCGCCAGTTGGTCGGCGCCCAACAGATTGAGCGAGAAGACACCGGCATCAAGGAAGATCTGGTTTTTCGGATTGCGCATGTTCAGGCAGATCAGCAAGGTCGCTGGATCGTCGGACACCGAGCAGGCGGCCGTAATCGTCACCCCTCGCCGCTCCCCGCCATGGCTCGCAGCGGCAATGTGCACATGGCCCGCGAGCCGGCTCATGGCATCGCGATAGAGGTCGGCGTCAGGTGGCAAAAGGGTCAAGGCCTAGAGGCTCCATTGGCAGGCACGGTCCGCGGCATTATCACGAAACCGATCAAGGAATTACCCGAGAAATTGCCGGGCGGCCATATCTGTTAAATCTAAAACCATAGACAAAAGTTATTGTCGGAAAACCATGTGAGAAAATAAGCGTCATTTAAAATCAATTATCGAAAGCACGATAGAAGCTGTCGAGTTTATTTTCTTTGTCGTCGTTATTCACACCGGATACAGCATCAAATTTTTTATCACCTGAACGATACGCCTCCCTCGTTGGATCTCAGTGCGCAAGCTAGAGCACAAGAAACGAATGATACCCATCATTGCGCCAGGAGCTCGGTGACTTCAACCTCCACCTTGCGCAACAAATTTTATATGTTAAATTAGACATGTTGATTTAATAGGTGGCGTTGCCTATTGGCGCGTTAAGGTGGTGTCGGTGCATCTCGACTTCAATGAAAGAGCGAAACATCATTTCGCAATACAGGGCGTTATAGTTGAGTTACCTTACGGACATTATCACGTAAATCCTGATACGACTTTTGAACCACCGGTTCAGATTTCAACGTTTGAACCATGGTTCCTTCCTTGTGAATTTGGTGCTTTCACGTATATCTGGGCACGCTGTCCATTTAAAGAAGTTGGACGTTATTCCTCGATTGCCGGTGACGTGCGCTCAATGGCACCTGAGCATCCGACGACTTGGCTCTCCAACTCGACATTTCCCTATTACCATGATTTTCCGCTATGGCGTCATCATCTCGAACGGCAGAATGCCGCCTTTGACTTTAAGCATTTTGAATCGCTTGCCGGTGTCTACGTCGGAAATGATGTTTGGATTGGCGCAGGTGCCTATGTAAAAGGTGGCGTTACAATCGGTGACGGCGCCATAATCGGAACACATGCCGTCGTTACGAAAAATGTCCCGCCTTATGCTGTCGTGGTTGGCAATCCTGGACGGATTATTCGAACCCGGTTTCCTGATGATGTCGTCGAACGACTTTTAAAGATTCGATGGTGGCAATACGATTTTACGCAGCTTAATGGTGTTGACTTCGAAAACCCGATAAAGGCGATGGACGAAATCGACGAAAGAGCAGCGGCTGGTCATATAAAGCCTTATGAGCCTCATCGACTTACGATGCGGGATCTTTTGCATTCTCTTCAATTTTAATAAGAAAATATAAATTTATATTATTATTATATAGGTAAAATAAAATAGATACGATATATGGATTTGTAATTGCATAATTTATATCTAGGCTGAGGACTCATTGATTGAGCCAGAAGATGACGGTTGCAGCGATGCAGATGGCGGACATGAAGGTGTGGGCACAGCGATCAT